>JAEZNO010000003.1 GCA_023441805.1 Bacteroidota bacterium
AATAAATACTTCCTAGGCCATCGTAGAGCATTTCACATTGAAGAACGCCGTTTTTAGTAATGGTTTTAAGTTGATTTCTGTTATCATAAGTGAAATGTTCATGAAGACTTAAATCATTGATTTTGTGAAGGTAATCATATCTGTCTGTCATGTTCCCCAGTTGATCATAACTATATTCAAACGACTGTATGCCGGTTGAAGAGGTGGTTTTAAGTAAGTTAGTCTCCGGAAAATAGGTTTTAGCCAATGTGAAATCCCCTATTTTACTATTTGTTATCTGGCCGGCTTCATTATATGCAACTGCTTTCCAGATGTTACTGCCGTCACTGCTTCGTTTAACTTGTTTTAATTCACCGGTATAACTATCATATAGATATTTGATTTTCAAACCATTCGGGTAAGTCAATGATATCTTTCTTCCAAGCAGGTCATAGTCAAATTTCGTTAAGAATTGATTACCATCAATTGTCTCGGAAATTGAGTTTACCCTGTTGAACTGACCATATTGGTATTCAATAGAATGCCCGGTCAAATTATTTTCTGAGATCAGTAAGCCCAATCTTCCTGTATCATCATAATCCCATGCTACAATGTCCTGAGCGTTGTTTATGTTTTTCTTTTCGATTAATCTCCCGAGCTTATCATGTATGAAGGTATATTTTTTCTCATTAGCATCTAAACTATAATACTGTTCATTATAAGGATTATAATAATTTGTAATAATCCCCCATGAAGGATCAGTAATTTTAGTTGTATTGCCGTTTATATCGTATTCAAATTCAACCTTGGGCCCTGTAATATCACCCACCTGACTGGTTTTAACTTTTCCATCACTGTAATGTGTAAAATTAACTGTTTTAGAATCAGTATCGGTACTTGATTTTAACCAACCCTGTGCGTTGTAACTTTTTGTTGAAGTCAATCCAAGATGATTGGTTATTGATTCGCTTCTGACTCCATAGCTCAAAATAGTTAGTATATTACCTGGTGCAGTTATCTTTTTGACTCTTCCAAGGTCATCATACTCTGTTATTGTTTTGAGATATCCTGTTTCTCCCGGCAAATGTGGTTCACTTTCCGATATTAAATATCCTTTATGATTGTATGCTTTCTCTATATAGACCTTTTGGCCTGCCTGATTGTAAGTTACAATTCTGACCTCCCGGCCCTGCCTGTCAAAAAATATGATTTCCGGACTACCTCCTGAGCTGCAAGTCCATTTATAGTACTTTGCATCTGCACTCTTATCTTCATGACCATCTGCCCATCTCAGGACAGAAGCTGATTGAATACCATCATATGCAATACTTTTATATTGCCTTCCAAATGAATCATAAAAGAAACTGTTAATAAAATTGTTAGGATCCTTTGATTCGGTAATTATGCCTTTTACCGGATCCATGATTGATTCAGCTACATGATTAAGTGCATTGGTTTTTTTGGTCATGAATCTGTATCCATAATCAGGATTATAGTAATAACTTTCAGTCCGTGGTTCAACTGCAGGGATAGTGATCTCAGGAGTAAAGCCTGCACATGATATTCTACTGCCTGTTTTCAAGCCAAGACCATTATATTGAAATTCCGTTATTGATCCCAGATTGTGGCCTGTATTATTCTTTACAAATTGAATATTTGCAGCGAATAAGGGACCTGATGGCGGATAATAAACAAATTCCTGAGAATTTGAAGTTGAAGGTTCATTTCGAAGATAGTCTATAATGTCAACTCTCTGAGGTAAACCTAACAGCCATTTGTCAAGCCAGGAATAGTTATACTGGAAAGTTTTACGTGTATAATACTTATACAGGTTAGTTGCAGCATTCTTATCATATTCTAGTTCATCCGTATAGCTAGTTGTGCTTTGGGGATTTCCATAGAGCAGACCGGTATAATCATATACAACATCATTTCTGGTGGTTTTTATGTAGTTGCCATTTTCATCTTTGACCTTAGTATGTGTCTTTATCAGATAAGGCACAAATCTCTTACCCCAGTTATTATTATTATTAAATATCTGATATTCATAAACGGTTTCATTCAGCGTTCTTAATGAACCGCTCAACTCGATCTTTGTCAAGGTACTGGCAGGATGTTTAAAAATGCAATCAGGAGTATCAATAATATTATTGATCGTTTCTGTTTTGGTATTGTAAGTCAGATCAGAAACTGTGGTTTTCATGAAACCAAGATACCCTTTACCATAAGTATGAATTTTCGCACCTTCATAAGTATATTTAACCTCTTTTTGATTATTGGCAGAAAATCCTAAACCATCGTATGTGATAACGTTGGTAACGACAGGTATTGGCCCCTGAAAATCTATAAATGGATATACAGCATCCTCCTGTTTGATATATTCAGGGTCAGTATCTGCATCACCAAAACAATAGGTAAGGTGTTTGTAGTTAATCTCTATTTTATTATCCAGTTCATCAATAACAGCGCTAACCAAATTTGATTTATTTTCCTTATAAATTTCATACTCAATTAAAGAAACGAGACCCGCATTATTATCGTTATTGGCTTGAAAAATTAGATCGTTAATCCCATCCCCATTAAGGTCTGTTGTTTTCTCTATTGGGTTTTTCCTTATATCATGATCAACTCCGGTAACATAAAAGTAGCTGCTCCCTTGAAAAGAATTTCCGTTGAAATAATAAAATGTGTTCTTGAAAGTTTTTGGATTTTCATTTTCAAGATAACATTCAAAAATATCGCCTAACCCATCACCATTGTAATCTAAAATAGAATAGGTAACCCTTTCAGTATCGGGATTCACATTCAAAGTCACAGGACAATCAACATGTGTGTAGCCACTCCCGTTAAATAATTTTGTTTCCCAAATGCCGGTAGTCTTATCTCTGTATAATATATCATCCAGCCCGTCGGCGTTATAATCACCCCAATATACCTGATAATTTGCTTTTGGAAAATTAAAAGCCCTAACATTGCTGATCATCGTACCAGTTGAGGATAAATCATAAACATACATCCCATCCTTGGTAAGTCTTACAAATTCACTATGACTGTCAGAATCCATTGATTTTCCAAAATAGAATTCCCAATCATCTGTACAATTTATATAAGATTCAATAAGAGATGCAGTAATATTAAGATCGAAGGAGTACAACTTCATGTAAAGATTAGTATTGTATTTATAAGTTATCAGTAGCTCACTCCTTGGGTCGCCAGTAAAATTATAGGGTAAAAAATCTAAACCTGATGGAATAGTTCCATTAAGGCGGATGGTCTGTTTTGCTTCAAAAGAAGTTCCGTTACAAACCCAGGGTTGAATTTCAAGGCCACCATCATTATTCATGCAAAAAACATCTGTTTTCTGATCTCCATTAAGATTACAAGGAAGAAATCTTAGGAATTCATCATTCTCCAAATTCCCGTATGATGCTAAAAAATAATGTTCATCCTGTCCATTTAAATACAACCTGTACCCACTCCATTTCTCTTCATCCCAAAACCGATAGACAATTAAAAAATCTAAGCGTCCATCACCATTAAAGTCACTCATTAGGGATTTTTCACCATCATAGATAAAGCCCTCACCATTATATTCATAATAATATTCAATTTCTGTAATGGGTATTTGTCTCATTGTTTGAAGGTTGGCTTGAGAGAAACACTCAAACTCAACCGGATTTAATTCGGTATTATCACTTTGAACTCGTTTTATAGAAGTTACCCTGCTACTGAGGCCTAATTGGTATTCTACCTTGTAAGAATATAATTTTGTTCCGCTAACATACATCTCAATGTCTGTGAGCAAGTGCCTGACCTCATTTTTTTTGCCTGGTGCAATGAAAGTTAACAATTTATCATCCCTGTCATCCCTGTATTTGAATTTAATTTCACAAGCAGGCAAAATATTTTCAAGCTCATTTCCTGTGTACTTAATGTTGTTAATTTTATAGTAGCCATAGTAATCGCTTTCATCATAAGTAAATTCTATATAATTACCAAAGCGATCGCTTATCTTATTAATTAACCAGACATTAACTATATCGGTCGTTCCAGGCAATTCAATTCTGGAATTTGACGAATTACCATATTCAATTATCTGACCTGATTTAGTCCAAACTTTAAAATGTTCAGGACTATTATAACTACTACGATATGCAATAATTTTGGAAAATGTTTCCATCTCAGCACGATATTCGCTGTTATTCTGCCCATATGTGCCCGCAACACAAAATAACCTATTACCATCAAGCGCAAAATGATCATTATCATTGAATTCCACTCCTTTTGTTTCTTGATCATGATATATAGTGCTTCCCAATCTGGTAATTGAAGATAAGCCTGTTAAATTCCAACCAAATCCCATTATACCATTACCAGCCTGACTGTTATATGAAAGAGCTAATTGAGGTTGCATTCCATTAATGCCAGGAGCAATCTCGATTGGAATATTATAGGTAGCTGCGCCATTTTCTGAAACACTAAAAGATCCCCCCATACTTCCCACAACTCCGTTATCACCAGACGAGGGACCGCCAAACTCACCAATTTCTGGTGGTACAACCAATAGCGGATTAATCTTGCCAAGGAAAAAATCGGTAGATTGCTGAGCCGTAGCTTTGAAACCCGATTGCAGCCCAACTTCTTCACTAGCCTCATATGTATGTTGACCTGCAGGCAACGGGCTGTTTAAGTAAATATAATCTCCCTGAGTTTGGCCATTACCAATTATTGCAATCAGAATAAAACTAAAAGTGAGTATGGAAATATGTTTCATCTTAGTGTTTAACTATTTTGTAAGTTATACTCTTATTCTTGTTAAATAATTTTATGAGATAGACTCCCGGTGCAAAATGTTTTAGGTCAAATGTTGTCCTTTGATCGATAATCACACCGGAATATTTAATTTCTCCATTATTGGTAGTAATAAGTATTTCAAAACTGCCAGTCGATAAGAAGTCTGACGATTCAATATATATAATATCCTGTGTCGGATTTGGATATACCCTGACAGGCAGTTCCTCTTTTATGATCGAATCGTTCAATTCATCAGACCATTCGCTTACCTGAGATGCCTTCTCTACCTCTGTTTTCAGGTATTTATCAGTTCTGTTGCCGCATAAATCATAATCAAACTTAATTTTATCAACCTGTGCAAAAGAAGTTTTAACTGACAATATAACCAGAGCGAATACTATTAGAATATGAAGGTTTGTTTTCATCGCTGTTCACTTTTAAGTTTTTCGATTTCCTTTTGCATTTCAATTTGATGGAGTGTCAATTCTTCAATTTTTCTTAATAACAGAGCATTCATCTCACCTAGGTTAATACCATCTTTCTTTACTTCATCAGCTGTTGGTACATTTGGGAGTGTGCCATGCAATTTTATGTAATCTTCAACTTCCTTTATACTCATCAGAGGGTAGCCTTCTGCAAATACATAGTCGGCCCACTCAGATTTAAGTTTTACAAGTACCTCTTCAGTTTCAATGCCTCCGGCTACAAACAGGTTATATTTACTTTCAGCAACAGGATCGGCACCGATACCCACTTTTTTGCTAATGAACTTCATAATCGGCTGCGGGTTATTAAAATCTAAATATATACCACCAGATTTATTGCCATCATCCAGCACCAGCCCATAGCCACCGGATGCATAACTGGAAACCCATATACTGGATGAAGTTCCGTACCCTGAAAGACACTGAATAAATGAGTTATCACCGGATTCAAGTATCATATTATTATTCCGATCCAACCACAATCCTGATTGCGTGCTTTGTAGAATTTCAACACTATTACCATTGAACAATCTGTAGTCTCCTAACTTGATATGTGTAGTGGCTGTATGGTTTCCTAAATTATCACCAGATGGCATGTCTGTAATCGAAAGAGTACCTGTTTCATTGGCTATTACCATTTTCTTGTCACCATTTGTCATTAGGCTTAAAGAACTGAGTGTTCCTTTACACAGTAAATTATCCTTTATATAAGCACCACCTTCAACATGCAGTTTCTGTTCCGGAGTTGCTGTACCTATTCCTACAAATCCATCATTTCTCAAAAATAAAAGAAAATTTTCTGTAGGATATTTGTCAGTCATGGGTTTCCAAAAATTCAAACCGCCTGTACATTGTGAATCGTTGTATTCAATACCCCAGATACCGTATCGTGGATTTGGTTGATCAGGTAAACCGAAATAAATACTTCCATGCAAGCTACCACTCAGGGATGAAAAGTCTCCTTTGGAAAGCAATATGCTACCTCCCATGATATGCAATCGTTGTAAGGGATTTGTAATTGATGAAGTTCCAATCCTTATAAACCCATCAACTGGAGTACTTATAATATTTCTATAAAATTTAACCTTTTCCTCAGTATTTGGTTTGGTGCTGATTGTAGTCATAAAACTTTCCAAAGATTGGGAAAATAAATTATTGCTTAATAATAAGAATACAAATGCTAATAGGGACAAATACTTTTTCATATTGTTTGACTTTAAGTTCTGAATCGTGTAAATCTAACAAGATTTTTGACAAATGATATCTTATTTTTTAATATTTAGGCATATAATTTTTAAATGTATTGATTATCAATCATTTGTACTTCATATTTAGACGCATTCTTAATTACTCTCATCCTCAACCTAATTTTGCTTTAGTAGTATTTTTTCTAATCACAGTATATTAGTTTTTAATAATTTTGGTGGGAAATGCAATCTATGTATTAGAGAACTTCGTGTGTTAATATATAATACCAAACTATCACATGCCTGATATTAAGCTTTTTACAAAACAATATTGGTTGCCGTTACTGATAATTATACTAACTATTGCTGCGAGATTTTATCATTTAAATTATCAGAGTTTGTGGTTTGATGAATTATATTCAATGACAATCGCGGCTCCTGATCAAACTCATTCAGATATATTCACAGATATTAAAACAGATTTTCATCCCCCACTATATTATCTCTTTCTTAATTATACCTTCCAGTTTATCTCTTTTAATGATTTAAGCGGAAGACTTCTGTCAGCTATTACAGGATGTCTCAGTATCTGGTTGGTATATTTGTTCGGGAAACAACTTAAAGTCAAATCCGCCGGATTGTTATTGGCACTCTTTTTCTCTGTCTTCTTCTACCATATCAAATACAGCCAGGAAATCAGAATGTATATCTTCTTATTTGCCTTGGTGATAATTTCGTCACTGTTATTTTTAAAATACCTCAGGGAAAATAAAATACAATACTTACTTCTGTATGTGCTGGTAAGTACAGTTACGATATATACTCAATATTACGGTTTCTTTATTATACTGGCACATGGTCTTTGCTTAATTCACCTATTATTGATTAAACAGATTGATTTTTGCCTCTTTAGAAATTTTATTAAAGCTTTCTGCATGATCATCCTGTTTTACCTGCCCTGGATTCCCATGATAATCTTAACCGGTAACAGGCAACATTTTATTGACCTCCCACCTATTTGGTATTTCTTTGAATATTTATATGAATATACTGGTAAAGAACCGGTTACAACTATTTTTATCCTGACAGGATTGGTGTTATATATTGTGAAAGCAGTTAAACATTTAAGGCAATGCGGACTAAAACAAAGCCCATTTCAGTTATTGGTTTTGTATAGTGCAATTTCCATATTTATAATAACTTACATTATATCCGTATTTAAGCCTGTGCTCAGTAAGCATGGTACACTTGCAGGATTGCCTTTTGTATTGGCGATGGTTTTTACGGGATATTCCGGTTTAAAAGATAAATGGTTCAATCTGATCCTTACAGTGATTGTATTAACTAACATTATAAACCTTTTATTCATTTCCAGGTATTATACTAAAAACTTCAAGGATAACTTCAGACAAATTACTGAAATAGTAATCAATGATAACAAACACGACAAGAACATTGTATTTGTAAGTCAGCTAAGTAAATTCTATAATTATTATTTTGATCAAAAGGAATCCTCATTCAGGGCGTTGAATCCAAACAATATACAGCCAACCATGCTCTCGACCAACCCTAAAAAGATAATTATTATCAATGCTCCATTTACTGAAGAAAAGCTGCCAAAGCTCGAACCTGTCAATGAACTGGGTTTTCAGATACTCAATCCCCGTTTGATCAATAAGACAGATAGTATAAAAGTTTATTGCGATGTTTGGAATACATTCATTAGTGAAAACTACATAGTAGATACAGTTTATAACGACCCAAAAAAGAATATACCTGTAGCGTACAGATTCAAATTGATTAACCAACAACTACAATGAACAACCCTGACTAACGTCTTGAGCCATCTTATATATCTGGCATATAGGAACCGTTAGAAACAGAAATCAATTTCGTTGAAACTTCGGGGAACAACATTGAACAACATGTAACTACTTTTGAATAACCTTTGAACAATGTTTAGTGCGCTTCAAGCCAGTTGGCCCCAGTGCTGAGTTCCACTTCAATCGGGATACTCAATTTCATTGCATTCATCATCTTTTCTCTGATGATTGGCTTTACTATTTCAACTTCATCTTCAAAAACATCAAATACAAGTTCATCATGAACCTGCATAATCATACGTGATTGTAAGCCAAGTTTCGTGAACTCCTTATAAATGTTTATCATGGCTATCTTGATCATATCAGCCGAAGAACCCTGTATAGGGGCGTTGATAGCATTCCTCTCGGCAAAACTCCTTACAACCGCATTGGCTGAATTTATGTCACGAAGGTATCGCCGGCGTTTCATTATAGTTTCCACATACCCGTTCGTCCTTGCTTTGCGAATAGCCTCGTCCATATAATTTCTGATTCCGCTGAAGCGATTGAAATACTGGCTGATTATCTCTGCTGCTTCTTTACGTGGTATGTTCAGTCTCTCGGAGAGTCCGAAAGCTGAAATGCCATAGATAATACCAAAATTAACGGTCTTGGCATTGCGGCGCATATCTCTGGTAACATCTTTGAGGTCAACGTTGTATATCCTTGAAGCAGTGGCGGTATGAATGTCTATCCCTTGTCTGAAAGCATCTTTCATAGCTTCGTCACCACTGATCTCGGCAATAATCCTTAATTCAATCTGTGAGTAGTCGGCCGAAATAAGTGTAAACTTCTGATTCCTTGGTACAAATGCTTTCCTGATCTCTCTACCCCGTTCTGAACGTATTGGTATATTCTGGAGGTTGGGATTGTTTGAACTTAATCGGCCGGTAGCTGCAACAGCCTGATTATAGGTTGTATGTATACGTCCCGTCCGTCGGTTTACTAACAGAGGCAATGAATCAATGTAGGTTGACTTAAGCTTTGTTAACGACCTGTAATCGAGTATTTGTTGTATAATCGAATGTTTGCCTGCCAACTTTAATAAAATCTCTTCTCCAGTTGAATGTTGTTTGGTTTTTGTTCGTTTTGGATTATCAGAAATGCGCATCTTATCAAACAAAATCTCACCAAGCTGTTTAGGCGAACCGATGTTGAACTTCTCACCGGCCAATAAATAGATATTCTGTTCAATTTTAGCTATATCGGTAGCTAATTCATCAGAATATTCTTTCAAAACATCAATATCTACCTTAACTCCTTCTGATTCCATGCTTGCCAATACCTGAACAAGAGGCATTTCAATATCCCAAAAAAGTTCCCTTAGCCCGTCTTTCTCAAGCTTTGGTTCAAACAGATTCCTGAGCTGTAATGTGAGGTCAGTATCTTCACATGCATAGTCCAGTATCACTGAAGGCGGTACATCACGCAAGCTGAGTTGAGTTTTGCCTTTTTTGCCAATTAGCGTTTCAATGGAGACAGGCTGATACCTGAGGTAAGTACATGCAAGATAATCCATGTTGTGCCTCAATTCAGGCTCAATAAGATAGTGTGCAATCATGGTGTCGAACATCCTGCCCTTAATTGTGACTTCATACCATGAAAGCACTGCAATATCGTATTTAAGATTATGGCCTGTCTTTTCTATTCTTTCATCACTATATATATGAGCGAACTCCTTAACTAAATCAACAGCTTCACCATATACTGCAGGAACAGGAACGTACCATGCTTCGCCGGGCTTAATGCAAAATGACAGACCCACAAGTTCAACATTATTCGGGTCCCTTCCTGTTGTTTCAGTATCGAGACTGATGTTAGTGGCCGATTCAAGTATTTTGATTAACTCCTGTCTTTTCTCAGGTGTATCAACAAGATGATAATTATGTGGTGTGTTGATTATTGAAGCCAATCCTTCGAGGGAGACCTCTCCTCCGGCAACCTGACTAAATAAATCAGGCATCTCGGGTTGTTGATTTGTGAGAACCGGACCTTGCTTCATTGATTTTTCGAAATCGCGCAGCACACGTTCACCAAACGTCTTAAACTCCAATTCTTCCAATAGAGGTTTGAGTTTATTGAAATCGGGAGATTTAAGTTTAAGTTCCTCTACATTGAATTCAACAGGTACATCGAGCAGAATAGTTGCGAGTTGTTTGGAGAGGAGAGCCTGTTTGCCAAATTCCATAACCTTGGTCCTCATCTTAACATTATCGATGTTCATGGCATTTTCAACCAGGTTCTCAACACTGTCGTACTGTCCGATGAGTTTCTGTGCAGTAATTTCGCCAACGCCGGGTATTCCCGGGATGTTGTCAGATGAATCACCCCATAGGCCGAGTAGGTCTTTAACCTGTTCGGGCCGCTTAATGCAGTATCGCGATACTACTTCGGGAACACCCATAACCGTGGCTTTCTCACCTGGTTTACCCGGTTTATAAATAAAGACATTTTCAGTTACCAGTTGAGCAAAATCCTTATCAGGCGTCATCATGAAAACCTGATACCCTTCCTTACCGGCACGGGTAGCCAGTGTACCGATAATATCGTCAGCCTCGTATCCGTCGAGCGATAAAATGGGAATATTAAATGCTTCAATCAACTTGACTATATACGGAATTGATTTAAGGATATCTTCAGGAACAGCTTCACGTTTGCTTTTGTATTCAACATAATCAACATGCCTTTGCGTTGGAGCATGTGTATCAAAGGCAACACCCATTAAGTCGGGCTTTTCATTTTTTATAATCTCGTAAAGAGTATTGGCGAATCCGAGGATTGCCGAAGTGTTAAGTCCCTTTGATGTAATTCTTGGATTTTTATTCAGAGCATAATATGCTCTGTAAATAAGAGCCATTGCATCAAGCAGGAACAATTTTCCTTTTGTTGCTGACATAAGAGGTTTGGATTATTAGTAACAAAGATACTCAATTTGTTCAAAGCATTGCTTTTGAAGGGCTGCGACGTTTAAGGAATTTAAACCTTTAATTAATTATGTGTAAGATGGATTCCGTAAGAACCCACAGAGGTTTATTAATGTGTGAAGCAGGACAAGGCTACCAATTAAAATCCATTATAACATGGCTAGCGTCGCAAAACTTTTGTCCTTAAGTCCTTAGATTAGACTTTTACCTTTTTTACGGAAGTTGATTCAAATCTCTCATAACCAACATATACATATCATGCTCAAGAGGGAGATAGCCGTATTCATACACGAATCGGTATGTTGAGCCTTTCTGAGTTGTATAAATGTGCGTAACGAATTTAAAGTTGAAGCCCTTTGCTGAAAGCTTATCTTTATGAACTGTAATTTTACCGTCAGGATTAAGCTCGGCCAATATCCTCCTGTTTTTCAGCAATGCATTGTTTATTTTTCTAATGAGTGCAGTCTTATTACCATTAAGTCGGTTATTATAGTTGTTTCTGCACTGGTCGTTACAAAACTTCTTATCAGCGCGACCAATTAGAGGCTCGCCACAGTCTAGGCATACTTTATCCATGATCAGGGAATCCAATGAGTAATCGATAGACAAAAAATGAGAATTGCTTAATCAGTCAAAAAGCCAATTTCAACTCATTTCCCTTTTTGCCTTTTTTTCTTTTTTCTCAAGCCGCTTTTCCTTTAAGCTTTTAGTTGCTTCCTTTTTTGCTTCTTTTTTTGGATGTTCCTTACCTTTCGACATAATATCGGTTTTTACGGGTTGTCATCACCCGGTTAGGTTTAGCAGTTCAAATTTAGTATTTATTTTTCACTTAATTTTTAGTATTTAATTTTTCTTTTCATGCCATTTATCATCTTTTCCTTTTTCATACTTTTTTTTTACGGCAGCCCATGCTACTTTGTGTGCAGTCGCCTCTCGTGAAGCATTCCCTTTACGATCATCCGGATCTTTATATTCATCCCAGGCATTGTTGAAAGCTTCTTTATAAATATCCTGAGCATGTTTCGGGAGGTTATCTTTTACGCTGTCGGGCAGTTCACTCACTTTTTTGTAAGGCATATTGTATCTGATTTAACTTTCTAATTAAAACACATTTGATTAGTATTTGGATTCATTTTGGTGGAATAGCAGATCGTTTTTTCACTGTCATAACAGTACTATCTCGCATATCTAAGCGTTATCTAAGCGTTATCTAAGCGTTTCCTAAGCGTTTTTATGAACGCTTAGATAACGTCTCAAAAACGTTAAGATAATGTTTCAATATTGGACTAGAATAGTCTCATACCGAATCAAAGCGGAACGGCTTCCACGCGGTTGGTGATTTTATCCAGCGCCGGGACTTTTCACCTCCGGGAATCATATCTAACTCAAGGACACGACCGCCGTGTAGGGTAATGGTGATTTACTTTTGCGAAAAACTGGTGAAATTTAATTTGTTAATTACAGGAGAGCGGGATCGAGGGGCAAGGGGTTTTAATGCCAGCCGGTAGAGCAAGGATCGAGGGGGTGAGGGGTTTTGGTACGAGGAGGATCGAGTGTGTGAAAGGTTTGACAGAATTTAGGGTAAATCCCATTTTTTTTGTCTTATAGTTGAAAGTACCATTTGTATTGTGGGATTTTTTATATTTAGAGTGACGCTTTCTATTAAGTCTTATCCTGACATAAAATGAAAAAACTATTCTCCTGTTACCATGTCAATCTACAATTTATTATGCGGAAAAACAGCAACGCTGTAAAGGGTTTAGTCATTGTTATTCTATTCCTCACCCCCCTTCTTCTATCTGCCCAGGGTAAAGAGGCAAATAACTGGTATTTTGGATATAAAGCCGCTATTACTTTCAACCAGGGTAGCCCTCCGGTTGCACTTACAGATAGCGAAATGAGCACTTGGACCTCTCAAGGTACTGCCTCAATTTCAGATTCACTTGGCAATTTACAGTTTTACACAGATGGGAGATATGTTTGGAATAAGAACCATGATTTTTGAGTATCTATCAACATAATAATTATGGAAGTTTACAACTTGCTCCTGATGGTAAAATATATTATAGTCCTTAAATGGTAGGTTATTTGAGTGTTATCAATAAACCCAATATTTTAGGTGCAGGTTGTGAATTTGATTTGTATGGAGTAAATCTAATGGGTGGAAAAAGCAATAGCCGCTTGCCTACTTTTATACAGTCCTATCTTAATGACCCTGAGTACAATTACAACTCTCACTGTTTCGGCAAACCGACTCAATTCACTATTGTAAATACCCATGGGATTGATTCGGTTAGGTGGAAATTTAATGACTGGGGCAACTACCCTGATGATACTTCAACGCTTTTCAGTCCGCAATATACCTTCTCGGCCCCCGGCACTTATTATCCATTATTAACTGTCTGGTCGGGTGTTCAGGAAAGATTTGTAAAAGATACGGTGGTAATTTATGCAGTGCCGGCACCTGACTTAGGTTCTGATACTCTTTTCTGCCCAGACAGTCCTTTCAGTCTGTCCCTCAATGGCGGTCCTATTGGACAGTATTTCTGGAATGGAAGCCAAATACCCGGTGACAGCTTATATATTGTTACTGATACAGGCACATATTATGTGAAAGTTAATAATCACGGCTGCATTGGCAGAGATACCATCAATGTTTCAATATATGATCCGGCAACAGCCAGTGGAGGATTGATCACTCCTGCGGATTGAGCAATGGTGCCATAGAAGGGGTTGTTTTCAGTGGAACTGACTTAACGTCTGTCAGTTGGTTTGATGCCTGGGACAATATAGTTGCTACAGGTAATGACTTGAATAATGTGCCTGCAGGCAGTTATTTTGCGGAGGTTACATTTGGAAGTGGCTGCACACAGCGGTTTGGCCCTTATTTAATTGCAGATGAAAATGCCCCCGCTGCAATGGTTGACCATGAAGACGACCATTGCGACAGAAACATCGGTAGTATTACCATCACTCCTGAAACAGGCAATGTCACCGATTATCAATACAGCCTGAACGGAGTTGATTATTTCCCCCTGACAGGTGAAATTACCGGACTTCCGGCTGATACTTACTATGTCACCATTAAAGACCAGTCCGGATGTATCAGTAATGTGGTAACAGTTGAACTTACCAATGTAGGTCCGCCCACAATCAACTGCTTTTCCACTCCTGCAAGCGGCACAAGTTCAAATGGCACCATTACAGTGCTCTCCTCCAATTACAACCTCACTTACCAGCTAGAGGGTGGACTGCCACAGACGGGCAATACATTCACAAATCTGGCGGCTGCTGAATACTATGTTATTGTGACTGATGCCTTTGGATGCGTAACAAGTGATACCATTGTGGTTGACCTTCACCAGGGAACATTTCTGGCGGCACTTGCAAAGGATGATCGCAAGTGCTTGTATAAACCGGCAAACTCTGATATACGGATAACAGCAGTCAACAAATTGACTGACATTAAGGCAACCCTTTACTTTAACAACAATA
Organism: Bacteroidota bacterium; assembly: GCA_023441805.1. Taxonomy (GTDB): domain Bacteria; phylum Bacteroidota; class Bacteroidia; order Bacteroidales; family Lentimicrobiaceae; genus Lentimicrobium. Next base: position 14,727 of record JAEZNO010000003.1, read on the forward strand.
TACTCAAATGCACCAACTTCAATGCAAATGAGGTAACATTCCCGGGCATAACGGCACAGCTTTTCACCACCCCGGCACGAATTGAACTTTCATGGCATGGCATAGACCCAGTTACAAGCACCGACACCCTCTTGATTGGAACGATGATCTTTGAAACCATCCAGTACGGGATTGCCAATGTGGAATGGGATACCCTTAGTTCAGTGACTTATTTCCTTAACCAATATGGTGAATCCATATTCCCGTATTTTCAGCCAGGCATTATCAATGTGCACGAATTGCCGGAGATTGACATAGACCGTGAACAACAAATATGTGAAAAAGGCAGCATCACCTTAATTCCACAGGTAACCGGAGGTGCCGAGCCGGTTGAATACACCTGGATAACGCCAGATGGCACCACCGTGGGAACGGCAACAACAGATGGGGCCAAAGAATATTTGAAACCAACAATCCCGGCAAAGGGTGGGATGGGGAGAATGCCGGTCCGGGGGTATATACCTGGATGATTTCATATTCGAATATGATGGGGAAGGTTTATGGGTTGAAGGGGAGTGTGGCGGTTATTAAATAGTTCAAAGGTTGTTCAAAGGTTGTTCAATGCAATATAATAGCCTGAAGGATGAAAAGTGGTAAGTGCAGAAATTGCACATAGCAATCCTGAATTTTTAACATGAAATAAGAACGCAAATTGCGACCATCAAAAATAAGGTGATTAAATTCAATCATGAAAATGAAAAAATAATTTAAATCTATGGAAAAAATTATCGTTCAAGATACAGAAATCAGCATCGTTGAGGTTAACCAATGGATTATATTTCCTTGACCGATATGGCCAATGCTAAGGAAAGTGAATCCCGGGCTGCTGATATAATCAAAAATTGGATCAGGAACAGATATACTTTAGAATATCTTGGCACATGGGAACAGATCAATAATCCACATTTTAAAGTGGTCGAATTTGACCACTTTAAAACACAAGCCGGTTTACCAAGTTTTGTTCTGAGTGTTTCAGAATGGATAGAGCGCACTGGTGCAGTTGGAATGTTCGTTAGAAAAGGGAAGTATGGAGGAACCTTTGCACATAAGGATATTGCATTTGAATTTGGTTCAGCAATAAGTGCGACTTTTAAGATATATCTTATTAAAGAATTCCAGAGGTTAAAAGAAGTTGAACAAGCACAACTTGGCTGGACTGCCAAAAGAGAATTGGCGAAAGTTAATTACCACATCCACACAGATGCTATTAAGGAGAACCTGATTCCTAAGAAAATCTCACGTAAGCAAGCATCAAATACCTATGCTAACGAAGCTGATGTCTTAAATGTTTCCTTGTTTGGTATAACTGCGAAGGAATGGAAAGAACTAAATCCTCTTTTAAAAGGCAACATCAGAGACCACGCTTCAATTAACGAGCTTATTTGCCTGTCAAACTTAGAAAATTTAAATGCGGTATTTATAAACGATAAGGTATCTCAAAAAGAAAGACTCATCAAATTGAATCAAATCGCAATTCAACAAATGAAGATATTGCAGGATGCTAATAACAGGAAGCTTTTAAAATAAATTAAAACGGATAATGGATAAAAAGTGGTCTGTGCAAATTTGCAAATACCAGTCAACTCGATAGCAAGTGAAATTGACAAGAAAGCCGGAGATAAGAGTTTTTCTTGCTTCTTTCATACCATTCTATTTCTAATTCTCACCCCCTTCTCTTATCCGCCAAGGCAAAGAGGCCAATATTTGGTACTTTCCTACTTTTGTTGGACTTGATTTTAATTCCGGCAGCCCGCATACTCCATTAACTGATGGAATGAACGGCAGTTATATGGGAACATGTTCAAGTATTGCAGATTCAAATGGCAACCTTCAATTTTATTCAGATGGTGAAACGATCTGGAACCGCAATCATGTGAGATGCAAAATGGAAATAATATGGGAGTTGGTTTTGGACAACAAGGTACAAATAGTTCAAAGGTTGTTCAATGTTGTTCAAGATTGTTCAATAAAAATTAAACTATCCGGAAATTCCGGATTGTTCAAATTGAATGCCACACAACAACTTAAGGAATTCCCGCTGCTGCCATCTTAATATCTTTTACCCCAAGTATATTTATTGGATAATCTCGTTTTGTTACATGGATCATTGCCTTGCCTAATTCGCTTAGTGAACAAATCCATTGAGGTGCAAAAAGTTTAAAGACCGGAACAAGCCAACTAAAATATCTATACATTGACAGGACATTTTTTGCTCCGGGGCTCGGAATCAGGAATCCCGGACGAAATCCATATGATGCTTTGAAAGGAAGCTTCCTGAGATCATTTTCAGTCTTTCCTTTAATTCTTGCCCACATGAGCCTGCCCTTTTCAGTGCTGTCAGTCCCGGCACCGGATACATAACAAAAAACCATACCGTGATTGATCGACGACAGTTTCTCTGCAATGTATATAGTCAGATCATAAGTAACCTTTGTGTAAGCATCCTCTTTCATGCCGACTGAAGAAACACCCAGGCAGAAAAAACAAGCATCATAACCTTCCAGTTTGTCTTCCACAGCTTTAATATTAAAAAGATCAGGTATTACAATTTCATTGACTTTCGAATTAGTCACCCCGGTAGGACGACGAGCAAGCAGTAGTATGGATTCAACTTCAGGATTACTGATGCATTCCATCATAACACCTTCTCCAACCATGCCTGTGGCACCTGTAATGATCACTTTCATATTGTTCTGTTTGATTCAAAGATACAAAATAGAAGGCAAAAGGCAATCCCGAAGTTTCGGGATAATGGCAAAAGGCAAAATTCAAAAGTCAAACATTGTAGAGACGTAGCATGCTACATCTCTACGATGAGGGTGTGGTGATCCATTTGCAAACGTTTACAAACGGCTACATTCGACTGTAAATGGTTAATATACGGCTATCCTAAAATCACCATTGTACTTTTGCTTCATCGTTCAAACACAGTCAAGTTTGGCATAAGTAAAGTAAGGTTTAATTTGAACGCCGTAAGGCACAAAAACGAAAAGTGATGAAAGCTTTAAACAACAGAGTTCAATTAATTGGTTTTCTTGGAGCAGATCCGGAAATGAAGACTTTTGAGGATGGAAAGGTAATGGCAAAGATGTCATTGGCAACAAATGAAGCAACAATGGAAAAAGGCAGAAAAGCAGTCAGGACACAATGGCATCAGTTGGTTGCCTGGGGTAAACTTGCAGAGATTTGCGGTAAGTATCTACAGAAAGGTGGTGAAATTGCAGTTGAAGGTCGAATTGCTTATTCCAGCTTTACTGATAAAGAAGGAGTAAACCGGTTAAATACACAAATTACAATTAATGACCTTTTAATGATCACTAACGGGCAGGCTAATTAAGCATAAATCGACTACAGTATTAAAATATTTAAATAAATCAAAAAAATAAGAGTCATGATCAGTTTAAGAAACAGAGTTATTTTGATCGGAAGATTGGGCGCAGAACCTGTTGTAAGAACCATTAGCGGAAATCGAAAAGTAGTGCGTATGCTGCTTGCCACAAGCGATCAGTATGTGAAGGATGGAGAAAAGATGAAAGATACTCAATGGCATAATCTGGTCGTTTGGGGTGCATTGTGTGATACATGTGAAAAATACCTTACTAAGGGAAAGGAAATTGCAGTAGAAGGAAAAATCACTTATCGCAAATGGGACGATAAGCAAGGGAATAATCACTATATGACTGAAATAAATGTTGATAATTTATTGATGATGGGCGGAAAAGAGAAATAATTGCTCTCCCTGTCAAGACGGATTATATATTAGTAATCAAGAACATCTGAACAAAGGGTCGCTCATTCGATTCGTATGACGACCCTTTTATTTTAATCCGTATGACGACTTCTTTAAAACACTAATGAAGATATTCGGGCGAGTGTAGTTGATGTTATTCTCTTTTGATTGTTAATATCATTTTGAATAGTTAAGAAAACTTTAACTTTTTTCATTATATTTTTACAGTATCATAAAGAATGGAAGTTAACGAAAGGTGATTGGTCATAAGTTCATTGAGTTGAAAAGAATGTAATCAGTTCCACTATGGCAGAAAGCAATAAATCTCTTGCTAAGACAAAAAAGAACTCTAAGTCAGACGAAGCATTACTAAACAAACAGGAAAAGGAACCACGTAAAAGTAAAAAGCCGGCTGAACAAAAGAGTAAATCTCTTAAAAAAATCAGTTCCCTGGTTAGAAAATCCAGAGTTGATAACAATCAAAAATTAGCTAAAAGTCTTACCCCAAAAATATCATTAAAGACAGTTACTTCACAAAAGAAAATATTTGTTCTGGATACTTCAGTTATTTTATACAATCATGATTGTATCAGAACTTTTGACGATAATGATGTAGCCCTTCCGATTACTGTGCTTGAAGAACTTGATAACTTCAAGAAAGGAAATGATACCATTAATTTTGAAGCTCGTGAGTTTATCAGGATCATTGACCATATGTCGGAACATGCAACATTAACCGATTGGATTCCACTTGAAAGGACTAAAGGAGGTAATTTTAAGGTTGTAATGAATGAACGCAGCGATGTGGATGCACGTAAAATCTTTGATGATAACAAGCCTGACCACAGAATACTGAATGCTACACTTTCATTGTCACAAGAATATCCTGACCGCAAGGTTATCCTTGTTAGTAAGGATATAAACCTCAGACTAAAGGCCAAGTCTTTGAATATTAATGCGGAAGATTATCTTACCGGTAAGATAAAGAATGTTGAAGGACTTTACACCGGTATCTCTACAATTACAGGGCTTTCGAGTGAAGTGATCGACAGGCTATATAAGGATGGCGAATGTAAACCTAAGGAAATAGGAATTAAGAATCCTACACCAAATCATTACTTTATTCTGAGAAATACCAATACTTCAGCACTTGCATTTTTTAATCCGGTGACTGAAAAAGTGGAGAGAATAGAGAAACGAACAGCATTCAGAATAGTGCCTCGAAATGCTGAGCAGGTTTTCGCTATGCATGCAATTCTGAATCCGGATGTGAAGCTGGTAACATTACAGGGAGTAGCAGGAACAGGAAAGACTCTCATTGCACTTGCTGCTGCTCTTGAACAAAAAAGAAACTTTAAACAGGTGTTTCTTGCCAGACCGATAGTTCCATTGAGCAATAAAGATATTGGCTACTTGCCGGGTGACATTAAATCGAAAATCAATCCATATATGGAGCCTTTGCATGATAATCTTAAGTTTATCCAGAGCCAATACAATGAGAAGGATAAAGAGTATAAGAGTATCACTGATTCACTCGAAAATGAGAAACTGGTTGTACAGCCTTTAGCATACATACGCGGCAGGAGTATTTCGAATGTTTGCTTTATTGTTGATGAAGCTCAAAATTTGACACCTCATGAAATAAAGACTATCATTACCCGTGCCGGACAAAACACTAAGATTATTTTTACAGGTGATATATATCAAATAGATACACCGTACCTTGATGCACAAAGTAATGGATTGTCATATCTTATTGATAAGATCAAACATCATGCTTTATATGCTCATGTTCGACTTGAGAAAGGAGAACGCTCAGAATTGGCTAATCTTGCTAACGATTTGTTGTAATGTTGTTCCTGTAATTATTGGCCGGCTTCAAAGACTACTGTTGTAACTGTTTGGCCTACTGCCTTTAGAGTTTGCTTGCTAATCTTGTCGATATCATCGCCTATAGTGTGCCAATAATCAAAAAAGCCTTTATCGCGTTCGTCGGAATAGTCAATGATGTCGATAGTAGGAATTCTAAGGTACTCATTAACATAAAGGTGGTCATCAATTACCTGGCCGACATTTCGATTAATAAAAACATTGCCATATCCAATACGTTCGGCAGTCTCCCATACTTTCCTCACAATATTGGGGGCATAATAACGTGAATAGGCTTCCTGTGAAAAGACGGCACCATCAGCACCTACCATATCGAGCAGTATTCCAAAACGGGCACTATAGCCGGGAGTATGAGGATTTCGGGACCAGTATTGAGATCCAAGAGCCCAGGCATCCTGGTATGAACCTCTGTAATCCTGTGGTTCACCGTAATCTTCAGCATCAAAGAAAATAATATCAACACCCACTCCGGGATTTTCACTACTAAGCACTCTTGCAAGCTCAAGGAGTACACCAACGCCACTTGCCCCGTCATTTGCAGCCGGTACAGGTTTCTTCCTGTTAGCGATATCAGGATCATGATCAGCCCAAGGCCTTGAATCCCAATGGGAACATAGCATTATCCTTGATCGTGTTTCAGGGTTAAAGCTACCAATTATATTACGTGCATCAAGCATAGTGCCATCAAATGCCCTGAGCTTGGTTCTTTGCTCTGTGACTTCTGCATTATACTGCCTTAATGTTGCTGCCAACCAATCCCCACAGTCACGATGAGCCTTTGTATTTGGAACCCTCGGACCAAATGATAACTGCTTTTGAATGAAATAGTATGCTGAATCTGCATTAAATACAGGTACATTGACAGTTTTGACTACTTTATTATCGTTTTGTTTCTTTTCAGGCTTGACACTTGAATTACATGCTGCCATAACTAATAGTGATGCTGCAATCAGTACCGGGTAAGAATATTTGTGAATAATAGTCATTAGGATTAATTGTTTCTTGATTAAGGGATAGATTTAATGGTAAGTTTTTAACAATTAAGTAAACATCTGACTGAGGTAACTTATTATTATTTTTAGAAATTTAACCTAAATACTGACCCTTCCCCAGGCTTTGATTTTACAGTGATTGAACCTTTATGCAGATGCATGATTTGTCGTGACAGACTCAATCCGATACCTGATCCTTCTTTTTTTGATGTAAAGAAAGGCATGAATATTTTATCGAGTATATCGGGTTTGATACCTGTACCGTTATCAGCAAAATCAATTGTTACTTTATCGCCAATGCTGAGGGCTGCAACAACCTCTATCTGTGGATCGGGAGTATCTTTTACCGCATCAATTGCATTAAGCAGCAGGTTAATGAACACCTGATCGATAAGGTCAGGATCGGCTGTAATCATCAAGTCATCGGGTAAGATATGCGGAGTGCAGGTAATTCCAAATTTATCCATCTTAGGCTTTAGTAAAATGTGTGCCCGCTCAAATAATTCGGCAACAGGGAAATGTCTGAAATTGGGCCTGGGAATTCGGGTGAGATTCCGATAATTCTCAACAAATGTCAATAACCCCTGGCTTCTGTTGCGGATTGTAACGATGGCCTCGTTGACGTTAGTCACATCTTCTTCATCAAGTTGTTTTAATTGAACCGTATTGTCGTGTCTGTCAGCTTCAAACATTATATCCTCAACTGTCGATGCCAATGAAGAAATTGGCGTTATCGAGTTCATGATTTCATGAGTCAGTACCCTGATGAGATTCTGCCATGATTCAATTTCTTTTTCATCAAGTTCATTGCTAATGTTTTGCAATGACACAAGTACAAATTCTTCGCCCCTCATGCGGAATTCAGTAGCATAGATTGCTAACTGCATGAGGTTATCGTCAATTACAATCTTAACCAGTTCGCGATCACCGGCACTCATGTTTAGGAGCAGTTCGGGTAAGTCATGCTTTATTTCGCTCAGCTCCTGAATATACTGGATGTTGTTTATCTTAAGAAGTCTCTTGATGGCATTATTAAATATGTCGACTTTGCCATCTTTTTTAAAGGCCAGTATTCCTATATTAACGTGCTGAACCACGGTAAGCAGATAGTTATAGTGTTCTTCTTTTTCAGCTCTGTTCTTTCGGAATTCGGCAATTACTTCATTGAATGCTCTGTTTAGACCTTCAAAGGAGCCTCCCAGTGTTCGGTCGCTAAAAGAGGTACTAAAATCTGAATGTCTTATACTTTCAAGGAAATGAGTAAGCTTTCTATTAGTTCGTTCTACAAAGAAGATCAGGCTTACAATTTGTCCAAAGACTATAGCAATGGCTATAAAAGAAGTTATAGGATGCTGTTTTGTTTGAATGAGGATCAGCAGCAGTAACAAATTGAGGGTTATCAGAAGAATACGTAGCGTAACCCATATTCTGAACTTCTTAAAGACCATGTTTTTCGATTCTTCTGTAAAGTGAAGCTCTTGTCAGTCCAAGTTCCCTGGCTGCTTTGCTGATATTACCTCCGTGTTTGTCAATTACTTTTCTGATCAGCAGCTTTTCTCTTTCCTCAAGGTTGGTGATATCATCAGTTTCGTCGACTTGAATATCATCAAGTTGTGATAAGAAGAAATCCTGTGGTTGCAGAATATTACTTTCACTCATGATAACAGCGCGCTCGACTGAATGTTGTAATTCGCGTATATTTCCCGGCCAGTTATGTTTTTCGAGCCTTCTGATTGTTGAAGGATTGATGCGTTTGAGGGGCATCTTGTACTTTTTACAGTAAATAGTGAGAAAATGCTCAACCAATAACTGTATGTCTTCAATTCTGTCCCTTAATGGTGGAAGGTGAACTTCAACCGTATTGATTCGATAGAGGAGATCCTGACGGAATTTTCCTTCATTCACCATTTGGTAAAGCGGCATATTGGTGGCACAAATAAGCCTGACATCAATAGGGATTTCGCGATTGGTACCAAGTCGTACAACTTTACGGTTCTGGATTACGCTCAGGAGCTTTGATTGAAGGGCAAATGAGAGATTACCTATTTCATCAAGAAATATAGTTCCACGGTTAGCTGCTTCAAAACGCCCTGCCCGATCTTCTTTTGCATCAGTGAATGCCCCTTTCTTAAACCCAAAGAGTTCACTCTCAAAGAGTGTCTCACTGATAGCACCCAGGTCAACACTTATAAATACTTCATTTCTGCGTGATGAAGCTTTATGAATGGCACGTGCAATAAGCTCTTTCCCGGTGCCATTTTCACCTAATATTAATACGTTAGCTTCGGTTTTGGCGACTTTATCAACGGTTGCCATTACTTTCTGCATTGATGGCGACTGCCCAATCAGGTTGGTGTATCCGATATCCTGATCGGCAATGAGCACTTTCTGTTTACTTCGTAAATCGTCGATTATTTCATTTGATTGCCGCACTTTCAGATTGGCCGTAATGGTAGCAAGCAGTTTCTTATTATCCCATGGTTTCAGGATAAAATTGGTAGCTCCTTCTTTTATTCCCTGCACTGCAAGCTCAATATCACCATATCCGGTAATGAATATTACAACAGCCAAAGGATCAATTTCAATGATCTTATTTAACCAGTGAAATCCTTCCTTCCCGCTGGTGGCATCACGTGAAAAATTCATATCGAGAAGAATAAGATCATAATTCTCATTTTTCATCAATGAAGGAATATTTTCAGGATTTTTTTCGGTGTGAATCACTGTAAAATGCTGCTTTAGAAATAGTTTGGCAGCAAGTAGTACATCAGTGTCATCATCGATTATCAGGATTTTAGCATCAATCTTACTCATCCGATTTAAAATTTTAAGTACTTTGTTAACCCGTTTCTTAAATAACGGACTGCTAATATACGATTTTATGTTCGAAAGCGAACATCAATGTTTCATGCACGTACGGTATTTGTTAAACAAAATAATTGGTAATTATCAGCAATGCTTTGTCGGCCAACGATTTGGATTTTATGGCACAGTATTTGGCTTTAAACTTTATTTGCTAAAAATAGTTAAAAATGGATCGGGCTATTGAAAAGAAGACCTGGACTACCGGTAAGATCCTTACCACAGCCGGGGTGGTGGCATTTGCTTTGCTATTACTCTGGATGTTTTTCATTAGAGATAACAGAAGCAAACTATATATACAGAAAGATCAAATCACAATTGCCGAGGTTAGTGCCGGGAAATTTCAGGAATTCATCCCGGTTGACGGAGTCTTGTTGCCACGCAATACTTTTTATATTGATGCAGTTCAGGGCGGGGTTGTTGATGAAATTTATGTTGAAGACGGTGCTATCTTAAAAAAGGGTGACCCTATCCTGAAACTCTCAAATACCAACATGGAGTTGAGCTACATGGACCAGGAGACCCGTATGTATGATGCTATCAATAATCTGGCTAATACACTTATTAATATTGAACAGCTTAAGTATACCCGTCAAAAAGAAATTACTGAGTTAAGATATCAAATAGACAGACTAAAGACTGACTTCAGCCGTAAGAAGTCGTTTTACCTGGATCAGTTAATCCCGGCAAAGGAATATGAAGATGCTGAACGTGATTATACACACGCACTTAGTCAGTTAGAGTTGACCCTAAAGCTTAAAACACTTGACTCAATTTCCGGTGTCAGACAAAGTCAGCAGATCACTTCCTCAATGGAGCGTATGCAGAATAATTTGTCGCTGCTAAAACGAAATATGGATAACATGACAATAAAATCGCCAGGCGATGGAAAGTTGTCATCCTTTAATGTTGAAATCGGGGAAACCAAGAATGCCGGGGAGCATCTTGGACAAATTGATATACCGGGAGGATTTAAAGTTAGAGCCAATGTTGATGAGCGTTACATTTCAAGAATCTTCAACGGCCAGGAAGCAGAAGTAAATCTGGGAGGGGAAACTTATTATCTTGTCGTAAACAAGATATATACTAATGTCACCAATGGCTCATTTCAGATTGATCTGGTTTTCAAAGACAAGGAACCTGAGAACATTAAGAGAGGACAAACTCTGCAGCTTAGGGTGAAGTTCTCGGGTGAAACCGATGCAATTACAATTCGCCGTGGAGGTTTTTATCAGGAAACCGGTGGTAATTGGATTTATGTAGTTGATCCTGACGGAACATATGCTCAAAAGAGAGACATAAAAATAGGCAGGCAAAATATTTACTCATACGAAGTGCTTGAAGGCTTAAATCCGGGTGAAAAAGTTATAGTTTCATCCTACGAATCGTTCGGAAATAAAGAAAAACTAATATTCAGATAACCTTTAAACTCATAATGATGAATACAACGATGCTAAAAACTTCTAATCTGACGAAGATCTTCAGGACGGATGAAGTTGAAACTACTGCCCTGAATAATGTATCATTTCAGATTCAGACAGGTGAGTTTGTTGCCATTATGGGACCTTCCGGATGCGGAAAGTCCACATTGTTAAATATACTTGGACTACTTGATAATCCGAGTAGCGGTGATTATTACTTCATGGGACAGGAAGTATCAAAATTCACTGAAAAGATGAGGGCTAATCTTAGGAAGAAGAATATTGGTTTTGTTTTTCAGAACTTCAATCTGATAGATGAGCTTAATGTTTATGAGAATGTTGAACTACCCCTCATTTATCTTGGAATGACTTCATCTGAAAGGAAGAAACGAGTTGAGGCCACACTTGAACAAATGCAGATCATGCACAGGCGTAAGCACTTCCCGCTTCAATTGTCAGGTGGTCAGCAGCAACGTGTTGCTGTTGCCAGAGCTGTTGTTGCAAATCCGCATCTCATACTGGCTGATGAGCCTACCGGAAATCTTGACTCAGCTCACGGTGAAGAAGTAATGAACCTTTTAGCCACTCTTAATCAAAATGGTACGACAATAATAATGGTAACCCATTCACAGCATGACGCTGAGTATAGTCAGAGAATTATTCGTTTATTTGATGGTCAGATTGTAAATGAAAATATACGGGCTAGTGCTTCTAAAATCTCTTTACAGGATTAAATAATGTTAGTCATTAGCTACCTTAATTCATCACTCAGAAGTTTACTGCGTCGGAAAACCTACCTGCTGATAAATCTTATGGGTTTATCAGTAGGCATTGCCGCATATCTGATGATTATGCTGTATGTGACTCATGAGAAGGGTTTCGATAAGCATATCGAAAAGCGTGATAATTTATTCAGGGTAGTTGAGATACAAAATGAGCCCGGTGTCGGTAATCAGCATGTTGCTATCACCATGGGGCCTTTGGCCCGTGAATTAAAAAATACCTTTCCCCAAATTAAAGAGGCTGCCAGAATTGTACCTGCGTATAATTTCAACTCTGTCAGGTCGGGTAACAAGTTGTTCAGAGAGAATAACATGCTGATGGTTGATCCTGAGATAATTGACATGTTCTCAATCAGGTTCATTAAGGGGAACCCGAAAGAAGTACTTAAGGATCCGCAGAGCATAGTCATTTCGGAAGATGTTGCAAAGAAGTATTTTATTACGGTTGAGAATGCAATGAATTCTATTTTATTGCTTAATGAAAGGAGCTTTAAAGTAGATGGAATAATCGAAAACCAAAGCAAGCACTCGCATCTTTATTTCAATATGCTGATTCCAATTTCATACATTGAAAATGACCCTGATTACGAATGGATGAAACACTGGGGGGCTAATTCGTTTGTTACCTATTTATTGCTTGACGACCCGGCAAGTGAGGAGACTATTGAGAAAGCGCTTCCCAAATTCGTTGAGGAGAAAATCTTTACTCAGAATGATGGATGGGAATACCTGGAATTATATCTGCAACCGTTAAATGATATTTATCTGAAATCGCAGCACATTAAGTTCCAAATGGTGGCTGCAGTCGGTGACTCAAAGACAGTACTCATTTTTGCCGTTGTGGCTATTCTTACCCTTCTAATAGCCTGTATCAACTATATTAATATATCGCTTGCACGTTCCGTAAAACAGGCACGTGAAGTTGGTATGCGTAAAGTTCTGGGTGCCGACAGAGGGAGCCTCGTTTACAGGTTTATCAGTGAATCGTTTATTGTAACCCTCATTGCCATAGTCTTTGCAATAGGATTGCTCGAATTAATGTTACCGGAGATTAATAAAGTACTCAGTACCAGCTTTAAGATTGACTTTACACATCCTTTCTTCAATATTGGCTTAGTTGTTCTATTGATCATCATAAGTCTGATATCAGGGTCTTATCCTGCATTTTATTTATCCAGATATCAGCCGATTACTGTATTGAAAGCCGGTATTACTGCTACAGGGAGATCAGGATTCTTAAGTAAAATACTTATTGTATTTCAGTTTGCTATCAGCATAGGTTTGATTTTCTCAATTATGATGATCAATGATCAGATAAAGTATATTCAGAAAAAGGATATTGGGATAAAATACGATAATACATTGTTCCTGTTTTTTGGACAGGAAGATTATAAGAAGTTGGATGTTTTTAAACAGATACTACTCGAAAATCCTGCAATAAGCAGTGTTTCGGGATCATCTTTCCTTAATGGTGTAAGTGGCTCGCAGGGGCCAATCTTTATTGATGATTCACCCAATACAAGATTAGCGGTAAGATATGGTTTTGTGGACGACAGCTTCTTCCCGGCAATGGGCATTGACTTTATCGAAGGTCGTAATTTCGACTCCAGGATTCCAACCGACAGCACCGAGGCAGTGATACTTAACGAAGCTGCAATGCGTAAACTCGGGTGGGATAATATTGAAGGGAAAAGTATTAGGTCGCTTGATGAAGATTCTTTGATTAAACCAAAGGTCATAGGAGTAATCAAAGATTACCATTATTACACACTTAAATCTCTCATTGAACCTGCTGCTTATTTCTATATTCCAAATGAATTCAGAGGGGTTACAATTAAATATGCAGGGCAGATGGAGAGACAGAAAGTGGAAGATTTCATTGAAACAAAGTGGAAGGAAATCTATCCAAATACACCCTACCTGTCGGTTTCCTCAGTTGAATATTTGAAGGACGGATATAAAGCGGACCTCAAGATACGGACTCTGTTTGTCTATTTTGCTATTATTAGCATGTTCTTATCGGCAATAGGGCTGTTTGGTTTGACATCCCTGCTCATTGAACAAAAAACTAAAATTATTGGAATTAAAAAGGTTCTGGGAAGTCCTGTATACGTTATAGTAATAAACCTGATAAAGGAATACATTTTCCTTGTAGGGCTGGCCGGAATAATTGCTATTCCTGTATCTGTAATCTTTATTAAACGTTTTCTTGATGCCTATCCATACAGAGTTGAGATTAGCATTGGAAACATTGCAGCCTCACTAACAATTGCCCTACTGATAGCATTTATTACAATTATTTTCAAAGCAGGAAAGACTGCTAATTCAAATCCATTGGAAGCCTTAAAGTACGAGTAAAATCATCAATCGTATCTGTATCATCTGTTCTGAAATTTAAACTTATTGGCTCCTGTCACTTCACATTCATTATCATTTGAGGATTCTAATGCCTGGGAGTTAGATTCCTGATATGTTGTCAATCATCTTAAATTATCTCTGGAATGTCAGTTTCAAATAGACAAACCTGTGAATAATTTTATAAAGTAAGATAATCTAACTTAATCGGATCAGGAAAAATTTGGTAAAGTAACTCACTTAAAAATAATTTTGGAACAATTTCTGATAAAGGTTAATGTTATAGTATTTTTGCAGTTTATAATTTTTAAACCCTACTTCATTGAAATGAAAAATAAGTATAGTGATCTAATTGAACAGACTTTCGATTTTCCACAAGATGAATTTCATGTTGAGGATAATGAACTTAACTTTCATGATATCCCTTTGATGGATATAATTAAACAATATGGTACTCCATTAAAGATCACTTATTTACCTAAAATATCGCAACAGATTCAAAAGGCTAAGAAGATGTTTAATGTTGCCATGGCAAAGGCTGATTATCAGGGAGATTATCACTATTGCTATTGCACTAAGAGTTCACACTTCTCTTTTGTTTTGGAAGAAGTACTTAAGAATGATGTTCACATTGAAACATCATCAGCTTTCGATATTTTTCTGCTTGAAACTCTTTACGAACAGGGATTGCTTAATAAGGAGAGTTTTATTATTTGTAATGGATTTAAGCGTCCGCAATACATTGAGAATATTGCAAACCTCATAAACGAAGGTTTTGAAAATACTATACCCATTCTTGATAATAAGTTTGAGTTAGATCAACTCGACAGGAACATTACGAAGAAATGTAAGATAGGAATGCGTATTGCGTCGGAAGAAGAACCAAAGTTTGAGTTCTATACATCACGACTTGGCATTCGTTACAATGATATTATTCCTTATTACGAAGAAAAAATAAAGAATAATCCGAAGTTCCAGTTAAAGATGCTTCACTTCTTTATTAATACCGGTATTAAAGATTCTGCGTATTACTGGAATGAACTATCCAAGTGTGTTAATCTGTACTGTCAATTGAAAAGTATTTGTCCTGAACTGGATTCACTCAACATAGGTGGTGGTTTTCCGATCAAGAACTCACTATCATTTGATTATGATTATGAGTATATGGCAGAAGAGATTATCTCGCAGGTAAAAATTATTTGCCAGCGGAATAATACAGTTGAACCTGACATTTTTACTGAATTCGGATCCTACACTGTTGGCGAGAGTGGTGCTACCCTGTATTCAATCATCGACCAGAAACAGCAGAATGACCGTGAGTTATGGAATATGATTGATTCATCGTTCATGACAACACTTCCTGATACTTGGGCACTGAATCAGAGATTTATCCTGCTTGCAATCAATAAGTGGGATTCAGAATATGAGAGGGTGTTCCTTGGTGGACTCACATGCGACAGTGAGGATTATTATAATGCAGAAGCTCATGCCAATGCAATCTTTCTTCCGAAACTTGATAACGAAGATCCCCTATATATCGGTTTATTTCATACAGGTGCTTACCAGGAATCCATCGGAGGTTATGGAGGCATTCAGCATTGTTTAATTCCTGCTCCTAAGCATATTATCATTGATCTTGATGAGGAGGGTGAATATACAACCAAACTCTTCGCAAAAGAGCAAACTCACAAATCAATGTTAAGAATATTAGGTTATTGAATTTATTAGACTAAACGTTTAATTTAGCATGACAATTCGGGGTAGCTTATTTTATAAGCTAAATTTGATTATTCACTAAAGCGGGTAATTATGAAATACAAGAATTTCGGGGGTCTTCCTGAACAGTACACTAAGTTTGAGAATTCGAAAATTGTAATTGTTCCTGTACCTTACGACGGAACCAGCACTTGGATTAAAGGTGCTGACAAAGGACCGGAAGCTCTCATTGAAGCATCAGCCAATATGGAAGTATACGATATTGCGGCTGACAATGAAGTTTATAAAGTAGGAATTCACACAACAGATCCTATTCGTGAGCGTAGATCACCTGAGAAATTAGCCAAAGAGGTTGAAACTAAAATCACTCAGTTACTCAAGAAAAAGAAATTTCCTGTAATTATTGGAGGAGAGCATTCTGTGAGTATTGGTGCATTTAAAGCATTTGCAGATTACTATAAGGATGGTGATTTCACTATTCTGCAGTTTGATGCCCATGCCGACATGCGTCAGGAATATGAGGGAAGTAAGTACAATCATGCGTGTGTTATGGCCAGAGCATCAGAATTGGCACCCGTTCTTCAGGTTGGAATCAGAAGTATGAGCTACGAAGAAAGAGCAGATGTTAAGCCTGAGCGTGTATTTTATGCCGATTATATTCTAGACACCGGTAATAACACATGGATGTACGATTTGCTTAACAAACTAGGCAAAAACGTTTATATTACAATCGATCTGGATGTGCTTGATCCTTCAATTATGAGTTCAACCGGTACACCTGAGCCAGGTGGTATGGGATGGTATCAGTTGATTGAAATACTTCAAAAAGTAAATCAAAAATCAAATATCGTCGGATTTGATGTTGTTGAACTTTGCCCGATGAAATACAATAAAGCACCAAATTTCCTGGCCGCTAAACTTGTGTATCAGCTGCTCACTTATAAGTTCGGCCCGCTAATCAAATAATTTCAAAAGAACTGCGAATTTTATATTGTCTGATTTAATATTTGATACTCTTACACGTGGTGAGATGGGTCCGGTTTTGTTTGTCTAAAATTATGTGACGAGGTATATCTTGCTTCTGCACCATAATGAAATGTGATATAGTTTGCATGAGTGAAATGTGGGAAGGCATGTACATTGAAAAGTCATAAAAAAAGGAGGCTGATCCGTGAAACCGAATCAGCCTCCTTTTTCTTTTGAATCTACTACCTGTATTGTAACCGGCAGTCTAATCCAGAGGGTGTTACCATCCAAGTACCCATGCAAACATCAAAGGAGCAACTATTGTTGCATCACTTTCAACGATGAATTTAGGTGTATCAATGTCTAATTTCCCCCATGTAATTTTCTCGTTAGGAACAGCACCTGAGTAGCTTCCATATGAAGTAGTTGAATCGCTTATCTGACAGAAGTATGACCAGAACGGTACATCGTGCCATTCCAGGTCCTGATACATCATTGGAACTACGCAGATGGGGAAATCACCGGCAATACCACCACCGATCTGGAAGAAACCAACACCTTTACCTGATGAATTCTTCCTGTACCAGTCGGCTAGCCAGACCATGTACTCAATTCCGGTCTTCATAGTCGAAGGGTTAAGCTCACCTTTGATACAGTAAGAAGCGAAAATATTTCCCATGGTACTGTCTTCCCATCCGGGAACTATGATTGGCAGGTTCTTTTCAGCTGCAGCAAGCATCCATGAGTGTTTAGGGTCAATCTCATAGTCAGCTTCCATCACTTTGCTTAGCAATAGCTTATACATGTATTCGTGTGGGAACCATCTTTCGCCCTTAGCCTGGGCATCCTTCCAGATTTTTTCAATATGGTGCTGAATTTTCCTGAATGCTTCTTCTTCAGGAATACAAGTATCAGTAACCCTGTTCATTCCTTTGGACACAAGTTCAAATTCATCCTGAGGAGTCAGATCACGGTAGTTCGGCACTCTTTTATAGTGAGTGTGGGCAACCAGGTTCATAATGTCTTCTTCGAGATTAGCCCCCGTGCATGAGATGATCTGCACTTTATCCTGCCTGATCATTTCGGCAAGCGATATGCCTAATTCGGCTGTGCTCATAGCACCTGCCAGGGTAATCATCATTTTTCCGCCTTCCTGAAGATGTGCTTCATAGGCTTTTGACGCATCTATTAAGGCTGCTGCATTGAAGTGCCTGTAGTGATGCTCAATAAATTGAGAAATCGGTCCTTTATTCATTATTCAACTTTTTTGCAAAGATATTAAACGTATTAGTTTTATTTATTTTAAAATACTATCTTTCATCCCAAATTAAAGTGTAGTCTGGTAAAGTCCTAATTCTCAAACAATCAGGCACTTTGCCATGTTAGACTATGCTCTTTTACCTATATATTGCATCGCATGATGAGTAAGTTGTCAATTCCTTTCCCTAATTGTCTGTTGCGATTCAGCAGCAAATTAGTGGATAACTGCCCATTGTCGGGAATTGACTTATTCAAATTTAACTACTTTTTAGCTCTGAATGCACTGATTGTTATCCTAACACTCTCACCCATACATTCCATTGCACAAAAGGATATTAAAGAAATCGATATTTCGGAAGCACTTGGCGACAGGTATTATGACGGTGTGGAATATCTAGAACGTAATACCTGGATTTACGATACTTTAGTCAAGGCAAATATTGCACCCGAGCTTGCATATGCTGTCGTTTTTCCTAGTCTTACAAGGTATTCAGCCCTGAAGGATATTATGGAAACCAGTGCAATGCGTACTCTCTATGTACAATCCGGACGCAAATATTCAAAATACGAGGTTGGCAGATTCCAAATGAAGCCTTCATTTGCTGAGTTGGTTGAAAGAAATGCAATTAAATATAAACTCACCAAATCGAATTTTAAACTGACCAACAACGCTAAGGCACGAAGTGAAAGAGCTAAAAGAATTGACACTCCTTCATGGCAGGTTGAATACCTGATTCTTTATATCAAAATAATGGATAAACGGTTTTCGCATATTGAATGGAAAACTCCCACCGATAAGATAAGATTCTATGCTACAGCCTTTAATGTTGGTTTCACCAGGAATGAACGGGCAATTAAATATTTCATGTCAAAGCGATCATTAATGAAATCGTCAAGAGATCTGAAGTCGAAGCTCAGGCATGGGGATATTGCAGCATGGTTTTACGAAAATGATGGCTATAAATTCAAATCCAATATAGCTATTATACCTCCAAAAAAGGACCAAACGGAAGCTGACAGTGCTTCACATAAATAACCGCTAAAAAAGAGGCTGCCCCGGCGGGAAGCCTTCTTAAAAAGAAAGGCCGCCCCTTGCGGGACAGCCTTGAGATTGATTAGGGATTTCGGTTAAAAGATATCCCTTTACAGATTATATAGTAGAGGTGTGTGTGGTGTTTTTATCTTGGTTTAACCTAATTTTCCGTTATCACCAATTTAGACGATGCAATTATGTGATGGTTGCATGTTACTTTTAAAATAAATACACCTTTCCTCAACTGTGGTATTCTTAATTCCATTTCATTACTGCCGGTATTTACCTTCCTGTATTCGCTATATACAGTTTTACCGGTGATATCAGTGATTGATATTTCGGCTGATCCTTTTTCAGTTGAGGTAACCATAAGTTTAATATTCTCAGAAACCGGATTAGGCCAAACCGTGATTCTGTCCGGTAAGTTTTCTCCTTCCGGTATTCCGAAAGGATCTTCAATGAATCCTATTGCTGTTAATGCAGGAGCTATTTCAGGATTTGACATAAAATTTTCCCACAACAATCCCGACCGGTGGTTTTCAATCATGTTTATGATTGGTCCCTGGTCAATGGCTAAATAAGAATTTGCATACCAAGCGGCATCCTCATTATATGCATCATAAAAACCCATCCTTCCCCATATTTTATCACCTTTTTCCCTGTAGAAATATTTCAATGCATTCAATGATTCAACCGGTGTATAAGGTATGGACGACAAAGCAGCGGTAGGAGAGATGGTGCCATTGTCTCTTGAAGGTACAGCCTCATGCACCAGATATCCGGTAGGATCATCGCTTGCAGTGAATCCCCAGGCATTCTCACCATAACCGGGGTAGTTCTTTGGATTATCAATAGCGTAGGCTCTTTGAATTAATGTATGATTCCGGTTGTGGTTATAATAGTTAGTGTATTGATCCTTTATGTTTCGTGGGTCAAATCCCTGAAATGAATAATGAGCAAAAAAGAGTGGGCCGCCATATGCCGGGCCTATATTAAGTTTATAACCATAAAATGTTCCACCATTACCGTACGTGGATGTCCATCCCGATTGCCAAAGTATACTATTTACTCCATGTGTTGGTGATGCCACTCCAAGTATATAAACTATGGCTGCTTCGTTCCACCCGCTTACGGTCATGTTCATTGTCCAACCAAAGTTTGGCGACCAATGCCAATAAAGGAAATTTGAATTATTCCTGTTATACCAATCCCATTCTATGCCTTCCCAAAGAGCTGTTAATTTATCCCGAAGAGCTGTTTCAAGTGAATCCTCGCCATCAAAATATTGTCTGGCTGTAAGTAATCCCTGTGCAAGAAATGCCGTTTCAACCAGGTCGCCACCATTGTCATATTGACTGAAGGGGATTGTTTTACCTGTATTCCCATCCATCCAATGAGGCCAGGCCCCATGAAATCGGTCAGCAGTGGTCAGGAATTCTGTAATCTTCAATAAACGATCAATGCCTTGCTGTCGTGTGATAAACTCTCTTTCAATTCCGACGAGCAGTGCCATCACACCAAAACCTGAACCACCTATGGTTACAATATCATCTGAAGTATTTCTCTCCCTGGTAAGTCCTGAAACAGGATGTGCAAAACCATAAAAGTATCTGAAAGTGTATTCCTGAACCATATTAAGCAATTCCTCATCATTGAATTGTCTTGTTTTAGCAGAAGTAGTATCAGAATATTCAGAGAGCTGATTTGAGCGATTAATGGAAGCCACTCTGTAAATGAGTGTGCTGTCATGCCCGAATTTTCTCACCCAATCTACATAACCGGTATCATTTGGATTGATTAATGCAATTGTATGAAATGTTAAGCCTGCATCAGTTGATCTTTGAACCTGATAGCCATTAAGGTCGGACTCCGGGTTTTTTTTCCAAATGATTTCGATATGGCTGTCGTAACCGGTGGCTTTAACTCCTGATGGGACAGTGGCAATTGGTGAGTAGCCGCTTCCTTTGAATACCCGCATATCATCAATTAATAGCACATGCTCAGCATTATCATCAATTCCCTGGGTGAATCCTATTGTTTTAATTTTTGTAAAATCAACAGGATCACCTGCCTCAAGGAAAATGCCCATGGGAATTGTGATTCGTGTCCAGACACCGGGTAGGAGGTCAGGGCAGTAAGCGGAAAAATCATGGAAAGTTGTCTTTTTATTATTTACATCTTCCATAAAGACCTTTGGCAGATATCCCTTGGTTATTCCTTCAACCGAATAGAGGAAGAAATGAAGAGTATCGGTGTCTGTTATGTCTTTGGCAGTCCAGTTTAAACCGGCAGCAATTGCAAGCCAACTACCACCGGTGACTGATTTCCACTTTAGCCTGAGACTATTCAAACCGTGTTGAGCCTCAATAATCTCTTCTACAGGGAATTTACGTGAATCAGCACCAAGTCTCTCAAGAGTGCTGGGAGGGGTTACTTCCATCCAACTATAATCATACATAATGGGAGTCGGGCTATCCTGAAAGTAAAGGAATGTTTGCGCATTCAGCCAACAGGCAGATGTCATTGCACAAAAAAACAGGATTATCCTAAGATGGTATAGGCTTCTCATACACAATTGAATTAAAATCGATGAATGCTACTTCCTCGTCCCTGTCTCAGGATAATCCTGCCTAATGTTATGTCGATCTTCTTATCTTATTGAGCTTCCCTTAACAGCGTAGAAGAAGATGTACAGATAACTTATGGTCGGTACCAGGAAAGCCCAGGTATAGCCATAGCTATCCGCAATATAACCCATTACAGGGGGAAGAATGGCACCACCGAAAATCATTGTATTTATAACCCCTGATGCTGTACTAAGTTCAGCTGAATCAAGGTCTTTAACGGCCAGAGTGAAAATGTTCGGGAACATAATTGAGTTAAACAAACCGATTGAGACTACAGTCCAAAGGGCAATTTCACCGGTTCCGAAGGTTGTAATCAGGTCAAGGGCTGCTGCAACTAATGCAAAAACTGCAAGTGTACGTGCTGCTTTTCCTGTTCCAATCTGCATTATTATGAAATTAATAACAGCTATCACAAGGAATATCAGTCCAATGCTCCAATTCCAGTCTGTAACGAATGAACCTGAAATCAACGCAAGTGCCAAAACAGGTAGTGCGTAAGTAACTTTCTTTGAGAAACTGAGGGTTGAGAACATAAACGAACCGAAGAAACGACCAATCATTGCGCCACCCCAATAAATAGCTACATACTTTGATGCTTCAGACTCTTGAAGATTCAGGGTATTAACAAAGTAGTTAATCATCAAACTGCCGTTACCAACTTCAGCTCCAACATAGAAGAAGATTCCAAGAGCTCCCAGTAACACATGAGGGTATTTCCACACGCTTTTCCTTTCAGCTGATGTCTTTTGAATTTCAGGAAGTTTAATAGCCATAATCAGCAATGCAATGAGGAGAATAATTGATGCCATAACAATGAATGGAATCTGTACTGATTCGGCTCTTTCAGCTGAAGTGAGCATATCTGAGGCACCTGTGAAAATAAATACAGCAATAATCCATGGTGCGAGCATGGTAGCAATTGAATTCAAAGCCTGTGTTAGATTAAGCCTGCTTGATGCTGTATCCTGCGGACCCAAGGCAGTTACATAAGGATTAGCTGCTGTTTGGAGAAATACAACACCTGCAGCAAGCACAAATGTTGAAATCAAAAATAAGGTAAATGACGGTATCATTGCCGAGGGGTAAAACAGAAATGCCCCTAAAGCCATGAGGAATAAACCTATGACCAGTGCATTTTTATACCCAATTTTCTTGATGTACAAACCTATAGGAATTGATATAAAGGCATAGGTTATAAAGAAAGAAAAGTTCAGCAATTGTGCTTCAAATTCACTAAGTTCAAAGATATCCTTCACTTTGGCACTCAGCGTGATGATGAAAGTTGTTGCAAATCCGAAAATGAAGAAAATTGAGCTAATAACCGACATCCCAACTTTATAGCTTGAAGATGTTGCTGGTGTTCCTGCTTGACCGTTCATTGATTGCTATTGTTTAGTTAATATTATACCTCTGTATTCAATAAATTGAATGTAAAGGTAAGTTAAGACGCAACCAAAACCAAAAATTATATTTAATCTTCGTTGTGTGGACCAAACCTGAGATAATCAAGCATCAAAGCTATCTCACCCGAATCAACACCGTTAGCTATTAGGTACTTCCGATCTTTATTGAAACTTTTTATAAAGGATTTAATATCATAACCCCTCTCTTCGATGCTAAAAAGGTAATGATTTATTGCTTTATCTTTCTTTCCCAGTGCAAAAGCAACATGACCGGCATTGAGAAAGTCAGAACTGTTTGGCTCTCCTTTCAACAACTGTTTATAATACTTATCTGCTTCAGTTATCCGGTTAAGCATGAATAAACACCATGCTATAGCCCGTTTTGCTGTTGTTGAATGCTGATCCATAAATTCAATTCTGTAGAAATACTCCAATGCCTGATCAGGTTTCTCCATTTGCAGGTAACATGATCCGATTGCAGCGTTTACTCTTTGGTTATCAGGTTCAAGTTGCGATAGCTCAATATAGTATTGCAGTGCAGTTTCAAAATCTTCCATCACCATGTAGCACTGTGCTATCTTTAGTAATAGCCAGTTACGATTAGCATCAAATAAATCGGCTCTTTTATAATATGCTATCGCTTCATTATACTGTCCGAGTTTTTGCTGACAATAGCCTATCTTTTCGTAAAGCTCGGCATAATGCTCTCCTTTTTCAATAAGGTAGGAGTAGATTTTCAGGGCATCTTCAAAATGATCATTATCGAATTGGAAATTAGCAACCGTGCGGTAAAAGTCTACATCCTCAATTAATTCTTTAAAAATGGATGAATCTTGAATATCCATTCTGGTATTGAATATATCGCCGGTTTCGTTTTTAAGTGATTGCAGTTTGAAGAAACGATACAAATCCTGTGTATACTGGATGATTATACGTTTTCTGGCTAACAGAGGGTCTGACAATTCTTCATCCTTTAAGAGTGCCAGTTGCTCTGACTCGCTTTCAAACATTTCTCTAAGCAGCTCCTTCTGGTGCTGGTCGAGGTTTTCTAAGTTAAAGGTGAATGAGAATTTATCTGAATTACACATATATACTGATACACCCAGCCCTTTGAGAAAACTTGTTCTAAATTCTTCAGTTTCATTCGATAGAGCATTCTGTAATGCATAATTCTCCGGATAAAATGGTAGAAACCAATTTGGAAGATCATTGAAAAAAGGGAACGACTTTAACTGTGCGAAAGCAGTTATAAACAGATCTACACCTTCAAGCTGCATGTTTGTCAATTCCTCAAGTTTCCGCGCTAATTCCGGTTGATTGTCAAGATATTTCTCCCAATCAGGATTCTTGTCCAACTGATCATTTGGCTTGAATAATTTATCAAGCTCAAGCTTTTCATTCAATTCATCGCTAAACTTTATAACATCAGGAAATATCTCGGTCTCCAGTCTGCGTGCTACTTTCTCGGTGTCTTTCGATCTGTTGAACTGAATAATAATATTCAGAACATCATCCCTGAAGTCAGCATGGTTTTTTAAGCTTTTAAGCTTATCAACAACGGATGTATAGTACCTGATCCTTTTGTCGTATACAAATATTGTCAGTAGTATCCCATATAAGGCTCTTTGTGAAATTTGATTATCTGGATGGCTGTAAAGGTCAATCAGGATGCTTAATCTGCGTGCATCAAAGGTTCGCAATAATCCTAAGGTCAAGGAACTTACCAGCATTGATTTTTCAAACCATGGGAGAGATGTGCCCTTGAAGATATTCAGGACGACCTTCTCATCTTCTTCTGTAAATCTATCGGTAAGCCAAAGATTATAGAAAGCACGTGATATTGCCTGTCGATGATTAATGGCTGTTTCACTCTCACTCTCATCATCAAACAGAGATGCACCTTTCAGGATGTCGAGCAACTCATTATCAAAAGTAAGACCTATAAGATTTTCAGTTAAATTTTCCTTTTCAACGAGGGCACGACGTTCAATATCAGCTTTTATAGCCGATAACTTACTTCCCGAGGAGGTTAGAAAATTGAGCTTCATCAAATCAGCAAGTTCGTACAATGAGACCATCAGCCGGTCATAGATTTGATGTCCCATAGGATCATTAATTCCTTTGCCGGTATACATCAGTATATTATTGTAGGTGTATTTGATTTCATCCAAAGAAGCTTGAAATCGACCGGTTGTTTTCTTTGATAGAAACATTATGGCTTCATATATACGTTGTTGTCGCAGAAATTCTATCACCCTGCTATGCCATTGTTCTATCTCGTATAAGCTCATATTGAAATTTACCTTCCCGGTAAACTGAAATGATCAGTTTCCCCTTAATTAGTTGACTTGTTGCAGCCGATTTTCGATTGGCTAAACGGCTGTAAAATTATTACTTATATCTCAAAAATCATGCATTTGTATTTCAACTGACATTTTAGCATGAATTCAATGTGTAGATTTATGTTACTGTCACATTATGGTTAATATTCATTGGCAATTGTTAACATTACATTGGGTTTTTCTTTATAACTTGTAACCTTATTAGTTGTTTTTCGTCTATTTATTATCCCGATAATCCTCATTACTATGTTTACTAACTACCTTCTTAGTGCAATCCGCAATTTTCGCAAGAATAAGTTCTATTCACTTATCAACATTCTTGGCCTGTCATTAGGAATAACAGCATCAGCCTTTATTTTACTGTACATTACTGAAGAATTAGGCTATGATAAGCATTTTAAAGATCATAAGACGATCTACAGGCTTGAAAGTGACTTCTCAATCAACAATAAGCACGACAGGTTTGCGGTTACATCAATTCCTTTAGGACCGGCGTTTAAGATTGAGATGCCGGAGGTGCAATCATATGCACGATTTCTTCCAAATGAGAACATGGTGTTGAAGTATGAGGATAAGGAATTTTATGAGAAAAGGGTCTATTTTGCTGATTCCACTGCACCGGTGATGTTTAGCCTAAATTTTATTGAAGGAGATCCTGCTACCTCATTAGTTCATTCATTTACGGCAATCATATCAAAGTCAATTGCCAAAAAGTACTTTGGTGATGAAGAAGCTTATGGTAAAACCATGCTAAGTGGCTCAGGACGTGGTTATAAAGTTACGGGAGTGTTCGAGGATTTGCCCCAAAATACTCATATGCCATTCGATGCGCTTATTTCAATGGAGTCACTGGCTACGATATCCGGACAGGAACGTTTCAGGAGTCTCGACCCTCCGGCTTTCTGGAATGTGAATAATTTTACATTCGTTAAAGTTGATAAACCCGAAGACATACAGGCTATACAGGAAAAATCGAAAGCACTCTATGATAAATACATGAAACCTGTCGGTGATCAGATAAATGGTTCCTGGTCGTTGGTAACCCGTCGGTTAGATCAAATACATCATACCTCTGATATGACCGCTGATTTACCAGTTGGGAATAAAAGTTATCTGTACCTGATGGGAATGGTAGGTGTAATGATTCTAATTCTCGCCGCTATAAATTACATGAACCTTGCAACTGCCAGGGCAACAAACCGAGCACGTGAAATTGGTCTCAGGAAGGTGTCAGGAGCCGACAGATTAATGCTGGCATGGCAATTTATTACCGAGAGTCTTTTATTCTCTGTTATCGCCCTGGTAATATCCATTGCACTGATACAAATGTTTTTGCCATTATTTAACGAAATGGCCGATAAGAATCTATCGTTCAATTTCTTTAAGCATCCTCAGGTATATATAATGATAGCGGGTATTGCTCTGTTTACAGGTCTCCTCTCAGGGATATACCCTGCATTTTATCTCTCCTCATTTCAACCTTCTAATGTTCTAAAGGGGAAAATCAATATTGGCAGGCAATCGGGATGGCTAAGGAAGGGACTGGTTACTTTTCAATTGATCATTTCCGTGATAATGATAACCGGTACCATTATCATTTACAATCAATTGAATTTTATGAGGAATGCTGACCTGGGTTTTGATAAGGAAAATGTAATGGTGATAGAAGTTCAGGACACAACTTTCCTCAAGCGTATTGATTCATTCAGAGAAGAATTGAAAGAAAATCCGAATATCCTGGCAACCGCTATGTCGAGATCAGTCCCCGGTAACGGTCACGGAATACAGGTTATGAAAGTTGAGAAGGAAAACAGGATGGAGGAATTTGTGCTTAACAATATTCCATGTGATTATGAATTTGCGGACTTACTTGGTCTTGAATTTGTAAAAGGAAGGAATTTTAATCGTGAATTAAAGACAGATGATACAACTGCTGTCATAATAAACGAAGCTACTGCCAGAGCCCTGGAATGGGGAGATGATGCACTTGGTAAAAAGATAAATATTGATTTTGATATTGACGGGACCGGTGGCCATGACCTTAGAGTAATTGGTGTAGTTAAGGATTTCCACTTTACTTCACTTCATAATAAGGTGGAGCCTATGATTCTTTATATCCCAAGATTCCCGTTAAACGTTCTTTCAATTCGCTTGAAGGAAGGTTCAGGTGAGAACTCCACCAACTTCATAAAATCAAAATGGGAGAGTTTTAACAATAACAGACCTTTTGATTACATCTTTCTTGATGAGAACTTTGATAATAAGTATGCTGCCGAATCAAAACTAGGGAAAGTCTTTGCCACATTTGCTTTACTGTCAATTGTAATTGCTCTTATGGGACTTCTGGGACTTTCATCGTTTGTTACTGCACAGCGCACAAAGGAAATAGGAGTTAGAAAAGTTCTGGGTGCATCAGTCGAAGGGATTATTGGATTACTTTATAAGGAGTCAATTATTCTGGTGCTAATTGCCTGCGTAATTGCACTTCCGGTATCTTATTACCTGATTTCAAATTGGCTGGACAATTACGCATATCATATCCCCTTAACATGGCTCACATTCTTCTTGTCGGCACTAACTGCTGTAATTGTCTGTATAGCTTCTGTAAGCTACCATACACTAACTGCAGCAAATTCCGATCCTGTAAAGTCGATTAAATACGAGTAACCGGTCTGAATATTCTGACCGGTTCAAAGGTTTTATGATTTGTTAATTTGATATTGTCTTGAGTTCCATTATGCGGGTACTGTAATGTTGCAGGCCTTCTTCAGTGGCAATACCGCGTATGAAGTTGTCGAACATCACTTCAAACAACAGCTTAAAGTTAAATTTCTCAGGAGGGAAGAAGAGCGGATTGTGAATATCAATGAGTCTGCTGATGTATAAACGCGAAAGTAACTCAATGCTTAAATCGTCGCGATACATACCCTGAGCAATTCCTTTTTGGATGTTTATTTTGATTTTCTCAAAAATAAAGTCGATCCTTTGTTCTATATGGTCCTGATATACTTCAGGAAACAGAGTTTTAAGGTCAAGTGTTGCTGAAGGAGATAACTCATTGAAGCGTTTATTGATTTCATTGCTTACCGTCAATAATATGTCGATGGCATTTATTCCGTCAAACTTGTGTTTATCGAAGATTGAAGTAAAAGATCCACGTTCAAATTCCAACATTTTTTTAACCAGAACATTTTCATCTGAGGCAATTTGCTTTAATTCTTCAACGTCAATTGACAGATAATGGCAAATTTTCTCAAAAGTTAAATTTCTGATCCCATATTGGATTGATAGATCTCTGATCTTAAGCAAGATAGGATATTCGTCCATCAAGAGTATGAGAGTTTGACTTTTAAAATATTTGACGCGGCTAAATTACAAAAAAAGAGAAGCGCAATGCTTATTATCTGAATATTAAGGAGTATAGATTACTTTTCTGGTAGTCAGCTTATTATCAACTCTGAGCATAAAAATATACGCACCGGGTTGCAGGTTATAGCCCTCCGCTTCAAGTATTTTAGTATACTTTCCGGGCCCCAGAATACTACGGTCGATAAGTTGTATAATCGGTCGGCCGGTAATGTCATTGACTGACAGTGAGACCTCTGCCGGTCTGCGTAGTTTAAAGGAAAATGCAGTGCTGTGTTTGAATGGATTGGGAGTAATTTGAGTTTCACTATAAGGAATAAACTCATTTGAGTTAATACCAACTACTTCGGGATCAATAATGGCAGTGAGAATACTCAGTCGACCATTATGCAGTCGTGTCCATACAGGTCTGATTATGTTATTTGTAGCTGAGATGTTGTTATAGTCTCCGAAGAAGATAGTCGGATCAGGAATAAACGGCTCTTCACTTACTTTGAAATTAGTGAATGTTTCACCACCATCATCCGATACAGCCATATAAACATCAGTAGCCAGGTCTGAGTGGTTCCTTCTATCGTAAAATACAAACCAAAGCTTCCCTGTGGTCTGATCAACTGTCATCCATGGAAAGAACTGATGCCTGCCCGGCAAGTCGTCATTTACTCTTATTGGAGTGCTCCAGGTATTGCCTTCGTCGGTTGACTTAGTGAGCCAGATATCTGTATCGTCAACTCCATTCCGTTGGTCAGCGTAGGTTACATATATTGTACCCCGATATGGGCTATTGCTTCTGTCACAGTCAGTAACAGGCATTCCATTGCATCTGAAAATACCCGGAATTGTCTGATCCCATCCCCCGATTTGTTCAGTTATGAAGATGTCATCCTCAAGCCATGTTGTCCCGCCATCCAGTGATTTGTCGAAAACAATACCGGCTGGGCCTGCCCATGAAACATATATCTGTCCCTCAGGACCGACTGTCGGTACTGCGCCTTCAACAGTATTGTCGCTGTCAATACAATCTCCTGCTATTTTGCATAATCTGACCGGTTCACTCCATGTCTCACCCATGTCTGATGATTTTGAAAATCTAATTATTGAACTGTCAGCAGGATTTTCACTGCCATAGTTATCAAATTGAGTCCATGT
Organism: Bacteroidota bacterium; assembly: GCA_023441805.1. Taxonomy (GTDB): domain Bacteria; phylum Bacteroidota; class Bacteroidia; order Bacteroidales; family Lentimicrobiaceae; genus Lentimicrobium. The sequence goes on from JAEZNO010000003.1 coordinate 44,660, forward strand.
GATATAAATCTCATTGTTATAGGGATTCACAACAACCCATTCCTTGTCCTGTGCTTTTCCGGGTACATGACCAATACCACTTCCCGGTGTCCAGGAAGTGCCAAAATCATCTGTTCTCTGACAAACTATCCTGTCAATCCATTCTCCGGCAGGAGGATTGCTGAGGTGAAAGAAATAGAAATTTCCAGCTGTGTCAGCTACAATACATGGATCCCCCCATACTCCAAGCTCCGATTGCAATCTTCCCCATTTCCATGTAAATCCCCCGTCATCTGAGGTATAATAGTCTGAGATGTTATTTGCTGCCATCATCCTTGACGGGTTTTTGGGGTCTATGTAAATCGAGGGCTCATTTGGATTACTAATGGTTGTAATAGTGATATTTGTATGCTGAGCATTAAGCATTTGAACTATTAACACAAATATTGCAACTATAAGTTTAAACCTGATCATGACGGCTATTTTTTTACCGTGTAAAATTACTTACATTTTATTTCACCTCATATTTATTGCATTAGTAGACCGACTAATAACCTTATCTTTGTTTTTATAACATCCTATTCGAACTAAAACGCTTAATCTTATGCGGAAGATTGAACTGCACTGGCAAATTTTAGTCGCTATCATCCTGGGAGTACTTTGTGCAATTTATATTCCACGGGTAATTCCTTATATAAGTTGGATGGGTGATTTATTTCTGCGACTCTTAAAGATGGTAATTATTCCGTTGATAGTCAGTTCTATAATAACCGGTGTTGCCGGAATCGGGAGCTCTGCAGGTATTGGCAGACTGGGCTTGAAAACTATATCTTATTATATGTCTACCAGTTTGATTGCCATTATTACCGGTCTGTTAATTGTAAATTTATTTAAGCCTGGAGTAGGGGTTGATTTTTCATTTGCCGAGAAAGTTGAGTCAATCCCTGTTGCAGATCAATCTATTGGTACTATTCTTATTAATAGTATTCCTGAAAATTTCTTTAAAAGTCTCACTAATGGTGACATGCTGCCCATAATCTTCTTTGCAATGATATTTGGTTTCTTCACTAATCTGGTCGATAGTAAACACCGTAGGATAATCCTTGATTTCTTTGGTGCAGTCAATGAAGTAATTATGAAGATCACCATGGCAGTTATAAAACTCACACCCTATGGTGTATTTGCCATAGTTGCCTCTGTGATAAGCAGATACGCATCAGATTCAGCCTCGCTAACCAGGCTTGTCTCTGGAATGGGATTATACATGGTGTGTGTGCTGTTGGGTTTGATGATACATTCATTAATTACTTTGAATGGTACTCTATTCGTTATAGGAAAGATCAAGCCTTTCAAACACTTCAGGAATATGTCAGTCCCTTTGCTTACTGCATTTTCTACTTCATCATCCAGTGCAACTCTTCCACTTACCATGGCAGCAATAGAGAAAAATGATGGTGTGTCAAATAAAATAGCAAGCTTCACATTGCCATTAGGCGCAACTATCAACATGGATGGAACTGCATTGTATGAATGCGTAGCAGTAATGTTCATTTCACAGGCCTATGGAATTGAACTTAGTTTTGCTCAACAGGCAACTGTAGTGCTGGCATCACTACTTGCCGCAATAGGTTCAGCCGGAATCCCTATGGCAGGATTAGTTATGATGACAATAATACTAACCGCTGTGGGATTACCTCTTGAAGGTATAGGATTGATTCTTGCTGTTGACAGGATACTGGATATGTTCAGGACTACAGTCAATGTTTATGGTGACACATGTGCTGCGGCCATTATTGCAAAATCAGAAGGTGAAAAGTTAAATGTTTAGTAATGAATTAGCCTTATTTTTGCACACTATATTTTAACCCCAAACCGGAATTTAAAACATGAAAAGATCTCTGGCTTCCTTATTTGCACTATGTCTTCTGTTAAATGTCACAGCACAGGATTGGCAAACCTGGTATGAAAAATCGAACTACACAGAAACGCCTCGTTACGAAGAAACGATTGAATATTGCCAACGTCTTGACCAGGCTTCACCTCAGGTCAGTATGGTGAGTATCGGTAAATCACCTCAGCAAAGAGATATCCAAATGCTGGTAGTTGATAAAGACGGGTTAAACGATCCAAAGCTTATTAGAAATAAAGGAAGGCTGATAGTCCTGATTGAATCATGTATCCATGCCGGTGAGCCTGAAGGTAAAGATGCATCATTAATGCTGATCAGAGACTTAGTGATTAATAAAAAGAATAAAAACCTCCTTGATAAAGTTTCACTGATTGTTATACCTATTTTCAATGTCGACGGGCATGAGCGTTTTAGTGAGTTTAACCGGATAAACCAGAACGGTCCTAGGGAAATGGGATGGCGCACAACTGCCAATAACCTGAACCTCAATCGTGATTTCCTGAAAGCCGAAACCGTTGAAATGCAACACTGGCTTAAGATGTTCAACTCTTGGTTGCCCGACTTCTTTATTGATATCCATACAACTGACGGTGCCGATTATCAATATCATCTAACTTACGATATTGAGAAATACGGAACTCTTGATTCAGGACTGACAAGATGGCTGAATGATATCTTCGAACCAAGATTAGAAAAAGGAATGGCTGATGAGGGGTATAAGATATTTCCATATGTTCAGTTCAGAAGATGGCATGATCCAAGAAGCGGACTCAGGAAAGGTGCTGCCCCACCACTGGTTTCTACAGGCTATGCTGCTGCTCAAAATCGCCCTGCTGTTCTCGTTGAAACCCATATGCTGAAGGATTACAAGACAAGAGTTTCTTCAGTGTATGAAATGCTGGTTCAAACACTCTCAATTGTCAATCATCAAAACGAAACCCTGAAAACCCTTATAAGTATGGCTGATAAATCAACTTCATCAGCCAACTTCAGAAAAGAGCCGGTGCCTGTTGCTTTCGCTAATAGCAGTAAGGATAGTATTATGATTGACTTTAAAGGATTCGAATACACTACAAGAAAGAGTGAGTTAACAGGTGGCGATTGGTTTATTTATGACCCTACAAAGCCGGTTACAATGAAATTGCCTTTCTTCAATAAGAATTATGTTGAGAAAAGCATAAAACTCCCAGCTTATTACATTATACCGGCTGAATGGAAAGAAATGGCCGAAAAACTTCAGTTACATGGCGTAAAAACCTCCAGAATCTTAAGAGATACCACACTGCAGGTGACTATGCTCCATTTACAGAACCCTGAATTCAGGAAGGAACCTAACGAAGGAAGACATATGGTTAAAGTTAGCACTGTTGAAAAGATTGAAAAGCGGAATTTTAGCAAAGGCTCAGTGATAGTGCCAACTGATCAGAGGACAGCTAAAATCATAGCTTATTTCCTCGAGCCTACAGCTTCAGGCTCAATGGTTGAATGGGGATTCTTTAACAGTGTCATGGAACAGAAGGAGTATGGTGAATCCTATGTGATGGAAAAGGTAGCCAGAGAAATGCTGGCTAATGACCCGGCGTTAAAACAAGAATTTGAAGAGAAAATTAAGAATAATCCAGAGTACAGCGATCAGTGGACTATGCTGAATTGGTTCTATAACCGATCAAAATGGTCTGATATGAACTATATGGTATACCCGATAGGAAAAGTTTATTGATAATTAGTCAATCCCCTAGTTTAATTCGATAAGAAAATTTAAACGTTGCGTTTGGCGAGATAGAAGTCTATCATTTCGTAATCGCTTTTCTCGCGTTCTATCATGTCATCAACATTTCTTGGCGGAGGTACAATCACTTTATCTCCCGGTTGCCAGTTTAGTGGCAGTACTACACTATGCTTTTCTGAAACCTGCAGTGCTTTTAATACTCTGAAGATTTCATCCATATTTCTGCCGACATTATTGGGATAATGCATTATTCCTCTGATCTTTCTTCTGGGATCAATAAAGAAGACTGCCCTTACTGCTGAGGTATCGCTTTCATTGGGCATAAGCATCCCGTAAAGTTTTGCAACCTTCATGTCGAGATCGGCAATTATGGGAAATTTAATAAGGATACCGGTGCTTTTATTAACACTATGAACCCATGCAAGATGAGCATGAATACTATCGATGCTCAAGCCAAGCAATTTAGTGTTCAATTCACTAAATTCTTCTTCCCGAACTGCAAAACCTGTCATTTCGGTTGTGCACACAGGTGTAAAATCAGCAGGGTGCGAAAACAGAATTACCCAACTGTCTTTTGCAAATTCTGAAAATTTAATCTTTCCTTTGGTTGTTATAGCTTCAAAATCAGGAGCAATATCTCCAATGCGCGGAACTGTAAAAACTTCCTGGTTGTTGGTCTCCATATTCATCCTTTCATGTTTAAGTGCTTTAATTTGAGTGCATTAATGCATTTGTACAATACCCTTAATGACCTGTTATTTGAGTGATTAGTTTGTTAATTTGATTTTACAATGCGGCGAACAATTGTACCCTCATTGTTATACTTTAGCTCAAGAAAATAAATACCCGGAAGCAGAGCATCAAGTGTTAAATCAATATTATTTGACCCTTGTCTTATTGCGACTTCAGTACTATTTACTTTATTGCCAAGAAGATCATACAATGCAATCACACCATTACCAGGCTTTTCAGCACTAAGTGTCAATATTGCAGTCTCCTTCACAGGATTTGGATATATCTTCATTGATTTTGCCATACTTGTTTCCTCAATACCTAAAAGAGGCGTGGCAGTAATTGTACCACCCATGCCTAAATCAGCGTGAGGTGTGCAAACATAATTATATGTGCCTTCAACTGTCACCTTATATTGAAACTGTTGTGACCCTATTGTCAATTGGCTATCCCAGGGTGACGCTCCGGAAGGTATACTTGTCGATGTGGTTGTGTGCAATCCACTCGTCCAAACCCATCTGACAGTGTCACCTACCTTGACTTCAATATTCCTTGGAGTAAAGGTGTTTTCTTGCTGAGTTACTGTAAATATTGTCGCATTCGTTATATATGTGAAAAGCAGTAAACCGGCCGTTAGTAAAAATGGTAGTATTCTTTTCATACTGAATTTTCTTAGCGATTCTCTAAACTCTAACAAATCGCAATATGAAAAGTTTACAGGTTAAGTATTCAGAATAAAGAGCGATTCAGACTAACAGAGGGATTCAGATTAAAAGAGTGATTCAGATCAAAAAAGGGATACAGATTTAAGTGGGAAACAGATTAAAAGAGGCATAAAGGGAGAGTCATACAGCTGAAGAGTGATTAAAAGTAGCAGTAAGGATTACTTAGCCGTAAATCGAATTGTAGCATAAACAATCTCAGGCCGGTTCCCAATCCTCACGGGTGGTCCCCATGAACCATAACCATTTGAAACATAGAAATGGGTGTTACCTTTCTTCTTATACCCCATGCTGATTTCGTAAATAGCTTGTGTTATGTAGTTAAGCGGCCATAGCTGACCATGATGAGTGTGCCCGGAGAATTGAACATCTACATTCGCATTAACAACCTGTTCAAGTTCAAATGGTTGATGATCCATCATTATTACTGGTAAATTGATGTCGTAGCCATTCAATATTTCGGTTATATCCTTTCGTTTACCCCTGTAACTCTTCGATCGATCCTCCCTTCCGACAAGATAAAATGAGTTATTGATTTTAACAGCTGAATCCCGTAAAAATTTGATATTGTGCTCTTCAAGGTAATTAACGGCCTGGGTTACTCCACCTATGTATTCATGGTTTCCGGTAATGGCATAGACACCCATTGGAGCTTTCAACCGTTTAAGGGTTTCTCCCAGATTATGTCTTAATACCGGCTGAAGATCTTCATCAACCACATCTCCGACAAGGAGGATGAGGTCAGGCTTTAACTTCTCGATTTCTGATACTAAACGGGTTAATCGTCTAGGACCTATAACAGTACCCAGATGGATATCCGAGATCATAGCCAGTTTCAGTTCTTTTAAGCCATTGGCATTCTTTTCAATATCAAAATTCACTCTCCTGATTACCGGATTTACTGCATTTATATGACCAATGATAATCACCAGAAAAACGAATCCTGTAACGCCAAACAGCAATATAGATTTAAATTGTCGGGTAGAGAAATAGGAGGGGAACCAGTTCAGCAACAGATCACTTAGTCTCACTATATCAATTACCAGCACAATGATGAAGAAATAAAGCATAGCAGCCAACCAGAAAGAGCCTACCCACACAAGAAAGTCGGTAAATGGAGATAATGAAACCCGCTCAATAAACCTGCCCAAAACATAAGAAGCCACAACAAACCAGAACAATACAGTCACCCATGTGCGGATGCCTGTAACATTAGGAATAAGCATCATGGCACGTTTATAGATATAGAAATTGATGAAGAAATACACCAACAGTACAATAGAAAAGAAAATTGCAAACATGGAAGGTTTCATTGATGATTGTGGTTTATTTTTTCATCCATTCAAAAACGCGATAATGTTCATCCGTCATTCCAATTCGTTTGTATACCTCGCGGGCACGATGGTTGGTGTTATCAACATAGAGGCGGAGGCCTGCAATGTCACTTCTTACTGTAACTATCTTCCTGATGAATGAATACATCATGCTGAATACACCCGATTCTCGATATTCTGGTAATACATACACCGATTGTATCCACCATACCATGTTATTTCTCCAATCACTCCATTCGGGGGTGACCATCAGACATGAACACAATTTTCCGCTCTTTTCCTTTTCCGTCACACCTGTTGCCTGCTCATCATCTGTTTCTTCTCCAACAATATAAAATCCTTTAAGAGAATCATCGAAAACAGCCTGCACACCGTGGGTGACTATCTCATGCTTTAATTCCAAATTCTCAGTTTCCATGGCCATCTTTAATTGACATTCAACAATAAAGTTGAAATCATTGATTGTCGCATATCTGATCCTGATATTCTTTTTCATGGCGTAATTGGTTCTTGATTGTTATAATGATTTGGTTGTCTGCCAGTTACTTATATAATCGATAATTTGCATAAAATGATTATTTTTGCACCTCTCTTCAAAAATGGGTGATATTTTACAAAAATACCGTAATTATTTAAACCGTCCGGAGCTATGAGTGAGCAGATCAAACATGAGTGCGGAATAGCAGTAGTGAGGCTGCTCAAACCCCTAGAATATTATCTCAACAAATATGGTACTTCAACATGGGGGCTTAATAAACTGCATCTGTTACTTGAAAAACAACATAACCGTGGACAGGATGGTGCCGGAATTGCCTGCATCAAACTAGACCCTGAACCGGGATTTAAGTACATCGACAGGCATCGTTCAAATTCAAACACTCCTATAACTGATATCTTCACGGCTGCTTATACTGAAATCAATGACTATATTGCCCAGCATCCCGGAAGGATTAACGATCTTCAAGGATTAAAGAAAGCTACTGGATTTGCAGGTGAACTTTTCCTGGGGCACCTTAGGTATGGTACGTTTGGAAAAAATAGCGTGCAAAACCTCCATCCGGTGTATCGTGCTAATAACTGGATGACCCGGAATCTTTTGCTGGCAGGTAATTTCAACATGACAAATGTTGATGAACTATTCAACAGACTCGTTGAGTTGGGCCAGTTTCCTGTGCAAACATCTGATACTATTACTATTCTTGAGAAAATAGGCCATTTTCTTGATGAGGAAAACGAACGCTTGTATCAGGAATTTAAAAGCGAAGGTCATAGCAAAAAAGATATTACTCCCTTAATTGCCAATTCTCTTGATGTTGCCCGAATCCTGAAAAATGCTTCAGCCAGTTGGGATGGTGGATATGCAATTGCCGGAATGTTTGGTCATGGTGACGCATTTGTCTTTCGTGATCCTGCAGGAATTCGCCCGGCTTTCTATTACCGCGATGATGAGGTGGTGATTGTCGCTTCCGAGAGGCCGGTTATCCAGACTGCCATGAATATCCCACACAACCGGGTAAAGGAAATTGCTCCCGGAAGTGCACTGATAATCAAGAAAGACGGAACAACCACAACGGAGCAGATACTTGCCCCGGCTGTCCTCAAAGCCTGTTCATTCGAACGAATTTACTTTAGTCGCGGTACCGATGTTGATATTTACAATGAACGCAAAAAACTTGGTAAAGCACTTACTCCTGCAATTCTTGAATCAGTAGGGTATGATATTAAGAATACAATCTTCTCATATATTCCAAACACTGCTATAGATGCTTATTATGGCTTAATTGATGAATTGGCCTGTTTCTGTGATAGTATCAAGAAAGAGCAGTTACTTAAAAATGCCTCTAATCTCACACCCGGGATTATAGATGAAATCATGGAGTTTAAGCCACGAATTGAGAAGGTGGCCGTTAAAGATATCAAACTGAGGACTTTCATCACACAGGATAACGCCCGCGACGACCTTGTTGCTCATGTTTATGATGTCACTTATGGAGTCGTAAAACCAGGAGTCGATAATCTCGTAGTACTTGATGATTCAATAGTTCGCGGTACTACATTAAAGAAAAGTATCATCAGGATACTCGACAGATTGGGCCCAAAGAAAATAGTGATTGCTTCGTCAGCACCTCAGATAAGATATCCTGACTGCTACGGAATCGATATGGCGAAACTGGGTGATTTTATAGCATTCAATGCAGCCATTGAGTTATTAAAGGAGACAAACCAGACACATATAATCAATGAAGTTTACCGTAAGTGTAAAGATCAGGAAAAACTCCCCAAAGACCAGGTGGTTAATTATGTAAAGGAGATTTATGCACCTTTTACGGCTTCGCAGATATCAGATAAAGTGTCACAACTGGTTACACCTAATGATTGCAATGCAGAAGTTCAGGTTGTTTATCAGACAATCGAAGATTTACACCAGTCCATACCAAACAACACCGGCGACTGGTACTTCACCGGAAACTACCCAACACCCGGTGGTAATAAGGTGGTTAATCGATCGTTTATCAATTATATTGAGGGGCGGAATGAGAGAGCTTATTGAATTGTTCAAAGTTCGGAATTCAACTTTTGTATAACAAATCTCTCATATATCCATCAAGTAAACTACTGTTGCCTTGCCTTTATCAAGCTATCTGGAAATTTTACTCTTAATTAGCTTTTGGCTGCTTGATTCTTTGTGCAACATAACTGTCCGTTTTCGGCGGTTTGCAAGTCTTCATTTTTAAGATGTTTTATCGCTCTTAACTTTGAAGACTTTTTTTTATCCCCCAAAAACTGGTGATATACTTTTGCGAAGATTTGAGGAAAAGTTGCTAATTACACTGGAACAATTTTCCCGTTTCTTTTAGGGTCTTTTTTGTTTTTGTTGTCTTATATATGTTAAAGATAATTTATAAAATGAAGAGATTTATCCTAACCCTGTTCACAATCAGCCAGATAGTAATTGTCAATGTTTCCAAAGCCCAGTGAGTGCGGCTTTTGCGTATTGGCGGTTGGTTGGAACTTAAATTCACATTATAAAACTAAACAAATGAAAACCATTTTTATCCTTATTTTTTCTATAGTTTGTTGTTATAATTTCCAGCTTCGCCCAGGATTGGCAGTGCATAAAGACTGATACGGAGTACTATTTCGGATATGAGAAATCTAGTGGTCAACCTAATTTTGTCATAACTGAGACCATTAAGATTGATAGCGTTTTTGAAGCCGCAGGTAACACTTATTTTCAAAACCGCTACCAGATGCGAACATTTGATGATATATGTTTTACACCATACGGATATTCATTTCTCGGACAAAAAGTGTTCTCGAATGATTTGATCAAATGGAACTTTATTAATAACAATGGTGACACCTTAAAGATTAAATCGGATGCACAAACCAATGATAACTGGCTCTTTTATATGGGGCCGCAATCAGACCTTCAGATAATTGCAACAATCGATTCAATTTCAGAATACTCTTTTATCGATTTAACAGATTCAGTGAAATATATTTCCTTTCAAGCCCAAAATCTTTCAGGAGTTAATACTTCACATCCTATTAATAATAAAAAGCTGGTATTAAGTAAGCATTACGGGTTCGTCAGTATATTTAAATTTGATGATTGTCCGAGTACATTAACTGAATTAAAATTATTGGGAATTAAAAGTCTTCAAAAAGGTAATGTTGATTTTGGGGCAGAGGAAGTTTGGAGCATGGAGATTGGGGATGAATTTCATGAAATGCGGAGTTATAGTAATTATGGAAGTTGGTATGATTACGGAACTACCGATTGGTATATTAGAAAAGTCATTTCTAAGAGTATAAACGCTGATAGTAGCATTACTTATAATTATCTGATGCTACATCGTATATTGTCAGGAAGTAGTATATATGGTATGGAGTTTCTAGATTCAATTTATCCCCCATACATTAGTAGTACTACTCCTAATTATGCAAATTATTCAAAATTCAATACCACACCGGGTGGATTATTTCTCGATACGTTAAACTATTTTAAAGAAGCATATATATTCGAAGCCGGTTATTCACCATCTAAGTTATACTTTATAAAACAAAGCTTAATTCCGAACTATGATTATTATTCCGATTCATGCTACAAATATCCTAGTGGATTTCCTCATACAGAAAATAAATTTTGGACTATTAAAGGAACCGGTAGAATATATAATTATTCCTATGATACTGATGGAGGTACTTATGCTGTTGTAAGCAAAACTGAACTTAAATATTACAAGAAGGGCAATACTACCTGGGGTACTCCTTTCAGTCTTGTATTCCCACCCTTGACAGAATATCAATGTATTAAGACTGAGTCTGAACATTTTTATTATAATCCTAATGAAAATCGAGAGGCGGGAACATTTTCAACGGAAAGCATTAGTATAGATTCAACTTATGAGCAAAATGGACTAACTTATTATCAGAATCACCTTTCAATGCGGCAAGCTGAGAATGACTGCTTTACCCCTTATGGATATTCATTTCTTGGGCAGAAGGTCTTCTCTGATACAACAGGTTTTTTTTATTTCGTGAACAATGAAAGCGATACCCTTAGAATTAAATCAAATGCGGCTATCAATGAGAGTTGGGTGTTTCTTGAGGACACTGATAATGCTTTAAAAATAATTGCCCGCGTTGATTCTGTCAGGAACCAAACTTTTAAAGGTATTAAAGATGAGATTAAATATATTAGCTTTCAGGCTTTCAGTATGGCTGGTGATACGCTCTCTCATCCAGTAAATAGTGAAACTATGATACTTAGTCAGGATCATGGATTTGTCAGGATGTTTAGATTTGATGTCTGTCCGATGGAAATATCAGTCTTGGAATTATGTGGAGATACCGATACTGGCCATAGGATAACTAACGTTGGGCCGAATGAAATATTCAATTTAAATCCAGGAGATGAAATCCATGATGAATTTTTCTTTCAGGAAAATAAGCCTGCAGCTAATGTTTATACAAGGAACCAATATATACGAAAACTAATCTCAAAAACAGGAAGTTTTGATAGTGTCATGACCTTTACTTATGATATATTGGAACATCAGGTTTACTACAACAGTGGTTCCGGCTATGGACAGGATACTTTATTTCCACACTACACGAAGGAAGTTACGGTTGATTTCAATGATCCTGAAATTACTAAATGGAATTCTTTACCCGGAGAAGCCTATACTGATTCAATTCAAGTTACATAGTCGGGCTTTTCCAAGAAAATGCATATAACTCAAAGATTCTGACAGCTGAATTCAAAAAACTTAATGATACATGTTATCTGCTACCGCAGGAAACAATAAATAAAAGGTTTTATGCTGTGGCAGGAACAGGTGGCACTTACCATTTTTATAATGATGGAGATGGTATTCTTTCAAGGAGTGATATAAAATACTTTAGGAAAGGTGACATTACATGGGGCGTGCCATTTGATTTTACGAACGTTGGTAAAGAGGAGGGTATCAATATAAACTCTTTGATTTCCGTTTACCCTAATCCCGCAGAAGATAGAATAGTCTTTCATTTAAAAACCCCATCTGATTCAACTACTCCTCTGCTTGAAATTTATTCTCCAACCTGTAAAAGAATTACAACAATAGAATTGTCATATCCGAAAACGGAACTGAACATTGCAGCTTTTATGCGTGGAATTTACCTTTACAGGATAGCAGGTGGTAATGTTAAAGGGGCGGGGAAATTCATTAAACTTTAAACATTAGCCCTAGCCCTTAAAGTTCTGAATGGATTCAAATTTCTGTACAACCCTTTTATGCGAATATCCATCCATTTACTATGTAAGTGTTGAAAAGATATGTAGTCCATACTACGTTTACTGACAATAAAAGAACTAGACTAGTCTTATATATCAAGTTAGATTTTAAATCCTGAAATAACCATAGTGTTATTGTTCCAATAAAAATAAAAATACCAAGATCGGAAAAGTCCCATTTTGTTGAATAATTGACTAATCCACTTACTAAAATAAGAGTACCAATCTGAAAAAACCGAATATTCAGGGGGATTTGTCGTATATAATCAAACGCTATAAATAGCAATATGTAAAAGAATGGAGAGCAAATTGTAAAGCGAAATAGGCAATGCAAACTACCGCCATGAAAAAAGACAACAAACAAACTATTACCTATCAGGTATAGGATCGATAAAACCAATAAATAATCTTTACGCGATTGATAACTTACAACCGGCTTATTTTTATTGTGAATAAACTGAGTATAAAGTAATTGAAATATGGTGATCAATAGTGGGATAGCAACTAAAAAGATTACTCCTATATTAATTCCAAAACCTTCATGCGACCAATCTCTGAGGTTATGAGGCACTGATAAAATGTTATTCCAGTACTTTTGGACCTCAATAAATTTAAACCATCCGCCTCTTCCATAAGCGTATTGAATTAACGAGACAACCGTGGTTCCAACTAAAAGAGGTGCAATACGGCTAAGTAAGTTTAGGATTCCTGATTTAAAGTTTTTATGTTTGACTAAAAAGAAAAATTCGGTTCCAATTATTGATAGTAGTAAAAAGGTAAAAGATGGCCTTGTCAATGAGGCTAAAAAGAAACCTAAAAAGTAAATCCAGTATCTCCTTTTCATCAAGCCCAAGACACCAATGGTAACCGTAATCATGTATGTTGCTTCGGTGTAAGGAATGAGAAAAATGATTATGCTCGGCAAACTAAGACTAAGAATTACGTTTGTTATATAATTTTTCGATTCAGAAAGTAGTCTCAAAAGAAGAATGATTGCAATTGAGAAGAGTGCGTAATTTAAAAACAGGATTCCAATAGGCGGAAGAAAAGAAATTTTCCATATTAAAGGAAACAGCGAAAAAAAGCAAAGGAGTATTCTCCACCTATTTTATCAGCATTGTAACCAAACTTTTTTAATTTAAAATAATGCCTTCCATCCCATCGAATGTAATTATCATTTGTAACTTTCTCATATGGTTTACTGACAAGTTTTCTTTCTGCGTTTTTGTTCTGCCAATTATTTGAAACTAAACCTAAACTATTATGATAGATAGTTGGATTTTGTAATGCTAAGAATATCAGCCAAAAGCAAATCAATGTTAGCAGCTGCAGAATAATCGTATTTCTCATTTTAATAATAATTTTAAAAAAACCGGAATTTCATTTACAATGCTATTAAGATCGCAGATGGCCTTAGTTTTTGAGTTTATGCCTCAACCATAGGCATATAAACTTATCTTTTGATTGTTTATATTTCACGTGCAATTTATAACATAATTTTTAAACTGACTATATTTTTTTTGGGACTAATTGCCGTCAACGTACAGATGTTGCCTTTCAGCTGTTCAAAGCAGTTCAGGATCGCCTGTCCCGCCAATGTGACTTCATTACTCATGAGAGAGCCTTTAGCTTTTAGCCTCTAAGCCTTTAAAGCAGAAATTTCATCTTATTCATTGCATAAAACATCATCCTTATCAGCAACCATCCATGTGAGAATCTTGAGATGTTGGTAGAACCATAAGTGCGTGCACGATAGCGGATAGGCACTTCAATAAGTTTCAGATTAAGTTTTGCTGATCCGAAGATAAGGTCGAAATCTCCAAATGGATCAAAATTGCCGAAGTAGGATCTGTTCTGTATCAGTTTGCGGTAGTTTGATGCGGAAAGTACCTTTGTACCACACAATGTGTCCTTTATTCGCTGTCCCAGTATCCACGAGAACATTACTGAAAAGAACTTATTACCCATCATGTTAAGGGTACGCATGGCCTCGTCTTCCATCGGATAAACCAAACGTGTTCCGTTAATATACTCACCTTTCCCGGTCGCAATGGCATCATAAAATTTGCTAAGATCTTCAGGCGCTACCGTGAGATCAGCATCCAGTATCATCAATATATCACCTGATGCATTGTTAAATCCCAACCTTACGGCATCACCTTTACCTTTGCCTGTTTGTACAAAATACTTAACATCACGTTTATCCTTCCACGATTCACAAACACGCTTAATTTCACCCAGTGTATTATCAGTTGATCCGCCTTCAACAAAAATGATTTCTGTGTGCTTTCCCATTTCAGGAACCCGCTTTACGGCAGCTTCAATATTCCCTTCTTCGTTACGTGCAGGTATAATCACACTCACACTAAACTCTTTGTTTGCTGCCGGAAGCTGCTCAGGCAGACGAGCAGCTATATAACCGGTCAAACAGAATGAATTTATAATCGGGAGATGGGCAATATACTTGTTAAAAAACCATGAAATAAGCGGAATGTAAAATGGCATCAGGTAGCGCCGCCCAGTCTTAACTACATCGAATCCTTCCAGATTTAACAGATTTACCACATCCGACCTGTTCAGCCAGTTGAGCCTGTTATGAGGCATTTTTAGCCGGAGCGATTGGGCAAGACTGAGCAATGGCTCCCATAAGAAACTATGGTAACTGATGAGGATGCGAGTGTCGGGAGTGCTGACAGTTTTAAGGCGACTGAATAATTTCTGGATATCTTCCAGATATCCCAGTGTGTCTGAAATGATTATATAATCGAAATTCTCATTTAAATTCAGATACTCGGCATCCTGCACTGAGAAATGCAAATGAGGATACTTTTCAGAAGCAATGGCAATCATTTCTGTTGAAATGTCAATCCCCACACCATATGATGGCTTCATTTCATTAAGAAGATAACCGGTGCCACATCCTATTTCGAGTACACGTGAATTTTCAGGAATATAGAATCGGAAAAAACGAACAAGATTATCGTAATAATGCGAACTTCTTCTGATGAACTTGTCCCTGTCAGGTGCAAGTTTATCCATTGCTTCAACTAATCGGGCTTTACTTGTAGAGGATAACATCATAAACTATTGTCAAAAGAAGATCCTGATTGGCAAATGTACGCCAAAGTTCATTTGCGAGGGGTAAGAATTGCAACTTCAGTTTTTCCGAAGACTTGCTTTTCCATTGTGATGTCTTTATTTAGCATAATCAACGGCCTAAGGAAATCAACATCATAGCCGACTACCGCAACATTATTATCATACCTTTCTATGAGCTCTCGAAATGTTAGCGTCTGACGTTGCCAGTTTACAATGCTGTTCTTATAAGTGTCGAAAATAAACCGGTCAGGATATGATTGCTCCAATTCGTTACTGTATTTATCGGCAGCATAGACATTACCGAAAAACATTGCAGAAACCGGTGATGGCCCCGGATTAACTGCTATTACTGCCTTTCCACTGCTACGGGCTATGTCCCAGGCCTGCTCATTTAGCTTCAGCTTGTCATTAAAATAGAGCTTCTTTTTTTGGCTTATTGAGTTCCTTGCCCCAAAATAAATCAATGGTAAGATTATAATTCCTTTTATGAGATAGTTAATAAACAGGCTTCTTCTGTATGATAAAGTCCTGTCAATTATTATTATCAGTGGAATACAAACCAGCAATTCGTATGGCAGCAGGTATGCAACCTTTGGATGCTTGGCTGTAATTATGAACCCTGCAGCCTGTACCAGGAATACTGCCAATATAATAATAAGATCGTTGTGTTTCTTACTTGCATTAGCTAATTTTTGTCTTATCATAAAAGCCAATAATGCCGTTGCTGTAATGATAAATATGATTGAATAGACCGGATTGCCTTTAAAGAGCTGTATTAATGAGTCAATGTATTTTGACGAATCAATTACCGAAATATCGCCTGCGCCATAGATCCCCGAATGGATAAGCAGATTAACGAACCACCACGCCATGCTTGGATATCGGATAACAATTGGGATTGTCAGTACGATGAAACTTATAATTGTGGTAATGAGATAAGTAAGTATATGTTTTCTTGTCCGAAGTAAAAAGATTGGAATAAGCATAAGAGGCAGAAAGATAATCTTTGACACAATTCCGAAACCCGATATCACTCCAAAAATCACTGCCCATTTCTTTAAAGAGTATCTGTCTTGTTTAAAATACCATCCAATAGCAAAAGCAGCCAGAGTAAGTGAAGATACCATCAGCATACTTTCCTGTGATAATCTGCAAAAGCCATTATAAAGAACTAACCCTGAAATAAAGGGAGTTGCCTGAAACAAGAGGGAATAAAGCAGATTGTCGCTAAACCTGAACACTACAATTCCCAGAAAGAATATAAATGCAGAACAAAGTACAGCAACAACAATATTCAATATTCTCAGGTAGTGCTCCGGATCATTTATTACAGCCCTTGTAAGGTTTTCGCTATCATTATGATCAACCATCCACGACACTTTTAATGCAACAGCACCAATAACCTGCATTGTGGTACCGGGGTGATCATAATGGCCGGGAGCCAGACCATTAGTGATATTAAGGGAATTGTACAGATAAGCATATGCGGGATCATAATCTCCATTGTACCATATATTGCCTCGTTCATTTATCGTATGAAGCGAAGTTATGGCAAGCAGAACCGGAATGATTAAGAGAATAACTGAGGAGATAATCCTGGTCATATCAATCTGATGAATAAATTGAGTTATATTCCACAAAGTTCAACAAATTAACGCAAACAGGACAAATATTTGTGTTCAATTACAGCAAATTTGGTTACTTATATACGCTGAGATTGGGTACGATTTTAATGATAAGCAGATCTTCATTATCAACCAGCACCTCAGAGCCGGGATCTGTTTTAAGTTTAGAAGCACGATAGCCCAAATCCTGAATAATTTTGAGATGCTGCCATCTCTTGCCTGAGCCTTGGTCAACTCAATACCAAGTCTTACCGGTTGCAAAAGAGTACAAAAATTTGATATAGAGTAGGTATGAAAGCATTCAACGAGAAAATGATGGCTAGAAATTTGAGACATAACGTGTGATAAGTGTGGTAATTTCTTCCTTTCTTTGCATAAAGAAACTCAAACCGGTAGATATTAATCTTAAATAACTTTTTATGAAAGTCAAAGCTGGCTCCGTGATTGTCCTTGCAGTGATAATCTTTTTTGGAGTATTTTTTAACTACAAGGAGCTTAGTGAATTTCCTGGTTATATACACTCATGGGCGCAATTCGACAGGTATGCTCTTGCTAAGAAATTCTCTGAGAACAATCTCAATTTCTTTAAACCCGAAACATTTGTTTATAATCATCTTTACCCGGGTGGAATGAGGATCAGTTCAAATACTACTGTCACTGCTGTTGATTTTCCAATACATGATTATATTCCGGCCTTATTTATGAAAATCTCCGGAAGCGATTCCCCATTTATTTTCCGACTATATATTCTGCTGTATAGTCTCGTGGGAATGTTCTTTCTGTATAAACTGGCCTTGTTGTGGACACAGAACTTGTTCAAGTCGTTGTTTATTACTTTGTTAGCAATAAGTTCACCTGTACTTGTGTATTATCAGGGCGGTTTCTTACCTACTATTCCTTCATTGTCAAATGCTATTATTGGTTTATGGTTTTATTCACACTACCTGCACAACGAACGGTCAGGAGATTTCAATTTATCTATTGTTTTTCTAACCCTGTCCGGCCTGAGCAGAACTACCTTTCTTATCCCATTGATAGCTTTATTGGGAATTGAATTTATCAGAATATTAAGAAAGGATACTCAACTCAAGCCTAAATTAGTACCGGTAATAATATCAATAGCACTGATACTTGGATATTGGTTGTATAATAAATACCTGAGAGCTAATTATGGCTCAATGTTTCTTTCGAGTTTTCAGATTGCAGATAATTTAAAACAAGCAGCTGAGATATTGGCAAAATCAACCGACAATTGGCTGACTCACTGGTTCACATGGTTACATTATGTAATATTTTCTTGTATAATTATCCTTCTGGTTAATCTTTCAATTTGTGGAAAAATTGGGAAATGGAATAAGAGTAAATCAATCTTTGGATACTTTTTGCTTGTGCAGTTTATAGGTACGTTCCTATTTGCGTTTCTTCTACTAAAGCAATTTGTTGCACATGATTATTATTTCCTCGACTCCTTCTATCTCCCTTTGATAGCATTATTCATCTTGATTATTTCATTTTTCCCATTGTCCGATAGCAGAAAAGCTAGGTTCATAGTTAGCTCGGTATTGGTAGCAATGTTGGGAGGAATGTTCTTGTTGGTGTCAGCTAAAGAGAACGAGAGAAAAGAGACCGGTCCGTGGGATCGAACTACCAATACAATTCATCATTATCGGGGCTGCCGGCAATTTCTTGAATCGTTAGGTGTACCCGATGATGCAAAAATTATGGTCCTTGATGCCACTTCTCCTAACGGGCCATTCGTGTTGATGAATAGAAATGGATATCCGATGAAGTATTCAACCCGCCAGAGTTTAATGGATGGATTGACCTGGGATTACGATTACATTGTTTATGAAAACGATAATTTTATGGGTTCGGTATACTCGGTTTACCCTGAAATTGTACAACATCTTAACAAGATAGGAGATAACGGCAGAATCAGTGTGTGTACATATTCAGATACTGCATTAAATCAGACTGTTACTGATCTTTTAAGCCTGGCCAACCTGACGCCGTTAAAGAGGATGAGTATTAATTTCGATACAGTACCCGCACCCAATTGGAAGAATATTTCAACTACTGATAAAGATACTTACTCAGGCTCTCATGCCGGTATACTGACAAACAATAGTGAGTATGGTCTCACATTCGAGTCGAGTGATTTGCCCGCACTTACAGAGGGCTCAACAACATTGCTTCTGAAGGGTAAATTTAAGCATCTGAATGATCTGGAAAAATGTTACATTGTTCTTTCAATAAATGTTGGCGAAAAGAAGAATGTACACTATTTCATGAGGGAATTGAGTGAATATTTAAAGGAGAAAAATGTTTGGGAGGAGACTGAACTTAGATTTAGCATTCCAAAAATTAACAATAAGGAATATGCATTGTCAATTTATTTCTGGAATGTAGGAAAGAAAGAGTTGCTGTATGATGATTTTGAGATAAGAATTTACTAGGAGATTCTTTTCTAAAAATCACCGGCATCGTATCCTCTGTCGATCTTTGCTTGCTTTTGTTCGTATTTGTTACAGTCGATTTCAACTGAAAGGGGCAGAAGTGGAGCTTCAAAGTCTCCGGTATAAAGGTTTAATTTCTTATCGGCATAGATTTTCTTCATATAAAGAGCCCAAATGGGAAGTGCCATATTAGCACCCTGTCCCTGGCTGATATTCCTGAAGCGTATGCTTCTGTCTTCTCCACCTACCCATATTCCGGTTACAAGATCGGGTGTTAAGCCCATAAACCATCCGTCGGAGTGACTTTGCGAGGTACCTGTTTTACCGGCTATCGGATTACTTAGGCCATACTTGTATCTTAATCTTACACCGGTGCCACTTTCAACCACACCTTTCATTAGCTGTATCATGAGATACGCCGTTTCTTCGCTCATGGCTTCCTGCTGTCGAGGCATAAAGCGCCCTAACACATTCCCGTTCTTATCTTCTATTCTGGTGACAAACAGAGGCTCAGTATATACACCCTTATTTGCAAATGTATTCATTGCACCAACCATCTCATATAAAGTGAGGTCAGGGGTTCCTAATGAAATTGCAGGAACGGCATCAATCGGACTGGTTACGCCCATCTTTCGGGCAATTGATACCACTGCCATAGGGGAGTAGCGCTTAATTAGAAAGGCTGAAATCCAGTTAATTGAATTGGCCAGTGCTTCTTTCAATGTCACCAGTTGCCCTTCCTTATAGTCGCTTGAGTTTTTAGGCTCCCACTTTGAGCCGTCAGGAAGGTCAACAGTATATTGAATATTAGCTATCTTGGTACATGGTGAGAAATCGCCCTCCTGCATTGCGAGAGTGTAAACAAATGGCTTGAATGTTGACCCAACCTGGCGCCTTGCCATTATAGCATGGTCATACTGGAAATACTTGTAGTTAATGCCACCCACGTATGCACGTACAAATCCTGTTTGTGGCTCTACTGACATCAATCCGGCCTGTAGAAAGAACTTGCAATATCTTATTGAATCCCACGGCGACATTATTGTATCGCGTTCACCCTTCCAGGTGAACACTCTCATAGGAATAGGTGTGGCAAATGACTTTTGAATTGAATCTTCTGACACTCCGGCTGCTTTAAGACGAATATAACGGTCAGATCGTTTCATGGAAGAAACCAGTAGTTTATTTGCTTCTTCCCTTACAATATTTTGCGGGAAATCGAAAGGTGCATTTTTATTACCCTTCCAGTGTTTGAAAAACGCAGGTTGCAAGTCATTGCCAAGGTGCTCGGCTACTGCCTCCTCAGCGTATTGTTGCATTTTTGAATTGAGAGTTGTATAGATCTTTAAACCATCTTTATACAAATTATACTTGCTGCCATCGGGTTTTGGATTTTTTTCAATCCATCCGTAAAGCGGGTTATTCTTCCACTGTAATGAATCAAGAACATATTGTGCTCTGTCGAAATAGTTATTTCTCTTTGGTTCTTTGGCATTCATTATCCTTCGAAGGTATTCTCTGAAGTAGGTAGCCTCGCCAGATGCATGGTCCTGTAGGTGGTATTTGGTCATATCGAGAGGGATAACCCTTATAGAGTCGTATTCCTCATCAGTAATGTAGTCATGTTTTCTCATCTGATTAAGGACCACCTCACGTCTTTTAATGGCTCTTTCGGGATTACGCACAGGACTGAACCATGTAGGAGCTTTAAGCATGCCAACCAGCATGGCCGATTCTTCAAGGGTAAGATCAGCAGGAAGTTTATTAAAGAATGTTTTTGCTGCCGATTTTATACCAAAGGAATTACTCCCGAAGTCGACTGTGTTAAAATACATCGCGATAATTTCTTCCTTGGTATAATTTCGTTCAAGCTTAATGGCGGTGACCCATTCTTTCAGTTTAATGAATACTGTTTCGAAAAAAGTACGGTTAGCTTTACGGGGAAAGAGATTCTTGGCAAGTTGCTGAGTAATTGTGCTACCGCCTCCTTTGTTACTGCCGGTAAGGATACCATAGCTGACACGGAAGAGAGCCTTCACGTCAACACCTGAATGTGAGTGAAAGCGTGAGTCTTCGGTTGCCACAATTGCATTTACGAGATTGGGTGAGAGATCGGAATAGTGAACATTTGATCGATTCTCGATATAGTATTTCCCCATGACTTCCTGGTCGGCTGAGATGACTTCGGAGGCGAGATTACTTTTTGGGTTTTCAAGTTCTTCAAATGAGGGCATGAAACCAAGCAGCCCCAATGACATGGCTGTAAAGAATAGAAAAATAAATCCGAGGATTGCAAAATAGAGTATCCAGAATCTTTTTAGCCAGTGCTTTAGTGTACTTCCACTATGCTTTTTATTAGCCATTGATGATTATTTACCAATATTGTTCAACTGTTGCTTTTCAAGCCTGATACCGGCTTCGGATATCCCCTTTAATTGTGGTTCACGCATTGCCTGGTTTAATCTGAACAGATAAGCACCTTTCTTCGGGAACCTGATATTCTCTCTGATGAAGATTCTGTTATCCCTGTAATTACCGGTTCCTTTCCCTAACCACTGCCCGGTTTTGCCGGCGAGAGTACATTCAATGGTATCGCGCGACATGCCCCCACCGGGGAATTCTGTTGTCAGGAAAAAGTAGATGTTGCTATAACGATAAGTTGTGCTGTTTCTTACATTAATGTAGAAGCGATATGGCGAAATTGTGTCATCAATATTTACACTAAAGGCTACTTCCTTATCTGAAGGCCATGTGTCACCGGGAATACTTACACTTTGGTCGAAGAACTTCTCATTGTCACATCCTGTGAAGATTAAAACTAAAAAAGGAAGTAATAAACATACTTTAAGAAAAGCGTTGAGGCTACACTTAGTCCGTCTCATTCCTGAGAGCAATCCTTTGGAAATTTGGTTTCTGCAACTAATTAATCGTGTCATTTACTGCCTTATTTTATCAAACCTGGTAAGATCTTCCTCTCCTGAGTTTCTCTCAAAATCAGTCTGCTTTTCTATTTTTCTGGCATAATCTTCAAGGTTTGGAATATTCTGTCCTTTCCTGTTCTTAATTATTATCTCTTTAACTTTTTCCACGGGAATAGCAAGCAGGTTATTTGGGTCGGATTTATAAGCATACCACATAACACCGCCAAACACATCAACTTTCTGAGGGAGGGCATCTCCTTTTGTGGTATTAAGGATAGTATCATCAGGTGGAAAATCTTTTAGAGCTTCAGCATAAGCTGCGTACTCATAATTAAGGCAGCATTTGAGTTTGCCGCATTGTCCGGCAAGCTTCTGAGGGTTAAGCGACAACTGTTGAATGCGGGCGGCATTGGTACTGACAGTGCTGAAACTAGTCAGCCAGGTTGAGCAGCATAACTCACGACCGCATGAACCAATTCCGCCAAGACGTGATGCTTCCTGGCGTGCCCCAATCTGTCGCATTTCAATACGAACTCTGAATTCTTCGGCAAGTATTTTAATCAGTTCACGGAAGTCGACCCGTTCATCGGCAGTATAATAGAAAATAGCTTTGGTGTCATCACCCTGATATTCAACGTCATTAACCTTCATCTTAAGATTAAGGCCGGCAGCTATCTCTCTTGTGCGGAACATTGATTTATCTTCCTTCATTACTGCATGGATCCATTTTTCGATGTCTCCCGGCCGGGCTTTACGATAAACCTTTTTCAAATCTTCATTCGAAGGATCAATATTCCGACGCTTCATCTGATGCCTTACTACCTCACCGGTTAGTGTAACGATTCCGATATCATGCCCCGGATTGGCTTCAACAGCAACAATATCACCTACATGAAGCTCTAAATCATTTCCTGCACGGAAGTAATCTTTACGACTGTTTTTAAATCTAACTTCAACGCAATCAAAGGGCGTGACTCCGGGTGCCGGAGGAAATGACTCCAACCAATCGAATGCATCCAATTTACTACAACCATGATTGAAGTTTGAGCACCCGTCTTCACTAACCATTGAGCAGCAACCACGTGACATAAAAGGATTTGTACCAAAGAGGTCTTTCCTTACCTGCTGTATTTCCTTTAGATTATCATCATTGCACTCCTGGTCAAGGGTGTCATCGGCAACAGGTGGCCTGTATTCAGGCATTTTGCCTTGCTCCGGATATTGTATATTGTTATTAATTTCTTCCATTTGTAACTTTCAGGGCAAATCAATAGCATATACAGCCATCGATCTGATATATTGAGATTAATGATATCGATTGCTGCAAAGTTAATTAATTTTCTGTCAGAGATACTTTCGGGGCCAAATGGGAGATACGCTAATCAATCGGCCAGCCCCTGAGATTTAATTTCTTTAATCAAATAGCGTTCACAGAAGCTCTTTATAAAAGGGAATGTAATATCGGGGGCTTCAAGGATTCCCATATGACCCACATTGCTCAGCATCAAGATCTCGGCATGATTTGCCAGCATAGTCTGGGCTACTATCTTCTCATAACTCATACGGGTATCGTCTTTGCCAATTATAAAGCATATAGGGAAGGTTGAATTCATTATGACATCAAAAGCCCCCTCTCTGTCACGCATGGCAGTTAGGGCAGCAATTATGGCCTTTCCTGAGGTAGAGGCTGCCCTGTTGCGCAATCTTTCTATTCTATCGGCAAGTTTTTCTTTATTTGATTGGGCAAACAGGTCAGGAATAAAGCTATGGATATAGTTTGCATGATTAAGCTTAACTACATTAATAGTCCTGTTTCGGTTTTCTTTTGATTTTTCATCATCAGGGGCTGCATGTGAATGGAAGAGAATGAGCCCTTTTGTCTTATCAGGAACTTCGCGTGCTATTTCCAGACTTATATATCCACCCATTGAATGACCGCATAATACAAATTCATCTACTCCGGCACTTGCCATAACAGCTCTGACGGCAGCTGCCATAAGGGGAATAGTCTGAATGTCGTCGGCCAGGCCACTTCTCCCGTGGCCCGGCAGATCGATCATTAATAAAGAAAATTTATCGGAAAGGTTATTTGCCAGATCACTCCAAATTTCTAACGACTCAAGGAAACCATGCAAGAGTACAACCCATGGGCCTGATCCCTGAGTACGATAATTGACCGGCTGGTTATTGAAAATGATCTGCTTTTCCATAGTATGCTTTATTAAATTAATTGTCACGAATATTCTTAGTAGCACTATTCAACATGGTGTGCTATTTTGACATCAGTGTTTCAATTTCAGCAACAGTTTTTGGTATATGTTTACCTAAAACTCTTGCACCTTTATCAGTTACGAGCACATCGTCTTCTATTCTGATACCACCGAAGTCCTTATATGATTCAACTATTTCGTAATTGATAAAGTCAGTGAATTTACCTTCTGCTTTCCATTGATCAATGAGTGCGGGGATAAAATAGATACCCGGCTCAACAGTAAGCACGAAACCCGGCTGCAGTCGGCGGCCTAATCTCAGAAATGCGGTACCAAACTGTTCACTTCTCTTAATTTCATCATCATAACCCACATAGTTTTCACCAACTCCCTCAAGGTCATGAACATCCATGCCAAGCATATGGCCAAGACCGTGTGGGAAAAACATGGCATGAGCACCCTGTGCTACTGCTTCATTAACATCACCTTTCATAAGTCCAATTGCTTTTAGGCCTTCGGCGATTGTGGTTGCTGCCAGAAGATGGACTTCCCTGTATTTAATACCTGGTTTTATTGCTTCAATTGCACGCAGATTGGCATTCAGGACTATCTCATAGATGTCTTTTTGCCTGTGGTTAAATTTACCGCCAACTGGACAGGTTCGGGTGATATCACTTGCAAGCAGGTATTCTTCTGATTCACATCCTGCATCCACAACAAGCATCCTGCCTTCAGTAAGTGTATTTCCGTGATAATGATTATGAAGTGTTTGACCGTTAATGCTCAGAATTACGGGAAAAGAAACAGGCCCTGCCTTAGCAAGTGCGATACCCTCAATTGTTCCTGCAATCTCCTGTTCAATAATTCCGGGGAATGCCATTTTCATTGCTGTAGTATGCATCAGTCCTGCTACATCAACCATTTTGTTTATTATATCGATCTCTTCGGTTGATTTTATAGAACGAAGCTTAACAACTGCCTTTATCAATTCAACTGAGGCTTCCTGCTTCAGCTGCGGTATTTTTAATCTGGTAAGTTCCGAAAGCCATATTTTAGTTTCACCTCTGTATGGTGGTAAGAAGTGAACTTTGCGCCCTTCTTTGAGGACATTATTAATATAAGGTGCTAATTCAGATAACGGTTTTGTAAGATGAATCCCTACAAGTTCAGCCCTGTCGGACATAGAAGGCTGTGGCCCCATCCATATGATATCATCCATGTCGACATCATTGCCAAACAGTATTTCCTTGTCTTCATCAAGGTCAATTATACCTGCCAGATCAGGCTGATTTAGCCCGAAGAAGTAATTAAATGCACTGTCCTGTCTGAAATGATATGTGTTAGCCGGGTAGTTAAAAGCTGCTTCTGTATTTCCCGGGAAGAAAAGTATACCACTTTTTATTTCAGTCCGCAGAGCATTCCTGCGGGCCTGATAAGTTTCTTTTTTAAACATTGGTTGAATGGTTTATGAATTAATAATATAACTTTCACGTTTGGCCATAATGGCTTCAATTTCATCAGCTTCGATAGGGATTCCTGCCATCAGGTCAATCGGGTCATGATCAACAACAATGTCGTTTTCAATCCTGATACCAAATCCCTCCTCAGGTATATAAATGCCAGGTTCGCAACTTAATACCATACCTTTTTGCAGGGTAGTCTGCTTTGTACCTACGTCGTGTACGTCAAGTCCAATGAAATGTGAAGTGCCATGCATATAGTATTTGAAGTAGGCTGGCTTATCGGCAGGTTGGTTATCAATATCTTCTTGTGTGATTAAACCTAAGTTAATAAGTTCCTTTTCCATGATCTTTACCACCTGACTGTGATATGTATCAATAGTGGTACCTGGTACGAGCATTTTTGAAGCCTGACGGAATACTCTCAGTACTGCATCATACACTTCTCGTTGCCGGCTTGTGAATTTTCCATTAACCGGAATGGTTCGCGAGCAGTCACCCGCATAGTTGGCGTATTCAGCACCAAAGTCAAGTAGAAGCAATTGACCATCCTCAAGTTTTTGGTCGTTTTGATTATAGTGGAGAATATTGTTATTGACCCCTGCTGCCACTATTGCCGGATAGGAGTGTCCTGAAGCCCCCTGCCTTATGAACTCATGTGTTATTTCGGCTTCCACCTCGTATTCCATTACACCCGGCTTAACAAAATTCAGTACCCTGTTGAATGCATCACCTGTAATGTCACAGGCTTTCTTGAGCAACTCAATCTCCTGAGGCTCTTTTATGAGCCTGAGTTCCATCAGAATAGGTGCTAATCTTTGATAGTTGTGCAGAGGGTATGATTCTTTCAGTTGCTTAACAAACCGCAGTGTTTTAGATTCGATTTCTGTAACAAACCGGGCATTTTCCTCTACGTTGAGGTACACGAATTCGGCTCTTGACATGAAGTCACGCACAGTGCTTTCAAATTGACTGAGCCATTTAACTGTTTTGATGCCTGATATGACAGCAGCCTGCTCAAGTGAATATTTATGGCCATACCAGGTAACCATATGATCATTGGTTTCGGTGATAAAGGCTATTTCCCTTAGTTTTTCATCAGGATGATTAGGATAAAGTGTCAAAATGCACTTCTCCTGGTCGAGTCCGGTGAGATAAAACATGTCACTATTTTGCCTGAAGGGGAAATTTTGGTCTCCGTTACGGGGCATTTCGTCACTTGAGTGGATTATTGCTAATGAATCAGGTTTCAGCTTCTTTTCTAACTTTGCCCTGTTCTTGCAGAAAAAGGTAGGGTCAATTTGTTGGTAACGCATGTATATTTTCTTTATAAAGTAATAAAAATCCGACTGCGGTTAAAATGTTATATCTAAATTACTATATTTGTTCACCATGTCGGAGAGGATATTCGCAAATTTAAACAACTATTGACCACATTAGGATAATTCAAGTGCAAAAAACAATCGTCATTCATAAATCGTAAACCAAATTACTATGTATTCGTCAATCACCAAAAAAGTGATCATGTCGCTGGCGGGACTATTCCTGATCGCCTTTCTCTTTGTTCATCTCACCGTTAATATATTGATCTTGTTAAATGACGGTGGAGAAACATTCAATAAGGCCGCGCATTTTATGGTAACAAATCCGGTAATCCAGTTTATGCAGCTTTTCCTGCTTGCCGGTTTTGTCATTCACATAATTACCGGTATTGTTTTGCAAATACAGAACTGGAGAGCAAGGCCTGTAAGATATAAGGTAGAGGCATTCTCCGAGATGTCGCCATTCTCCAAATTCATGATTCATACAGGCCTGATTATTCTGGCTATCTTATTCTATCATCTTTATAATTTCTTCTTCCAGGCAAAGATTGGCAATATTGAGATTGTCATGTACGATGGTAAAGAATATGAAGATATGGGCAAACTGGTTATTGAGAAATTCAGCCACTTAAGCCATGTGCTAATATATATAGGATGGCTTCTCTTCCTTGGATTCCATCTCGACCATGCATTTCATTCAGGACTACAGTCGCTTGGGTGGAATCATAATAAATACACACCGGCAATGTTCACCATCAGCAGAATCATTGCAATAGTGATAACGGTTGGATTCATTCTTATTCCTTTGGCGATATATTTCAGGTAATAATAAAGTGTAAATACTAGCAATTCAAGATATGGCAGAATTAAATTCAAAAATACCACAGGGTCCGCTGGAAGATAAATGGGCTTATTACAGGTCACATACAAATCTTGTAAATCCGGCCAATAAACGCAGACTTGAAATTATCGTTGTTGGAACCGGATTGGCCGGTGCATCAGCAGCAGCCTCATTGGCTGAACTGGGTTTTAAAGTAAAGGCTTTCTGTTATCAGGACAGCCCCCGTCGTGCTCATAGTATTGCTGCCCAGGGTGGTATCAATGCTGCTAAGAATTATCAAAACGACGGTGACAGCGTTTACAGACTTTTCTATGATACTATAAAAGGAGGCGACTACAGGGCAAGAGAAGCGAATGTGTATCGCCTGGCAGAGGTTAGTAACAGCATTATCGACCAGTGTGTAGCACAGGGAGTCCCATTTGCCAGAGAATATGGCGGATTACTTGATAACCGTTCTTTTGGTGGGGCTCAGGTATCACGTACTTTCTATGCTCGCGGACAAACCGGACAGCAACTCCTGTTAGGTGCATATAGTGCTTTGAGCCGACAGATTCATAAGGGAAATGTTGAAATGCATTCCCGGCATGAAATGCTCGATGTTGTTATTGTTGATGGCAGGGCCCGCGGAATTATTGCCAGAAACCTTGTTACAGGCGAAATTGAGCGTCATGCTGCTCATGCAGTTGTCCTTGCCACAGGAGGGTATGGCAATGTATTCTTCCTCTCGACCAATGCAATGGGCTCAAATGTTACCGCAATCTGGAAAGCATATAAAAAAGGAGCCTATTTTGGAAATCCTGCCTTTACGCAAATTCACCCGACCTGTATCCCCGTACATGGTGAATATCAGTCGAAGCTTACTCTCATGAGCGAAAGTCTTCGCAATGACGGAAGAATCTGGGTGCCTAAAAATAAAGAGGATGCTGAAAAAATAAGACAAGGCAAATTGTCACCTCTCCAAATAAAGGAAACCGACAGGGATTACTATCTTGAACGTCGTTATCCTGCTTTCGGGAATCTTGTACCTCGCGATGTTGCCTCACGAGCCGCTAAGGAACGTTGTGACGCAGGCTATGGTGTTGGTGAAACCGGCTTGGCTGTATATCTTGATTTTGCAGATGCTATAAACCGTCTTGGCCGGGATACTATTGAAGCCCGTTATGGCAATCTGTTCCAGATGTATGAAAAGATAGTTGACGAAAACCCATACACTACCCCTATGATGATTTATCCTGCTGTGCATTATACAATGGGAGGTTTGTGGGTTGATTATGAACTCATGACTACAGTCCCGGGTCTTTATGCGGCCGGTGAAGCCAATTTCAGTGACCACGGCGCCAACCGTCTCGGGGCATCAGCTTTAATGCAGGGACTTGCTGATGGCTATTTCGTTCTTCCTTATACTATTCAGAATTACCTGGCCGATCAGATTCGCGTTCCTAAAATATCGCCTGACCTGCCTGAATTTATCGATGCAGAAGGTAAGGTTAAGGATAGTATTAACAGGCTGATGAATGTGAAGGGAAATACCACAGTTGACACCTTCCATCGCAGGTTAGGAACAATTATGTGGGAAAAGGTAGGAATGGCAAGAAATAAAGAAAACCTTATCTCTGCCATTGATGAGATAAAAGAACTCAGAAAGGAGTTCTGGAATGATGTTCGTATTCCGGGCACTACCGATTCAATAAACCAGGAACTTGAGAAAGCAGGACGTGTGGCTGATTTTCTTGAATTAGGTGAACTGATGGCCAGAGATGCCCTCAACCGCGAAGAATCATGTGGCGGGCACTTCCGCGAAGAGTACCAAACTCCCGAAGGTGAAGCTCTCAGGGATGACGAGAATTATATGTATGTTTCAGCATGGGCTTACAAGGGCGCTGATACTGATCCCGAGCTTAATAAGGAGTCACTGAAATACGAATTTATTGAGGTTAAACAGAGAAATTACAAATAACAGGAAGAAAACGATATGGACCTTACACTAAAAATCTGGCGTCAAAAGAACGCTGTCAGTAAAGGAAAATTTGTCACATATAAGATCATTGATATCTCCCCAAACAGTTCATTTCTTGAAATGATGGATGTGCTTAATGAATTCCTCGTCAAAAAGGGTGAAGAGCCGGTTGCTTTTGACCATGATTGTCGTGAGGGTATTTGTGGCACTTGCAGTATGTATATCAATGGTCGTCCCCACGGGCCTGATGCTGCAATCACCACTTGCCAGCTGCACATGCGGAAATTCAAAGATGGTGACACCATAGTAATTGAGCCCTGGCGCGCAAGAGCTTTTCCTGTTCTTAAAGACCTTATTGTCGACAGGTCAGCCTTCGATAAAATAGTACAGGCCGGCGGATATGTTAGCGTCAATACCGGAGGGGTTCCTGATGCCAATGCCATACCAATCCCTAAAGTGAATGCTGACCTTGCAATGGATGCTGCTGCCTGTATCGCCTGCGGGGCTTGTGTTGCAGCCTGTAAAAATGCCTCAGCCATGTTATTTGTAGGTGCTTTTGTATCAAAGTATGCATTACTGCCTCAGGGAAGGGTTGAAGCTCATCAGCGTGTTCAGAATATGGTAGCAGAAATGGACAGACAAGGTTTTGGAAACTGTACAAATACAGGTGCCTGCGAAGCCGAGTGCCCTAAACTGATCACTCTTGAGAATATTGCTCGCCTTAATCGTGAATTCATTTCTGCAAAGATTGTTTCACGTAAAGTCGAAAACAGACGCGAAGAGGGCGTTTAGTTAATAACCTGCATCATGTTTGTGGGTAAAAATCTTAATTTTACAGGCTCACTCACTACATTATGCGTTTTAGCGATATACCGGGCCGGGAGGCTGTAAAACAACGACTTCGTAAAACAGTACATGAGCACAGAGTAAGCCATGCACAGCTATTCTTCGGTCCCGGAGGATCAGCTAAGCTAGCCATGGCACTCGCTTATGCACAGTATATTAATTGTGCCAATCGAACCGATACTGACTCTTGCGGAGTTTGCCCCTCTTGTCTTCAATTTTCCAAGTTGGCACACCCTGACCTTCATTTCCTCTACCCAATAGCTAATACTAAAGAAGTTGACGGTAAGCCCATGTCAACTATGTTCCTGTCACATTGGCGAAAGATTGTAGCTGAAAATAAGGGCTTCTTTACTTTAACCGACTGGTATGATGAAATTGGAATTGAAAATAAACAGGGACTTATCAATACTGATGACTGTAACGACCTGGTAAGAAAACTCAGCTATACCTCTTATGAGTCAGAATATAAGGTGATGATTATTTGGATGGCTGAAAAGATCCATCAACAGGGTGCCAATAAAATACTCAAGATTCTGGAAGAGCCACCCGATAAGACTCTCTTTATCCTTATTACAGAACAGCAAGAGCAGATTTTGCCTACTATTCTTTCAAGAACCCAGATGGTTAAGTTCCCTAAGTATTCTGATAGTGAGCTTGAGGAAGGATTGGTAACCATTACAGACTGTTCACCTGATGAAGCAAAGAGCGCAGTCATTATGGCCGAGGGTAATATGACCGAAGCTATTCAAATAATAAATCGTGGAGAAAGTCATGATGAGCTTTTCGTGAAATTTCGTGAATGGATGCGTATTTGCTGGAGAAAAGATGTTAAGGCTGCGTCAACCATGGCAGACGAACATAGGGCGTTGGGCAGAGAATATACGAAACGCTTTCTTCAGTATGCTCTTAAGATCGTAAGATATTGCACACTTAACAACTTCAATGTTACTTCATACATCAATATTGAAGGGGAGGAGCTGAAATTCGTGAACGACTTTACACGTTTCATCAATCCTTCAAATGTCCATCTGTTTCAGCGTGAGTTTAATGATGCAATCTACCATGTTGAGCGAAATGCACATATAAGTATTCTGTTCCTCGATGTGTCATTAAAGGTGATGCAGTGGCTAAGAAAATAAGCCCCCGCTAGTCGTCACTGATAGTAACCATACTTATCAATAATCTGCCATACGCTTTCAGGAAGGAAGTGCTTAATAGTCTTGTGTTCCCTGAGTGCTCCCCTTATGAAACTTGCTGATATTTCAATCTTTGGAGCATTGATTAGTTTTACTGAAGGGTGTTTTGTTAACTCATGGTCTTCACTGCCATGACGGGGGTAGAGTAACAGTTTATAGTTGGCAAGTAATTGCTCCCAGTTCTTCCATTTGTGGAAACTAACCAGCAGGTCGGTGCCACCGGTCATTATAAACTCACGGTCGGGGTATTTCTCATTCAGGCGGGCAAGTGTGTCAATGGTATATGATGGTTTCGGCATATGGAATTCAATGTCCGACACCCTGAAACGGGTATCTTTACCTATTGCCTCCTGAACCATCTCATATCGGGCGTAATCAGTCAGCAATGATGCCTTTTCTTTTAACGGATTAAGTGGTGAAACTATGAACCATACTTCGTTAAGGCCTCCAAATTCAACCAAATATTCGGCTACACACAAGTGCCCGATATGGATTGGATTAAACGAACCGAAAAAAAGTCCCGTGGCTTTCACTCTGAGTTATATTTAATTATCAAGAATTTCTTTACCAAGAAGTGGTGAATACGCTCGGTTTTTACTTAGTGTATTGCTTTAATTATCAATATCCGGCTGACTAAAGAACTCGACGGCTTTCTCAACAATTTTCCTCTTAGCCTCATTCAAATCATTATTCTCGAGCACAAAATCAAATTTATCGATGAAGGTCATTTCGTGTACTGCTTTTTCTACCCTCTTTTTGATAGTCTCAGCCGAATCGGTATTACGGCTGTTGAGCCGTTCTTCAAGTGCTTCAATTGACGGTGGACAAACAAATACAGCCAATGCCCTGTTACCAAATTCCTTCTTTATATTTAAACCTCCTACTACATCAACATCAAATATAACATCACTGCCCTCATTTAACATTCTTTCAACCTCCATTCGCAGTGTACCGTAATAGTTTCCTGTATAAACTTCCTGCCATTCAAGCAATTCACCGTTACGAATCTTTTTCCTGAAATCGTCAGCTGAAATAAAATAATAGTCAATTCCGTCTGTTTCATTGGCTCGTTTACTTCGACTAGTAGCTGATACTGAGAACGCCAGGTTGGGGAATACCGATAACAGATGTCGGACAATAGTAGTTTTTCCTGAACCTGACGGTGCTGAGACGATGATTAGTTTTGATTGTCTGCCTTTAGTCATTTCTGCAGATATAGTTAGAGGATATTAGCTAATTGTTCTTTTATTTTCTCCAGTTCGTCCTTCATTTGTACTACAATGCGCTGAATATTGGCATCATTGGCTTTTGAGCCAATGGTGTTAATTTCCCTGCCAATCTCCTGGGTGACAAACGAAAGTTTACGCCCTGCCGATTCAGGCTCACCCAGCGTATTCATAAAATAGTCGAGATGCTTTTGCAGTCTTACCTTCTCTTCGGTAATATCCAGCTTTTCAAGGTAATATATTATCTCCTGCTCAAAGCGGTTGGCATCAAGTGAATTGTTGGCAGTAAATTCTTCAACTGAAATACGAAGCTTTTCCCTGAAATTATGATTCCTTTCTTCTTCAAACTGTCCGAGGTCATTCTGTAAGGATTTGATGGTAATTATCCTGCTCATAAAATCTTCAGACAGATGTGCCCCTTCGTGTTGCCTGAACTCATCAAGCTGCTGTATGGCATTCTCAATACATTGCCTTGCAGGCACCCATTCTTCTTCGGTAAGTACGTCCTTTGATGGCTTAAGCACATCGGGAATCTTCATTATTATTGAAAAGAGATCAACATTTTCAGCACCCAACTCATCCGATAACTGCTTCAAATCCTTATAATAGCCCTTAACCAAAGAACTATTAACTATCGACGGCAGCTCATTGTCGGTATAATCAACAGTGCCTGTTAATTCAATTTTACCCCTTTCAAGATTCTTCGATATCATGTTTCGGATATCCGGCTCCTTCTCACGAAATACCGGGGGCAACTTGATGTTTAAATCTAATTGCTTGCTGTTGAGTGATTTAATTTCAATAGTTATTGTCTTACCGGGAAGAGATGCAGTACATTTGCCGAAACCGGTCATTGACTTAAGCATAGTATTAATCTTTAAGTTGCAAAAGTACGCCATTATTAATTATACTCCTGCAAACTCTTTTTATGTAAACTTTCACTATTTCTTTTTTCTTTTAGTCAGAATTCCCTAATATTGTATTGAAAACAAAAATGTAGCATGATCAGATGTGTAATAGTTGATGATGAGTATCATTCCAGGATGAATCTCAGGCAGATGCTCGGTATTTTTTGCCCAAATGTTACTATTATTGGCGAGGCTGATGGAGCACGTAAAGGTATTGAAATAATAAAAAACTATCACCCCGATCTTGTCTTTCTCGATATTAAGATGCCTGACGGTACAGGCTTTGATATATTGCAGGAAATTGATGATGTTTCATTTGCCGTTATTTTTGTTACAGCTTTTGAGAACTATGCAATTAAGGCTATAAAGTTCAATGCTATTGATTATATCACCAAGCCTATCGACTCAGAAGAACTCATTGAAGCTGTTCATAAAGCTACTACACACTTAAACGGAACTGCCAACAGCGTTGCAATTAAACAACTGCTCGAATCAATCAATCAACCGTCGAAACCTCATAAGAAACTCATCCTCAAAACCATTAGTACCGTCTATATGGTTGAAATTGAAAACATAGTCCGTTGTGAATCTGATCGCAACTATACTATGTTCTTTTTGAATAATGGTGAGATGATTACAATTTCGAAATCAATGAGGGACTTTGAAGAGTTACTGGCTGAATATCATTTCTGCAGGATACATCAATCTCATCTCATCAATCTCAACTATGTCAAGAAATTTCATAGTAATGACCTAGTTGTGGTTTTAACTGATAATACCTCAATCCCTGTATCAACCAGGAAAAAAGAGGAACTGCTAAAAGCACTCAAATACCTGTAAATTTAATGCCCGACTATGGCTTTAGGCAAGAAAATATCGCCCGTTAAAGATACTGCCGGGGGTGAATCACCCACCCCGAGAGTGGCGTTAATGGACAATCAGAGTGATATTCTTGAAGCTATGTATGATGCCATCGCTATGGCTAAAAAAAGTATCTACCTCGAAATTTACCGCATCGCTTATGATCTGACAGGTGAACATTTCAGGGATATTCTTGCGGTGAAAGCCAAACAGGGCCTGGTAGTAAAACTGCTGTTCGACTCATGGGGCACTCCTCCCAATTATTACTTCTTCGAACCACTCATTCGTGCCGGCGCTGAGGTCACTTTCTTCCGTAAAATAAAGTTCGGTATCGACTTTTTTACCAAAAACCATAGAAGAAATCATCGTAAACTACTTATTGTTGATGATGAAATCACCTTCATCGGGTCAATGAATATAACCGGCTACTCACTCTCCTGGCGCGAGATTTGTTTACGTATTGAAGGACCGGTAGCCCTTTTGTTTAAGAAGACTTTCTTCGACAGTCTTAAGCTCTTCGATAAATATATCTTCAATAAGTTCTCGTACAAGAAAACTATCTACTATAATGGCTTTGAGATTGTTCAGGATCTGCCCTCAATTTATCGGCAGCAAATAAAGAAACGGTACGAGAAACTTATTGCAAAAGCCAAACACGAGATAATTATTGAAACTCCTTACTTCATCCCGGGTTATAAGCTTCGACGATTACTGGCTCAGGCGGCCAACAGAGGGGTAAATGTAATTGTCATCATGCCTTTGCATTCGGATGTTAAGATCGTTGATTTGCTTCGCGATAAATACCTGAAATTCTATTATCGTAACGGAATTAACATGCATTTTTATACTGCAAGCAATCTCCACGCGAAATGCTTCATGGTCGACAAGGAAGTGTTTACTGTAGGCTCAGCCAATTTCGATTACCGCAGTTTCCGCTACCAGCACGAAATCATGATTGTAGGCCACCAACCCGAAATCGTTGACCTCGTCGATCGGCACCTCACTCAAAGCCTTAAAGGTTGCATCCCTTTCAACTACGAAGCTTATCTACGCCGACCCAAAATTGAACGCATCTTCGGATGGCTTTTACTACCTTTCAGGCATTTGTTTTAAAGCCTTGCCAGCTACGTAAATCACCCCCTTTCTAACGTTCTTTTCTTGTTTCAATTAGGTCACTAAGCGTAATCTCGTCCTTTTTGAACGAGATGAAGTCGAATTGCGATAGTTTCGATAGTTTCGTTTGTTTCTAATTGGGCCACTGAGTTTAAGCTTGTTCTTTGCTGAACGAGAAGAAGTCGTAGTGGGTAAATAAAAGTGCCCCAATCGGTAGGTTACCTTCCAACTGGGGCACGTTTCACTTTTGCTTTTGAATTTTAGCCTTTCGCCTTGTCATTCAAGGCTTTGGAGCTAATTCACTGTTCATCATTCACTATTTATCACTTCTCCATTCATCATTCCTTATTGTATCTCAATCTGTTTCCGTACTATGGCATCTTCACGTCTTGGAAGAGTGATCTTCAGGATGCCATTCTGGTAGTCGGCATTAATCTTATCGGTGTCGACACTCTTAGGAAGTATGAAGCTCTTGCTTAATGAGCTTTTTGTGAATTCTCTGCGAAGATACTTTTCATCCTTTACTTCATTTTCTTCCTTCATCTCGGCACTGATTGTCAGAGTTTGCTGCTCAAGATTTACCTTAATGTCTTCTTTTGCAAATCCGGCGGCAGGCATTTCTATTACAAACGCATTGTCTGTATCATAGATGTTTGCCGGGTAATACTTTGTCATATCATTCATTGAGCTATTGAAAAACTGGTCAAACAAGCTCACTACCGGTTGGTTAAATCTAATCATATTCATTGTTGTTCCTCCTGTATATTTTTTGTTTTTTTTGTTTCTGAACTACTATTTTCAATTTGTGTGCCAGCACCTTTTTAAGGTATTTATTGATACTAAATCGGACAATATGACCGATTTATTAAGAGAAATTACACAATAAACAGACAAAATGACCGTTTTTACTTCAAACAATTAAGCTATTATTTGATTTATACAGGCAGTAAATCCCTATTGACTCATTAACTTACAGCTTATCTATGGTTAGTCAGCACAGAGCTATCCTGCGAATATTTTCATTTCAGAGAGTCCTGATACCTGTGCTTATAGGTTTTGCTGTAATCGGTTATATGATGGCCTCTGACTTGTCAGGGAGCGATTTAAAGTCGGTTACTATTGATGCAAAAGCAATTTTTTTCTTCATCCTGGCGATATTGATGGTAGTAGTACGTGATATAGCCTATATATACAGGATAAGATTGCTCACAAACTACGCACTTTCGTGGAAGAGAGCTTTCCAGGTGATTTTCCTGTGGGAGTTTTCATCAAGCGTAACCCCGTCAGCTGTTGGTGGATCGGCAATTGCGATATTTATCCTTTCAAAGGAAAAACTCGGGACAGGTCGGGCAGCAGCAACGGTCATGATAACTACTCTGCTCGATGAATTATTCTATATTCTACTAGTACCTTTAACCATCCTGTTTGCCGGACTTGAGCGACTTTCAGTTGAAGGACAGGATTTCTTTTTTCTGGGGATGAAATTTACAACAATGGGGATTTTCTCACTTGGTTATTTAATTATTGCGGTCATTACTTTCTTGCTGGCATATGGAGTATTTATCAATCCGGGAGGGCTAAAATGGTTACTTATTCGATTAACCAAATTCAGAATTTTCAGGAAATTCCATGAAGCTGCCATACAAACAGGCGACCAGATAGTTGAGTCGTCTGCCGAATTCCGTAGTAAGTCAGTTACTTTTTGGCTGCATGCTTCATTAGCGACCGCATTCGCATGGATTGCCCGCTTCCTCGTAGTTAATTTTCTCATCTCCGGTTTTACAGGCATTGCCACCCTTGGTGACCATTTCCTCATCATGGCCCGTCAATTAATGATGTGGGTGATAATGCTGGTAAGTCCAACACCGGGCGGCAGCGGTATTGCCGAGTTCTTCTTCCCAATATTTCTGCGTGAGTTTATTGCCGGTACAGTCACCGATATCACAATGCTCGTTGCGCTTTCCTGGAGGTTTTTAACCTATTACCCATATTTGATTATTGGTGCCTTAGTGCTTCCTTTTTGGCTTCGCAGAGTTTACCTCGGCCGTAAACTTATCAGGTTCAGGAAGGACTAATAGTTACTGTAGATTAAACTATTCCAATTGCCAAGACTTAAAAGTTCTTATGTGACGATATATACCTCAGGCTACCATCATTTTAATCTTAAAACTCTTAATGTAATCCACAAAAAGAAAGCTGTTTTTAATCATAAGTGAATGTTGGATTTAAGAAGTTTTCAATTGGATTTTTATGTATTGTTTAATTGTCGATTACACATTAAGTCCACATTAAGTCCACATGAACTACACATAAATACACAATTTAGTACAGATAATGATTAAAACATGTGCAATCTATGTGCAATCTTTAGTTCACAAATAAGACAAAAAAAGGCTGTCCTTTTGAGACAGCCTCCACGAGTATTTAGAAACTAATGTGCTTTATCCACAATGGAAATATTTATCAACGAGGCTTTGCATCTTCTCCCGGTTACAATGAACCTCATCGCGAAGCTGTTCATCCTTGTAACTGCGTAATTTGCGGGCAACACCCTCAATTACGCTTGTGGGGAATACATCGTACTGCTGATAAATGGATGCCTGTTTTTCGAGCATGGCAGCCGATTCATGGCATGAAACAGGCAGTTGTTTCAGTTGAGCCAGTCGCTCTTTATGGTTGTCGTCGAAAATGTTGACATCGACATACCATTTTTCGGCAAGATCAAGTGCATTATCCATTTCGAGGCCATGGCGGGCGGCAACGGTTAAGCCGGCAAGCAGCAGGTATATATCGGCTGAGCCATCAGGGCATCTGAATTCAACGGTTTGCAACTGTGAATGATCGTGATTTACTTTGGTCTCTAACGGGTTAGCGTGATAAATCATATTGTTTTCGCCTGCCCATCCCAGAGGTACTCTTACCAGAACGCTTCTGTTGCGGTCACCCCAACAAATGTTTGTTGGGGCCTCCTGATGAGGCACAAGGCGGAAATAAGAAGTAGGGTTAGTGTTGCCAAATGCAGTAAGTGACGGTGCCAGGTCCAGATAACCTGCGATTGCTTTACGTGCAGTACTGCTTAACTTTCCATCGGCAACCATCTGATTTTTGCCATCCTTTACAATTCTGGTATGGATATGCAGACCGCTGCCGGCTTTTCCTACGATAATTTTGGGTGCGAAAGTAACGGTTACGCCATATTTATAGGCCAATGAGCGTAAAATCCACTTGGCGATTACGAGCTGGTCGGCTGCATCCTCGAGGGTAGTGGGAGTAAACTCTATTTCATTTTGCTCATACAATTTGCCATCCTGTGTAAAATTTCCAACCTCTGAGTGTCCGTATTTTATGAGACAGCCGGCTTTTGCCATTGCGGTCATTGCCTCGGTACGGAGGAATTCCCATTTAGCAAAAGGAGATGATTCATGATATCCTTTCTGGTCTACTGCAGGGAAGAGAGTCTCTTCGTCACTGATAATGTAGTACTCAAGCTCACCCATGACTTCGAATGAGAGGCCGGTACGATCTTTAAGAGCTTTATGAGCCTTACGGAGGATGTACTCAGGTGAACTTTCGAGTGGTAATCCGTCTTTGTTGTAGTATGAGCAGAGTATGTCAACTGCAGGAACTTCTGAAAATGGATTAACAAAAGCAGTGCGATAGCGTGGAACTACATACAGGTCGCTTGAGCCTGCCTGAATAAAAGGGAACAAGCTTGAGCCGTCGCAACGTTCACCGGTAGTCAGGATGCTGTCGAGATGTTCGAGTGAGCTGATAACAAAGTTCAATGCCTTTAAGCGTCCGTCACCGCCTACATACCTGAAGTTAACCATTTCGATGTTATGATCAACAATGTACTTAATCAGGTCGGCTTTAGTAAATTCAGCGGCTGGTTTGTTAAGGTATTGTACCAGCGGATTAGGGTTCATTTCTGAAAAGTTTTTCATGATTGGTATGCTTTATAAGTATAAATCAGTTTGTCGGTTGTTGCTATAAGCCATCAAAATTAGAAAGTTTTTACTACAATATACCCTCATACGAATTTATAATTCAGTTACTCGGGAAAGCTAAGGAATTTTATTTCACTACCTTTGCTACCTTTATATGCTTAACAATACCGTATGTCAGTCGAACTAATTTTTTTCATCGCGTTTTTGGTAATAATTGTCGGGCTACTTCTTTTGGATCTTGGAGTATTTGATAAGGAAAACCACATTGTAAGTTTCAAATCGGCGCTATTTTATACGTTTCTGTGGATTGCACTGTCACTTGGTTTCTACGTACTTATTTTATATCATGCCGATTGGATTCATCTGGGCCCTGATGGTACCCTTGAGGAACTAAAGGCACTGATAGTACGGTTTGAACATCCGATAAATATCGATGGATTGGACTACCAAAGTGCTTTAAAGGTTTATGAAAAGAATCTTGCACTTGAATACCTTACGGGATATGTGATTGAGTGGATGCTTTCGCTCGATAACATCTTTGTGATGGTAGTCATCTTTTTTGCATTTAAGGTAAATCCTTTATACTATCGAAGGGTTTTGTTTTACGGGATATTAGCAGCGGTAGTCTTCAGGTTCCTGTTTATTTTCACTGCCTCAGCCCTCATAACCAAATTTCACTGGATACTCTACATTTTTGGGATTCTGCTGATATTCACCGGTATCAAGATGTTTTTTGAAAAGGGACAGACAAAGATTGATACTAAGCGACACCCTGCAGTGCGCTTTGCATCGAAATACTTACCTGTTTATCCTGAATTTGTAAGAGAACATTTTTTTGTACGGAAAGCCGGCAAACTAATGATTACTCCGCTGTTCATTACACTTATGGTGATTGAATTTTCGGATGTAGTATTTGCAGTTGATTCAATCCCGGCAATATTTGCAGTCACCAAAGATCCATACATAATCTTCTTCTCGAATGTTTTTGCGATACTTGGCTTAAGGTCGATGTTCTTTGTACTGATAAGGGTTATCAATGTATTCAGGTATTTGAAGACAGGGTTGGCCTTCCTGATGACTTTTATTGGCTTTAAGATGATGTTTAGTGAGTGGCTGAAAGAGATAGGATTTACTACAGCATATTCACTTTACGTGATATTGGTCATTATGGTCCTGAGTATACTATTGTCACTTATTATACCTGACAAGCGGAAGCAGGAAGCGGAGGGTTAGAGCCACTCATGGGACTCGAACCCACGACCCGCGCATTACGAATGCGCTGCTCTACCGACTGAGCTAAAGTGGCGTAACAGAAAGGCAGATTCAATGATCTGCCTTTGATTAGTCGGGATGACTGGATTCGAACCAGCGGCCTCTTCGTCCCGAACGAAGCGCGCTACCAGGCTGCGCTACATCCCGAGTACTAAAATATTTTCGTCGGCAAATTTAATATTTTTTTTAATTGTAACCAGTATAGAAAATTAATGGGGTGTCTTCCCACATCATGAAGGTTTATTACTTGCTAAGGGAAAACCAGAGCTATAGTTGGCAGACGGTTGGTAGACGGTTGAGAGACGGTTGGGTGAGGGTAGGGGTCAACCAACCCTCATCCAACCGTCTCTCAACCGTCTGTAACATACAGATTTGATGAGAAATAAATTTATATTTTCATGTGATGTGAAACATGTTCCAACATCAATGTGCAACCTGGTTTATTTAGTCAGCGCATATAGAACACTAACCTCCTCCGGCTTGATAGCCCTGTTGAAGAAATGCATGTCATCATATAAACTCAGATCGGAGAAATGCTCCCAATATACAAAGTTTGGCTCGCCTGAACCTATCGTCAGGGTGCTAACACCATCCCATTTAATTTCACCTTCAGTAACAGAGGTTTTCACAACTTCATTATTTACATAAATGGTAGCCAGCGAGTCGGTGATCGATACTGCTATATGTATCCAGTCGGAAGATGGTGACAACTGCTGGAATGGATTAATCCATACTTCAGTCTTATCGCCGATACCATAGTTCACGAACAGATTTTGCATATTACCGCTGATTTCACGCGCCATCCTGAAGCCTGAAGCTCTGTTGTTTTCAGGTTCGGCAGGAGGGGTGGCACTCAATGAGATAATACCTCCTCTGGCCGGATTGGCATTTATCTTATACCAGAATGCGACTGCAAATTCCGGTGAATCAAGGAATGCGTCAGCAGGTAAAGTAATATATGATTTATCGGCACCT
Organism: Bacteroidota bacterium; assembly: GCA_023441805.1. Classification (GTDB taxonomy): domain Bacteria; phylum Bacteroidota; class Bacteroidia; order Bacteroidales; family Lentimicrobiaceae; genus Lentimicrobium. Next base: position 87,082 of record JAEZNO010000003.1, read on the forward strand.
GCATAAGCATCACCTATTTTACCTGTAGCATAAGCCGGAGAACCCACTTTTGTGGCATTGGTTTTTGTGATTTCATCTTTCAGTGTTCCTTCAAACTGCAGGTAATAAACTTCACCTTCCATTGGAGTATAAGGAGTAGCCGTAACCTTATTAAAAGTACGTGATGCCGACATTGTCTTACCTGTCATGTCTTCTACCTCAACAACAAGTGTATGTGATCCGTCAGCCAAATCATTCTTCGAATAATTGATGACTGCTCTTCTGTAGTCTTTGAACGAAGAGGTGGTACCGATGACTTCATCGTCAACTTTGAAAGTCACTGATTTTAATTCAATGTCATCTTCAACAGTAGCGGTAAAATTAACAACCGGATTGTCGGGGAGAACCCTTACAACTTTTCCTGCAATGGGAAAATTGATTGTTACAGACGGGCTATCAACATCCATCCCCGGTTTTACTTTTTTTATAGGGTCAAGTTCCTGTTCGCAACTGATGGTGAACATTGCGAGCATTGAGCAAACTATAATGGATTTAAGTATTTTCATCTTTTTCAGTTTTAAGTAGTTATTGTCTCAAACTTGGTATTTGGTCTACTTGTGCCTGTGGATAAGGCAGGAAGATATCCTCGGATGGATTGAAATTCTTGCCATCGTAACTCAGTTGGTCATACCATTGAAGCCTGATCATATCATAATAACGTTCGCCGGTTTCGAGAGCTAGTTCGGCAAGTTTTTCATCCATAACCTGCTGGAGATTAACGCCCGACAGTGGATTTAGTCCGGCGCGTGCTCTGACAAGGTTCACAGCCTCGTCGGCACTGATAGCTGTGGCAGGGGCACCTTGTACAACAGCCTCGGCATACATTAAGAGAATACCGGCATAGCGAATGAGTGGGTAATTTTTATTAGTCCCGTAATCAGTTCTGCCGGGGGTTAACTGGTCAGAAGGAAGATATTGTTTTCCGCTGGCAAAGAGAGCTCTGGCGTAGTCATTAATCACATCGCCCGAACGAGTTGTGTTTGAGATCCAGCCCGGCAGGTTAGCATAAGCAGGGTCTTCCTGTATTTTGGCTATCCCTTTGGGAGTGAACAGCACACTGGTTTCGAGGCGTACTTCCTCATCCCGGTCGAGCATGAACTTGATGAATTTCAGACTGGGTTCCCAGAATCCCCATCCATCACCTGCACCGGTTACGGCAGGCGTCCACCCCTGAGGACCGAAGAATGCAAATGGATATGCATAATTTTCTCCGCTTCCCTGTCCTAAATCAGAAGACTGAAGCTCCAGGAGGTTTTCGTTGTTCAGTTTGCCTTTGATTTTAAAGAGCTCATAAAAATCAGGTTCCAGTGAAAATAGTCCTGAATTTATTATTTGACCGGTGGCATCGCTTACTGCCTCGTAATTTTTCAGCTCAAGGTTAGCCAATGCTTTCATGGCTAGTGCAGTGTATTTAGTTACTCCTCCAGGAATATCAGTCCGTTGGTTTGGACGCAGATTGGGCAGCATAGGTATTGCCTCATCCATCCATGTTGAGATTTGTTGCATGATCTCATCTTTTGATGAGAGAGGTGTAATAAGCACTTTCTGAGGATCGGATGTTGGAGGAATCGGTAATGCTCCCCACACTCTGCTCAACTGAAATAGCCACCATGATTTAATCACTTTAGCTTCAGCTATGTACTGGTCGCCGAGTGTTTGGCTTGCGCCTGCTTTCTGGTATTCAGCTATTTGCTCCATTGCACTGTTCACTGCATAAAGATTCTGGAAGAAGTTCTGGAACAGTGAGTTATACATCCAATAATCCTTACTGTAGATGTAATTGTCAGTGTCTTCAAAAGGTTGCTGATCACCTTTGCCACCTGCGTTAACATCATCACCCCGAACTGCTATTAATGGAATGTCCTCCCATTCAATTCTGTTGAACTCAGAGTAGGTTCCAAGAAGTGGTTTTATCATATCACTTGCAATAGTGTAATCGGTTTGCTGCACTGTGATGATTTTTGCTTCTTCAGGTTTATCGAGGTATTTCTCACATCCTGAGGATAGTAGCATGACTGCAGCAATAGTTATATAAGTGAATTTATATGGTTTCATATCTTCAACAATATTTAGAATTTGACATTCAGATTTACTGTATAAATAGCGGGAATTGGATAAACCTGTGTATCCCAGCCGTTATCGACTTCAGGAGTAAATCCATTGTATTTAAATAGTGTTAACGGACGTTCAGCTGTTAAAGCAATCCTTGTTTGCGGGAAATTGCCACCTAACCAGTTTACGTCTTTAATAGTATATCCGATCTGAATATTCTGAATACGGAAGAAAGAGCCATCCTGAACAAAGTAGTCGCTCATTCTCTGGTTCCATCCTTTCCTTAACCCTTCGGCTGACGGGAATTCATTTGAAGTTCCCGGTCCATGCCATCTTCCTGTAGCAAGCTCGGCATCCAGGTTACCATCAGGAGTCCAGATCAACTCTCCGCGCCTGCGGTTTAATATTTTATTGCCTGTTTGTCCGTAAACGCTGGTAGAGAAGTCAAATGCACCCCAACTAATGCTAATATAACCGCCATACATAAAAGTGGGGAAGTAAGAACCCAGAATGACTCTGTCGTCTGCATCAATTTTACCGTCGTTGTTCTGGTCAACATACCTAAAGTCTCCCGGTTCGAGTAAGTTCTCAATAGCAACGGGATCGGCTTCTATCTCAGAGGTTGTTTGATAAACACCGGCTACTTCCCATCCATAGAATGCATTAAGTGGTTGGCCCACATAGGTTCGCTGGAGGAATTCGGCAGTGCCACCATCAATATATGTTTGCCCGTACAGGTCTTTTGCTTCATTTTTTAGTGTTGAGAAATTGCCACCAACACTGTAATTAAGCCTGTCGCTTATCCTGTTGGTCCAATCGAGTGCTAATTCGAATCCTGAGTTTCTGATAGTACCTGCCGGTCGGTCATAGTACTGACCTGTACCCGGAGTTCTTACAGGGATGGCAGCATCTTTAGTATCGCGAACATAGTAGTCAAATTCGGCTGATAGTCTGTTGTTGAGCATCCTTGCAGTGAAACCAACATTTGTTTCTTCGGTTGTTTCCCATCTCAGGTAGGAAAATGAACTAGATACAATTGTACCCGGCATTACAATACCACCCATTGGCCAGCTTGTCAATGAAGTAGTATAACTTCCCGAACTTGCTGCTATTTTATCATTTCCTAACTGCCCCCAGCTGGCACGGATTTTAAGAAAGTTGATAACGTTAAACTTAAAAAACGATTCTTCACTGACAACCCAACCAACTCCTACTGTAGGGAAGTAGCCCCATGTCTCCTGATATTTATTACTGCCATCTGCACGGTATGTGCCGTAGACTATATACCTGTCCTTAAAATTATATGCTAATCGGCCAAAGTATGAGAAACCATACTGGCGGGCTCCATCGTCAGCAACTGAGTTAGGATCGATATTGTCAGCAAGACTCAGGTACCAGGTTTCTTCTGAATTATAGGGGAAATCTTCACCTATAGCGGTTAATTTACTTATGGCTTCATCTTTAAATGAAGTACCTCCCATAAGAGTGAAGTTGTGGGAGCCTAATGACTTATTGAATGTCAATACATTATCCCAAATCTGATCGGTATAGTTAGTTATGGTTTTGGTAATTTTTGAGTGTTCTACCGCATAACCGGTACCAATGAACCAGGGCAGGTTAACTATTCTATGGTCGATCACCTCATCGGCAAGGTTATATGATGTTCTAAAGGTCAAAGTTGATGGAATCAGATTAATTTCAGCATAGAAATTTGTAAGGATCTTTTTAATCTTCATCCTGTCGACATTGAAGTCCATTGTAGGAAAAGGATTTTGACCTCCCCTATAGCCCAGGTCTTTGGCATTAGCATAGTTTACCGGCCACGCTTCAGTATTCGAGTCATCGTATATGGGCATTATTGGTACTGCAAAATAGGCCTCATTCCAGGCGGCTGCAGGAGCAATAAACTTCGTGGCATTGCTAATGATTGCGCTAGCACCCAGAGTGAGCCATTCTGTAGCTTTGAGATCAATTTTCGATCTGAAATTCAATCTCTCATACAGATTCTTGGTGTCCATGATTCCGTCCTGGTAGAAGTAATTTGAACCTACCGAATATCTGGCTTTTTCTGTTCCACCGGAGAAATCAAGACTATGACTTGTAATGGGTGCCGGACGTAATATTTCAGCATACCAATTGGTATTTGGCACGGGGATGTTAGGATTCTCTCTGCTTCGTCCATAACGCTGCATCGCATTTAGTACAAAGGAGTAATCCGGGAATGATTCAGGGTCAAGCTCCATGGCTAATTGGGTGTACTGCTGTGAGTTAGCCATTTTAACGACATTCTGTGCCAGTTGGATACCTGCATATCCGTCATAGGTTACCTGAACCTTTTGATTGAATTGTCCTGTCTTTGTTTCAATAATTACAACACCATTAGCTGCACGAACACCATAAATAGCGGCCGCCGATGCATCCTTCAATACTGACATAGAAGCAATATCGGTAGGATTAATAAAATCTATATTATCATAGAACATTCCATCAACAACATAAAGAGGATTCTCATTATTTAGACGGCCGTCTGACCCCGGGTAAGAGCCTACGCCTCTAATCCTTACTTTAGGTGATTCGCCCGGTCCTCCATTTGTTACTACCTGCAAACCCGAGACCTTACCCTGCATGGCCTGTATTGGTTGGGATGAGGGTGTTTTAATGAGATCTTCCGTCTTTAGAGTAGTAATGGAAGATGTAAGATCTTTGACTTTAGCACTACCGTAACCTACAACAACAATCTCCTCAAGTGAAGTTCGTGATGGCACCAGTGCAATGTTAATATTTCGGACGTTGCCAACGTTAACCTCTTGTGTTTCATAGCCAATATAGCTTATGACAAGAGTGTTTTCAGATGGCGTCAGCATAATGCTAAATTTTCCGTCGAGGTCAGTTGTCGCCCCTTTGGATGTACCTTTCACAACTACTGATGCTCCGGGTAAAGATTCATTGGTCCCTTCATCAGTTATTGTGCCGGTAAGATTTCTGTCCTGTCCGGATGCAACGTTAAAAGCAGCAGCCAGAAGGAGCAGTAAAATGCTCTTAATGAATACTGATGCTTGTTTAAAAGGAAAATGTTTCTTCATAACATTATAATATTGTTTAGATTAAGTGATATAACAAATATAGTCATAAAAATGCAGTTTTCTGCATATTATTGAAGTTTTGGTGAAGAAACCGGTGAGAAATTCGGGTAATCCGTGTACTTGGTGGATAAACAATTAACACCTGATTCAATGAAAGTCACCGGGGATTAATTGATGTAGTCTACCACCTTGTAAAAGGGACTTTAGTAAGCATTGCATTATAATATCGTTCATCACCGGTAACTTCCTCACCTAACCACTCAGGTTTTTCAAATTCCTCTGTCTCCGATTTAAGTTCTATTTCAGCAACGACCAAACCCTGATTTTCAGCATGAAATTCATCTATCTCAATAACATGGCCTTTAAATTCAACTATGTGTCTTGTTTTGTCGATTATACCGGGCTCACAGATTGCAAGCAGTTCTTTAGCTTCAATGGGGTCAATTTCTTTTTCCCACTCGTATCTGGATAGTCCGGTATTATTTGCTATGCCTTTTACTGTAATAAAGGCCCGGTTGCCTTTAATGCGGATACGGACAATCCGTTCAGGATGTGATGAAAGATACCCCTGTGAGATTCTGAGTGAGGATTTAACCTCATCCATGTAATCACCCTTTACAAGGAATTTGCGTTCTATTTCAGTTGCCATTGTTTAAATTTAATAGTTGCTACTGCCGGTGAAAAATATTGATGTCGCCAAATGTTTTCAGAGAACAAGACAGACACCATAAAGTTAAAGCTTTATGATAATTAAGTAAACGGGAAAATTTGCCCTTGATTTAGTTAATTACTTTGTTGCCAATTAGGGGTTATCAGCTCAATTGAATGTGAGGTAAGACAATTTTTCGTGACAGAAGGCCTCCCTTATTATTACTTTCTGTTGTGAATTACAACATTGTTTAAAAATTAAACACTCTGCTAAATGAACAGAGAATCAGGCGAATAGAACGATTACTCTAATTTGGTGTATAAAAATTCAACACTTTATTTAAGCAAATACCTTCACACATACTCGGCAAGTACCGCATTATCAATGCATTACGTAGTTTGGCATTCTTATTGGAATGGCTGATTTCAGAAGATTTATAATCAGCAAACAAACAACTAAGTATATCATGAAGACTTTTACCTTATTTATCGGAATCTTACTGGCAACTGCTCTCAGCAGCTATGGTGCAAATCAGGACATTAACGGAACAGCATCTGCAGTAAACTCATCTCTAAACATTTTTACCACTAAATCGACAAATGATATTGCAGTAAAATGGATTGCTGAATACAACAAGCTGCTATCCGGTGAGCAAATTTCAGTAATTGAATCCAATACTGAAATGCCTGCCTCTGAAGGTATCTCTATTGTAAATGAAGAAGCAGCAACCGGTGCTCAGTGGAAAATGTTGCTTGGTCGCAATGCAATGGTTCCGGTTATTAATAAGAACAATCCTCTGATAAGTGAATTGAATCATTCAGGAGTGCCTGCAGTTAAGCTAATGCAAATATTGGAGAATCCGATTGATCAAAACTGGGGGGCGCTAATTAACAAGAGTGATGTAGCATTAAAGATATACATTGCTACAGAAGCAGATGGTTCAAGCGAAACCGGACTCACCAGTGCTGAGATGATTAAAAAAGTGCAACAGGATATTTACGCATTAGGTTTCTGTAATTTATCGGATGTGTTGCTGCCTGATGCTTCTGCTTTGATCGACAACATTATGATTCTTCCAATTGATAAGAATAATAACGGTCGACTTGAGAGTTTTGAGAATATATACTCAAGCATTGAGGACTTTATGCGTGGAGTATGGATTGGTAAATACCCAAAGCAATTAACCAATAGCATATATGCAGTATCTTCAGCCAGGCCATCGGATGAGGCTGCTCTTGGTTTCCTTTCCTGGGCGATTACTGATGGGCAGAATGTGTTAAATGCCTCCGGTTATATTGTACTTACAAGCCATCAGAGTCAGGTTGGTCTTCAGAGTATTGCTGATCCGGTTACAACTGTGGAGGCAGCTGAACAGTCGACAACCTCATTCAATTGGGTTCTTATACTTGGTGGGATTATAGTCCTTGGGTTGTGCATCATGATAATCTATTCCATTATAAAAATGTTCATTAAGGTGCCAAAATCGGATGCCGAGGCTATCGTATTAAAGTCACTGAATAGAGAAAGCATCCAGGCTCCTGAGGGACTATACTACGGGAAATCACACACATGGTCATTCATGGAAAAGGATGGAACGGTAAAGGTTGGAATTGATGACTTCCTTCAGAAAGTAACAGGACCAATGACTAAAATCAAGATGAAAGAGTCGGGGGAGGCTATCAGGAAAGGGGAGAAGATGTTATCAATCAATCACAATGGCAAGCAGTTAGATATATATGCACCTGTTTCAGGGATAATTAAAGAGCAAAACACTGTGTTAAATAACAATCCATCGCTCGTCAACAATTCACCATGCTCAGATGGCTGGATTTATACAATCATCCCGAAAAACTGGACCAGAGAAATTGAGTTTATGCTCTTCGGCCATGACTACAAAGAGTGGTTGAGTGATGAATTATCCAGACTTAAAGACTTCCTGGCACATTCCATAAAAACAAACACTGCTGCTTATCAACATATAATTCTGCAGGATGGGGGCGAACTGACTGAAAATGTACTGGCTGATCTTGATCCTAAAGTTTGGGATGATTTTCAGACTAAGTTCCTTGATATTTCGAAATAACGGATTGGCACTCTGCCAATAGATGATCTGAATCCGCATTCTTTATTTTCTTTATTTCTTTATTTTCTTACTAATCCTTTAGAAATGAGCCTTGACCGACGTAATTTCCTGAAGACTATTGGTGTGGCCGGACTAACACTTGCTGTCGGTGACAGTTTGAGTGCAGCAACGCCCAAAAATGGTGAAGCAGAATTTCATTCGCTACTATTTGATGCTACTCTATGTATAGGCTGTCAAAGTTGTGAGAAAGCCTGTGCTAAATCGCACAATTTACCTGAACCTGAAGATGAACCGGTTGCTGATATACTTCGCCAAACTAACGAGAAGCGGCGTGGTGTAATCAATAGCCATACTACCTCGAAAGGTGAAGTATATGTTCGTAATCAATGCATGCACTGTAACCAGCCTGCCTGTGCATCGGCTTGCTTAACAAAAGCCATGTATAAAACTAAGGAAGGACCTGTAATCTGGAGAGGGGATAAATGTATGGGTTGCCGCTACTGCATGGTATCCTGTCCGTTTGATGTGCCCAAATTTGAATATCACAGTTCTAACCCGATCATCCAGAAATGCGACATGTGCCATGATAAGATCATTAAGGGCGAAATACCTGCCTGTGCTGCTGCATGCGGTGATGCCCTAATCTTTGGTACTCGTCGTGAACTCCTTGCCGAAGCTCATAAGCGGATTGTCGAAAGTCCGGATGACTATTACCCGCAAGTGTATGGTGAAGATGTTGCCGGTGGTACCGGATTGCTGTTCCTTTCACCTGTTCCTTTTAATGAATTAGGCTTTAATCCGAAACTTCAGAATGATTCCTATCCTGAATTATCAAAGGGATTCTTATACAGTGTGCCGTCAGTGTTCGTACTGCTGCCCCCATTGTTATTAGCCATTCATGAAGCAACTAAAACCAACCATTCTAAATCTGTAGAAAATGAATAATACGCAATATGCTATCGATAGCGATTCCATCAGAAAGCCGTTATTGAAATTCTTACTAAGTGAATTGAAACCCAAGGGTAAATGGCTTACTCCGTTTAATATCATTTCCATTCCGATTATAATACTGGGAGCAATATTAATCGTAATCAGGTTTGCTAAAGGAATTGGGTCGATCACCAATTTAACTCAGGATGTACCATGGGGATTGTGGATTGGATTTGATGTTGTAACAGGAGTTGCATTTGCAGGAGGAGCCTATGTACTTACTTTCCTCGTCTATATCCTCAAAGTTAAAAAGTACCATTCAATCGTAAGGGTTACTGTACTTAATGGTTTCCTTGCATATGTATTCTATGCCGGTGCTTTGCTTCTCGATCTGGGAAGACCATGGAATGTTATTAATCCTATAATTGGCAATGGATTTGGTACAAGCTCTGTTCTCTTTCTGGTAGCATGGCACTTTATGCTGTACATGATTGCCGAGTTAATTGAATTCTCTCCTGCTATAGCCGAATGGCTGGGAGCACGAAGAGCCAGAAAGATATTGTCGGCAATGACTTTAGGGGCAGTTATTTTTGGCATCACTCTCTCCACTTTGCACCAGTCAGGTTTAGGGGCTCTTTTTCTTATGGCTAAAGATAAGATTCATCCACTCTGGTATTCTGAATTTATCCCTATTCTTTTCCTTGTTTCAAGTGTCTTTGCAGGATTATCAATGGTAATTTTTGAAGGTTCCTTAAGTCATAGGGTGTTCGCTGATCAAATTAGCGATAATCACCATAAGGAGCATAATAGTATCCTGCGCGGGCTTTCAGGAATATGTGCAGGTGCCATGTTTGCTTATTTCTTCATGCAGGTGCTTGTTTTCATACATGGTAAGGATTGGAGATACATAAACTCCCCCATGGGCTACTGGTATCTTACTGAAATGATAATGTTTGTATTGTTCCCTATGACTCTCTTTGTCTATAGTTACCGTAAACAAAGTGTTTCCATCACCCGATTGGCTGCAATTGTGACTATGCTTGGAATTATAATTAATCGCCTCAATGTTACAGTCATCGGTTTTAGATGGGATGCAGCGGTTCATTATGTGCCCTCATGGATGGAGATTGTAGTTACACTTGCCGTTATCTTCACAGAGATATGGATATTCAGATGGATCATTAACAGAATGCCTGTGCTGCGCGAATCACCCGCCTGGGCTAAGGATGAGTAATTGCTTATACTCATATTCAATGCTAACATTGAAGTTGAGTGTTCACGCTTAGATGCTTCTTAAATATACCGAGACAATTAACAACATAAAAGACTATACCGATGGACGAATTTACCTATTATAATATCTTTGAGACTAAGGGTATTGAATACCTTGCAATCATTACATTCTTCCTGCTTCTTGTACCTTTTTGGTTTATGCTGAACCGGAGGGCTAAAGTTAACCGGCAAGCTAAAGGGTCACTCTCAGGACTTTCACCATATGCAATCAACGTTCCTCAAGGAATATTCTTCAGCAAAAATCACACATGGACTTATCTTGAAAAATCAGGTCTGGCGAAAATAGGACTTGATGGGATGCTATTACACCTAACCGGGGATATTACAGTTCATCAGATAAAGAAGCCGGGAGAGAGGATTTCGAAGGGTGAGGTAATTGCTGAAATTCAGAATAGTGGAAAATATCTAAAGGTGCTGTCACCGGTTTCCGGGGAATTTATCTCTTCAAATAAACAGGTTGTCGAAGCGCCCGAAATTATGACTGAAGATACTTACGAAGGTGGTTGGCTCTGCAAAGTAAAACCATTTGATTGGGTTGCCGATACCAACTCATACTACCTGGCAGAAAATGCAACCGAGTGGTCAAAGAGTGAATTGCAGAGGTTCAAGGATTTCCTTACCAGCCGAATTGGTAAATACTCAGCTGAACCTCAACCGGTAATTCTGCAGGATGGAGGAGAATTGAGACATCATGTACTATCAAAGCTCCCTGTTGATGTGTGGAATGATTTTCAGCAGAATTTTATGGCAATTGATTAACAGACTGATTATTAATCTTATGCTCCAAGGCGGTATGTATCTGCATATCGTCTTGTTTGCTTGTATCAACCGGACTGATAAATATCGTCCAATTCAGACTGTTACGAATTGAGAGCTAAAATCTTATGGATGTGTCGGTTAAAAGTATTTATATTATTGAATTAAAGAGTAACTTCGCTCAAAAAAATTAAAGCAATGAAGTGGAAATATCCTGCCATCAAGAACAACGTACGATTCAGATCAACCATATATGGCCGGGTAGTTATTTTAATCACTGTCTCACTGGTCTTTCTTTTTATGGCTTTTGGTGTGATATTCCGTTCAGTGAATGAAGGTTACATGAAATCAGTCATCCAGGAGAGTGGTGATAACATTAGTTTCCTGGTCGAAGGGGCACTCTACAGGTCAATGCTCGAAAATGATCATGCATCGCTTCAGAGAACTCTTGATATTATCAATATCATGTCGGGAATTGAAGATGTCAATATGTACGATAATGACAACAATCTGGTATATTCTTCCATTTCTGATGATACTATCAACCATAACGATCCTAACTGCCTGAACTGTCACGCCGATTTCGCTCAAATGTTCCCTAAATACCAGAAATCATACAGAATCATTGATGTTGATAGTGAATGCAGTATGAACCATAACAATAGTGAAAACAGGTATCTGATGATTAAGTCACCTATCTCAAATAGTCGCTCATGTTATGAAAGCTCTTGTCATTTTCATAGCTCAAATGATCAGGTATTGGGGTCATTGATAATCACCCTGCCACTTAAAGGCCTGGATAATGCACTTAAGAAATCGACTACCGATTACTTTATGATGGCAGCTATACTAACGGTATTTCTCGTCTTATTCCTGATTTTCTTTACCAAGAAGAAGATTAAGGATCCCCTTAATGCACTCTTGAATGCAAGTGTGGCTGTTGCAAACGGTGACAGGAGTACCAGACTGGAAATGCCCTCTAATCAGCTTTCTGATATGAGTATGGTCTCTTCGGCATTTAACAATATGCTCGATAATCTTCAGGCTGCAACCAATGAACTCGAAAACTGGTCGCAACAACTTGAATATAAAGTTCAGAAGAAAACTGAGGAACTTGGCCATGCCCAGAAAGAGTTGATCAATATTGAACGAATAGCTTCATTGGGCAAGCTCTCTTTAGCCGTGGCTCACGAAATTAACAATCCACTGTCGGGTATACTCATTTATACAAAGCTGATTTATAAGCAACTCAACAATCAGGAACTTGAACCCGCAAAGAAGGAAACCTTATTAAAGCATCTGCGACTCATTGAAAATGAAACCAAAAGATGCGGGGATATCGTAAAAGGACTGCTTGATTTCTCTCGAAAAGATCAGGGAGGATTTGAACCCCGTCACCTTCATGAAATACTGCTCGATACATTCGAGTTGATGGCTCATCAGATGAAAATAGCTAATATCAGCTTTATCTCTGATTTTATGGCCAGAAACGATTTAATAAGTTGCAGCCCCAACCAGATAAAGCAGGCATGTGTTGCCATCCTGGTCAATGCTTCGGAGGCTGTTACTGAAAATGCCGAAATTATCCTCCGAACCTATAATCCTTATCCCGGATATATCCGTATTGAAATCATTGATAATGGTATCGGTATGGACCCCGATGACATTCCTCACATATTCGAACCTTTCTTCTCAACCAAGGAGGGAACCAGTGGAATAGGTCTCGGTCTGGCTATTGTTCATGGAATTGTGCAAAGTCATAAAGGTAAGATTGAAGTAAATTCAGGAAAAGGTAAAGGAACCACTTTCGCTATAATACTCCCATTAATCGAATCATAAGTTATAATATATGGCACGAAGTATATCCATTCTGATTGTTGATGATGAAGATTCTGTCAGAGATTCACTCTATAACTGGTTTATTGAAGATGGTTATCAGGTGAATACAGCAGCCGATGCAAAAAGGGCTCTGACAATACTTGAATCAGAGAGTTATGATATTATACTGGCCGATATAAAAATGCCCGGCATGGATGGGCTTGAGATGCTTAGAAGAATAAAAGCTCTTAACCATGATGCCATTGTTATTATCATGACTGCATTTGCGACTGTCGATACTGCCGTCCAGGCCTTAAAAGACGGAGCCTTTGACTATGTTACCAAGCCTTTTGACCCTGACGACTTATCGCATCTTATCCGGAATGCCGGTAAACAAATTATCCTTAAGGAAGAAAATGAATTTCTCAGAGAGAGGGTCGTATCTCTTGAAAACGTTGAGGATATGATAGGTGTGAGCAGTGCCATGCAAAGGGTTTTCAAAGACATTGAAAGTGTAGCTCATTCAAATGCTTCGGTGATAATCACCGGTGAAAGTGGTACCGGCAAGGAATTGGTAGCCCGTGCGATCCATGCAAACTCCCCCCGAAAGTTCTTCCCGTTAATTAGCGTACATTGCGGTTCATTGACTGAAACACTCCTCGAGAGTGAACTGTTCGGCCATGAAAAAGGTGCTTTCACAGGGGCAGTATATAACCGGAAAGGAAGATTTGAGATGGCAGATAATGGAACAATCTTCCTTGACGAAATTGCAACCATCTCACCGAAAATGCAGATTGAATTACTCCGTGTGCTCGAAACGAAAAGCTTTGTAAGAGTGGGTGGTAATAAGGAGATTACCTCCGATTTCAGAGTTATCTGCGCTACCAATCGCGACTTAAAGACTATGGTTGAAAAAGGGACTTTTCGTGAGGACCTTTTCTACCGCCTGAACGTTGTAAATATTATTGTACCCCCGCTTCGCGAAAGAGTCGAGGATATTCCTCTTCTTGTTGATTACTTTATTAAGAAATACTGTACTTCGATGAATAAACCGCTTGTCAGTATTGACCAATCAGCACTTCGCAGGCTTGAAGAGTTTCCATTCCCGGGTAATATCAGGGAACTGGAGAATATGATTGAGCGTGCAATCGTGGTCGGTAACGGCAAGAAAATTACACTTAAAGATCTCCCGTTGGGTAAAGAATCAGTAAGCTCCAATGTGGAAAGCCTCGAGGAGCTTGAGAGTAACCACATCTCAAATATTCTCGAGAAGTACAACTGGAATATCTCAGCTGCTGCCAAAGCTCTTAAAGTTGACAGGGTGACCTTATACAATAAGATCAGGAAGTATGATATAAAACCATCTAAGTAAACTCTATGAACCCGGCCTGTATTTCTGTTATAGCTATCGGATATCCGGGAAAACGAATGCCTGAACTCATTATCAGGGATATTGAAGCTGAGTTTGGCCTGCCGGTTGTTGTTAAAGAAGGATTCCTAGAAATGGAAGAGTTCTTTGATACAGTCAGGGGCCAGTATAATGCTAACAGTTTACTCCAAAAGATTGAAAATACCTTTGCAACTGAAGATTCAAAAGTAATAGCAGTCTTTAATATCGACCTGTTTATTCCTATTCTCACTTATATTTTCGGACAAGCATTTCTTAACGGTAAAGCAGCTATATCATCTACTTACCGGTTAACCAATGAGCGTTATGGTTTGCCCAAAAGCGATACTATCCTGCTTGAACGTTTAAAAAAGGAAGTAATCCATGAGCTGGGACATACTTTCGGACTCATACACTGCCATGACCCCCGCTGTGTAATGAGATCTAGCACTTATGTTGAAGACATTGACCAAAAGAGTCACCGGCTGTGTAATAAATGCAGGAGTGCAATTGAAAGCACTTTAATAAAAACCGCCTGATGATGTGATCAACAGGCGGTTATCAGTCTCCCCGGAAGGACTCGAACCTTCGACCCAATGATTAAGAGTCATTTGCTCTACCAACTGAGCTACGGAGAGTTTTATTTTGAGGCTGCAAAGGTAAAAAATAATTTATTACAAATAAAACAGGATATGCCCCAATTTTCTTCAGAACATATAATCTGCTGTATTGCCTTTAACCATAGCAAATTATATGAACTTCACTTGATCTGACCATATCCTGTTTGTCTAATGCCAAACCCTGAATTGACTTCAGGGAGCAGTACTATTTATTATAAACTCTTTATTTCAGAAATAAGCTTCTGAAGAACGGCCTTAGCATCACCAAAGAGCATACGGTTCTTGATATGATAGAACAGGTTATTGGGAATTGCAGCATAACCTGCAGCCATACTTCTCTTTATCACTATTACATTCTTTGCGTCGAGGACTTTAATGATTGGCATACCATAAATCGGGCTTCCCGGATCATCTTCGGCAGCAGGATTTACAACATCATTAGCACCGATAACGATAACCACATCGGTATTCGACATTTCGCTGTTTGCATCTTCCATCTCGACCAACTTGTCGTATGGAACATCGGCTTCAGCAAGCAAAACGTTCATGTGTCCGGGCATACGTCCTGCAACAGGATGAATGGCATATTTTACATCTACACCTTTTTCATTAAGCAGCTTATCAAGTTCAGCACAAAGGTGTTGAGCTTGTGCGACTGCCAATCCGTAACCAGGTACTATATAAACCTTCTGTGAGTAGCTTAAAAGAACCGCTGTGTCGCTTAATGAAATTTCCTTAACTGTCTTATCAGCAGCTTCAGCTCCTGCACCTGAAGCACCGCCAAATGCACCGATAATTACGTTTAACAGCGAACGATTCATTGCTTTACACATCAGGATTGTGAGAATGGTTCCTGCTGATCCGACAAGAATACCTCCTGTAAGCATAGCCTGATTATTATAAAGGAAACCTCCCATGGCTGCGGCTACCCCTGTAAATGAATTGAGGAGTGAAATTACAACAGGCATATCTGCTCCGCCAATCGGCATAACAAATGTAACTCCGTATATCAACGCTGCTAATGCGAACAGATAAACAGGCCAGTTCCTGCCATCAACAGGTTGCATTAACATGATGAGTACTAAAGCAATAAGCAGTACAATAAGGAATGTTAAGTTCACTATCCTCAACATCGGGTTCTTGATATCCCCAAGTCTGCTATCAAGCTTCAGGAAAGCTATCATACTACCTGCAAATGAAACACTTCCTATCATCAAACCTAACAATATTGCCACTGCAGGTCCGGTAAACATATGAGTGTCGGCAGCAAGAGCAAGTTCATGCTGAAGATGAGGAAATTCCATCAATGAAATTAATGCAGCACAGGCTCCACCCATTCCGTTGAATATGGAAACCATTTGTGGCATTGCTGTCATCTTTACCTTTACCGAAGCATACCATCCGATGAATGAACCAATTGCAATAGCTACTAATATCCATGGAATATTACCTATGTGCTCACCATCTTTCTGATGAAATAAGATTGTAAAGAGAATGGCTGTTGCCATACCGGCAGCTGCCCACAGGTTACCCAAACGTGCTGTGTCGGGATGACTTAACTTCTTGAGGCCTAATATGAATAAGACTGAAGCGCCAAGATAGGAGATCTCAAGTATTGAATTCTGTATTGAAAAAATGTCGTTCATGGTGCAGGCCTCCTATTTTTTCTTTTTCTTAAACATTTCAAGCATTCTGTCGGTCACAACAAAACCACCGACTACATTGAGGGTTCCAAGAATCACTGCAAGAAAACCCAGGATGATTGCAAGCATGTTATCAGCATGACCCATAACTATAATTGCACCTATAATTACTACGCCATGTATAGCATTGCTTCCCGACATAAGTGGTGTATGAAGTACCGCAGGAACATGCGAGATCACTTCAACACCCAGGTAAACCGACAAGACGATGATGAATATCAGGTCTTTGTTGTCCCAGAAATATTGTAAAACTTCAGTCATATATTCTATTTTTTGAGAATTTAATTATTTGCTTGATTGCTTAAATGCAACGACGGGTACGTTAAAATTAACTTATAAGTGATTTAACTCTCTCGTTTACTATCTGCTTGTTATGAGTCACTGCAGTGCCTTTAACGATATCGTCGTCCCAGTTCAGATTAAGAGAGCCTTCTTTGGTTATGATCAGCTTGAGGAAATTGATCATGTTCTTGCCAAACATTCTGCTTGCATCAGTAGGCATATCTGAAGGGAATTGCGAATTACCGATGATCTTCACTCCATTGTGAATTACTGTTTCGTCATTCCTGGTCAACTCACAGTTACCGCCGGTTGAGGCTGCCAGATCGATAATAACTGAACCCGGTCGCATGGCTTCAACTGTTTCCTTTTTGATGAGTAGCGGAGCTCTCTTGCCTGGTATCTGGGCGGTTGCAATAATCACATCCGACTTGATTGCCTGATCGTGGATTGCCTTAGCCTGCCTTGCCTTAAACTCTTCGGTTTGTTCAACTGCATAACCTCCTGCCGATTTATCATCGGTAGCTCCTTCCACTTCAACAAATTTGCCTCCCAATCCCATTACTTCCTCTTTTACGGCAGCTCTTACGTCAAATACATAAACTACTGCTCCCAGCTTACGGGCCGATGCAATAGCCTGTAATCCGGCAACTCCTGCTCCAAGTATCAGCATGTTGGCAGGCTTAATAGTACCGGCGGCTGTCATAAACATAGGGAAGAACTTCGGCAATGTATTAGCGGCTGTCAGTACAGCTTTATACCCTGCCACTGTGGCCATCGACGAAAGTATATCCATTGCCTGCGCACGGGTGGTTCGTGGAACTATGTCCATACTGAAAGCTGTGATGTTTTTGTCAGCCAGCTTCTTAACCATGGCAAAATCAAAATAGGGATTCAAAACCGACATCAACGCCTGACCTTCCTTAAGTAACGGAACATCATCATCTGTAATCCTGATTTTGATTAAAAGATCTGATTCCTCAATTGCAGTTTTTTTGGCGACTACTTTGGCTCCAACAGCCTCATACTGACTGTCGGTTGCAAAGGAATTCTCACCTGCACCTGATTCTACCAGAACATTTACGTTCATCTTGATCAGTGTTTCAACACTCTCAGGCAGCATCGCTACCCTGTTTTCTCCTGCGGATTCTTTAAGTATTCCTATTGTCATTGAGGTAGGGTTAAAAATTTTTAAGGGGATAAAAGTAACAAGAAAAATTTCTGCTCCGTAAAAAATTTCAAATACATACGTAGCTACCCTCTTTTTTTTGCCCCCCTTTTGTTGAATACTTGTCGCAAACAACTCCAATGCTTTTTAGTTAACTTTGTAGGAAAATCGACGGCATGACCAAATCGGCTGATAATCATAATAAATTACCATCTGCACTCACTGAGCGTGAAGGTATTCCGCAACCTCCCGCTATTAACGAATCTGCTTTAAAATCACTGAAGAATAGACAAAAATCTCTTCTCACTCCCGATGAATATTTTAACGGAATAATAAACTTTGACAGAGCCATATTCAGCAGGGCTATCACACTTATCGAGAGTTCACTTCCTCAGCATCAGGATATCGCACAGGATATAATTTCGCGCTGTATCCCGTATGCAGGCAAATCTTTTCGGTTAGGCATTACCGGTGTGCCCGGTGCAGGTAAAAGCACATTTATCGAGGCACTGGGCAAACATGTAACCTCATTGGGCCATAAACTTGCTGTTCTGGCTATCGACCCCAGCAGCGCGCGGACAAAGGGCAGTATTTTAGGCGACAAAACCCGTATGGAGGATTTATCTACCGATCCTAATGCCTTCATCCGACCATCTCCCTCGGCAGGTTCACTGGGAGGCGTGGCACGAAAAACCAGAGAGATTATCATCTTGTGCGAAGCAGCCGGTTTTGATGTAATCTTTGTTGAAACGGTAGGAGTGGGGCAATCCGAAACTGCCGTCCATTCGATGGTCGATTTCTTTCTCCTACTCCTGATTGCCGGTGCCGGCGATGAACTCCAGGGCATTAAACGCGGAATAATGGAGATGGCTGATGCCGTAGCCGTCAACAAAGCCGATGGCGACAACCTTATAAAGGCTCAGATAGCTGCCACCCAGATTAAAAATGCACTCCATTTCTTCCCCAAACCCGAATCAGGCTGGGGTCCCGAAACCGTAACATGTTCTGCCAAAACCCATGACGGTATACCTCAGATCTGGAATCTGATAACCAATTACATTGAATTCACAAGGGATAACCACTTCTTTGATGAAAAACGTAAAAGACAATCCCGACAAATAATGCTCGATTATATCAACAACCAACTTTACGATAACTTTTACAGAGATCCAAAAATCAAAGAAATGCTCTTAAAGTCCGGAGAGATGCTCGAACAACACACCCCCTACCAGGCAGCACGCGTGCTGCTGAATCATTATTTTAAGGATTGAATAACCCTGTGAGATATTTATATGGGAAGTCCAAAGCAGGTTGACTTTAAAAATTATGTCTGGATTGATATCCTCAACCCACACAAAGAACAGCTCGAGGAGATTGCTCTTGAACATAAACTTGATTTTTACCAGATCCTCGACAGTCTTGAGCACGGACATCTTCCCAAATTTGAAAAGAATGATGATTATAATTTCATGATTCTAAGGGCATTTACCGGTAAGAAGAATGAGCACAGATCAACTGTAAGTGAACTCTCGAATAAAATAGCCTTTTTCTACAACCATGAGAAAATTATAACCATACACAGAGAAAAATTCACTTTCCTCGAAAACATCCCGAACGACATCAAGAGCCTGAACCTGTTTATTATCCATATAATCAATGAGATGGTAAGCACCTTCATCGAACCCTCCGAATGGCATAGTTCACGCATAGATGAAATTGAAAAAGTCATCTTCCTGAAGGACATGTCACGCATTTCACTGGAGGAACTCTACTTTCAGAAATCCCAGACACGAATAATAAAGAAACTGCTTCAGATAACGCAGGATATAGTCAGCAAGATAGCCGTTGACTCTGATAGCATTGCGGCATTACAGGATGTTAAGGATAAAATTGTCAGACTGATACTGATATATGATGAGGCTGTTGAAGATGCCAATAACCTTATGAGTACCTACCTTGCAATCACCGCTGTGAAAAGCAACGATGTAATGAAATTGCTCACCATCTTCTCAGCCTTCTTCCTCCCCCTGACCTTCATTGCAGGCATCTATGGGATGAACTTCCGTTTCATGCCCGAACTTAAGTGGCACTACGGCTACCTATGGTCATTGCTGTTAATGGCAGCTATCTCTCTGGTTATTTACTTCTGGTTCAGGAAGAAGAAAATTTTATAATAATCCTCACAGTCAAAACGTTCAAGTTACCCCTCCTGGATTATTCTTCTAAGAATCAGCTATGTGCCTATAATCTTAACTACATCCTCCTCATAAAGTATTTTCCTTTCACAATCACACTCGATATTCTTCATCATCTGTAGAATCTTCTTTGGTCCGGCCCCTGCACCGGCTATCAGGATTTGGGTTTTGGGCGTCACATTTCCATCAATATCAGCACCCATTCCTTTGATTATTTTTGCCAGTTCACGCCTGTCAGGCCATTTATTGTAGGTGCCGGTAATGACAACTTTTTTATTGTAAAAATGGTTTTGCTTATTCAGTACTTTCTCCGGTTCATGTTTTAGTAAATCGCCGTTAATAGAGTCATGTCCATAAAAGGTTGAACTGGCATTGCCTTTACCCGGAGTAATTTCCTTGCAATTACAATTATGATACTTTAGAAAAATCCTGGCACATGCTTCTGCATCAGATAATGGGTCGTGATGTGTTGACTCAATACCGCATTCCTCACAACATACATTTAGTGGTTTATGGCCGTACAATTTCATGGAATCAAACACATTATATTTCAGATCTTCATCCTCAATACAATAGTGTTCCATACATCTCTTAAGGACACTGATATCAAACGGTGCATTATGACATACCACATTGTCTCTGTGTATCATTAATCGCAGAATCGGATAAATTTCTGAAAATGTAGGTGCATTAGCAGTATGTTCAGAATTCATACCATGAACTGCAATATTATGCATATCGTACTCATTCAGCGGTGGTTTGATGAGAGAATAGAACTTCTGTACTATAACTCCTTTAATTACACTCACCAAACCAACAGCACATGCAGTATGTCTGGCAGGTTTAGCTGTTTCAAAATCAAGAGCAACGAATGTATCCATTGGATATAGTTGTTTAGCCAGGCAATTTACATCAATATGCTTAAATTTCCAATCAAAATGCTTCGCATAATACTTTTGACTTTTTCGTTTGAATTTTTGCCTTTTGTTTCTGAGTAAGAACATGCTCAAATCATAGGGATTTTCACCCGGACGTTTATACCTATCCCATGCATCGAAGCGTTATCTAAGCGTTATATAAGCGTTTCCTAAGCGTCGCTTTAAACGCTTAGGAAACGCCTCGATATTGTTTAGACATTGTTTCGACGTATGAGTTAAACCGCGTTCAGCTTTCAGCCGCCGTTCAGTGTTACGGGGCTTATTTTACCACAATGGAAGATCTACCAGGAGTCCTTTCTTTTGTATGTATTTAAAGCTGTACCGGTTATTTATACGGCAGAAAACAAATGTTATTATATATGTACATAAATAAATGTAACTAAAAAAGTTTATAAAAAAAACAAAAAGCACTTGACATTTACAAATTTTCGCATATTAGCTATATTAAAACATAACAGCCAATGAAAGCAAAAACTTTATTAAACATTTCTCTAAGTATCATTCTTTTCACAATTTCCTGCAATAAAGAACCTGATACTCAAACGCAGCCGATTGCAGATAAAACTGTAGATTTGGATTTGGGAGAGAGTCTCAGAAACTTTATTAATTTAGCCAACAATGCTAAACAAGGCAAAATTCTTAAAAGCGACTCAAAAGTTCCTATTGATGAAGCTATTAGGTATATTAGTAATTCATTAAACTATGAATTTTGCTTTCCAAATAGCTATTTTACTGAAATAAAGAGTGGTACAGTGAATATTGAACTTCCAATTATAAACATGGAGGACAAAGTTTATTTTGTTGATGCACTGGAAGGGTATAATAATGCTATAGATCTAATAAAAAACAAATACACTGCACTGAATGAAACACATAAGAAATTAATTACCTGCAAGGTTGAGCAACTTGGAATTTCGAATGATATTGCAACTTGTCAGGTGACTTATTTCATAGGAATCGGTCAATTAAGTTCAACAAATATCCTTTATCCATATGGTATTCACGATGAATTATGAATATTTTTGTGAGGAAGGCGCGAACTTTATTGCTCAACGAGAAGCATTAGGGGAAAAGGTTACGTTAGAAGATTATTTTTGTCATTTTGGTTTTGATGTTTATGATGCACCTCTTGATTATGGTACTGATTTTAAATATTATGGTAATCTAATAGATGTTGATGTACCAGTAGTTTTGGATCAAAGTTATAATAACGGTATGAATGGCCATACATTAACAATTGTTAAGATACGACAAATGAATGCAAATAGTCCTGCAAGAGTCTGGTTCGCAGATCCATCAACAGGGAGAAGATTTTCTACAAATTGGAGTGTGATTGGATCATCAAATTTTAACAGAGGAATTTATATTTTTGATCTATGATGAGATTGTACATTTTTGTTGTTATTTTATTTACGCTGTCTTTGAGATTATACTCACAGTATAGTAAATATGTGATGATAAATTTTGAGGTAATTGATACAGTAAATAACAAGCCGTCCTCATTTCAAAGTGTTTGTTTATTTTGTGGTGAATTTAATAAATATCCCTGCACAATGACTTTCAAAGGAAAACTATCATTTAGTATAAAAGAAGAAGATTTAGATTCGTTGCACTTTAGAATGGCCCTAACACCAGATGTACATGAAATTTTCTTTGCTAAAAAATTACTATTAAAAGACGTCTTTAACCTGAATGATAATTTTATTTCCACTTATCGTTTTACACTTAAAGATTATAAATACATAAGCAGAAAAGAATACAAAGGTTTTTATGATCACTCTTACAGTCGTGAATTTATTGAGAGATTTGATGTGTATTAAATAGGGGGTAATCCTGAATTTCTCGACCTAAACAAACCAACCAAGGTAAACAAGAGAAAACAAGAAGAAACAAGAGAATGTCCTTGCCTAAAATAGTTGACCTTTTTTGAGTTTAAAAATGAACCAAAAATGGCAACAAGAGAAGCATTTAAACAAATCGAACTCAAACAAAGAAGAAATCGCTACTTTAGTGAAGAATTCAA
>JAEZNO010000016.1 GCA_023441805.1 Bacteroidota bacterium
AACACCCCCCTTATATACCCGCTAATTTAACACTCTTTTTTCACATTACAATGATTTCAAAGAACTATTTTATCAACAATATCAATACTTTCAGCGCATTTTTTCTTCCTTAACTAAACGACATTGATTTATCATTAAGCATCTTTCATCATTTAGTGAAAGGCTGCTAAGAGTAGTTCAATATCTTTATGGGGGAGTTTGAAGTGATCGCTGATATATCGGTTAGTAGAAATTCCATTATAGAGGTAAACACCATTACGGATGCCGGTGTCTGTTCGGAGGATATTTGTTATTCCTCCCTCCTCTCCTACTTTAAGTATAATTGGGGCTAACAGGTTACTTAATGCAAGTGAAGCTGTTCTTGGTACTTTGGATGCGATATTAGGAACGCAGTAATGTATAACCCCATGTTTTTCGAATACAGGGTTCTTATGATCTGTCATTAATGAAGTTTCAAAGCATCCGCCCTGGTCAATACTTACATCGATAATCACTGCCCCGGGTTTCATTTTCATTACCATTTCTTCGGTAACGCACACTGGTGAGAATCCAGCTTTAGAGCGAACAGCTCCAATAGCAACATCTGCATTTGCGAGTGCCTCCTTAAGTGTTGAAGGTTGTAACACACTAGTGTACACCCTCATGGCCAGATTATTCTGAAGGCGCCTTAACCGATAGACTGAATTATCAAAGACTTTCACGAATGCACCCATTCCAATAGCACCACGAGCTGCAAATTCGCCAACAGTGCCGGCTCCAAGAATGACAACTTCAGTGGGTGCAATTCCGCTGAGACCACCAAACATTAAACCTCTGCCATATTCTGGGTGGCAAAGGTAATCGGCAGCTATGCTAATTGAAGTAGTCCCGGCAATTTCACTCATAGCCCTGACAATCGGGTAGTTACTGTCGCGGTCTTTAATATATTCATACGCTAATGCAGTAACTCTTTTAGCCGATAATTGCTTAAAATGGAAATCGGTAAGCCCTCCAATGTTTAATGAAGAGAACAACACTTGCTTACCCTTAAGCATTGATATTTCAGTAGAAGTTGGCGGGGCCACTTTGACAATAATATCAGTTTGGTAAACGACAATAGGCTCATAAGCGATTTCAGCGCCTATATCGCTATATTGCTGGTTGCTGAAATGAGCTGCACTACCTGCATCATTTTCAACAATAACCCGGTGACCATCCCTGAGAAGAAGTCTTACAGCCTCAGGAGCCAGAGCCACCCGGTTTTCAAGCCATACTGTTTCTTTTGGAATACCAATTGAAAGGCGACAAGCTTTATTTGGAATTTCAAGCCTTTCTTCTCTTGGCATGAGTTCAGAGGTAGTGGTTGGGAATACCTTGAATTCTTTAGTTTGGTCTTCCATTGCAAATCGGTTTTCGTTTAATGCAAAGCTATAAAAAAGCCTTACACCAAATAATTGGCAGTGACTTTGACACTCAGATATTATTCTCGAGAGTGACAGTGATTATACGCTCATCTGTCAAGTCATCGGCTTCTATCTTTATCATAACAAATGAAGCAGGCATTAGCTTTGTGGCCATCTCAGGCCATTCAATCATGCAATATGAACCACTGTAAATATATTCTTCATATCCGATGTCAAGTAACTCAACAGGGTCCTTTATCCTATAAAGATCAAAATGATAAATTGAAGCCCCCTGAAGAGTACTGTATTCGTTTACTATTGAAAAAGTCGGACTATTGACTATATCAATAACATTAAGAACCTGACAGAGTGATTTAATCAAGGTAGTCTTACCTGCACCCATTTTTCCTGAAATGAGGAAGATTTTTTCCATTCCAAAAAGTTGCAGGACCCTGGCTGCAATTGCATCCAACTGATTCAGATCATTGCAGATAAATTTAGTTTCTGTAGTCTGCATCATCTTGACTTGAGTGAGATGAATGGAACAAGGATCTCTTCCATTGATATGCCGCCATGCTGGAATGTATTCCTGTAATAATTAACATAATAATTGTAATTATTGGGATAGGCGAAAAAATCATCATTACGGCAGAATACATAGTTTGAACTTACATTGGTCCGGGGGAGAAATGCATCGGCAGGATTTCTTACTTCAAATACCTCTTTCTTATTAAAGCTAAGACTTTTACCTGTTTTATAACGCAGATTGGTATTAGTAGCTTTATCACCAATAATTTTAACCGGATTTTCGACTTTTACCGAGCCGTGATCAGATGTTATCACAATTGGTAATTTGCGTTCTCCAAGAAATCGTACGATATCTAACAAAGGTGAATGCTCAAACCACGAAACGGTAATTGAACGATAGGCAGCCTCATCATCAGCCAGTTCTCTTATAACTTCCATTTCAGTTCTGGCATGCGAAAGCATATCCACAAAGTTGTAAACAATTACGTTAAACTTGTTGGGCAACAGGTTTGGTAAAGATTCAACCAGCTTTCTGCCTGCCGACAGGTTTAATATTTTATGGTATGAGTATTTTAAATCCTTACCGAATCTTTTCAACTGCTCACCAAGAAGTTCACCTTCAAATTGATTCTTAGTTCCTTCTTCATCTTCATTCACCCAGTATTTGGGATATTTTTTTTCAATCTCAGTTGGCAACAGTCCTGAAAACAATGAATTTCTGGCGTATTGAGTTGTTGTTGGAAGAATTGAGTAATAGATTTCGTCTGATTCAACATGATAATATTCCTCAAATATTGGTTGAAGAACCTTCCACTGGTCATATCGCAGGTTATCAATCAGGATGAGGAAGACACCCGGGTTTTCTTCAGCAATTGGGATGAACTTATCTCTGATTAAGGTATGCGACATAACCGGGCGGTCCTTTTCGCGACCATTAATCCAGTCGAGATAATTATTCTCAATAAATCTGCTAAAAAGCTGACCTGCTTCTTCACGTTGCATCTTAAGGACATCAATAATGCTGTTATCCTTTGATTTTTCAAGTTCTATGTCCCAATAGACAAGTTTTTTATACACATCAATCCATTCATTATGGTTCAGCCTGTTGCTGATCTCCATTCCAATATTGCGAAATTGTTGCTGGTAAGTATAAGTAGCTTTTTCACTCCTCAATTTCTTATTCTCAAGGTTTTTCTTTATGCTCAGTAAAATCTGGTTAGGGTTTACAGGTTTTATCAGATAATCAGAAATATTTGAACCGATGGCATCTTCCATAATGGTCTCCTCTTCACTTTTGGTAATCATCACAACAGGAAGATTCGGATATGCATTCTTGATCTGCATCAGAGTTTCAACTCCCGATAAGCCCGGCATTTGTTCATCGAGGAAAACAATATCAAAATCAAAAGGCTGTGACTTGATAATATCAACAGCTTCTACCCCACTATTGGTAGTGACTACATTATAACCTTTATCTTTCAGAAACATAATATGAGGCTTCAAAAGATCGATTTCGTCATCAGCCCAAAGAATTGATATACTATCCATAATTTACAATTAAGTATTTCTTAAATTTTAATGTCGTATTTTTGTTATCGGGATTTTCTGCATTTATAATGCCAATATTGGCTTATTTATTATACCCGCCATCTATAATAAACAATTTTTAACACAAAGATAGTCTGCGTGAGTCAAATTTACCCTAATCAAAGAAAAATAGTAAACGATCCGGTTTACGGCTTTGTGACTATTCCAGGTGAATTTCTATTTAACCTGATTGAGCATCCTTTGTTTCAAAGATTAAGAAGAATTCGGCAATTAGGGCTTACTTCATTTGTTTATCCCGGTGCACTGCATACTCGTTTCCATCATGCTTTAGGCGCAATGCATCTAATGACGGAGGCTATTGAGACTCTAAGACTGAAAGGTTCAGAAATCACAGAGAGTGAAGCAGAAGCATCATTAGCAGCCATATTGTTGCATGATATAGGACATGGACCCTTTTCACATTCATTAGAACATAGCATCGTTCAGGGGATGACTCATGAGGAGCTTTCCTTCATCATTATGGAACGCCTTAACCGTGAGTTTGACGGGAAACTTGACATGGCAATTGAAATTTTCAGCAACAAATACCATAAGAAATTCCTTCACCAGTTAGTATCAAGTCAGCTCGACATGGACAGACTTGATTATTTAAAGAGGGATAGCTTTTATACAGGAGTATCAGAAGGGGTAATAAATACCGACAGATTAATCAAGATGCTTGTAGTTTATGATGATGAACTTATGGTTGAAGCCAAAGGGATTTATTCGGTAGAAAAATTCATTGTTGCCAGAAGACTGATGTACTGGCAGGTATATTATCACAAAACTGTGGTTGGTGCAGAAAACATACTGATTAATTTACTAAGGAGAGCCAAGATACTAGTTTCATCGGGTACAAAACTATTCGGCTCACCTCCTCTGCTCTATTTTCTTGAAAACAATTTCACTAAAAAAGATTTCCTTGAGAATCCACAGCTAATCGACAAGTTCGCCCAACTGGATGATTATGATATTTTCGGAGCTCTGAAAGTATGGCAGCAATCAAATGATAAGGTGCTTTCCTATCTGTCAAAGTATCTTGTTGATCGAAAACTATTCAGAACTGAGTTGCGAAATGAGATTTTCATTGAAGATGAGATATCTGATCTTAAGGATAAACTTATTGAATACTTCCATATTTCCCAACAAGAGGCTGATTTTCTGATTAGTCATGGCTCCATCACGAATAACGCTTATATTCCGGAACATGATAAGATCAATATTCTGAACAAAGACAAAACGGTAGTCGATATTTCAGTCTCGTCCGATCAGCTTAACATACCTATTTTGACGAAAGGTGTCACCAAGCACTTTTTATGTTATCCGAAAGTCATTGATCGCATATAACCAGATTCGCAAGGTTGGTTTACCATTCATTTAATTTAGGTAACTTGCACCACTTTTGAACATTACATTAACAGTTTCCTTTAAAAGAACTAAACTGAAAGACTAATACTGATAATACAATGAAGTTTACCGCCAGAGATATTGCATCAATGATCAACGGAACAGTTGACGGTGATCCTGAAGTACAAGTTAATAAGCTGTCAAAAATTGAGCAGGGACAGCCGGGTACAATCAGTTTCCTGGGCAATCCCAAATACACTCATTACATTTATGAGACCAATGCATCGATTATCATTGTCAGCAATGATTTCATACCCGAGCATCCGTTAAAATGCACACTTATAAGAGTTGAAAGTCCATATGAAGCCTTCGCCAAGATGCTCGAAGCTTATAATCAACTAACTCAGGATAAAAAAGGCATTTCGAAAAATGCTAGTATTGCTGAATCGGCAACTATTGGAGCAGACTGTTACATTGGTGATTTTGTCGTTGTTGGCGAAAATGTGATCATTGGTGATAAAGTAAAAATATTTCCGGGGTGTTTTATAGGTGACAATGCAACCATCGGCAATAACACTACTCTATATGCAGGAGTGAAATTATATATTGGGACTGCTATTGGTAACAATTGTAATATTCACGGAGGGTGTGTTATAGGAGCAGATGGCTTTGGCTTTGTACCACACGATAATGAGCAGTATCAAAAAGTTGCTCAAATAGGTAATGTGGTTATTGAAGATAACGTTGAAGTAGGTGCTAATACCACGATAGACAGGGCAACGCTTGGGTCAACGGTAATTAAGAGAGGAGTTAAACTGGACAATCTGATTCAGATTGCACATAATGTAGAGGTAGGTGAGAATACGGTGATAGCTGCACAAACAGGTATAGCAGGATCGACCAGAATTGGTAAAAATTGTATGATTGGAGGACAAGTTGGTATAACCGGCCATCTGAATATCGGAAATGATGTTAAGATAGCTGCTCAGTCGGGAATTTCAACTGATGTTGCTGATGGTTCGATTATTATGGGAAGTCCAGCTTTTGACATTTCAAGTTACAGGAAAGCGTATGTACATTTCCGCAATTTTAACAAACTGGTTGACCGTATTAACACACTGGAGAAAGAATTTAAAAGCAAAGCATAATAAAAGTAAAATCAGTAACTTATCAGTGATCTAATCATGGATATCGGGCTACAGCAGGCACAGAAAGAAAAAAACGCTAATTTTGCCGGCAATATGTCAGTAAAGCAGAAAACTCTAAAGAACCCTGTAACTATCTCAGGGGCAGGGCTTCATACAGGAAAAGAAGTTATAATAACTCTTAATCCTGCGCCTGAAAATCATGGATTTAAATTCAGAAGAGTCGATCTACCTGATATGCCGGTCATTAATGCCGATGCAGATCTTGTGGTTGACACATCAAGGGGTACGAGTATTGAGTACAAAGGTGCAAGAGTCAGTACAATTGAACATGTGCTTGCAGCGCTAACAGGAATGGATCTTGATAATGTACTGATTGATCTGAACTGTGCCGAAACACCTATTCTCGATGGAAGCTCAAGATACTATGTTGAAGCCATTGAAAGTGTGGGAGTAGTTGAACAGGAAGCTGAACGCGAGTATTTTGTCGTTGAAGAAGTAATCAGGTATTACGATGAAAAGAAAAATGCCGAACTACTTCTTGTGCCTAATGACAAATACAAACTGTCAGTAATGATTGATTATGAGACTAAAGTCCTCGGCACTCAGAATGCTCACCTGGAAGACTTGAGTGACTTTGCCTCAGAAATAAGCAATTGCCGTACTTTTGTATTTCTCCATGAGCTTGAATTCCTTATCCAGCATAATTTGATTAAGGGTGGTGACCTGAGTAACGCAATTGTGTTCGTTAATCGCCTTATCGAAAAAGATGAACTCGACAGGTTGGCAACCTTCTTCAACAAACCACATGTAGAAGTGCTTCAGGAGGGAATTATTAACAATCTGGAACTGCACTTTCACAACGAACCGGCTCGCCACAAACTACTGGATGTTATTGGTGACTTGTCACTTGTAGGGACACGCATTAAAGGGCATGTTATAGCTACCCGACCCGGTCATAGCAGCAATACTCATTTTGCCAAGATTATAAAGCATCATATTCATTCAAAGAAGACAGAAGTCAGTGCACCTAAATTTGACCCAAATGAACCTCCATTATACGATATAAATCAAATAAAACGGTTGTTGCCTCACAGGCCACCATTCTTATTGGTTGACCGCATTTTGAGAATGAACGAGAAGGAGGTAGTTGGTCTTAAAAATGTATCAATGAACGAAGGATTCTTCATTGGACACTTTCCGGAAGAACCTGTTATGCCGGGAGTTTTAATCCTTGAAGCCATGGCTCAAACAGGTGGAATACTTGTATTAAGCTCAGTAGAAGATCCTGAAAATTATATCACTTACTTCCTTAAGATTGATAATGTAAAGTTCAGACACAAAGTGGTACCGGGTGATACGCTCATCTTCCATCTTGAACTGATTACTCCAGTACGAAGAGGTATCTGTCACATGAGAGGTACATCTTATGTTGGAAATAAAATAACAACCGAAGCAGAGCTTATGGCTCAAATAGTCAGGAAACAAAACCAATAATATGAATCAACCACTTGCTTACGTCCATCCTCAGGCTAAGATAGCAAAGAACACGGTTATTGAACCTTTCGTCAATATTGAGAAGAATGTTGAGATTGGTGAAGGCACTTGGATAGGATCGAATGTTACGATAATGGAAGGTGCCAGAATTGGAAAGAATTGTAAGATATTCCCGGGTGCTGTTATTGCTGCTATTCCTCAAGACCTAAAATTCAATAATGAGGAGACTATCGTAAGAATAGGTGACAACACTGTTATCAGAGAATTTGTTACAGTAAACCGTGGCACTAAGGCCAATAATGAAACTGTTGTTGGGAATAACTGCCTTCTAATGGCTTATGTTCATGTGGCACATGATTGCATTATCGGAAACAATGTAATTCTTGCAAATAATGCAACTCTTGCCGGCCATATTACTGTTGACGACTGGGCAATTATAGGAGGCCTTTCAGCCGTGCATCAATTCTGTAATATTGGAGCACATGTGATGATTTCGGGAGGATCACTAGTACGTAAAGACGTTCCGCCATATACAAAAGCAGCTCGTGAGCCACTTTCGTATGTTGGAGTTAATTCAATTGGTCTTCGTCGTCGTGGATTCACCAGCGAGAAGATTAATGAAATACAGGATATTTACCGTTATATCTATCTGAAAGGTAAAAACGTAAGCCAGGCGTGCGAATATATCGAGGCAAATCTTCCTGCTACTTCTGAAAGAGATGAGATATTAACTTTCATCTCTAAATCCAGTCGAGGCATCATGAAAGGTTATTCAAAACAACTTTAATAAAAACGTATTTAACAGAACTACCATCAGACTTAATGATGGTAGTTTATTTATTCCTGAAACCCGGCAAAGATGGTATCCATAAAGTTGGATAAAGTAGGTAAGCAGTACAACTCCGATTGGATATTTTCGAATATCTCATGCTCCCTGTCTCCTGAAGAACCAACAGTGATATTAGGTGCCAATGGGTCAGGAAAATCAACCCTGCTGCAGATTATCCTGTCGTCAGCTACTCCAACTATTGGTAAAATTGAGTATTTCAGAAATCAAAAGTCTGTAAATGCTGAAGATGCATTCAGACTAATGGCCATAAGTGCGCCGTACATTGAGCTGATTGAAGAATTTACACTTGCCGAGATGCTTACTTTTCATGGGAATCTAAAGCCTTTTGTAAATAATCTGACTGCAAAAAAGATCATTGATATTTGCGGATTAGGCAAAAGTTCAGGTAAGTTGATCAGGAATTTCTCATCAGGAATGAAGCAAAGGGTCAAGCTGGCACTTGCAGTACTAAGCGATGTACCTGTTATTCTGCTCGATGAGCCTACCTCTAATCTTGACCAGGCAGGTATAAACTGGTATAATGAGTTGGTAGCCGGTAATCTTAAAGGAAGGACAGTAATTGTCAGCTCAAATTCAGTTGAGTACGAATATAGCTTCTGCAATCAGATTATTAATCTGGAAGACCACAAGACTATACCGGAAACAGATCCCACCCTTCTGCTATTCTAACATTTCATTGATTGAACCTGCTAAGAGTTTCATCATATAAAACTTTGCATTGCTATCGCATTCACTGTTTGATGATTGAGATAAATTATTATTTTTGCACCCTAAAAAAATAGAAAAAATTATGGCAACTACCGCTGATTTTAGAAACGGGCTTTGCATTGAGTTTAATGGTGATCTTTATTCTGTTGTTGAATTCCAACATGTGAAGCCGGGTAAAGGTGCCGCTTTTGTAAGAACAAAACTCAGAAACCTTAAAACCGGAAAGGTTATTCCTAATACCTTTAGTGCCGGTGTAAAAATTGATGTTGCACGTGTTGAAAGACGCCCTTATCAGTTTTTATATAAGGATGATACCGGATACAATTTCATGCATAGCGAAACCTTTGACCAGGTATCAATTGAAGAATCACTCATCACTGCTCCTCAATTCCTTAAAGAGGGTCAAGGAGTTGAAATAATGTTCCATGCTGAAACAGAAACTCCTCTGTCATGTGATCTTCCTCCTTTTGTTGAATTGACAGTAACCTATACTGAGCCGGGACTCAGAGGTGATACCGCAACTAATACTCTGAAACAAGCTACAGTTGATACAGGAGCTATAGTTAATGTTCCGCTCTTTATCAATGAGGGTGAAAAGATAAGGGTTGATACTCGTACCGGAGACTACTACGAAAGAGTAAAATAATATTTAACCAAACCGGACTCTCGTCCGGTTTTTTAATATACCTGTACATGGACCTAATACCTTCCGTCAGCCTAAGAACAATAACTGAAATTACAGGCGGAGTATCAAATAACGACTTGAACCTTCAGGTTACCGGCTTAAATGAAATCCACATGGTTCGTAATGGTGATCTTACCTTTGTTGATCATCCAAAGTACTACGATAAAGCCATCAACTCAAAGGCTACATTCATCATAATTAACAAGTTAGTTGATTCACCTGATGGCAAAGTGCTAATCCTGCATGATGACCCCTTTGCTGCATATGTGAGTCTTGTTAAGAAATTCAGGCCTTTTAGTCCTGCAAATGATATGATTTCCCCAAGTGCTCAAATTGGTAAAGGGACTATTATTCAACCTAATGCATTTATCGGGAACAATGTGATAATTGGGAAAAACTGTATTATACATGCAAATGTTTCCATTTATGATCATACTGTTATTGGCGATAATGTAATTATTCACTCAGGCTCCGTTATTGGTGCTGATGCCTATTACTTCCAACGTAAACCTGAAGGATACAGAAAGTTCGAGAGTTGTGGCAGAGTGGTAATTCATGATAATGTTGAAATTGGAGCTCTGTGTGCAATTGATAAAGGTGTATCGGGAGATACTACAATTGACTTTGGTACCAAACTGGATAATCACGTTCAGATAGGACATGACACTTACATCGGAAAGAATTGTCTTATTGGTTCACATTGTGCTATAGCCGGGGTTACAAGGATAGAGGATGATGTTTTATTATGGGGAAAGGTTGTAGTCAATAAAGATTTGGTTATTGGCAAAGGAGCAATTGTTTTGGCAACTTCAGGGGTCGATAAAAGCATCCCCGGTGGCAAAACTTATTTCGGGGTACCTGTTGAAGAAGCCAGAAAGAAATGGAGAGAATTGGCGGCTCTTCGATCACTCCCATCTATTATACAGAAGTTAAGATAATATTCAGTAACTGATTTACATACAAGTAACTGAGTAATCAATCATAAAAAGGCTGTCCGAAAATGACAGCCTTTTTCTTGTGCTAACAAAAAAGGTCGCCCCATGTGGGGACGGCCTTTTTTGTTAATGTCTTATTATGTTAATACACCTATTCTTGCTCGAATGATTCTTCGAGGAAAGGCTCTTCCTTATAATCCAGCGATTTCCTTTTCTTGTGGTATAAATCCATGGCCACAATCATCCCAATGAAGCTCCAAAAAGGAACAGACGCCTTGTCTGTATCAAGAAAGTTGTTTAGAAATCCATGTACGAAATAAGTGCATAATGAAAGCACTGAGATCAAACTGAATAACCTGATTTCCTTGTTAACTGCCTGTCGATATACTCTGATTCCGGTATAAATAACAGTAGAAATCATTGCAATAATGAATACCAATCCGAGCACTCCCTGTTCAGACAAAGGTCCGATGTACTCACTATGAGCATTTCCTAAATCACCAGCATTTGTACTAATAATTGTTCGCTCCTGTGAACGTTGGAATGGAGCATACACAAATTGATAAGTACCTGGGCCCCATCCAAATATAGGTCTTTCGTTGAACATCCTGAATGCAGATTGCCAACGGTTTATCCTCTCAAGATTAGAGGCATCAGATGATATATTATATATCGATTGAACATGCTCAATAAAGTTCTCTGACGAGTCTTGCTTATTTTTCTCCAAGATGTACAATATCTCATACTGGAAGACATAAAATGATGCAATCATGGCAGTCAATGTAATTAGTATCCATCGCATCTTTATCTTAAAGACAATAAGGGCTGCAATAATGATGATTGCAGCAACACTCACCCAGGCAGCGCGACTGTAAGAAAGGTACAAGGCGATTAATAACAGAACTGCAAATATCCCAGCAAATAATCTATTGGTACGCGACCTTGCTGAATTAAACATGTAACCAACAAAAACCGGAAGGAAAAATGCAAGTATTCCGCCGTATGCTGTATGATCATTATAAAATGGTTTCATTACCCAATGGCCCTGCTCTTCAGCAAACCCATAATGACTGTGGTGATACGTAGTATAAATAATGACTATTGCCAGCGACAGGACATATAACCAATTAAAATTTGTAATATTCTTCGGATTCTTAAACAAAACAACTCCAAGAAAATAAAACGGTATTACAAACCATAATCTGGCAAGAAGAAACTTAAAGGAAACAATGGGCAACTCACTTGTGATACTTGTTATAAGTATCCAAATCAAGCTAAGATATATTGTCCATGATACGGGATGATTCAATATTCTTTTGTCATAATGACCATTAAATAGAGTCTTAAGCAGGAATATTATGAGAATTCCTACCAACAAGGGTTCTGTAGGAATAGAAATCCCTATTCCCATCTCCCTATCGGCAATATTTACAGCTAAAGGAGTAAGGAAAACAATAAAAAGTAGCAATTTATCGAGCCAGAAAATGTACATCAGCGCGATAATTATCAGTATAGGAATAAAAATTCCAAGGTATAATTCTTTAACAATAAGAAGGCTGTTCAGTAGAATAAACAATCCACTGAGTAAGTAGAACCATTTGACTTTAGCTTTAGTCAAATTAGATAAACCTGATTTAAAAATGTTATTCAACGTTAGTTAAATCGGCTACTGCCTTTTTTATTTTTCGATTTTCCTTAATCGATATTACTACTACAGAAAAGAAAAGAGATGCAGCTATAGAATAAACTACGATTAACCACCTGACCGGATAAGCCTTTTTATCAGCAACTGTGGGACTGGTAATTATGTTCAGGTATGTAAAATTCTTCTCAGCATCATACAGAGCCATATCATATTTCAGCTGAAATTCAGTGTAAATGCCAAGCACATCTTCACGCCTTTGAGTCAAAACTGCTAGCTCACCTGATTTTTCTTCAAAATTAGCTTTCATTTTAGCCACTTCTTCATTAGACCTGGATGCGGATGAACCATCGTAAGTCTTGAGATAACCTCTCATTATCTCTTTAGCCTGGCTTTCATAATCAAATAATCCATAGTTTTCACGTAACACCTTTAGTGCACTTTCAATACTGTCAAGTTCGCGCTTCTTTTCATTAAGTGTCCATGCTAAACTATTTACAACTTCAATGTACTTTCCTCTATGAATGCCCCTGACTTTAAGATTGCAATAGTCAATTATTGAATTAACCATCTCATAAGCAACCTGAGGATCTTTATCAGTAACTTCAATTTCAATTGATTCCCATTGGGTTTTATTGATCTTTACATTCTGGTTATACAAGTATAACATTGTTGAATAAAAGTACTTGTAGTTAGAGTCAATCTTATAGTGTTTACTAAGGTTGAACTTATTTATAATGCTATCTTTAATATCCCTCGACTGGAGCCATTGCAGCATCTGTTCCGATTCACTTTCATCAGAATATGGCGCTATGTTTGAAGGATAGACCAATGCATATGACTTAAACTTCGGTGTAATAAAGAAAGATGATGAAAAAATAGCTCCCAAAATACCGGCAGATACTGCGATGATTAACAGATGCCATTTCCATTTCAGGAATATTTTCATCAGGCTTTGGTTATTGAAGTAATTTTCCATTTTAGGCTCTCTTTTATTCTGAATAAATATCTTGTTTCTTAGTAGGTGATAATCTCCCCTTTATGCCTTTATTTGATAGTTTTTCAACTGATATAATTACTAAAACTGAAATAAGTAGTGTTGAGAAAACAGATATAACAACTATCACCCACCTTATAGGGTATGATTTTTTCTCAGCTTTATATGCTGACTCAACAACAAATTTCTGGGGAAGATTTTCGGTAGCATCAACTTTAGCTTCTTCGTATCGTGCTTTAAGATAGCTGAGTTGTTTTTTTTCGTGCTCAAGCTGATCACGAATTGAAACATAAGCTCCACCATACTGAGCAAGAACTTCGAGTTTTTTATTCAATGCATCTATTCCTCTTTGATTCCCCTTAGCAATTTCAATAGCCAGTTGCTGATTCATCATTTCTGATTGAGTCTCATAGTCAAAGACGCCCATTTCGCGTATCTTCTTTAATGAATCCTCCATATCAGCTATCTCACGCTGTAATTGTAAATATTCCTTTTCAACAATCCTGAAACCTTTCATGGCACGCTCTTTTTGCATAGCGTTTTTAGTAGAATCCAGCAGGTCAGAAATTGTATTGGCTATATCGGCTGCATACTGAGGATCATGGTCAAGAACAGTAATTTTTACTGCCATAAACTCGGTACGGCGGAAAGTAATATTGTTCTCGTACCTCTTATAGAGATTGGTGTATTTAAATCTTGACTTTGGATTGATACCATAATGCTCCATCAGATTAAACTTGCTAATCACCTTATCGCGGATGACTCCTGAGCTGAGTATCTGAAGCATCTGTTCGGTTTGCTCATCCTCCCCGAATTCCAAAATATCCGATTTTGATGTAGGTTGATCAGTTAATAACGCCTTTGAAACCGAATTGCTTGAAACCGGAAACAAGATGACGGATGATTTGTATAATGGCGTTATAAACAGTGGAGAAGAAAAAAAAATGGATAATAAACAAGCTGCAGCTCCAATTATGAGAAGATGCTTTCTCCAGGCATAAAAAAATAATCCGAGACTTGAGGAGTCGAAATCTTTTAAATCCCGCAAATTATCTTTCGACATGTTTTTCTTAGCTGAGTAAATTTATAAGTTGCCAAAGATAAATATTTTTCATTAACACAGTGGATTCGCCCCTAATAAACACCTGATTTAATAAGGATTTATGCTAATTAACCTTACCCTTTAATACATCAATAAAGTAACCGATATTTAACAACCTTAATATTGCAGCTATCACCACTGAACCTGCAACCATAAGTGCCATACTTGCTATCCAGTTAAAATCAAGCAATGGCATGATGTTACCACAAATAATTACCCCTATGACAAATAACAATAGCTTTAAAAGGTAGGAATAACGCACTTTGACATGAAGTAGACGGACTGACAGAATAATCTGTAAAACTGAGATTATACTTTGGGTAATCAGGCTCGCCCAGGCTGATCCGTAAGCTGCATATTTGGGTATTAATATTACGTTTAATGCAATATTTAGTACCATCCCTGATGCAGCTAGATAATTCAATTGCTTTAAATTTCCATTTGCTGTTAGTAAAGTACCAAAAACATAAGAAGTGGAAATGGCAACAAAGCATGCCATTAAAACAGGAAATAATCTGGCCGACTCAGCAATATGATAATCATATAACAAATCCATTATCGGATACCTGAAGACAACCGAAACTGCAGTTACAATAACCGATAAAACAAACAATATAGAGAACGACATATTGATTATCTTATCTATACCTGACCCAGTCTTAATTAGCCTGGCAAATAAAGGCAGTAATAACATTGAAAACAGAAAAGCAAAACTATTAACCGCATCAAGTAATCGATACCCATGAGCATAAATACCTGATTGAATTTTACCTGCCGGACCTTCAATTAACCTGACTAGCATTACGGTATCAATCTTATTGTAAAATGTCATCAATAACACCAACAGAGCATAAGGGAAACTCTGCTTTAAAATCATCAGAAAAAATGGATAGTTCCATTTTAACCGTTTGAATGATGCTTTCTTTATGACAACAACATACGCAACCAGGAAAGTAATCAAATAGGCAATGGTTTGAGCATATACAAACCACTCAATCCTAAATGGCGTTTTTACTATCCCACTCCATAAAAGTACACTGCATATGGCTATCATTACTATTCTGTCGAGAACTGATAATATACTATCAGTTTTAAAGAATAGCAATGCTGATACATTTGATCTCAAGTAAAGGATAAATGAGATGAGGAATTGGTTAATCCCAAGGAAAAGAAGCAGATAAAGTTCTTTACCTCTGTATCCCCAAATAACGGCAGCAAGGAATGTTACAATGAAATACAGAATCCCAAGTAATAGTTTTAGAATAACAATGCTTGAGAAGTGTTTATTCAACAATTGGGTATTCTGCGCAATATTCCTGTTGTTGAAGTTTGTAATTCCAAAATCAAACAGAATATTGAATAAAAATGAAAAGTTGAAAAGCGTAAAATAAAAACCGTACGCTTCGGCTCCTACAGTATTTTGTACAGTAAGGTCAATACCAAATATCCAAACCGGTTTGATAATCAGGTTGAGCAGCAACAAGAAGCTTAGATTTGCCAGAAATTTTCGTTGCATAAAAACTAAGGCTGCCTTTTATTCAGAAATAATGAATTACTTTCTGAATCCGGTACGTTCCTAATAAATATTAAATTTGCGCAAATTTAGAACTTATTTAACACAATTAACCATTTATCAGAACTGCAAAAGTTCGACCTGAATATATTGAAGATAGCAGTAAATACAAGATTATTACTTAAGGGTAAGCTTGAAGGCATAGGATGGTTTACTTACGAGACATTGAAAAGGATTACAAGACTACATCCCGAACATCATTTCTTTTTCTTGTTCGATCGTCCATTTGATGAGGAGTTTATTTTTTCTGATAACATAACACCCATCATTATTTCACCTCAGGCCAGGCATCCTTTTCTGTATTATTTGTGGTTTCAGTATTCAGTTCCCGGCATTTTAAATAAGCTTAAACCCGATTTGTTTCTTTCACCTGATGGGTATATTACACTAAAATCCAGGGTCAAAACGCTTACTGTTTTTCATGATCTTAACTTTGAGCATTACCCACAGGATGTTCCATTTTCTGAGAGATGGTATTATAGAAAGTTCTTCCCCAAGTTTGCAGCCAAAGCCGACCGAATTGCCACCGTTTCTGAATTCTCAAAAAATGACATCATAAAGCTGTATAATGTTTCTCCGGAAAAAATAGATGTTGTTTATAATGGCGCTAATGAAATTTACTCACCGGTAAGTCAGGAAAAGCAGGACTATGTAAAATCGTCACTTACAAGTGGAATGCCCTATTTTTACTTCATTGGTTCTCTTCATCCTAGAAAGAATCTAATTAACCTGTTCAAAGCATATGATCTTTTCAGGGCAAAGTCAGACCTTAATGTTAAGTTGGTAGTAACCGGTGCTAAAAAATGGTGGGTTAAAGAAATTGATCAGGCATACAACAGTCTTAAATTCCGTCAGGATATCATTTTCACAGGCCGACTACCGGTTGAGAAAATTAAAGACTTAATGGGGTCCGCATTGGCACTAACCTATGTTTCTTATTTTGAAGGATTTGGTATTCCTATCGTAGAGGCCTTTAGATGCGGAACTCCCGTTATTACATCAAATGTCACATCAATGCCTGAAGTGGCAGGAAATGCAGCAATCACAGTAGACCCGTTTAAACCAGATGATATAGCTGATGCTATGCTTAAGCTTTCACAGGATAATCAACTGCGGGAAGATTTAAAGCAGAAAGGATTTGAAAGAGCTGAAATGTTTACATGGGACAAATCAGCTGAAAGGCTCTGGAATTCAATAGAGAAAGTATTGCAATCGAACTAAAAGATATTTACTTCAGGTTCAAGTTGAACACCAAATTTCTCAAATACTGATTGAGCAATTTTCTCTGAAAGGTTTTTTATATCTATACCTGTTGTCTTATTGTAATTTACAAGTACTAAAGCCTGGTTTTGATGTACTCCGGCATCTCCTTCCCTGTATCCTTTCCATCCACAATTCTCTATTAGCCAACCCGCTGCCAGCTTATATCCATCTTCCACTTTAAAATACCTTATATCAGGATGATTAACTTTCAATCTTTCCAATTCCTCAGTTGAGACAACCGGATTTCTAAAAAAGCTGCCGGCATTTCCTAATATCTCAGGGTCTGGTAATTTGCACCTCCTGATGTTTACTACAGCCTTACTCACAGAATCTATTGTAAATGGCAGGTTAAGTCGTTTAATTTCGTCCTCTAAAGCTCCGTATGATACATTTAATTGGGGTTTCTTATTGAGTTTGAGGGTAACTGATAATATCAAATAAATACCTTTATACACTCCTTTAAAAACACTGTATCTGTAGTCAAACTGACATTCGTTTCTATAAAATTCCCTCAACTCGCCTGTCTTGATTGATACTGCTTCAAGCATATAAAAGACATCTTTTAGCTCAACACCGTAAGCACCAATATTTTGAACAGGACTACTCCCAACAGTACCTGGTATTAAACTAAGGTTTTCAATGCCACCATACCCTTTTGCTACACAGTAATTTACAAGATCATTCCATTCTTCACCCGCCTGAGCACGTACATATACACAATCCTCATCTTCATCAAGCACCTCGATACCTTTAGTTTCAATCTTAATTATTAGTCCATCCCAATCTTCAGTGAAAAGCATATTACTGCCTCCACCAAGAAAAAGCACCTTACCTTTGTAATCAGCCGCATATCTTAAAATATCAGGCAATTCATCTTCCGATTCCAGCCTTACTAAATGTTTAGCTCT
Source organism: Bacteroidota bacterium (assembly GCA_023441805.1). Classification (GTDB taxonomy): domain Bacteria; phylum Bacteroidota; class Bacteroidia; order Bacteroidales; family Lentimicrobiaceae; genus Lentimicrobium. The sequence goes on from JAEZNO010000016.1 coordinate 18,150, forward strand.
GGCATTTACTCTGAATGTGTTATAATGGCTCAGATCGACATTCTCTTCTATTGCAAGCCTAGTATTCTTTTCCATTAGACAAAAATAGTATTTTTGCATTCTCCAGAGGATTAAAGGGAATTGAAAAAGGTCATCGTTTCGGTAACAAATGATTTAAGTACCGACCAAAGGGTTGATAGAGTATGTAGTACCCTTACATCAATGAATTTTTCTGTCGTTCTTGTTGGACGATCATTACCCGATAGCCTTCCTGTCTCCCGAATTTACAACACACATAGAATGAAGCTTTTGTTTAAAAAAGGACCGCTTTTCTATGCAGAATATAACATAAGGCTTCTGATCTATCTTTTATTTCATCGTGTTAACTTACTAGTATCAAATGATCTCGACACATTATTGTCAAATTATGTGGTTCATAAGGTAAAGCGAATCCCATTGGTTTATGATAGCCATGAATATTATACTGGAACCCCTGAATTAGTGAATCGCCCGGGAGTTCAACGCATTTGGAAATCTATTGAAAAATTCATCTTTCCCAAACTCGAGAATATAATTACTGTAAATGAGTCAATTGCAAATTTATATTTCAATGAATACAATAAGACTCTTCATATTGTAAGAAACGTTCCTAAACAATTGACTGAAAAACCTCAACTAAATGGTATTGATTTAGGAATTAACCCAAATAAGCATCTTATCATATTGCAGGGTGCGGGTATTAATATTCAGAGAGGTGCTGAAGAAGCAATTCTTGCCATGAAGCATATTGAAAATGCAGTATTGCTGATCATAGGTGGAGGTGACGTAATCGGGCTTCTTAAAGATATGGTAAATGAGCATAAACTTTCAGATAAGGTTCAATTCTTACCTAAGAAGCCTTACAAGGAACTCATGAAGTATACTGCAGCAGCCGAAATAGGATTGACACTGGATAAAGACACAAATATTAATTATCGGTATAGTCTTCCAAATAAGTTATTTGATTATATTCATGCAGGTACCCCAGTACTTGCTTCCCCCCTACCGGAGATTAAAAAGATAATAGATAAATACAATGTTGGCATAACAATTGAAAGTCATGATCCTATGCATATTGCCCAAAAGATCGCTTTTATGATCGAAAACAATCTGAAGGTTAAACTGGAAGAAAACCTTAAGAAAGCTGCTGGCGAGCTTAATTGGGAAAATGAAGAAAAAATACTCAAACAGGTTTACATAAAATATGTCTGAGCACCACTTACATATAGTCTCATTTGATGTTCCTTATCCACCAAATTATGGTGGGGTAATTGATGTATTCTATAAGATTAAAGAACTTCATAATAAAGGTATTAAGCTTCATCTTCATATAATTGAGTACCCTGGTAGAAATAGAGCTCCAGAATTAGAAATGTTTTGTGAGTCAGTTAATTATTATCCCAGGTTAACAGGTTTAAAATCTGCCTTTAGTATCCAACCTTACATAGTTAATAGCCGTAGGTCACCTCAAATGATTGAAAATCTTTTAAAAGATAAGTATCCAATTCTGTTTGAGGGACTTCATTCTTGCTATTATATTGATGATCAACGATTAAAAGATCGTGTATTAGTATATAGGGAAAGCAACATTGAACATCAATACTACTATCATCTGTTCAAAGCAGAGCATAATTTGGGGAAAAAAGCATACTTCCTTATGGAAAGTGTTAAATTAAGACTGTTCCAGAAGAAACTCAGGCATGCTACCATTATGTTAGCTGTTTCACAAGGTGACGCTGATTATCTTCATAAAAAATTCCCAAAACACCAGGTATATTTCCTTCCAAGCTTTCATCCTAACGATAAAGTGACTTCACTTGAAGGAAAAGGGAATTACTTTCTTTACCATGGCAATATTGAAGTTCCTGAAAACGAAACTGCTGCATCATTCCTGATTAAAAAAGTTTTTTCAAACAGTCCCTACAAATTGATCATAGCAGGAATGAATCCTCCAAAAACAATCAATGAACTAGCTGCTAAGAACAAGAACATTGAGATAATCAGCAATCCTGACGATGAGACGATATTCAGATTGATGCAGGAAGCACAAGCCAATATACTCGTAACATTCCAGGCTTCCGGTTTGAAACTTAAGTTACTCAATACCTTATATAAAGGAAGATTTTGTATAGTAAATTCAACTATGCTTAATGGAACTAATCTTGAAGAGCTTTGTATAATAGGTAATAGTGCCTCAGAACTTCGCAAGATTATCAGCAACGTTGTCGATATGAATTTTACTGCTGATATTATTACCCAACGTGAAGAAGTACTTCAGCGAAATTTCTCAAATAATATCAACTCCGACAGGATGATCGATATTATTTTCAACCGATAATACTTTGCCGTCTTCACATTTTAATGTACGAGATGGGAATCTCTCCATTAATGCATAGTTATGAGTAGCCATTAAGACTGCCCTGCCCGTTTTACTGATCTCAATAAGCAATGACATGATACCTGCTGATGTTTCAGGATCAAGGTTACCGGTAGGCTCATCAGCTAAAATAAGCTCAGGATCATTAACTAGAGCACGGGCAATAGCAACGCGCTGCTGCTCTCCTCCTGATAGTTGATATGGCATCTTAAAGCCTTTTGTTTTTAGCCCAACCTTTTCCAGAACATCTTCTAACCTCTCCTGCATAAGTGCTTTATTCTTCCATCCTGTTGCTTTCATTACAAATAAGAGATTGTCATTTACACTGCGGTCGTGAAGTAATTGAAAATCCTGGAATACAATACCCATCTTCCTCCTTAGATAAGGTACATCCTTTTTTTTCAGCTTAAATAAATTATAGCCTGCCACTTCTGCCTCACCTTCAGTCACAGGTAATTCAGCATATAGTGTTTTCAAAAGGCTGCTCTTTCCTGTACCAGTCTTACCGATTAAATAAACAAACTCCCCTTTATCGATTGTAAGGTTGACATCCGACAAAACCAGTATGTTTCGTTGGTAAACATTTAGACTTTTAAGTTCAATTATAGTGTCGAGTGGCATAATTCTGAATTTGCAGTCAAAGATAATTCATTTCCTTCTTAATTAATATTTCACAGTACCCGATAGTGAAGCCTTTTCAAATGCTTCCTTCCCTTCCGAAAATGAAAACCATATCAAACCTGCAGCTCCGATTGCATCAGAATAAGCAAAACCGGTCAATTCATAAATGAGACTTGACGCAAGCAGGACTATTGACATATAAACGCAAACTTTGGTACAATTGGAATCCGAAATAATTGGTTGAGAATCTAATTTCTCTCCGGTTTTCTTCTTTGCATTCATTAACCAATACATTACTGATATAGATATTACTGAAATGACAACACCCCAGAATGTTGTTTCCGGCTTATGGTTAGTAATGATATTTATTATTATACCGGCTAACAACCCTAACGATAGCAGATAGAAAGCTGTACCGGTAATTTTCAGTGCTGTAGTTTCAAATTGAGATTGTTCACTCGAAGGATTTTTTCTCATCCTAACTATCATTACAGCAATTCCAAGCCCTGACATCACTTCAATAATACTATCCACACCAAAACCAAACAAGGCAAGGGTTTCGTCCGCCAAACCAATGGCAACAGATACTACTCCTTCTGCAATATTATACACGATTGTAAAAATGCTCAGCAAATAAGCTCTCTTATACAGTATAGTCTCATAATTATCCATTGTTCAACTATTTAGCCAACAAAAACAGGTTCAAAAATAATACCCGATATCAAGTGTTAAAAAGATTCTAATTTAAAAAAAAATATCTAGTGATATACAGTGTATTCATTGATCCTTATCTTTGTTACATGATGAGGAAAACCACATTTACTATCATGCTATTGTTATTATACTTTTATAACATAGCAGTCTCACAGAGTGATTCTAAGTACCCTGTTTTTCAGGCAGTAAGGGTAGATGAAACTCCATCAATTGACGGGGTGCTTGATGAAGTTATATGGTCCCAATCAAATGCCATCACTGATTTCAGGCAAAAGGACCCTGTCTTTGATGCTCCTCCCCGATTCAAAACTGATGTCAGAATTATCTATGATAATAAGGCACTATACATTGGAGCCACAATGTTTGATTCTTCACCTGACAGCATCAAACGTGAACTCGGGGTAAGAGATAACGATGATTTAAATGCTGATTTCTTTGCAATTGGATTTGATACTTACAATAACAAACAGGATGCCTATCAATTCATGATCACCGCTTCGGGTGTACAAATCGATAACCGGTTTGTTGATGAAACATACGACGCTGTTTGGGCTAGTGCAGTAAAAATAACCGACGAAGGTTGGGTTGCTGAGTTAAAAATTCCTTACTCAGCATTACGATTTCCTGCTGTTGAATCACAGGAATGGGGAATGCAAATAGTAAGAGGCATTCGTCGCAACAGGGAAGATGATTATTGGTCACTTGAACCAAAAGATGCTGATAATATTCTTAACTATTGGGGTACTCTTAAGGGTCTTATAGGTATAGACCCTCCACTCAGACTTTCAGTCTTACCTTATTTATCTGCTTCTGTTCAGCATGATAGTCACGAAGGCTTGGCTAATAATGGATATAGTACTACATACAATGGAGGTATGGATGTAAAATGGGGATTAAACGAAAGCTTCACTTTCGATATGATACTTTTGCCCGACTTCAGCCAGGTGCAATCAGATGAGATTGAAAAAAACCTCTCTCCTTTTGAAATTGTCTACGATGAAAACAGACCCTTTTTCAATGAAGGAACTGACCTGTTTCAAAAAGGAAGTTTATTCTATTCACGAAGAATAGGACATGTTCCTCTAGGATATTATTCTGCCTATGATTCTATTCAACCTGGAGAATCAATGGTTAAAAACCCTCATTCATCTAACCTGATAAACGCGGCTAAGCTTTCAGGACGTACGCCTTCAGGATTAGGAATAGGAGTGTTTAATGCAGTCACCGGTAATACTTATGCCGTGATAACTGATAGCCTCCAAAATGAAAGGAAGGTGCTTACTGATCCACTAACAAATTATAATATTCTTGTTCTTGATCAGAACCTGCGTAACAACTCTTCTGTCTATTTGATAAATACTAATGTTTCAAGACCCGATGGTTGGAAGAAAGCAAATGTTGCTGGAGGAGGATTTAAATTAGGCGAAAAGTCGAATACCTACCAGTTGAAATTTGACATCAGTATGTCTTCGATCACGCAACCCTTGCAAAGTGTTGAAGATGATAATCAGAAAGATAAACCGGGTATACACTACAATCTTGAATTTACTAAAATCAAAGGTAAATTTCGATTTAGTCTCTATCAGATTTATATGGATAAACGATATGACAAAAATGAGTTAGGAGTAAATCTAACAAATGACTGGCTTGATAGAGGACTTACGATTGGATACAACATCTTTAAACCGTTCGGAATATTCAGATATTTTTACCAGAGTATTAACTTATTCAGGGAAGAGAAAATCTCTACACATAAAAACGTTAACACAGTTTTTACTTACCGCTTCAATACAACATTTACCAATTACTTATCGGTTTGGGGAGGAGTTGCATATTCACCATTCGACAGGTATGATTACTATGAACCCAGGAGATTGGGACGATATTGGGTAACTCCCGGTTATGAACAATTATCCCTTAGTTTTTCATCTGACTATCGAAAAGTTCTTGCTTTAGACGGAGATATTGAGCTGAGTGAAAGTGATGCAACCATTTGGAGTTATTACAGCTTAAAACCAATTATCAGGTTCAGCAACCGGTTTAAATTAATACCTCAGTTTGAATTACAGTTTGGCAAAGATGATAAAGGTTTCGTCTACACACCATATGTTCCGGCAAGCTATTATAATGATACCATTTACTTTGGGATTAGGGATATTCAAACCATGATTAATTCAATCTCGGGAGAGTATAAGTTTACTAACAAGCTCTCACTTTCAATGTGGATCAGGCATTACTGGCAGAAAGCCGATTATAGCGATTTCCTTTACCTTGATGATGCAGGAGCACTTAATCCGACTGCTTTTTTCAAGCACTATAACATAACTGATAGTTATAATTACAACTATAATTCATTCAACGTAGATCTTGTATTTGGATGGGAATTCTCACCCGGCAGCATGATTAATGTCGTTTGGAAAAATGCTATTGAAGATGAGAACCCATTGTATTCAATGAATTACATAAAGAATTTCGATAGAATGATAAACTCTCCCCAGATAAATAACCTCAGCTTAAAGGTTATTTACTATCTTGATTACCAAATGCTAAGAAAGAATAAATAAATTAGATAATTGGCTGAATTTCCATCTATAATAAGACAGAATCACAATTAATCATCTTGATCTCCAGAGTTTAAATGCCTCATCTAAGAGATATACTAAATATTCCTGTTGGTTATAGAAATCATTAATCACGACATATTTATGTACTTTACCTGTGCCTGTGAGCATGCCTTCCGGATCATTGATTAATGATCCATGGTTAAAACCTAACTTAATAGTCTTTTGTGATGGAATTATGGTACAGATTGTATTCTTGTATCCGGGACCAAAATTATATCCAACAATTGCAGCACTTTGATCAATTATTTCATCAATATGCCCAAACTTACTCAAAATGAGTTCCCTGACAAGAGATGCATTCTCAATTACTTCCTGTGGATATCTCCTAATGAATGATTCAAAACTAAGCTCCATATTATCTTACTTAACTAAACCGGCAAAACCCATAAAGGCCATTGAAAGCATACCGGCAATAATCAGAGTTAATGGAAATCCCTTCATACCTTTTGGTATTCCAAGTAATTCAAGTTGTTCTCTAATACCGGCCATCAAAATTAATGCAAATGTAAATCCTACAGCTGTAGCACTAGAATAAACAACACTCTCCACTAAAGTGTATTCTTTTTGAACTGCAAGTATTGCTATACCTAACACTGCACAATTTGTAGTAATGAGTGGTAAATAAATACCCAGTGCCTGGTAAAGTGACGGTGCTGCTTTCTTGAGTACAATCTCGACAACTTGAACTAAAGATGCAATAATGAGAATAAAAGTGATAGTTTGCATGAATTCTACACCTAATGGTACCAGTATAAAATTCTGGATTAGATAGGTAACCAAATTTGCCAATGCCATTACAAAAACGACTGCGGCACCCATACCCAGTGAGGTAGAAATTTTACCTGATACACCTAAGAATGGGCATATACCTAAAAACTGAGCTAATACTACATTATTGACAAGTAATGCTAATAATATGATGCTGATATATTCCATAGCAATGAAGTTATCTAGTAATTATACTTTGCTCTCAACCTGTTCATTATTGCAATCAAATATCCATATGTAATGAATGCCCCAGGTGGAAGTATGAATAGCAGTATTGTTGACACATTATCTCCCACTAACTTGACATCGAAAATTGATCCGTTACCGAGTAATTCTCTGATACCGGCAATTAATGTGATGGCCAGAGTGAAACCTATTCCCATTCCTAAACCATCAAGGATTGAGGGGATAATCTTATTGCTTTGTGCAAAAGCTTCAGCTCTGCCTAAGATGATACAGTTTACTACAATCAGAGGTATGAAAATACCCAATGTCTTATAAAGATCAGGGGTATATGCTTTCATGACCAGGTCAACAATAGTTACAAACGTAGCGATAATCAGAATGAATGCGGCTATACGTACTTTATCAGGGATCAGATTTTTCAGAATAGAAACCAGAAGATTAGAACATACGAGTACAAATGTAGTTGCAGCACCCATTCCTAATCCATTTATTGCAGCTGTAGTCACAGCAAGTGTTGGACATGTACCAAGAACAAGGACAAAAGTGGGATTTGATTTAACTAATCCCTCAGTCAGGAATTTTAAGTTTTTCATTGTTCTACTCCTTCTTCTTCATTATCATAATTCTGTTTCAGTTGAATCACTCTGCCTCATGAAATTTGCTTTGAAAATATCGTAAGCTTTTTGCAATCCGTCACAATAAGCTCTTGATGTGATTGTGGCAGCAGATATCGCATCAATTGTACCACCATCCTTTTTCACTTTAATCACTCCATCCTTCAATCTTCCAATATTTACATTAAGAAACTGGTCTCGAAACTTTGGATTTACCATATTACTTCCCAATCCCGGTGTTTCTTTTTGCTGAAGTACTACTATGTTATTAATCTTTCCATCCGGAAGAAAACCTACCATTAAATCAAATCTTCCACTATATCCTTTTTCAGTAAAGGTTTTAGCAGCATATCCTACTTCTTGTCCTTCTTTAGTTGCTTTAAAGAACACAATGCCTTCAATATCAACTGCTGTTGAAACAGCATCATTGTCAAATGGTGGCAGCACCTCTTTTATAGCTCTAACCTCTTTTTCTTTTATGGCTTTCTCTATTGGTTCTTTTGTCACATTGTACACAAAACCCAGCGCTGCTGACATTACAAGTGATATTCCGAATAACGATAATACCATATTTCTGAGCGATGATTCAGCCTTTGCCATAATCTTAAGCGTTTTGAGTTATTTTAACTGAGGATTTTATCTGTTCTGCACCAAATCGTTTTGGTTTAAAACTTCTGTTTATTAATGGAGTTACTGCATTCATAATCAGAATTGCAAATGAAACTCCTTCGGGATAAGCACCCCAATTTCGGATAAGTATAGTCAATATCCCTGCTCCTATTCCAAATATTATCTGACCTGTATATGTCATTGGGGTTGTCACCATATCAGTTGCCATAAAGAAAACTCCTAGTAACAGCCCACCTGAAAGCAAAGTAATTGCCGGATCAAGATATCCTTCTGGATTAATTAACCACAGGATTGTCGAAAAAATTAATGCAGTCCCTAAATAAGCAGCAGGTATATGCCATGTGATAATCTTCTTGAAAAACATGTACAAAGCACCAATCAATAAAGCTATTGCAGAAACCTCTCCCAGCGAGCCTCCCTGTGAACCCGTCAGATCGTTAATCATACCGGGAAATCCGGCAGACGAAATTATTTGTGATACTGATTTACCGGCCATCATACCCTCTTTGTACATTCCGAGAGTAGTCGGCCCTGTAATTGCATCAACCACATCAGCTCCAAATAAAGGTGTTGGTATTGGCCAGGTAGTCATCTCAACAGGAAATGATATCAATAAGAACACACGACCAATTAGAGCAGGATTGAATGGATTCTTTCCCAATCCGCCAAATGACATTTTTGCAATTGCTATAGCTACTAATGCTCCGCAAATTATCATATAAGCAGGTAAGTTGGAAGGTACATTAAATGCCAGAAGAACACCTGTGACTAATGCAGAACCATCAGTGATAGTCAGTGGCCCTTTTAACAAATACTTCTGGATTAACCATTCGAAGAAAATGCACGAAATGACTGAAATTAACAGAACCCTTGCTGAATCAAGTCCAAAAAAGTAAATTGAAGCTAATATTGCAGGAATCATTGCAATTACAACCCCATACATTATGGATTTTACATCCTGTCGGGCATGTACATGAGGGGATCCCGATACCGTTAGTAAGCTCATATTAATTTTTTACCCTGTTTCTGATAATATTACCAACTCTGTTTTTGCCCAGACGCATATAATCTAACACTGGCCTTCCTGCCGGACATGTATATACGCAGCATCCGCATTCCATGCAATCCATTATGTGAGCTTTTTCAGCTTCATCGTATAGATCATTGACAACATATTGCACCATTTGGTAAGGCAATAAACCCATTGGACAAACGCCAATACATCTGGAGCAACGGATACACGAATGCATCTCAATCCTGTGGCTTGACTCTTCCGGGAAAATTAGTATTCCTGAGGTACCTTTAACAACCGGAACTTCGAGCGATGTTAATGCCTTGCCCATCATAGGCCCTCCGCTGACAACTTTGCCTGCATTTTCGGGTAATCCACCGGCATTTTCAATCAGATAACTAACCGATGTTCCTATTCTTACCATATAATTACCCGGCTTTAAAACTGTCTGCCCTGTAACTGTTACGACCCGCTCGAATAATGGTTTATTTTTTTGTACTGCCTCATAAACAGCTAAAGCAGTACCAACATTATTTACAATACAACCGGTTTCAATCGGCAGCTTGCCTGAAGGAACTTCTCGTCCTGTGACTGCTTTAATGAGTTGCTTTTCACCCCCCTGAGGATATTTCACTTTAAGTGGTACCACTTCTATATCATTAATTGAAGAAGTAAGCTTTTGGAGAAGTAGTATGGCATCTTTCTTATTATTTTCAATGCCGATGAAAGCCTTATGAACATCAAGCGCAACCATTAAAATTCTAATACCAATCAAGATCTCTTCAGCTCGCTCCAGCATTATTCTATGGTCAGATGTCAGATATGGTTCACACTCAACACCATTGATAATAAGATATTCAGCTTTTTTATCAGAAGGAACCATCAATTTCACATGTGTTGGAAATGTTGCTCCACCTAATCCAACAACACCATAATCTTTAACCCTCTCGATTATTTCCTGTCTGTTTAATTTAATCTCCCGGATAATATTCTTCGACTGATCTATACTATCTAACCACTCATCACCTTCAACCTCAATAGTTATTGCCGGTCTGCGATATCCTGAAGTATCAACAATATCTTCAATCTTAACAACTTTTCCTGAAACAGATGAGTGAACATTCGAAGAAACAAATGCTTCACCTTTCGCAATTAGTTCTCCTACTCTAATATAAGCACCTTTCTCAACGATAACTTTAGAAGGTGCACCCAAACCTTGTGAAACAGGTATGGTAACTTTTGGTGGTACTGGTATATACTCTATGGCTTTATCAGCTGTAAGTTTGTTTTCCTTAGGATGGACACCACCTATTTTAAATGTCTTCAAATTAAAGATCCTCCCAATAATTAATTGTTGTCAGGTTTTAATAAAAGTCAGGCCTCCCCTACCGGGACCGGGTCCTCAACTTTTTGCTTTCGTTGTGGGAAATTTAGTTCAATTATAGATTGATTAGGGCAAGCTTCAACACACTTACGACAAAGCCTGCATTTAGTCGCATCAATGTAAGCAAGGTTCTCATTTAGAGTTATGGCTTCATATTCGCAAACTTTGATGCACTTACCACACCCAATACAAGCAACTGTACAGTTCTTTCGAGCAATCGCTCCTTTCTCTCTATTTACACAGGATACGTAGATTCGGCGTGATTTCTTTCCTTTAGGCCTTACCTCTATAATGTGTCGCGGACAGGCATTAACACAAGCACCGCATGCAGTACACTTCTCTTCATCAACTATCGGCAGACCAGTAATTGTATCTATGACTATAGCATCGAATTTACAGACTGATACACAATCACCTTCACCGAGGCAACCAAAAGGACATCCTGATTTTCCGGCAGATAAGGAGTTTGAGAAAGCACAGGAAGTAGCACCCTCATAGTTTATTCGTACAGGTGCGTTAGCTCTCGATCCGTTGCATCTTACAACAGCAACACCAGGTTCCATCTCGGCTGCTTGCAGACCAAGGTATGCTGCAATGTTCTTTATAGTATCATTTCCACCAACCGGACACCTGTACTTATCCAATTCGTGTGTTTTTACGATTAATTCAGCTAAGGCTCTGCATCCGGCATATCCGCATCCACCACAATTAGCACCCGGTAACATGCTATTGACGACATCGATGGCCGGATCTTCATAAACTTTAAATTTTTGGGCAATGAAGTAGAGAATTACTGCTGATGCTACACCTAAAATACTCAGAGTCAGAATCGCAAATAATATTGTTTGATTCACCTGTCAAGGATTTTTTACCACTTAAACTATTTTAAGTAGCACAAAAGTAAAATTTTTTTGGAAATAAGTGAATCATAAAATACAAAAATAACACATGTAACTAATTGAATATCAAACTCGTATTCTAAACATCTAATTTCATGATATACAAGAAATTAAAGCCTCATTAAAGGCGATCTTCCTCATTTAAAAAATTGATTTTTTTTCACTGATGCATAAATCGATAAGAAGCAGTTCTGAAACTTCTTCAGTTTGACATCTGCTAAATATTTGAGACAGCCTCTCTCTATCAATTAACCTTGCTTTGGATTATTTCTGGTGCTATAAATCCCCGTATAGAACTAACACCTTCTGGTTAGATCATTCACGGCATACAAAAACAAATCCCCGCAAGGTGCAGGGATTTAATATACATCGACCAAGTTGTACAAATGTTTCTATACCAGAGTAAATCGAAAATACTTTTTCATTTTTTTCCTTGTCATGTACAAAATCAAATAATAAGGCACTAAAACAGCAAGTGAAACAATGCCTGCTACAACCTCTTTCAAAAAAGTGCTTGAGATCAGCAAAGCAGTAATCAAAATCACAAAAGGGAGTACATATCCAAAAACAACCGCCATATTACCTGATGAAGATATCATTTGGATATCAACTGTATCACCAGGCATTAGATTATGCTTATGATCATTTTCAACATCTATAATTCGCTCACCTGAGCCAAGAGAAGTGCACACACCCTTTGAGTAACACATTGAGCATGCACTTTGATTATGTATTTTGACCTTGATTGATTTTACATCTATACTTTCTACTACACCACTCTTAATGATACAGTCTGTATTTTCACTCATAACACAATATTTTAAGGAACTGATAAAGCGACAGGAATAATTTTACCATTCATCCACTTATTAGCATTTAATGCAAACCAGGTAATATACTCAGCAATTGAACTACTGCTTGTTTTTGAAATATACCCCGGGAAAGCACTTTCAAGCATAGGGGTATTTACACTCCCAAGAGCAAGGCTATTAACTGATATATTTGATGTTTCGAATTCAAGCGCAAGGCATTCAGTGAGAGTATTTAGCGCACCTTTTGATGCACTGTATATACTTAAACCAGGGAACTTTACACTTCCCTGAAATCCTCCCATACTAGTGATATTAACTATATGTGCACCTTTATTGAAATAAGGCAGTAATTGTTTAATAAGAAGAAAAGGAGCTTTAAAATTCGTATCCATCACCTGGTTGAACTCCTCAATCGAAATCTCACTAAATTGCTTATTCACAAGCGCCCCGGCATTGTTAATGAGTATATCGATTGAACCTGCAATGGTTGTAACCTCATCTACAAGGTTATTGTAGTCGCCACTGACCAAGTCAAAAGGTATTGGGAAGAATCTGTCTTTCGCACTACCTACTTCGTCTGTAAGTCTGTAAAGCAAATCCTTATTTCTGGAAATCAGGAACACACAGTTATCTGTATCAAGCAAAAACTTGACAGCGACTTCCTTCCCTATTCCTCTGGAAGCTCCGGTAATGATTATATTTTTCAATGTTCAGTAAATGATAAACCATAAAAGGACATCAATGTTGATTAAAAACAGCTATTGCGCGATGATAGATTCCATGCAACCATGCAATGGTCATTCCATAGTTTGTAACAGGAATGCCGGCATCAACGGCAGATTTTACTCTGTTAACTACCTGCTTTTTGGTTAAGACACAACCTCCACATTGGATAACAATTGAATAATCATGAATATCTCTGGGTATTTGACTCAAACCGGCAACCACATCAAATTCAAGATTCTTGTTCAGTGATTTCCTTAACCATCCGGGTATTTTATGCCTTCCAATGTCATCGCAAGTTACATGATGAGTACATGATTCAAGAATCAGCACTCTGTCGCCATCTTTAAGATTATCAAGATGAGGAGTACCTTTCAGGTAATTTTCAAAATCTCCTCGTTGTCTTGCAAGTAAAATGCTAAAGCTCGTTAGGGGTATATTTGTCGGTACCTGATTTCCAATCTTCCCGAAAACCTGACTATCAGTTATGGCTAGTACAGGTTTAGGATTTGCTTGGGCAATAAAATCAGCCACCTGATTTTCTTTACAAATCATGACCAATCCATCATGATCTAAAATATCTCTTATTGCCTGAACCTGAGGAAGTATCATGCGACCTTCAGGAGCTTCATTATCAATAGGGGTGATTAGCAATACAGCCTCACCTGCTTTAAAAAGACCACCTACCATTGCCTGTGAGGAATAAGCTGACTCAGGCATCAAATCGGCAATCAGCTTAAGTAATATGTTATTATCAGTAGTATTCTTTGCACTGAAATCAATTACTTTACATGAATATTTCCTCTCCAGTTCCTTCTTAAAAGCAGGGTCAAGTGAAAGTATGTCACTCTTGTTATGTATAATCAGAAATGGAATATTGTATTTATTGAAACTCTCGATAAGACTTACTTCATCTTCTTTGAACTGATTTTCGATAATAATAAGAATTGCAAGATCGATAATTTTGAGCACCTCTAAAGATTTACCGATCCTTTTTTCACCAAGTTCGCCAAAATCATCAATCCCGGCAGTATCAATTAAAACAGCAGGACCAATCCCGGGTATTTCCATTGACTTTTTTACAGGATCAGTTGTAGTTCCTGCCATTGGTGAAACTATAGCTATCTCATGCCCGGCTATTATGTTGATGATGGAACTTTTACCATTGTTCCTTCGACCAAATATTCCAATATGAGGTTTATTTTCCCTGCCTTTTACCATTTGTCTTCTCAGTTAGTTTAATAGTAATTCACGAGTTAATGCCATGAACACTTTGTTATTTTATTAACAATATGCAAAATTATAATAAATAAGGCTGTCCGAGATTGTTATGGGTATATTTGTAATACATTTGAACTTGCAAAAAAACAGAGTTAGTTATTAAATTACATTTTATGACTGAAAAAATCTTCAGTATTGAATCATATAGTCCACTGGAACTATTAGGTGTAGGTGATAGAAATTTAAATGCAATCAGAGAATTGCTTCCTAAACTCAAGATCATAGCCAGAGGCGAGCATATAAAAGTTATTGGTGAGCCTGGTGAAATTGACAACTTTGAATCGCTGTTCAACCTGATGATTATTCATTACGACCACTTTGGGAAACTCACAGAAAATGATATTCGTCAGTTAGCTGAACCCGGAGCTGCTGATATAACCAGCAAAACCTCACCCGATGTTCTGGTTCACGGACGCAATGGACAGGTAATTAAAGCCCGCTCAGCCAACCAAATAAAGATAGTTGAGAGTATTGATAAAAACGATCTTGTCTTTGCCATTGGGCCGGCAGGAACCGGGAAAACCTATACTGCTGTGGCATTGGCTGTTAGAGCATTGAAAGCAAAAGAAGTAAAAAGGATAATCCTAACCCGTCCGGCCGTTGAAGCAGGTGAAAACCTGGGTTTTCTTCCAGGTGATTTGAAAGACAAATTAGATCCTTATATGCAACCTCTCTATGATGCTTTACGTGATATGCTACCTCCTCAAAAACTATTGACCTATATTGAAGATGGTACCATTGAAATTGCTCCATTAGCTTTCATGAGAGGTCGAACATTAGATAATGTTTTTGCTATTCTTGATGAAGCTCAGAATGCTACAAGTAATCAGTTAAAAATGTTCCTTACTCGTATGGGACGCTCAGCTAAGTTCTTTGTGACCGGCGATATCACACAGATTGATCTTCCCAAAAATCAACACTCAGGTTTAACTCATGCTACAAAGATCCTGGCTAATATTCCGGGTATTGATATTATTGTCCTCGATGAATCAGATGTAATGCGACATAAACTTGTGGGACAAATAATCAAAGCTTATGACAGAGATTAGATCTAAGTTGTAATTGATTTATTTGAATGAACATAACAGGTGTTCATTGTTTAGCACTAATTTAATCGTTTTTGTTAAACACTATTTTTTAAAAAAGCTCTGTAATATCTCTGCTCCATGTCTGTATTAACTCCGTACTAACTCTGCTATCAGTATACCGGGTTATCAGAGTTGATGCATGTTTAATACATTGTTAGACTATACTGTTAAAGATTAAACACTAGTTTATTAGAAAATTATATACATAAAGAGGCTGTCTCACTAGAGGTGGCCTTTTTTGATCATACCGGAATGATGATGTAATGATATTAAAATGGTCACAACCTCGACTCAACACAATGATAAAACAAACTCATGTTAGTTTCTTGATTTAATTAACATTGTGTTGAGGGTAACGCGAAATTGTTTTGAAGTTGTCTCGAGGTTGTGATCATTTCAGCATCATTATGAGATTATTAGAAAATCATTGCAATTAAAGCGCTTGATTTTCGGCATAAAAAAAAGAGACCGTCCTTTTGAGACAGCCTCTTGGTTTTTATAAATCAAAAAATTGCTATTACTTAATCACTATCTTAGTGATTGCAGTTTCAGAGTCGGTAAGATATCTTAGAATATACAAACCAGGCTTAAGAGTACAGATATTTTCTGTTACAGTAAATGAATCCTGTGGCGGTACTCCATTAAATACTTGATTGACTTTACCATCAGCCGAAATGAGTTCAATTTTCAGATTCTCATTTAGTGTAGTCCTAACATCAATCCTAAGCCATTCATCAGCAGGGTTTGGTGAACAATACAAGTGAACTTTCCGGTTCTCAGGTTCAATATCATCAACATCAGTTATAGTGCTTGAATAAGTAATCTGCCATCCTGCTCCGGTAACTGAGTCATTTGTAACAAACATAATGTATGCCTTTCCAGATGGGACTACAACATCATCAGGCAAATCGTTGCCGGATAACTCTGCCACCAAAGATTGTGATACCAGGTCATAGATCCGTAACTTATCATTCACCGGTTCAACATCAAACTCATCAAATGAAATGGTAATTGTGGCGGCATTTTCAGGTACAATCTTGTATTTACAAATGCTCTTATCGCGATAATTACGCGGACCACTTCCATCAGCTAAAGTCCCCATGGCATCAGTTAAGGTAGTTATGCCGGGACAATAATTAACAAGTGTGCTCTTATAAGACGCTCTAAAACCAGATCCTTGATCACCGTTTGTGAGGAATTCAAGAAATAGTTTTCCACTTGAAGATGAAATTTCAGGTGGTAATGATGTGCCTGTATATGTTCCAATTAATTGGTAAGAAGAATTCTCTCCATCAAAAATATTTACAACATCACCTGCAGCAAGATTGAATTTTTCAAATGTCAGTATTAATCCTGAAATTGAATCTTCAGGAGCAATCAACCATCCGCAATTCAGTCCACTGATGTAATTATTAATAGGTCCACTACCATCTTCAATAGTGCCATTATGTCGGGTAAGAGTAGTAACCCCTGAACAATAGTATGGGTAATCACCTGATTCGGGAACAAAATTCACAATAGCTCCCTGTCCATAAGTGAAATCATATCCACCTGGATTAAGGCTTGAGAGATAAAAATATCCATTAAATGAGCCACTCCATCCCCAGTTGAAATGGAAATAATCGGCTCCCTGGAATCCATCAACATTAAATGCATGTCCTCCACTGCCAAATCCATGATAATAAATTGGCAACCCATTAAGAAGATTACTGGTTAACAACCCAACCCAGTTTTCTTCAGAGTAATCTTGCTTTTCAACGAACATAAGATTTGGCGAGTAGCCAAAGTGATTTTTTAAGGCTGTAGCAGCCATATAACTATAAGCGCCTGAGCCGTCAGGTGAATACATCATATCAACAGCAACACCACAATGGTATTGAATCTCTGCCATTTCATAGTTACGTTCTGATGCGATACTATTATTCATCTGATTGTAATCGTAATGAGCAGCAGAAAAATCAACAAAAAGATAGCCATAATCAGAATGATAGCCATGACTGCCTGTTCCGGAAAGTGGATAACGCCAGTAATTTATGATTTGTGCCATTGCAGTAGCCACACAACCTGAATAGACATGGCCTCCCGGACCACCTTCATCAGCAGGACAAAGCTCATTATAGAACATCCCCTGATCCCAGGTGGTACTTAATAGTGGTGCAACTTCTTCTAAATCTCTGTCGGGAAATTCTCCTTTAATCAGGTTACTCCATTCCATCTCAATTTCAGGAGTCGCCTGTATGTTGTTTTGCCTGAGGTCAATTATTTTACGATAGTAATTCTCCATCCATTCTTCAACAACAGGTGGCATTTGGTCAAGCATAAAGCTACCTTCGAAAGAATATCCCAGAACAGGTTTTGAGACATTATCAGCAGCCACGATAACAAATCCACCTTGCGCAAGATTAATTGCATAAGCTACAACTTCACCATAATAAAGTGGTATAATTTCCTTTATTTCAGAGCTATAACTATGTGTTGTTATAAATTTTTCAGCACGGTTCTTAATAAAAGTGCCTGCCACTTTTGAGGCTGTGTTGATATCAATCGGTGCTGATTGGATATTCAAAAGATAGCAGGATAAGAGAATGATTAGTAGAGTTTTTTTGATCATGACTAAAGATAAATTTTAATTTTCATAACAAGAGGCTTCCGTCAGAAAGCCTCTTGTATTATATAAGAACTTGTAATTACTTGACAACCAATTTTCTTGTTACTGATCCTTTATCACTTGATATTTTAAGTAAATAAACTCCCTTTGAGATATCACCAATCATAATGGTCTTACTTATGAATCCTGCGGAGTTCCGGGAAGTTTCTCTATAAATTTCTTCACCTAACAGGCTATGCAATGAAATTGTAATTTGAGAGGCTTCCTTTAAGTTAAACTTAATATCTGAATAAGTTGATGCGGGGTTTGGGTAGATGGAGAGATTTTGTGTCAATTCCTCTTCATGAGTGTTAACGTTCGAAATATAGTAATTGGCAGCAAAACCTTGCTTATTATTATATCCGTTAGTGATGAATGCAATCATCATTTGACCTGTTGAGGATACAATAGGGTCAGGAATCTCATCTCCTGTGAGTTCGGCAAGTAGTACGTTGGTTGGAATATCATAGATTCGCAGATAATCACCCTCGTCAAGTTCAAATTCAGTAAATGCAAGAGTAAGATCCTTAGCCGCGGATCCCGGATTAATTTTCCACTTGCAAGTTGTATTGTTATTGTAGTTATAATCACCACTACCATCAGTAAACTCACCTGTTGGTGCAGTTAATGAGGTAATTGAGGTTGTACAATAAACCGGAAATGTTGAACTAAATTCACCTCTAAATCCGTTTCCCTGCTCAGCTCCATCTGAAGTAAATTTAATAAACATTGCGCTGGTATCAGAAGTTACTGTATGTATAGTTGAGGTTTGTCCAAATGATGCTAACAGTTTGGCTGATTCGTTATAACCTGCGTAGATCTTAACTGAATCACCTGCCCCTAATTCGAATTTCGTAAAATTAATTGTTATTGAAGTAACCGGATCAGTTGGTGCTATTAACCATGTACATCCACTGTTTTCTTCATATTCATTTAGTGGTCCGCTCATGTCTTCAATACTTCCTAATGGAACAGTAATATCATGATTACCACACTGATATGGATAAGAGTCTGTGGCAGGAACGAAATTCTTTACCATTCCTTGTTGTGAACTAAATCCGTTAACATCGTAAAGTGAAAAATAACCATTTCCTTGTCCACCCCAACCGAAGTTAAAATGATACATGTTTCCTGATCCGGTTACCTGATATCCATCGCAAACAAAAGCATGACCTCCTTCAGTGCTGACACCTGAATAGTACAGGAGTTTCTTGGCATCAAGATGGCTATTAAGTGTATTCTCCCAATTGGTGGGTGTAAAATTCTTTTTCTCAATAAATGAAGCAAGTGAAGAATAGCCAAAACGACTCTTTATTGCAGGAGGTACTTTATAACTGTATGATCCTGATGCATCAACACCATAACCCATGTCAACCGATACTCCACAATGGTAATTTATCTCAGCAACAGCATTGATAGTTGAACCCATAGTGGACGTTACGGTATTTAACATAGCATCCCAGTTGTAATAAGTCTCACCGAAATTCACACTTTGAGGACCGTAAGGACTGCAATAATATGAGTAAGAACCTATACCAACTTCAGGATACCTGTAGTAGTACATTATCATCGACATGGCAGTGGCAACACAACCAGTCAATGCGTGACCACCGGTTCCTTCAGGATCTGCAGGGCAATAAGCATTATAAGGGAATGTCTGGTTCCACATTGCCTCAAGTAATGGTTCAACATCACGGTTTCCATCAAAAATCATCCTGTCAGTTGAACTATTAGAATAGTAATTCCATTGTTCTATAGTTGAATTATCTGCAATCAGATTATTAACGCGAGCAAATTCTATTTGGTCAACATAATCCTGAAGAAATGAAGAAAAGTTCTTTGCAAGATCACCTTCAGGAAATTTACTTTCTAATGAATATCCAATTATTGGTAAGTAAACGTCATCACCTGATACTATTACCCACCCATTGTCATTAACATTATATACATAATAAACAGGAAGATCGCCAGATAAACGAGTTTCAACTAATTGAGTGCTTATTTCGGACAGGTGAGTGACAACTCCGGATTGAGCTAAACGCTCATACATAAAATTTCTGGCAGTAGTGGTAGCACTGTTTGGTTGGACAACTGCGGCAAATGAACTACTAACAAATAGTATGGCAGCAGCTAAAGAGAGTAGATTTTTTAATTTCATGAAGGTACTGATTGATTATTAAATTTTTGATAAAGCATCAAAAGTAAAAAAAAATACTCATGATAGCACTAATGCTTTAAATTGCTCAAAAATTTTATAATCTAATCAGTACCTGCCAACTACTAGTTTATAATTTCAATTAGTTTGCCTGAATAAGTAATTTCTCAATATATACATCAGACTTGGAGGTTACCTTTACGAAATATAACCCCGGAACCAAGCCTTCAAGATTGAGTTGAGAATTCATACTATTATTCTGAACAGGTATGCTCTTGATAATCTTACCCTGTGCATTGATTACTTCAAGATTTGCAGCACCGCTCAAATTCATGATTGATACAGTAGCATTTCCATTTGATGGATTAGGATAAATTAAGATATTCCTCGATGCTGTTTCAATCTTTTCAACCGGAACATTTATAGTAAGTTCAATATTATCAATATAAACATTATCCCCCTGGCCTTGAGTCTTATAAGAAAACCTGTTGCATGCCTGTAAGGTGATGTCAAAAATTTGACCGGTGAATGCCGACAAGTCATAATAAACTCGCTTCCATGGGTCCTGATTTGATGTTTCAGGATTGTAGTCAACAATACCATCCCAACTTGCAACAGGCTGACCGTTAGCCAATACTCTGAACCATGAGAATTTAGGTCCAAGACTGTATGTTTGGCGAAGATCCAGTCCTAATTTGAGAGCAGTTAAATTACGAGCATCTACTCCACAAAGATGAGCTTCAGCCTGGAAGGCTTTATTTTCATTCCATGCTTGCTCAGATGTTCCTCCTGTAGCTGATCCCTTCCATCCGGTAGGTACAGGATCACCATGAAAATGCATACCAAAGGAACTTGAATTAGCTGCTCTTGGACTAACAGCAGATTGTGATTTGATAGTATCCCATAATATGAAATACTCAGAGTTACCATCTTCAAAATCAAGTGTATAATTTGGAGCTACACCTTGTACATTTATAGCATTTTCAAAGAGCTTACCTGTAACACCGTTTACATTTGTAGCGTTGAGGATCACATTATAATAACCTTGTTTAAGGAATTGTACTTCAGGATTCTGTGATGACGAATTGCTTCCATTGACAAATTCATAGGTGTCAGGCTCAATAGCCCACTCCCATGCAGTGGGATCGTATAATGAGCTATCAGAAAACACCACTGTCGCACCTATACATGGTAAGCTGTCAGAAAAATGTGCAAAAACATATGGGGTTGGATTTGCAACAACCTTAATATAATCATTTAAAGTCACTGTACTAGATCCAAATGCATTTGTCACTTTCAATGTTACGTTGTAAGTCCCTTCAGTGTTATAGGTTATTCCTGACGGAGAAGGTTCATTTGAGGATGAAGGGGTTCCACCCTCGAATGTCCATTGCCATGTTGATGGGACTCCTGTAGAATGATCCTGGAAATTTATACTGGTGCCAGGTGTAATTACATCAACCGGAGTTGAAAAATTTGCAGTAGGAGCAAAAGGAGTATTCAAAACAGCCTGATAAGCATTGACACGACCGGCGCCTAATGTTGTCGTGTAATTGGGATTAAGCTCAGAAATATCAACTGAAGTTGATTCCAGTATTTCCTCAACCTCTGCCGGAGTTAATTCTGGGTTAATAGAAAGTATTAATCCTGCAATACCAGCAACCACAGGGCTAGCCATTGATGTACCGGTATATGCATCATAATATCCTAAAGAATTATTACTGAAAGTTGTACTAAGAAGTCCCTGTGGACCAGGTGAACCAATTCCTCCAGGAGCTGAAACATCAACAGTTGAGCTGAAATTCGAGAAATCACTTTTTACGTCATTCCAATCAACTGATGCTACGGAAATAACATTCTGGTATGCTGAAGGGTAGTGAGAGGCTGAAGTATTTTCATTACCGGCAGCTGCAATAAGCACAACCCCACTGTTTGCAATTGAATTAATAAGATTCTGGTTTGTTTGTGAAAATCCGGGACCTCCCCATGACATATTAATCACATTAGCTCCATGGTTTGCAGCCCACTGAATACCAGGGAATCCGCTTGAAAGGCTTTCAGGATCATTAGAAGAAGCTTTCACTGCAATGAGGCTAACATTATACCCTATTGAAGCTACACCCAAATTATTGTTGGTTGAAGCACCTACGAGGCCTGCCACATGTGTTCCATGAGACCATAAATCCGCATTACCTGATGAAGGTGGATTTGCATTGTTAGTACCATATATTACATCATATTGAGCAACGATTTTATCTGCCAGGTCAGGATGATCAACCCAAACTGCATTGTCAACGATAGCAATTTTTATATTTGGATCTCCTTTTGTAATGTCCCATGCTAAGTGAGCCTGGATTAAATCAAGATGCCAGTTCCAATCTTGAGGACCATTGTATAAGGTGTACAATGAATCGTTTGGACGATGGTCAATTTTGTACAAAGGCACTTTTTCAACAAATTCAATATTCGGATTTTGTGATAGACGTGAAATAAACTGTTCAATCTTATTGATATCAGTAATCTCAACTTCTAATGTTCTTAGTAGTTTCGAGTCATTATTATAATCAAACGGACGAGCTATTGATTTGATATTAAACTCGCTTGCCAAACTTTGAACCTCTGGAACCAATTCCATTGGTACACTACCATCACGGCTTACCTGAAACTTAATAGGTTCTGATTCCTTGTATTGAAAATAAATCTTTCCATCCTGGTAATCGGGATGAAAAATCTGGGCTGAAGTGTTAAGGGTTAATGTTGCTGCAATAATCAGAAACAATACACTTTTAGTTGTAGAAATTAATCTCATGTTACACTTTGTTTTAAAAACATTAATAACAAACCTTGAGCTTCTTTGCTCGGGAACCAAAGATACAAGTTTTCTAATATCTCTAAAGCATAGAAAAAGTTAATGCTTTATTTTTCAGGTCATAAAGTTATGTTGACAGCTTTTATAACTTTGCAATAAATTCTATTTAAGCTTGATAATGTCTAATACTCTGATTCTTATAAACATACACACACTAGCCGGTATTGATACATCTTCCAAAAGGCTCAAAGCAGGAGCGGAAATGGAACGATTTGATTCAATAAGTAATGCTTGGCTAAAGATTAAAAATGGTATTATTGATGATTTTGGTACAGGAGAAATATCACCTGAGAACTCTTCTGAGAGTGAAATTATCGATTGCAAACAAGGTCACGTATTACCCTCATTCTGCGACTCACATACTCACCTTATTTATGCAGGAAGTCGTGAAATTGAATACATTGATAAAATCAGAGGTCTTTCATACGAAGAAATTGCCAAAAGAGGCGGAGGTATTTTGAATTCTGCCAAGCGACTTCATAACACTTCAGAAGAGGAGCTTTATGTTGATGCCCTGATAAGAATAAATGAGATTATTCAGTGGGGTACAGGTGCAGTGGAAATTAAAAGCGGATATGGTCTTAATACTGAAGATGAACTTAAGATGCTCAGGGTAATAAGGCGTATAAAGGAAACCACTCCGCTAATTATTAAATCAACATTTCTTGGTGCCCATGCTGTCCCTCAGGAATTTAAAGGACGACAAGGAGCCTATGTTGACCTGATCATTAATGAGATGATTCCAAAGGTAGCCGAAGAAAGGTTAGCAGATTATATTGACGTATTTTGTGATAAAGGCTTCTTTACAGTTGAAGAAACCGAACGAATACTCGAAGCAGGTATCGAATATGGGCTTAGACCCAAAATCCATGCAAATGAGCTTGATTATTCAGGTGGGATTCAAACAGGAGTCAAATATGGGGCATTGTCAGTTGATCATCTTGAATATACAGGTGATGAGGAAATCAATGTTCTGAAAAATTCAACAACTATGCCCACCCTCCTGCCGGGCGCTGCTTTCTTTTTGAACATGGTACATGCACCTGTACGGAAAATGATCAATTCAGGATTACCTGTTGCACTTGCAAGTGATTTTAATCCCGGGTCATCACCATCAGGTAATATGCAATTAATACTTTCAATGGGATGTATAATGTTCAGAATGATACCTCAGGAAGCATTCAATGCCACCACATTAAATGGTGCTTATGCTATGGGTATCAGTGATAAAGCAGGAAGTATTACAAAAGGGAAAGTTGCGAATCTATATATTACAATGCCAGTCCCCAATATTGAATACCTGCCTTATTACTATGGATTCAATAAGATTGATCGAGTAATACTACAAGGACGCTTAATTGATTGAGAAATTGAAAATCTAAACAATAAACTTAAGATTTAAATGAAAAAGATTATCGAATGTGTACCTAACTTCAGCGAAGGACGCGACATGTCAGTTATAAAGCAGATAACTGATCAAATGCAGAGTGTGGATGGTGTAAAACTACTGGATGTTGACCCCGGTGCAGCTACAAACAGAACCGTGGTCACCATTGCAGGTGAGCCTGAACAAGTAGTTGAAGCCGCATTCAGAGCTATTAAAAAGGCAATGGAAGTCATTGACATGAGTAAACATAAAGGTGAGCACCCACGTTTTGGAGCTACTGATGTATGTCCTCTTGTGCCGGTTGCAAATATAACAATGGAAGAAACTGTTGCATTTGCACGGCAGCTTGCTGAAAGAGTAGGAAATGAACTAGGAATACCTGTATATTGCTATGAGAATGCAGCTTTTACTGAAAATCGCCGGAATCTTGCTAATAACCGTGCAGGTGAATATGAAGGATTACCAAAGAAATTAAGTGATTCTCAGTGGAAGCCTGATTTTGGGCCTGCAACTTTCCTCCCACGCACAGGAGCTATTGCCATTGGTGCTCGTGATTTTCTTGTTGCATATAATATTAACCTGAATACTACATCCACCCGCAGGGCAAATGCCATTGCCTTTGATATCAGAGAAAAAGGCAGACCAATGCGTGAAGGTAATCCTATCACAGGAAAAATTGTAAAGGATGAGAATGGAAATCCCGTTAATATACCCGGTTCATTGAAGGCATGTAAAGCTATCGGTTGGTATATACAGGAATATGGTATTGCCCAGGTTTCTATTAATCTGACAAATATAAGTGTTACACCTGTGCATGTTGCTTTTGAAGAAGCAAGTAAGAAAGCTCTCGAGAGAGGAATACGTGTCACCGGTTCAGAACTTGTAGGTTTAGCACCTTTGAAAGTATTTCTGGATGCAGGTAAGTACTTCCTCAAAAAACAGCAACGTTCAATAGGTGTATCGGAATCTGAACTTATAAAAATAGCTGTTAAATCGCTTGGATTAGATGACCTGAAGCCATTCCATCCTGAGGATAAGATAATAGAATATGTCTTGAATAAAGATAACAAATCCCCCAAACTGATGCAGATGACATGTTCAGATTTTGCTGATGAAACAGCTTCTGAGTCTCCGGCTCCGGGAGGTGGTTCAATTTCAGCCTATATGGGTGCATTAGGTGCTTCTTTAGCTACTATGGTTGCTAATCTTTCGTCACATAAACCAGGCTGGGATGACAGATGGGAAGAATTTTCAGATTGGGCAGACAATGGACAATCTATCAAGAATGAGCTCATTCATCTGGTTGATGAAGACACAAATGCCTTCAATAAAATCATGGATGCTTTTGGTATGCCTAAAAGCACTGAGCAAGAGAAAGCCGAGCGTACTGCAGCAATTCAGGCAGCCACTAAGTATGCTATCGAAATTCCCTTCAGGGTCATGAAAAAATCCTTAGAGGCGTTTAATATTATTCAGGCTATGGCTGAAATCGGTAACCCTAATTCTGTGTCTGATGCCGGTGTGGGTGCTTTAGCTGCTCGTTCTGCTGTGATGGGTGCATTTCTCAATGTCAAAATTAATGCTTCCGGACTTAAAGATAAAGAGTTCGTTGAAAAAGTACTTACTGAAGGTGCTGAAATTGAAAAACTTGCTCAAGAAAAGGAAAAAGAAATCCTTGCTATAGTAAATTCTAAAATTCAATAGTTCGCGCTAGTCAACAATTGTTGGTAAATTTGGTTTAAGGTTGTTTATTTACAATGTCAATTATCTATAGGAAAAACGGATGCTATACTCAATAATTACCGGCTCGGGAAGCTATGTCCCAATGCTCGCAGTACCAAATGCCGACTTTGAAAGTCACACTTTTCATGAATCAACAGGTGAAAAGATTGAGAGACCAATTCTTGAAATCATCGAGAAATTCAGGCAAATTACAGGTATTAATGAACGACGGTATGTTGAAGACCATCTTGTATCCTCAGATATGGCGGCATTAGCATCTGAAAAAGCGATAACCTCTTCAGGTATCAACAAAGAACAACTTGACTACATTATAGTTGCTCACAATTTTGGAGATGTAAAAGCAGGAAGTACTCATGTTGATATGGTACCAACTCTTGCTGCCAGAGTGAAACACAAACTGGGAATACAGAATCCGTATTGCATTGCATATGATCTTCCTTTTGGTTGCCCGGGCTGGCTACAGGGCGTTATTCAGGCTGATTATTATATTAAATCAGGCGATGCTAAGAATATTCTGGTGATTGGATCAGAGACTCTCTCAAGAATCTCTGATCCATTTGACCGCGACAGTATGATATATTCTGATGGGGCCGGTGCTGTTGTTCTTAGTGCTATTGAAAGTGATGAACCTGTTGGTATTATGTCGCATATTACGCGTTCGGACACTCGAGAGGAGGTATTCTATTTAAAAATGGATAGCTCTTACAATGCAAAAGTTGCCGGTCAGCTATATCTTAAGATGAATGGTCGAAAATTATATGAGTATGCATTGAAGACAGTTCCTCCGGCAATAAAACTTTGTATTGAGAAAGCAGGTTTGGGTATTGATCATATTGAAAGAATTCTAATTCACCAGGCCAATGAAAAAATGGACGACGCCATCGTTAACCGTCTTTATGATCTGTACGGCATTAAACATCGTCCTGAATATTCAATGCCAATGACTATTGCCCATCTAGGAAATAATTCAGTTGCCACCCTGCCTATATTATATGATATGATCATTAACAAAAACGTTGAAAATCACTTCCTCAGTCCTGGCGATCATTTTGTCTTTGCATCTGTAGGTGCCGGTATGAATGTTAATGCGGTTGTTTATAAAATGCAGGATTGATTAACGTGCTAACTCAATCCTGACTGCCTTATTTTTTATCCTCTGGTCAGCCACCCGCTTGATCAATTCTCTGATTTTTAACCTGTTCACTGCAACTAGTGAAGCATGGTCAAGTATATCAATTCTTCCCAAATCCTTAGCTGAAATTAATCCCTTTTGGATAAGAAAACCAACAACGTCTCCCCTGCTTATTTTATCCTTACGTCCAGCACTTATATAAAGAGTTTGCCAATCCGGAGCAGCCGGAAGAGGTAAATTGTCGGATAAATTGACCATTTCTACTTTCTCTTCGACAAATTCAGGAATAACATCTTTATCAGCCAAGACCAACCATGCGGTGCCATGTTTTTCCATTCTTGCAGTTCTTCCGTTACGATGAATCCAGGCTGATTTCGTCGAAGGCAACTGATAATGAATTATATGGCCAAGAGCCGGAATATCCAATCCCCTTGAAGCAAGATCAGTCGTCAACAAAATTCTATTGCTACCATTACGGAATTTAATTAATGACAATTCTCGCTTTTCCTGTTCCATCCCACCATGATATTTTCCATGAGAAATCCTCATCCCTGACAATAATTCACTAATGCGTTCAACAGCATCGCGATGATTACAGAAGACTATTGAAGATTCATTACCAATCCGGCATAATAACCTGAATAATGAATCAAGTTTATCTGTACCCTCAGCTTTAACAGCTCTTATTATCAGGACACTGCCTGTTTTCCCTGCCTCAGTATAATCCATCAGAAGTGGGTCAATTATACCGGTAAAATCAGGGATATTGTCTAATTTGGTCGCTGAAGTCAGAATTCTGGTCTTAATGTTTGATGAAGACCTTAAGATAAATTCCATATCATCTTTGAATCCCAATTCAAGTGATTTATCGAACTCATCAAGCACTAAGATGGAGATACTTTCCGGATTGAAGCTATTTCGCCTTAAATGATCAGCAATTCGTCCGGGTGTTCCTATCAGTACAGCAGGAGTGATTTTCAGATTATTTACTTCAGTTACAAAAGGATGACCGCCATAACATGTACTTACTTTATATCCGGTCTGCATCATTCTGAAAACATGATCAATTTGTAGCGCTAATTCTCTTGAAGGTGTAAGTATTAATGTCTGAACTCCCTGTTTGTCAGCATCCAATAATCTTACCAGTGGTAAAAGAAATGCAATTGTTTTTCCTGAACCTGTAGGTGAAAGAATAATGACACTGCTATTCTTATTAATAGTTTTTATTGCCTCATTCTGCATCCGATTAAGCGCTTTTATATTTAATCGATGAAGGAATTCCTGAGACATGTTTACTTAGTATTAAAGAAAATAACTCTTTTGGATATAATTTATTACCACTAAACCGGATGACTATATTGACGGAATAATCAATGTTAAAATCCAATAAACAAACATTGAAACTACCATTGCAGCGGGTATGGTCATGAACCATGCAGTAACAATATTTGCTGCTACTTTCCATCTAACAGCTGAGAATCTTCGAGTAGCTCCAACACCCATTATTGAACCTGTAATAGTATGTGTAGTGCTGACAGGAATGCCGGCAAGTGTATTTGCTATAACTGTTATAGCACCTGCAGTTTCAGCGTTAAAGCCATGTACAGGCCTCAAATCAGTCAGTCCACTGCCAAGAGTTTTTATAACCTTCCATCCACCTGCATATGTTCCAATTGCAATAGCTGAATATGATGCAATAATTACCCATAATGGCACATGAAATTCTCCACCAAGGTAGCCTGTACTAAAAAGGAGCATGGTAATTATACCCATAGTCTTTTGTGCATCATTACCGCCATGACCAAGACTAAAAATAGCCGATGATACCAATTGCATTACCCTGAAAAATGAATCGACTTTATAAGGTGATCTGTTTCTGAAGATATACATTGTTAGTGACATCAGCAGAAATGCAAGTAGAAAGCCCAACAGTGGTGAAAGGAAAATAAATAAAGCTACTTTAATTATCCCCGATGCAATCAAGTATTTTGAGCCACCTATTACAATAGCAGGACCTATCAATCCACCAATAAGTGAATGCGAAACACTAATCGGTAAACCAAAATGAGTACAGAAGTAAACCCAACTAATCCCTCCAATCAGTGCTGCTAATATGAAATACTCATTAACAATAACAGGATTAATAATTCCTTTGCCAATGGTGTTGGCAACATGTAATCCAAGAATAAAAGCAGCGGCGAAATTCCAGAAGGCTGCCCAAATCACAGCAATCTTAGGACTAAGAACCCGGGTAGTAACAATAGTGGCAATTGAATTTGCCGCATCATTCATACCATTGATAAAATCAAATGCCAGAGCAATTATAATACAGACAATCACTACTATTTCCATGTTAAGCTCCTTTATGTTTATCAGGCATTCTTAACAATAATTGTCTGGAACACATCAGACACATCTTCACACTTATCCATTGCTTTCTCTAGTGAATTCAAAATATCACGTTTCTTAATCAAACTGATAGCATTGGTCTCATTGTCAAAGATTTCTGAAAGAAACGAGAAATTAAGTGTATCTGATTCATTTTCCATCTGTCCTATTCTAATGCAATTTTCTTTGAACTTGTAGAACTGATGTATATCATTCAAACCTAAAGTTACTGTGTGTATTTCTCCTGCTGATCTAAAGAGCAATTCAGCCATTTGATGAAAAACCGGAGGTATATCAAACAAACGATACATTTGCAACCTGCGTGCAGAAGTGTTTATCAAGTCAACAACTGTATCAATACGAGACGTTAATTTATGTATATCCTCCCGGTCAAAGGGAGTAATAAACGTAGAATTGAGTTCATCAAATATGGTGGTAGTGATTTTATCACCCGCTTTTTCCAGTTTCTTTATCTCTTTTACCAATTCGTTTCTTTTCTCTTCTTCATTTGTGTTCAGCAATTCCTTAAATGATTTGGTACATTCGACAAGGTTAGCTGAAGCCTGACAAAACAACGGATAGAATTTTTTATCCTTTGGCACAAGGATTTGGAAAAATTTGTCTAATTTCATTCTTAATTGATTAGGTACTTATTAAATGCTGTGCAAATGTATATGTTACCTCACAATCATGGCCATTCTAATGTTAATTTTACGTTAATTATTCAAAAACCTACATAACTCTAATCATTGAATAGTCAGAGCATTAACTCAAACTTCACCAAATATAACCATTATTTAAATGGCCCTTGCTAACCAAAAGAACACAATAACTCACCTTAGGATTCTAATTTTGCAAAACCGGAGATATAAAATATGGATGGAAATACAGGAACACTAAGTATTATTATCATCGTATTATCAGTTCTGGGATCACTTGCTGTTTTCCTTTTCGGATTAAAAACAATGGGTGATGCACTTCAAAAGTTAAGTGGCGGACTACTCAGCCGAACAATCTCATCATTTGCCTCTAACCGTCTAAAAGGGTTTCTGTCAGGATTCATAGTTACCGGAACTATTCAGTCGTCAACTACCGTTACTGTAATGCTGGTAAGTCTCATTAATGCAGGCTTTTTCACACTTAGTCAGGCAACAACATTAATGATTGGAGCTAATGTAGGCACTACAACCACAGCTTGGTTGCTTTCTCTACTGGGGTTCAATAAAGGACTGGAGATTTTCATTATTCCGCTAATGGCACTTACACTGCCATTTATCTTCAGGAAGAATAAAAAATACCGTAGTATCGCTGATCTGATTACCGGATTTGTTTTAATCTTCACAGGATTCTACTTTTTACTTGAGTCTTTACCAACCCATGAAGCTTCTCGATTTGTTATTGCAGTTGCTAATTTGAGTGGAAGCTCAATAGGAACTAACCTATTATATGCATTAACAGGGATTTTACTGGCAGCTCTTATCAGGTCATCAAGTGCTGCTTCAGCACTTACTATTGTAATGTGTTTCGATGGATGGATGAGTTTTGAGAATGCCATCGCTATGATAATCGGTGAAAATATCGGTACAACATTAACTGCCAACCTTGCAGCCCGGGTAGCTACCCGACCTGCAAAACGATTGGCAGCAGGACATTCAATTCTAAATATCACAGGTGCTATTCTATTTTTTATCTTGTTCCATTTTATTGTCGATATTACAGATCATCTTACCACAAACATCTTAGGATTATCACCTTTGGCATCTACAAAATCTACTCCGATTGGTTTAGCTATTTTTCATACTGGTTTTAATCTTATTATGGCCTTCCTTGCATTAATTTTATTTACACCTTTTTTAAAACTTACCCGTATAATTATTCCTGTAAAAGCTAATGAGAACCAGAAAACCAATCTCCGCTATATTGACACAGGATATCTTTCAATGACTGATATCTCACTCAGACAAGTACAGGATGAAATTAAAGATTTTGGCCTGTTTATTTCCGAAATGTTTGCTTTGGTGACTGACTATCTTTCCGAAAAAAAGGATAGTAATTTCATAAAGATTCAGAAGAAATTGGTCAAAATGGAAGACAGAGCAGATGCTCGCGAGGTTATCATCTCTAATTATCTTACAAGATTGGCTGTCAATGGTCTTACTGAAACTTCATCGAGAAAAGTCAGTTCAATGCTCAAGATTATCGATGAAATTGAAAGTATTGGTGACCAGTGTATGCAACTGGAGAAAGTTATCAGGCTAAAGAATGAAGCTAAAGCATGGATGAATCCTGAAATGAGAGATCAGATACTTAAAATGTTTAGTCTGGTGAAGGAAGCAATTGTTAATATGAATGTAAATCTCGGTAGGGAATATAGTCCCGGAATTTTAATTAAAGCTAGTGAATTGGAAATCAGAATTAATGATGCACGAGATAAGTTTATAACTGTTAATCGAAAAAACATTGAAGAAGGACAGTATTCTTATCAGCATGGAGCATATTTTGATGATATTGCAAATCATTGTGAAAAGATTGGTGATCACATCATTAATATTAACCAAGCTATTGCATCAAACATAAAATCAAATCAATAGACAATGTTGAATATCTATCTTATCTTTATCATTATTCTCTTCTTTCTGGCATTTAGTGATCTTTTTGTAGGAGTTGCCAACGATGCAGCTAACTTTCTGAATTCAGCTATAGGTGCTCGTGCTGCGTCATTTAAAGTAGTAATGATAGTTGCTTCCCTTGGTTTGGTTATTGGTGCTACATTCTCGAGTGGCCTAATGGAAATTGCCCGCAAAGGATTGTTCTTTCCAGGGCAATTTACTTTTTCGGATGTAATGGTCATTTTCGTTGCTGTTATGGTTGCTGATGTAATCCTGCTGGATATCTATAATACTTTCGGGTTGCCAACATCAACAACAGTTTCTATTGTATTCGATTTATTTGGTGCTTCGGTTGGTGTTGCCATTATTAAGCTCTCAGAATCCGGACAGTCGTTGCAGGAATTAGGACAATATATAAATTCCGGGAAGGCATTAGCTATAATCACAGGTATACTTGTTTCTGTCGTTATCGCCTTTATTTTTGGCTCACTGATTCAGTATATTACCCGTGTTATCTTTACATTCAATATAAGGCATAATTTAAAGTATTTCGCCTCAATGTGGGGCGCACTTGCAGTAACAGGTATTTTATACTTCATAGTTATTAAAGGGGCTAAAGGAGCTTCTTTTGTCAGTTTCTTACATATTGATTACATTGAACAGCATACTGCACGTATCCTTTTATACTGTTTCTTATCATTAACAATCCTTTTCCAAATACTAATTTCGCTTTTCAGGCTCAATGTACTTAAGTTAATAGTTCTCACAGGTACATTTGCCCTTGCACTTGCTTTTGCCGGAAATGATATGGTGAATTTCATAGGGGTACCTTTAGCCGGGTTGAGAGCTTTTCAACTTTTTAGTGCCGCTCCCGGAGCTAATCCTGACACTTTTTTAATGACCGGATTAGCCGATGATGTAGTCACAGAGACATGGATTCTTTTGTTAGCCGGTTTGTTTATGGTGTTCACCATATGGACATCTAAAAAAGCAAAATATGTTATACAAACATCAGTTGATCTAAGCAGGCAACAGGAAGGGAATGAGCGCTTCAACTCATCAATTTTATCAAGAAACATAGTAAGGGGAGCGTTAAAATTCTCTGGTGCAGTCAATCGGTATCTCCCGGATAAAGTAGTTAACTGGCTTGAGAAAAGATTTGAAAGTCCTGATGAAATTACAAGAAAATCAATGCCTGAAGGAGCTGCATTTGACCTTCTCAGAGCAAGTGTAAATCTCGTGGTAGCAAGTGTTCTTATAGCTTTTGGTACATCATTAAAATTACCACTATCAACAACATATGTTACTTTTATGGTAGCTATGGGTACATCACTCAGTGATCGGGCATGGGGTAGAGAATCTGCTGTTTACCGAATTACCGGTGTCCTCTCAGTCATCGGAGGATGGTTCTTCACTGCTTTGGCAGCATTCACTCTGGCATTTCTGGCATCTGTGATTATTTATCATGGTGGTATTATTGCACTGGTTCTATTGTTAGCACTTGCTGTTTTTCTGTTTTACAGGACACACCTTATTCATTTACGTCGTACCGAAGACCGCCAGGCTGAAATCGAACAAGAAGTACTGATCGATGAATTAACACCCGTCACTATTATTACTAAAAGCAGCAAAAATATTCAGCAAGTTCTTAACTCAATTCTAACAATACTAAATGATACTATCACCGGCTTAGTGGATGAAGACAGAAAAACACTCAAAAATGCTCGTGCTGAGGTAAATAAACTGAATAATACCACAAAGAGGTGGAAGTCGAACATGAGTATTGTGTTGATGAATCTTAAAGAAGACCCTGCCGAAACCGGGCAATATTATGTTCAATCAATTGATTATTTAAGGGAGATCACACACTGCATTTCTTATATCGTGAATCCCAGTTACGAGCACATTGAAAATAACCACAAATCACTGATATCACCCCAAATCGAAGAAATTTCGCACATCCATGGAGAAGTGAGCATTTTCATCGAAGAGATTGTTCAAGTACTCCTTAATTCTAATTTTGAAAATTTCGATCTCATCATTGCACGTCAACAAACAATACTAAAGCTACTTGACGAAGCCAGAAAGAAACAGATAAAAAGAATCAAAAACAATGAAACAGGTACACGTAATAGTATCCTCTATCTTAATATTCTGGCCGAAATAAAAAATCTTGCTCTATTTAGTATAAATCTGCTAAAGACCGAGAGAGATTTTGTTGCAGCATCAAAGATTAAATCATCATAAGATTATAGTGTGTCAAAACACTTGATGCTACATAAAATGGTTATAGTTACAGGTAAAATAATTCCCTTACTCAGGAACTACAATCAATGAATCCATTTTTATTCTATTGCCGGGAGACAAGCCAAGGAACATGATCTTTCCTGTATCTGTTGGTTTATAAGTAAAAGATGAATCAACTTTTAGATAAATATCATTGCATATACCATCATATGACTCAAACCAACCAATCCCTGTTATTAAAACCAATGAATCATTCTCTTGTGAAAGCATCAGTTCAAGTTTTGACCAGCAACTATTTGGAGCCCCCCCCTGTGCTTTTACTGTGACTGACTCACCTAAAACCACAGTATCAGGAACTTGTATAGAATCAACATTGATATTTCCGGTGAATCTTGTATAATTAGAGTTCTCTTTCAGGCAGGAAGAGGTAATGAATTGAATAATGACTAAAAAGATAGTAAGTTTCTTCATGATAATTCTTTATTTAGTCTGATTGGCGTACAAATGGCAGGCCAAATTGGATTTCAAACACACAAATTTATGTAAATAACTGAAATAAATAATTGAATCATTGGATATCTTTAGTTTATTTAACTTTGCATAACACTGAATAAGTACATTCTACGATTAATAAATGTCGGCTATTATCACATTAACAACCGATTGGGGGCCGGTTGATCATTATACAGGAGCAGTGAAAGCAGCCTTAGTAAGCCGTCTTCCTGATGCCCGCATTGTTGATATTACACATAGTGTGCCCGCTTTTGATATCAAAAAAGCTGCTTTTATTCTAAGAAACACATGGCATTTGTTTCCTGAAAAGACTATTCACATATTAGGAATTAATACTGAGGAATCGGAGATTGTACCTCATGTTGTAGTAGAATATAAAAAACACTATTTCATCGGAGCTGATAACGGGATATTCAGTTTACTTTTCAATGATAATAATTTGAAGGCATTTGAACTTCAAATCCCCCAGGATACAGGCTATTTCATCTTTTCTACCCGCGACAGATTTGTAAAGACTGCAGTACATCTTGCCCTTGGTAATGACATTGAAGAACTTGGGGTTCCTCGTAATCAGCTTACAACATTCCTCAGCATGCAACCTGTTTTAAATGGTAACAGACTGCAGGCTAGGGTAATATACATTGATAATTACCAGAATGTCTTCCTTAATGTAACTTCTGAAGAGTTTAAACACATGGGGCAAGGTCGGCGTTTTACTCTTAATATTAAGGGGAAACCAAACAGTGTGTCTTCTATTCACACTGCATACGGTGAAGTGGCCGAAGGTGAAATCGTAGTATTGTTCAGCACTACTGGTTTTGTTGAAATTGCTTTGAATAAAGGCAATGCAGCAAGTTTATTGGGCTTGAAAACTGATGATATGGTAGTGATAGAATTTCACGATTAAACCATCAAATTTCTGTATTTAGATTGTTCCTACACTCAGTTTTCAAAAATATAAGCAATTACTCAGGCGAAAAGTCCCCATTGCAAAGAGTGCGATCCATAATTTACTCCTGAAACAGGAACTTCATAATTAAATTCCTTTACGTCTTCCCCATCATCAATAATTAATGATATCAATCTCCCGTCAGTTGGGTTAAGTAAAATGGTTATCAGATTTTCAGAATTAACAAAATAGTTTGAAATAAGTCCTGAGATTGTTCCAATTGAGTTCATTGTTCTGAGATTTAATTAGTTAAGTAAAACTCTACTTTAACTCTTTATGAAATATAGAACAACAAACTTTACATAATGTTAATGAGGTTTTACATAATTTGCACTTTTTTTTCAAAATTCTTAATTTTTATCCCCCCAAATGCCATGATCCCATTGAAATATTTACTAAACACAATTTCAGCAAATTAAATCAAACAGCATCTTCATAGCCGGATTGCATATAGTTTAATCACTAGTAGATTAAGTTTAATCAACTAAACAGGTAAATGAAATAGGTAACAGTGGAACTTTAGTATTTCAAAATATTAAAACTACACAGGTCAGACATAACCAAATTCCCTGTCTCCTTTGACAGAAATATAAGTTTGATTGTAAGAACCGGAAAAATTAACAGGAATTGCCAACAGGTTTACAGGACTATGAAAGTAGAACTGTGATATGAATCAGGAATTCTGCACAATCACTTAAAAATAGTAGTTTGCAACTGAGACAACAGTCGTATTTGAGAATTTCAGTGGTGAATTTTTCTTCTAACCAAAAGGAGCACCCACCGGTGCTCCTTTAGTTAGTCAG
The DNA here is from genome assembly GCA_023441805.1 of Bacteroidota bacterium. Lineage (GTDB taxonomy): Bacteria > Bacteroidota > Bacteroidia > Bacteroidales > Lentimicrobiaceae > Lentimicrobium. The sequence goes on from JAEZNO010000016.1 coordinate 55,343, forward strand.
AAAGATTCAACTTTCTGATGGCCTTGGGGGAAGGTTAAATTTTTAAAGTCTTATTATTGTGAAAAAATCTGATCAAAAAAGTCTTTATTGACATGAAAGCTCTTTCCTGTTTTTTCACAATTCAATTGCATTAATCCGGCTCTGTAAAGCGAAATACGCAAGTCCCTCTGCTCGCCTTCCGGAAATTTAAGAATATCGTCGAGAATACAATTTATACAATGATGATCAGGTTTAGCCTCTCCCGGCATAAAAATCACTATCGGATCTTTAATTTCAATACAGTTTTTACTCATAAATAAAATTCACCCCCCGGAAAATTTTACCCTATAACTGTTAATATCATTTTTTGATATAAGTAACTACTTGTTAACAAATTTCAGCTTTTTAATTCAAACATTAGCTAAGGCTTGCGGCATAATGCATTAATACTCAGAAATAAACGAAAATATAGGATCAAAGAATTATATTCCAAAACGGAATTTCGTGGATTTCCGGATTAATTATGATAGTTTTAAACTATAGTTGGGTGACCGTTGGCAGACGGTTAATTGACGGTTGGTTGACCCTAACCGTAAGGCAAGGGTCTGCTAACCGTCACGTAACCGTCTTTCAATAACAACGTAATTAATTGTTAATCAATCTGGGGTATTCGTTAACATAGATCTGGCGTATTCATTATTAAGCATAAAATCCTTGCCAAACCATCATTTCGCAGCGCAGCGGAGAAATCTCAACCTTTGGCTGATTCCTTTAGTCCCCAGTTGCATCGTAGGCTTTATGCTGTTAAAGTAAGTTTCATTGCCCAATTCATAGTATGTTAAATCGCTTACCCAAAGTGGTCCTTGCCTAAAATAGTTGACCTTTTTTGAGTTTAAAAATGAACCAAAAATGGCAACAAGAGAAGCATTTAAACAAATCGAACTCAAACAAAGAAGAAATCGCTACTTTAGTGAAGAATTCAAGCGTAGTAAAGTTAATGAGCTTGATAAGAATTTAGTAACAATTGCAGAGCTTAGCAGAGAGTATAATGTAAGCAAGAATGCAATTTATCAATGGATTTATAAATATTCGAGAATGCGCAAAAAAGAAGAAAGACAGGTATACGAAACTCTTAGTGATACCAGAAAGTTAAAGGAGCTTCAGGATAGAGTTAAAGAGTTAGAGCGTATTGTTGGATTAAAGCAATTGAAAATCGACTTCTTGGAGGAAGTAATTGACAGGACAGAAAGGACCTATTCAGTAGATGTTAAAAAAAAATTCATAGAGAAACACTTAGATCTGCCTGGTATGAAAGAAGACTCGGAGACAAAAAATAAAAATGAAGGCACTCTATGATGTAGTTGGTATTAGTAAACAAGGCTTTCACCAGTGGCTTGATCGTGATTTAGAACGATTGAAAGAGCAACAGCAACTAATCATAATATTACGTCAGTTAAGAGAAGATCATAAGACTTTAAGCTGTAGAAAATTTTACAAAATGCTGAAGCCCAGAACACTTGGCAGAGACCAGTTCGAAGAATTTTGCTATCGCCATGGATTTAAAGTGATAATTAAAAAACGAAGGTATCAAAAGACAACTGATAGTCGTAATGTAAACCGCTTCCCAAATCTTATTTTATCACTTGACGAGTTGACTGATATCAACCAACTTTGGGTAAGCGATATAACATACTATGAATTGGGCAATGAAACTTACTTTTTAACCTTCGTATTAGATGTTTATAACCGTGAAATAGTGGGCTTTTCATTGTCTGACAACCTTCTTACCGAAAACACGACTCTTAAGGCTTTAGAGATGGCTGTAAAGCAAAGAAAACCAAGTAAAGATAGCAAGTTAATAATTCATTCAGATGGTGGTGGCCAGTATTATGCCAGGCAATTTGTAAAATACACTAAAGGCCTAAGAATCAGGAACAGTATGGGAGTATCACCTTATGAAAATCCGTTTGCCGAACGAATCAATGGTACAATCAA
>JAEZNO010000002.1 GCA_023441805.1 Bacteroidota bacterium
TTTTGCCTCCAGCTTCTTTCAGATTCTGCCTCACGGCAGACACCCTTGCTCTTGGCTAATGGTTGGTGGCTAAAAACCCCCATAAAGGACTTTCACCTTCAAGTTATTAATCATGCACGGCACACAAAAAGAGACCGTCTCAAAAGGACGGTCTCTTTTTTTTGTCTTAATTGTAAATTAAAGATTCTACATAAATTGTACATTAATTAATCATGATGTGTACAAAATTGTGTACTTATGTGGAGTTTATGTGGACTTAATGTGGACTCTATGTGTAATTGATAATTAAACAGTACGTAAATATCCATTTGAAAAATTTTTTTTTCACAATGCAATCGAATTGCTTTCACGCCATCCCCTTGCAATTTTTACGCCCTGTATCTGATTACCTTCAGACTATAATATATTTTGCAATCCCCTCTGCTGAATTTGCCTGATATGGTTGGTGTGCACCTTCTGGTTATGATGCACTGCACGCACAAAAAAAGAGACTGTCGTAAACGGCAGCCTCTTTTTTTTGTTAACTCATACTCTTTAAAGTCTAAATGCCATCTTCGACATGTAAAATACACTCTTTGCTTTCTCTGAAGCATAAGTGTTCCTCAATGTCTGATATCCGTGTACCAAAAAGTAATCCTTATACCATGGTATGATGTAACTGTTTGCCTCCCTTTGCACTTTATCATGCTGGTGAAGTGGTTCAATCCTTGAATATGAAAGATTCGTCAGGTTTTCTCCTTTGTTAATTATTTTATAAGCAATACGGTCTTTATCAACATAACAGAGCATCAAACTACTAGAATCACTGGCATAAGGTGTAACTTTTTCATTAAGTGAATTCGTAAGGGCGTCTGATAATTCAAGATCGTTATTCCATCTAAGTTGTCCTGTCTTATCAAAGCCTGCAATGAATGTTGTCAGATACCTGTATCCTTCAAAAACTGAATATGTTGACGGATAAGGCCTTCCGTAATAATCATACACCATGGTAGTTACAGTTCGGTACTCAGGGTAATAGGCCTCAGCCATGAAAATGAATTCACCGTTGAACTTAAATAACTTGTGAGTTAACAGATTATGATCAGAAGCAATTTCACTCACATATCTTTCTCTTCTTAAGAGTGACCTTCTGGGAGTAACATCTGCAGGTCGTCTGAGGTATCTGTAAAATCTGTCGAATTCAGTAAAATCATAAGTATGAATATTCTCCTCCCCCGATTCTGTCAAGGTAATAGAAAAGAACCCTGTCGAGGCCACTCCTGCCACTTCAATGCCTTCAATTGTACGAACTCTGCTACTCACACCATATGAGCCAAGTATAATATCTGATCGACTGTCGATCTCATGAACATATGCCGTATTAATCAGAAACTCAGTAAACTTACTCAACATATGCGTGAAGTAAACCTCACCGGTACGGTTAAATTTTATAAAATAATAGTTCCTCTTTTTGAGCGACTGATTAGTTCTAAGAATAACTGAAAATCCGCCGGTGATCTTATTTACTGCAGCTGATTCAATAACAGCCTTTTCGGATAAACCCGGCGATAACATTGAGATATTATGATTCTTCAGGTCGTATTTCAAAATCATTGACCTGTCATCTCTGGTGTTAATTCCGGCAATAGCATATTCGCTATTAAGATCAAAATGCGAGATACCTGCCCTTTCAGGAACAGGATAGTTCATCGTTGTAATGCTACTATCAGGAATATTAAAGTCGACCAGGTAAAAATTACTGTCGGCATTTGATTTCTTAGTATAGAAAAATGCAACGAGGTGATCACTGTTATAAAGTGCTTCTTCTAACAAGAATCCCCTTGGTAACTCAAAGTTATATGATGTTGTTTCCTTTAATTTATTGTCATAAAATGTTGTAACCCAAACCATCCTGCCATTCCTTCCATTTTCACTACTTAGAAAGAGTATGGCACAACCGTTTTGATCAAGGGGCACAACTTTGTAAACTTCAGTATTATCTTTCACAGGAACTTCAATCCTCACAGGTTTTGTTGCCTGCGAGTAAGAAAATGCCGGTAAAAGCAGAAGAATGATATAACACAAAATCCTTTCAACTTTGAGTAAGATCATAATCTATTGTTTGTAATACAACAAAGGTAACTCGTTTTATTGATAAACGTAAGTATAACTCACGATGTTGCGTACTTTTTAATAAAACAGGCTGCTTTGTTAAGGCAGCCTGTTTCTTTTCACCTACTTTATATTTAGAAAATTACTTCACTTCTTCGAAATCAACATCAGTTACTTCTGAATCTGATCCATTATTTTGCTGACCCGGAGGAGGTGTTTGATCACCACCGGTCGGACCGCCCTGACTTTGTGTAGCCTTGTAGATATCTTCACTTGCAGCCTGCCATGCAGTATTGAGAGCAGCAAGTGCACCATCAATAGCATTGATATTTTTATCCTTATGAGCCTGTTTTAAGTCAGCAAGAGCCTTTTCAATCGGAGCTTTTTTATCTGCAGGTATTTTTTCTCCATATTCCTTCAACTGCTTTTCGGTTTGGAATATCATACCATCAGCATTATTCAGCTTGTCGATCTCTTCTTTTGCTTTCCTGTCGGTTTCAGCATTAGCTGCAGCTTCGTCTTTCATACGTTTGATTTCACTTTCTGAAAGTCCTGAAGAAGCTTCAATTCTAATCTCCTGCGATTTTCCTGTTCCTTTATCCTTAGCTGAAACGTGCAGAATACCATTAGCATCAATATCGAATGTTACTTCAATCTGAGGAACCCCTCTTGGTGCAGGTGGAATTCCATCAAGATGGAATCGACCGATACTCTTGTTATCGCGGGCCATTGAACGCTCGCCCTGAAGTATATGAATTTCAACTGATGGTTGAGAGTCACTTGCAGTAGAAAATACTTCTGATTTCCTGGTTGGAATAGTTGTATTAGCCTCAATAAGTTTTGTCATTACACCACCAAGTGTTTCAATACCAAGTGACAGAGGAGTAACATCTAAAAGAAGAACATCCTTCACTTCACCTGTTAGTACGCCACCCTGAATTGCAGCTCCGACGGCAACTACTTCATCGGGATTAACCCCTTTTGAAGGCACTTTGCCGAAGAAATCCTCAACTATTTTCTGAACTGCAGGGATACGTGTTGATCCACCCACGAGGATAACCTCGTTAATATCTTTCACTGTCAGACCGGCATCCTTAAGAGCCAATTTACAAGGCTCTATTGTGGCCCTCAACAGGTGGTCGTTAAGTTGCTCAAACTTAGCACGTGTGAGTGTCCTGACAAGGTGTTTTGGAATACCGTCTACCGGCATAATGTAAGGAAGATTAATTTCAGTAGATGTAGAACTTGACAGCTCTATCTTTGCCTTTTCAGCAGCTTCCTTAAGACGCTGAAGTGCCATTGGATCCTTTCTTAGATCCACTCCTTCATCCTTCAAGAACTCCTCTGCTAACCAGTCAATTATATTATGGTCGAAGTCATCACCGCCAAGATGGGTATCACCATTTGTTGATTTTACTTCAAAAACTCCGTCACCTAGCTCAAGAATAGAAATATCAAAGGTACCACCACCAAGGTCAAAAACTGCAACCTTAATGTCATGGCTCTTTTTGTCAAGTCCATAAGCTAATGCAGCGGCTGTAGGTTCATTGATAATTCTCTTAACAGTTAAACCTGCAATCTCACCTGCTTCTTTAGTTGCTTGTCTCTGTGAGTCACTAAAATAAGCCGGAACTGTGATTACCGCTTCGGTGACTGTTTGACCCAAATAATCTTCAGCAGTTTTCTTCATCTTTTGAAGGACCATAGCTGAGATTTCCTGTGGTGTGTAAGTTCTGTCTTCAACCTTTACACGTGGTGTATTATTATCACCTCTCACTACCTTATAAGGAACCCTTGATGTTTCTTTTGTCACACGGTCAAAAGTCTCACCCATGAACCTTTTAATTGAGAAGATAGTATGTTCAGGGTTGGTAATAGCCTGACGTTTTGCAGGATCACCTACTTTACGCTCACCGTTGTTAGTAAAAGCAACTATTGAAGGTGTAGTGCGCCTTCCTTCGCTATTGGGAATAACCACCGGTTCATTCCCTTCCATTACTGCTACACATGAGTTGGTTGTACCGAGGTCAATTCCGATTATTTTACCCATATCGTATTAGAATTTAAAATGTTTTTCATTGTCTGTTCATCGGGGTTTCAATCATTATGCCATATAGTTAAACAATGACAGCTTTTTCTAATAATTCTGTCGTCTGTAATACCTGCATACCCAGTAAAATCAACTAAATCAAAGAGGCCGGTAATCTTGTCCGGCCTCTGGGTGTTATTTGAGCACTGTCAGTCAACTGACATTTCGTCAGATTTTAATTACCGATTTTATCAACAAACTTTAGTCCTTCAATACCTAAAAATATAGCCTCTGTCTTTGCACCTACCTCAATAGACAGCTTCTGAATAAACCGGCTGGAGAATAATCCATACCCGTTCTCAATATTCGAATAATCAGGGGTATCCTGAATAATACCGGTTGATGGGGAATTTACTTCCATATATGTATTTAAGGCATCACCACCGGCTACCAGGGTAAACTCTACCCTATTTGTTAGTCTGGCTGTAACTTCTGATTCTTTTCCGTCCTTCCGTGGAATCTGAATTCTTGCTATATCATATAATGCGGTTGGTCGGTATTGCAATGATTTTTCTTCTCCCCCATCAAGCTTCTCAGTTTTTTGACTACCAATAAACCAGTCAAAATATCGATCAGTAGTATCAGAATGGTTTATGACTTCCTGATACCAGAAGCGAATATATACATCATACCTTCTTGCATTCTTTCCTGATTGCCATACAATATTTTGATTGTTATCCAGAATAAAATCAATTGACCTCTGGCCGACTCTCGGAGTAGTGATTTTCCCTGAATTAACTAATGAAGTAACCGACTTAATTTCCTTTCCTGTTTTCTTATTTCTAACAAATAAAGAATAGGTATAGGGATTACTCTCAATATTGTCAGGAACTTTAAATGCTGCCTTGTATAATATGTGTGACGGTGAATAGAAAACACCAGGTTGCTTATTATCTACATGAATAGTATCAAATTGAAATACACGTTGATTACCCGAACCTGTTTCAGTTAGGATTACCTCAAGATTATCAAAATAGCTTGAAGAGTCAGGTTCTTTTGCGTACACGAGTGAATTACCGTCTCCTAAAAATGCTTTATTGATGCGCAAATAATGTACCGAATCACTTTTATCAAGAAGACCATATACTACAGTGATGTCTTTCCAATCGGCTGAAACATCAATATCTGTTTCGCAAGATGTAAAAGTAAAAATGAGTGTGACGAGCAGTATTGCAGATAGTGCAGATGCAAATATTTTCATTAATTGACTTATTTGAAATAATGACTTTTCAGAAGTAGCGAACGACAAAATTACAATTATTTCGTTTAATCGCTATACTATTAGTCATTGAAACTTCATCCCTGTGGAGGTGGCACAGGAGTTTCCGGCTCAGGCGGAATCTCAGGTTCAATTCCGGGAACCGCAGGTGTTGTTGGATCGGGTGTTTCCGGTACCGGACTTTTGGGATTAGGTGCCTCAGGAATTGGAGTTACAGGATGAGGTGCCTCATGAGGAATTGTAGTAGGATTTCTTTGTGGTTGCCCGGGTATAGGTTCAGGCGTTTGCGTGTTTATTATTTTATCGTGAATTTCCATGTCTATTTGTTTGATTATTAATAATATAACAAAAATTCACTCCAATAGTAATCTTTGTACTGTTGAAAAATCTTTTTGTAGCTTTGTGCAATATTTAAATTCAATGAAAGCCTCATAAATCATGGAACCTAAAATATCAAAATTCGCCGGTGTAAGTAAAGTAACAACTCATGTTCTTCAGGAGATGAAAAACAATAAGGAGAAAATAGCTATGCTCACAGCATACGATTTTTCAATGGGTCGCTTACTTGATCAGGCCGGTATTGATGTGATACTTGTGGGTGATTCTGCATCCAATGTCATGGCCGGTCACACATCTACTCTCCCCATCACCCTCAATGAAATGATTTATCATGGGGTATCTGTTGTGAGAGGAGTTAAAAGAGCACTTGTAATCGTAGATCTCCCTTTCGGAACTTACCAGGGTAATTCAAAAGAAGCGCTTACCTCTGCAATCAGGATCATGAAGGAAACCGGTGCAGATGCCGTTAAAATTGAAGGTGGAAAAGAAATCCAGGAATCAGTTGAACGCATACTGTCAGCCGGCATTCCTGTTATGGGGCACCTTGGACTTACACCACAGTCTATTCATAAGTTCGGGACTTATGTTGTTAGGGCAACCGAAGAAGCTGAAGCAAATAAACTTGTTAGTGATGCTCACTTACTCGAAGAAATTGGTTGTTTTGGTATTGTCCTCGAGAAAATACCCGCAAAACTTGGCTCCCGTGTGGCATCAGAACTTAAGATACCGATTATCGGAATTGGAGCTGGACCCGGTGTTGACGGACAAGTGCTTGTTCTGCATGATATGCTTGGCATAACTCAGGAATTCTCACCTCGTTTCCTGAGACGGTATAATAATCTTAGTAATCAGGTGCAGGAGTCGGTGATATCATACATCAATGATGTGAAGAGTGTTGACTTCCCCAATGAGAAAGAACAGTACTGATTAAGCCGTTGCTGTAATAGTTAATCTTTATGGAAAATCTCCGGGTGCTATACGAAGATAATCACCTGCTGATCATTAATAAACAACCGGGCGAAATTGTCCAGGGTGATAAAACAGGAGATATATCACTCATTGATACTCTCAAGGAATATATTAAGGCTAAATACAATAAACCCGGTAATGTATTTTTAGGATTAGTACACAGGATTGACCGACCCGTAAGTGGTGCAGTAATCTTTGCAAAAACATCAAAAGCACTTTCCCGAATGACCGTATTGGTCAAAAACCGTTCATTTAAAAAGACATACCTTGCATTGACTGATCAGAAACCTCCTAAGGAAGAAGACATACTTAAACACTTTCTGAAAAAGAATGAAGCTTCCAATAAATCATTTGTTGTTAAAGCAGGTACTGAAGGAGCAAAAGAAGCCATCCTGACATACAAACACATTGCTTCAGGGAAAACACTCCACCTGCTTGAGATCGATTTGCAAACAGGACGTCACCACCAGATTCGCACCCAACTGGCTGCATCAGGATTAATTATTCACGGTGATGTGAAATATGGTGCCCGCCGGCCAAATAACGACGGATCAATTTGTTTACACGCCTATAATGTTCAATTCCAACATCCTGTATCAGGAGCTTTAATCAATATTAAAGCCCCTCTACCGGATACACCTGAATGGAATGCATTCAGGGATTATTTATAGTAAACCCGTAATGGCCAGAATTCTCTCATTTCTTACTATTCTGCTGACTTTTTATCTTAAAGTGTCAGGTCAGTTTTATGATATTGGACAGGAGCCATGGAATATTAAGTGGGAGCAAATCAAAACAGAAAACTTCAGGATAATTTATCCAGATTATTACAGATCACTTACCAAAGAGGCTGCTTTGCTATTTGAACAGAATCGGATACCAGTCACCCAATCATTATCAGCATCTCCTAAAAAGTTACCGGTAATCTTGCATACCGGACAAGTTTATTCAAATGCATACACTATTTGGGCACCACGAAGAATTGAATTATTGTCAATTCCTCCTCAGGATTTGTATAGTCAGTCGTGGATTGAACAACTCGTACTACATGAATACCGGCATGCAGTTCAAATCTCAAAACTTGACCAGGGTACAACACATATTCTTAGCCTCATATTAGGAGAACAAGCTTTTGGTGGAATAATTGGACTGTTTATTCCATCATGGTTTATGGAAGGTGATGCAGTAGCTGCTGAAACTGGTTTATCTTCTTCAGGCAGAGGTAGGGTGGCTGATTTTGCAATGCCTCTCAGAGCTCAACTGGCTGAAAAAGGAGTTTATTCATACTCCAAAGCTGTTCTGGGCTCTTATAAAGATTTTGTACCTGATCCTTACGTACTGGGGTATCATATAGTTGCGTCATCCAGAAAGAACTTTGGCAGTGATATATGGAACTCGGCAATCAACCGTACTGCAAGAAAGCCATACACACTTAATCCATTTAGCAAAGGGATTAAGATGATTTCGGGGCTAAATAAAGTTGAAATATATGAGCATTCACTGAAAGATATTGACTCACTGTGGAATAACGAAAATAAGAATTCTGACATTTTCCGTATCCGCCTTCAGGAGAATAAAGTTTATACAAACTATACTCACCCCTTCCCTTTTGGCGACAATATAATTGCCTTAAAAAGCTCTCTTAAGGATATTCAGCGTTTTGTTGCTATCGACGCATCCGGAAAAGAAACTGTTATCCACACAGCCGGGTTCATGGTCGATGATAAAGTATCATTTAATGGTCAAAACATCACATGGATAGAGCGTCGTCCTAATCCACGACGTGATACTCATGGCTATTCAAACATCATCATTTTTAATCCTCATTCTAAAAAAGCCAATAAGATAAAGACCAACTTGCGTTTGTATTCTCCGGAAATGAGTCAGGATAACAAACTCATGGTATTGTCGGAAGTGTCAGTTTCCGGAGAAAACTTCCTTACTTTTTTAGACAGCACAGGCAATGTTGTTAATCGCGTTTCTTCACCGGACAATTTGTTCATAACTTCACCATCATGGTCGCCGGATGGAAAAGAGGTAGCCTTCATAGTCACAGGTCCTCTCGGAAAACAGATTGCTATTTATAATATTGTTTCTGCCACCACCCGACATTTATCACCTGTAATTACCGATATGCTATACGAAATAAGGCATATGGGTAATAGTATCTTATTGACACTTGATGTAGATGAGAAAAGTGAAATTTGCATTCTCGATACGTTATCAAAAGAAGTCAGATTACTGACTCAGTCAAAGTATGGTACAAGACATCCTTACCGGGTTCCTGAAACAGGACTTATGCTTTATTCATTCTATACTGCCGATGGATATAGACTTGCACAGGGTTCAAACCGACAATTTTCATATAACCAATTACAGTTCAATCACATTAATCAATGGCTACTTGCTGATGCTCTTGGTGAACAGGAGGCTTCACTTGCTGAAACTCTACCGTTTAATGATTCTATAACCATCGAGCCTTATTCAAGAACCTCAGGTTTATTTAATTTTCATAGTCGTGCACCCGTTTATGTTGATGTTGACGATCAGATAATTCGTCCTGGTGTGTCAGTAATGAGCCAGAATCTTCTCAGTACCATGTTCGTTATTGCGGGATATGACTTTAATACTGAAGAAAGAACCGGCCAGGTCAAAGCTGATTTAAGTTGGCGTGGGTGGTTTCCTGTTATAAACAGTTCTTTTTCATCAGGAAACAGATCGGCTATTGAAGGAAGCGGTGACACAGCATACAGGTTCACCTGGCAGGAAACTTCATTTGACCTTGCAGCAGGACTTCCATTAAACACACTGTGGGGAACATACTCTGTTGGAACTTATCTTGAAATCAAACACCAATTTCTTAACAGCCGACACAACCAAAAAACACCCCATACCTTCAGGTCAGGAAACATTGGTGCCTTAAATTATCGTGCGTCAGTATATGCATTAAGAAAAAGGTCACATCGTGATCTGGCTCCAAGATGGGGAATATCGGCCGAAGCACATTATAAGAACTCTCCTTATGGGGATTTCCGTGCTGGTGATCTCTTTTCGGCAATTGGTCGTATCTATTTACCGGGTTTCATCATGAATCATTCCTTTCAGGTATACGGCGGTTACCAGAAACGAAATACTTCATCTGAAGGATATCGGTTTGCCGGTAATCTGAGTTATCCTTCCGGATACAGTGGTTCTGCTCCAACACATTTTATCAGAATACGACCCACATACAGTTTGCCACTTGTTTATCCTGATTGTAATGTGTCGACTCTCCTTTATATAAAACGACTACGTGCAAACATATTTTATGATGCAGCCTGGGGTAAAGAAGAAAATAAGTGGGCAGATATTGCTTCAGCAGGTTACGACCTGGTGCTTGATCTTCATGCTTTTACACTTCCTGCTCCAATTAGTCTTGGTATCAGGTCAGCCTGGCTGATTGACCAAAATGAAATGAACTTTTCACTGATCTTTTCTGTGGATGTATCCTCTTATTAAAAGTCAGGAGACTAGTAACCGAAATACTTACATTCAACTGACTTTGGCACTATACGCATAACGCATACATTCTTGAGCGACGGCATGCTATATTTAAAGTCTTCTCTTTGGGTGTATTGCTTCATCACCTCATTTAGCGCCAAAACCTTCTCTTCAATATCCTCAATGTATTCAACTGAGCCTTTCAAAACAACACTCTTATATTTCATACCAAAACTACAGGCCACATTCTCAGATTGATGATACATCTGGTGTGCCGTGCTGAATACCACACATACATTTGGATTTTTCTTCAATACCTCATTTTTATGACCTCCCTGACTGGAATGTATTATGAGCACACCATCTTTGTATCCAAAATTAAAAGGCAGAGTGTATGGCAAATTATCTTCATCTACCATCCCAATATAACAAACTTCGCATGCTCTGATAACTTCTTCAATAAGGCTCTGATCAGTGATAAATCTCGCTTTCATAATTTGTCTAATGATTCATCCTGCTAAGTTAGAAAAAAGAGCTTATGCAGGATGAGCCTTTATTTTCTTTTTGAAAAAATTGAAAAGTAAAACTATCAGATACCCTGTGATGGCTCCAACTGTAGCTCCCACAATCACATCACCCGGGAAATGAACACCCAGATATACACGACTATAACAAACAGCCGTTGCCCAAATTAAAAGGGATGGAAGTATCCATTTATACCTAACCCTTAAGATTGAACCAATGAATATTGCCACTCCAAATGTATTTGAAGCATGCGAAGAGATGAATCCATAAGAGCCTCCGCAATGATTTCGTACTATTCGAACTAATCCCTCCAATGAAGGATCATGGCACGGGCGTAATCTCTCAAAAACATCTTTGAAAAATATTACTGAAACCTGGTCTGTTAATGTCACCATCAAAGCCACAAGTGGTATTGCAATCCAAAATCCTTTTCTGTAAACTTTCCATATTAAAAATAGCAATACTGCATACAGGGGTATCCAGATAAACTTATCACTTAACCAATACATCAGATGATCAAAGAATGGAGAATGCCATCCATTGATTGCCAGGAAAATTGCCTTGTCAAGATCGATTAGAAACTGCATAAGCCGGCGGTTAATGCCTCAAGTGGTCAGGAAGCTACTGATTCAACGCCTTCATTATCATATCCTTTAAAAGAACCAGGTTGAGGCCTGTATGCGAAGATATAAAAACAGTAGGTATGTCGGGCATCTTTCTCTTTTGAATCTTCTTCATTGTAGCTTCATCAATCAGGTCGCATTTGGTAACTGCAAGTAAGCGGCGTTTATCCATTAACTCAGGATTAAACTCATTCAGTTCATTTAAAAGCACCTCGTATTCTTTACGGATATTGTCAGTTATAGCGGGTACCATAAAGAGTAGCACTGAGTTTCGTTCAATATGTCGTAGAAACCTGAGTCCCAATCCCCTGCCTTCAGATGCACCTTCAATAATACCCGGTATGTCGGCCATAACGAATGATCGCTCATCACGGTAAGGTACAATTCCAAGATTTGGCCTTAATGTAGTGAAAGGGTAATCAGCAATCTCGGGTTTAGCAGCAGAAAGGGTTGCAAGTAATGTTGATTTGCCGGCATTTGGAAAGCCAACCAAACCAACATCTGCCAATATTTTAAGTTCCAGAATCTTCCATGTTTCAATTCCATCCTCCCCCGGTTGTGCATATCTGGGAGTTTGATGAGTCGAGCTCTTAAAATGATCATTTCCGAGTCCTCCCCTGCCACCTGGAACTATGATTACTGTTTCACCATCCTTTGTTACTTCAGCTTCCTGTTCGAGGGTTTCTGCATCCTTAACAATAGTACCAAGGGGTACTTCAATAATCACATCTTTGCCTGTTGCCCCTGTGCGTCGGTTGGCACTGCCTCCAACTCCGTCACCTGCTTTTATATGCTTTGTATATTTTAAATGCAATAAAGTCCATAATTGAGCATTTCCCTTCAGGATTATATGGCCACCCCTGCCACCGTCACCTCCATCAGGCCCCCCACGAGGATTTCCTTTAGTCCTTAAAAGGTGCGCAGAACCGGCTCCACCTTTCCCGGATCGGAGATACAATTTTACGTAATCAACAAAATTTGATGTTGCCATATTTCACCTCACCCTGCCCACACTTCTCAAAAAGGCAGGCTTGTTACTCCCTTTTAAATTGTTACGATTGTTTCAAATGTCTTTTTCAACTTGTTTTGATGTTCCCGATGGCTTATCTCAGCACTCGCATTGCTTTCTCAACTTTATCGGAGAGGCGTTCAAAGACAATTGATTCCTCGCCGGCTGCATCGACGGTTGCAAACTTACTTTGCCTGTCGTAGAAGTTTCCTACAGCAACAGTTTTTTCATTATACTCTTCAAGTCTATGGATAATGAGATCGGTACTGAGATCATAAGACCTTGCATTTGGCGTTTTAGCCCTTTTACTCAGACGCTTGATTGATTCAAGTGTTGAAGCATTAAGCTCAATACAGTATGAAACAGTAGAATCAAGTCGTCGAAGTAAACCATCGAGTATATATGCCTGTACAATCGTTCTTGGGAATCCCTTAAAAATAAATCCCCTCACATGATTGTGTTGTTTTATCTCGCGTTCAATAAGCTGAATTACAATTTCATCCGAAACAAGATCACCTTTATCCATGACATCTTTAACCATCTGGCCAATCTCAGAATTTGCTTTTACTTCTTTACGCAGGAGTGATCCGGTTGAAATGTAGTACAGATTATATTTCTTAGCGAGAAGTCGTCCCTGTGTTCCTTTTCCTGAACCCGGGGCACCGGTTAAAACAAGATTAAACCAAACATTCTGTAAGGTATTATTAATTGCTTCCGTCAACCTCTTAAAAATCTCAGGAATTGGGCCAACTCCATTAATTGCTATATATTTATCTCTGAACTGATAAAATTCAATAACCGGTTTGGTCTTATTCTCATACTCTTGGAGTCTTAATTCAATTACTTCGGCCGTATCATCACTTCGGCCAGATGTTTTACCACGTTCAAGAAGACGGGTAATAAGCTCTTCGCGTGGGACTTCCAAACTCAGCATGCAGGCCAGCTGGGTGTTGAGCTTTAAAAGCAATCCTTCGAGAATATATGCCTGAACCAGTGTTCTCGGGAAGCCGTCGAACAGAATTCCGTTATTGGCAGCGCTCATCATAATACGCTTTTCAATGAGTTCGACTATCATCTCATCTGAAACAAGCTGGCCACGATTAATGATATCAGCAGCCTTTTTTCCAAGTTCAGACCCTTCACTTATCTCTGCACGTAGCAAATCACCGGTTGATATATAAGTGAGTTTATACTTCTCAATTAACAGGGCTGACTGGGTTCCCTTACCGGCACCCGGAGGGCCAAACAATGCAATGTTAAGCATACCTTAATTAGTTCAGGTTAATCAACTATTTTATATATATCGGGATAATTTCTGGCATATCCATCATAATCCAAACCATATCCCACAATAAAATCATTTGGAATTTTTATTCCGATATAGTCGATATCATAATTACACTTAAAAGAATCAGGTTTATAAAGCAGTGCGGCAATTCTAACCGAAGAGGCTCCCTTTGCCTTCAGCTGCTTAAGCAAAACTTCAAGGGTCTTGCCTGTATCAATAATATCTTCAATAATCACTATTGATCTTCCCTTTATTTCTTCATTCAGTCCTATTAATTCCTGAACCTGATTAGTTGACTGAGTTCCACTATATGAAGCCAGTTTTACAAATGAAATATTGCAATTAAATTTGACTTTTTTTAGCAGATCACCTGCAAACATGAAGGCACCATTAAGGATTACTAAAAAGAGCGGGTTTTCGTCTTTTACATCTGTATTAAGATCTTCAGCAATTTTAGTAATTGCAGCATTTATGGTATCCGATTCAATGAAGATTCTAAAATCCTTATCCTTTACCCTGATGGTACTTTCCATTTTTGATTGTTTGGGTTGCAAAGTTATCAAAATTAGCCTTGATTTAATTAAAAGGGTGAAGATAGCAAAAACAGGGGTGACAACAAAACATGCGCATAAAATGTTTATGTTTGCACTATAAAATTGCCATTTATGAAACCCAAAGTAAGTATTATTATGGGCAGCACATCTGATCTGCCTGTTATGAAAGAAGCAGCTGAAATTCTTAACGAATTTGGCGTCCCATTTGAGATTAATGCTTTATCGGCTCACCGGACTCCTGACGAAGTGGAACAATTCAGTAAAACAGCTTACGACAAGGGTATCAGGGTAATCATTGCCGGTGCAGGGATGGCAGCACACCTGGCCGGTGTAATAGCTTCAATGACAACCTTGCCGGTTATTGGTGTGCCAATAAAAGCATCTCTCGAAGGACTTGACTCACTGCTGGCCATAGTTCAAATGCCTCCGGGAATTCCTGTCGCCACAGTTGCCATCAATGGTGCCCGTAACGCCGGAATTCTTGCTATACAGATACTTGCCATTGATGATGCGGCTCTCCATGAAAAACTCATTACATTCAAAGCTGATCTTAAAAAGAAGATTGTAAAGGCAAATGAGGAGTTGAACTTGGTTAAATATGACTTTAGGATAGGTCAGTAGGTCAACTCACCCAGGCCCTCCTTATTACAACTTTCTCATAACCATCAAACCATCCCGTACCGGAAGCAGCAAATGCTCAATTCTCTTATCATCTCTTACATGGTTGTTGAATGCAGTGATGCCAATGGTTTCTTTGTCTTTATATAATTCAGGTCGGAGTACCCTGCCATACCATAATACATTGTCGGCAATTACAAAACCACCCTTCCTGATTTTGGGCAGACAGAGTTCAAAATAATTTATGTAGTTTTCCTTATCGGCATCAATGAAAACAAGATCGAATTCATCGACAAACGGGAATATCCTTTCATTTATGACATCAATAGCATCACCCTGGTAGGTTCTGATCTTTCCAGACAATCCGGCCCTGGTGATGAACTCTTCGGCAATATCTTCGACCTCCGGATTATTGTCGATTGTGTGCAATACACCGTCACCCGCCATGCCCTTTGCCATGTATATTGACGAATAACCTGTATAAGTACCTATTTCGAGAACCGCACGGGCATTCATCATGCGACAGAAAAACTGCAAAAGCTTGCCCTGAATTGCACCCGATAACATACCGGCAGTTGTGAACTCCAAATGTGTCCGTCGCACCAACTCCTTCATGAGCTCATCATCATGCATGCTGTAATCTACGGCATATAGCTCGTATTCACGGTTGGTTGTTGAGTATTGCTGTTTTTCAAAAAGATCCATAACAAAGTTCTGAGTTCTGAGTTAAAATGTTCTTTGTTCTTTGTTTGTTGTAGGCAGCTGGCAAAGCGCTGCTCTCAAATATTAAACCCTTTTACGAGGGTCTCCTTCTTCTTGGGGAGAAGACCAGGGTGAGGAGCCTTATCTCTTATTCAAATAAACCAACCTGCTCATATTCGACGAATCAAAAATTTCATTGGCAACATCAATCACTTGTTCGGATGTGATAGCCAGTATCTTACTGAATACGACTTCCGGCGTATCGACTGTATTATATATAAGAACACTTTTTGCCATGGAAAGTGCATCATTCAAATTTGATTCGAATGAAATTGCCAGTTGCCCCGCGAATTGTTGTTTGGCAATATGTAATTGCATACTACCGAGCTTCTTCTCCCTGAATTTATTTAACTCCATGTTGATCAGGTTCACAGCTTTATCCAGAGAACCGTTATCAATACCCAGATAAATCATGAAAGAACCAGTATCGCAATAAGGGGTATAAGCAGATTCAATATTATACGAAATACCGCTTTTTTCGCGCAATGCCATGCTCAGTCGCGAATTCATAGCCGGTCCGCCAAGCATATTTGTCAGCAGTGCCAGAACGGTTCTTCTCTGGTCTGCATAGCTATATGCAGGAGCACCAATTATACAGTGTGTCTGGAATCCGGCTTTCCTGACAATCTTGTCGTTCTTCACGTAATAGGTAAAAGGCTCTCTCACCTTAATTCGTCCATTTTCAGGTATCGTGCCGAAATACTTTTCTGCAAGCCTGATGATCTTGTTGAATGGCAGGTTCCCAACCGAACTGATCACCATCTGGTCAGTATTGTAATGCCGGGTGATGAATGAAAGTATCTTTTTACGGTTTATTTTTCTAACGACTGCCGGAGTTGAAAGGATTGGTTTACCAAGAGGATGTCCGGTAAATAGCATCTCTTCAAATTCATCAAAAATCAGCTCAGCAGGTGAATCCTTATAACCGTTTATTTCATCTATAACAACATCCTTTTCCTTTTCGATTTCCTTTTCAGGGAAAGTTGAATTGATAAGAATGTCGGAAAACAAGTCGAATGCTCTGTTATAGTATTTGCCTGTAAACGAAGCATGAATGCAGGTTTCTTCTTTAGTGGTATACGCATTTAGATCAGCACCTATATTTTCCAGGTACCCAAGAACATGATGCAGCTTCCGTTTACCAGTTCCCTTAAAGATCATATGCTCAATAAAATGCGCCAAACCAGCCTCCGAAGGGTCTTCATCACGGGTGCCGGTATTGATCATCAGCGCAAGGTGTGCAACGATTGTATCAACCTGTCGATGAACAATCCTGATTCCATTTGGAAGTGTATGAAACTGATAAGCCATGAGGCGGCAAAAATAAGAAATAATGGGGTTCGGTGGTTTCGATTGTTTTGATGGTTTCGGTTGCCAGGCTAGTTTCTATAACATGCTGTCTCAGTTTCTTGCCTGAAGCATCATAGTAATAGTCTAACCGTATTGCGTTTTAGAGTCCTGAATAATCGGTATCAAAACAACCGTAACACCAATAACAATCGAAACAATGAATCAGGTACACCTTCACCGCCAACCCAGTACTAAAGAGGTAGTCCCTTTACCCTCCCTTTACCCTCTCCTTACCCTCCCTTTACCCTAGGGGTATGGAGAGGGTAAAGGGAGGGTAAAGGGATGGTAAAGGGAGGACAGGATTAATACGTTGATATCCAGTAAAAAATTAACCCTTAGAAGTTCGGCATTTCGATCATTTTCGAAATGCTTTTACCTCAGGAAAAATGTGTAGTACAGAATGGAAATTTATTGAAACAAGGATTACTTGTTTTCCAGTGGGAATTTCTTTACAAATGATATCCAGTATAGAGGCAGGTGTCCTCTTAATTCGCCTGCTTCAGTGTAGCTTTCAAGCATCGGACACATCGCTATTACTTTTTTGGTTACATGCCCTGTTTCCTCGTTCAGGTACCACTCTTCGAGGAACCGAACTTTTGAAATATCCGATAACTCAATATTATTGATTACCAGCGTATCGAATTCCTCATATGGAGGATAATCACGCTGAAGTGTCATAAGCTCTTTACGCCTGCTTCTTTGAGCAATCTCATCAGAAGTGAGTTGCTCATGTGTTATCACATCATAAACCTTATGTTTGCCGCTTTTTGAAGCCTCGATAATTGATTTCACCAATTTCTCCCGCTTATGACTCTCAAGGTTTTGCACCCACCATTCAAGATCTTTCTCAGGTGACACAATTGTAACGTCATACTGTATGCGGTCAGTTAGTTTCTCTCCCTTTTTTGAGCAACCGCCTGTAATCACTAAAAGTAAGAAAATACCGATATAGCTGTACAATTTCATAGTTGATCTTTTATAGTGCCGAAAATAGTGAAATTACCATTACAATACGGTAAATTTGCATGTTTATTTTATCAACAATTTGATGATAGCGGTTAAGGAAAGAACAAAATTAACTGAAAGCAGATCGGGTTTAAGGCTTTTTGGCAGGCAAGTCAAGCATCAAACCATTTTGATCTTATCACTCTTGTTATTCACGTTTTTTCTCTACTCAGGATCCCTCAAAAACGAAGTACTTGTCGGATGGGACGATGGCGAGTACCTTACTAATCCTGTGGTCACTAATCCAGTACAAGGTTCCGGCTCAGCAATTTTCAATGAATTTCACCTGGGGATGTATCAACCGCTTGCAGTATTAAGCTTCCTGTTTAATTATAAACTGTCAGGTGATACTGCTTTTGGCTACATTTTAGTCAATATTCTTTTGCATTTATGGAATACATGGCTTGTTTATAAGCTAATGATTAGTTGGTTAAAACGGTTTGAAGCAGCATTCCTGGTCTCATTGTTTTTTGCCATCCATCCCATGCATGTTGAAGGTGTTGTTTGGATATCGACCCGCAGTTCACTACTTTACTCAGTTTTCTTTTTGTCAGGTTTGATCAGATACGATAAATACCTAAACACCAATTCATCAAAGGATTATGTTTATACCCTTATCCTTTATGTAATATCGCTATTCTGCAAGTCGATGGCGGCAACATTTCCGCTTATTTTGCTTTTGGTTGATTATCTGCGATGCCGAAAACTCAACGGGAAGGTGCTAATCGAGAAAATCCCGTTTTTAATTCTCTCAATAATTTTTGGTATAGTCGCAATAAAAGCATCAGCATCTTTCGGGCATATAACAGTACTTGAAAATGAGTACGGTATTTTCGAAAGGATTGCCCTCCTGTTGTATGGTGTATCATTCTACATTGTGAAACTTGTGCTTCCTATTAATCTCTCGGCCATATATGCCTTTCCTGCTGATGTAAATGGAAATTTACCCGGCTGGATATACACTCCGATGATTGCTCTTGTTGTTTATGCTTTAATAATCCTCAGATCGCGTGATAACAGGCGACTTTACATTTTCGGTGGTTTATTTTTTATAGCTAGTATAAGTATGGTCCTGCCGCTTTTTTGGTCACGCATTTTTATTACTGCCGACAGGTATACATATATCCCGTATATAGGGCTATTAATCATTATAGCTACGGGATGTACTAAAATCTTTGATCAATTGAAGTATTCACAGCGCCAAACAAAGAACATGGTTTACTTTGTTGCCATACTTACGTTGTTATTTTTAAGTGTGACAGTTATAAAACGAATAAGAGTCTGGCACGATGTACCGGCGTTGATGACAGATGTTATTGAGAACCACAGATCGGATACCGATTTGGCTCATGCCTATTTTTACTTAGGCAATTATCATGATGTTAGGGGTGAGGAAGAGGAAGCAATAAAGAACTATGGACTATCAATCAGCAGGAACCCAAAATACCTATTGGCTTACAACAACAGGGCAATAATATACGGCAAGCATGGAAATGCAAAGAGTGCCATAAATGACCTGACTAAAGCGATATCCTTGAAACCTGATTACGCGGAGGCATGGTATAACCGGGGTGTCGCATATTATCAATTGCAAGAAACAGACAAAGCCTGCCAAGATTGGAAGAAGGCTGCGGAACTGGGATTTGCGGAAGCGAACAATGTGATTGGAATGTATTGCTATGGCTCCTCCGAAAAACCTGACAACCCAAATCAGACAAACTTTCACACAGCTCCGAACAAGGAGTGGATTCAATGAACATTGAACTGGGTGCAAGAAGAACAGGAAAAACAGTCTTCTTAAAGAGGTTTCTAAGTGAAAGAATCAGCGATCCTTATCTTTTCTTAAATGGTGAAGATTTGACAGTACAAACCAGTCTCTCAAACCGGACTTTGGAAAATTATAAATTACTGCTTGGTAATAAACGGCTACTTATTATTGATGAGGCACAGAAGATCGCTGAAATTGGGTTGATACTTAAGTTTATGGTTGATAATATCGAAGGGCTTAAAATAATAGCTACCGGTTCTTCAGTATTTGACTTTTCAAATAAGTTGGGAGAACCTCTTACTGGCAGGAAATACTCGGTCAATATTTTTCCGTTTGCACAGTTAGAATTTGCGAATTACGAGAATATAATTGAGTCCCGTTCACGACTGGAAGAGAGATTAATTTATGGATCTTATCCTGAATTGATTCATTTACAGGATCTTGAAGGAAAGAAAGATTACTTGCGCGAACTGGTAAGTTCTTACTTATTACGAGATATTCTTGAGTTTGAAGGAGTGCGAAACTCTGATAAAATGTACGCTTTGTTACGACTAATTGCATTCCAGATTGGAAAGGAAGTGTCTCTTGAAGAATTGGGCAAACAGCTTTCATTAAGCCGGAATACTGTTGAAAAATATCTTGACCTGTTGAGTAAGGTTTTTATCATCTATAAATTGGCAGGGTTCAGCAGAAACCTTAGAAGTGAGATTACAAAAACCAGTCGGTGGTATTTCGTGGATAATGGTATTCGCAATACCCTAATAAATAATTTTAACCCGATAGCATTACGAAATGATATTGGTGAATTATGGGAAAACTATTTACTTTCAGAACGAATAAAATGCCAATACTATAAAAGTCAACTCGCAAATAATTACTTCTGGCGAACCTATGAACAAAAGGAAATTGACTGGATAGAAGAAAAAGACGGAAAGTTGAATGCTTATGAAATAAAATGGAGCACTGATAAAATTATTAAAGCCCCCTAGCCTGGGTTAAAGCTTATCCTAACAGTTCATTTACAGTAATAAATCCCGACAATTACCTTACCTGGATAATGTGAACTTATCTACCTCCTTAAGAACATAACACGTCAGCACCCTTTGGGGATTAGATCCCCAAAGGGTGCTGCGTTTGAACCATGTATTGCGTATGATTGAATATTAGTAGTAAATAAGACCTACCTATAATATGCCGTTAAAAACCCAAGTATATTATTTTCAACTCTCTGCAAAACATTTGAGATATCGGCACGCTCGAATTTGTTTCCGGTGATGTTTTCATATAGCTCAATGTATCGCTCGGACACCTGATTTACGAATTCATCGGTCATCTCTGGAATAGTTTGACCTTCTTTACCCTGAAAGTTATTTGCAATTAGCCACTCTCGTACGAATTCCTTCGACAGTTGTCGCTGTGGTTCACCTTTCTGCTGTCGTTCATCGTAACCTTCAAGATAGAAGTACCGTGATGAGTCAGGGGTGTGAATTTCATCAATAAGGAAAATATCATTTCCATCCTTTCCAAATTCGTACTTAGTATCAACCAGTATCAATCCCATACTGTTGGCTATTTCACTCCCGCGTTTAAAAATCCTGCGGGTATAATCCTCAAGTTTAATGTAGTCTTCTTCACTTACAAGACCGGAACTTATTATTTCTTCGCGGGAAATGTCTTCATCATGTCCAACCATTGCTTTAGTGGTGGGGGTGATTATTGGTTCGGGGAACTTGTCGTTTTCCTTCATCCCCTCGGGCATTGGCACTCTACATATTGCTCGTTTACCACTCTTATATTCTCGCCAGGCATGTCCCGATAAATAACCTCTAATAACCATTTCAACTTTAAATGGCTCACAAAGTCGGCCGACAGTAACCATCGGATCGGGAGTGGCTAATTTCCAATTGGGCACAATGTCAGATGTATCGTCGAGAAATTTAGCTGCTATTTGATTCAGAACCTGACCTTTATATGGTATTCCCTTAGGTAGAACCACATCGAATGCTGATATACGGTCGGTTGTTACCATAATCAGTAATTCATCCTTGATGTGATAAACATCACGTACTTTGCCAATGTAAAGGTCAGTCTGCCCGGGCAGATTGAAGTTAGTTTTTGTGACAGCGTTCATGCAACTTTGTGTTTAGGTTTATATTATAGGGTCAATTTTCTGCTCTTGTATTCGAATAATTCAATCAGACTACTCTGATTTTATCCACATGAATTCATATGGTTTGAGTGTCAAAGGGAAAATAACCGGCAAGTCAGTGAGTATGTTTACACTCCTTTTGTTTAGAAAATCTTTGTCGATTGTTACCTTCTGATCAGAAAGGTTCTGCACTACAGTTACCGTCTTATCGGCTAAGATCCTTTGATAAGCTAAGACATGCCGTGACCGGGTATTTTCAGGTGTTATCCATTGTAAATCACCTCTGCTGAATTCAGGGTGTTTTGATCTTATGGCTATCATTTTCCTGAGATTCTGATTTACTTTTGATGCAAGAGAATCAGGATCATTCAGCTGTTTTTCAATTTCAGACCAATTGAGATATCCTCTTGCAAGATACCTTGAATCCTCTTTGCCGGTCATTTCCTTGTACATCATGAAGAATTTTTCGTCATTTAGTTTTGCAAATTCATCACCATAATATATGATTGGTGTACCGGGCAAAGTAAGCATGATACTATATGCAAGTGATATTTTGCGGTGATCACGGTTGAGTAATTCCGATAGTCTTGCCGATATACCCTCTCCCACTCTGAAATCCCATTCGGGTTTCATACAGTAATGTCCATGTATAATTTCCCGATCCTGAGGTGTAACCATTTCGAGTGTTAACTCATCATGTAACCTGAGAAACATAAACCACTGATTGTCGGCACCTATACGAGGAGTGGTATCAGGATGCAGAATCTGTTCAACAGGCGCAGGATCCTGAATGGCTAACGACTTAAAGATCATTGGCATTAATGGGAAATGATATCCTGCATGGCACTCATCATTATCACCGAAATACCTTACCACTTCAACAGGAGGCTGGCATGCTTCGGCAAGCAACAGAGTGTTAGGACGAACGTAATCAAGAACAGACCTGAAAATCTTGAGGATAGTATGAGTTTGAGGCAGGTTTTCGCAATTAGTACCATCTTCCTTCCAAATGTAAGGTATTGCGTCAGCCCTGAAACCATCAAGGCCTTGCTGTAACCAGAAAAGAAGAATGGCAACAATCTCCTTAAGAACTTCGGGATTTTTATAATTAAGATCGGGCTGGAATTCAAAGAATCGGTGGAAGAAGTACCAATCACCATCTTTTTGCCAGTTGGATGGGACCATTCCTTTGAAGATTAACCGGGTTTCCTTATACAGATTGGTATCCTTATTCCAGATGTAATAATCTCGGTATGGATTATCAGGGCCTTTGCGGGATTCCCGGAACCAGGGATGTTCTTCACTGGTATGATTCATGGCAATATCAAAGATTACCCTAATGCCATGTTTATGTGCATTTTCGAGAAACTTTCTGAATTCAGCCTGTTTAACTTCAACAGAAGTGTCTGCCGGTAATCCTAATAACTCTGCTCTGATATTTCTATAATCACGAATGTCGAAACCCGCATCACGCATTGGTGAATCAAGTATGGGTAATAACCAGAGACAGGTGACTCCCAGTTTATGAAGATGGTCCATTTTTTCATTTAAACCATCAAAAGTGTGGTTAAACAGGTCTACATAAGCTGCATATACTATTGCATCTTTGTACCATCCCTGAGGTTGTGGAGAGAATGAAAACGAATTTTTAACATCATCAACCATTTGAATAAATGAGTTGAATTTCTCATTTCCGGCATCTGGATATAACTCCTTCCAATAGTTAAAAATCCTGCTTTTTACTTCGTTTTCCATCTCTTTTAATTGTAGATAACCCTGATTAACATTTGAAATGCAAATTTAATTCAAAAACCTTTTTATCAAGGCTGAATGTTTTTTATCTTCGTATTGGGAAGAAACACTGTAGTTTATAACATGACTCCAAAAATCATGTTATGCAGCACTATGAATAAGCGAAGCATGCAATATCGACTCCTGCTTTTAGTATTTACCTTAATCACAAGCAGCCTTTTTGGACAACGTGGCACCTTTCAATTGCCTGAAAGAAAAAAAAGGATCACTACTGCATTTGAGAATTATGACAATATTGTGGTCGTTGAACTCAAACTCAGTGATTCAATTCCTATAAGACTCATACTTGACAGTGGCATTGAAGGAATTATTTTAACCGACAGAGAATTGGTTGATGCGCTAAGTCCATCATGTACCCGTA
This sequence comes from Bacteroidota bacterium, assembly GCA_023441805.1. Lineage (GTDB taxonomy): Bacteria > Bacteroidota > Bacteroidia > Bacteroidales > Lentimicrobiaceae > Lentimicrobium. The sequence continues at coordinate 24,012 of JAEZNO010000002.1, forward strand.
TGTTTAATCTTACTGCTCCCGGTACAGATATCAGTTTGGCAGCATGCATTACTTCAAGCATTAAAGTGAGATTTCCGGGGCTGTTACCAATTGACGCTAATTTAGTATTGTTACAGGAAGATTACTTTTCTCTTGATTCATTCATTGGTGCCAAAGTACACGGGCTGATAGGCTTGGAGAAATTCAGGAATCTTGTCGTGACAATCAATTATGGGAAGAACGTTCTGCAATTCTCCAATTCAGAGAAATATAAGGTTCCCAAACGAGCTGAAATAGTGCCAATTAATGTGCTGAGGGGTCGACCATATATTTCTGCCAGAGTTGAGCTTGACACAAAGGAAATACGTGACCTCTGGCTAATGATAGATTCAGGAGCAAACCATCCATTATTACTCGAAACTGATTCTACCGAAACATATAAACCGATACGTTCTTTAAAGACTACAATCGGGCGTGGTCTGGGTGGTTCTATTAATGGTGAATTTGTAAGATCGGGATGGCTGTTGATCGGAAATTCGCGGTTAGATAACATAATCACTTCAATTTCATCAGATTACCTATCAGGGAATCCATCAAACAGAAGCTTCAGGGATGGAACACTGGGTGCCGGAGCACTGGCACGCTTTAACGTGTCATTCGATTATTTGCACGACAGATTAATCCTTGAGAAAGGCACTAAATTCAACGATCCTTTTGAGTACAATATGAGTGGAATCACATTCGAATGCATCAACAGTGGCTTTAATATTTTCAAAGTAAATGAGATTATTTATGATTCACCGGCTTATCATGCCGGAATTCATCCTGACGATCTTTTGATGAGTATAAATGGCAAAGCAGCATTTACTTTGAATCTCGGTGAGCTTAATGCAATATTAAGCAGCGGTCCCCGAAACTTTGTGACGATGGTAATAAGCAGAGACGGCCAGATAATGACATTCAAATTCAGGTTAAAAAGACTTATTTAACCACATCATTTCACCTGTTCTTACCTCCCTTTTCATTAAATTTGACCACCCACTTTGGAGAAGTAATTTTTCTAAAGAAAAATTGCTGAAAGAAACCCTTTATACAAGACAATCATGAGGTTAGGTACTTTATTAAGGTTAGACAAACGTTTTACGTTTACGCTTCTGCTTATTCTAATCACAGGAGTGCAGGTGAGTGCACAGTCTGCAGGAGTAAGAATTGACCCTCCTTTCTGGTGGCAGGGAATGCAAAACAGTAATCTGCAACTTCTGGTTTATGCTTCTGATGCCGGCTCATGTGATGTACAGATAAACTATCCCGGAGTCAAAGTGCTGCAAGTCCATAAGGTGGATAATTCAAACTATCTCTTTATTGACCTTGAATTGGATAAAAATGTAAAAGCAGGGTCGTTTAATATCACTTTTCGTAAGGGTGAAAAGAAGATCTATGAGTACAAATATGAGCTAAGGAAAAGAGATCCTCAATCTTCAGCAAGAAAAGGGTTTACACCTGAAGATATCATTTACCTGCTTATGCCCGATCGTTTTGCAAATGGTGACCCACAAAATGATTCACATCCTGAAATGATTGAAAAGGCCAACAGGTCAAATCCATCAGGACGACATGGTGGTGACATTAAAGGCATTGTTGAGCACTTACCATATATAAAGGATCTTGGAGTTACATCCATATGGATTAATCCATTACTTGAAAACAACAATGAAGCATACACCTATCACGGGTATGCAATTACCGACTTTTACCGTATAGATCCACGTTTTGGAAGTAACTCCGATTACGTGAACCTTGTTGATCAGGCACACAAAACAGGCTTGAAAGTGATAATGGATATGGTATTGAACCATTGTGGCATAAATAACCTTTTTATCCGCGATCTTCCGATGAAAGGATGGATACATGAATACCCTCAGTTTACACGATCGAATTTCAGAGCCGAATCATTAACTGATCCATATGCTGCAGACGTTGACAGAAATTTGATGCTGCAAGGATGGTTTGATACTAATATGCCCGATCTTGACCAACGCAATCCATTTGTTGCTAATTACCTCATTCAAAACACTATCTGGTGGATTGAATATTCAGGAATTGATGGTATACGTCTTGACACACAACCCTATTCATATAAAGAAATGGTTGCAGAGTGGGCTAAACGTATTTTTGAGGAATACCCTGACTTTAATATTGTTGGTGAAGCCTGGATGCAAAAAGAAAGTATGACTTCATACTATCAGAAAGACAGCAAACTTGTGGATAGTTATACTTCAAACATCCCAAGTGTTACTGATTTCCCATTAAATGGTGCCATTACAAAAGGATTCACCGAACCTGAAGGTTGGACCGAAGGAATGTGCAGAATTTATTATGTTTTAGCTCAGGACTTCCTATATCCTAACCCTTCATATAACCTGATCTTTGTTGACAACCATGATCTGAGCAGGTTCTATTCAATAATCAACGAGGATATAAACACATGGAAAATGGCCATGACCCTCCTAATGACTACCAGAGGAATTCCAATGATATATTACGGTACTGAAGTATTGATGGAAGGAGAAGAGCACGAGGGTCATGGAAGCATACGAACAGATTTTCCGGGTGGATGGAAGGGTGATTCATTGGAATATTTCAACGGGAAAGGCCTGTCAGCAGGGCAGACTGATGCATTTAACTATTTAACAAAATTGATGCATTGGCGAAACACAAGCAAAGCAGTAAAGAACGGAACCTTAAAACACTTTATACCAAAGGACGGGGTGTATGTCTATTTCAGAGAAAAGGATGAGAACAGAGTAATGGTAATATTGAATAACAGCGACCAATCGCAATCGGTCCAGACCTCCCGTTTTGCTGAATGCCTGAGAGACGCCCGATATGGAATAAATGTCATGACAGGAAACAGATTTACCTTCAGAGGATCGATTCTAATGGAACCAAAGAGTTCGTTGATTATTGAAATAAATGAAAACAATAAATATCCTTATTGATTCAAATGGTACTGACCGCTAAGAGGAAAAAGCAAAAGAAAAAATCGAAGATCTCGTATAAGAAAGTCTTTTTAACCGTCATTATTTTAATTGCATTAATTATTGCCGTACCCGCCGCATGGCGATCAGTACGAATGTTTGTAAAATATGGGATCAATGCCATCTCGGTCAATCAGCATGATAACATCCTGAATTTCGGGGTAGCACTTCCAATAGGATATGGCGTACATGGCATTGACATTTCGCATCATCAAAAAACCATTAATTGGCCTGAAGTTGCAACAATTGATGTAAACGGGAATAAAATAAACTTTGCTTTTATCAAAGCAACTGAAGGTATTACCCGTCAGGATAACAATTTCAAGAGAAACTGGAAAAAAAGCAAAGAAGCAGGATTGATACGAGGAGCTTACCATTTTTACTATCCCACGAGGGATGCAAAAAAACAGGCTGAGAATTTCATTTCACAGGTTATACTTGAACCGGGCGACCTGCCTCCTGTACTTGATATCGAGCTATCGAAAGGCAAGACAAAAGATGAAATTGTAGCCGGATGCAAGATATGGTGTGAGACAATTGAAGAACATTATGGTGTGAAACCGATATTTTACACTAATCCGAATTTCTACGATAAATATCTTAAAGATGATTTTGAGGATTATCCCTTATGGATTGCCCATTATTATAAGGAAGTTCCTAAAATGCATCATCGCGAGTGGATTTTCTGGCAGCACACTGATTGTGCCAGTATTAAAGGAATTGACAAACCGGTTGATTTAAATGTCTTCAAGGGAGATCTGGACGACCTGCTAAAATTATGTATTGAATAATTAAAAAAATCAGTCTGCAAAAGCACATCAAGTATAAAAAATACTTAAATTAGTAGAGAAAAATTACCAGCCATGGAAACACAAACATTAGAAGAAAAAAAGAAAGTAGTTGAGACAGGTTGCTGCCCAATTTTTGACCCGGCCCCATGGGATGACAAGATGCATAAATGGGAAAACAAGTTATTTATCAAGGATCAAGTAAGAACATTCTTCTATATGCCTTGTAACTTCGGTAAAGTTATGCAACGTTTAAGCAAAGCCACTCAACAGGCAGGTGTTGACATGCAAGAATGGCTCTGTTTGTCGGATCATACCAGTAAATGGAATATGGATGTTTACCTTGAAGTAAACAAGGAAGTACCAAATGTGCCAAATGTTAAATTCAGCGGTACGTTTTACAGCAAAGTATACGAAGGTCCGTTTAAGGATACAGGCAAATGGGCCACCGATTTTCAAAATCGACTAAAAGAAAAAGGCCTCAAAGAGAAGAAAAGCTATATGTGGTACACTACATGCCCTAAATGTGCCAAGGCATATGGCAAGAATTATAATGTTTTCATTGCTGAAATTGAATAAACAGCATCTTTCATTTGTTCGAGCGCCTTTTTGAGTGTTGATCTCGGACATGCCAGGTTAATTCGCATAAATCCATTACCTCCACTGCCGAATTGAGCACCGGGGTTTAGACCTAAATTGGCATGTTTGATAAAGAAATGATTTAGTTCTTTATCATTCATATTCAAGGCTGAACAGTCGAGCCAAGCCATATAAGTAGCTTCAGGCCTCATCATTTTTATTACAGGAATATTCTCCTTCAGATATTCCTCTAAAAAGGTGATGTTGCCATCAATATATTCTAACAGCTGCTTTAACCATTCATTCCCATTATTAAAAGCTGCCGTTGATGCTACATTGCCAAATACATTACCCATATCGACGTGCAGGTTCTGTACCAACTTGTTATATGTTTTGCGTAATTTCTGATTTGAAATTATTACAGAAGCAGTTGAAAGGGCTGCAATATTAAAAGTCTTACTTGGAGCATGCAGGGTAATGGTCATGTCAGCAATCGAGCTACTAATTGAAGCAAGAACGGTATGCTTGAAACCTATATTGACCAAATCGGCATGAATTTCATCGGATACAATTAACACCTTATGTTTAAGGCAGATGTCAGCCAATTTCGTAAGCTCCTCAGGAGTCCAGGCTCTTCCACCGGGATTTTGTGGATTACAAACGAAGATCATTGATGCTTTTTTACATTTCTTCTCCAGATCTTCGAAGTCAATTTCGTACTTGCTGTCTACCAGTTTAAGCCTGTTATTCAATAGTTTTCTTCCATTTCCTTTGATAGCACTGAAGAATGGAAAATAAACCGGCGATTGCACAATTATGCTGTCACCCGGTTTAGTGAAAGCAAGTACAACCAGATTTAGTGCAGGTACAATCCCGGGTGAGAAGCATATCCAGTCGTTTTCTATGTTCCAGTTATGCCTCCGCTGAAACCAGTTTCTTATAGCATCAAAGTACTCAGTTGTTCGAATAGAATATCCCAGTACAGGATGATCAAGACGATTCTTCAGAGCTTCCAGAATAAAGTCGGGTGTTTTGAAGTCCATATCAGCCACCCACATTGGAATAACATTATCATTTCCGAAAAAGAGTTTTCGCAAATCATATTTAACTGAAGCAGTATTACTGCGTTCAATTACTTCATCAAAATTGTATTTTTTCATTGTAACAGGTAATATTAAAGCAAAACTAGTAAATCAGCAGAACAAGTCAGGGTTTATAAATTACTCCTATATTCTTTTTGCCATCTATTTCAATTTTAACAGGGTCATTGAACCTGACATGACGTATAAAATTATCTTCATAAACAGCCTGACAGGAGTTAAGAAATTCGAGATCATAAAAGCCCTCTCTGATGTGAGGGTTTATAGTAAAATAACCAACATGGAAGGACGTAAGATTCTGGAAAAAATGAGTACCCTGGCTAGGATCAATCCTGTAATTCTCGAGTCCTGATTCAACAATGACTCTGGCAGCAGATATTTGTGGCCAACGTACAGGAATACCCAGCCATGGGTCAGATGAACCCCACCTTCCAGGTCCGACCAGCACATAATTTCTCTTCTCGGCCAGGAACCTGTCGTTTAACATTTCAATATCCAGTGCTATATCAGCACTCTTTGAAGCATTCCACGTTTCGGGTTTGATATAAACAAAATCACTGACGTTCTTGATAATACCATTACCCAGGGCCATTTCAGAGACGATGATAGTATCTTCTCGCTTAATTTCGGTCAGTTTCAGGTTTACGGTATCCTGCTTTCCTACAATCGGCCTAATTTGAAGCAGAGAGAAAATCTTTGGCTGATCTTTTGGTAAATCAAGATTAACAGCAAATTCTATCTCAACAGGCTTACCCATTTCCCTTTGACCAATCTCTAATATTGTGGAAAGCACCTCAGCCAAAGGAAAGGCGTTATAATTAAGTACATTTGAGAATGTTATAATTCTTCGACCCGGATACAGTGTACCATCAACTATTGCGTGGTGGTTATAGTCGTAAGTTGATGCTACAAGCTTTAGTGTTCCATCTCCTTCTGCTTCGGCAACATTTAATTTAAGGAGATTGATTGTATCATCAATATCAGGATGAAAATGATCGGCATTAAGGTCAAGTGCATAAAAGCTCTTTTGTGTTTCAGCAAGTGCAAGATCGGGAGAGGAGAGTTGCAACACCTTTTTAGGGTATTTTGGTGAAAATCGAATTCCAACACCTCCATCAACAATATATTTTCCCAAGCCAAAAGCAATGTTTGCAATTCCATCCTCAGGTTTTTCAGGTGCAATAGGATAAAAGTTTATTGATCTTGCCACTCCTGATATCCCGGGATAGAATCGATTACCATACTGTCGACCGGTTACTTCCTGCAGAACAACACCCATCTTCTCTTCGTCAATAACATTAAGTGTTGCCGACATGTATGATTTACTATCCTTAAAAAACACCGAAGCATAAACACTTTTGATAGCCTCAGCAAGTTTTTCAATCATTACTCGCTCATTCGACTTAATATTCGGAATCATATAAGTTGAATAGATTCCTGCAAAAGGCTGATAATGCGAGTCTTCAAGCAAACTGGATGAGCGGATGGCAATAGGATTGTTGACGCAGGATATAAAAGTATACAGATCTTCGTGAATTCGGAACGGTAGTCTTGCATGGATAAAGTGCTGAAGGATATCCTTATCCGACCTGTCGGACAGTGCTATATGATGGAGGTTATTATCCTCCATAAATTCATCAAAAATATCTGTACCAATAACTACGGTACGCGGGATTGATATATTGACGTTTTCAAATTTCTCGTACAGTCTGTTTCTCTTTATCAATGAATCAAGGAAAGCTAATCCTCTGGCCTTTCCTCCTATTGAGCCTTGCCCTATACGCGCAAATGAAAGGTACTCATCATAACGTTCACGGTCAAATTCAGCAATAACACCTTTTGCCTTATTGATTCTAAAGGCAGTAATAGAATCAAAGATATAACGCTTAGCTTCATCCATGTCCTGGAATTCAGTTGCGTTAACCTCTCTGAACATTTCTGCAATCGGGAATAGAGCACGTGCATTAAGCCATTTTGAGAAATGGTTACGTTCCATATGATAGAGCAACGACTCATCAGGTATTTCGAATATCTTTTCCTGCAATGATTTAAGGTCTATTGCCCGGGTAATCTCACGCCCGGTGGAAGGATTGATGAACACAAAGTCGCCAAACGCAAAATATTCGTTTATATAATTGCGCAACTCTATAGAGAGAGTTTTTGACTGTTTATTCAGAAACCCTACATTCAGGCTTTCGGCTATTGCCTGATTTGAAGAATCGGACGATTGCAACAATATTGGCATGAATTCATCGTGCGACCTTATGAGTTTAACAAACTCAATACCCGCATCCTTTTCAGTCTGGCCGTCTCTCTTGAAGCTAACATCAGAAATTACACCCAGAAGATTGTGTCTGAATTTTTCAAAGTACTTAACTGCTTCTTCGTAATTTGTTGCCAGTACAATTTTTGGCCTGCCCCTCATCCTGGTCATCTTCTGATGATCATTTAGTCCTTCTGCTATATAGCTTTTTGATTGACGATAAATGATCTTATACATATTGGGCAGATAACTTGAATAAAACCTGATACTATCCTCAACAAGCAGAATTGCCTGAACTCCTTGTTTAATATCGGTTTCAATATTCATTTTATCCTCAATCAGCTTAATAATGGCAAGCAGAATATCGGCGTTACCCAACCAACTGAATACATAATCAATTGCGCTTAGGTCATGCTCACGTAGTCGTATGCTTACCTCACGTGAGAAAGGAGTTAAGACAACAAACGGTATTTTAGGATATCGGGCTTTTACACGTGATGCCAATTGGAAGCTGTCGCTGCTCTCGATATTGAGCATTGATATTACCAACTCAATGTTTTTATCGGCAAGCACCTCATAAGCTTCCTCTTCAGAAGTTACTTTAATAAACTGTGGTGGATAACGAAGACTAAGCGACACATACTCCATAAAAATTGTCTCATCAATTCGCCCGTCTTCCTCAAGCATAAAAGCATCATACGTACTGGAAATCAGCAATACCTGATAAATTCTTCTCTTCATTAGAAGATTAAAGGAAGTATCAATAAAATAGTACTTTTTAGGATCTAGTGCATTTTGCTTCAGTTGCATATTAATTACCAGGTATTTGATTAGTATTGCAGTTAATTTTCAAGAGTTATAACAGCTATCCGTTTCTTACCATCCATCTTGACTGTAAGTGGTTTTTTAAATCGGGCAATCATGAAGTAATCGGTCTTTTCAAGGTTTTCACTGTTCTTGAGTTTGTCGTATTTAATGTAACTGCCCGACAATTCAGATTGTACTGAAAAATAACCGACATTCATTGAGGTAACGTTATGGAAAAAGTGAGAACCTGATGATGCATCCAACGGGAATCCCTCAAGGCTTGTTTCAACTATTACCCTGGCATTTGAGATTTGTGGCCACGTGACAGGAATTCCAATCCATTTATCGCGTGTACCCCATCTGCCCGGACCAATTAGGATGTATTTTTTATCCTCCTGAATCATCCGCGTGTTGATCTTTTCAATCTCTTTTGCCATTTCCTCAGTACGAGTATTATCGAAATTGTCAGGATCAACAAACACAACTACATCAATATCATCTATCAGGCCATTACCCATTTCTTTTTCAGAATAAAGAAGAATCTCATCTTCTTTAATTTTGTTCATGTCAATCTCATAGTCAGTGGCATTACCTATAAGAGGTTTGATCTGAAGTAAGTAGAATGTAGCCCTGTTATCCTGATCTTTATTTAAGTCAACGGCAAACTCAATTTCAACCGGCGATCCCAAAGCTTCTTTGACCACATCAAGTACAACCTCAAGAGTCTTAGCTAAGGGTATATAATTGTATTTCAGAATATCGGCAAAATTAATTACCCGGGGGCCTTGCTGATTGAGACCGGGACTGATTCTGTTGTTTTCAAACAAATAAACCGATGCCAGATGTTTTAGGGTTCCATGTCGCTCAGCATCATCAATATCAAGCTTTCGCAATCCTGCCTCTTCACCTTCAAGCAAATTTACATCCTGCTTATTCAAGTCAACTGCATAAAACTTAACTTGTGAGCCTTTGTACTGATCTTTTGCTGAATTGATTTCAAGATTAGGATATAATGGAGAAAAGCGGTAGGCTTTTTCACCTTCAACAACATACCGTCCTAATCCTAGGGCACAGACTGCAAAACCCTCTTCAGGTTTCATGTGACCGAAGGGGTAATAGTTATACGATTGAGCCACACCGCTAATGTGCGGATAATAAACATCTTCATACTGATTACCAACGACTTCCTGAATCACAACAGCCATCTTCTCCTGTTCAATCTTATAATTAACTGCTCTTATGTAACCCTTTGCTGTATTAGAGTAAACAGAAGCATACACAAGTTTAATAGCTTTCATAAGTTGATCAAGACGTACTTCATCGTCGGGATGGCTGTTTGGTATCAGGTATGTTTCAAATATTCCAGCAAAAGGTTGATTGAGCGAATCTTCAAACAATCCGGATGACCTTATTGCAAGCGGACGGGTTATCTTTTTAATGATAGTTTTCAGCTTCTTTATTAATGAAGAAGTGAGTTTCCCTTCAATGAACCTGCGTTTTATTTGTTCATAATCATTCTCAACCAAAATGAACTCTCGTAATCCGTTCCTGTCAAGGAAATATTCAAACTCCTCAGTTCCGATGATTGATGTTTTTGGTGCCCGAATATTAATATTAGGCAGATGACGAGAGAAGTCGTAATTATATATCAGCGTATTGATAAAGGCAAGCCCTCTGCCCTTACCTCCAAGTGCGCCTTCGGTAAGTGACAATATGTTCTTTTCATCAGTAATTGCCGACTCTTCATATGGGATGACCTTGCCTGTATTTTGCTCATTCCTGAAATGCTGGATAACGCTGATTAGATATTCTCGCAGGCTCTCAGGATTCTTAAAATCGGTAACCTTAGCGGGATTGAGTATCTTGGCAGCCTGTATTTCACCACGAGCCATGAGCCACATTGAGAAATGATTTCTCTTAGCATGATAAAGCAATGATTCAACCGGAATCCGAGATAAGAAATCCTGAAATTCCTTGAGTGATCTCGCTACAGCTATTTGCTGCCCTTCTTGATTACGATAGATGAAATTTCCAAATCCAAGGTAGTGTGTAATAAAATTCTTAAAGTCTTGTAACAGGGTATCTGAATTCTTATTAATGAATGAAGTTTGAAGCTCAAATGCTTGTTGAACATTCTCCTCATCAGACGACTGTAACATGATGGGGATGTCTTTGACTTCTTTACGCATCTGCTGTACAAGTTTAATCCCTGCCTGGGGATTAATCCTGCCATCTTTTTTGAATTTCACATCAGATATAAGGCAGAGTATGTAATCTTTGTACTTGTTGAAAATATACATTGCCTCCTCGTATGTGGAGGCAAGCATAATTTTAGGCCTTGCCTTGAGACGTAATATACGGTATAATTCGTCGGTAGTTACATCTTCAATAATATGTTTGGTTTGTTCAAGAACAATATTATAGAGCATTGGCAGATACAGGGAATAGTACTTTGGAGAATCCTCAACTAAGAGGATGACCCGAGTAATACCAATTTTAGTATCGTTTTCAACATTGATCTTATCTTCAAGATAATTAATCATTGCAAAGAACACCTTCGAATCGCCATTCCAAACAAAGATATGATCAATCCAGGTTAACTTTTCGGGGAAATGATCAAATAGGGCAATATCAGTATTACTGTTAAGCAGCAGGAATACAGGTATATAGGAATAATGCTCTTTTATTTTCTTGCTGATTTCAACCGGGAATTGCTTATCGACTCCCATCATTATAATCACAAGATCGTAATGCTTTTTGCCCAGTTGTTCAAATACTTCATCTTCAGCAGATACACCGGTAATTCTTGGCATTGTACTCAGACTGAGTTGGTAATACTCCCCAAGTACGTGTTCGGAAAATCTTCCCTCCTTTTCAATACTGTAAGCATCATAGAGGTTGGCAACCAGAAGAATTTCCTTTACCTTAAAAGGCATAAGATCATGGTAAATGTCGCGGTTATAATTACTTCTGTTTAAAAAGGTTTGAAGCAACTGACGGCTGTATTTGGCACTTTCCGTTGGTTTAAGTCGTGGCTGTTCAATAGGAGCCGACATTTTAATGATAGCCTTACCTTTAATGCTATTGAGAAATCCAACAATCAGATTAGCGATATTAATGATCAGATGACGTTCTTCCTCCAGAAACGGGCCTTCGTAGGATGCAGGAAATGCTTTAAGGTAGCATATTTCAATACATCCACTCTGGTTATCAATTGTCTCGAATGATTGCTTTTGACACCATTGGGTTTCAATGAAATCAGCACTTCTGCATTCAATGCCGGCATATCGTATACGGCAAACGGCAAATTGAGGATACTGCCATGCTTTAGGAAGAATTATGCAGATTTGATGAAGTGCTTCTTCAATTGATTTTCCTGCCCTCAGAATAGCTGTGGTTTGATTAATTGCCGACAGCTCTTTTAGGCGCTCCTTGTTTACAAAACTTCCTTCCCGTCCTTTTATTCCGTTTAGATAACCTTCAATTAAACTGGCAATATTAAAGATGAGGTTCCGCTCTTCGAACATAAACGGACCTTCGTCCATCTCAGGGAGCTCTCTTAAATAGCATATTGTAATTAAGCCTTTTATATTATCGATAGTCTCGAATTTCTGCTCCTGTTTCCATTCTGTTTCAATGAAATCTCTGGTTTTGATTTCCAGATCATCATAGATTATTCTGGCAACAGTAGCTTCAGGGTACTGCCAACCTGATGGAAGAATGGAACAAATCTCTTCAAGAGTTTCATGTATTGGCCCCTCTCTTTTAATGATAGCTGTCGTATCATTAATTGTCTGAAGTTCCTTGACTCGCTCTCTATTTTGATGCAGAAGTTTATCCACGTCAATTTTATTCAGAGAAGGGTTTGCATTTTCATCATTAGTGTGCATAAGGAAGATGTTAGATGAAGGCAAAAACTTGAAAAGTAAAGTTAAACATTCTTTTATAAAATTGCCAATGTATAGATTAGCACAAATAGACCTATTTACATTTGTATAAAAGTCGATAATTTTTATTAATTTTCCATCACAAATTATTTTGTTATCACAAACAATTTAAACATCACACTTATGAACAATTATGACACAAATGTAGCAACGCTGAATGGCTACAAGCAAGCAATTGACGAATTTATGGCAAAAGTAATTGCCAAGAATCCGGGAGAAAAGGAATTCCATCAGGCTGTTAGAGAAGTCGCTGAGACCCTGATCCCGTTTATTGAAGAAAATCCAAAATACAAAACAGCCAAAATTCTGGAGCGGATATCAGAACCGGAAAGGGTAATTATGTTCCGTGTGCCATGGCTGGACGATAAAGGCGAAATCCAGATAAACAAAGGTTACAGAATTGAAATGAATAGCGCGATCGGGCCATATAAAGGAGGGATAAGATTCCATCCCACTGTTAATTTGGGGATTCTTAAATTTCTCGCTTTTGAGCAGGTATTTAAAAACAGCTTGACCACTTTACCGATGGGTGGTGGTAAAGGAGGAAGTGACTTCGACCCGAAAGGTAAATCGGATAATGAAGTGATGCGTTTTTGTCAAAGTTTCATGACTGAGCTGGCTCGTCATATTGGCCCCGACACTGACGTTCCTGCAGGTGACATTGGTGTTGGTGGAAGGGAAATCGGCTATATGTTTGGACAGTACAAAAGACTACGCAATGAATTTACAGGTGTTTTAACAGGCAAAGGACTTGACTGGGGTGGAAGCCTTATTCGTCCTGAAGCAACAGGTTATGGTCAGGTTTATTTTGCAAATGAAATGCTTAAAGCGCGTGGAATGGATTTTAAAGGCAAGATTTGTACCGTATCGGGGTCAGGTAATGTAGCTCAATATGCTTGCGAGAAAGCCACCCAATTTGGTGCTAAAGTTGTCACTTTATCTGATTCAGATGGCTACATTTATGATCCTGAAGGAATTAACCAGGAGAAACTTGTCTTTGTAATGAATCTGAAGAATGTAAAAAGAGGACGTATAAAGGAATATTGCGATAAATATCCTGAGGCAGAATACGTTGCAGGTAAGCGTCCATGGGAAGTAAAGTGTGATATAGCATTACCGGCAGCAACTCAAAACGAAATAGATGGTGATGAAGCTAAAATGCTTGTTTCAAATGGATGTATTTTGGTTTCTGAAGGAGCAAATATGCCATCAACACCCGAAGCAATTGAAGTGTTCCTCGAGTCGAAAATCATGTTCGGCCCGGGAAAAGCAGCAAATGCAGGCGGTGTAGCCACTTCAGGTCTTGAGATGTCGCAGAATTCTATGCGATTATCATGGTCGAGAGAAGAGGTTGATGAAAAGCTCCATACCATTATGATAAATATCCATAAGAATTGCGTTAAGTATGGAAAAGAAAAAGATGGTTATATCAATTATGTTAAAGGTGCCAACATTTGCGGCTTCGTGAAAGTAGCTGAAGCAATGCTGGCGCAGGGGTTGGTATAAACCATGAGTCCTGTTCTCAGGAATACCAAAACTTAAAGAGGCTGTTTCAAATGACAGCCTCTTTAAGTTTACGATTGTTTAATAGCGTTAGATTCAATAATTGCTTAATCAGAGCATGCATCTCTCAGTCTGTTTAACTCATCCTGCTTTGAATTATCACCGGCCGCAGTATAAAGGTAAGAGAGCATTTCAAACATCTTTTCAATAATCATCGGGGGACTAAGAGGAAGAAAATAATTTTCCTGAGTCGGGAATTTTAGCCTCTTAAGCAAGACAATCAGTTCCTCTTTAGTGAATACACCTCCCCTGTTTTCAGGATTAATACAAAATTTCACTTTTGTTGAACCTGCAATCATCGGTTCAACCCATGCAAGAAAATATCGTTCTCCGGGTAACAATAAACCATATAATGGCATTCCCAGACTCTGAGCCAGAATGGTATATAAAATTCCCAGAGATATGGAATATCCTGTTCTTGAATCAAGGAGATTATTCAGAAACAAGTATTTTGTATCGGCTTCCTGTTTTTCGGGTAACTTAAACTTATAGTGATCATAAAAGATATGGTTCATCACTTTAACCTTCTCAAGGGGAGTAAGGTTCTCATTTAATTCAATCCATATATCTTTCCTTAACTTTGAGATCTGTTCTTTAATAAGCTCAATATTAATACTCGGGTACTGATATCTGGTAAAAAGTAAATAGCCTTCAAGAAGATCATTATCCTTAAAATGTGCCCATTTAACCAGTTCAAAATGCAACTGATTAAACTGGATGTTGTGAATAATATCTTCAATCCGTTGCTGTACTCCGGTATCAAAAGTATTTTCCCAGGCATTTTCTAAAAGAGGAACAGCGGGTGGGCCGATATTGAATATTTGCTCTCTCACCTTTGCAAATGAAGCATAATCCGGTTCGTCAATTAAGCTAATCAACGCCTGTAGTTCTATTTCATTTCCAAGTGGTTCCATAAAACAATGCTTATATAAGTTTAAACAAAGGAAACTTTACTTTTCCCACTTTGATGATTACAACAGATGATCAAAATTACTAAAATAGAAATTCAACTTAAGCTATACCAAGTGAAACAAGCATAAAGAATTTTCATAAAAAACCTTAAATCGCATCCTGATTGAATGGTCATTACATCAATGACCGCATTTTATCCAACACTTCCTCAATTAATTGATCCATGCGTTCGTGATATCTGAGACTATGTGTTTTATCGACTCTATTTGCAACAATATTGGTAAGTGTTAAAGTATTATGGCCCATCATTTTACCCAAGCCATAGAGTGCTGAGGTCTCCATTTCGAAATTCATCACTTTCAAACCATTATAGTTAAATGATGCAAGCATACCATTTAAGTCAGGCAGGTAAGTGTTTAACCTTAATTTTCTTCCCTGTGATCCATAAAAACCGGGGGCAGTTGCAGTTATGCCCTGAGTATATCCCTCACCTATAGATTTAAGCAACTTATTGCTGCACTCAACAATGTATGGTCTTGGCAGAACGGATGGCCATGAAAGATCACTGATAAAAGTATCAGTCATTTTTTGGTTGATGGTATTGTCCAGATTTCGGTAAAAGTATAGCATTCCATCTAAACCTACCCCGTGCGTTGAAGCAATTGTAATATCAGGCTCAAGACCTGGTTGTAAACCACCTGAGGTTCCAATTCTGACAATGTTCAATGATGTATGGTAAGATTTAACTTCTCGTAATTTGAGATCAATATTGAAAAGAGCGTCAAGCTCATTCATGACGATATCGATGTTATCAGTGCCCATTCCGGTTGACATGACTGTCATACGCATACCTTTATATAGTCCGGTATGCGTAATAATTTCCCTATTTTGCTTTTTTAGCTCTATAGTATCAAAATGAGCTGAAAACATAGCGACTCTGCCTGGATCGCCAACAAGGAAAATATTATCGGCTACTTCTTCAGGAAATAGATTAAGGTGATAAATACTTCCGTCTTTATTCAGTATTAACTCTGATGGTTCAATAAATGCCATTTGATTTAAATATTTGTTATAACAGGCATATTCCAGTAATTTTGCCTTGAATTTGCAAATATAACTTTAAACATCATCTGATGGATACGATCCTGGTACCTTATGATTTTAACAGGCAATCAGAGCATGCTTTAGAGCAGGCAATTAATCTGGCCCGCCATACAAAAAGTAAGATAACTTTACTTTATGTAAATGAGAGTCAGGGATTTCTTGCATCATTATTTACCGATCAGCAGGATGAGGAGATGCTAGAAAAGATTAATGATCATCTTGATTCTGTAGCTGCCCGTACCAGCTTAAGAAGTGGGGTTGATGTTGATGCTACTATGCAATCGGGACGCATTTATTCAATAATAATAAAAACTGCCGAAGATGTAAAAGCCCGCTTCATAGTCATGGGCACCCGTAGTAGTGAGGGCAGTGATACTGAAAGAAAAACAATGTTAGGAGCTAACACTTCAAGAGTTATACGTTCAGCACCCTGCCCCGTAATCACCATAAGTGGAAGTACTCATTATGATGGATGCCGGTCTATATTATTACCGATGGACCTTACAAAGGAAACTAAACAAAAAGTAGGTTGGGCTATTGAATTTGCAAAGATATATGGCGCTAAAATAAGGGCAGTCTCAGCACTCTGGTCATCAAATCCCGAAATTATAAGTAAACTTAATCTGCAAATGAATCAGGTTAAGAAGTTTATTTTGGATGCCGGCGTGGAATGTGAGGCTGAGATTATTGAAAGTCCTAAAGGTGAAAAAACACATGTACCTGCAATACTTGATTATGCTAGAACAAAAGGGGATGTTGATTTGATTGTGATAATGACTCAACAGGAGTTTTCAATAGTTGAGTTCTTTGTAGGATCACATGCCCAGGAGTTTTTACGATGCTCTGAAGTTCCGGTAGTTTCTGTTATCCCAAAAGAACTCGGGTACGTATCAATGATGTCATGAAAGCAGAAATTATTACTATTGGTGATGAATTGTTAATCGGCCAGGTTATCGATACCAATTCAGCGTGGATTGCAACAGAATTCAATTCTATTGGAATTAAAATATCACAGATAACCTCAATTGGTGATGATCACGATCAGATAATCTCCACTCTTAAAGATGCTACTAATCGTGCAGATGTAATTATTACCACAGGCGGATTAGGTCCTACAAAGGATGATATTACAAAACTGGCATTATGTGATTTCTTTAAGACACACTTGATCTTTGATGAACAATCGTACAGTAACATCGAAAGGATTTTCAATCTTAGGGGTTACAGAATGACACCGTCGAACAGGAAACAGGCTGAAGTTCCTGCCTCCTGCGATACACTTTTGAATGAGAATGGCACTGCGCCCGGAATGCTTTTCCGGCAAAACGGAAAAATCTACATTTCCTTACCGGGGGTTCCTTTTGAAATGAAAGCGTTGGTGAGTAATCATGTAATCCCAATGCTTAAGCCCCTTAGCCACAAGGCTATCCTGCATAAGACAGTTCTAACACAAGGGGTAGGTGAATCATTCCTCGCCGATAAAATCATGGACTGGGAATCCGCCTTGCCGTCAAATTTTAAGCTTGCTTATTTACCGCAGCCCGGAATGGTCAGGTTAAGACTTACTGCAATCGGAACTTCGCGTGATGAACTAAAAGCCCAACTGGCAGAACAGCTATCATTACTTTATTCGCTTATCCCTGAATATATTTTTGGAGAAGATGACGAGAGTCTGGAATCAATAGTAGGGAATCTTCTTAAAGAGCGCAATCTGACTTTATCAACAGCCGAAAGCTGCACAGGCGGGAATATTGCACAGATGATAACTTCAATACCCGGAAGTTCAGATTACTTTAAAGGCTCGATTGTCTCGTACTCAAATGAGGTGAAGATTAACTCATTAAATGTAAGCCCTTCTACTATTGAGCAGCATGGAGCAGTGAGTCGGGAAACTGTTATTCAGATGGCTGAAGGGATAAAAAGAGCAATGAACACTGATTGTTCGATTGCTGTTTCAGGAATTGCCGGTCCGGGTGGAGGCTCAGAAGAGAAACCTATAGGAACAGTTTGGATAGCTGTTGTATCTCCATTTTCAGGTACTGTCACAAAGAAATTCCACTTTGGAGAGAATAGAGAAAGAAATATCAGGAGGAGTTCATTGGCCGCATTAGACATGCTTCGCAGAATCTTAAAAGAGGCTAAGTGAAATTTATCATTTCAATCCACCGTTATACCTGAAAAGTAAGTAATTTTACAAAATCCGGTACATCAGTATCCGGATAACCTTTATCTAGCAGTTTTTGCTAATATATTTAGAAGAATTAAACGAATTGGTTCTTTGCATATGCAATCAGAACAAAAAATTACAATGGATAAATTGCCCGAACAGAATACTACGACTGAACAACTGTTCCGCTCAATATGCAATCTTTGCTCAGTTGGTTGCACATTGAATCTGGCGCATAATTCAGGATCTGTGACAAAAACCACCGGTGCGTCAGGACTAATCAATAACAAAAGTGAATACTGCCTTTACCCAACAATAGGCTACAGCTTTTTAAAGGATTCAAATCGCATTACGGAGCCATTATTAAAAAAGGGAGAGAATTTCGAGCCTATCACTTGGGATGAAGCTCTTAATTTACTGCATAAAGAAATAGCTGAAGGTGTTCCGGCTGAAAAGGCATTCTTTGCAGGAGCAAGGCTAACAAATGAGGAGCAGTTCCTTATTATGAAATTATGCAGGGCTTGTGCAAAATCAAACAACATTGGCAGTTTCCATTATCTGGGAAGAGGTACAGGTTATACAAAACTCTCAAGGGCAAATATTCCATTTGCTGAACTAGTCGAATCAAAGAAAATATTTCTCATTGGTGCAAATGTTATCAAAGATAACCCCGTAGCAGGAGAGTTCATACTGCGAAACAGGAAGGATTATAACATACCGATATCAGTTATTAGTGACTCAGCTGAAGGATTGGCAGAAATTGCCAATGAAAAAATAATTGTACAATCTTATTTCCACTTTATACAGGCCGTCAATCATTTGATTGTAGCAAATGGAACTCAGAATAGTGAATACATAGCTAATCTGATCGATAATTTTGATGACTACAAAACATCATTGCTTTCAAAAGATTACAGCGAACTGGGAAAACTTGCAGGTGTGACAAAAGAGGTAGTTGAAAAATTTGCTTCTGAGTACCAAAATGAGCCTAATGCAGTTATTGTTTTTTCTGAAAAAATACTGTCAGGTCATACCTGTGGCGAGATATTTAACCTTGCATTACTTACCGGAAAACATGGTAAAACAGGTGCCGGTCTCTTATTATTGAAAGAAAACAATAATTCACACGGCTTACATGATATGGGGGCTATGTGGAATCTCGGTCCCGGAGCAGTTCCATGGGATGATCCATTTCAACGCAGTACAGTTCAATTCGTTTGGCGATCAGATGAGTTGCCTACCGATAAATTCAATGGACTGCACAAACTGAGAGAGTCAGGCTATGAGAAGCTTTTTATTTTTGGAGAAGATCCAATAGGATGCGCCATTGACCAACAGGAAATGACTTCGCTTCTTTCAAAGAGTAAATTCATTATGGTGCAGGATTACTTTATGACCCCAACTGCTGAGTTAGCCAATCTGATTTTACCGGCTTCCTTACCTTATGAAACAGGTGGCACTTTCACAAACAGTCAGCGTGTAATCCAAAAGGTGGATAAGAGAGTAAAAAGCCCATTGTCAATGGATTCATGGAGACAACTTGAAGAATTATTAGCCAGGTGTGGATACGCTCGTTATGAGACTGTAGATGATGTCACTTTCGAAGTAGCATCCTTGCTGCCTAAATTCTGCACCTCGAGTAAGCTCTTGTTCAGAATCTATGCCGAAGATAATTTGAATCCTATGTTTAACTATGGCTGTGATTCAATGTTTAGGATAGCTAAAACAAATTAAGAATAGGCTAAAGACAGAATAGGTATATTTACTAAGGCCTTTTCAGTTAAGAGTTTACGTTAAAGTTCAATAGTCTCAAGTATCTTCACTGCTTCACTAAGCATCTCATCAGTGAAATCAAGATGAGTTACCAACCTTATTGTATATTTATCAAAATCAATACTATATAAACCCTTTTCCTCAAGCTTTTTGATCACTTGTATAGCTGTCAAAGGTTCCTTAACTGAGAAGAGAACGATGTTGGTTTGGCAATCATAAACATTATCAACCCAACCCAGGTGTGAAAGAGCATCTGATAGAATTCGGGCCTTGTGGTGATCCTCTTTTAGTCTTTCAATGTGATTATCAAGCGCATAAATTCCTGCCGCGGCCAAATAACCTGCCTGGCGCATCCCTCCTCCAAAAATCTTTCGAACACGACGAGCTCTGTTGATAAAATCAGTATCCCCGATAAGAACTGAACCTACAGGAGCCCCAAGACCTTTAGACAAACAAATTGAAATACTATCGAAAATATTACCACAATCCAGAGTTGATTGTCCTGTTACGGCAAGTGCATTGAAGATTCGGGCACCATCAAGATGTAACTTAAGCCCGTTAGCCTTACATATTCTTGAAATTTCCAACAATACATTATTATTATAAACAGCACCACCACCTTTATTCATTGTATTTTCAACTTCAACCATTACAGTTGGAGGCCTGTGAATATCATCAGAGTTTATGTGATCAAGTACATCCTGTGGGGTAATGCATCCTCTGTCACCATCAAGCAAACAAACAGAGGCACCTGAGTTTTTCATGATACCCCCTCCTTCATAATAGTACACATGAGAGAGTTTGTGTAGAATGATCTCATCTCCCGGACGGGTGTGTACATTAACAGCAATTTGGTTAGTCATTGTACCGGATGGGCAAAACAATCCAGCCTCTTTTCCAAACATCTTAGCGATTTTGTCTTCGAGTTTTTTTACAGTTGGGTCTTCACCAAAAACATCATCACCTACTTCAGCATTGAACATAGCTTCAAGCATACCTTTAGAAGGCCGGGTTATTGTATCACTTCTTAAATCAATGATCATGACAGTTTTTTTGGCAAAATTATACTAATTAATAAAGGATTGCCATTAAATACTGAATGGAACTTTATTTAGCGAGGTATTCTTGTAAGCGCTTTTTGAACTTCCAGCAGGTCATCTGTCTGGTATTCAATTCACGTGAAAGCTCATAAGTGGATATTTCAGGATCACAACAAATGCGATAGGCAAGCTGAAAAGCATCAGATATATTTATACGACAATGGTGAAATAGAGTATGAGCAGTGGCCGACTCATCGGTTTTACACCGGGTACACCTCCTCGAATAAAGTGATTTACCCTCGCAATAATGAGTGTGACCACACTTTTTACATACAAACCCATCTTTCCACTTATCATCCGCAATTGCCTTCAGACAATCTTCATCAGTCTTAAATTGGCTTTTAAATTCATCCAGGCTATGGAGATTCTTAAATGTGTTCTTCAAATTCATGACTTGATGTATTCAACTATGCGCAATTTAAACTTTAATATTCCATTTTTGTTAAATCGCTGATTTTTAAGCTTAAATCAATTTTATGCGCACAAAGTTAAAAAAAATAGGTGATAATTATGCGATTTAATAAATAATTGCATTATTTTTGCAATGAATAAGAAAAAACATAAGTTACTCTACACATGAAACAAATTATTCTGTCATTCCTGCTTATAGTAGGTGTGAGCTTTTCAGCCTGTACTCAATCCGGAACCGGTAATAATACCCCTGCCTCAACAGAAGCATCAAATGAAGGTAAAGTAATCCAGATGGATAAAGCAATGTTTCTGGAAAAGGTATTTAATTATGAAGCTAGTCCCGACAAATGGATATATCGTGGAGACAAGCCATGTATTATTGACTTTTATGCTGATTGGTGTGGACCATGTAAAAAAGTTGCTCCAATCATGTCGGCTCTTGCAGAACAATATAAAGATCAGGTAGTTATATATAAAGTAAATACTGACCGCGAGAAAGAATTAGCCGGAGTATTCAATATAAGAAGTATACCTTCAATATTATACTGTCCGATTGAAGGTCAGCCAACTATGACAATGGGGGCTCAACCAAAGAGTGAATTTGAGAAAATGCTCAAGGAGCTTCTCCTTGATAAAACGGTTACTGCAAACTGATTCAACCACTCATTGAGCAGAAAGAAACTAATTAAGTAATCACATTGAAAGCAACATAATGGAACATTTGACGACACAGACCTTTAAGGAAAAGGTCTTTGATTATGAGAAAAATCAGGATTGGAAATTTGAAGGTAAACTACCTGCAATAATAGACTTTTATGCAGATTGGTGTGGTCCTTGCAAGATGGTAGCTCCAATCCTTGAAGAATTATCACAGGAATACAAGGGTAAAGTTGATTTTTATAAAGTAGATACTGAGGTTGAACAAGAACTCTCAGCTATATTTGGAATCAGAAGCATACCCAGCATGTTATTTTGTCCGGCTGACGGGCAGCCACGTATGGCTGCAGGGGCATTACCCAAGTCAGCGCTGATTCAGGCAATTGATGATGTTCTTTTACAACCTCAGTTGAAGAAATAACAAAAAAGTTACCGTGTATAGAGGCTGTCCCAAAAGGACGGCCTTTTTTTTCTTTAAAAGCATCAAAAGTATAAAAGTACATTATGTGTTGACTAATCGTGATCCTTACTACTGGGTGATTTTTTGATGTTCCAAAAAGTTGGAGGGAAAACTATTTATTTAAGCAGAAAAGAAGTTTTTAAACAAGATTTTAAGGTACTATTTAATTATTGACTGCACATGAAGTCCACATGAAGTCCACATAAGTACACATTTTTGTACAGATATTCATTATTTAATGTACATTCTATATGCAATCTTTAATTTACAATTAAAACAATAAATGTTGACTTTTTTGAGATAGCATCTTTTTTTGTGATACAGATTTGGATTAATTAATTAACAACCTTTTAGAGTAATTTTGCACTCACAAAATCTATCTGATGAATGCATCTCATCACTTAATAGCTTACTATTACTATGGTATCCGAACTTTCTGAAGGTGTTGTACTTCCGCTTTCTTATTTTCCTTCAGTAGATCACTACTGTTATATTTCACAATCGAAAAACATACTCTTTGAAATTAACGAGACTTATCCGAAGCAAACCTGCCGTAACAGAACAACTATCCTGACGGCTAATGGCCAATTTCGGTTAACAATACCGGTTATAAAACAATACGGAAATAGGACAAAAACCTCAGAAATTTTAATCGACAATAAGACACCTTGGAATAAAATACATTGGAAGGCAATAAGTTCAGCATACAACAAGTCTCCCTTTTTTCTGTACTATAAAGATGACCTTGCATGCGTAATTCTAAATCCCGGAGATTCTCTTATTGATTTCAACCTTAATTTGATTAATACGGTAAATAAGTTCCTAAAGATCACTCCATCATATGCATTCACTCAGGAGTACCATAAATGTTACGAGTACATGACAGACAAAAGGGAGTGCAATAAAAACAATTGTATAACCGATTTTGAGCATCGCCCATATACTCAGGTTTTTAGTGACAGATTTGATTTTATACCGAATCTTAGTATACTGGATTTACTATTTAATGAAGGGCCTGCGGCGTCAAATTATCTGCAAAAAGCGACACTAAAATTATGCCGGCGAGGTTATTAATACTTTGGGAAATTACAGTGTTGGATATTCAATTCGAATATGATAAATAGCCATTAGTCTGTTCTTAAGAATTTTCTTAATGCGTGTGATATCCTGAAAAGTAAGATCAGAATTACTGAACTGTCCGTCCTTTACCTGTCCATCAATAATTTTATCCACCAATTCAGCAATTGATTCGGCTGAGGGTCTGAACATACTTCTTGAGGCAGCTTCTACAGAATCAGCCATCATCAGAATAGAGGTTTCTTTTGAAAATGGAACAGGGCCGGGATACTTAAAAGGCATCTCGCTAAATTCCTCTTCCGGAAATTCTATTTTCTTAAGATTATAGAAATACTCAGCTCTGCGAGTACCATGGTGAGTTCTGATAAAATCAACTATCACATCCGGTAAATTATATTTTTTAGCAAGTTCAATGCCTTTGTAAACGTGGCCGATAATAATTCTTCCACTATCTTCATAACCCAGCTCATCATGAGGATTCATTGAAGATGTCTGGTTTTCGATGAAGTACATTGGCATATCCATTTTCCCAATATCGTGGTATAAAGCCCCTGCCCTTACCAGCAAAGTATTACCCCCAATGGCATACACTGCCTCTTCAGCAATATTAGCCACCTGGAGCGAGTGTTGAAATGTTCCGGGAGCATATTGTGATAATTTACGGAGCAATGGACTATTTGTGTCTGACAATTCCAATAAGGTAATATCAGTAACCAGACCGAACATCTTTTCGAAAATAAAGATCAGGGGATAGGAGAATAAGGTAATAAGTGCATTACCCAATAAAAGTATAAACGGGCGTGCTGAAATGTTCTCAAAACTTCCGTCCTGGATCAGAAGCATCCCGATGTAAATGGCTGAATATGAAATGAAGATGGCCGCTGCCGTTACAAAGAACTGTGAACGCCGCCTGAGTTCAGCAACACTAATGATTGCAATTATCCCGGTAATTAGCTGCATGAACACAAACTCAAATGCATTTGGGACCATGAACCCGCTTAAAATCAAAGTAACTACGTGTACAAAATAGGCCAGTCGTGTGTCAAAAAACACTCTGATAATAATAGGTACCAGACAGAATGGCAGTAAATATAATAATTGACTATTAGTACGGATTGTCCAACTGGCAACGCTCACCATCAGAAGGATGAGCAAAAGCATTAGTACAAGCTTCTTATTTTCGGCAAAGAGATCTTTACGAAAAGAAATCATGAAAAGTATGAAGGCAATCATTGTCAGGGAAATCAGAAGAGTCTGACCTCCAATAATATTGACATACTTAAATGTTGACCCCAGTCGTGTTTCAAAATCTTTCCTCAGTGACTCAAGAATCTGGAAATTTTCGGCATTAACCACTTCTCCCCGTGATATAATTCTTTCACCTTTTTGAATCATTCCTCTGGTATCAGGGATCTCGGCTAATATTGCAGTCTTTGCTTTCCCAGTCGTTTCTTCATCATAAAGAATATTCTGCTTAAGTGCACCTATCAGGACATCATAAATCATCCCGGTATCCGAAAAGTCAGAATTATCCAACTTACTTCTGATAAATCGTTCAGCTGTTTGAATAGTAAAAAGCCTGGCTAATGGAACCTGGTCTGCAATATTTCCACTTATAACCCATATTCGATAATCACCGGGCTTATCATTTATTTCATTGATTACATTGATAATACCTTTTGAAAACAGGGTATCAAGTATTGACAACATTAAATCAAGACCCTTAATTTTCTCATCAGGGGCGGACTCTTCATAAGTCTTCTGCCAAACATTATTAAAATCATTAACAGCTTTGTTTATCTGGGCATTAGTGATTGCATTATTTCGGATAAAGTGAGGTCTGAGTTGTTGAAGAGCCTGTTGTTGTTCATTTTTAAGTTCTTCAGCAGGTTTCAGGATTGCAAAGTCGAATTGTGCTATTAAATCCTCATGTTGCCATGGTTTCCCTTTTTGATACTCGTATTTAAATTTCCCTTCACGAGGGAAAACGAGTATCAATAAGGCAATTACCAGCACGAATAATGTAATCTTTTCCAGCAGATTATAGTTATTCCTGAGCCAAATGAGGATTTTTTTCATAAGTAGAAACCGGATTTAAGTGTATAACACCTAAGAACACAAAGATATTAAAATTCGAAAAGTTATTAACAACCATCACTTTCAATAGTCGTTTGTGCTATTTATTAAATATATTTGTCATTATCGAAAACATTTAGCGTGTCGACCGGAAGGTGCTATCTCTCAATGATTCCTGTAAGGCTGGAGCCATCAGGAAAATCAACAATGATCAACCAATTATTATTTGGTGATCAGGTAACAGTTTTAGAAGAAATCCCAAACTGGGTGAAAATATCTTCTATTCATGACAATTATGAAGGATGGTGCGAAACTGACCAACTTAATTTCACTCAACAAGAAGCTGAAATTACTGAAATAAAATTAGTAGACGATATTACTGCCACTTTCTCTTCCAAAAACAGTCAATTAATAATACCATTTTCGAGCACCATTCCATTAAGTAACGGAACTTTAAATATTAATAATGAGCTTTATAAACTGACAACCGGAAAACTAACTGATGTAAAGGAGCTTACCGGGGAAAACATAGTTAGTTTTGCTTCATTCTTAATCAATTCACCATATTTGTGGGGAGGACGTTCTCCCTTTGGCATAGACTGTTCCGGACTGAACCAGATAGTATTTAAGATGGTCGGTTATCCATTACCTCGCGATGCATGGCAGCAAGCTGAACATAAAGGTGAATTCATTGATCTTATCGATCAGGCGAAATCCGGAGATGTAGCATTTTTTGATAATGAAGAAGGGAGGATAATTCACACAGGAATTCTTACCGGCGATGGCTATATCATCCATGCTAATGGAAGAGTTAGAATTGACCATGTTGACCATTATGGCATATTTAACCAGGAAAAACGAAGTTATTCACATAAATTGAGGTTTATCAAAAGATTCGGCACTATTAATTAATTGTTAAAAATGGTAATTTCAATTTAATCAGCTTTGTAGGTATCAATGACATTTGTAAATTTGCACCCCGAAAAAACGTTATAAATCAGATCATTGATTTGGCTTATAGTACACATGAATTCAAATCAGACTATTGAATATTTACACACAACCAATTAATCCTAATCACATGAGAAAAAAAGACCATTTCATTAGCAAAGCACTCAAACTATTTATGTTTGTTGCTTCGTTCCTGATGATCAGTTCTGTAACCATGGCACAGGTTACAACTGCAGGTATGAACGGACGAATTGCATCAGCGGCCGGCGAAAGCCTTCCCGGAGCAACTGTAATTGCTGTACATACACCTTCCGGAACACAGTACGGAACAACAACTGACATGGAAGGATACTATCGTATTCCTAACATGAGAGTTGGGGGCCCTTATACAGTTACCGTAAGTTATGTCGGTTTTCAAACTGTATCCTCAAATGATATTACATTAAATCTTGGTCAGACTTTCAACTTTAGCGTAGTGTTAACTGAAGAATCAGCCAGCATTCAAGGAGTTGAGGTTGTAAGTTCACGTAGTGACCTGTTTGATGGTAACCGTACCGGAGCAGCAACTAACCTGAATAATCAAACCATTTCTGTAATGCCTACCATTAATAGAAGTATTAATGACTTTACAAGACTTTCTCCTCAGGCAGGCGGCAATAACAGCTTTGCTTCAAGAGACGGTCGTTATAATAACATTACTATTGATGGTGCTAACTTCAATAATAACTTCGGACTAAACACCAACTCAAACTTACCTGGTGGTGATGCTCAGCCAATAAGTCTTGATGCTATTGAAGAAATCAGTGTAAATGTTGCCCCATTCGACATTCGCCAGTCGAACTTCACAGGTGCAAATATTAACGCAATTACCCGTAGTGGAACTAACTCTTTCACAGGTTCTGCTTATATGCTTTTCAGGGATGAGACCTTCAATGGTAAATATATTGGAGAAGATCGTCGTGACACTCTTACTCGCAGCGACAATACAATAAATACTGTTGGTGTACGAGTTGGTGGTCCTATTCTTAAAGATAAACTCTTCCTCTTCGCTAATTACGAATATGAAAAGAGAACTTTCCCCGGTGTTCAGTGGAGACCAAATGATTCAGCAAATGGAATTTACGAAGATGCTGATAAGTTTATATCACGCACTTCAGTAGAAGATTTACAGACTATGAGCAATTTCCTCAAGGAAACTTATGGTTATGACCCCGGGAAATACACCGGTTTCGAAAATTTCTTAAGCAAGAATCATAAGATCCTCGGACGTCTCGACTGGAATATCAACAAGTCAAACAAATTCACCTTCCGCTACAATTATGTCACGTCAACTAACGACCAGGAAACCAATTCAACAAGTGCTCCCGGCACTCGTTCAACATTTGGTCGTATCGGTGAAAGATCAATTGCATTTGAAAATGCAATGTATGGCTTCTTAAATACAGTAAATTCATTTGCTGCTGAATTGAATACCATTTTTGGCAACAAAGCAGCTAACAAATTCCTTGTTACTTATACAAAAATCAGAGATACCCGCGACAGCAACAGTGATCTGTTCCCGTTCGTTGACATCTATAAGGATGGTGATCCTTACATGAGTTTTGGTTATGAGTTATTTACATTTGAAAATGATGTAAAGAACAATGTACTTACTATTACCGATAACTTTAACTACTTCTTAGGGAAACACACCCTGACATTTGGTGCATCATACGATTATCTCTATTTCGGAAACAGTTACAAGAGATATGGAACCAGCTACTATCGCTATGCATCAATGGAAGATTTTATGAATGGCGCTCTTCCAACCACCTTTGGTCTTACTTATCCTTATGAAGGTGCAGGTGATGGATATGCTGAATTGAATTTTGGTTATGCAAGTGTTTATGCTCAGGACGAATACCAAATTAATCCTGACTTCAAATTAACCGCAGGAATAAGACTTGAGATGCCAATGTACTATGATGATTTAATTCAGAATCCTTCAGTTTCTGACAGCCTAACCTTTATTGATCTTAATGGCAATGAAGAGAAACTTGATATCGGAGCATATCCGGATCCACAACTCTTAATTTCACCAAGAGTTGGTTTCAACTGGGATGTTAGAGGTGACCGCACTTTCCAACTTCGTGGAGGTACAGGTATCTTTACAGGAAGATTACCATTCGTATGGTTTACAAACCAGCCGACAAACAGTGGAGTACTTCAAAATACTGTAGAAGTTTCAAAAGCATCCGAAATTGCTGCTAAGGAACTCTATTTTAATGATAACCCGTTATATCATGCTTCTAAATTTGGCAGCAAACCAGGAGACATAGCACCAGGTACCATTGCAAAGGTTGATGAGGATTTCAAAATGCCACAAGTATGGAGAACTAACATAGCATCGGATTTCAAACTCCCGTACTATGATCTCATCTTTACCATTGAGGCTCTTTATTCAAAAGACATCAATGCTGTTATTCAGCGCAATGCTAATCAGGTTATTACTGACACTACTTTCCTTGGCGTAGATAATCGTCCTCGTTTCATTGGTCAAAATCGTGTTAACCCCGGCATTAGCTCAGCTATGGTTCTTGACAATGATAAAGGTGGCCATGCTACAATGCTAACTTTCATGTTATCAAGACCTTTCACCAGAGGTTTCTTTGGTCATATTGCTTATACATTCACAGCATCAAAAGACCTGACATCTAACCCGGGTTCCACTGCTTTCTCAGTATGGAGTAGCAACCCAACTGTTAGACACCAGAACGACCCGGGTCTCAGTTTTTCACAGTTCGCTGTTCCTCACCGTGTAGTTGGAGCTCTTTCTTATCATAAAGAATACATCAACCACTTGGGAACAACCGTATCATTATATTACGAAGGTGCACACCAGGGCAGAATTTCTTACATCTATTCAAACGACATGAATGGTGATGGTAATGCTGCTGACCTTATGTACATTCCTGCAAATGATAATGAAATCATTTTTGTAGACATTAAGAATAAGGACGGTATTGTAACAGACGATGCACAATCACAGCGCGATGCTTTCTGGGCATTTGTTGATCAGGATAAATATTTAAGAGATAACAAAGGCTCATATGCTGAACGTGCAGGTGCTTTACTGCCTTGGAGAAATCGTTTTGATGTAAAAGTACTTCAGGACATTTTCGCTGACTTTGGTACAACTAAAAGATATACTCTTCAGATCAGCTTAGACTTACTAAATGTTGGTAACATGATCAATAGTGACTGGGGCAATGTTCAAAAACAGATCCTCGGAAATTATGACATGAGTCTTCTGAAATTTGCAGGTGTAAATGATGAAGGTAAACCTACTTACAATATGAACAAGGCCGGAAAATCATTCCCAACTTCTTCATTCACCGATGTTCTTTCAACTACAAGCACCTGGGGTGCTCAGGTTGGACTCAGACTGATCTTCTAATAGATAGTCAAGATTCAATATTAATTCATTTTTATTCTAGAAACTGCCCACAACTAGGGCAGTTTCTTTTTTTTTATCAACTTTTATCGTTGCTGAACCTAAGCTAAAAAACCATGATTATTTTTTACCAAATTAATCTCACACATTGCTTGTAACTACATTGTAATAATTCGATATTTTTTGTAGGAAGAGTTACCATTATCGAAAAACATCAGGTACTACCATCTCTTGGTCATCCCTATACTAAGTCTTACTCATCCCTTTCCTGCTACGATGATTGTGGAAATGAATATAGAAGTAAAATAACGCTTAGAAAAATATTGGTTAGCCTAATATAAATGAGCACAACTCTATAGTAACAATAACTAATGTTGTAAATTAAAATAGCATCAACTTTGTTTTATTTTAAATTTGAACATTATTAATACACTCAATGAAAAAAGCCTCTATAGTAATTATTTCTTTTTGGGCAGTAGTTTTTGCAACCTCTTGCCTGAATGATGTACAGGAGGCAGCTAAAGAGAAGACTATTATCTCAGAAATAACCACAAGTTCAAAGAGCGAAGAGACGGGAACAAACAGATTGGAAAATGGTAAAATAGAGAGGGAAGATAGTGAAAGAACCGTGCTGAATTTCAAGAAATATTATAGAATTAAAGCCGGTACACAAAGGATAAATGATGCAAAAGCTAACCCGGTAGATGAAAGAGATAATGAAATAAGCTACCATCATCTCAGCTATTTAAAGCAACAATCAGCTGAAATAGTAACATCATCGTACAACACTGCTGACATTCTCAGTGCCAATCAAGCGATTGTCAGGAATCCTTACTTTAATTCATACATCTCGCTTACTAAAATACTTAGTATTGCAGTTGACAATGATCTGTTTAACAACACTGACCGCTATTACACAAATGGGATAATAATAAAGTATCAGTCACCATCTTTTGCATTTTGGAAGATAAATTCAATATTACCGGTACCTGAAAAAAACACAATTGAGTATAACAGTCTTGAGCTCCATCATTGTATGTTTACACCATTTACAACGAAAAGCCCTCCCCTGCTCAAGGACGACAGACCATACGCTTCGTCTTTACTTATGCGGTTTATGAGGATGGCTGAGAATGCTGAAAAAGGGTCAATTCAGAAAGCATATATTGATATTGGGGTTATTGGGCAGGCAGCATTAGGGAGTTTGATGCAGAAAGGTGTTCATGCATCGCTACCAACTAATGATGCTCCATTAGGGTGGGAAACTCAAATTGCTAACGACCTGATACTAAACTATAATTATGAGTACATTAAAAAGATCTTCTCAATAGGTCACCTTCATGGATATTCTTGCTCGTCTATTTCAGCCGGCACTTTAGTTACGGACCTGTCGGCAGGATTAGGTTTCAAAATTGGGACAAACCGATACTTTGTTAAACCATTACCGGACAATTTTAACAATTACATTGCAGCACAAAAGAAAAATTGGGATATCACTTTACATTCTAATTTCTACTACACACTTGTTGGATATAATGCAACATTAAACGGTGGATTATTGAACAAGCATAATGTTTATGTGTTAGAACCACACCAAATTAAACGTCTCATTTTTAATGCTGAAGCAAAGATATTAATCTCATACAGGACTTATGGAATCAGTTTGGCACAATATTTTATCTCGAATGAATTTAAAGAAGGTAAAAATCACACTTGGGGCCAAATTGGTTTAAACTTTGAATTCTGAATCTTATTGTAATGCTTATTGATCTTGCTAAAATAGCTTTGCTTGCCGGTACTGTTTTGATTGCACACGAAGTACATAACCAGCAAGTTAGCAACACACTGAATTCTACTGATGATAAACAGCTAACAATTCTGTTTGCCGGTGACATTATGCAGCATGGACCTCAAATTAACGCTGCCTGGGATGATACATTGAACACCTATAATTACGATCCTTGTTTTCAATATGTTGCTCCAATTGTAGAGAAATATGATCTGGCAATTGCTAATCTTGAAGTAACTTTTGCAGGAGAACCTTTTACAGGGTATCCTCAATTCAGTTCACCTGATGAGTTAGCTACCGGGATTAAAAATGCAGGGTTTGATGTTCTGGTTACTGCAAATAACCATAGTTGCGACAGAGGTGATAATGGTATTATCAGGACTACCCGGATTTTGGACAGTTTGTCAATATTGCGTACAGGAACCTTCAGGGATAGTGCGGATTATAAAATGAGAAATCCCCTGATTATTGAAAAGAATGGAATAAAACTCGCTTTGCTTAATTACACCTATGGCACCAATGGACTTACTTTCACTTATCCTGCCATGGTGAATCTGATTGATGAAGATAAAGTAATTGCCGATCTACAATACACAAAATCACTCAATCCTGATTTTATTATTGTATGTTTTCATTGGGGTAATGAATATGAGCTAAATCCAACTGACACTCAGCGTCATCTGGCTGAAATCAGCAGAGAAAACGGAGCAGATGCTGTTATCGGATCACATCCTCATGTTTTGCAACCCTTTCATTATACCCTTAATCCTGATTCAACTCAGCGGAATTTTCTCGTAGTTTATTCTTTAGGAAATTTTGTATCAAATCAGCGGGACCGAAATAGGGATGGAGGAGCAATGGTTGGATTTACACTCCTAAAAACATGGAATAAAACCACAATTACTGATCCTAAATATCATCTTACATGGGTGCATACACCCATTGAGAAAAACAAGAAGAAATACTATATCATTCCGGTCAACATGCCTACTGGACAGGGTACCAATGAGTATAACAATCATAATGGTGCTGCAAAGACAAACAACACTTTGCAGATGACTGATCAGGAAGTAATAAAGATGACTACCTTTATAAATGACTCAAGACAACATCTAAATAACAGTCCAACAGCCATACCGGAAGCTTCGTATGAGCCATGGATTATCGAGACTGAGTTTGAATAACTTAAACTATAATGGCATGGAAAAGTGATGTTAAAGGGTTGAATAATCCTAAGGATATCCCCTGAAACTCCAATTCAATAAAACTAACAATCTATTTTGTTTTAGCCTCAGCATCAGCCTTTATCTTATCAGCTTGCTGGCGTGCATTAGCCATAATTGCATCTGATTGCTTTTGGGCCTCGGCAATTACAGCAGAAGCTTTCTTATCTCCTTCACTTCTCACTTTATCGGCAGCTTTTTTGGCTGCAAGTTCACCTACCATACCTTTCTTCTTACCTTCAGCGATAATATTTTCTGCTTGCTTATCAGCTTCATCCCTTATTTTCTGTGCTGATTGATTAGCTGCCGAAATCAACTGATTTGATTTAGCCTGAGCTTCATCAATTAATTTCTGTGCTTTCAGGTTAGCTTCATCTATGTACTTTTCCGCTTCTTCTTTAGCTTTACCAACTACTTCCTGAGCTTTTTCCTGAATCGTCTCTTTAATACTTTCCTTGATTCCTGCTCCGGTTCCTTTCAGGCTGGTTGATATCTTAGGATCGGAAACTGTACCTGTTATCATTACTGTAACCGGGACAGTCTCACCCAAGCTAAAGTTTGCACCTTTTGCATTAGCCTGACTGACTAATCCCTCTAAAGCACTGTTTGCTGCGCCCCCAAATGTGCTCCTTGGTATTGCCATTTCCATCGCATATTCAAGTGTCTGATCGAATGAATTCCAGCCCTGTATCTCAGCATTTATTTTTCCTAACTTGGTAGTGAATGGTTTAACAAAGACCTTTCCATCCTCAATTGTAAATGACAGATTTATCTTATCAACTGACCACCGTTTAAATTCCTCCAGTTTTAAGACATCAGCTATTCTATTAAAAGCTGTAACATTATTAATAACCAAGGCTGGCGAAGTGAGATTACCATTACCTGTTAAAGTAGCCGGCAATGGCATCATATCCTTTCCTAATTTCGTGTTGATCTTTAAATTAGAGCTGACTTTGCCTTGGGTTTGTTTTGCAATTGGAGCAAGTTTTTGTACTGTATTAAAGTTCTCAAATGCTTCACGAACCTCAATATTATTAACATTTATGGCTAAATCAACTTCGGGCTGAACAGGATCTTGTGTTGAATATGAACCATTTAATGTCATTTGGCCTTGCATTGTATTGAATTTCAGATCTTTCAGAGCAAGTATCTGATCTTTAACGGTGAGAATTCCTGTAGCATTAGTTAACTCCATCTTATCGTATATCACTTTATCGAAGGATGAGTTTAAGGTAAAGTCTATTCCTTTGGGTATTTCAATAATTGTAAGTTCCGACGAGGAAGTATCCACAGCGGTTGAATCTTCGCTCATAAAATCGTTGATATTGAAATACTTTGAATTCAGTGACATTGAGCCTTTGAGAACACCCTTATCAAAAGCATAGGCAAGATAATTAGAGAGACTGCCGGAAGCAGAAATGTCATTTTGACCAATTAGCATATTCATCACCGGCATTGAAATATTGGAAGGTGATAACTCAAAGCGTGCATCAGAGATGTTGATATTTTGTTCAAGAGACTTGGTTTCATATATGAGGTTGTTGATTGAAACCTCACCATCAGCACTAAACTTATCAAATCGCTGGGCCTCTGCATCTGATTGGTTACCTTTAACTGCAAAATCAGCATTAATTACACCGGATAAATTGTCACCCTCTTCTAACGGGTATATTTTGGAAACATCTGCTAAATCAATTTTTCCTTTAACCTGAGCATCAACATATGGATCACTAACAGGTGTGCGTGCATGCAATACAGCATCAACCGGGTTACCCATCATTTCAAGATGGAATCTATTTACATCGATTATTGTAGCATCAGGATCTCCTGATTTATTATCAATTACGGCATCAACTGCAATATTTTCAACTGCACCAGGGAGATCAGGATATTTAAACCGGGCATCAGCAATATTCAGGTTTAGTCCGAATGCGGGAATCTGCTTCTCATTGTAAATACCCTTTACGTAAGCCTTAAATCCTAAAGTACCGGCTGCATCTACCTTATTGAAATCCTTACTATATATTGCGGGGACAAGCGACAAGAAGTTTTTAAATTCATTCTTTACGGCATTGACATCAATATCCATATCATACCCATCGTCAGGCATGGCAAAGTACCCTTTAACCAAAAACTCAAGGTCATTAAGCAACAGGCGGGCATCAGGAAATGTAAACTTGAATTTATCGAGATCAGCAGTAATCTTTGAATCGAGCGAGGCCTTGGTTTTAGATAAGTATCTGACACCATCGTATGACACTAATAGATTGTCTATTACAGTTTTTGTGTCAAGATTTGTAATGGTTTCGCTCAAATCACCTTTGAGAGTATGATTGATTCCTTTAGCTACGATATAAACCGGTACAGAAGCATCATCATAAACCAGGAAAGAATTCTTTAGATTTAATTTCTTAAGTGATACTTTAAATGAAGAAGATTCTTCAGTTGTTTCAGCTACTTGTGTAGTGTCTTTTTTTGCAATATCCCAATTAGCTTTTCCATCAGGAAGAACTTTAAGGAAAACCCTGGCATTGTTAATCTGCACTGATCGTACCTCATAGCTGTCACCTTTAATAACACTCATGAGATTAAGGCTTAGCATAAAATCCGGAATATTAACGAGAGTATCTCCATCAAATTGTTCCACACCTACTACACTAAGTGAATCAAGACTCACCGATATATTTGGGAAATTCCTTATCAAAGAGACTCTTAAATCAGAAAATTCAACTTTTGCATTAAGGTTTTCATTAGCAGCATTTTTGACTGTCGTCATGATTTTCCCCTTAAATGCAAATGGCAGAATTATTAATAAAGCCAGAAAGAGTACAACGATTATTCCGATTATCTTAAGAAATCTTTTCATAAGGTATAATGTTAGAAAATTGAACGCTAATTTAAGAAATTAACCTCATTTGATAACGTATAAACCGAGCTTGTAGTTTCCACAAATAAAAAAAGGCTGCCTTAGCAGGCAGCCTTCTAACACAAAACTATTATGCAAATTAATTAGATTCTCGTAGCATTTTAAGCTTAGCCTCAAACATTGCAAGCTCTTCTTTTGCTTTACTGATTTTCTTTTCAAACTCTGTCTTTAAGAGATTTGCAGTCTTGGAAGCTGCAA
Organism: Bacteroidota bacterium; assembly: GCA_023441805.1. GTDB lineage: Bacteria > Bacteroidota > Bacteroidia > Bacteroidales > Lentimicrobiaceae > Lentimicrobium. The sequence continues at coordinate 60,333 of JAEZNO010000002.1, forward strand.
AGAAACCTATATTATTCTCCCAGAGTTTAATATCTTCCTGCAATTGCTGGATTTTTCCAAGTAAGAAGTTACGCTCTTTACTGATCACTCTGTTTGCGTCGGGTGAGTCTTTACTTATACGATCAAGTCTGCTACGATAATTCTGAGCACCAATAGCAATTGAATCCATTTTGAGTTTCTCAAAATGCTTATTAATGGCACTACGGAATTCATTTTGCAAACGTTCTTTCTCCTTAATAGGAATAAATCCAATCTCCATCCATTGTCTCTGAAAATCTTTCAAAGCCTCAATGGCCTGATTTCTGTCATCACCAATTTCAAAGGCGTTAACCTTATCAATTAGCTCCTGTTTAAGTTTAAGATTCTCATCTTCGTGACTTTGGATATTCTTGAAGTAGCTGGTTTTATTTGCGAAGAATTCATCACAAGCAGCCCTGAATCTCTTCCATATTCTGTCGCTCTGTTTTCTTGGAACAGGACCAATCTTCTTCCATTCAGCCTGTAAATTGATTAGTTCCTTAGTAGTATTTTTCCAATCGGTACTATTCTTTAATGATTCAGCTTGCAAACATAAATCCAGTTTAAGATTATAGTTGTGCATTTGCTGCTCTTTAAGCTTATTGAAGAATTCCTTCTTAGCATTAAAGAAATTATCAAGTGATGATTTAAAACGTGCCCAAATCTCATTATTCTGTTTTTTGGGTGCAGGACCAATAGTTTTCCAAATCTTGAGTAACTCAGTAATTTGGTTCGAAGCATCCTGCCATCCTTTAATTGAGTCAACCTCCTGTGCTAACACTTGTTCAGCTTTCTCACAAAGTATTTGTTTTGCTGCAAGGTTTTGCTCCTGACCATCCTGAACTTCAGTATAATACTCACGACGGCGCTCATTAATCTTCTCAGTGGCACTCTTGAAGCGTTCCCACAACTCATCTTTCTTATCCTGAGGAACCGGGCCTATTTCCTTCCATTCCTCATGATATTGCTGAAGTTGTTTGAAGGATTTAATTATTGATGTCTCGAGTAGAAGCTCCTCAGCTTTTTCGCAGAGTTGAATTTTTGCTTCCAGATTTTTCTTTAGGTCAAGATCCTTGAGTTCCTTGTTTATTTTTACTTTATCAAAGAACTTTTCTACCAGGAAATGATAGTTTTGCCAAAGAGTGTTTATCTCACCTTTGGGAACCATGCCTATGGTCTTCCATCTTTCCTGCAGGTTTTTGAACTCATCATAAGTTTTCTTGAGAGTCTCTTCAGAATTGATAAGCGATTTTAGCTCATCAAGTATCTGATTCTTAGCCTCAAGATTCTGAATCTTTATTTTTTCTTGTTCCTCGTTATATTTAGCTTTATTAGCCTTGTAGATATTAAAGGCAGCTTTGAATCTTTCTTCCAGTGGATCTTCCTTCGTCACCTGAGTTTCCGAAGGAGTCTCAGTATCTGAATCTTCAGTTTGTGCAACCAGTTTCTGATACTCTTCATGTTTAAATTCCTTATTCAATTTCAGGAATGCCACTTTAACCATGGCCACCTCACTCTTGATGGAATTAACATTTGGATCCTTAACCAACTCTTCTAATTTCTCAACCAATTGCTCTCGGGTGAAGTCTTGCAGTGACTCATTGGTTTCTTCCTCATGAACATCTTCAATTTCATCAGACTCTTCATCTTCAGGATGGTCTAATAGATCTCCCCCAACAGATTGTTCACTACTTGTAACTTCAACAGGTGACGTTTCAGATGTCTTTGGTTCACTTTCAGCCTCCGGGGTATTTACTTCAGCCTTTGAAACAACAACATCAGTCTCCGAATCAGTAGATGTTTCTGAAACAGGTTCTTCAATAGCGGGTTCATTAGTCAAGTTTTCCTGAGCCTTATCTTCTACTATTGTTTCTTGAACAGGCTCATGGCTTTCTGCCTGAACTACTTCAGGAATACTTTCTTCGCTTATTGCTTCTGGTTTTCGACTATCAGAAACAGTATTTTCCGCAATTGCCTCTTGGTCAATGGTGGTAGTAATCTGGTCTTCAACTGGTACATTCTCTTCATCAGTAATAGGCTCGACAGCTGTTTTTGCTTTTGAAGATTTGCTTTTAGTAACCTTTGTTTCACCTTGAACTAAGGAATTCTCCTCCTGATTGCTAATTACTTCTTCAGGATTCTGATTGTGTTGATCTTTGGTTTTCATCTAAGAATTCAAATGAATGATTAGTACTTGTTTAAAAATGCCTTACCGGATATAATTACTTTAATAAAATTTATAAAATTTACATTTAAGTCGTTGATCCTTGGGCTTGAATAATGAACTGTAAACAATTATTTCAGTTATCGGATGATTCTTTATATAGGGTTGCAAAAATAATAATTATTTTATGCAAAACAGCTAATGTTCTCTTTATAAATGTAATAAATGTCGGGTGAAGCACCTAACCCTATCTGTTTTTCAAATCTAAACAGATGAAGTGTAAAATTTATTATAAGATTGTAAAAAAATCTGCTACTCAACCCCTTTAATGATTATCAATATATGTATTAAAAAGGACGACGATTAAAAATCAGGTAACCAAACTTCAGGAAGAAAGACACAGGGTGGTCTTCTTTATGGAAATAATTAAGATCAGCACTCAATGGGCCTATTGGCGTTCGAAACACCACTGCTGTTGAAGCCATAGGGTTGAATTGTAATTTAGAAGAGGAGATGATATCTGTTGTGAAAGGATCTTTTCGTAAAACATCACTGGCAACAAACATATAACCTTCCATCCTTAAATCCATAGCTTTTGAAATTTTATATACATTTTTTGTTCCCAGTGCTGCAAATTTATTAGCCCTGTAAATGGGCATAAACCGAGTAACACTTTCAGGTATTGGATGGAATGGAGTTGATGATAATATGGATGATGTATAGTTTGAGAAATAAGCTTGAGTGGAATAATTAATCTGAGAATACACCCCAAATCTCAATTTCTTATATGAGGCGAAGTAATTTTCATATTCTACGTTAGCCAAAATCCAGGTATGGGGTGTGACCATTATATCCTGATCAGGGGCAGTTGTCCCGGGATAGAAGGTTTCAGTACCACTGATAAGATAAGCTTTGGCAAAGAGCCTCGATCCATTGTTGGGATATTCTTTAAAGTTCAATGTATTAATTTCAAATTTTGCACCAGGAGCAGCAAATACAAATGTACTACGGTCAAGCTTATCCAGACTAGAGTACGTATTTGTCTGATAGTATTTATCTGTGTTACTCCCAACCGAGAGGTCCAATACAAATTTGCCTTTACTTTTTATAGGAAAACCCAGTGCTGCGAATCCGAAACGCTCCTGTTCAATCAGAAAGAACGGATCTTCATCTGCATAAAAGTAAGTACTGGTATTGAAGTAGTTCAGCTTATTATAGACAAACCCGCCACTAAAGTAGTAAGGTTTAAATTTAGGAACATCTATACGGGCTTCAAAAAGAGCAGAGTTATAAAATCGCCCGAAATAAGAGTTTGCCCGTAACTGGACCGCTTGAGAAGTCCATAGGAAGTACTTTAACTGAAGGAATAATTCATTTACCGAGGAAGATGTGATTGCACCTCCCACTTCTGTTACCAACTGCTTCTGTCTTTGAATCTCAATTTCAAGGTGATAGGTCCCTTCGTCTTTTAAATAATGTAGTCTTGGATATATTTCATCTACCTTACCTTCAGCAATAAATTTATAATACTGAGGTTTTATCATTTGCATTGTAAGCTTATTGGACCCCGGTACAGGAAAACCAAATGCCTCTTTGCTTAGCAATTGATTCATGTATTGATACTGGTTCTTTTTCAGCCCATTTATCTGAACTGATCCAACTACCATCTCAGGTTTTCGGCTGTTAAATGAATTTCGGATAGAGTCGAGTTGCTGAAGCGTTCTGCGTTCAACAACAAACTCCCTTATTAAAGGAATCATTCTTTTTGCCTCAACATAGCCACTATCAATAAAAGCCGGAGTATGCGAGAAATCAATTACATTAACATCAAGAACATTGGGCTTAATCATCACACTATTGTCGCAGATAACATTAAAGTCACTTTTTTGCATAAGCATATTCTCAATTTGTGAGATAACATTATCTACTTCCGGTTCCCGGGCGTTTGCTGAAGCCTGACTACCAATAATAATATCAGGGTTAAACTCTGCAAGCATCACATCCGATGGGAAGTTATTATACATACCTCCATCAAACAGTAACACACTGTCAATTCGGATGGGTTTGAAATAAAAAGGGAATGTCATTGAAGCTCTTATGGCCCTGCCTAAATCATCCTTTCTTAACATAACGGGTTTTGCTTTTGATATATCCGCAGCCATACATCGAAATGGCACCATAAGATTATCAAAATCATAATCAGCAGCGGCACTTGCTGAGGAGAACAGCTCCAGAAATGCAAAATCCATCATTACCGGAGAGATAAGGTTTGTTGGAATGAGCGGTTTTATAATAGAATCAACATTAAACCGCATTTCCAGCCACGAAGCAGTTGGAGGTGGACTCTTAAAATAGTACACATATTTGGGATCAAGCTTACCGGTTGACCAGTACTCGAATTCAGGTGAAGTAATAATAGCTTCCATTTCATCAGGTGAATAGCCTGCAGCATAAAGGCCACCTATTATTGCACCCATTGAAGTTCCTGTTATATAATTTATTGGAATCTCAGCCTCTTCGAGTGCCCTGATAACACCAATATGTGACACACCTTTTGAACCACCTCCACTTAGTACCAAACCAACAGTTTGGGCTGATGTATTACAGCTGAATAGAATAATTGCAATAAGTACGAATAAAATCTGCTTTCTTGTCATTACTCAAATTCAGGTATTAAAAACTATACTACGCAATCTAAAGCCTGAGATAAATCATCAATCAAATCGTCGGCATCTTCAATTCCTACTGAAAATCTGACTAAGCCATCAGTAATCCCTGCTTTAAGCTTGGCTTCATGCGAAACTTTTGAATGAGTCATTGATGCCGGATGTTGTATTAATGTTTCTACACCTCCTAATGACACTGCAAGCAAGCACAGCTTGACGTTATCCATCAGCATCTTACCTGCTTCTAAGCCACCTTTTAGGCTAAAGCTTATCATAGATCCAAAACCATCCATTTGTCTTTTAGCTAACTCGTGCTGAGGATGAGATTCAAGACCAGGATACCTAACCCATTCAACCTTAGGATGATTCTCGAGAAATCTGGCAATTTTCATTGCTGACTCCTGTGACCTTTCAATTCTAATACCTAATGTTTTAATACCTCTTATAACCATGTATGCCTGGTGTGGGTCAATGTTACAACCAAGGGTCACCATCATACTTCTAAGCTTTGCACCTAAAGCAGCATCCTTAGTTATGATTATCCCTGCAACAATATCTGCATGACCATTAAGGAATTTTGTCATTGAGTGTAATACTACATCAACGCCTAACTCTATCGGGCGCTGTAAGTAAGGACTTGAAAAAGTATTATCAACTACCACCAGAATACCCTTTTCATGAGCTATCTCCACACAAGCTTTAAGATCAGTTATATCCATTGTAGGATTAGCTGGTGTTTCAATATAGAGCATCTTGGTATTGGGCTTAATTGCATTCTTCACCTGCTCAATGTCACTTGTATCAACAAAACTAGACTCTACACCAAAACGAGCCCAGTGTTGCTCCATTACTACTCTTGAAGGGCCATAAACAGCTGCGGAACTTACCATATGGTCACCTTTGCTCAAAAGCGACATATAAACAGTATTAACTGCTGCCATTCCGGAACTTGTTGCGATACCTGCAACACCTGATTCCAAATCTGCAACAAGTGTCTCTAGTGCGTTAACTGTAGGATTCCCTATTCTAGTGTATATATATCCGTCATCTTCACCTGAAAAGCAACGGGCACCATGTTCAGCATTATCAAAGATAAATGTCGAAGTTTGGTAGATAGGCACTGTAGCACTGCCTAGTGGGTTGACATAATCACCACTGTGAATCATTCTTGAGTTGATTCCGAGTTTTTTATTCTTCATACTGTATTTATTGTAACTAGTTAGTTTTCAATTGGCAAGAACACCTGAAATAATATAGAGCAAAGTTATTTATTCTTCTTCACTTTGAAGGAAAAATTTTCGAAAATCGACTTCTTTGTTTGTTGTCTGAATATCCCCTCCTTGATTGACTTTATGTCTTCAATGGTGTAAAATGCTCCGGGGTGCAATTCGTTTATTATTGAAACACAATGAGTAATATCCTTTCGCTTAATAATCGAAAAAATAATATCCACATTACCCTGTGAGCCTTCAGCCGGAACTGATGTAACACCATAGTCGTGCTCTCGAAGTCTATGAATCAAAGCTTTAGAATTTTGCCTTGGAATGACTCTAATCATTACATTACCTATCGAAAGTCTTTCTTCAATAGTCATACCGATAAAGTTTCCCATTGCGAACCCCCCACCATAAGCAATATAGCACATTATGTTGTCGAGGTGCTGCATTATCTGACCAACTGTAACTAACCAGATTATTACTTCAAAGAACCCAAGGAAAGGAGCAAGATGCTTATATCCTTTACTTAAGAAAATCAACCTTACTGTCCCAATTGTCTGATCACTGATACGTGAAAGAAATATTAGAATTGGGAGAATTACCCAGGAGAAAACAGGTGAATCTGATTGGAGTAATGCAACTATTTCCATAAACTCTTTTCTGAAATTATAAAATTACAACACCTTATTGTAATAAATTAGAAGCTTTGTATCTTTACTTGATTAAAGGTAAATTTTAAACATAATTTAACTAACATCATTATGGAAACCCAAGAAATTAACAAAAGAGAGACAATCTCTATCGGCGATTGGTTACTAACATTAATCCTCACTGCAATTCCTTTAGTAGGCATAATTATGCTTTTTGTCTGGTCATTTAGTAGTGGAACTCATCCTAGTAAAGCAAACTGGGCAAAAGCAGCTCTCATATTGATTGCTATTATGATTGTTTTGTACATTATTTTCTTTGCTGTTTTTGGTGCTGCAATTTTTGGATTCATGGAGAATGAGATGATGAATACTGAATACTGATTACAAATCAATGCTGAATTCTAAATCATTGAATACTAAAAAAGGAGGTCCGATTTTGAACCTCCTTTTTCTCATATCATTTTTACTTAAGCTTGAGCTGTCGGGCCTCCCAAAGTAAAAGGTAACAGAGGTTCTGACTCTTTAATGGGACCATGAACTGATTCAAACTTCCCAATATTTTCGCGTAAGGCATTCATTAACCTCTTTGCATGTTGGGGAGTGAGAATAATTCTTGATTTAACTTTTGCTTTAGGAACACCGGGAACCATCTTTACAAAGTCAATAATGAATTCAGCATTTGAATGAGTAATAATTGCGAGGTTGGAGTATACACCTTCTGCAACTTCTTCACTCAGTTCAATATTGATCTGATTTTGCTTATTATTGTCGCTCATGATTTTGTATTTTACATTTCTGATCAGCGGCAAAACAAGAAGTTTTGCTACTGATCAGGATTATTAATATTCCTCAGCTTTAGAAGCTTCCAATCTCTCGAATTCCTCACGTGAACCAACAATCAGGTCATCATATTCACGTAAACCTGTACCGGCAGGAATGAGGTGTCCAACGATTACATTTTCTTTCAAGCCAAGTAATTCGTCACTCTTGGCATTGATAGCTGCAACAGTAAGAACCTTAGTTGTTTCCTGGAACGAAGCAGCAGAAATGAAACTCTTAGTCTGCAGTGAGGCCCTTGTAATACCTTGCAAAATCTGTTTAGCAGTTGCAGGTTGGGCATCTCTGGCTTCAATTAACTGTTTATCGCGACGTTTAAGCATCGAGTTTTCATCACGAAGCTTACGTGCTGTAACAATTTGACCAGGTTTCATTGTTGTCGAATCACCAGGATCAACAACTACCTTCTTGCCGTAGATATTATCGTTTTCATCCTGGAAATCGATCTTATTTACCAATTCGCCTTCAAGGAACTTAGTATCACCCGGGTCAGCAATTTCAACTTTACGCATCATTTGGCGAACAATCACCTCATAATGTTTGTCATTGATCTTAACACCCTGTAAACGATAAACTTCCTGAATTTCATTTACAATATACTCCTGAACCTTCATAGGTCCCTTGATTGCAAGAATATCACTAGGTGTCATTGCACCTTCTGATAATGGAGTACCTGCCTTAACATAGTCATTTTCCTGTGCGAGGATCTGCTTAGAAGTAGGAATCAGATAACTCTTTTCTTCACCTGTTTTTGATCTGATAATTACTTCACGATTACCTCTCTTAAGTTTCTTACCGAAAGCAACAACACCGTCGATTTCAGCAACAATAGCAGGGTCAGATGGATTACGAGCCTCAAACAATTCAGTTACTCGTGGCAAACCACCGGTGATGTCACCTGATTTTCCAATAGCACGTGGTATCTTGACAAGAATTTCACCTGCCTTGATCATCTTACCATCTTCTACTACGATATGTGCACCTACCGGAATATCATATACCCTGAGATCAGAATTATCACCACCCACAATACGAATACTTGGGTTTTTAGCTTTCTGACGTGATTCAATGATAACTTTATCATGATATCCCGTTTGCTCGTCAGATTCTACTCGATAAGTTGTACCTTCAACGATATTGTCGAAAATAATCTTACCTGATACTTCTGACAGAATAACAGCATTGTATGGATCCCAATCACTTACAAGGTCACCCTTCTTAAGTTCAGAACCCTGTCTGAAGTAAAGATTTGCTCCATAAGGAATGTGAGCTGATGCAAGGACAATACCTGTCTTCTTATCAACAACCCTCATTTCAGCTGAACGACCTATTACGATGTCATACTTTTTGCCTTCAATATTTTCATACTCAACGTATCGGAGTTCATCAATTTCAAGGATTCCGTCATACTTAGCTTCTATCCTTGAAGAAATCGACAAGTTAGAAGCAATACCACCGACGTGGAATGTACGGAGGGTAAGCTGAGTACCGGGCTCACCGATTGACTGTGCAGCAATAACACCGACAGCTTCTCCCTTTTGAACCATTCTTGCAGTTGCAAGATTACGTCCATAACATTTAGCACAAACACCCTGTTTTGATTCACAGGTTAATACTGAACGGATTTCAACTCCTTCGATTGGTGAATCTTCAATTGCTGCAGCAATATTTTCAGTGATTTCCTCACCTGCGCCAACTATAAGTTCACCTGTCTGTGGATGATAAATATCATGCAGAGAAACTCTACCAAGGATTCTATCATACAGGGTTTCAACAACTTCTTCATTCTTCTTGAGGGCAGTTGTTGTCAATCCACGTAAAGTACCACAGTCATTTTCAGTAATTACAACATCTTGTGCAACATCAACCAACCTACGTGTCAGATATCCTGCATCAGCAGTCTTAAGAGCAGTATCGGCCAAACCTTTACGAGCACCGTGAGTTGAAATAAAGTACTCCAATACCGAGAGTCCTTCTTTGAAGTTCGATAAAATTGGGTTTTCAATAATTTCACCACCGGTTGCACCTGATTTCTGAGGTTTTGCCATAAGACCTCTCATTCCTGACAGCTGACGAATCTGTTCTTTTGAACCACGAGCTCCGGAATCAAGCATCATGTATACAGGATTGAATCCTTGCTTGTCCTTTGAGAGGTTTTCCATTAAAGTATATGTCAATCTTGAATTGGTATGTGTCCAAATGTCAATGATCTGATTATACCTTTCATTATTGGTAATAAATCCCATGTTATAGTTATTCATTACCTCTTCAACCTCTTCATTAGCCTGAGCTACGAGTGTTTCTTTAACTTCAGGAACAATAACGTCACTCAAAGTAAATGACAGACCTCCATGGAAAGCCATAGTGTATCCCAGATTCTTGATATCATCAAGGAATTGGGCTGTTTTTGCTGTACCGGTATTCTTCAGTACGTCACCGATAATATCGCGTAAAGATTTCTTGGTGAGAAGTTGGTTGATATAACCATATTCCGGAGGAACAACTTGGTTAAATAGAACTCTACCAACAGTAGTTTCAACTAATTTTTCAACCCAATATCCCTCTTCTTTAACAGTTAACTTCACTTTTATGTAAGCATGAAGATCAACCCTGCGCTCATTGTAAGCTATAATAACTTCCTCGGGTGAGTAAAATACCATTCCTTCTCCTTTTACAGGATTCTCAGGAATAGATTTACGCCCCTTGGTCATATAGTACAACCCAAGCACCATGTCTTGCGAGGGAACCGTGATAGGAGCACCATTTGCCGGGTTTAATATATTATGCGAGGCAAGCATTAAAATCTGTGCTTCCAGAACTGCAGCATTTCCCAAAGGAACATGGACTGCCATCTGGTCACCATCGAAGTCCGCATTAAAAGCTGTACAAACCAGAGGGTGTAACTGGATAGCTTTACCTTCAATAAGTTTCGGCTGGAAAGCCTGAATACCTAATCTGTGCAATGTAGGAGCACGGTTTAGCAGAACCGGGTGACCCTTAAGGATATTTTCAAGAATATCCCAAACAACCGGGTCTTTTCTGTCAACTATCTTTTTAGCCGATTTTACGGTTTTAACTATACCTCTTTCAAGCATCTTGCGGATAATGAATGGCTTAAATAATTCTGAAGCCATATCTTTTGGTAACCCGCATTCATTCAGTTTAAGTTCAGGACCAACAACGATAACTGAACGACCTGAATAGTCAACACGTTTACCTAACAGGTTCTGACGGAAACGGCCTTGTTTTCCTTTTAAACTATCACTGAGTGACTTCAGTGCCCTGTTAGATTCAGTCTTAACTGAGTTTGCTTTGCGTGAGTTATCGAACAGTGAATCAACAGCTTCCTGCAACATACGCTTTTCATTTCGCATGATAACATCAGGAGCTTTAATCTCAATCAATCTCTTTAAACGATTATTACGGATAATAACCCTTCTATAGAGATCATTAAGGTCACTGGTTGCAAACCTGCCTCCATCCAGAGGTACAAGAGGACGTAATTCAGGCGGAATCACAGGAACCACCTTTACTATCATCCATTCTGGACGGTTTTCTATACGTTTTTGCGCATCTCTGAATGCTTCAAACACTTGGAGGCGTTTCAAAGCATCAGCTTTACGCTGCTGTGATGTTTCGTTATTTGCTTTATGTCTTAAATCAAAAGATTCGCGGTCAAGATCAAGGTTCTTTAACAGATCAAATAATGCTTCTGCACCCATCTTGGCTACAAACTTCTGAGGATCGCTATCATCAAGGTATTGATTTTCCTTTGGTAATGCATCCAGAACTTCAAAGTACTGCTCTTCAGTAAGCAGTGCCATCTTTTCTATTTTGGTATCCTCTTTTAGCATGACACCATCCATAATACCAGGTTGAACGACTACATAGCGTTCATAGTATATGATTGAGTCAAGCTTTTTCGTATTAAGGTTAAGAAGTGCACCTATCTTGTTCGGCAATGACCGGAAGAACCAAATGTGAGCTACAGGCACAACTAACTGTATGTGCCCCATACGTTCACGGCGTACTTTCTTCTCAGTAACTTCAACACCGCAACGGTCGCAAACTATACCTTTATAACGAATTCTCTTATATTTCCCGCAATGACATTCCCAATCCTTTACCGGACCAAATATCCTTTCACAGAATAAACCATCTCTTTCAGGTTTGTATGTTCTGTAATTGATAGTTTCAGGTTTCAGGACTTCACCGCTTGAACGCTCGAGTATCATCTCGGGAGAAGCAAGACTAATGGTAATTTTGGAAAAATTGCTGGAAATAGTGCTGTCTTTTCTGAAAGCCATATGTTGAAAATTGTATTTACTTATTGATTTGAATATTAATACTTGAAATTGAACGGTATTAAGGAGTAATACCGTTCAATCACGAAGTAATTTATTAATCGAAAGTAATGTTAAGGCCTAAGCCTCTCAACTCGTGTACAAGAACATTAAATGATTCTGGGATTCCGGGTATAGGCATATTCTCGCCTTTAACAATAGCTTCATATGCTTTAGCGCGTCCCATTACATCATCTGATTTTACTGTAAGGATTTCCTGTAATATATGCGATGCACCGAATGCTTCAAGTGCCCATACTTCCATTTCTCCAAAACGCTGTCCACCGAACTGAGCTTTACCTCCAAGTGGTTGCTGGGTAATGAGTGAATATGGTCCTATTGAACGTGCATGCATCTTGTCATCAACCATATGGTGAAGTTTCAACATATAGATGTAACCTACTGTGGCCGGCTGATCAAAACGTTCTCCTGTACCACCATCTGACAAGTAAATTCTACCATTTTCAGGCAAACCGGCTTTAGCAAGATATTCGTTAATCTGAGTTTCACTTGCACCGTCAAAAATTGGTGTTGAGAAACTCAAGCCTAATTTCTTACCTGCCCATCCTAAAACAGTCTCATATATCTGTCCAAGGTTCATACGCGAAGGTACACCAAGAGGGTTCAGTACTATGTCAACAGGAGTACCGTCTTCCAGGAATGGCATGTCTTCTTCACGTACTATCCTTGCTACTATACCCTTGTTACCATGACGACCTGCCATCTTATCCCCTACTTTCAGTTTACGCTTTTTAGCAACATAAACCTTAGCCATTTGGACAATACCATTCGGAAGATCATCACCTACGGTAGCAACAAACTTCTTACGGTTATAGATACCAAGGATTTCCTTATACTTGATTATATAATTGTTGATGAGAGTCTTAACCAGATCATTAACATCCTTATCGGTTGTCCATTTACCAGGATTGACATTCAGATAGTCAATACCCATCAACATCTTCTGTGTGAATTTTACCTTTTTCGGAACTATCTCTTCTTTGAAGTTATTATAAACTCCCTGAGAAGTTTTTCCTGAAACAAGTACAGTAAGCTTATCAACTAATTTGTTCTTAAGCTCTAATGAATTCTTTGCAAATTCATCATCCAGAATCTTAACAACATCTTTTTCTTTAGCCTTTACTTTTCTGTCCTTAATCATTCTGGAGAATAACTTCTTATCCACCACAACGCCCTTCATTGAAGGAGGTGCCTTAAGAGATGCATCTTTTACATCACCTGCTTTGTCACCAAAGATTGCTCTTAAGAGTTTCTCTTCCGGTGTCGGGTCACTTTCACCCTTTGGTGTGATTTTTCCTATAAGAATATCCCCTTCATTTACTTCAGCTCCAATACGAATAAGACCATTCTCATCGAGATCCTTTGTAGCTTCAGTACTTACGTTAGGAATATCGTTTGTTAATTCTTCAACACCACGTTTGGTATCACGAACTTCAAGGATGAACTCTTCAATATGAATAGATGTAAAGATATCCTCTTTAACAACCTTCTCTGATATTACGATAGCATCCTCAAAATTATAACCTTTCCAAGGCATGAATGCAACCATAAGGTTACGACCCAAAGCAAGGTCACCCATGCTGGTGCCATATCCCTCACAAAGAATTTGGCCTTTCTTAACCTTATCACCCTTGCGAACTATCGGACGTAAGTTGATACAGGTATTCTGATTAGTACGTGAAAACTTGGTAAGCTTGTAAGTTTTGATATCATCATCAAAGCTAACTAACTTTTCATCCTCCAGACGTGTATGACGGATTGTAATTTCAGTTGCATCAACATATTCAACCAATCCGTCAGCTTCAGCAGTAATCAGAACACGTGAATCAAGTGCAACATTCTTTTCAATTCCGGTACCAACAATAGGTGGTTCAGGATTGAGAAGAGGAACTGCCTGACGCATCATGTTCGAACCCATCAATGCTCTGTTAGCATCATCATGCTCAAGGAATGGGATTAATGATGCAGCTATTGAAGCAATTTGATTAGGTGCTATATCTATTAAGTCAACTTTCTCCTTTTCAATAATTGGGTAATCAGCCAAATAACGAACTTTAATTCTGTCATTGACGAAATTACCGTGATCATCCATTGGAGTAGTCGCTTGCGCAATAATCTTATTTTCTTCTTCTTCAGCGCTCAGGAATACCGGATCTTCTGATAGATCAACTTTCCCGTTAACAACCCTCTTATATGGAGTTTCAATAAAACCAAGACGGTTTATTTTAGCGTAAACGCAAAGTGAAGAAATCAAACCAATATTTGGACCCTCAGGAGTTTCAATAGTACATAAACGACCATAGTGTGTATAGTGTACGTCACGAACCTCAAATCCGGCACGCTCTCTTGAAAGACCACCTGGACCGAGTGCTGAAACCCTTCTCTTATGAGTTAACTCAGCCAATGGATTTGTTTGATCCATAAACTGAGACAATTGGTTTGTACCAAAAAATGAATTTATAACTGACGATAGTGTCTTGGCATTGATAAGATCCATCGGTGTAAACACTTCGTTATCGCGAACATTCATACGCTCACGAATTGTCCTTGCCATACGTGCCAGACCTACGCCAAATTGATTATATAATTGTTCCCCTACGGTACGAACTCTTCTATTACTCAAATGATCAATATCATCAACTTCAGTACGACTATTAATCATACCGATGAGATATTGTATAATTGAAATAATATCCTGCTTAGTCAGAACTTTGGTATCAATTGGTGTATCAAGGTTCAGTTTCTTATTGATTCTATACCTTCCAACATCACCAAGATCATAACGCTTATCTGAGAAAAACAACTTTTCAATGATACCTCGAGCTGTTTCTTCATCAGGTGGTTCGGCATTTCTAAGCTGCCGGTAAATATATTCAACAGCTTCCTTTTCACTGTTAGCCGTGTCTTTCTGGAGGGTATTGAAGATAATTGAATAGTCGATATTGTCAGGATCTTCACGGTGTAGCAGGATAGTCTTTGCACCTGAGTCAACGATTAAATCAATATGCTGATTTTCGATGACTACTTCACGTTCAACGACAACTTCAGTACGTTCAATTGATACAACTTCACCGGTATCTTCATCAACAAAGTCCTCAATCCAGTTTTTGAGAACACGAGCGGCAAGTTTACGGCCTACCACTTTTTTTAGACCTGCCTTAGAGACTTTAACTTCTTCAGCCAGGTTAAATATTTCAAGTATATCCTTATCTGTTTCATAACCAATAGCGCGAAGCAGCGTAGTAACAGGTAATTTCTTTTTCCTGTCGATGTACGCATACATCACGTTATTGATATCAGTTGTGAACTCCATCCACGAACCCTTAAAAGGAATAATACGGGCAGAGAAAAGCTGTGACCCGTTAGCGTGGTAGCTGGTACCGAAGAATACCCCCGGTGATCTGTGTAGCTGAGATACAACAACACGTTCAGCGCCATTCACAACAAAAGTACCTTTGGGAGTCATATATGGAATCATACCCAGATAAACATCCTGGATGATGGTTTCAAAATCTTCATGCTCCGGATCGGTACAATATAATTTTAATTTTGCTTTGAGAGGAACACTGTAAGTGAGCCCACGTTCGATGCATTCTTCTATGGAATATCTCGGCGGGTCAATAAAGTAATCGAGAAACTCGAGTACGAAATTGTTCCTAGCATCGGTAATTGGGAAATTTTCTGCGAAAACCTTGTAGAGACCTTCTGAAGCCCTGTTCTCAGGGTTAGTTTCTAATTGGAAAAAATCCTGAAATGACTTGATTTGGATATCAAGGAAATCAGGATAAGAGGTCTGTACTTTAGCGGTTCCGAAACTTATACGATCGATTTTTTTTGAAGCCAAGGTTGTGAAATTTTAAGTAAATAAAACTCAAGATTTAAAACAATTAAACCCGATATATATCGGGGAACAACAAGTTCTGCTGCTATGCGTAAGCTTAGCAACAGAACCTGGAGTGTATAATTGCGAGCTAATCCCGTCTATTTATTTTACTTCAACCTCTGCGCCAGCTTCTTCAAGTTGTTTTTTCAATGCTTCGGCTTCATCTTTCGATACACCTTCTTTGATTGCTTTAGGTGCAGCGTCTACAAGTTCTTTAGCTTCTTTAAGTCCAAGGCTTGTAAGCTCTTTCACCAGCTTAACAACTGCAAGTTTAGCCTGACCAGCAGATTTGAGGATTACGTCGAATGCGGTCTTTTCTTCAGCTGCTGCTGCTTCGCCTGCTGCTGCACCACCTGCAACCATTACAGGAGCTGCTGCTGCTGGTTCAATACCGTACTCGTCTTTTAAAATTTGGGCTAATTCATTAACTTCTTTAACAGTCAGGTTTACCAATTGTTCTGCAAAAGCTTTTAAGTCTGCCATTTTTATTGATGTTTTAAATGTTTACAATGTAGTTACTTACTTGGTATTTTTTTGATTTTGCTTCTTAATGAAGTATTAGGCACCTCTTTCTTCAAGAGTTTTGAGTACACCACTCAATTTGTGGCCACCTGATTGCAGTGCTGAAATAACATTGTTTGCAGGTGATTTGAGTGCCAGAATGATGTCTCCGATAAGTTCGTTCTTTGATTTGATGCTGATGAGCGTATCAAGGCTTTTATCGCCTATAAATGCCATATCTTCAACAAATGCGCCCTTCAGTATTGGCTTATCACTCGTTTTACGAAACTCCTTGATCAGTTTTGCAGGCTCATTATTTACTTCCGAAAACATTATGGAAGTTGCGCCTTCCAATACTCCGTAAAGTCCTGAATAGTCCCTCTCAGAACGTTCCATTGCCTTACGTAATAATGAATTTTTTACAACGATCAACTTAACATCTTTCTTAAAACATAACCTCCTCAGCTTACTGGTTACTTCTGAATTCAGATTAGCAATATCAGTAATGTAAAGGTTATTTGATGATTTCAGCTGCTGCGTCAGGGTATCGATAAGAATACTCTTTTCTTCTTTTCTCATGTCGTTTTCTTTTTTAGAGGAAAGTCACAGATTTACTTACACATTGATTGATTTTTGATCAATCCGAATGCCCGGACTCATGGTACTTGACATGAAAAGTGACTTCATGTATGTACCTTTAGCAGCGGCTGGTTTTAATTTGATGATAGTCTGGAGTAATTCTTTAGCATTATCAACCAGTTTAGCTTCATCGAATGAAACTTTGCCGATAGCTGCATGAATAATTCCGAACTTATCTACCTTAAAATCTATTTTACCAGCTTTTGCTTCGGTCACTGCTTTACCCACTTCCATAGTAACAGTACCAGTTTTTGGATTTGGCATCAAGCCACGAGGACCCAGAATTTTACCTAAGGCACCAACCTTTGGCATAATGCTTGGCATCGTTATCACAACGTCAACATCAGTCCATCCTTCCTTGATCTTTTGGATGTATTCATCCAAGCCATAATAATCTGCACCGGCGGCTTGAGCTTCTGCTTCCTTGTCAGGAGTGCAGAGTACTAATACCCTAACTGTTTTACCGGTTCCATGCGGTAACATAACGGTACCTCTAACCATCTGATTGGCTTTACGAGGGTCTACACCCAAACGTACATCCACATCTACAGAACTGTCAAATGAGGTGTTGGTTATCTGCTTTACCACTTTTATGGCTTCGGTTAGGGAATAAGTGCTATTCTTATCGAATTTCGCAAGTGCTTCTTTCCTTTTTTTTGTCAATTTAGCCATTGTTAATATTTTTTTTTAACAATTTACAACCGTTACCGGCAGTCAGTTTTTACTCAGTGGCAAACGGTGGGTTACCTGTTACGGTTATACCCATACTCCTTGCTGTCCCGGCAACCATTCGCATGGCAGCTTCAATCGTAAATGCATTCAGGTCAACCATCTTAGCTTCGGCAATTGTCCGAACCTGATCCCAGTTAACTGATGCAACCTTCTTACGGTTAGGTTCAGCGGATCCGCTCTTTAATTTGCTCACTTCTAACAACTGTACTGCAACAGGTGGAGTCTTGATGACAAAATCAAATGTTTTGTCCTTATACACAGTGATAATAACTGGTAATATCTTACCGGCTGAATCCTGTGTACGTGCATTAAATTGCTTGCAAAACTCCATTATGTTCACCCCTTTTGATCCCAATGCAGGACCTACAGGTGGCGACGGATTAGCTGCTGCACCTTTAATTTGCAGTTTAATCAAACCGCTTATTTCTTTTGCCATTGTTGATTACTTAGTGAGATTATTTATCACTTCCCGTTCATTAATCTTTTTCCACCTGCATAAATCCAAGTTCCAACGGAGTCTTACGGCCAAAAATCTTAACCATAACCTTTAACTTCTTCTTCTCTTCGTTGATTTCTTCAATCACTCCGGTAAAACTGTTAAAGGGACCATCGATAACTGTGACGGTTTCACCGATGATAAACGGAACACTGACTTCTTCGCCCTGTTCAGTAAGTTCATCGACTTTACCTAATATGCGGTTTACTTCTGCCGGACGCAGGGGAACGGGTTCACCCTTTGATCCCAGGAAGCCTAATACTCCCGGTACATTTTTGATAATGTGTGGGATTTCACCAGTCAGGATAGCTTCAATCAGTATATAGCCCGGAAGATAACTCCGCTCTTTACTGACTTTCTTACCCTTGTGCACCTGATATACTTTTTCAGTAGGGATCAGTACCTGTGATATGACATCTTTTAGCCCTAAGCGGTTGATCTCGCTTTCAAGGTATTGCTTTACCTTTTTTTCGTTACCGCTAATTGCTCTGATTACATACCACTTCTTTTCTTGATCACTCATACAGTTACCCGGTTAAGTTCGTTATCACACAACTGATGATATATTAGTAGAAAAAGTTGGTCTCTCATTAAAACAGCAGGTAGAACTGTTTCAACAAGCCTTGGAAAGACACATCCATCAAATAAACGACTAAAGCGATTATAAGGGAAGCGATGGATACCACTATTGCACTATTTTGGAGTTCACTCCATGAGGGCCAGGATGTCTTGTGTACCAACTCATCATAACTCTCGTTGATATACTCCTGAATTTTAGTCTTTGCCATTTAACCATTTATTTTTTAAGCACGGGTGGAGAGACTCG
Organism: Bacteroidota bacterium; assembly: GCA_023441805.1. GTDB lineage: Bacteria > Bacteroidota > Bacteroidia > Bacteroidales > Lentimicrobiaceae > Lentimicrobium. Next base: position 79,326 of record JAEZNO010000002.1, read on the forward strand.
AACTCCCAACCAACGGTTTTGGAGACCGCTACTCTACCAATTGAGCTACACCCGTTTGAGTTTTTATACTCTCAGAGATTACTCTCTGCCATAATTAACTATTTAATATGGCAGAGATAAAGGCACTCTGAACGAATACCTTTATCTCAGTTTTTTTTGTATTAGTCAAGTATCTCAGTTACCTGTCCGGCACCTACTGTACGTCCACCTTCACGAATAGCAAAACGTAAGTTCTTTGCCATAGCGATTGGAGCGATCAGCTTAACTGTGATTGAGAGGTTATCACCAGGCATAACCATTTCTACGCCATCAGGTAGAATTACTTCACCGGTTACGTCGGTTGTTCTAAAATAGAATTGAGGACGATACTTGTTATGGAAAGGAGTATGACGACCACCTTCTTCTTTCTTCAGGATATAAACCTCAGCCTTAAATTCTTTATGAGGAGTTACTGATCCTGGTTTTGCAATTACCATACCACGGCGGATAGAATCCTTATCTATACCACGGAGGAGGAGACCTGCGTTATCACCTGCTTCACCTTCATCAAGGATCTTGCGGAACATTTCAACTCCGGTTACAACTGATTTCAGTTTTTCAGCATCAAGACCGATGATTTCAACGGGGTCACCTGTATGGATAACACCTGTTTCAATACGACCGGTAGCAACAGTACCACGACCGGTGATTGAGAATACGTCTTCAACCGGCATCAGGAAGTCCTTATCAACATCACGCGGAGGCAATGGAATCCATGAATCAACAGCGTTCATGAGTTCAATGATCTTTTCAACCCAAACTGGTTCTTTGTTAAGTCCACCAAGAGCTGAACCACGGATAATAGGAGTATTGTCACCGTCGAAGCCGTAGAAACTAAGAAGATCGCGGATTTCCATCTCAACGAGATCAAGAAGTTCAGGATCATCAACAAGGTCAACCTTGTTCATAAATACAACGAGGCGGGGAACACCAACCTGGCGAGCTAACAGAATGTGCTCACGAGTTTGAGGCATAGGACCGTCGGTTGCAGCAACAACAAGGATAGCGCCGTCCATCTGAGCAGCACCTGTAACCATGTTCTTAACGTAGTCAGCGTGACCTGGGCAGTCAACGTGCGCATAGTGACGAGTAGCGGTTTGATACTCGATATGACTAGTATTAATAGTAATACCTCTTTCTTTTTCTTCCGGTGCATTATCGATTGAATCGAATGACCTGAACTCTGACCAGCCTCTATCAGCGAGACACAGAGTAATAGCAGCAGTTAAAGTAGTCTTTCCATGGTCAACGTGACCGATGGTACCAACGTTAACGTGCGGTTTGGAACGATCGAATTTTTCTTTTGCCATATTAAATAGATGTGTTAATTTTTGTAGATTCTTTAAAACTTACCATTATACAAAAAAAATCTGAGCCAATGACGAGACTTGAACTCGTGACCCCTTCCTTACCAAGGAAGTGCTCTACCACTGAGCTACATCGGCATTAGCTGAATTAAGCTTGTATATAACCACCAGCTTTCATTCAGATTTGAGCGGAAAACGGGGCTCGAACCCGCCACCTACAGCTTGGAAGGCTGTCGCTCTACCAAATGAGCTATTTCCGCTTTTGGTCTGTGAATTTATTTTCAGTTAGAAGTGGGGAGAGGAGGATTCGAACCTCCGAAGGCTGCGCCAACAGATTTACAGTCTGCCCCATTTGACCGCTCTGGAATCTCCCCAATAAAATAATTCACATTCAAAGAACTGAGCCGATGGAGGGATTCGAACCCCCGACCAGCTGATTACAAATCAGCTGCTCTGGCCAACTGAGCTACATCGGCATTTTTGTTTTTAACGCTCTTTTGTTAATTGACAACTCATTGATTACTCTCTTTGCTGCCAATTCCCTGCTCTTCTAAAAAAAGCAGTCCTTCTTTTCAAAAGGACTGCAAATGTATGACTATTTTTGATTCCAACAAAAACTTTTTTGCTTTTTTTTGTCAGTACCCTGTTTTTTATTTTCTGAACTTCTCCTTATGCCTGTCTAGTTGCTTTCTTAACGCATCAACTGCTGTATCTGTTGCCTCTTCAAATGTGGTCGATTGCTTCCTTGCAAACAAGTCGTTTCCCCTAATCTGTAATCTGATCTCTGCTACCTTATTCTCCTGAGTCTCACTATTTTCCAACTTTAACGTAACATCGCTGCCAATAATTCCATCATAAACTCCTGATAATTTCTCAACTTTTCCATTGATAAAGTCTTCCAACTTTTTGTCAGTCTTAAACTTTACTGAGGTGATGTTAACTTTCATGATTCCTCCTTTTTTGTAGCCCAATTATGGGCTTGTTTATATATAGTTTTTAATTTCTCTATATTAGTATGTGTATACACCTGTGTGGATGCAAGGCTCGAATGCCCCAAAATTTCCTTGATGGCATTCAAATCTGCTCCTTCATTTAACATTACTGTTGCAAATGTATGTCTGAGTACATGGGGACTTTTTTTACCTGTTACACCGGCTAGTGTAAGGTACTTCTTAACCAGATTGTAGAAATATGCACGATTGGCCTTGTTACCATCATCATTGATAATAAGCTCTTGCACACCTGATAAAGCCACTCCTTCCCTCATGCTTAGATATGCTTTAATCTGATCGAGTAATAAAGCGGAAACAGGTATTATGCGCTGTTTGTTTCGTTTTCCGATTACTTTTATTGTCTGAAGTGAAAAATCAATATCCTTTATGGTCAACCTCTCAAGTTCGGCTAGTCGCATTCCTGTACCGTAGAAAATTTCAAGTACAAGAAAATCACGCTTTCCGGAAAATGTATTTTCCTCCTGCAATAATGAAAGCGCACGTGCCATTTCTTTTTTTGTAGCAAATGAAGGTAAATTATCCGGTGTTTTGAGAGAAGAAGAAAAACGCACCGGACTAGAGCTGATAAGACCTAACCTAAGTAGATATTTATAATAAGATTTAACTGATGATAGTTTTCTATTGACACTTCTGGGACTTATACCTGCATCAATGAGTGATGCAAGCCATGATCTGACTATTGGATATGTTACCAGATCATCCTGTGTAATTTCGTAAACATTATTAAGGTAATTCTCAAATTGGCTAAGGTCACATCTATATGCTTGTACCGTGTGGGATGAGTATCGTTTTTCGAAGAACAGGTGGTCAAAAAAACTTTCCCTAATCATGCCAATATAAAAAAAGAAGAAAACTTAGCTTTTGAGTAATAACGTATAAATGTAATACTTTATTACCTGAAAGCCAAACTTTCTTCCTTAAATCGCACTTAAAAAAGAGGCTTTACTTTTCAGCTTCTTGCTGCAGCTTCTGAACATAGATTGCATGCAGCCTGGCCTCGCGGTTTTTTACAGAAGGTTTGGTAAATTTTTGTCTTTCACGGAGCTCTTTTACTACTCCGGTTTTTTCAAATTTCCTCTTCAGTTTCTTTAAGGCCCTGTCAATGTTTTCGCCTTCTTTAACGGGTACGATAATCATGTGAAATACTCTCTCTTTCTTTTAATTTATAAAAATTGAATTCAATTCTCTTTAAAGGGCTGCAAAAGTAATAACTATTTTCTATTACAGCAACATTTAATCGCAAATTTTCCTAGCCTTATATTTTATACCCACATTATTTAATTAATACCGGATTGTTGCCGATGTTCAGAAGTCATCATGTGTTGTTCAAAAAAGTTGAAGATCTTATTAAATAAGTGAATTCTGGTATTACCTCCATAAATACTATGATTTCTGTTGGTATATACCATCATATCGAATTGCTTGTTTGCCTGTACCAATTGCTCTGAGAACTCAAGTGTATTTTGCAGATGCACATTATCGTCAGCTGTACCATGCAACAATAACAGATTACCCTGAAGTTTATCGGCAAAGAAAAGGGGTGAATTCTCATCATATCCCTGTGGATTTTCCTTTGGAGTTCTCATAAACCGTTCAGTATATATATTATCATAGTACCTCCAATTGGTTACAGGTGCAACAGCTACTCCGCTGTTAAAAACACCATCCCCTTTTACCATACACGATGTAGAAATAAATCCACCATAACTCCATCCCCAAATGCCAATTTTGTCAGCATCAACATATGGTAATTTGGCAAGGTATTTCGCACTCTGAATCTGGTCAATAGTCTCATATTTGCCCAATTGCAGATAAGTAACCTTCCTGAAAGCCTCCCCCCTTGTTCCTGTTCCTCTTGGATCGACACAAACTACAATAAATCCTTTCTGTGCAAGGAAGTCATCAAATCCTAAGCTCCATCGATCAAGTACTTCCTGTGAGTTTGGACCACTATACTGATTCATTATTACAGGATACTTTATTGATTTATTAAAATCAGGAGGGTAGATAGCCCAGGCGTTCAGCTTTATTCCTTCATCAGTTGTAATTGTAAAAAATTCTTTTGTCCTGAATTTATATTCCTTCAATATGTTGACCAGGTCTTCATTCGATTCAAGATTCCTCACTAGTTTTCCATCAGCTAATCTCAATGTATACTGTGGCGGAGTGGTTGCTGATGAATAGGTATTGATAAAGTACTTGAATGTCTTGCTGAATTGAGCATCATTAGTTCCTTTCTCAGGAGTTAATAATAGTGCTATGCGATAATCATCCACACTCACACGATAAATATTGCGTACCAACGGACTTTCTACAGCAGCCTGGTAGTATATTAATTTTCTCACCGGATCGTATCCATAAAAATCAGTAACATCCCATTCGCCTTTAGTGATTTGCTTTATTTGTCCGGTCTTAATATCACATTTATAAATATGACTCCAGCCATCCATCTCACTGGTGATCAGAAACGAATTTCCATCAGGCAAGAACCAGATGTTATCAAAGTTGCCCTCATCTATGTAATACTTATTTTCTTCAGTATAAATTACTTTGCCGGATCCATTGGTGGCATTTACACCCAGAATCTCGAGTTTATTCTGCAAACGGTTTAGGCGTAGTACTGCAAGTAATGATGGGTCCTTTGTGAACATAATCCTCGGGATATACTGATCAGTTTCGGGACCGACATCTACAATAGTAGTGCTTTTGGTATCAAGATTATAGATATGTACTGAAACGATTGAGTTATCTTCGCCTGCTTTGGGATATTTGAACTGGCTGTTTGAAGGATATACTGCATTCTCCTCTATTGCCGGTTTTGAACCTTTAAACATTGTCATATTAAACATGGCAACACCACTTTCGTCAAATCTCATATAAGCCAAGCGCTTACTGTCAGCCGACCATGAGAATGCTTTGTTAAACTCAAATTCTTCTTCATAAACCCAGTCAGGTGCTCCATTTATTATTTCGTTGAATTTGCCGTCACTGGTTATTTGTATCTCCTTCCCTGTGGTCAGATCAACAATAAACAGATTGTTATCCCTGACGAAAGCGATGTTTTTAGCATCAGGTGAAAACGTTGCTAACTGTTGCTTTCCATTTTCTGATAATGGCTTAAACGACTTGTCGTGAATGTTATAGATATAATAGTCGGCTTTGAACGATCTTCTGTAGATTGGTTCGTAGCTTGTTTGAATTAATATTGCCGATTCATCATCTGCGAATTCGTAATCATAAACAAATTTAATTTTGTCGGTTCTGAAATCTTTGATGTCGAATACTTTTGATACGCTGTCACCAGTCTTATACTCATATCTAACGATATAGGTATTATCATCCGATAAAGTAGTATAGTGTAATCCATCATTCATTGACCGTAACTCATTAATTCCGTTTTGACGAAAGACACGAGTCTTTAGGATATCATCAAGAGTAAAACTTTTAGTTCTATTCTGTGAAAACAAGAATAGTGGCAGTATGAGTAGCAATAGTGCTATTTGAATCTCGATTCGGATTTTTTTCATTTTAATGAGTTAATTAAAGAAGCACAAAAATATTAAAATAAGTTTACCGCATTCACTATATGAATATAACCTGTTGAAAACTTATTCTTTACCACTAAAATTGAGCCTAAAAATAAGGTTATTTAAAGACTCAGTCGGCAATTTATCCGTAAGTATTATAGCATTCCTAATCTACGACAAGAAGTTCTGGAGAGAGTATAGAAAATTCTTATCGAAAATGGAGGCTTAATCAAGTGATTTTTATAAATGGGCAATTACCCAGATCTTAAAATAGAAGTACTTAACCCATATTAAAGACGGCATCCCTTTACCCTCCCTTTACCCTCTCCTTACCCTCTCCTTACCCCGGGGGTAAGGAGAGGGTAAAGGGAGGGTAAAGGGACCGTTAAGGGACTACATGCTTAATACCTGCCAATCAGCCTAATGGCAATATTACAATTGATGTCTTTGTGAATATTTCAGTTGTATTCTAAACCAGTTACGATTCTGATTGTTATTTTGAAAAATTTATGTATCTTAGTGCCACATTTTGAAAATTACCATGATGAACAAAGCACGACATTTGATCTTATCATCTTAACAAAGAAACCTTATAACCCTTATGAATAAGCCGGGGTTACCGGCTTTTTTATTTTTATTAAATATTATAACCATGAATGAAATAATTATCAGTAACAGAGACGCTGCCCGTATTTGGAGTTATATAGAAGAAGCCAGACGGGGTGGAGCTAAAGTCGGCGAAAACCTGGTTCCATTAATGAATGAATTAAACAGGGCTAAAAAAGTTGATCCCGAAAAGATGCCGTCAGATGTGGTAACTATGAATTCGGTTGTTTCATTACGTAACATTAAAACCAATAAAGTAACCAGGATCCAGATCGTGTATCCTCCACAATCTGACATCTCACAACAAAAGATATCAATATTTGCACCGGTTGGAACCGCATTACTAGGATATCGCAAAGGCAATTTGGTTGAATGGAATACTCCTTCAGGAATTACTCAGTTTGAAATACTCGATATTCTTTATCAACCTGAAGCAGATGGTAAATTTGATTTGTAATTTAGCAAATTAATTTCCCGTTCAATTGAAGCGATTCATCAACTCATTTTTTGAAAAAAATACTTTCTTAAAAATTATAGCCCTTTATGCTATTGCATTCTGGGCTATAATTTTTTTGGTTGCATTGATATTCCGGAAAGACTTACTTGAGGCCTCCAATTTCCTGTACTGGGATGCCGAACATTATCACTACATAAGCAAATTTAGGTACGAAGACTACCGTGTAGCCTTTTTTCCACTGCTACCACTCATCTGGAGATGGCTTGCACTTGATGTTTACGGGATTGTCATTGTAAACAGTCTTATCTTCTTTTGCTCATTTTGGTTACTGTCGCGTGAATTGAAACTATCGGTAAAAGAAATTACCATTATCCTGACAATTCCATGTTTCATCTTCTTCTACCTCCCATTTTCTGAATCTTTATTTTTCTTTAGCTCAACATTAATCATAATAGGATTACGAAATGACAAGTGGTATCATGTATTGACAGGGTTGTTTATTGCTTCTTTGTCAAGGCCTGCCTTTCTTATTTTCATTCCGGCCCTCATAATTGCAGAATATTCAGTCAGAGGAGCTTCATCCGCCTCTTTTGCGAAATTCAAAACAGTTGCAACCGGTATACTTATACTGGCAGCAGGTACATTGGTTGTGGCTATAATACAGTACGTCGATACTCACGAGTGGTTTAAATTTTGGGAAGCTCAAAAAGGATGGGGGAATCACCTTCAAATCCCCAAATTGCCGCTTACGTCATGGGCAGGTGGGAACATTGTGCGATTAGACGGCTCAGCATTTTTGGTGGGAGCTTTATCAGGTATCTTTCTTTTATTATGGCTATTAAGAGTCAAATATATCGAGGGCTTCCGGCTACAAAAAGAGACAGTCTTTTCACTGGCATACTTAGGTGGTATCACATTGAGTGTGCTAATGTTTCGGGGAGGCAGCCTGTTCAGTCTGAACCGGTTTGTTTATGCAACTGCATTTATGGTTGTTGCCATGCACTTTTTCTTGAATCTGAAGTTACGGCTATCAAACAAAGACTTACTTTACATATTCCTATTAATGACTCTGGTGTGGGTTGTTTTATTTCATGCATACTCACATATACAGTATTTTATGAAGTTTGTTCTTCTATCCTTATACCTTCTATTACCATTCTCAATTCTTAGCGAAAAGCAAAACATCCAAAGAATCGGGTTAATCGTGTTGGTGGCTGTTAACTTTACTTTCCAGATACTTATGTTTATAAGATTTCTTAGCGGAGGCTGGATTGCATAAAATAGAATGCATAAAATATTAAGAGTAAAAAAAGGCCATCCTTATCGGATAGCCTCTTTATTATTTACCTGTGGGATGTACGGGACTCGAACCTGTGACCCCCGCCCTGTCAAGGCGATGCTCTGAACCAACTGAGCTAACATCCCATTTTTGCGAGCGCAAAGATAATGAATTTATTTTTTGAATAAACCTCCTACTTATTGAACCTGTATGGATTTTTGATTTTCTGAACACTTCCGTCACTAAGATGGACAACCAGTTCATCAGCATTAAGCATATCAATAATTTGTTCCACAGTGGTTTTATTCTTTATATACTCAAGAATGATATCGAATCCGTGGTTGGTAGGAGAAGTTTTAAAACTAACCACTCCCCTGTTGTTACTAATATGACTGAGTAAATACCATGGCATACCTTCCAGTTCAGGGTTCATTCCATGAGGGAAAGGAACTGTCAATGTATCGATCTCTTCCTGATTATACCTATCATACCCATTAAATGTCATACTGACTTCTTCGTACATCTCTGTCAGGTATTCAGAAAGCAGGCAATAACCCGAGTCTTCGAAGCCGGCAACTTTGAAATTTGTGTTAACAATATGATCACCGTCCTCATCCTTCCATTCAACTTTTCTTGCTTCGATCAATGATTTAATCTTCCCGGCATTTATCAGGGATTCATCATAATAAATGACTGCATGAACTGGCTCGCCAAACTTTGTTTTCATACCTAAGATTCCGCGATTTTGCATAAATCTGATACCGAGATTACCAGCATCAGCGGGATCAAAGAAATGATCAATAGCAACTTCACAAACCGAAACCTGCTCAATATCGTTTGCCGGTGCCGAGAAAACCCTCTTCACCGGATTAAACATAGCCTCTTTAATGTCTTCTTCCCCAAGAATTGACTTGTCGTACCAAACTCTCACCCCGTGATTTCCTACATATGTCTCAACACCCAACACTCCGGGGATTTCCTTCATTTGGTTAGCAAACGACATAGAACTTCCGAAACACTTGATGCCCGCTAAGCCTTCCTGTTCAAAAATACCGGCTGCATCTAACTGCTCAGTGTCACCCCACATCAAACTAATCGTAGGAATATGAACCCTTTGTGCAAATGCCAATCCAAGCACTACAAGGACAATAACAATTGCCGAAGGAATCCATAAATGAGTGGCTCTTTTCTTTTCTCTATAGCTTGGCTCCCACTTATTTGAAGCAAAGATTTTTAGAGTATTCAATTCAGGACAGCTCGCAACACAATCACCGCACAAATGGCAATCCACATCTTTAACTTTTTCAGTCAGTGACACCTTAATAGCCATGGGGCAAGCTTTATCACAAAGCTTACAATTAGTACATGTTTCGGCATTTCTGGTTATTTTGAATAAGGAAAAGCCTTTGACCTTCACCTTAAACACCTCGAGCAATACACCGGCTAATGAAAGTGCCCCGAGTAACCATAACCAACTTATTGAAAGCTTAAATAACAGGGTTAGAATAAGGTAAAGTGCAATAATTGAAGCAAAAACATAACTATTGGAGAGGATATTGGAAACTGCTCCAAGCGGACAGAAATATTTGCACCAAAACTGACGAATAAAGAATGATCCGGGAATTGCTATCAAAAGAGCCATTATAGCATAAGAAACAACGACATCGGAGCTGAAGCCGGAAAATGATGCATAGTATGGATCATAGGTTCTACAGAACAATTCACTGCTGGTAACAGTAAAATAGAAAGTCACAAACAAAAGTGAATATTTCACTACACGCAGGACTCTGTCAGGCCAACCCTTTATGTCAATGTTTACTTTTAATTTTCTTCCTAACCGTGACAGTAACTCAGTAATACTACCAATTGGACAAATAAAACTGCAAAATAATTTACTGACTAAGAAGATGCCAACCAATAGTGCAAAACCCATGAAGATCTGGGTAGTTGTCATCGAACATGCCAGTGAATTATTGACTAAGAATGAAGAAAATGCCTGTATTCCGCCAAATGGGCAATATGCTTCGAAATCGGCTACATAAGACTTATCGATCAACGGTCTTACAAGCAAGTAAGCCAGAAGGAGGAAAACAACAGATTGCAGAATTACCCTAAAGGGATTCAATTGAACTTTTTTGGCCATAGTTTGAAATCTAATCCTTCAAATGTATGAAGTATGTTTAAAATAGCCAAAAAATGTGTGCTTTTGGAAGATATTTAGTTATTCGGCAGATTTCAGTTCCCGGAAAGTTTTGTAATCAGAATAGGTCCAGCTAAGCCAATGAAGCTCCGGGAACCCTAACAGGAAGTCATTCTTTCGGTTAATCAAATTTCTGTTATACTGTTCAAGAGATTCATAATTGGCATGATAGGAAAAGATATTAGACTGCGCTTCTTTAATCCTGACTATTTGTTGTTTATCCATGATCAGAATCGGTAGAGTGCTACTATCAAGGTCATCCATGAAATTTGTGTGAAAAAATGCCACCTCAGCTCTGTTAATATTGAAACGTACAATCACATTATCCCAATTAACAAAGCTTAGTACAGCAAAGACGATGTATGCGGTAATGCTATTTTTGATCAACAAGTAGCGAATCGTCCTGCGTTTATTGACTTTCACCAGGACAGTAAATAGACCATAAATCACCAATATCAGAAATGCATATACCCAAATCCTTTTATAAGCAAGGTTAAAATAACTCAGGTACCAATAATTCCTGACAGCAACTGAAAGTGCAAGGAAAATATTCTGCCAAAGCCAGATTCGTGAGAGATACACCAGCAATTTAGTTTTAGAATAGAAATTTAGATTACCGCGGAAATACCACAACACAAGAGCAACGGAGATAACTATTGATAAAATAAGAAGCCATGTTCCTTCATGTACAAACTGCTTTAAATATCCGCCATCCCATTTGAAATTAATCCATACATGCCACAAATCCAATATATTCATAACAGCAAGTGCAATATTAAGGAGTATGAATGTAAATACGGCTGTACGTAATTCAAAGTGAAGACCGGCGGGAGAGCCTTTATAATACCGTCGTTCTCTAATCATATTGATTTCGCCTCTCTCATATGGGAGGTCGAAGCCGGTCTGAATTTTACTAAAAGCCAATACTATGCCCACAATCAATCCTGTAACTGCTAACCAAAATACAGCCGGTGATATATTCTCGGTTAACTTTTTGAAAATGTCATTAATTACAGTTAAAACATTGCCGGTCAAATGCTGATAGTAGGGGCTGGAGGCTGAATAGATAGATATAAACAAAATTAAAGTAATGATTGGAACAACTAGGAAGGCCAATATTCTGATTGTTTTAGCAACTTTCCTGTTTGTATTGGTGACAGAAGCTAATTCCTTTAAATATTCAATTGGTGAAGTGAAACTGCCTGCCAAAAACGAAAGAAGTGAATTTGATAAAATATGAAGTTTTGGAGAAGCTGTTAACCCAGCAACCATTATCAATGAGATAATATTGACCGTTAAAGCCGTATGAGAACCATGAATAACAACCATTAACGCTGACAAAAAGGTTCCTATAGCTAGAAGCAGATTAATCGAATTTATAATGTTTAAACGTTTGTTCCATATCAGAAAGCTGATTATGAGCAAATTAAATATTAGCACATTTATACCGGCTTGTTGCTTATGAAATAGTAGAGGAAATAGAACTCCAAGAAAGAGAGGAAATAGCAGGCGCACCTTTTTCATCATTGAGAAGATTTGAAGAATAACGTAATTGCTATATTAAAAGTATGTGCCTGTAATAAATATTAAGATGGTGATTGTTAAGACAAATTCTATCGAACTGATTCATTGAGGGTAGTCGCGAAGAAAATACTATCTTTGGATACGCTGCCCTTACATTTAGATAGCACACACTTAATGATTGTAAATAAATACATTGTGAAAACTCCTTCTATAAAGTTAATACCCTTTCTGCTCTTAAGCTTAATAGTAACTAATTCATGCGGACAAGAAAAATCTAAACCATCAGATGAGAAGTTTCGAATCATGTTCTACAATGTCGAGAATCTGTTCGATCCATTTGATGATCCATTGAAGAATGATCAGGAGTTTGTTTCAGGAGGGGTGAGAGGTTGGTCATGGAAGAAATTTGAGACAAAACTTAAGAATCTATCAAAGGTGATAATTGCGGCCGGTGAATGGGAGCCACCTGAAATAGTTGCATTTAGCGAGGTTGAGAATAAGTTTGTATTGATTCAGCTTCTGAAACGAACACCTTTAGGAAGATTTGACTACTCAATTATTCATGAAGAGTCACCTGACGACAGGGGTATTGATGTAGGTCTTATCTATCGGCGTGATAAATTCAAAGAGATATCTCATAAGTCTATACCAATTCACTTTGAGAATAAAGACATTAAAACCAGAGACATTCTCTATGTAAAAGGTGTAACAATAGAATCTTCGGGCGATGCTGATACACTTCACTTGTTTGTAAATCACTGGCCGTCACGCACAGGAGGTCCTGCTGTTACTGCATATAAGCGTAAAAATGCCGCACTGGTTTTAAAAAGAGTAACTGATTCACTTTTTAAAGAAAATCCTCGCTCACAGATAATTCTCATGGGTGATTTCAATGATGAGCCTATTGATGAAAGTATTAAGACACATCTTAATGCAAGATTAGAGCTTGATGATAATTCTGGTACCCTGTATTGTCTTATGACACCGTATGTTGGAAAATTCGACACAGGAACCAACAAGTATAAAAATCAGTGGGGAGTGATTGATCAATTTATAGTCTCGGGACAACTTTTGGATGAGGATTCTGAATTAAAAGTAACAGGCGATAAAGCCGATATTTTAGCCTTCCCGTTTTTGCTTATTGAGGATCAGAAGTACTCAGGCACTGTCCCGTTCAGAACATACAACGGAATGAAGTACATTGGAGGATTCAGTGACCACTTGCCTATCATGTTAACACTCCAAATGAACTAAGCATCTTTTACTATAAATGCTCCATCATGGTTCAGATCATAGAGTTTAATGCCAATTGAGGTGGATTGTGTTTTATATTCCTCAATCCTACGGAAAGTACACGTATTGTCAATAATTATTACTGCACCCGGAAAGTGACTATTGATTTGGTCGATGGAAACAGAAGGATTATTGCACAGCAGTACATAATCGACTTTTAATGCATGGCCAATATCAGGCAACCTGCATGCACCCTGAACCAGACCAATTCGCTTCTTATTAAAGACCACAAATTGTGGTACCTGGTAGGTCGTTGACTGGTTCTCATCTGGTAGCTTTATTTCTTTAATTACCCTATTTTTTATACCGGCATCTGCCACCAAACCGTCAAGATAAAATGAAACCGCAGAAATGTTATCTGCTAATTCTGAGTCGGTCAAGATTGTTTGATTATCTTCTCTGATAAAACTTATCAAAGTGTGGTTTTTAACCTTATGAAAAACTATGAAATGCTGATTATGAATTTCGATCTTTCGGTTAGCGTATCCTCCTGAGAGAATCAATGCACTAATTAAAGTCGGCCAAATATATCTTTTTTGAACTGTGGTAATAAATAATGCGAGGAAAGTTAATAAAGCGAATAAAACGAAAGTGGAGAACATACCCATGTGAATATCAGTAACTACAGACCCTGGTAGCATATCAATGAGCTTTATAAAATCATTCAGCAATCTAATTTCAGCTATCAATAACCAGGATAAAATACTGCCAATAAATGGAATCATTGATAGAATAAGGAAGGCTACACCGGTATAAATAATAATTCCGGAGAGAGGCACTGCTACCAGGTTTGCCAGCGCAAAACAGACAGGAAACCGGTGGAAGTAATAAATGATAAGAGGGGTAATGAAAATTTGAGCTGCAAAAGAAATGCTGATTAAGTCCCAAATATTCTTCAATATGGGGTTTTGTGGTGACCAGAGGTCTGTAATTGGATTCTTGAAAATCATGATACCGGCTACAGCTGCAAACGAAAGTTGGAATCCAACATTAAAAAGAGACCCCGGGTCAATTATCAGTAGTATGAAAGCCGAAGCAGCAAGGATATTGTAATTGTTTTTCTGTAATCTTAATAACTTCCCGATCAGGATTAACGAAAACATCAATGAAGCCCTCACAACCGGTACCGACAGCCCTGTATACAGTGCATAAAACCAAATTATAATGAGAATCAAAAAGGGCTTAAAGTTGAACCGGTTTTTTTTGACTGAAATAAAGGACAAAAGAAATTCAGCCATCAGAAATACGACACCTACATGCAAACCGGAAACAGAAAGTATGTGTATTATACCTGAATCACTAAACATTCTCCTTTGATCATCACTAAGTTCGTCATGACCTGTAAGAATAGCAGCTGCAATTGTATAAGTATCAGGGTCATTTGGAATGTACTTTTTTAAGTGAATGCGTGTTTTTTCGCTCAGGTGGTAAGCAAGACTCTTGATAAAAGTTCCTGTGTTTTGCTCAATGAGTTTGAATTCGTTGACTCCTAAAAAGATATCATGGTAAATGCGTTTGTGCGCAAGATATCCTGCATAATCAAACTCACCCGGATTACCGGGTTTCTCTACCAAGCCGGGGGATTTTGAGAAAATGATCAAATCACCGTATGCAGGTATATAATCTGATTTAATCTTGCTGAAATAACACATCACCTTCCCTATTGAGAAGTGCACCTCACTCTTCGATTTCACTTTTATGATTTCGATGACTGCGTTATAGGTTTTCTTCTTTTCCTTAGGTTGGTCAACTATTCTCGCCCAATATACTTCAGGGGTTGGATGAATGTTTGAGAAGTGATTCTTATCTTGTAACCGGAAAGTAGATTCAGTTAGTCGATAACCTAATGCAACAATAAGCAGGCTTAAGACTACACCGAAAACCCATCTGTAGCTGAAGAAGTAAATTCTCATGCTCAACCATTTAACAAGAATGAGCATAAGAACACCTATTATAATCGCAATATTCGGAATATGCAGTGGGCAATTTAGCGAATAGCATGATACTATTCCGATAATCAGGGGAATGAGAAATCTTACAAAAGGAATCTTTGACCAGAGAGTCATCTATTCCAATTTTTGACCTGTATCTTCAGGAGTACTGAATAAACCGGTACCGGTGCATTGATACCGATTAATTACAATGCTTATCAACCTGTTGCTGAGCTAATTTATGTCCGGCTTTAACAGCTTTTTTCCAATTATCACAAGCCTGGTCAAGATTTCCAAGTTGTTTTAAAGCAAAACCGCTATTATACAGAGCATCAGCGTTATTAGGATTATATAACAGAGCAGCACTGTAATCATCCCAAGCACCCTGATACTTATTCTGCATCAAGCGACTGTTACCACGATTTACATAAGCTTGCTCATATTTTGTATCGATAGATAACGACTGAGTAAACATTTCTTCTGCTTCTGCAAACTTGCCTAATCCTGCCAATGAAGTTCCTTTATTGTAATATGCCAATGCACCACCGGGATTTAACTGAATGACTTTATTGTATTCAACAATGGCTTGCTCATGTTTACCCAGGTTAGCAAGAGCGACACCCTTATAATTAATAGCATCATAGAATTGAGGTGAATATGCTATTGCGGAATCAAAATCTCTGATGGCCTCATTATATCTCTT
The DNA here is from genome assembly GCA_023441805.1 of Bacteroidota bacterium. Lineage (GTDB taxonomy): Bacteria > Bacteroidota > Bacteroidia > Bacteroidales > Lentimicrobiaceae > Lentimicrobium. The sequence continues at coordinate 95,205 of JAEZNO010000002.1, forward strand.
AAGATCAGAATAGAATCGCCCTCTGAAATAGAAATAATCAGCGTTTTGATGATTCATTGATATGGCTTTATTTATATCGGCCTCAGCACCTTTGGGGTCATTATTCTGCCATTTAGCTTTTCCACGGAAGAAATATGAATCAGAATTATTGGGATCAAGTTCAATTGATTTATCAAAAAGCTCAATTGCTTCTTTATACCTGCCTCTGGCGGCATGGCCCACTCCACGTTTTCGTTCAAGTTCACCTTTGACTTCAACCTTTCCGGGTGTAGTCAAATTCTGGTTGGGAGTTGCATTTTCTGCAATAGGTTTTGATTCCAATATAAGAGTTTTATTTTCTGATTCATTGGATGTTACAATCGTATCGTTATTTAAGGGGGTAGCATTAACATCAGTTGAATCCTGATTAGTCGATGAGGAATCTATTGTTTTTTGGTTGCAGGAAGTAATTAGGAAAAGTAAGGAAATCAGAACAGGTAATTTTTGGGTCATAAATTTATTGATAACTGTTGCAGCACGTAGAGATGCACCTTTACCACCAAGTGTGTCTTTTAATCTCTTATAATCAAGTAGCATAGTCTCGCGATATTTTTGGTTATTCAGAAGATTATTTAATTCGCCCCTGAGGGTTTGACGATTCAGGTCGTTTTGAATAAGTTCTTTGACGATAAGTTTGTCCATAATAAGGTTTACGAGTGAAATATATTTCACTTGTATCAACTTGCGGGCAATAGTATACGAAATTACCCCGGCTTTATAACATACAACTTCAGGAATACCGATCAGGGCTGTTTCGAGAGTAGCTGTACCGGATGTAACCAATGCAGCACGTGATTTGGCCAGGACTTCATAAGTTCGGTCAATTTCAATCTTAACCGGAAGATCCTTAACGATTTCAGAATAGTACTTTAGACCGATTGAATGCACTCCTGCTAATACAAATTCGATTTCGGGAAAATCATTAACAATTGAAAGCATAACCGGCAATACCTTTTTTATCTCCTGTTTCCGACTTCCGGGCAGTAAAGCCACTACAGGCTTTTTATCATGCATGTAGACATCGGAGCTTTGCTGTTCAGGTAAAGCGTCAAGTAACGGGTGTCCGGCAAATTCTGCATCAATATCAAATTCCTTAAAAAACTGCTTTTCGAATGGGAGTATTACAATCAGTTTATCGACAACTTTCTTTATGGTATGTACTCTTGATTTCTTCCATGCCCATACTTGTGGTGAGATATAGTAAATAACTTTGAATTTCTTTCCCTTCAAGAATTTGGCTATTTCAAGATTGAATCCCGGATAATCAATCAGAATTACTGCATCGGGGTTGTACTCAAGAATATCCTTCTTACAAAATCTGAGATTTGAATAAATGGTTCTGATATTGGCAATAACTTCAATAAAACCCATAAAGGCAAGGTCGCGAATGTGCTTTACAACAACAGCTCCTTTAGAGGCCATCTTATCACCTCCCCATACGCGAAAATCAGCATCCGGATCATGATTCTTTAGTTCTGCTATTAAATTTGATCCGTGTAAATCTCCGGAAGCTTCACCTGCTATTATGTAGTATTTCATTAGTAGATAATGAATGGAGTCATTTAATTAGTTGAGGGAACAGTTCTACTTTTTCAGCAATAAATGCAAAATAAAGTATAATGCTGATAAAAACGGTGGTCAGTACACCGGCACCTGATTTAGCAAACTTCAACACCCTCATGTAGTATCTCATCATAATGATTCCGGGTACAATTGCCAATAATAATATTTTCACTGTCGGATTACTCCATCCTGCCATATTATAAATTATTGGAACAGCTACCATCAGTAACAGAGATGTAAATATGGTCAGTATCAATCCAATTGTCAGACCAACGAAATAATTATCATTTTTCCAGAAACTCATCTTTGTTCTTTTCTTCTTGTGATGGGCAATAAAAATTCCAGCCCTGTAGCAAAGGTATTGTTTTATGAGATGTCAGGTCGAAATGAACGGGTACGACAGATACATAATTATTCATCAAAGCCCATTCATCAGTATCTTCACCATCGTCAAGACTTTTGAACTTACCTGTCAGCCAAAAATAGTCGCGCTCATAAGGGTCAACGCGGTGATCATATTTCTCATCCCAATAAGCATGTGCCTGACGAACTACTTTCACGCCTTTGATAGGTGACCCATTCAAAGGAGGGATATTTACATTGAGGCAGGTGTAAGAAGGCAGGCCTTTTTCAAGAACATTTCTTGTAATTGACTCAATGAAAGGGACACAGTGATTAAAATTGGCTGTGAATGCAAAGTCAGCAAGTGAGAAGCCGATAGCAGGTATATTCTCAATTGCTCCCTCAAGAACCGCAGCCATTGTTCCTGAATAGATAATATTGATTGCAGCATTTGAGCCATGATTAATACCTGATACAATGATGTCAGGTGCATGCCCTAAAATAACTTTGTTGCCCAACTTGACACAATCGGCCGGTGTGCCATTGCAGGAATACTCCAGATAGCCCGGTTCCTCTTTAATTTTATACATTCGCAAAGGAGCAGTAATTGTTACTGCATGACCTGTTGCCGACATAGGTTTATCGGGAGCCACTACCAATACATCACCTATAACTCTCATTATGGAAATCAATGACCGAATTCCCGGAGCATTAATCCCATCATCATTTGTCACCAGAATAACCGGTTTCTTACTATCCATTATTTTACTTTGTTATCACTAATTTTAACATCATCACCAGTGACTGCATTACTATCAACATCCGAAGAAACAATCACTTTATTATCAATACTGGTAACCCCTGCGGTTACTATGAATTTCATTACCTCAGATGGTGGTGCATTTATTGGTGTAATGCTTTCAACTGAGACAATGAAGAGGTTTCCTGAAAAATTATAAGAATGAGGCAAATATACAGCTACTCTCCCTTGCGGGATATTCAGATTTGACAAATCTTTCTGTGTTATAAATCCAAGCTTTTCGAGATTCGATTCTTTATTAACCTTAACTAAAACAGGTTCAGTAAACCTTCGGTCTTTACCTACGAAAGCTGAGATGAAGTCTTTTATCGAAGTGTAGATTACTTTTATTAAAGGAGCCTGACTTATTAGCCTGTCGAAGAACCTTAAATATCGGCTAAAGAAAATTGATGAACCCAAAAATCCAATAAGAGTGATACCTGCGAGGATCACCAGAATGCCTAAACCAGGAATGCTAAAACCAACAATTCTGGTAATCAGATCAGTCAGTATGCCATCCACGAAATGGAATGAAATATAAATAACATAAATGGTGAGTGAAACAGGAGCAATGTATAACATTCCCTGAAGGAACCATGATATCAATTTCTGTGAAGGCTTTTGTCGTTCCATTTTTGATCTGATAAAATTATTGTGATTTCAGAAATTCCTTTAACTCCACATAAACTCTCTGTACCGGTAAACCCATTACATTATAGTATGAACCTTCAATTTTTTCGACACCAACATAACCAATCCATTCCTGAACTCCATAAGCTCCTGCTTTATCCAGTGGCTTATAATTACTTACATAGTACTCGATTTCGTAATCTTCCAATTCTCTAAAGTACACATCAGTATTAACATAAAATATGTGGAATTTTTTGGAGGTTTTAAAACACACTCCGGTTGAGACCACATGCTTTTTGCCTGATAACTTGCGAAGCATTTGTTTAGCTTCAACTAAATCATTCGGCTTACCAATACTTTCATTATCAAGCCATACGATGGTATCAGCAGTAATGACCAGAGCGTTAGCGGGAAGTTCGTTGAAGTCAAATTCAAGTATCTTCTGCTTGCTGACATACAGAGCGATTTCCTCAGCCTTTAAATTTGAGGGAAATGATTCTTCGGTAGGTTTTACAATTACATCAAATTCCAGTCCGGTTTCACGCAATAGAAATTGCCTTCTTGGAGATTGAGAAGCAAGTATGAAATGGTATCCTGAATTGTTTAGATCGATCATGGCGAGTAATTAAGGCATTGACATAGCGATTGGTTGCAATCCAATTATACCGGCAATAATAACCACCTTAACCAGATTTGAAAGCTGGTGGAAATCACTTTTATCGTTAGCCCTGTATATTTTGAACATTAACCATAATAGTGGTAGGAAAACCGCAACAGTATAGTATATACCTGCTATGTTCATACCCTTTCGGACAAATAAGAAAGAAACAAATAAAATGAGCAGGGCAGATAAGCCGGTAATAATTAATGCAAGTTTTACTGAAGCACTGGTTCCACGGTTGACTGCAAAAGTATAGATGCCTGATATTGCATCACCTTTCAGGTCCTCAGCATCCTTTAACACTTCTCTGATGAAAGTCAAAAGAAACGCAAACAAGGAAAACATCAAGAAATAGTTAGTAATCAATCCAAGGTAAGGTCCTATTACAACAAAATCCATTGCATTCATCCTGAGCATATAAAACTCAAAGAGCCAAATGATAGCTATAGTCATTGCTGATAGAAATGCAATTGCCAGATTACCCCAGATTTCAATTCTTTTATACTTGACGCTATAAAGCCACAGCAGCATTATCAACATCGGAAATATTAATCCCAAACGCCATGACCCGGCAACATATGCAATATAAAATCCGGCTAAGACAGCAATTATATTCATAATTACCTGTATTCTGAAACCCGTTCTGCGGCAAATTTTCTTTACCAGAATCATCTTTTCCGGTTTATTGATTCTATCAGTCCTGATATCAAAGTAATCATTGATAATATAACCGGCACCGGCAATAAGTAAAGTAATTGAAACCAAAATGGAAAGATGCACAGGCTGCATGGCTATATTAACACCTGCTAAATTGTATATGCCACCCAGAATGACATAATACATAGCAAACTGGATAATACCAATTATCAAAAGATTTGGCCATCTGATGAGTCTAAGAAAATAACCAATATAATTCAGGTACTTCATTTTTTAGTAGAATTTTGATTACCAATGAAATGCATTACCGTTCATCCATTTACCCTGAACTTTAAGGACCTGCTCTATGATATCTCTGACACATCCTTCACCGCCCTTAAAATGTGAAATATAGCGTGAAATATCTTTAATCTCCTGAGCAGCATCAGCAGGACAAACAGGCATACCAATTATTTTCATCACTTCATAATCGGGTATATCATCACCCATGTACAAGATTTCGGAAGGATCAAGATTGTGATTTGCGATATATTCATTGAAAGCCAACAATTTATTTTCTATACCAAGAAATACATCTGTTAGATTTAGTGCTTTGCAGCGATGCTTTACTGATTCGGAAAATCCTCCGGAAATAACCACCACCCTAAGGCCTGTCTTTACAGCAAGCTGCAGCGCGTAACCATCCTTAACATGTCCGGTACGCAATTGCTCGCCAGAGTTAGTGACCAATACAACACCATCAGTAAGGACTCCGTCATAATCGAATATGAGGGTTTTTATCTTTTTCAGGTCTTCTTTATAATTTGACATCTTATAAAAGTGTGCGTTTAAATTAATCTGACTGGTTGAGTCAATTAAGTTATCTTAAGCAATCGAATACTTCACTGATTCTGTTTGTTTTTCGAAAATGCAAATATACTCTCACTAATCAGGTTGTATAATTCAACTAATCGAAATTCATTTTCTTTTTCAAGCACTGCAATATGCTTATTAATAGTATTATGATCTCCCCTGAGTGCAGGACCTGTTTGCACCTGAATTGCTCTGTTAGTATCGAGACGTTTAATTGTTTCGTGCAAAAGTGGGATGAGTATATCAGCATCCAATCCGGCTTTTTCCAATAAATCTTCAGCAACTGCAACCATGTGATTTGTAAAATTACTCGCAAAAACAGCTGCCAGATGCAATGAAAGCCTCTGTTTTGAATCCAGATACCTAAGATCATCACTAATCAAGCCACTGACTTCACTAATCAGCTGCCTTGATTTTTCGTTGGTTGCTTCAATGCAAATGGGGATTATCCTTGGGTCAGGTTTCGTATAGATGGTGATTGTTTGCAAGGGATACATTACTCCTGCGTTTGGATTGAAGCGGCTAATTATTTCCAGTTCTACCGACCCTGCAACAGAAACGACGGTTAATGAATCATTCTTATTCGATTCGTATAATTCCTGACAAAAAATTGGGATAATATTATCAGGCAGAGCAACTATCAATAAATCAACATCAGACAAAACCTGACTAATTTCAGTAATCGGCTGAGAATTGACTCTTTCAGCTAACTTAAGAGCATTGTCAAATGTTCTACTGAACACCTGTTTGATGATACATCCTGAATCAAATAAATGAGTGGCCAGAAAAGTACCAACATTGCCTGACCCGGCTATTGTAACGGATATCTTGTTCTGTGCTTTCATAAATGATTTATTAAGCACAAATGTAGGTATAATTAGACTTCCCTCGCCTTAGCGGCTCTCTTATAGATTGCGATGGCCAAACCAACAAACATTACAATTGCACCAATCCATAGCACAATAATCCAAGGGAAGAACATCACTTTAAGTACAATGAAATCGGGCTGTTTCTCAAGTAATGAAACTTTTATAGTCCTGACTACATCACCAACATGATCAAAGCGCAATCTGACATCCGTATCAGGAATTGAGATTATGCCACTTTCAGCTATATTACCCTTTAGGCTGTAAAGCAGGGGAAGTTTTACAGGATTATTAAGGCTGTCAGTAGTTGCAAATTCGGCTGTGATATTGATATTTTCCTGTCTGGGATCAAGCACTTCAACTTTGATGGTATCCAGGACTAATGCTTTATGTTCAGCAAAAATTGTATCATTAACTGAAACATCAAGATTCTGCGCAACAGTATAACCTCCGGCAGCTCTTTTTGTCCTGTCTTCAGCAAAAGTCAGATACATGAAGATATCACCACTCAATAAATTACGGGTATCAGGATTATGTACATTGCCCATACGGTCATTGTATTTAACTGAAGGATAAACTGAATATTGATACCTCATATTACCTGAATCATCCTTTTCAAGGAAATCAACCTGATAAAATATTTCGTCACGATCCTCCCTGCTGTTTGTGTAACACATGTACCTATTACCTACCTGCTTAACCTGATCTTTGAACAGCATGACATTGCTTCCCTGCTGGTTAGACCCTTGATTGCTTCTAAAGGTTATGGTATTAGAGAAAGTGATCAGTACACCTAATAAAAAAATGCTAAATCCAAGATGTGTTAATCCGGCTGCAAGATTCCTATGATTAAAGACAAACTTAAACAGATAGGCGATAGAGGAGAGGATAGCAAATACTATGAGGAATAAGAATATTGCGTGCATAACCGACATGTCGCCGTCTGCAAAAAAACCGGCTACTGAAATGACTAGTGCAATAATGACCGGATAAATAATATTCTTATAGAAGGTTTTACGGTCATTATTTTCATAATTTAAGTAGTGTACAAGCCCAATCAGCAGGGCAGTTACCATAGCAAAGGGCAACTGCCATTTATTGTAGAAGCCAGTAACATCAGATGCCAAAGTAATATTGGTGTTGAGTATTTTACTAATGACCGGAATAGATGTTGTACTTATAATCTGAAAAGCTGAAAGCAAGATTATTACTGATCCGTATAACATCATGAAGTCCCTGTTGAAAATATTTGGCAGATCATTTACAGGAAGATCTTTTCTTCTTTTAATTAGCATCCATATTGGAGCGGCAGTAAAGACTGCCATAAATGCCAATAATTGTATTGTCAGACCATTATCACCAAAAGCATGTACGGAAGTTTCACCCAACACTCCCGATCTTGTGAGGTAACTGGCATAAACCACCATAAGAAAGCTCAGGAATGAGAAAATGTAGGTACTCCTGTAATATTTATCCTTTTTATGCGAAAGGATCATAAAGTGAAGTGCAGCGACCAGCACGAGCCAGGGTACTAAAGATGCGTTCTCAACAGGGTCCCATGCCCAGAATCCTCCAAATGTGAGTGACTGATAGGCCCATGCTCCACCTAATATTAATCCTGCACCTAAAAGTCCTAATGACAATAGTACCCATGGGAAAGTTAATTTGATCCAGTATTTTCGATTATTTTGAACCAAAGATGCGAGTGCAAATGCAAAAGGAAACAAAGCTGCTGCATATCCCATAAAAAGCACCGGAGGGTGAATAACCATCCATGGGTTCTCAAGTAATGGGTTTAATCCGTTACCATCCTTAATGAATGAAAGGTAATTGGGATTTTTAAAGAAATCCATTCCCTGATTTGCTTCAGCTTCACGAAGAAGTTCAAATGGATCACTACCAAGCTGCATTCCCATAAAATTAACTCCCATGATCATTGTCATCATGAAAATTATTGCGACACTGGTTACAACCATTACAACACCTTCAAGCTTCTTAGCGGAATGCAATGCCGGAATCCCAAATAATGAAATGAGCATTGCCCAAAGCAAGAAACTCCCTTCCTGACCGGCCCAGAAACTGGAAATAATATACTTCCCGGGCATTAAAACTGAGGAGTGTTTGAATATATAAGTATACTCAAAATTGTGGCCAAGTATCAAAGAGAATAAAATTACTCCGGTCAGTAACACCAAAGATGTCTGGATATAATAGAAGATACGTCCCCTATTTCTTGCAGAAATATTAATGGTTTCTCCTGATTTTGTTGATTTGACATAGTATAATAACGAGAGCAGACCGGCAATAATAGAAAGGAAAATAAAGATTTCTCCTAATTTGCCCGGTATCAGGTTTTCACCCACATATTGTATTTTGTCCATAAGTTCAAATGTGATTTACCCTTGAAGTGGATATAAAGGATTGTCGCACAAAAGTATGAAATATACTAATAGCACTACAAGTATTTCGATAAGTGAATATGAATTACACAATAAAAAAAACCACCTCTAAGGATTTTGCCTTAGAGGTGGTTTTGGTATTGTTGTGTGTAAACTTGTGCTAAAGTGTTTAATTGCCACTATTTAGGAAGTGGTCAAAACCTTGTTGTTTGCAAACAATCGACCCGCTTTTACGCCATTCTTTCGTTTGAAGGTGAACTAAGTATTAAAGTGCACAAACCTGATCCGGTAATCTTGAAAGAATCCAATCGAAATAATCCAAATTGAAAAGGCGAACCAAATACAATAGTGTGCAACCCTTTGTTAAGCAAATTATCTTGCGTATTTGAATGCTTTACCGGGATAGTGAGCTGAATTTCCAAGAATCTCTTCAATTCTGAGTAATTGGTTGTATTTAGCTATTCTATCAGTACGGCTTGCCGACCCTGTCTTTATCAGACCAGTGTTTAGAGCAACAGCCAAATCAGCAATGGTAGTATCTTCAGTTTCACCTGAGCGGTGGCTCATTACTGCTGTGTAACCGTTACGATAAGCCATATTAACAGCCTCGATGGTTTCAGTAAGGGTACCAATCTGGTTAACTTTGATAAGAATTGAATTGGCAATTCCTTTATCAATACCCATTTTCAATCTATTGGTATTTGTTACAAACAAATCATCCCCAACCAATTGAATTTTACTACCAATTGTATCTGTTAAGAGTTTCCAACCATCCCAATCATCTTCAGCCATACCATCTTCAATTGAAATGATAGGGTATTTATCAACCCAGGTTTTCCAGTAATCAACCATCTGTGCAGGTGTCAGTTTATCACCTGTTGATTTGTGGAGATGGTAAACTTTTTCCTCAGGAATATAATATTCAGAAGATGCAGGGTCTAGTGCAAGATATACATCCTGACCGGGTTTATAACCTGCTTTCTCAACAGCCTGAAGAATTACCTGAATTGCTTCTTCGTTTGATTTCAGATTAGGAGCAAATCCACCCTCGTCTCCGACATTAGTAGAATATCCACTTTTCTTCAGAACCGATTTAAGATTATGGAAAACCTCGGCGCCCATGCGTAATGCTTCAGTAAAATTAGGAGCACCTACCGGCATAATCATAAATTCCTGAAAATCGATTGCATTATCTGCATGTGACCCACCATTAATGATATTCATCATTGGGATAGGTAAGGTATTTGCATTCACACCACCAACGTAACGGAAGAGGAATTGACCGGTTTCCTGAGCAGCTGCATTAGCAACAGCCAAAGAGACACCAAGAATAGCATTGGCACCCAGGTTGCCCTTATTAGGAGTACCATCCAATTCAATCATTCTGGCATCAATTTCATTTTGTTCTGAAACCTGATATCCTTTTAATTCTTCGGCCAAGACTTTATTAACATTCTGAACAGCGTTCTGTACACTCTTGCCTAAATAAACTTTGCTGTCGCCATCACGCAATTCAACTGCTTCATGAACACCTGTTGAAGCTCCTGAAGGTACGGCAGCTCTTCCCATGACGCCGGCTGTGGTATAGACATCTACTTCAATAGTTGGATTTCCACGTGAATCCAGAATTTGACGGGCATAAATTGTTCCTATTGCACTCATCTTTAATTTTTTTAATGTTTAAAAATAAAAAAGAGGACAAGGTACAGATACCTTATCCTCATTCTATTTAAAATTTACTTTTATTCTTTTGTTTCAACGTTTTCGTCTCCTAAATTCTCTTCAACTTGCGGTTTTACTTCTTCTGTTGAGTTTGCTTTTGCTTTAGGAGTTGCAGCTTGGCTCTCAGCTTTTGGCTTTGAAGAACGGCTTCTACGAGTTGATTTTGCCTTAGGTGCTTCTTTAGTACCAAGTAGATTTTCGTTAAAATCAACTAGTTCCATCATACACATTTCGGCATTGTCACCTAAGCGGTTACCGGTTTTTAAAATACGTGTATAACCTCCGGGACGAGTAGCAACTTTCTGAGCAACATCTCTGAATAGTGCTGAAACGGCTTCCTTTGACTGAAGGTATGAGAACACCATACGGCGTGAGTGTGTTGAATCATCCTTTGAACGCGTGATAAGCGGTTCAACGTATGATCTCAATGCCTTTGCCTTAGCCAGAGTTGTATTTATACGTTTATGGAGAATTAGCGAGGCAGCCATATTTGACAACATAGCCTTACGATGGGCGCTAGTCCTTCCAAGGTGATTGACTTTCTTTCCGTGTCTCATTTTTCAATTAATCCTTATCAAGTTTATATTTTGCAACATTCATTCCGAATTCCAGGTTCTTTGACCTTACCAGATCTTCAAGTTCTGTAAGTGATTTCTTTCCAAAATTCCTGAACTTCAACAAATCATTTTTATTATACGACACCAATTCGCCAAGTGTTTCTACATCCGCTGCTTTAAGACAGTTCAATGCTCTCACTGAAAGATCCATGTCAACCAGTTTAGTCTTCAGAAGTTGACGAATATGTAATGAAGTTTCATCAAATTCATCATTAACAGTCTTTTCTTCCGAATCAATTGTAATCTTTTCGTCGGAGAAGAGCATAAAGTGGTGAATTAGAATACGTGCAGCTTCTCTAAGGGCATCTTTTGGTTTGATTGAACCGTCAGTTGTAATTTCCATGACTAATTTTTCGTAGTCAGTTTTCTGTTCTACACGGAAATTTTCAATTGTGTACTTCACATTCTTAATTGGAGTGTGAATTGAGTCAATCGCAATAGTTCCAATTGCTGCGTTTTGGTTTTTATTTTCCTCAGCAGGAACATAGCCACGGCCTTTGTCTATTGTAAGATCAATAGTAAGTTTCACTGAAGGCTCCATATGGCAAATTTCCACATCAGTATTGAGCACCTGGAATACTGATAGAAATTTATTTATATCTCCTGATTTAAAAGTATCCTGACCGGAAATAACTACTCTGATATGCTCGTTTGTTTCACTTTCAAGTAATCTTTTAAAGCGGATCTTTTTGAGATTCAGGATGATATCAGTAACATCCTCGACTACACCCTTGATTGAGGAGAATTCCATATCCACTCCTTCAATCTTTACTGATGTAATTGCATATCCCTCAAGTGAGGAGAGGAGTATTCTCCTAAGGGCATTGCCGATAGTGATACCGAAACCCGGCTCTAATGGTCTGAATTCAAACACACCTTTAGAATCATCAGTTTCGATCATTATTACCTTTTCAGGCTTTTGAAATGCTAATATTGCCATATTATCTTCCTCTTGAGTAATAAATATTTTTTACCTGGAATTATTATTTTGAATACAACTCGACGATGAGCTGCTCTTTAATATTTTCTGGAATATCCTCGCGAGCAGGAAGGCTAACCAACTTTCCGCTTAAGAGATTTAAATCCCACTCTAACCAAGGGTAACTATTGCGTTTTCCGGCTAAAGAATTCTGGATAATTTCAAGAGATTTTGATTTCTCCCTAACTGCAATGATATCACCTATTTTTACCTCGTATGATGGAATGTTTACTACATTACCATTTACAGTAATATGGCGGTGAGAAACCAGTTGGCGTGATGCGTTCCTTGATGGTGCTATACCTAAACGGTAAACTATGTTATCAAGTCTGGTTTCTATTATCTGAAGTAATAATTCACCAGTAATACCACTTTTGCGTGATGCTTTATGGAATGTGTTTTTAAACTGACGTTCCAGAATTCCATAAGTATATTTCGCTTTCTGCTTTTCCTGGAGCTGTGTTCCGTATTCAGAAAGTTTCTTTCTTCTTTTTGAACTGCCATGCATTCCGGGAGCATAGTTCTTCTTCTCGAAATATTTATCCGGACCGTAGATTGGATCTTTAAACTTCCTTGCAATTTTGGTTTTTGGGCCTGTGTACCTAGCCATAATTACTTATCTTATTGTTTTATTTTGTTGTTTCTGTATCGCTGTACCCCACTCTTTCAAACCATCAAGTAAGAATACAAATAGGGTTATCAGATAAATTTATACCCTTCTCCTTTTTGGTGGACGACAACCATTGTGAGGCATTGGGGTTACATCCATAATCTCGGTAACTTCTATACCTGAAGAGTGGATAGTCCTGATTGCTGACTCACGACCTGAACCAGGTCCTTTAACGAACACTTTCACCTTACGAAGTCCCATGTCGTAAGCCACCTTTGAACAATCGGTAGCTGCCATCTGTGCTGCATACGGTGTGTTCTTTTTTGATCCCCTAAAACCCATCTTACCTGCGGATGCCCAACTTATAACTTGTCCCGAATTATTGGTTAGTGAGATAATGATATTGTTAAAGGAAGCCGTTACATACGCATGGCCCATAGGATCAACCTTTACAACTTTCTTTTTTGATGTTTTAGCAACTTTTGCCATAACAGTTTTCTTTCTTTAGTTTAATTTATTGATCAAGAATCATTTCTTAACCTTTAGTCGCTTTCTTCTTGTTTGCAACAGTCTTTTTCTTTCCTTTTCGTGTTCTTGCATTATTCTTGGTGCTTTGTCCACGGACCGGCAATCCAAGACGGTGGCGAATACCACGGTAACAACCTATGTCCATCAATCGCTTGATATTTGTTTGCAGCTCAGTACGTAACGCACCTTCCACTTTTATTTGGTCGCTAATGATATTACGAATAGCGTTCTGCTCATCATCATTCCAATCCTGGACTTTCTTATTGAGATCAATGCCAGCAGTGTGCAGAATTCTCTGAGCAGTGCTGCGACCTATACCATAAATGTAGGTTAGTCCTATTTCGCCTCTTTTGTTCTTGGGTATATCAATACCAGCAATACGTGCCATATATTGTTTATTATTGTGACGTTAATCAATTATCCTTGTCTTTGTTTGTATTTAGGGTTCTTTTTGTTAATTATATATAACCTCCCCTTCCGTCTGACTATTTTACAGTCAGGTGTTCTTTTCTTAACAGATGCTCTTACTTTCATTTTAACAAGATGGTTTGTTTATTTGTATCTGAATATTATTCTTCCTTTTGTTAAGTCATATGGCGACATTTCAAGCTTTACTTTATCTCCGGGAAGAATCTTTATGTAATGCATTCTCATCTTTCCTGAAATATGGGCTGTGATTATATGCCCGTTCTCGAGTTCAACACGGAACATGGCATTACCTAATGATTCGGTAACTGTTCCATCCTGTTCTATCGATATTTGTTTCGCCATTTATTGTTATTAAATTTCTTTTTCACTTAGCACTTTCTCAATTTCTTCGAAAGATGATAATATCATCGGTTCACCTGTTGTTATTGCAATTTGATGCTCATAATGTGCCGAAGGCTGACTATCAGCTGTTCGTATAGTCCAACCATCCTTATCCTGTGAGATGCTTCTCTTTCCAAGATTAATCATTGGCTCCACACAGATCACCAAACCGGGTCTTAGCATTATACCATTTCCTCTCCTTCCATAATTTGGAACATCGGGCCTTTCATGTAAGTTTTTTCCAATGCCATGACCTACTAACTCTCTGACCACCGAGTAACCAAATCCTTCAACATAAGTTTGAACTTCATAACCTATATTTCCAATCCGATTGCCTGCTTTGGCAGCTTTGATTCCCAGGTATAGTGATTCTTTTGTTCGTTGCATAAGCAACTTCTTTTCTTCGCTAACTATTCCAACACCGAAGGAATATGCCGAATCACCATAATACCCATTCATAACTGTGCCACAATCAACCGAAACCAAATCTCCATCCTTAAGCTCATAGTTTCCGGGGATTCCATGTACCACAACATCATTTACCGAAATACATAATGTTGCAGGATATCCATTATATCCCTTGAAAGCCGGCTTAGCATTGTGATCTCTGATAAACTCCTCTGCGACTTTATCCAGCTCACTTGTCTTAATACCGGGACGGATTAGCTTGGCTACTTCAGCCAGGGTTTTCCCAACAAGTAAAGAACTCTGTCTTATTAATTCAATTTCTTCCTTCGACTTATATGTGATCATGCTATGATTTATTATCACATGCTGACCGAAGATCTTCCTTTTATGCGGCCTGATTTGGTTAAACCTTCATAGTGACGCATCAATAAGTGACTCTCGATCTGTTGCAGAGTATCAAGCACAACACCAACCAAAATCAGCAATGAAGTGCCTCCATAAAAATTAGCAAACTGTGAAGTTACACCCATCTGACCAATAATGGCCGGCATAATTGCTACAAAAGCTAAGAAAATAGATCCCGGAAGTGTAATTCTTGACATTATTTGATCGATAAACTCAGCTGTTTTCTTACCTGGTTTTACACCCGGTATAAAACCATTGTTTTTCTTCATATCCTCTGCCATCTGATTTGGATTGATCGTGATAGCTGTATAGAAATAGGTGAAAACAATGATTAGCAATGCAAATACAAAATTATACCAAAATCCATTAACATTTGTAAAAGTAGCTGCAAATCCTGTCAATGCTTCTGATTGAGCAAATCCTGCCAGGGTTAATGGTAAGAACATAATTGCCTGTGCGAAGATAATTGGCATAACACCGGCAGCATTCACTTTAAGTGGAATATACTGACGAACACCACCATATTGCTTATTTCCAACTATTCGCTTTGCGTACTGTACAGGTATTTTACGTGTACCCTGTACAAGTAAAATACTTACTAGAATTACGCCTATCAACACTGCCAGCTCAACAATGAAAATTACAAGACCTCCACCTTTCTGTTCCATTCTTGAAACTAACTCGCCAAAGAGAGCAAAAGGTAACCTGGCTATAATACCAATCATAATGATGAGTGATATACCATTACCAATACCCTTGTCAGTAATTCTCTCACCTAACCACATTACGAATAATGTACCTGATACCAGAATGATTACTGAGGATACCCAGAAGAAGGTTCCCGGAGTAGACACAGCAGGATCAAATGGAGATATCGCCTGATTAGGTAACTGAGAAATCAGGTTAGCTATATAAGCCGGGGCCTGAAATCCTGTTATAATAACAGTAAGATATCGTGTTATCTGGTTGATCTTCTTTCTTCCGCTCTCACCCTCTTTCTGTAACTTCTGGAAATAAGGTATTGCCATACCGAGCAACTGAACAACGATAGATGCCGAGATATACGGCATAATACCGAGTGCGAAGATCGATGCATTCGAGAATGCACCCCCTGAAAACATATTAAGCAATCCCAGCAATCCTCCACTTGTTTGGCTCTGAAGTGTGGCTAACTGATTAGGATCTATCCCCGGCAGTGTCACATATGATCCAAACCTGTAGATAAGAATAATACCGAGAGTGTAGGTAATACGCTTACGAAGATCATCGATCTTGTATATATTTCTTAATGTTTGAATTAGTCTTTTCATCTAGGGTTTAGATTTTAGTAGCCTGACCACCTGTGGATTCAATAGCTTTAGCTGCTCCTGCAGAAAATGCATGAGCTTTTACTTCAACTTTTGCTGTCAATTCGCCCCTGCCTAAGATTTTTATCCTATCATTCTTTGAGGCAATTCCGCGTTCAATTAATGTATCAACATCAATAACTTCAAGATTATGCTTAGTTGCTAATGCTTGAATTACGTCAAGGTTGATGCTACGATATTCAACACGATTGATATTCTTGAAACCATATTTTGGTAAACGCCTGTAGATTGGCATCTGACCACCTTCAAAACCTACTTTCCTACTGTAACCGGCTCTCGACTTAGCACCCTTATGTCCACGTGTGGAAGTGCCACCGCGACCTGAGCCTTGTCCGCGCGCAATTCTCTTTCTGTTCTTTGTTGAACCTGCAGCCGGTTGAAGATTACTTAAATCCATAATATCTTTCAGTTTACTAGTTGTAAATTAAATTTCTTCTACTTTGAGCAAATGATTTATGCTGGCAATCATACCCTCTACCTGAGGTGTTGCTTCCAACTCAACAGGACGGTTCATCTTCCTAATTCCCAATGCTCTCAAAGTCCTCTTCTGACGTTCGGGTTGCTTAATACCACTTTTTATCTGTGTAACTCTTACTTTTTTCATGTCGGTAACTGTTTTTTCGGTTACTATTAACCGTTAAATACTTTGTTAAGATCAACACCACGCAGTTGAGCTACTGTATAAGCATCACGCATGTTTACTAAGGCATCGATGGTTGCTTTAACTACACTGTGTGGGTTAGAGGAACCTTTTGACTTAGCAAGTACGTCTCTTACTCCAACACTTTCCAGAACAGCACGCATAGCACCACCTGCGATTACACCGGTACCTGGTGTTGCGGGTTTTAGAAATACGAGTGCTCCACCGTATTTACCAAGTTGTTCGTGAGGAATTGTGCCCTTTAAAACCGGTACTTTAACCAGGTTCTTCTTAGCGTCATCCACTCCTTTGGCAATAGCGGCAGTAACTTCCTTGGCCTTTCCCAGTCCATATCCTACCACTCCATTCTCATTACCTACTACAACGATGGCTGAGAAACTGAAGGTTCTACCCCCCTTAGTAACCTTGGTTACCCTTTGAATACTTACCAAGCGGTCTTTAAATTCTATCTCGCTGGATTTTACTCTCTTAATATTTGTGTTTGCCATTTGCGTTAAAATTTAAGGCCTCCTTCTCTGGCCGCTTCAGCTAATGATTTGATTCTACCATGGTATAAGTAACCGTTGCGGTCGAACACTACTTTTTCAATACCGGCTTCAATTGCTTTCTTTGCAATCAGTTGCCCTACCAATTTAGCTTGTTCAATTTTAGCAACAGGGTTTCCTGATATCTCAGGAATTAATGACGATGCAGAAACAATTGTTTTACCTTCCAGGTCATTAATGATCTGAGCATAAATCTGTTTATTGCTTCTGAATACTGTCAACCTTGGCTGGTCAGGACTTCCGAAAACTACCTTGCGAATCCTGAGTTTTATCCTTTGCCTTCTGTATTCTTTTCTGTTCTTAATAGCCATCCTGCATTAGGAATTTTGCTCCGGTTCTTTCCGGAACGGGTTATTTAAATATTATTTTTCAGATGCTGATTTTCCTGCTTTCTTCTTCACAACTTCACCCATAAAGCGGATACCTTTTCCTTTATATGGCTCAGGTTTACGCAATGATCTTATCTTAGCAGCAACTTGCCCGATTAACTGCTTGTCAAATGATGTGAGTGTGATAGTTGGGTTCTTTCCTCTTTCAGCTGCAGTTGCTACTGAAACTTCCTGAGGCATTTCAAAAAAGATACTGTGTGAATATCCAAGTGCAAGCTCTAAAACATTATTCACTGCAGTTGCTTTGTAACCTACACCAACCAGCTCTTGAGTAATAGTGAATCCTTCTGATACACCTTTTATCATATTTGCCAGAAGTGACCTGTACAAACCATGCTTTGATCTTGTGTCTTGTTCTTCATTAGCACGTTTAACTGTCAAATGGCCATTCTCAATCTCTATTGTAATTGACGGAGAAAGCTTTTGGGTCAGTGTTCCTAATTTACCTTTAACAGTCACTGTGTTATCCTCTGCAACTGTTACCTGAACACCGGCAGGAAGAACAATGGGTAATTTTCCTATTCTTGACATTGTGAATTCTCCTTTGTTTAGCTTACGTAACACAATACTTCGCCACCAATATGAAGCTGACGTGCTTCTTTGTCGGTCATCAGACCCTGGCTGGTTGATAATATTGCAACACCCAATCCATTCAGTACGCGTGGAAGTTCATCTGAACTTGCATAGCGGCGTAAACCGGGTTTGCTGACTCTCTCAAGTTTGCTGATGGCCGGTACTTTTGTTACCGGATGATACTTCAAGGCAATTTTTATTATACCCGGGATAGTCTCATCTTCAAACTTGTAGTTTAAAATGTAACCCTTATCAAACAATATCTTGGTGATTTCCTTCTTTATATTTGAAGATGGGATCTCCACGATACGATGGTTGGCCATCACGGCGTTCCTTAAACGGGTTAGGTAATCTGCTATAGGATCTGTTACCATTTTATCCTCTAATATTATTGTTTCTAATTCTTTTAATTACCAGCTTGCTTTCTTTACTCCCGGAATCTCACCCTTTAAAGCCATAAACCTGAAGTTAATACGAGAGATTCCAAACTGACGCATATACCCTTTTGGGCGACCGGTCATCTTACAACGATTGTGTAATCTTACCGGAGATGCATTCTTCGGCAGTTTCTGTAATCCGATAAAATCACCGGCTTCCTTAAGTTCTGCGCGTTTAGCTGCATATTTGGCAACAAGACGTTCTCTTTTACGTTCTCTTGCTTTGATCGATTCTTTTGCCATATTATTGTTTCTGATTTTTAAAGGGTAAACCAAATTCTTTCATCAATGCCAGACACTCCTGATCATTGCGGGCTGTTGTTACGAATGTAATATCCATTCCGTTGATTTTAGCAACTTTATCCATCTGGATCTCAGGAAATATAATCTGTTCCGTAACTCCAAGGGTGTAATTGCCACGTCCGTCAAATCCTTTTTCATTTATTCCACGGAAGTCTCTGACACGAGGAATAGCAACTGATACCAAACGATCCAGAAATTCATACATCCTGTCACCGCGAAGGGTTACCCTTACTCCGATAGGCATACCCTTACGAAGTTTGAAGTTAGATATATCTTTTCTTGATTTAGTAGCAACTGCCTTCTGCCCTGTGATGGCGGTAAGCTCATTCACTCCTGCATCAACTAATTTCTTATCTGCAATAGCTGTCCCCAATCCTTGATTGATGCAAATCTTCATCAGTTTAGGAACCTGCATTATTGTCTTATACTTGAACTGTTCGGTGAGTGCCGGAACAATTTCAGCGGTATATTTATCTTTTAAGCGTGGTGAATAGTTCATTATTTAATTACCTCCCCCGACTTTTTTGAAAAACGTACTGATTTATTAGTTTTGGGATCAATCTTACGGCCTACTTTGGTAGGTTTGCCCGTATTGTCAACCAACATAAGGTTTGAGATATGTATACCGGCCTCTTTCTTAACAATTCCACCCTTTGTATTCTTGGCATTGGGTTTAGTGTTCTTTGACATAAGGTTAACACCCTCAACAATGGCATATAAATTTTCAGTATCCACTTCAAGGACCTTACCCTGCTTACCTTTTGAGTCGCCGGCAATAACCTTCACATTGTCGCCTTTTTTGATATTTAATTTTGTGCTCATAGTTTGATAGGTCAGTTACAGCACTTCAGGTGCCAATGAAACAATCTTCATGTATTGCTTTTCACGAAGCTCGCGAGCAACAGGGCCAAAGATACGGGTACCTGTCATTTCACCGGCATTATTTAGCAATACTACCGCATTATCGTCAAATCTGATATAAGATCCATCATTGCGGCGAATTTCTTTTGTAGTTCTTACTACCACTGCCTTAGCTACCGTTCCTTTTTTTATGTTTCCTGAAGGAAGAGCATTTTTAACGGTGACGACGATTTTATCGCCAATAGAGGCATATTTTTTACGGGTTCCACCCAGGACCCGGATGCACAGAACTTCTTTAGCTCCGCTGTTATCAGCAACCGTAAGTCGTGATTCCTGTTGTATCATAATTACTTAGCTCTTTCAATAATTTCGACTAATCTCCAGCACTTATTCTTGCTTAAAGGACGAGTTTCGGCTATCCGAACTGTATCGCCTATATTGCAGTCATTGTTTTCATCGTGCGCAGCAAATCTGGAAGTTCTCTTCACAAATTTACCATACTTGGGGTGCATTTCACGGCGTTCAATAAGAACGATTATAGATTTCTGCATTTTGTTGCTAACAACAACCCCAATTCTTTCTTTTCTAAGGTTTCTTGTTTCCATCGTCTCTTTTCCCGATTATTTGTTTACAGCTGTTGACTGAACCTTTGTTGCTTCATCAGTATTACGTTTGTGCAATTCTGTAAGCATACGGGCAATGGTTCTACGGTATGTTTTTATCTTATTAGGATTCTCAAGAGGAGAAACAGCATGGTTAAGCTTCAGCTTATCGAGTTGTTTGCGCTCTTCTTCCAGCCTCTCAATGAGTTCGGGTGTTGATAGCTCTCTAATGACTTCTTGTTTCATCGTTGCTTAAATTGTTTCTTCAATGTAATCTCTTCTTACTACAAAGCGGGTAGCCACCGGTAACTTCTGGGCTGCAAGCCTCAATGCTTCTTTTGCCACTTGTTCTGGAACCCCTTCTGCTTCAAATAATATTCTACCGGGGCTAACACGTGCAACAAAATATTCAGGCGCACCTTTTCCTTTTCCCATACGTACTTCGGCAGGTTTCTTTGTTACCGGTTTATCCGGGAATATGCGAATCCATATTTGTCCTTCACGTTTCATGTGACGGCTAACTGCCTGACGTGCTGCCTCTATTTGTCTGCCGGTTATCCAGGCTTCTTCCAGAGTTTTGATGCCGAATGATCCGAATGAAAGCTCTGCACCACGCTTTGTGTTGCCTTTCATTTTGCCTTTCTGCATCTTTCTGTACTTGGTTTTCTTTGGCTGTAACATTATTTCAAAATATTGATCGGATTGTTACTCTTTTTCTTTAATTTCAACTTACTTCCTTGAGCGTTCTCTTCCACCCTGGCGATTACCACGTGGCGGACGACTACCTCCAGGACGCTGTCCCATTGGTTTTTCTCCTCGTCCACCGGCAATATTAGTGCTCTCAGTACTTGGCACTAATTCTGGTTTGCCATAAACTTCACCCTTACAAATCCATACTTTTATACCGATACGTCCATAAGTAGTATGAGCTTCTGCTAATGCATAATCGATATCTGCACGCAAGGTATGTAGCGGAGTACGTCCTTCTTTTATCATCTCGCGACGTGCCATTTCAGCACCTGCCAATCTTCCTGATATCAGAACCTTTATACCTTCAGCTCCAATTCTCATGGTTGATGCTATAGCTGTCTTTATAGCTCTACGATATGATATACGACCTTCAATTTGACGTGCAATGGCATTGGCAACGATCACTGCATCCATTTCCGGGCGTTTTATCTCTGAGATATTGATCTGGATCTCTTTCTTAGTGATCTTTTTCAACTCTTCCTTAAGCTTGTCAACTTCCTGCCCACCTTTTCCTATAATAATACCCGGACGGGCAGTATGTATGGTTACGGTAACAAGTTTAAGTGTGCGCTCAATGACAATCTTTGAAACGCCGGCCTTTGATAAACGTGCGTTAAGATAGTTACGAATCTGATCATCTTCAATCAGTTTATTCTCGAAACGCCTTCCGCCATACCAGTTAGAATCCCATCCTTTTATGATGCCTAATCTGTTACCTATTGGATTTGTTTTTTGTCCCATTCAACAAAATATTATTTAGTTGTTTAAAGCCTGCTTTGCAGTATTCGTTTTTATTCGTTTGTTTCTGTTATCCTGTTATCAATTAATACTGTAACATGATTTGAGCGTTTACGTATCCTGTGTGCGCGACCCTGAGGTGCTGTTCTGATACGCTTTAATGACCGGCCTCCGTCTACTCCAATCTCTTTAATATAGAGATTGCTGTTTTCCATGCGAACACCTTCGTTTTTAGCCTGCCAGTTTGCAAGGGCTGAAAGAACAAGTTTGTGAAGACGATTGCTTGCTTCTTGTGGAGCATGATGTAAGACATGTAATGCCTGTTCTACTTTCATACCGCGTACCATGTCGGCAACCAGGCGCATTTTACGTGGCGAAGTTGGACAATTGTTCAATTTTGCGAACGCTTCCTTCTTCTTTGCTTCCTTGATGATCTCGGCTCTGTTATGTTTACGTGATCCCATTGTTCTTTATTTTTTACCTTTATCTTTACTACCGGCATGACCACGGAATATTCTCGTCGGTGAGAATTCACCAAATTTGTGTCCTACCATGTTTTCAGTTACATATACAGGGATAAATTTATTCCCATTGTGTACAGCAATTGTCTGTCCAACAAAATCAGGAGAGATCATTGATGCACGTGACCAGGTTTTTATAACAACCTTCTTGTTCGATGCTACTGCATCTAACACTTTCTTTTCCAGTTTATAGTCTATATAAGGACCTTTTTTTAATGAACGGCTCATATTAAAGTGCTCTTAATGATCAATTACTTCTTCCTTCTTTCAATTATATACTTATTCGAAGCTTTCTTCGGATAACGTGTCTTGTAACCCTTTGCAGGAATACCCTTACGTGATCTTGGATGTCCTCCTGATGCTCTTCCTTCACCACCACCCATCGGGTGATCTACCGGATTCATTACAACTGCACGAGTACGTGGACGACGACCGAACCAACGACTGCGGCCGGCTTTTCCTGAAACCTCAAGGTTGTGCTCAGTATTCGATACCATTCCAATGGTAGCTTTACATGTCTGCAAAATCATTCTGGTTTCACCTGAAGGCATTTTCACTATTGCAAACTTACCATCGCGTGACATTAACTGTGCTGAAGAACCCGCACTGCGAGCCATCTTGGCACCCTGTCCCGGACGAAGTTCAATATTATGTATTACAGTACCAAAGGGTATCTCACTCAGATATAATGAATTGCCAATTTCGGGTTGAGCATTCTTTCCTGATATTACCTGCTGACCAACTTTTAATCCATTGGGAGCAACAATATATCTCTTCTCTCCATCAGCATAAAACAATAATGCTATACGAGCTGTACGGTTAGGATCATACTCAATTGTCTGGACGGTTGCAGGAATACCTTCTTTATCACGCTTGAAATCGATGATACGATATTTCTTCTTGTGTCCGCCACCTATCGACCTCATGGTCATTTTACCATCATTATTACGTCCGCCCGTTCTCTTATGAGAAACCACAAGGCTCTTCTCCGGACTGGTGGCTGTTATATCATCCAGAGCGCTTACCAGTTTAAAGCGCTGACTTGAAGTGGTCGGTTTGAATTTCTTTAAAGCCATTATCTTTAAATATTGCTATAAAAATCAATTGTTTCACCCTCAGCTAATGTAATGATAGCTTTCTTGTATGCTCCTGTGGACCCTTGTACGATGCCGGTCTTGGTAAACCTGCTCTTGTTTTTTCCACTGTAAGTCATAGTTTTAACTTCTTTTACATCAACTCCATATAATTCCTGTACAGCTTTTTTTATCTGTAGCTTATTCGAGTCCTTTTTTACGATGAACCCGTAACGGTGGAGCTTTTCACCTAAGGCTGTCATCTTTTCCGTAACTACCGGCTTTATTATGATTCCCATCGTTTCGTTATATTAATGGTTTCTAATCTCAGCGCTTTAATGCGGTGAATTAATTTTGAAATACTTTTTCAATTTCGGCAACTGAACCTTCTAATAGTATCAGGTTGTTCGCACGAAGAATTTCATACGTATTAAGATCTGCTGCTCTCATTACCCTTGCACTCTTTAAATTACGTGAGGATAAATACAGTGCCTTATTGCTTTCACTTAATACCATCAGAGTCTTCTTTCCTTCTAATTTCAGGTTCTCGAGTAATTCGACAAAAGTCTTTGTCTTTGGTTTCTCAATGTTAATATCTTCCAAAACGACAATGCTATTGTTTTTTGCCTTGTAAGAAAGAGCTGACATACGAGCAAGTTGTTTAAGCTTCTGATTTAATTTGAAGCTATAATCCCTTGGATGTGGTCCGAATGCTCTTGCACCACCTCTGATTGTCGGCGATTTAATACTACCTGCTCTTGCTCCACCTGTACCTTTTTGTTTTTTCAACTTACGGGTACTACCTGACACTACAGATTTCTCCTTTGAACTATGTGTACCCTGGCGCTGATTAGCAAGGTATTGTTTAGTATCAAGATAGATGGCGTGGTCGTTAGGCTCGATATTATAAATCGAATCGCTAAGGGTAACTGTCCTTGCAGTTTTCTCCCCTTTAATGTTATAAACTTCTAGCTCCATCGTTCAATTATTACATATGATCCATTAGCTCCGGGCACACCACCCTTAACCAATAACAGATTCTTTTCCTTAACTATTTTAATTATCTGAAGATTGATCATCTTCCTTCTCTTGCTACCCATCTGGCCGGCCATGCGTAAACCTTTAAATACTCTTGATGGCCAAGATGATGCACCTACTGATCCGGGAGCCCTTAATCTGTTGTGCTGTCCGTGGGTTACTCCGCCAACACCATTAAATCCATGACGGCGAACAACACCCTGAAATCCCTTACCTTTGGTAATGCCTACTACGTCAATGTATTCACCTTCAACGAATACGTCTACTTCTACTTTTTCACCAAATTGCTTACGGTGACCGGCTTCAAAACGTGTAAATTCAACTAGTTTCCTCTTTGGACTAACACCGGCTTTAGCGAAATGACCCTTTTCAGCTTTGTTTGTATGCTTCTCTTTCTTATCCTCATACGCTAATTGAATGGCATCATATCCGTCGTTCTCTTTTGTCCTGATCTGTGTAACATAACAAGGACCGGCTTCAATGACGGTAACAGGAATATTCTTGCCATTGGCATCGAATATACTGGTCATTCCGATTTTTTTTCCTATAATTCCTGACATTGCAGTATCATGTTAATTTTTGATGATTCTTTTTTCAAACAGCTCCTATTTTACCTTTCTCGTCAGACTTTGATTTCTACCTCTACTCCACTTGGTAATTCCAGTTTCATCAAGGCATCTATAGTCTTACTGGTTGTACTATAAATATCGAGCAGGCGCTTATATGAGTTCAGTTCAAACTGCTCTCTCGACTTTTTATTGACGAAGGTTGACCTCAACACAGTGTAAATCTTCTTGTTGGTTGGCAGAGGAATAGGTCCGTTAACAACTGCACCGGTCGATTTTACAGTCTTTACAATCTTTTCAGCTGATTTATCCACCAAGCTGTGATCGTACGATTTCAGTTTTATTCTGATCCTTTGGCTCACTTTACTTTGAGTTTATTGATTTATTCTTTATTTAATAAGATATCCTTTAATCTTGTATATTATATCATTAGTCATTGAAGATGGTAGCTCAGCATAGTGTGAAAACTCCATACTTGAATTCCCTCTCCCTGATGTAATAGTACGTAAACTTGTTACGTAACCAAACATCTCTGCTAAAGGTACATGTGCCTTAACTATCTGATATCGATTTCTGTGTTCAATACCTTCTACACTTGCCCTGCGCTTGTTTAAATCACTTGTAATGTCACCAACATATTCATCAGGTACATTAACTTCAAGTTTCATGACAGGCTCCATTAGGACTGTGCGTGCCTTACGTGCTGCTTCTTTAAAACCAACCTTAGCACAGATCTCAAAAGCTAATGAGTCGGAATCAACCTGATGGAACGAACCATCAAGTAAACGTACTTTAAGGCTCTCTAAACTAAAGCCGGCAAGTACACCATTCTGCATGGCAATCCTGAAACCCTTCTCAATAGCAGGAATATATTCTTTTGGGATGTTACCTCCCTTTACTTCATTTATAAACTGAAGTCCTCTGATATTTTCATCAGCCGGTCCGATTTCAAACAGTATGTCGGCAAATTTACCCTTGCCACCATGTTGCTTCTTGTAAACCTCACGATGCTCAATTGTTGTTGTTATTGCCTCTTTATAAGCTACCTGAGGATTTCCCTTATTAACTTCAATCTGGAACTCACGACGTAGTCTGTCAGTAATAATATCCAGATGTAATTCTCCCATGCCACTGATGACAGTTTGTCCTGTTTCTTCATCAACCTTAACTGTGAAAGTTGGATCTTCTTCAGCCAGTTTATTGAGTGAAGCATCCAATTTTTCAACATCATTTTGAGTCTTAGGCTCAATAGCTATGCTGATAACAGGTTCGGGGAATGTAATCGACTCAAGTGCAATCGGGTGTTTCTCATCACAAAGAGTATCACCTGTGTGCAATTCCTTAAATCCGACAAGAGCTGCAATATCACCCGCCTCAACATGGTCCAGAGGATTTTGCTTATTGGCATGCATCTGGAAAATTCTCGATATGCGTTCTTTCTTTCCGGTTGATGTATTTAGTACATAGCTACCGGCATTAAGAACACCTGAGTATACCTTCACAAATGCCAACCTTCCAACATAAGGATCAGTTGCAATTTTGAAAACTAACGCAGAGAAAGGCTCCGAAGCATCAGTCTTCCTGATTTCTTCATTCTCAGTCTTCGGGTTAATGCCTTTTACTGATTCAATCTCTGCTGGATTTGGGAGAAAATAAACAATTGCATCCAGCAATGGCTGAACACCCTTGTTTTTAAACGATGCACCACAAAGAACAGGTGTTATTCGCTGTTCAATAGTTGCTTTTCTGATAATTGATCGCATTTCATCAGGAGTGATAGAATTGTGATCAGCAACAAACTTATCAAAAAGTGATTCATCTTCTTCAGCTACACCTTCGATAAGTTGTTTGCGGTATTCATCAACCAATTCTTTAACATCACCGGGTACTTCAGCTACTGTAAAATTAGCACCTAGTGATTCATCTTCATCGTTCCAGATTATTGCTTTATTAGTAATGAGGTCAACTACACCGGTAAACGCTTCTTCTTCTCCGATTGGAATTTGAAGAGGTATAGGATTTGCTCCTAATTTGTCCTTTATCTGGTTGATAACCTCAAAATAATCGGCGCCTACCCTATCCATTTTGTTGACAAAACTTATTCGGGGGACGCCGTATTTATCAGCTTGTTTCCATACAGTTTCGCTTTGAGGTTCAACACCTTCAACAGCGCTAAATATGGCAACAGCACCATCGAGAACTCTGAGTGATCGTTCCACTTCAACAGTGAAATCAACATGCCCCGGAGTATCGATAATATTGATTTTATATTTCTGCTCATTCACGTCCCAATAGACGGTAGTAGCAGCTGATGTGATAGTAATTCCGCGTTCCTGCTCCTGGATCATCCAATCCATGGTAGCAGTACCTTCGTGTACTTCACCAATTTTATAGTTTATACCGGTGTAATACAGAATACGCTCAGTTGTTGTGGTTTTACCCGCATCAATGTGCGCCATAATGCCGATGTTGCGTGTATGTTCTAATTTGGCTGACATCGTTGTTTTTACTGTATTATTATAGTTTTCCGGTTTAATAAATATTAGAATCTAAAGTGTGAGAATGCCTTATTAGCATCAGCCATACGGTGAGTATCTTCTTTCTTTTTGAAAGCAGCACCTTCTTCTTTATAGGCAGCCATAATCTCGCCGGCAAGTTTTTGAGCCATAGTTTTCTCATGACGTTTGCGAGCGAAGAGGATCAGGTTTTTCATGCCTATAGAACTCTTACGAGCAGGGCGGATTTCAGAAGGTATTTGGAAAGTTGCACCACCGATACGACGGCTACGTACTTCAACATTTGGAGTTACGTTGTTGAGTGCTTTTTTCCATACTTCAAGGCCATCTTCAGATGTTTTTTCCGAAACAGTTTCAATTGCATCGTAGAATATCTGGAAAGCCAGGTTTTTCTTTCCTGTGTACATCAAGTTATTGACGAATTTTGTTACAAGAACGTCATTAAATTTCGGGTCAGGAAGAATGATTCTCTTTTTTGGTTTTGATTTCCTCATTGTTTTATTACTTACCGATTACCTGAAACCTTATTTTTTACCTTTACCTTGTGCAGGAGCTGCCTTACCACCTTTTGGACGCTTGGTTCCATATTTTGAGCGACGCTGGTTACGACCATCAACACCTGAAGTATCAAGAGCACCCCTGATGATGTGATATCTTACGCCCGGCAGGTCTTTAACCCTACCACCGCGAATCATCACTATTGAGTGTTCCTGTAAGTTGTGACCTTCTCCAGGAATGTACGCATTTACTTCTTTACTATTGGTAAGTCTAACCCTTGCTACCTTACGCATTGCTGAATTAGGCTTTTTTGGTGTAGTAGTATAAACCCTTACACAAACACCCCTTCGCTGCGGGCAACCATCCAGAGCCGGTGATTTGCTCTTGAAGGTTAACTTTGTACGTCCTTTACGAACCAATTGCGAAATTGTAGGCATATCAATACTTTTAATTTTTAGTTTATCGCTGCATTACCCCTTTTTTTGGGGACTGCAAAAGTACAACTATATTTGATTTATGCAATACGCTGAGGAAAAAATATTTACAAGCTTTTATCTTCTCTTCCCGAAACCAGTAGTACCAATCTTTTCGCTCTTCTCTTGATGCTAATTTTTCATTCAGCTTTCCGGATTATAGGTGGGAACTCTTCCGGACAGACACATGGGTTTCCCCATTTTTACAGACTAAATCAGCCTTCTTTTCTTGTGAAGTGGCAACTCTTGCCTTTTACTGATCGAAACCTATACTTGTCTATTTTATCAGGTTCCCTTGATTCGCTAAAATCTCAGAATTTCTCAATCCCGGCCGGGGTTATGAAACCTTTACCCGGAAATGAGGGTGCAAAATTACAAACAAATTTCACACTTCCAACTTTTTAAAGAAAAAAAAACTAAGAAATATGGCCTGGCGATGATTAACTACTTATAATGACATCCCCTTTTGGCTATTTATTAAGGAAAATAAATGACCTTTTATTGAGCTTTTAGTGACCTAAAATTGACCTCTAAGGTCACTCTTGGGTCAATTATGGGTATGATAAAAGTCAGTAAAGAGTCAATTATATTAGACCCGTGACTCTGAAAATAGTTCCAGAGTGTTTTACTTTATTTAATTCACTTTTTGTGTATGCCTTTTTTCAAAGACATATAGATTATTCAATCCCAGAACGAAAGTTTTATGCTTCAATAAATTGAATCCGGCATCGTCGAAAAGTTTCAGAATATATTTGTGTGATAATCCCAATTCCTCTCCTTCTTTAATACCTCTGTCATTTTGGTCAGGATCCCACCATGCAAGCTTATGCCTTAGCACCCCAATTTTTGGTGTGAGCATTGTCATACATACTCTGCCATCATCCTTAAGAACGCGATTAACTTCTTCAATTACTTGTTCCCTATTAATGATATGATTCAAACAGGCAACAAATGAAGCAGTGTCAAAAGATTTATCTTCGAATGGCAATTTTGAAGTATCTTCAACTATTATGGCACCACCTCCGAAATCATAAACATCAACACCTACACTATCATGACCATAATCTTTAACTAAACCATTATTTCCACAACCAATATCTAATAGTCGTCCCTTTACATTCTGTTTTACTATATCATATCGTTCATCACGTAATGATTTTAAACCAAGGTTGTTGACAGTTTTGTGTGAAAAAATTAATCTTACAGGCAGGAAAACCCAGTTAACTACTTTTTTAAGCATGTATCAGAGTGTGGTTAAATAAGAATTTGCCAAAAATAGTACAAATGTTCGAATGGTTCACTGTGATATGAAATTCTTTAAACTTAGAATATCGAAGCTATGTTATTTTACGAACTCATATGCCCGGCAAGTACTAAATTAACAAATAATTCACCTGAGATGGCAACTATTTGTTATAAACTGCAAAATTTGAAAGTGGTTGGTGAAAGTGAATTTTTCATAAGTTTGACACCAAAAATATCACTATGGCAGTCATGAAGAAGATCCCGCATACTTACGTAATAATATTTTCAATCATTATAATTGCTGCCATCTTCACATGGTTTGTACCCGGCGGAGCTTTTGAACGCGAAACAATTACTACTTCCGGTGGGCAAAGTCAGGTTATCAAGTCAAATTCTTTTCAGTATTTAGATAACACACCTCAGACCTGGCAAATTTTCTCGGCATTTTATAAAGGATTTGTACGTTCACCAAAGATTATAGTATTCATTCTGATTCTGGGAGGCGCTTTTTGGATTTTAAATGAAAGCAGGGCCATTGATATGGGAGTATATGCTTTCCTGAAAAAGAGTGATAAACTCAATAAATACAAACTCATACGATTCCTGGGGGTAAACAACATCATCATTACTATTGTGATGTTGATCTTTAGTTTCTTTGGAGCAATATTCGGCATGAGTGAGGAGACGATTGCGTTTGTGATAATATTTGTGCCCATGGCAATCAGCATGGGCTATGATTCAATTGTTGGGGTCTGCATGTGTTTTATTGCCGCAGGGATGGGATTTGCCGGATGCCTCATGAACCCTTTTACATTAGGCATAGCACAGGAAATTGCCGGATTGCAGCTTTTCTCAGGGTTAGAATACCGTTTTGTTATCTGGATGGTCATTAACGTTGTTGGAATAAGCTATGTATTATGGTATGCTGCCCGCGTTAAAAAAGATCCAAAGCGTTCAATTGTTTACAACGAAGATGCTTATTGGCGTGATCATCACTCAAAAGCTGAGCTTAACATTTCCGAAAAGTCAAAGACATCAACCTGGGTTGCTTATATAGGTGTTCTTGCTGCCATTACAGCTTCGGCTTTTTATTGGCCTGTTAGTCCAATCGCACTTGGTGCTAATATTTTCAACACTCCTGCTCTGTCGGTATTGGCAATTTTGTTTGCCATAACAGGCTTTTTGGCTGCTCGTAAATCAATACAAGCTTTTATATTAAACATTCTCATTTTCACTATCCTCTTCCTGGTTGTGGGAGTAACCGGTTTTCAATGGGGATTGCTTGAACTTGCTTCACTCTTTTTTGCGATGGCCATAGTAGCAGGTATTGCCATGGGTAAAGATGCGAGCGACCTCACCAAATCATTCGTTACAGGAGCTAAAGACATTATGTCGGCAGCTTTAGTTGTCGGACTTGCAGGAGGTATAATAGTTATTCTGGAAGATGGCCGAATTATCGACACTATATTATATGGTATCTCGCAATCAATAGCCGGCATGGGAAAGATAGCTACACTGTCAATGATGTATGTTTTCCAGTCAGGCTTGAACATGATCATCACTTCAGGCACTGCAAAAGCAGCACTGATTATGCCGATACTACGAGATATTTCGGACATGGTTAGCCTTTCAAAACAGGCAACAGTAACCGCATTTCACATAGGTGACGGTTTCACAAACCTCATCACACCAACTTCGGGAGTTCTGATAGGAGTACTTGAAGTAGCACGCATTCCATTCAGCAAGTGGTTTAGCTGGGCTTGGAAACTGATACTGATTTTTGTGATTCTTGGCTGGCTGCTACTAATACCGACTGTTACTATGCAGCTAAGCGGATTCTGATCAGGTGATTCCTAATTTATCGTAAGTCTCGAGTAGGCCATCCTGGTTATCAGTAATGATCATCAGTTTATCTCCATCCTTTAAGACGGTTTTGCCTGTTGGGACGAAGTACTTCTCATGGCGTTTAACCATTACTACAAGTGTGTTTTCAGGGAATGGCATGTCCATCAACTGATTCCCGTTTTCTAACATTTTTTCTGACACCTCAATTTCGGTAGTCACCGATTTGATATCATTTGAAAAGTCAACATCAAAATTTCTCATTTTCATAACCCGTTGACGTAAATCAACAAGCTTAAGCCAGTTTGCAATCAAGGGGAGAGAAGTTCCCTGTACAACTAATGAGACAAGAGTACAGAAAAATACAATATTAAATATAACCCTTGCATGAGGTACATTTTCAACTAATGGAAATATGGCAAAAATGATTGGTACAGCCCCTCTCAATCCTACCCACGACACATAGAATTTATCCCTTACATGCATTTTCCGAAAAGGCAACAGACAAATTGCCACTGTAAGCGGACGGGCTATAAAAATCATCAGTAAACTTATAATCAGTCCGGGAACAATTATGGGTAATAATTCGTGAGGATTAACAAGTAAGCCTAGTGTTAAGAACATGATCAACTGGAACATCCATGCCAGTCCATCAAAGAAGTTGAGTGACGATCGTTTGTGAACAAATTTTGAATTGCCTATTACCAATCCTCCTACGTAAACAGCGAGAAATCCGTTGCCGTTGGCAAAATATGTTGCAGCATAAATGAATATACAAAAAGTAAATACCAGTATGGGGTATAATGAGTCGTTACCTATTTTAATATGGTTTATTATTCTGACTGCGAGTTTCCCAATTATAATCCCCATTGCAGCACCAATACCTAATTGTAATAATAGCTCACCTGCTACCATCCAATAATTGGGTTCGCTATTAGAATTAATTAAACTAATTAGTGTGATGACAAGAATATAAGCCATAGGGTCATTACTACCACTTTCAAGTTCAAGCATCGGCCTCAAATTATGTTTTAGTCGCAAGCCTTTTGAACGAAGAATTGAAAAAACTGAAGCCGAATCAGTTGAGGCCATTGTGGAGGCCATTAATAAGGAAGTCATGAATCCGATTCCTGCTGATGCCATTGTCATTCCCAATACCCACCAGATCAGAATTCCGGTAACTATTGCTGTTAAGAAAACTCCAAGAGTAGCTAAAATTATTCCCTGAGAAATAACAGGTTTAATCTCTGAAATACTTGTATCTAATCCACCTGAGAAGAGTATTATACATAGTGCTACTGTTCCAATATTTTGTGCGGCATTAATATTCTCAAACTGGATACCCAATCCATCACTGCCAAAAAACATTCCCACTGCCAAAAACAGCAATAAAGCAGGAACTCCATATTTTGAACTTGCTTTCCCGGCCAGTATACTTAGAAAGAACAAAACCGATACCACCAATAATACGATCTCGATCGAAAAACCCATAGGCATAATTTATCAGGGGGCTAAAATAGTAAAAAAGAAAAAAACATCGTTTAATAAAATGATTTTAGACTTACAAAATTCAATGTCTCAATGTTAAAATGAGCATTGTCCTAAATTGGGAAAATTAAAATTTTTGTTTAAGTTTTCCATATTTATCTTCAACAAAACAGTCCTTTTTAGGGTAAAATTAAGTTAGTTTACGAGCTATTTTCTCTGCTATATGTCCGTACTAAGTCCGTACCAAGTCCGCTATAAGAGATATGAGTCTGGTTTGTTTAACTATTCCTGGTATAGCGGGTGAGCAATGTTAAACATTACATAGTACAGACAAAGTACTTAGAAAGCCCATTTCGATTAGAATACTTTTGGGATAAGTTATGGGTTTATGAGTTCCGGGTTCTGTTCTTGGCCGCTCAGTGACCATCGAAAACACCGAAACCGGCAAAACCATCGAAACAACCGAAACAATTGAAACAATCGAAACGAGTGCAGACAATAATTGATTAAAAAAGAGGAAGTAACTGATTGAACTTTATTAAAGAAATTGCATTATATTTGCAGCGCCTGTCTTGTTATCTCCTTTCAGGCCAACGTTCATTACCACATTAGTTTTTTTTATTTTATACCGGGAGTGCCCGTATCAACAACGTAAATTTTAATAAATAGTGGATTATAACAGCACCCGCGAAAAGCTCATTATTCCTGAGTATGGTCGCAATTTACAAAAAATGGTCGCATACGTGCTGACTATTGGGGATCGTGAAAAGAGAACAAATCTCTGTAAAGCTCTCATAAACATCATGGCCCAACTACATCCTGAGCAGCGTGACACAGCTGATTACAGGCGGAAGCTATGGGATCATTTATATATCATATCCAATTATAAGCTTGATGTCGACGGCCCGTTCCCTCCTCCCATACCTGAAGATCATTTAGGTAAACCGGCACGAATTCCTTATCCGCAAGAGAACATTAAATTCAGACCTTATGGCAAAAACATTGCCAAGATGATTGAAAAGGCTACGACTTTTGAAGAAGGTGCTGAAAAGGATGCATTGGTCAAGAACATTGCCAATCATTTGAAGAAATCATACCTTAACTGGAACCGCGATTCAGTAAATGATGAGTTGATACATGACCATCTGGCTGAACTATCGCATGGTAAACTCAAGCTAAGTGAAGATACCAAACTCACTCATACCCACGAGTTGTTAGCCCGTAACGGTGGGCAACCAAGTAACTCTTCAATGCCACAAAAGAGGAAAAAATTCAATCCAAAAGGCAAGAACATGAGTTACATTGACATGAGAAACCGTAAAAAGAACTAACTTGCCCCCTGATTCATAGCATTAATAGCTTGACTTATGGGTTCATTTATTATTGAGGGAGGGTGTAAACTCTCCGGCGAGATTACTCCGCAAGGAGCCAAAAACGAAGCATTACAAATTCTTTGTGCTGTTTTATTAACCTCTGAAAAGGTTACTATTCATAATATCCCCGACATTCTGGACGTAAATAAGCTGATTGAGCTTTTGGCAGGAATGGGTGTCAATGTTGAAAAGCTTGGTGATGGCAGTTACAGTTTCCAGGCTGCTGATGTTAACCTCGATTACCTTAAATCAACAGAGTTTCGTAAAAAAGGCGGAGGTCTGCGAGGATCAGTCATGTTAATCGGCCCACTCCTTGCCAGATTCGGCAAAGCATATATGCCACACCCTGGTGGTGATAAAATAGGTCGCCGGCGTTTGGATACACACTTCATTGGATTACAAAATCTTGGGGCCAAATTCGATTTTGAAGATGTCAACACCTTCTATAGTGTTACAGCTAATGAATTGAGAGGCACATATATGCTGCTCGACGAGGCTTCGGTAACCGGTACAGCTAACATTATCATGGCTGCCGTAATGGCAAAAGGTACTACTACGATCTTCAATGCAGCCTGCGAGCCTTACCTTGTGCAACTCTGTCGTATGCTTAACCGGATGGGGGCAAACATATCAGGTGTTGGCTCAAACCTGCTGACCATTGAAGGTGTGGATAGTTTAAAAGGAACAGAACACACCATGCTGCCCGACATGATTGAAATAGGCAGCTTTATTGGCATGGCTGCAATGACATGCTCGAATATTACAATTAAGAATGTTCATTACAGAGAATTGGGAATAATACCTGATGTTTTCAGAAGATTGGGCATTAAACTGCAGGTAAGTGGCGATGATATTATAATACCCGGACAGGAAAATTATCAGGTCGATACTTTTATGGATGGATCGATAATGACTATTGCCGATTCACCATGGCCAGGGTTCACTCCCGACCTTGTGAGTATCGCTTTAGTGGTGGCAACTCAGGCCAAAGGAAGTGTCCTCATTCATCAAAAAATGTTTGAAAGTCGGCTCTTTTTTGTGGATAAGCTCATAGAAATGGGTGCTCAGATAATTCTATGCGATCCTCACAGGGCGACTGTAATCGGACTTAACCGACAAATCATGCTTCGAGGCATTACAATGGCATCGCCCGATATCCGTGCCGGTGTTGCTTTGCTAATTGCTGCTATGTCGGCTAAAGGTACGAGCCGAATTGATAACATTGAACAAATCGATCGCGGGTACCAAAATATTGACTCACGATTAAATGCTATGGGAGCTAAAATCGAACGAGTTAACTGACAATGATTTAACTGACAAATTGTCGCATTTATTAGTAATGGCAAACAATTTGTACTCAAGCTGAGTGCTAACTCCTTATAGCTTTATTTATTATATATTGACATGAAACAACGCAAGAAACACGAAGAAGCATCAGACAGTTCTGCTAATAAAGCATCTGAAATTAATGAACCTGAACTAACAGATAATACAACCAAGACAAAAGAAAAAGATAGCGAAGCAAAACAAGAAAGTAAATCAGCTGAGGAACTGGTCGCACTTCAGAATAAATATAATGAGATGAACGACAAGTACCTTCGTCTCTATTCTGAGTTCGACAATTTTAGGAAAAGAGTTGTTAAGGAGAAGATAGAACTGAGCAAAACGGCCACAAGCGATGTCATTACAGATTTGCTTGTAATACTTGATGATTTTGAAAGAGCAATAACAGCCTTTGAAAAAGTAGACACTGTTGAACCGGTTAAGGAAGGCACTATTTTGATTTACAATAAATTCAAGAATAACTTGAACCAGAAAGGTCTGGCTGAAATAGAAGCATTGGGTAAAGTATTTGATACTGATTTCCATGAAGCCATAGCAAATATACCGGCTACATCGGAAGAGCAGAAAAATAAGGTAATCGACGTAACCCAAAAGGGTTATACATTGAATGGCAAAGTGATCAGGTTTGCCAAGGTGGTCGTCGGGATATAGACAACCTATGTGAGAAGATATACAGCCGTGAGGCTCATGCAGAGAATCGATTCAAATGAGAGCAGATACAGTGACTAAAAGAGACTATTATGAAGTGCTGGGAGTGCCAAAGAATGCCGGTGAAGCCGAAATAAAAAAGGCGTACCGGAAATTGGCATTGCAATATCACCCTGATAAAAACCCCGGAAATAAAGAAGCTGAAGAGAAGTTCAAAGAAGCAGCCGAAGCATATGAAGTATTAAGCAACGCTGAAAAACGTGCACGCTATGATCAATTCGGCCATGATGGAATGCGCGGTGGCCCGGGTGGTTTCGGTGGTGGCGGTATGAGTATGGAAGACATCTTCAGTCAGTTCGGTGACATTTTCGGAAGTGCATTTGGTGGTGGCTTTAGCGGTTTTGGTGGTGGTGGAACCCGGCGAAGAGTGAATAAGGGTACCGACTTACGTGTAAAGGTTAAATTAACCCTCCAGGAAATAGCTAAAGGTGTTGAAAAGAAAATAAAAGTCAATAAACTGGTTTCATGCAAAAAATGTAGTGGAACAGGAGCTGCTGACAGTTCATCATTCAGCACATGTCAACATTGCCATGGTACCGGTCAGATTACGCGTGTTACCAACACTTTCCTTGGACAAATGCAAACATCTTCAACCTGTCCCTACTGTAATGGAGAGGGACGTACCATTACCAGGAGATGTGATAATTGCGGCGGAAGTGGAACAATCAAAGATGAAGAAATTATCAGCCTCAATATACCGGCCGGAGTTACCGATGGAATACAACTTTCAGTCGGTGGCAAAGGTAATGCAGCTCCACGGGGCGGTGTGCCGGGCAATCTGATAGTGCAAATCGAAGAAATACCTCATCCTGAACTCATTCGCGATGGCACAAACGTTCTTTATGATCACTATATTAGCTTCCCTGATGCAGCCCTTGGAACGTATATTGAGGTACCAACCATTGATGGCAGGGTACGAATAAAAATTGATCCCGGAACTCAGGGCGGTAAAGTATTACGATTAAAGGGAAAAGGTATTCCTTCACTGAACAGCTACGAAAAAGGTGACCAGTTGATCAATATAAACGTCTGGACACCAAAGAATTTATCACGTCAGGAAGAGGAACTCCTTGAGAAACTGAAATCATCTGAAAACTTCAAACCACATCCTACTTCACGGGATAAATCATTTTTTGAAAGAATGAAAGAGTATTTTCAGTAATTTTGTCTGAAGTCAAATAAAAAGGGGATAGATGATCAAGATGCATCATCCCCTTTTGTTCATAATCATCAACCCAATACTATATGATTATTTTTTCAACAAGGAATGTTACTAAGAGATATGCTAATCACACTGCTCTGAGCAACGTAAGCCTCGACATTCCCCGTCAAAGTATCTTTGGCCTGCTTGGACCCAATGGCGCAGGTAAAACATCATTCATCAGAATCATTAATCAAATCACAGCTCCCGACGAAGGCGAGCTTTTTTTTAACGGTCAAAAGCTTTCACCAGCACATATCGGACTAATAGGATATTTGCCTGAAGAACGAGGTCTCTACAAGAAAATGAAAGTCGGTGAGCAGGCGTTGTACCTTGCTCAACTCAAAGGAGTTAGCAAGCACGATGCCTTACGTAAACTAAAAATCCTATTCGAAAAATTTGACATTACAGACTGGTGGAATCGGAAAGTTGAAGAACTTTCGAAGGGAATGCAACAAAAGGTTCAGTTCATTGTCACCATTATTCACGAGCCTGACCTGCTGATATTTGACGAACCTTTTAGCGGATTTGACCCTATAAATGTCAATTTACTGAAGAGTGAGATTCTTGATTTGCAGCGCAGCGGAAGTACAATAATTTTCTCAACCCACAATATGGCATCAGTTGAAGAATTATGCGACAACATTGCTTTGATAAATAATTCACATAAGATATTAGATGGCAGGGTAAAGGACATCAAAAACACTTATAAGACAAACACATTTTCAGTTTCGTACACAGGTGATTTAACATCTTTAAGGCCATATCTTCCGACAGGCTCTGAACTTATAAGCAATGAGGCTGATGATAATATATACACTGCTGTTATCCGACTTGCTAAGGATGTCAATCCCAACGAACTCATATCCTCCCTCCTGCCACAAGTGACCATTATAGGATTTAATGAAATAATTCCTACCATGAATGAGATTTTCATTAAAACAGTTAAAGCTGCCGGAGAATATCTTCCTGAAGAATCAACACTAAATGCACTTAAATACTGATCGGCCATGAATAAGATAATGCTTGTAATTCAGCGGGAATACCTGTCAAGAGTTCAAAAGAAATCATTTATTGTAATGACAATCCTTGGTCCAATTTTAATGGCTGCTCTTTTCATTGTTCCGGTCATATTGTCACAAATGACTGATGAAACAAAGAAAGTGCACATACTGGACGAAACAGGATGGTTCCATCAGAAATTTGAAAGCTCTGACAGATTTGAATTTGATAATGTATATACTGATCTGGAGACTGCAAAGAAGAACCTCACTGACCAGGGAGGGTATGCTCTGGTTTACATTCCAAAGACAGAAGTTGCCATTCCGACCTCAGGGATGATTTTTAGTCGAAAACCGGTGAGTGTTGATCTGAAGGGTTACATCTCAAATGTAATGACTAAAGAAGTAGAACAGCAAAAGCTAAGTGCTGAAATTTACAAGGAAATCAGCAAAAGTAACAAAACAGGTGTGTCGTCGAATGGTGACTCATTAACACCTGAAAACATCAGGAGTAGCGAGATTTTCAAGAACATTAAAACTGATATCAATCTGACCTCTATACAGATAAAAGAAGAAGGAAAAGAGCAGAAAAGCTATGCTGAAGCAAGCATGGGTGTTGGAATGTTTGCCGGTATCCTTATTTACTTCTTTATTTTCCTGTTCGGAGCACAAGTAATGCGGGGTGTAATTGAAGAAAAGGTAAGCCGCATCGTCGAAGTGGTTATATCGTCAATAAAACCCTTCCAGTTGATGATGGGAAAGATAGTTGGTGTAGCACTTGTCGGATTAACTCAGTTTATGTTATGGGTGGTATTAACACTACTGATTGTCACAGTATTCCAGGCATCAATGCCTGACACCTTAAAGAAAACAACCGAAACTGAAGTATTTCAATCAGGCACTAACCGAATCCCCGGGATGGATAATATTCAGACTCCCCAGGAAGAAGAAGCTCCACAGGGAACCATGTCGATCATTGCTGAAGCATTGGGTACCATCAACTATGGTGTTATGATTTTTTCTTTCCTGTTTTATTTCCTTGCAGGTTATTTACTTTACGGAGCAATGTTTGCCGCTATCGGTGCTGCAGTCGACAATGAGACGGATACTCAGCAATTTATGATGCCTGTAACCGTACCACTGATACTTGCCATCGTAATGGCTCAGTTTGTCATAACCAATCCTGACGGCCCGATTGCCTTCTGGTTTTCAATTATACCATTCACATCACCAATTATCATGATGATACGAATTCCATTTGGAGTACCTTATTGGGAACTTGTATTATCAATGGCAATACTTACACTATCATTTATAGGTGCTGTTTGGATGGCAGGACGAATCTATCGTACAGGCATTCTGATGTATGGTAAGAAAGTTTCGTACACCGAATTATGGAAATGGCTCTTTTATAAAGGATAACAGCTATGGCAAAAATACTGGTTATTGATGACGAGCGCAGTATCAGAAACACTCTGAGGGAAATACTTGAATATGAAGGTTATCAGATTGATGATGCTTCTGATGGTGCCACTGCATTGCAAAAAGCCTCGGAAGAGAAGTATGATGTGATTTTATGCGATATCAAAATGCCACAGATGGATGGCATGGAAGTACTCGACAAATTACTATCGATGTCAGATACTCCTGTGGTTATGATTTCGGGACATGGTAATATTGAGACAGCTGTTGATGCAATAAAGCGTGGTGCATACGATTTCATTGCCAAACCTCTTGATTTGAACCGACTACTGATTACCATTCGCAATGCCATGGAAAAGTCAAGCCTGGTTAAAGAGACCCGCAACCTCAAACGTAAAGTAAGCAGAACTTACGAGATGATTGGGGAATCGGAGCCAATGCAGCAAATTCGCGATATGATTAACCGGGTTGCCCAGACTGATGCTCGCGTAATGATCACAGGTAGCAATGGTACAGGCAAGGAACTTGTTGCAAGATGGCTTCATGAGTTAAGTCACCGTTCATCAGGCCCGTTTGTTGAAGTCAACTGTGCAGCTATTCCAGGTGAATTGATTGAAAGTGTACTATTCGGTCATGAGAAAGGTTCGTTTACTTCTGCTATAAAACAGCGAAAAGGTGATTTTGAACAGGCTAACGGAGGAACTCTGTTTCTGGATGAGATAGGTGATATGAGTCTGGCTGCCCAGGCAAAGGTACTCAGAGCACTTCAGGAAAATAAAATTATGCGCGTTGGCGGTGAAAAAGAAATACCCGTAGATGTCAGAGTCATTGCCGCCACTAACAAAGACCTTAAAGAGGAAATTGAAAAGAAAACTTTCCGTGAAGACCTCTACCATAGATTGAGCGTCATTCTAATACATGTGCCTACATTAAATGAACGTCCTGATGACATTCCTTTGCTCGCCAAGCACTTTATAGCTGAAATCTGTCAGGCAAATGGTAAACCTGTCATGACATTTACTGATGATGCTTTGGCCCAATTACAACAGAAAAACTGGACCGGCAATATCCGAGAACTGCGTAATGTGGTTGAACGCCTGGCTATCCTGTGCGATAATATCATCACTGCTGAATCTGTCATAAAATACAGTTGAGTTGTTTGACTATTGCACTCTTGCAATAGTCAGGCAAAAAAAGTAATGACAGTGTGGTACACAAAGACAAAAGAGGATGTCCTCAAAGAGCTACGGGTTGATCCGAATGAAGGATTGACTGATGAAGAAGCCAATAAACGTCAGCAACAATACGGAGCAAATAAACTTACAGCCAAAAAGAAAAAGAGCATTCTGCAAATGTTCTTCAACCAACTGCGTGATTGGTTGATTTATGTTTTGATGGCAGCAGTGATTATCACACTTTTCATGGGTGAGTACATTGATTCTGCCATTATACTTGCGGTGATCATCATTAATGCTGTTTTAGGTGTCATACAGGAAGTTAAGGCAGGAAAAGCAATTGAGGCGTTACAAAAGATGTCATCGCCCAAAGCACTTGTCAAACGAAATGGCCAGGTCAGGGAACTAGAAGCCGAGTCTCTTGTTCCGGGAGATATCCTTATCCTGGATGCAGGACGCTATGTAGCTGCCGATTT
The DNA here is from genome assembly GCA_023441805.1 of Bacteroidota bacterium. Classification (GTDB taxonomy): domain Bacteria; phylum Bacteroidota; class Bacteroidia; order Bacteroidales; family Lentimicrobiaceae; genus Lentimicrobium. Next base: position 137,278 of record JAEZNO010000002.1, read on the forward strand.
ACGAATCATAGAATCGAATAACCTTAAGATTGAAGAATCGGCACTTACCGGTGAATCAGTTCCTTCTGAGAAATTTGCAGATCTGGTCTATGAAGCTGATACTCCTCTTGGAGATAGGGAAAACCTTGCCTTTATGACAAATCTCGTCACATTTGGCAGAGGTATAGGTGTGGTGACTGATACAGGTATGAATACGGAAGTAGGAAAGATAGCCGGATTCCTTGACTCAGATGAAGAATCAAAAACACCTCTTGAAATTCGACTTAATGAGTTAGGGCAAATGCTAGGAAAGATTGCTCTTGGTATTTGCACCTTCATATTTATTGTCTCAATAATTCAGGGTCGCGATTTGGCTCAGATGTTTCTAACAGCTGTTTCTCTGGCTGTTGCATCAATACCCGAAGGACTTGCTGCAATTGTGGCAGTAGTACTTTCGATTGGGGTAACAACCATGTCGAAAAAGAATGCAATCATCAAACGTCTCCCAGCAGTTGAAACACTAGGCTCAGTTAATATAATTTGTTCAGATAAGACAGGAACACTTACCCAGAACAAGATGACCGTTACACGATACTACACACCAGATAGCAGTGAAACAATTGAGCGTAACGGGAAAAACAAAAATACTGATTATGCCGGGTTGCTCGCAAAAGCAATGGTCATTTGCTCCGACGCAACATTTGACGAAGAGAAAGGTAAAGGAACAGGTGACCCTACTGAAATAGCGCTTCTTTTATTTGGTGATGATGTTGAAATCGACAGAAAGAAACTAAGTAATGAGTATAAGAGGGTTGGTGAACACTCGTTTGATTCTGACCGAAAACTTATGTCGGTTCTGGTTGAAGATCAACAAGGAAATTTAACCGTTTTCACTAAAGGAGCAATCGACAACCTTATTAAGGTATCAACCCACATACTTGAGAATGGAGAACCGGTAAAACTGACTGACCGGCACAGAGAGAGATTAAAAGAAGCCATCAATTCTATGTCGGATGATGCATTGAGAACTTTAGGGGCAGCTTATAAAAATGTCGACAGTAAGATACCGAATGAGGAAATGGAAAAGGACCTCATACTGATTGGATTGGTTGGAATGATAGACCCACCTCGCGAAGAAGCAAAGCAATCAATTGAGTTGGCCAGGACAGCCGGCATTACAACAATTATGATCACCGGTGATCATAAGAATACTGCATATGCCATAGCAAACGAACTGGGCATAGCTGACAAACGCGAACAGGCAATTACCGGCCAGGAAATGGACAGAGAAGGTGAGGAACAGTTTTACGCAAGGGTGCTGGATTACAGGGTATATGCAAGAGTATCACCCGAACACAAGGTTAAGATTGTCAAAGCTCTCAAAGCAAAAGGGAATATAGTATCAATGACCGGCGACGGTGTTAATGATGCGCCTTCTTTAAATTCAGCTGACATAGGTGTTGCCATGGGAATTACAGGTACTGATGTTGCAAAAGGCGCTTCAGATATGATTCTAACGGATGACAATTTTGCTACTATAGTCACTGCCATTGAACAAGGAAGGAATATTTATAATAACATCAAGAAATCAGTGATATTTCTACTCACCTGCAATCTGGGTGAAGTAGTTGCAATGTTTATAACATTACTCATAGGATGGCAGGTGCCACTACTTGCTGTTCAGTTGTTATGGATTAATTTACTGACAGACTCCTTACCTGCAATTGCACTAGGAATGGATAAAGGGGACCCTGATGTAATGAGAGAAAAGCCAAGAAATCCAAGGGAAAGCTTCTTTGCTCACGGTGCAGCTCTGCATACAATACTTGGAGGAGCTTTAATAGGAATACTTACAATCATTGCTTTCTGGTACGGCTATTTTGAACATGGATTCAGTCCTTTTGATGATGTACCTTCAGAAGTAACCTCGTATGCCAGGACTATGGCATTCATGGTACTGGTAGCCAGTCAGATGTTCTATTCACTTGCAATGCGTAGTCCTAATAAATCAATATTTAGCATCGGGATATTTTCTAACAAATATCTCATTGGAGCTATAGCTTTTGGTATTATTGCCCAACTTCTCGTAATTGAAATTCCATTCATGCAAAGGGCCTTTGGTCTGCAGATGCTTGATGCAAAAGGATGGATAATGGCAATCTTCCTCGGATTATTTCCATTAATACTAAATGAGGTGCTAAAACTATTGAAAGTTTGGAAGTAACTATCGAAACAGGTTTAGCCGTTTTTCCAGAATAATGTCATCCCTCCGGGGTTCTATTAAAATAACCCATTTTGAGTCAACCGAAACAATGGAAACAATCGAAACGTTCTGATATATTGGCATATATTTTGTACTTTTGTCGTTGAATACAATACTATGGGGCTGACTGGTTTTGACAGCAAGGAAGTGGTAATGTAAGCATGTCGGGTGTTGTGAGTTTGACCCGTTAATCCCAATTCACAGAGCCAATAACTGGCAACGATTACAATTATTCGTACGCCGCTTAATCAAGGATTAAGACGCCTACTGCTCTCCGGGAAGCTTCGCATGACAGCGTCCCGTTAAGAGCATCGCAAAAGTCATGATAAGACAGGTTGCACTCTGAAACCTGTACGAAAACCAAAAGAGTTAAGGTAACAGCCGGGCCGCTTTTTCCCAACTGTTGCCCGACAACCAACTAAAAGCTAAACATGTAGAAATCACTATTGCTGCTTGTTTGGACGCGGGTTCGACTCCCGCCAGCTCCACAAAGTCCCGAAAAACTCTAGTTTTCCTGATTCCTTAGAGGGATACACACCACATGAGTTTCTTAATATGGTAAGACTAGGGTTATTAACAAAAACGTGGTTTATTAACAAAAAGAAAAAAGTAACCAAAAAAGAAAAAGTCAACATCAGTATT
>JAEZNO010000005.1 GCA_023441805.1 Bacteroidota bacterium
CTTCTTTCAGATTCTGCCTCACGGCAGACACCCTTGCTCTTGGCTAATGGTTGGTGGCTAAAAACCCCCATAAAGGACTTTCACCTTCAAGTTATTAATCATGCACGGCACACAAAAAGAGGCCGTCTTTTGAGACAGCCTCTTTAATAATTTTAGTATTTACCGTAAATTCTGAATGCAGGAAAGTTTATGATTGGAACTCTTTTAATGATTCCATAAGTTTCTTTCTCGTAAAGAAAATCCGGCTTTTGACGGTACCTATCGAAAGGTTTAGATTTTCAGCTATCTCCTTATATTTATATCCTGCAGCATGCATTTCAAATGGCATACGCTGATCCTTCTCAAGCCTTGATATTCCGGCTTTAATCTCTTTTGTAGAGATTTCTGATTCTGGAGAACCAAAGTCAGATTTCTTGGGTATATTTAGATAATAAAGATCTTCGGAGTTATCTACTATAGTGTTCGCTTTTTTATTGCGACGATAATTATTAATAAAGGTATTCTTCATGATCGTAAATGTCCAGGCTTTCAGGTTTGTCTGATCGGCAAATTTATCCCGATGCATGAGTGCTTTTAAGTATGTGTCTTGTATCAGATCTTTTGCTTCTTCTTTATCATTAGTTAAAGTATAAGCAAAATAGAAGAGATGATCGTGAAGACTTATTAATTTGCTGCTAAATTCCATGTTACTGTTTTTTTAAGAGGTTAGTTGATTATTGAGTTAGAGTTTCAAATGAGAATTACAGATTTAACTGCATGCTCCCGTGTCTCACTATCACTCAGTTTACAGATTTACTTTAGTGCGTCATTAATGGTTCTCGCAGAGTCCTGATGCATTAGTAATACAGGTAGTGTTTTTGAGGCAAACGTTCTGATATCAGGATCCATTCCATCTTCAGCATGTCGCTTAAATTTGTCAGTATCCTTTTGGTGATCATCCAACATTTCATCCATATAGGCTTTATCGAAATCAGCACCTTTCTTTTCCTTCAAATTATTTAGTTTCCTTAAATGAGCTTCGTCCAGAGCTGTAGGGAGTAATATATTTTTCTTCGCTGCAAGTGCCTTCAGTTCATCATTAGCCTTAGAGTGATCTTTAACCATCATGGCACCAAAGTTTCTTACGCGTGGATTAACTGCATTCTGCTGTGCATACTTGCCGAGTTCAACCTCCATGAGTCCACCCAATGCAGCTTCTTCCATAAAGTCCATATCTTTATCCTCATCATTATCGAGCATGCTTTGGTTCATCGAATTGTCATTCATGGTACTATCCCCATCCATGCCCTGATTTTCATTTCCACGTTGACTGTTACATGATAACATCGCAACTGAAATAAGAGCCAAAACGAGAATCCGAACCGTACTTGTTTTCATAATCCAGGGTATTTGTGTTGAACTTTCTGTTGACATTAATATTTTCACTGGTTAACGGATAACAAAAAGTCTGGAAAAATCATAACACAAAAGTGATTATGAAACAGTGTTGCAGCGTTACACGATTTTAATGAAATGTTACATCATTCGCAGTCAAGTGAAAAAACCCTCATATCTTGACAATCTTCAACTGTTTCCTCTCTTCTAACAGGATGCTCATATTCATATGTCCATTATTGAAACAATATAAATGATGAAAAGAAAGCTCAGGATTATATAACACTTTAAATCACAGGGTCGGTCATCTTTGCAATATAATGTTTTGCTTTACCGGCAGTGATAGATACCGGTAAATCTGAATGTTATTAGCATTTTATAAACTTTAATACCGACTATCATGAAAAAAAACAGCAAAATCAGGAAATCTACACCGGCTAATTCAACTAAGACCAGATTTGAAGACACTGAAGAAGGAAGGAGAATTCTTAGCTCACTAAGTGAATCATTGCGACAGATTAGAATGGAAAATGAGCACAATGGTGAAGTGAGAATCTTATCCAGCTTCTCTAAAAAGAACAAGACTAAGTTTTACACAACTCCATTTGAGAAAGATCTTGATAACATGCTGTTAAAAAGGAAAGCACCCAATAAATCTCTGAAACATAGCGATTACATTTTATCGCAGGTTCAGAGACAGCAGGGAATGCGTATTCCGCCAAAGAACTAATGATAACACAGTGTTGCATTGACGATTGTAAACAACCACTGCCAATGCCGGCATGATGATGAAATCGTTAAATGTCAAGCACAAATTATTTTGTCTTTGAACTTAATGTCAATTAGAATGCATGAGATCAACAACCAATCATAAATGACTTGATTGTGAATAATATAGGTAATTGTAAATATCATGAAAACACTACTTTACATTTTTGCAGCTTTGCTCTCCGCAGTTTGGGCAATAGGCTTCTTTGTATTGAGAAGTTCCGATAGCATTCACCTATTATTACTAATTGACTTTCTGATTTTACTCAAAGCCCTGAAGCCCGAAAAAGAAGAAAGGATAAGTCGAATAACGAGTGAGCGTAATTATATCAAATAAAATTGACAGGGAGCCTTAAAATTGATAATAAACGATTCATTAAGCAGATAAGGCGCCTCAATACGATATAAACTTTAGCAAAGTCTATGTAACGCTTTAATAGTCGCAATTTTAGAATTTTGGAATACAACCTTAACAGCAGGAAGGAAAAGGAGAAGTACCGCTAATTAAGGAAAAAGAGAAGATATTAAGTAATAACTTTAAAAATTTACTAAAATGACTGCCCGTTTAATATACCCGGTTATGGGGTTGACAAAGATCAGATTAATCATGAAAAAGCATTATAAGTGGCTGGTTGAGCTGGTAGATGCTGAATTAATGATTGAGGTTGCCGAAGAGGATTTTGTTCTTGATCAGCAACCCGCCTGATCCAAAAAACTAATTATTAATAACAACTCCTTAATGTTGATCACCAAAGATTAACATTAAGGAGTTTTTATTTTCATTCAGATTCCGGCGAGAAGTAGTTTCGATTGTGATTGATTTCGTAGTTTCAATTGTTTCGATTGTTTCGATTGTTTCGATTGAATTCATCATTCATTATTCATCTTATTTTACTTCATAATGTGTTAAATCGTTTTTTCATATACCTTGATTAATATAATTCAATTAGCCTTTCGCCTTGATTATGTGATGATTATGCAACAATATCAAAAAAGGATGTAACAATTACGGTAATTTATGGATTGATATTTGCAACCTCTATGGAATTATTTAATCTAATACAAACATTTAATCTACAATTTACCAGGAGGACTATAACCATGAAAAAAATAAAATTGTTAGCAATAATAACTACCGCGGTTTGCGGATTCTATTTCACTACGGCTGCTCAAACAGAGACGCAGAGCTCTACACAACAGGATAAACAGAGTTCAGCACAAGATCAGAGCAGCATGCAATCAAGCCAACAAAGTGATGAGATTTCTCTAAATGAAAGCCCTACGGTTGAAAAATCATCACAAGGATACAAAATACAAGTTTGGGTACTTCCCGAGGAAAGTACAGCTGCAAGTAGTGAATTTGACAGTCGCTATGATTCCAGAGATGATGCTCTGAAGGGAACTAGCGGAAGTGAAACAAAATCAACTAAAAGTAGTGATTTTGACAAATCAGGAACGGACTATAATAAAGACTTAAATAAAGATAAAAAGTCCGGAACGGATTATAATAAGGACTCAAAGATCGGTACTGACTATAATAAGAGTGGTACAGGGATTGACAAGAAAATGGACGCATCAGGTACAGGTACAATAGGATCGACCGGTGTATCCGGATCAGGAAATGTATCAGGTAGTGGTGTTTCAGGTACAATAGGTACTACTAATCCCGCAGGTACAACCGGAAGTACCGGAACTACAAGTACTATAGGAAGTTCAAGTAGTACAGGTTCAGCTACCGGTTCAGGTACTATAGGTACGACTTCGCAATCCGATCGTACTCAGAGTTCAAGCACTTGGAATCAATCAGATAAATCAGCTGATAATCAGAATTCAGGAATCAGCAGAGATGATTGGAGAGCCCAGTCTAATCAGACGGGACAATCTACCGGTATGAAGGAAGACAAGAGTATGGTTTATGTAAAGGTGATTGATGAAAAGTCTGGTGCTGAGGTTAATGCTAAGGATATCGAAATGAAGGTAATCACTCCAAGTAAGAAGAGTTTCACCACTGACCTTAAGGAAAAAGAGGATATGCATATGGGTGAACTCGCTTTAACTGAAGATGGTACCTACAATATGCAGGCAACTATCCATACTGAAGACAATAAGAGTGTTGTTATCCCATTTACTTACGATAACAATGTAAACACTTCAATGGATCAGTCATCGGATATTGACAGTGATATAAAATAATCAACATGCCCTGGAAAGCATGGGGACCATCTAGTTCAACTGATATGAGTGCGACTATAGCTGGTAATTAATCCCATGACTTTTATTATGTGAATCAGGAGCTGCTCTATTTATAGGGCAGCTCCTTTTATGTGCAAAACAGAATAGTTACCTTTGTATCTCGCAATCCAACCCGAATACTCATGATTGAAGCATCAGGAATAGTTAAATCTTTTGGAAACCTTAAGGTATTAAAGGAAGTTTCATTAAAAGTCAACAAGGGAGAAATCGTATCATTAACCGGTGCATCAGGAGCAGGGAAATCAACATTATTGCACATAATCGGCACCCTTGAAAAACCCGATCAGGGTCACGTACTAATCGATGGCACTAAAGTTACCACACTTGATGATCGTAAACTATCCTCATTCAGGAACCAAAAGATTGGCTTTGTGTTCCAGTTTCATCATCTGCTTCCTGAATTTACTGCGATTGAAAATATTTGCATTCCTGCCTATATAGCCGGCAAAAGCAGTAAAGAATCAAGAAATAAAGCTATTGAGCTAATGGAATTGCTGGGTATAAAAGAAAGGATGGATCATAAACCATCTGAATTATCAGGAGGAGAACAGCAAAGGGTTGCAATTGCCAGAGCTTTGATTAATGAGCCGGCTGTCCTGATGGCAGATGAGCCTTCGGGAAACCTTGATTCCGTAAACGCCAGGCTTTTACATAATCTGTTTTTTGATCTCAGGAAAGCATTTAATCAAACCATCCTCATCGTTACACACAATGAAGAACTTGCCGGAATGGCCGATAGACAAGTGTTAATGAAAGATGGTCAAATATTCGAAACACAGTCAACCAATATCATATAATCCTGTTAGATTAACCAACCGATGTCAAATAATCCCGATAGTTGAACGTTATAACCTGTTAGTAACCTTTTTTCCTGATATGAAGTATCAAAAGTACGCCTATATATTTGCTGTCATCCTCTTATTTATTGCTCATTCTGAATCATTTAGCCAGGTAACTGATAAGGCAAAGCTTCTACAGTTTGAGGAAGCAATTACACGTGGTGAAGAATTCCTTCAAGCAAAAGATTACGCAAAAGCCAAGGCCGAATACCAAAAAGCCCTTGCTATTGATCCATCGGCTAAGTATCCTAAAGACAAATTAGCGCAAATTCGAAAGGTATATATTGACCCTCAGGATGAAACTGATTTCCAAGCTGCTGTACAAATAGGTGACAGGTTGTTTGAAGAAGGCAATTTCAGCGAAGCTAAAGAACAATACTCTATAGCTTTAACTATCAAACCCGATGATAAATCGGTACGCGAAAAATCAGTCAATACCGATAAGAAAGCAACTGAAAAGGTTGCAATGCTAAAGGAATTTGATATTGTTAAAGCCGAGGCAGATAAACTCTTTGACGCTAAGAACTACACCCAATCAATTGACAAGTATAAACAAGCTCAATTACTTAATCCAAAAGATACTCATACAGCTAGTCGCTTACATGAGGCTGAAACTATTTTAGCAAAGCAAAAAGCCCTTGATGATAATTACAATCAAATTATCACTGAGGCTGATGATGCCTACATGAACAGGGAGTTCACCACTGCAAAAGATAAGTATGCACAGGCATCAAAGCTTAAACCTGCTGAGAGTTACCCAAAAAGTATGCTTGAAAGGGTTGACGAATCAATTAAGAATAAAGCCGTAAATGACGCAGAGCAGGAAAAGCAACTTGCCGAAAAGCAAAAGAAAGATTCATTAGATGCAGTTCTGGCTGCCAAAGCGGAACAGGAAAGATTAGCCGAAGAGGCCAGACTTAAAGCCGAAAAAGATGCAGAGGAGGCAAGATTATTAGCTGAAAAGAAAGCAGATGATGAAAGGATAGCTCAGGCAAAATTGCTCGAAGAACAACGGATTCTGGCTGAAAAAGAAGCAGAAGAAAAACGACTTGCTGAAGAAAAATCAGCTCTTGAGAGAAAGCTGGTAGAAGAAAAAGAGGCTGAAGACCAAAGACTTGCAGCACTAGCAGCTGAACAACACCGTCAGGATTCAATAAATGCCGAATTAGCAGCACTTGAATTAAAAAAGAAACAAGCTGAGGAAAATCGTTTGTCCGAAGAGGCCAGATTAGCCGAAGAGGCTAGAATTGCAGAACAAAACCGTTTAGCTGAGGAAGCCCGTCAGCAGGATGAAGCAAAAGCTTTGGCAGCTCAAAAGGCGGAAGAAGAGAGATTGGCTCAAGAGAAATTACTTGAGGAAGCCCGTTTGGAAGAGGCACGAATAGCTGCTGAAAAAGAAGCTGAACAAAAAAGGTTGGAATACGAACTAGCCTCTCAGATTGATAAGGAATACTATGATGCAATTGAATCAGCCAATCGGTTATTCAGCGAAGAAGACTTTTCGTCGGCAATTGTGTTGTACGAAAAAGCATCAGCTCTTAAACCACTGGAAGACTTCCCAAAGGATAGACTAATCTATATACGCAATCTTCAACTTGCTCGTTTAAAATATAGCCTTGAAGCATATAATAAGAACATCGCGGCAGGAGACCTCGCCTACCAATCCAACATATTCGATAAAGCTATTGAAGAATATGAAAAAGCAATGGCAGCCCGTCCTGAAGAGACCTACCCGGGCCTGATGATCGATAAAATCAGAAAACTCATGGAAGATAATGCCATGATTAACCTTGTCATTAATAGTGTGATTTTAACTGATGCCGGTGAGGAAAAATATAAGTTTTCTTCTATCGACATGAAGCTTCGCAAAAACAACTATATTATCATTAAAGCAAAAAAGACATCTGAGAAAGCACCTAAGATTTTCATCAACTATGGCAAAGATGATTTGAAAAGCGGTGGCATCGTAGTGAAAAGCGTTGAAAGTGATGAGACTGTCGATTATCTTGTTCGCATCAGCAGTCAGGATAAATGGTACAGGGTCGATAACAACTGGATTAGCCTCTATCCGGAGGGTGGCTCAATTGAGATTACCGGGTTGCAGATTTCTCAGGGCGATATTCAGAAAGTCCCCTAAGTTTCTGAATTCCACTGTTTCAAAAATAGCTTATTAAATATCTCTATTTCTGCATACTTTCTTATTGTAGATTCCCCATTTATTTCTCAAATTTGCCGTCTATAAAATCGAATTTAGTCAATGGAACGGTACTTTGAGGAATTCAGAAATAACATTATTGGTAACAACCTGGAATATAAGACTCCCTACGGAATTCAGAAATTGATTTACGCCGATTGGATTGCCAGCGGCAGGTTGTACAAACCAATAGAAGATCTGTTGACGAATGAAATTGGTCCTTACATAGGTAATACACATACAGAGACTAGCGAGACCGGCACTTCGATGACTAAAGCATATCATCTTGCCCATAAGATCATAAAGCATCACGTAAACGCCGGGCTTGATGATCTGATCATTACATCAGGCTTTGGTATGACAGGAGTGGTAGCTAAATTCCAAAGAATGCTCGGGCTGAAAATGTGTGGTCAGTTAACTGATAGCAAGTGCTTTAAGGAAAAGATTAAACCTGTTGTGTTTGTAACACACATGGAACACCATTCAAATCACACTTCATGGTTTGAGACAATAAGTGATGTGGTAGTATTACAACCTGACAAGGACCTGCTAGTTGATCCTGAAGAGCTGCATCGTCAGCTTGAGATATATAAAGACCGGCCAATGAAGATCGGTGCTTTTACTGCATGTTCAAATGTTACCGGGGTACGTACCCCATATAATAAACTGGCAAGGTTAATGCATGAATATGGCGGATATTGCTTCATCGACTTTGCAGCATCAGCCCCATATGAAGATATAAATATGCATCCTGCCGACCCTGAGGAGAGACTTGATGCAGTAATGTTTTCACCACACAAATTCCTCGGCGGGCCAGGTTCTTCAGGAGTTTTGGTCTTCAATAGAGCCATCTATCATAATCGTACCCCTGATCAGCCGGGAGGAGGAACTGTTGACTGGACCAATCCCTGGGGAGAATATAAATACGTTGATGATATTGAAGCACGTGAAGATGGTGGCACCCCGGGATTCATGCAGGCTATCCGTACAGCCCTCTGTATTAAGCTGAAAGAACAGATGGGTGTAAGTAACATGAAAAAACGGGAAGAAGAACTTCTTAAGATTGCTTTTAAAGGATTGAACGAAATAGAAACGCTTCATGTTCTTGCACCTCAGCAAACTGAACGTTTGGGAGTCATTTCATTCTATTTTGAAAACATACATTATAATCTGGCTGTAAAGTTATTAAGTGATCGATTTGGTGTTCAGGTCAGAGGTGGATGTGCCTGTGCAGGTACTTATGGACATTACCTGCTTGATGTTAGCTATGAGCACTCACGTGAGATAACCGAACTCATTAACCATGGTGACTTATCAAAGAAACCGGGATGGATTCGTTTATCATTGCATCCAACAATGACTGATGAAGAGTTATATTTTATTCTCAATGCATTGAAAGAAATTCAACTGCATCATAAAGAGTGGGCAGAAGATTATATTTATGATAAGCACAAGAACGAATTCAGATATTGCCGGGAGAGTAACCTTTTGAATGAAAGAGTTTACAGTTGGTTTAATCTTCAGTCCGTCAGGGTTAGCAACGTGATTTCAGGGAGCATTCCCACCCTGCCGGGATAAGCTATGTGTCCAAGACCTAAGTTAACATAAAGGTTCATGGTTTTCCCACCTGTAGGGGTTACTTTATAAAGACCACCCCAGTTTTTATAGACATACTGCGATGGGCTCCACTTTATTCCAAAGCCTTCAAAACCCATCTGCATTCCGTGAGTATGCCCGGATAATGTAAGATCAAATCTCTTATACTTCTTTGTCACTTCTGCATCCCAATGAGTTGGATCGTGTGACATTAAGATACTTACATCCGAATCAGGCGCATTCTGCATGGTGATATTCATGTTTCCATACCTGTGGAACCTTGCGGTAGCGCTCCAATTCTCAACTCCTGCCAGTAATATAGTTCCTCCCTTAATGTTAATTAAAGTGTGCTCATTTCTGAGCAGTCTCCAACCTAAAGTGCGGTAAAATGCTTCCAATTTCTTCAAATCTTCAGCTTTAGCAATTGAGTCAGGCCATGAAATATAATCACCATAATCATGATTCCCCATGATGGCATAAACACCATATGGCGCTCTTATTTTCGACAATACTGTCTCAAAACCGTTAGTTTCTTTGGCACTGAAATTAACCATATCACCGGTAAACAATACAAGATCCGGTTTCAGTTCATTCACAATTTCAACTGCACGTTCTAGTGGTTTGGTAGTTACCCAACTTCCAAGATGTATATCTGATAATTGAACGATTCTCAATCCATTCATTGTTTCAGGAAGATTCTCAATCTTAATATTTACTTCCCTAGTCTTAAATTTCGATACCCAATGTATACTTCCAATAACTAAGCTGACAAATGCCAGACTACCTATTAATATTGCCATTCTCTTTAAAAACCTTACGATGTATAAATAATAACCTGAGGACCGTATTCTCCTGTGAAAGATTCGTCTGAAAACATCCATTAACAGAGCAGGAATCAGTAAGATAAATAAAACTGATTTAGCCATAAGAGCCATTATACCCACTCCCGGCAGATATACCAACCAGACTTTCTTCCATTCAATAATTGGAATTAAAGCAGCAATGACCAGAAACAGAATTAATAAAATTACAGGTAACCACCACAAAAAGATGAGGATGTTCTTAAACTTCTCATTAAAGGCAGGCTTAACATCCCTGATAAAATTGAATACAAGGTATTCAACTATCAGAAACATACCTAATAAAGGAATGCGGCCTGAATACTGAGGTAACGCTCCTTTTAACAAAAAGTAAAGAAGTGCTAAAAATATCAGAAGAATAAACGCTGCCCTGTACTTATTCTTTTTACTTTTTAATCTCAATGTGGTTATAGTTAAACACTATGATTTCTGAATACGGAGCGGCAAAATTACACATTATTTCTTCCTGAGTCGCAATGAATTAGCAATTACTGACACTGAACTGAAACTCATTGCAACTGCTGCAAACATCGGACTTAAAAGCAATCCGAAATGTGGATAAAGAATACCTGCAGCTATAGGAACCCCCAGAACGTTATAAACAAATGCAAAAAATAAATTTTGTTTAATGTTCCGCATGACCTGAGCACTTAGCTTCTTTGCCCGCGCTATTCCATTTAAGTCGCCTTTAACTAATGTAATTTCAGCGCTTTGCATGGCAATATCAGTTCCTGTTCCCATTGCAATTCCAATGTTTGCCTGTGCTAAACCGGGTGCATCATTAATGCCGTCACCTGCCATTGCCACAAAATGTCCTTGTTCCTGCAATCTCCTTATTTCCTTAAACTTGTCTTCAGGTAAGTAATCTGCCTTATATTGTTTGAGTCCGAGTTCATTTGCAACGGTTTTTGCAGTTAAACTGTTATCCCCGGTGAGCATAATGACATTTACACCCATCTCATGCAATTCTTTTATTGCCTGGTAAGATGTTCTTTTTATTCTGTCGCTCACACCTATAACACCTTCAATCCTTTCGCCGAGTATCATAAACATGACTGTCTGCCCCGACAATTGCCATTCTTCAACTAATTGTGTCTGAGCATCATTCAGTGTTATATTATAGTCATCGAGTATCTTTTTATTACCCAAAACCAATTTCTCACCCTCATAAAATCCGGTTACCCCTTTTCCGGTAACTGAGACGAACTTTTCAACTTCCTTAAATTCAAGTCCTTTCTCTTTTGCTCCCTTCACAATTGCTTCGGCCAGAGGATGTTCACTGTGCACGTCAATTGATGCAGCAATTTGCAGTATCTGGTCATCAGTCAACTTGCCAAATGAACGATATCCCTTCAGACTTGGTTTTCCTTCTGTTAAAGTGCCGGTTTTGTCAACTATTAGGGTGTCAATTTTATTCATATCCTCAATTGCTCTGGCATCCTTTATTAGAATACCAGACTGAGCACCTCTGCCAGTTCCAACCATAATCGACATTGGCGTGGCAAGTCCCAAAGCACAGGGACAGGCAATGATGAGAACCGAAACTGCATTAACAAAAGCAAATACCAGCGAAGGCTCAGGTCCCCAGGCAGCCCATATGGCAAATGTTATAAGAGCAATACCAATAATTATCTGAACGAAGTATTTGGCCACAATATCAGCCAGTCGTTGTATAGGGGCTCTCGTTCTGCTTGCCTCATTAACCATTTCAATTATTCTTGCAAGCAAAGTATCTTTCCCTACCTTTTCAGCCATCATCAGAAAAGTAGTCTTACCGTTGATGGTTCCGCCAGTCACCTTATCTCCCGAAAACTTATCCACAGGTATCGGTTCACCCGTTATCATACTTTCATCAACAGTCGCCTGACCGTCAGTTATTTTGCCATCAACCGGTATCTTTTCACCTGGTTTTATCTTCAGAATATCACCAACATTCACGTGCTCAAGCGGGATTTCTTCTTCAATTCCATTAGTGACTCTCAATGCAACAGGTGGTACTAGATTCAATAATGCTTTAATGGCAGCATTTGTCTTCGAATGAGCCTTTAATTCCATTACCTGTCCTAACAGAACTAATGATAAGATTACGGCCGATGCTTCAAAATAGAGATGCACATTGCCATGCATGTCTTTAAACTGATCAGGGAATATTCCCGGAATTATTAAGGCGAACACACTGAATATATAAGCAGCACCGACACCTATTGAAATAAGTGTCCACATGTTAGGCGACCTGCGAATAACAGAGCTGTATCCACGTTCAAAAAACTGCCATCCCGAATAAAAAACAACAGGAGTTGTCAGTACAAATGAAATCCACCCTGTCAGAGTACGGTTCTTCATCAAAAAGGATCCTACACCGGGTATCATATCACCCATAGCAAGTAAGAAAACAGGAATTGTGAAGGCAACTGCAATCCAGAATTTGCGTGACATTACCTTGTATGCATCATCCTCTTCCTCATCTGCCTGAGGCTTTACAGGTACCAGGTTCATTCCGCAAATTGGACAACTACCCGGACCGTTTTGCTTTATTTCAGGGTGCATGGGACAGGTATATAGATTTGCTCCTGAAGCAGGTGTAAAACTCTCTTCTTTGACCAAGTGCATGCCGCATACAGGACAATCACCCGGTTTATCGTAGGTTTTGTCACCTTCGCAATGCATCGGACAATAATACCTCTGTCTGGAAGGCAGAGCCTTCTTATCCTCATTCGAAGCTGCGACTGTCTCAGTTTTCTTTTCAGATTGTTCCGGTTCCTTATGCTCTTTCTTTGCTGGTGCATTAACAGGCTGACCTGTTGATGGATTAATCATCAAACCTGATATGCTCGATGCAAGGAACATGTGACATACAGGACATCTTCCGGGATATTCGTAAGTAACATCACCTTCACAATGCATAGGGCAGTAGAATCGCTCCTTTTGCGAACTACCTTTAGAGGCTTTCAGTTTCTCCTCCGTTTCAAGCATGGAGCCACAAATTGGACATGTACCTTCTTTCTTATAGGTCTTTTCGCCTTCACACTCATTAGGACAAGCATACCTGACAGGGGTTGCCTCCTGATTGATATTTGTGCCTCGGTCTTTGTCAGGTAGTTTATCTTGATTTTGCTCTTTATCCATAATACTTCATTAAACAGTCGGTTAAATTATAAGTTGTGAATTCATCAGGCTACGTCCCTACCCCTTGTGACATAATGTAATTCAATATTATTAGGTGTAGAGCTCAGGCATGCCATGATTCTATTGGTTGCAGAAACAAGGCATGCCATGTTTAGTGTATAAAAGCAAGGAATTCCCTGTCTCCGCATTGGAGTAGAGACAGGAAGTACCTGTCTCTGCTGTCATAAATTGAAATATGGATTATATAAATTTATCTGCAAAGGTAGCAATAAAAAAAACCTCTGTATCGGTTGATAACAGAGGTTTTTTGGTCGGGGCGAATGGATTCGAACCATCGACCCCCTGGTCCCAAACCAGGTGCGCTAGCCGGACTGCGCTACGCCCCGAGGATCTGCAGATACAGAACATGTTCTGTAACCACTTTAGGTGTCCGCGGTGAGAGGGGGATTCGAACCCCCGGTAGGGTTTCCCCTACGACAGTTTAGCAAACTGTTGGTTTAAGCCTCTCACCCATCTCACCGTAAAGGGAGTGCAAAAGTACAAAAGGAATGGTAATAACCAAAATTATTTTCACAAATTTTGATTTTTCTTCAAAATTTTCGGACTAACAGTTGAACCATTAACCTTAATGACTCAATTGACAAGCTTTGGATCAATATAATTGACCTTATATTTACCCGATACATACCTAATAGTGACCCTAAAGTGACCCTGAAGGTCAATTTAGGGTCACTATTAGCTCAGTTTTGGGTCAATTATATAAATCCAAATTTAGATAATAGTGCAATAAATTACGACACCGGTGGAGTGTAATTACACCATCGGTACATTACTTACTATAGGTCCATAACTAGACCGTTGGTCAATTACCTGACCATCGTAAAGAAGTTGAAAGAATTAAGGGATATAAACACCTTTATGTGAAGGCACACCTGCTCCTAGGAAATTACTCATTTTTTCGAGCAGGCTAACTTTGTCGATCGGCTTAGAGATGTAATCAATACATCCTGAGGCGAAGCACAGTTCTACTTCATTGTCATAAACGTAAGCGGTCTGTGCAATAACAGGCAGATTTTCTCTGATACTATGAATTGCTATGGTAGCATCAAAACCATTAATGCCAGGCATATTGATATCCATTAATACGATATCGATATTTTTATTTTCTCTAACCAGATTAATGGCTTCCTGACCGGTTGAAGCCCATAGAATTTCAGCGTTTGTATGTCGGAGGATGGTTTTCAGGTAAAGAAAACTGCAATCTGTATCCTCAGCTATCAGAATAGTCTTACCCATCCAGTCGTAAACCTTATGGTCGGAATTATTCTGAAAGTCAGAAAATGATAACTGTCTCATGGGGGTTGTTACTAGTGCATCACGATAGCCTTGTAAAATTAAGATAAATCCCGATGCAAATTATACATTTTATATCAAATTTGACCAAAAGTAACTTTTGAGAGGCAATATTGTTTGATTACGCTAGAAATTTTTCTACTTGGCTTTTAACTTTCTAACTTTTTAGTACCTTTGCAGTCCTTTATTTGACAACCTGGTTCATTAAGTCACCGGTAAAATAAAGCGGTCCGGTAGCTCAGCTGGATAGAGCAGCAGCCTTCTAAGCTGCGGGTCGTGGGTTCGAATCCCGCCCGGATCACTACTTTTCTTCCTCACTATACAGGTTGAAGTGAAAGAAATGTTTAAGAAATCTATTGCCTATATTCTGTTCATTATTGCCCGCCTTATCAGCTATCTTCCCTTTAGCTGGTTATATAAACTCTCAGCTTTTATAGCCTTTATTCTTCGAAACATTATCAATTACCGGCTGAATGTTATCATTCAGAACCTAAGCCGCTCCTTCCCTACCCTAAAATATGGAGAAATTAAAAAAATAGCCGATAAATTCTACCTTCACTTTACTGACGTTTTCATCGAAGTCATCAAAAGTATTTCATTACCAAAGTCGGTAATGACTAAGCGATTTAAGGTTGAAAATCCTGAGCTATTACTCAATTATTATAAGGAAGGTAAGAATATTATTGGTTTAACAGGCCATATAGCCAACTGGGAATGGATGAGTATCATCCCGTCATTATACTCTTTTCCTTGTTTTACTCTCTACAAACCGTTAAGAAGTAAAATAGCTGAATATATTATGACGAAAGTAAGGCTAAGATTTGGAATGAAACTTCTTCCTATGGCTAATGCAGCCAGGTATATTCTTAGCCATAAAAATGAGCAGGCATTATATATTTTTATTGGTGACCAATCGCCCGCAAGGGTTGAAGACCCTGACGAATTGAACTTCCTGAATCAACCTACAACGTTCTTTACCGGTGGTTCAAAACTTGCTAAAGCAACTCACGCTGCTGTTATATATATATCCATCAGGAAAGTGGCCAGAGGCTATTATTCTGTACGGTTTATTCCTGTCGATACTGCTGATTACAGTACAGTCCTTACGCAATATGCTCAATTATTGCAAGATGACATAATTAGTAGCCCGTCAGATTGGCTTTGGTCACATAAACGGTGGAAACATTAGTCGTGGAAACATTCAGATCACTCCGTCATCCTAACTTCAGACTTTTCTTTTTTGGCCAGATAATCTCATTGCCCGGTAACTGGATACAGAACATTGCAATGGGCTGGCTTGTGTTCCGACTTACTGATTCGGCATTCTTACTCGGTGTAGTTGGTTTTGCCTCCCAAATCCCTGCATTTTTCGTCACACCTTTTGCGGGAGTATTTGCTGATAAACTCAACCGCAGGAATGTACTGATAACTACACAGATAACCGCTATGACTATTGCATTGGGACTGGCTATACTGACACTTACCGACAAAATAACTATTCCTATAATCATCATTGGTGCTGTAATCAACGGTATTGCTTTTGCCATCGATAATCCTTTTCGTCATGCATTCCTGGTAAATATCATTGATGATCGTAAAGATCTTCCCAACGCAATTGCCCTCAATTCTACGATGTTCAATTCAGCACGCTTCATAGGTCCGCCTATCGGCGGATTCTTAGTTGCTGTTGCAGGCGAAGGTGTCTGCTTTTTGGTTAACGGACTGAGCTATATTGCAGTAGTTGCTTCACTATTGATGATGCGCACAGCCCCATTTGTTAAGGTTCAAAGTGAAACATCAATATTTTCTGATCTCATTAGTGGTATAAAATATGCGTTTGGAACCGCTCATATAAGAATATTGATTCTCGTTGTGATTGTTGTAAGTCTTGTTGGGCTTCCTTTTCAGGTATTTATGCCTGTGTTTGCCAAAGTCATACTGGCAGGTGACTCACAAACTCTCGGCTTTCTAACCGGAGCATTGGGGGCAGGAGCACTTATGGGTGCATTATTGCTTGCCAATCAGAAGTCTGTATCGAAATTCCCAAACATAATCTTCTCATCATCTCTAATGTTCAGCATTGGATTGGGGATTTTTACATTATCGCATGTTTTCTGGATCTCGATGGTAGCACTCATCATTACAGGATTCGGTATGGTGGCTTTATTCGCAGCTTGCAATACACTGCTTCAGACTGTGGTTGTTGAGAATATGAGAGGCCGGGTGGTTGCATTTTATAGTATGTCGTTCATGGGATTTACACCCATTGGTAGTTTCCTTATCGGTAGTATTACTGAATTTGCCGGCGTACAAACTACTCTTGCCGTTGCAGCCGGCCTATGCCTGCTCATTGGCTTTTGGTATTATCGTAATATGCCGGTTGTAAAGAAATCTCTTCTGAATTTTTAAGGGCATAAAAAAAAGAGCCCTCGACCGAAGGCTCTTTTTTTTTCTATAATGGGGCTGTTAGCTATCTTGTAACTACAAATCTAACTGCTTTTTCACTACCTGCTGATTTAGCTTTTAAGATATACAACCCTGCAGGAAGAGAATTTACGTTGATTGACTGTTGTCCTGAAGCTGCTGTTACTTCAATAGTCTGTAACAAATTACCAACTATACTGTAAACTTCAAGAGTCTTAACGTTTGTTATATCGCTAACGTATAAAGTATTTGTAACAGGGTTAGGATATACTTTAAAGTCAATCACAGGTACATAAGGAACACCAATGTTCAATAATGTTGTGAAATTAATAATGAAGCTTTGAGTCGGTACAGAGCTATAGTTCTCAAGTGGCAATACTTCAAGATAATATGCCTGATTGTATGCCAAATTTGGATTTGGGGTAATGGTAATTGCAGTTTTAGCATCATTGATTGTTGCTGTGAAACCAACAGGTTCACCTGTTACATCACCTTTTCTGAAATTTATAACACTGGCAACATTATCGTTTGTTAAAACAACACCGCCAATTTTCCTTACAGGTTGTGAAAAATTAATGACTATAGGATCTCCAACAGGAACGTTTATAGCATTATTCGGGATGCTGCTTGTAACTACAGCACCTGACTCAACTGAATAGCCTGATTGTACAATTTTCTTATCGCTTTGCTGGATAAAAATGGCAACCATCAGATCATTCATCTCTTCAACATTGGTTGATGACATGTCGACCGTATGCTGATAGTTAAGAGTTTGTCCGGCAACGAGGTTAGCAGATGTGCCATTTCCGGTTGGAACCATATCCATCATAACATGGTGAAATTCAGTTTCACCATTGGTAGCAACATTCTGAGTTGTTTTCTTCTCAACAATTGCAATATGAACCTTAACATTGCTATAATTTAGATAAGGAATAATGTTACAGTTAATAATTACATTATTGCCTGAAATTGTGTGTGTTGATTCAATAGCAACATTGGCCATTGTACCTGCTGTAGCATTGTAAGCATTATTAACACCAGCAGCACTTGTTGCCACTTTACTACCATCAACATACAAATCAGGAACAGCGTTAACACCATAATAACCTCTTCTTGTACCACCTTCAGCGGTATAATATGGATCACCAGATCCCGGCCAGTTCATTTGATATTTAATGAGAGTCAGATCATCATCTGTATGACCGGCCAGGAATGGATTAAGAGTACCATTATTGAATGTTGCACATGGACCACAAGTTGAACTGGTGAATTCCTCAAACAATGGTTTATAGAAAATAAGTCTGTCAGGAATTGACAGTGCTCTTACTAAAGTATCATTAGCAGGATTATCATCCACTTCTCCGCCATTTACATTTGATATCCAAACGTACAGATTATATTCACCTTCGGGCAGGTTAAGAATATCAGCAGAAGTGTAATCAGCTGACATACCTGTAGATAGGTTCAATCCTGCCAGTTGAGTGGTGTGGGTGTCACCATCATCAACTTTCCAATTAACATCAACTGATGTAACAGCAGTATTTCCAAGATTTGAAACCTTACCCTTTATTTGCTGGGGACCTGTAAAAAGTTGTGGAAGATCAACTGAAGCAATAGCTGCATCCAGATCAAGAGGTTTAACTACTTCAACATCGTCAATATTCCAGCTGCTGAAAGCAGTGCTTGCACCGGTAACGAAGAAGCTGAACTGGAAATTTGATGCGCCTACATTCGCATTAGTAACAATAATAGTAACTCCTTCAGCATTAATAGTTGCAGTTGCTGATTTTGTCCAGACATTATTCCATGAACCACCACTTACGCGGGTATCCACGCCAATTGTAAATGAAGATGCTCCACCTGCTTTTTCAAACATGTGCTTAAACCTGATAACCAGCTTAGAAGCACCTGTTGTGTTGATCTGCGGTGAAATAATCCTCATAGTAGTATTGGGGAATGAAGGATTGTTATCAATTACTAGCTCCGGAGCTGTTCCACCTGCCTTAGCGGTCTGAGGATTATCAAAATTCTGCTGATTTCCTAGAATCATCCATCCCGGGATTGGTATTGCACCACCACTAAATGACTCCTCGAAAATAACCTGCGACTGAACACTGCCAACGAGGAGTGCTCCTAAAATAATGAGTAGAAGTTTTTTCATTTGCGCCTGATTATTAATTTGTTACGTGTTAAGGATTAAATATTTTTCTTGGTATATAAAAGTATGTAAATTTATGCATCCAATGCAAACTTTTAGTTTATTTTGAACTAATAAATTTACCGGTAAATAATTGACCTTCACCTATTACCCTTACTGTATAAATTCCTTTGCCAAGATCATTTTTCAGTGAATAGGTTGATGTTCCCTTTAAAGTAACCGACTTTACAACGGTTCCCAACGAATTGAGTATTTCAATTTTCACTTCTTTACCTGCAGTTTCGGGTATGAGGATATTCAACTGATCAGACACAGGATTTGGATATATACTTAGCATCTCCGGTTGAATATCTTTTACTCCCACAGCACTTTTATAAGCATATGCAGCCTGAAACACCTCCTTAGTATCGGGGTCCTGAAGGAATAATGCCACACTCAAATCTTCCATATCTTCAACAAACGTTGACGACATATCAACAGTGTGTTCGAAAGTTTGAACTTCACCGGCAGGAATTTCAGCATAAAGCTGTCCTGATGCACCAGGCACCATTTTCATCATCACATGATGAAATTCAGTCTCACCATTTGATCCTACGTTTCCGGTAGTGACATTTTCAAAGACTACAATATGCAATGTAGTATTATACAGATGTGCATAGCTTTTAAACTGGCCTCTGATGAGAAGGTTATTTTCATCAAGGATAGCAAAATTGCTGCTGAAATCAATAAAAGCCGGTGTATTCAAAGAACCATTAAATGCACTGTTAACGGCAGAACCTGAAGTTGAAACATTTTTTCCCTCCACATATAACATCGGAACAGCTCCCACTGAATAATATGCACTTCTTACACCGCCTTCCTGAGTGTAATATGGGTCACCTGAACCGGGCCAATTCATCTGGTATTTTACAAAAACTAATTGATCACCATTTGTTTCAAGGAACGGATTAAAAGTGCTGTTGTTAAAATTAGCACATGGACCACATGTTGAACTGGTGAACTCCTCAAAAAATGGAACTTTCTGAACTGTCTCGGATGGAACACTAAGAACTTTTACATAAATATCATTATCCGGATTATCGTCAGGATTAACATTACCATTAACATTAGAAATCCAGATTTTTAAATTGTGCAACCCCGATTCCGGTGTGAGTACTTCATTGCTCACATAAGTGTATCCATCACCTAATGCAAGATTGACTCCTGTAACATCAAAAGTGTGTACATCACTTTCATCCAATTGCCAGTTTACTTTAAAACTTGAAATATCAGCTAATCCGATATTTGAAATATTTGCGGTAACGTAATCAGAAATTAGGTAAGTAGGAACAGAAGTTCCAGCAACAGCAAGATCAGTTGCTGCCGGTATAATCAACCTGATATTATCAATTGACCATGAATTGAGGTTATAACTGTCGCCTGAAAAATAGATGCAAAACTGGAAATTTGAAGCTCCGGTATTTACATCATTTAATGTTACCATCACTTCAGTTGCAGGCACTGAACTATTAAGTGACAATTCCCAGGAAGTTAACCATTCACCACCGTTTGACCTGGTTGCAATGCCAATTTTATATGGCCCGCTATAATGGTCAACGAAATGATTAAACTGAACTAATACAGTCGAATGTCCGGTAAGATCAACTGAAGGAGATATCAGTCGTGAGATTCCGACAAAGTTGGGGTAGTAATAAAAATTAGCTTCAGGAGCAGTACCACCTGCATTGGCTGAAGTTTGAGACGACCAGTTGCCTGCATGAGCATCAATTGACCATCCTGAAGGAGGAAAAGAGCCGGCAAAATCCTCATTAATTACTACCTGAGCATTTGAAATTAATACGGTAAAAAAAATGGCAATGAGTAGAAGTACACGTTTCATAAGCTTGACTTAGTTTTATAATTAGTTTATTTTAAGAGTGCATTAAATCTGGCTGATACTCTTTCCCAATCAACAATACCCCAAAAGGCTTTTATGAAATCGGGACGGCGATTATGGTAATCGAGGTAATATGCATGCTCCCATACATCAAGTGTCAGTATTGGGATGTAACCTTCTGTCATCGGATTTGCGGCATTTGATGTCTGCATGATCTTCAATTTCTTCGAATCATCGACAACAAGCCAAACCCACCCTGATCCGAATAACTTAGTGGCTGCTTCAGTAAACTGCTCAATAAATTTATCGAGTGAGCCAAATTCATCATTTATTGCAGTCATTAATGTCAGGCCGAGAGTAGTAGCACCTTTCGACATGGACTCCCAGAAAAATGTATGATTCCATACCTGGGCGGCATTATTAAAAATTGCTCCATCGGCCTCCCTGATTATTTGCTCAAGTTCTAAAGCCTCAAACCTGGTTCCTTTTATCAGATTATTGAGATTATTTACATAAGCCAGATGGTGTTTCCCATAATGGAAACTAATTGTTTTTTCGCTGATTACAGGTTCCAATGCATTGGTAGCATATGGCAACGGGGGTAAATTAAACACCATAATAAAATGAATTAATGTTATTTAATCAGCAATTCGGTTTTGTACGATGAATTGCCTTGTGAGCTCATTTTTTAAGCATAAAACAGGCTGTAACGGTATATTACCGTCACAATGTACCTTTATGCTAACTGTGATAATAAAAACCCGATATCATCACCGGGATTCATTTCAACCGGTGAAGTCCCAAACTTAAATACTCTCATAGGATTCCTTCCTTTAAGAGTAAGTTTCTGATCTTCAAGCAAAAGTAATGTAGCCTCTCTCAATCCTGCTACATAGATATCTTTATTTGCTACAAGAAATTCTTCAATACGCTGTTCTCTGGTTTCACCGCCATGATTAGCCGGATGTGCATCCAAATAATGAGGATTTATTTGAAAAGGAATTAAACCCATACAGTTAAAACTCTTAGGCTCAACTATGGGCATATCGTTTGTTGTTCTAAGAGTAGGACAAGCTACATTTGACCCTGCACTCCAACCCATATACGGCACACCCTGGTGAGCACGCTCACTTATAGCTTTCATAAGGCCTAAGCGTTGCATTTCGCGAACCAGGTGAAATGTATTGCCACCGCCAACGGCAATTGCCTCAGCTTCCTGTATGGCTTTCAGCGGATCACCTTCTTTATGTATTGAATAAAGATCTAACCCAAGTGTATTGAATACATTTTTTACCTTCTGTTCATACTCGTCATACGAAAATGAAACACCTGCAAATGGAATGAACAGTACCTTCTTTACTCCATGAGTATCGCAATAGTTCTTTATTTCATTTTTACACCAGTCAAGATATGGTTCTCCCGGATTTGTCGAATTGCTGATAAGTAATAGCTTCATCTCTTATAATTATAGAATTACTAAATAGATATAATTATCACAAATATAGAAGTATTGTGGCAAAAGCCAATGAATCAATGTTAAAAAGTGCAGAAATTAAGGGGATATTTAAAATGTATCAGGTTTATTTGCCTGCAGCGTAATACTTGTATACGCTCTCAAACCTTGTAAACCACTCATTTCCTTTGGTGTAATTTTTGAGCATGACTCTGATGTTCAAGTCAGGTGTTTCGTTTTTATCCTTTATTGCCAGGTTGCGGCCCAGGGATTCCTGCAGAGTGGTCGACAGTGCCTCAGGATAACCTGAGGTTCTAAGTTTATCAAGTAAAATGAAGGCCTGCTCAGGATGGTCATGTGATATCAAATTGCTTATCGCAAATTTTATAAGCTCTATGTCGTCTGATTTCATTGCAAGATCAAAATATCCGACATTAGGCAGTCCCGTTGTATCAAGGTTATAATAGCTGTATATTGATTCAGCCTGCTGAATCAAGGATGTAGCTTCAACAAACTTTTTCTCTTGCAACAACTCAAATGCTTCGGCAACCAGGCCATTCCATCTTATTTGATGCTTAAACTCATTCAATAACCTGTTAACTTCTGAAGTTGTCAAGCCGCATCCTGCTTTCTTGAAAGCAAGGTCTTTTGCTTCGTTTGATTTTGAAATTGCAGATTCAATCTTATTTTTCTTAAATAAATCTCTCACCTCTGTCAGAAGCGAATTATATTTTCCTCTTGCCTCATTACACCATGTTTCGCCGGCTAATGCAAGAATTTTCTCATGCTGTTCTTTCACTATCTGCATATTATTTAAGTCCAAACGACTTGCCATAGCCAAAGCTTCATTTGCTATTCTTAATGCACTATCGGGTTGTGAAGCCCAGTAAGCCTGTCGTGCCCTGGTATACTCTTCATTCAAATACGGAATGCCTAATCGTATTGTTAATGTATCTAACAGTTCATGATTTGAGAAATGATATTTATTCAATAGTTCTACTGCCTCGGTCAAATTAATCAACACATCATCACTCACATGAAGTTTGGCATTTTTAGCACAATTTTGCAAGAGTGAATTATACTTTTGATGTGCGATTCTTGTTTCTAATTCAAACTGATAAGATTTATCAGGGTAAAATGCCGGATATGATGAAGCAAAATGAATGGCATCCTCTAATGCACCGGCAGCCTTAGGGTAATCACCGGCGGATATGGCAGCTTCTGTCATGTTTATCATTCTGTGATAAATTGACCTGACTGCAATCAAAAGTCCTCCCTCAGCCTTCTCCTTCAAGAAGTCTTGATATCCATTTAATAAATCAATTGCCTTTTCAAATTCTGACAATGCATCGTTAAATCTGCCTGCCGAAATTGAGTTGTGACCCAATTTGATATAACTTTCAGCCATTCGGACATAAATGTCCTTAAAAGGCCCATTGGTGGAGTTAGTCATGTTGTACCTTGTAGTGTAATTTTCTATCTCTTCAAGGTATTTTTCTGCAAGCGAGACAAGATTCTTGTCAAGTGCTTTTTGCATTATTTCAGTATATGATGAGACCAACCCTTTGCGTGCTTCAGTAAGTGCATTCTCAATATTATCGGTCAAATGATCATAAGGTGTAAGGTTCATGAATTTTAACGCTCCCGATAGTAAATCAACGGCTTCAACATACCGGTTAGATTTTATCAGATTGGCACTTTCATTAATATACTCTCTCAGAATAGCATGCGTAAGTTTTGATACATCAAAATTCTTTATACCTCTTGATTTCAGTTCATTGGCAAATAGCGAATAAGCTGATTGTAATTGCCATGCATTTATGGAGTTGGCAAATAGCTTATAGAAAAAAGGACTGCTGTAATAATCAACCTTCCTCGAAAGTAATATTGCCTCACGCAGACTGTTTATATAAGCTGAAGCAAATTCTTCATACATATTTCCTTTAAGCAACTCAATCTCACTCTTATTAATAAATTCAGTGTATTCAGAGAGGTTATATTTCACTATGGGAATCTTTTGTGCTAATCTTAAGGGGTCGGCTCCCGGAACAACTTCCGAAGTAGCATTCATTGATTCTTCTATGAGATAAATGCCCTTGGTGGCAATAATGTATGTTTTAACTGCATCCTCAAGGGAATTGGATTTCTTTCGTGCTTTCTGAATTTTTCTCAGAAGTGTGTCGGCTAATAGAGATGATGCATAATAGTTACGAATCGACATCAGCTCCAATTCCATCTTACGATAATCATCTTCTGTAAAGCTTAGTCCCAGTATATTAACCTTAACCTGAGTTGCCTCATTCCAGAGTGAATCAGGAAAAGCACCTACCTCAGTCATCCCCTCATCCATTACAACAACCCGTTGATAATTTAAAATTTCACCACGCCGGGGATTGTCGACTGAAATCCTAACATTATATGCTGAGGGCACCAGTAGTTTTTCGAGGTTATAATCTCTGAGGTTAATGTCACCGGTTATTTCTAGCGGTTTAACATCAAGAAGTATATAAAGTGAATCATTCTGTCGGTAACTCACTGTATATCTGTGCCTCAATGTGTAATTAAACGAAGTCTTTTCAGGAACCTTCAGATGTGCGAGAGCCAGTTGGTTGAGTGCTTTATTGTTTAGCGACCGCTCATATGGGACATATTTAAAGACAAATCTTGAGGTATCGCTATGCTCAAAAATTACCTGGGCATTTAAAGCAAACGGCAGTAAGATTATTAGTATAAGGAAGAGTTTGAATCGGAACATAGTGACTTGCTAACACCACAAAAATAGGCAACTTTTGAGAATGGTTTCGATTGTTTCAATTACATACCTGTGACAACAATCTCCGTTCGTCGGTTTAGTTTTCGACCTTCTTCGGTGATATTATTTGATAAGGGTTTTGAATATCCATACCCGCGATACCGCAATCTTTTTGGCTCAACACCTGATTCAACCAGGTGATTATAAACTGACTTAGCACGCTTGGTTGAAAGTTCATCATTGTATTTTTCACCTCCTACATTGTCAGTGTGCCCGCTGATCTCAATCTGCATATTTTTGTTGTTCAACAAGAGTCTCACCAATTGTTGCAGCTCAGCTTTTGATGCAGGAAGCAGATTAAAACTATCAGTTGCAAAGAAAACATTCCTCAGGATGATCGATTCACCTTCTTTTATTGGTTTGAGTAAGATATCTTTCACGAATGGATTAAAATAGTTACTCTCTTCCTCAAGGTTAAAATGGGCTGAAAAGAACAGGTAACCATTCCTTTCCACATTCATTGCGTACTTTTGTCCGGCAGGTATCACGAGAAAGTAATTGCCATCATTACTATTTGAGTTTGAAGATATAATTGTATCTCCACTTATCGGATCGAGCAATCTTATAGATGCTGCCAGAGGGTGTTTTGTAACACTATCTAAGACTTTGCCCTTGATGTATGAAATAAGACCCGGCTTTGCTGTTTCAGGCAAATCGAACATATATATATCCTGCAAGCCGAAACCATTTTCCTTCATTGACGAATAATATGCCTTTTTCCCCTGATTATCAACTATCAGTGTTATTTCATCATCCTTTGTATTCACGGGATAACCAAGGTTGATTGGTTTTGACCATTTGCCATCGTTCAATACTGAATAAAAGATATCGCCTTTGCCCATTCCGGTATGACCGTTTGAGGAAAAGTATAGTGTTTTGGCATCGGGATGTATAAATGGGCCTCGTTCAGCATCTTTGGTGTTTATCATCTCACCTGCATTAACAGGTTCCGTCCAAAGTCCGTCATCAGTAAG
This sequence comes from Bacteroidota bacterium, assembly GCA_023441805.1. Lineage (GTDB taxonomy): Bacteria > Bacteroidota > Bacteroidia > Bacteroidales > Lentimicrobiaceae > Lentimicrobium. Next base: position 26,061 of record JAEZNO010000005.1, read on the forward strand.
TTGAGTAATCCAAATATCGCTTCCGCCAAAGCCACCCGGCCGGTTACTAACGAAATACAAAGTCTTACCATCTGATGAAAAACTCGGCTGTGATTCCCATGCATCAGTGTTTATAACCGGCCCCAGATTGACAGGTTCGCTCCAACCGCTTCCTTTACGCTTTGAAACAAATAGATCACAACTGCCAAAGGTGTTCGGATTATTGCATCCGGAGAAAAAAAGATACTGTCCGTCAGGAGATATGGCCATTGCACCTTCGTCTCCATCAGTATTTATCGGCGGGCCAATATCTATAGCTTCTGACCAGGTGGAATCGTTCAATCTGTTACAATAATAGAACTGTTCATCCCTGCGAATCCCGCTAGTCATGCGCCTTGTAAAATACAAACGCTCATTGTCAGGACTGATGTAATTTACAAATTCGTACCCTTCGGAGTTAACATTTTGACCCAAATTAACAGGATGAAAAGGAACGGGATTCTTTATGGCATCAATGCGAAATCGTGCTGTTTCAACATTTTTCTCAAGCCGTACTTTCTCAGCTTCTCTTATTTGCGGATAATTGGCATACTTCTGGTAATAAATTAGGCTCTCTTCATAATCACCATTTTCAAAGAGAAGGTTTGCCAGAATATAATTTGCAGGTATAAAGAATGATGAATCAATTGAAATGGCCTTTTTATACGATTCAATTGCCTGTAACTTTGAGCCTTTTAATGAGTATATATCTCCGGCAAGCAGCCATGCCTTAATATAATTGTCATCAGCCCTTATTGCTTTATTTACTTCTTCCAATGCTTCATCATAAGCCGAAGCATTATAATAAGCAAGTGCTTTTGCATGGAATTTACCGGCACGACTGTTATCCTGACCCTGCGCCCAGGCACTCAAAGAGATGAGATAAACAATCACGACTATCCGGTTGAAGAGCTTCATATAACAATCATTTAACAGTAAAAATAGGTAATTTTATTAATTACCGGAACCGGCAACTTATTAGTTTGAGTCAGTTTTGTTTCTATCTCTTGCCCTTTTCCTTATGTCTTGTATTTTCCCTTCCATTTTAAACAACCTTGCATTTTGCAAAGGTGTCTTTTCACAAGAGATAACAAAAATATCATCGGATGTATAAGTAATGGCCTCAGTCTGTGTTCCAAATAATTCCTTGAAATCTATTCGTTTCTTGTTCCCGCTGAAGAATCTATTCTTTTGAAAATCACTCAGTATCCACACAAAAGGAAAGTAATTTCTATAACCGATTAGCACAATTCGTGAATTGTCATGGTCAAAAGCAGCACCGGTGATCAAGCCGTTAACATCAAACTCATCTATAGGAGAAATTACATAATTGCCCCTGTTCTTAGGCAGAGCATAAACCCGTGTGGTTCCTGAAACCCAGTTCTTTGAAAACAGATAAAGACTATCGCCTAAAGCTATCATAGCTTCACAGTCAAAGTCATTACTCAGATTCTTAGTTGTAAAGTCATCCTGATTACCATAACGGAATGCAATAGTATCAGCGATTACTGATACATCAACCGAGTCAGGGATATCAGACTTGTGAATCTTAAAAACCCTCAAATTCTCCCTGTTGCCATAGTTATTTCCAAAATCACCTATATAAATATAGTCATCATCCTGGGTTACTTCTTCCCAGTCGTAGTTTGAAGCATTCGAAATTATAATTGTCTGTATTACTTTCCCATTTATAGGATTCAGGCGGTAAAGCTCATTTTTATTGTCACTGTCATTAAGTGTCCAGAAACTGTCTCTCCAATAGATAAGTCCCGAAGTCTCATTTACGGTTTTTGGCAGCTTTCGTACCAAAATCGGCGGTTTGTATGCAACAGGCGCATATATACATGAGCCATCATTTACTACAGCTTCAGGATTGAAGTTTATGGCAGTTGTATCAGTACATCCCCGCTGTTGTGCGGAAGCCGAAACAGTAAGTATAAGCGTTAGGTAAACAAACAAAAATCTTTTCACGTGACAAATACTACAGTTTTACCTTAAATAAAAACCTGTTTCAGCCACTGAAGTTATTTTGTATTCTAATTTTCAGTTTTCTGACTTGCACGGTATGCCTTCATGGTATTCGAGAGCAGCCCTACAATAGTCATCGGGCCTATTCCACCCGGTACAGGAGTAATATAACTGCATTTCGATGCAACCCTTTCGAAATCAACATCACCGACAATATGGTAACCTTTGGGAGACAAATCCTCAATCCGGTGTATGCCTACATCGATAATTACGGCTCCTTTCTTAACCATATTTTCTGTTACGAATTTCGGTTTACCCAAAGCTGCAATTAATATATCAGCTTGTGAGCAAATCTCCTCAAGGTTTTTAGTCTTACTATGGCATAAGGTTACTGTTGAGTCAACTCCCTTACGTGACAAAAGAATACTCATGGGAGTTCCAACAATATTGCTTCGGCCTAGGACAACACACTGCTTGCCTGAAGTAATAATTCCTTCTTTTTCAAGAAGCATCATGATTCCGGCGGGTGTTGCCGGTACATAGCCGGGTAATCCGGTAACCATCCTGCCGATATTCTCGGGATGGAATCCGTCAACATCCTTGGCTGGATTTATTCTTTGAAGTACTTCGTCGGCATCCAGATGACCCGGTAAAGGAAGTTGTACTATAAACCCGCTTATTTCGGGGTCATTATTCAAAAAATCAACTACCTCCAGCAACTCCTCCTGAGTTGTGGTTTCAGGCAATCGATATACACTTGAAGTAAATCCTACACTTTTACAAGCTTTCTCCTTACCACTAATATACGACTCGCTTGCGGGATCATTTCCAACCAGTACGGCTGACAAGTGTGGCGGATTGCCACCTGAATCAATAATTTCGGCAACCTCAGCTGCTATTGATTTTCTTATCTCTTCAGCAATCCGTTTGCCATCGATCAATTTCATATTGGGCTTGTTAGGTTAACGTTTTCGTCCTGATGACATACGTTGCATGTTTCGCATAGCGTTCAAAGTATTCTTGCCTCCGCCACCCGATACTAGCTTCATCATCTTCAAAGTATCTTCAAATTGTTTTATTAGTCTGTTAACTTCCGAAATATCCTTACCACTTCCCAGTGCGATACGCTTACGACGACTTCCGTTAAGAACCGAAGGATTTTCACGCTCATAGGGTGTCATTGATGAAATCATGGCTTCAATATCTTTAAATGCATTATCATCAATGTCAATGTCTTTGATTGCTTTTCCTACACCAGGGATCATTGAGATAAGGTCCTTGACATTACCCATTTTCTTAACCTGCTTAATCTGGGCAACGAAATCGTTGAAGTTAAATTGATTTTTTAAGAGTTTTTGTTGCAGTTTCTTAGCCTGTTCTTCGTCGAACTGTTCCTGGGCGCGTTCAACTAACGAAACAATATCACCCATGCCAAGAATACGGTCGGCCATACGTGCAGGATAGAAGATGTCAATTGCATCCATCTTCTCACCTAAACCCACAAACTTTATGGGTTTGTTAACTACCGATCTAACCGTAAGAGCTGCTCCGCCGCGTGTGTCACCATCCAATTTTGTCAGTACTACTCCATCGTAGTCCAGTCTTTCATTAAAGGCCTTTGCTGTATTAACAGCATCCTGACCGGTCATTGAATCAACAACAAAAAGAGTCTCCTGTGGAGTAACTGCCTTTTTTATCGAAGCAATTTCTTGCATCATCTGCTCATCGATAGCCAAACGACCGGCAGTATCGATGATCACAGTGTTGATATCAAATTCTTTTGCGTGTGCAATAGCCTGCTTTGCGATATTGACAGGATCAGTGCTTCCTTCAATTGTGTAAACCTTTACTCCTATCTGCTCACCCAGCACTTTTAGCTGCTCAATAGCTGCAGGACGATAAACGTCACCTGCTACCAAAAGCACTTTTCTGTTACGCTTAGTTTTCAGGTAATTGGCTAACTTGGCCGAAAATGTAGTTTTACCCGAACCCTGAAGTCCTGCAATCAGAATTACTGCAGGTGTACCTTTAAGATTAATTTCAGAGTTTACGCCACCCATAAGATCGGCCAACTCGTCGTGGACAATCTTAACCATAAGTTGTCCGGGCGATACAGCCGTCAAAACATGAGCACCTAATGCCTTTTCCTTAACAGTGTCGGTAAATTGTTTAGCAACTTTGTAGCTTACATCAGCATCAAGCAATGCTTTTCTGACATCCTTAAGGGTCTCAGCAACATTTATTTCAGTGATATATCCTTGCCCTTTAAGGGTCTTAAACGCTCTGTCTAGTTTATCGCTTAAATTCTCAAACATAAAGGCTTCCGATTCTAAATGAATTTGCAAAAGTACGAAAATCTTTGAAATCAGCCGCCGGTCATTTCACCACCGCTACCCGGCCCTTAACTGTTCAACCTTACCTACCTGCTTTGAATAACTAATTACCCAAACAAATACTCCTGCCACCGCATTCATATTAATTCACTTATCCTCACCACTTATTCAACCAAAAAAATTACGTCAGTGCAGGTCAAGTAGTTGGAAAAATTAGAATTATTTTTTAGTTTTGTGAACTGAACATTGAAATTTTTCCAATGAACAGTTCCCGAAACAATGATTTGATTTTATCAATCTTTAGCGACACACGAACTGTGTTTTCACTAAATGATATTGCTATGCTTATCAATGAAAGCAATTTCAAAAAGTTGAACGAACGATTAAACTACTTTGTTAACAAAGGAAAGTTGCTTCGTGCATAATGTCATGTTTTGTTTAACCTTTATTTCATAATATAATATATTACATTAAACAAAATAATTATTCAAGTCATAAAATCTTACCCATTTTGTAACCAGCTAACGACCATATAACGACCTAAATAGTACCACTAATTGTAGTCGGAATGTAGTGTTTAACCAGTTGCAAGAAGGTAGACGAGATAATTAAACAATCGCATTCAAACTTATTCACCAACAATAAAATTTCCGAAGCGTTCCTTCCACAGATTGTGAACTAACTGTTCCTTAATTTCTAATTTTTCAGGGGACTCAGGTACAGTTGTTTATAGAATTCAAACCTTTTATTTCGATATTTTGTCATTTGGCTATTTGGCAGGATAATTGATTGTTCTACAATGTAGTTCCAACAAAATAAAGGTGATGGATACAATTTTGATATATACAGAGATAGGACGCATGGCATATGCAGTTGCCAAAGCTAATGGTGAAGTTAAAGAAAAGGAAATAGAACAAATTTTTAATTTCATTGATGATGAAATTAAGTACTCCGGTTCGGCAGATGTTGTGTGTCTGGGAGCCGAATTCAATAAGCTGCGAAAGATGAATGCCTCAGCGAGGGATGCCTTTTCGATGTTTTCAAAATTCATCGAGATGAATGGCAACAACCTTCAACAGAGAATAAAGAACATGTGCCTGCGCCTGGCTCTTCATATTGCATCATCAGATGAAAGTGTTGATGAGACAGAGATGGCACTCATTACCAAACTACGAAAAAAACTGGTTTAACCCTTAAAACTCAGTTCCCACAGTAATATAGCCTGGATAGGCAATTGCCGATGTACCAACATTAATTGTAGGTTTTGCCTTCATGCTCACGCGTGTTGGCTTATTACCAGCTCCTGCCAGGTTCATGGCAAAATTGGCCAATGATTCGAGGTTTTTAGCTTCAACCACCTTCATCAGATCGATTTTAAGATCCATTGGCAATGTGGCAATACCACCATTTGCAGGAACAGAAATATTTTTCTCTACAATGCCATTCAATCTTTCCACATCATCTATCAAGAGAATCCAGTCGAGTTTTGTCATCCCTGCCGGACGGGTATTAGGATTTTTAATGTCGACATTCAGTGTAAAAGTGAGTGGCAGACTACCGGATGCATATGCAGCTCCCAATTTAGCGATATCAAGAGCTGAGAAATCTTTATAATTACTGATGTTCTGAATGTTAACACCCGCAAGCTTAGCATTTGTCAGAGTACTTAATCTGAACTGACACTTACTTAGCATGGCTACCTGAGCAGCCTGATCAAGAATATCGCAACTGTTGAGGATAAAAGTTGATAACAAAACCAGAGTGAGAAATGATTTTTTCATTTTATAGGACTTTAAGTGACTTTTACTGTTTCATTTGACGTTTACGTTCATGTTCATCAAGCATTATTTTGCGCATTCGCAGAGAACGGGGGGTTACTTCAAGGTACTCATCCTTACCGATGTACTCCATTGATTCTTCCAATGAAAATTTGACTGCCGGTGTTATAAATATCTTCTCATCCGACCCTGATGCACGAACATTACTTAACTTCTTGGTTTTAGTAACATTTATAAGCAGATCATCGGGACGGATATGCTCTCCGATAACCTGGCCGGCATAAACTTCTTCGTTGGGATGGACAAAAAACGTACCACGATCCTGCAGTTTATCGATCGAATATGCAATTGCAGTACCTGTTTCCATGGCAATAAGTGAACCGTTTCGTCGCCCTGATATTTCACCCTTCCATGGCTGGAATTCCTTAAAGCGGTGTGCCATAATGGCTTCGCCTTCAGTAGCCGTCAGTACATTATTTCTTAAGCCGATAATTCCACGTGAAGGAATTGTAAATTCAAGATGAATCCTATCGGATTTGGTTTCAATGGTGACTATTTCACCTCTTCGCTGGGTAACAAGTTCAATCACCTTGCCTGAAAATTCTTCCGGGACATGAACCGTTAGAACTTCAACAGGCTCATAATCAACACCATCAATCTTCTTAATAATCACTTGAGGTTGACCTAATTGCAATTCATATCCTTCGCGACGCATGGTTTCAACCAAAATAGAAAGGTGAAGGATGCCCCTGCCGAACACTATAAGAGTGTCAGGTGAATCGGTCTCCTCAATTCGCATGGCAAGGTTTTTCTCTATTTCTTTAAAGAGTCGTTCACGCAGATGCCTTGAAGTAACAAACTTACCTTCCCTGCCAAAGAAAGGTGAATTGTTTATAGTAAAGAGCATGCTCATGGTGGGCTCATCGATAGTAAGAGGGCTTAAAGCTTCAGGGTCATCAAAATCAGCAATGGTATCGCCAATTTCAAAATCATCAATACCGAGCAGTGCACAAATTTCACCGGGATATACCTCGGTTTTGATCTTTTCTTTTCCAAGACCTTCAAACACATACAATTCCTTGATTTTCGACTTAAAGGCTCGGCCATCCTGCTTGATCAGCGATACATTCATACCACCTTTGAGGACACCCCTCGCGAGTCTTCCAACGGCAATCCTGCCAACATACGAAGAGTAGTCTAACGAAGTAATTTGCAACTGAGTGTTACCTTCAGCAGGTATGAATGGAGGAATATATTCAATGATTGTATCGAGCAAATAAGTGATATCAGTAGTTGGTTTTTGCCAGTCGGCCGACATCCAGCCTTCCTTACTTGAGCCGAATACTGTGGGGAAATTAAGTTGTTCTTCGGTAGCATCAAGATTAAACATCAAATCAAAAACGGCTTCCTGCACACCTTCAGGATCACAGTTAGGCTTATCAACCTTATTAATAACCACAATAGGTTTCAAATTAAGAGCCAGTGCTTTCATCAACACGAAGCGAGTTTGGGGCATCGGCCCTTCGAATGCATCGACCAGTAACAGAACTCCATCGGCCATGTTGAGTACCCGCTCAACTTCTCCGCCAAAGTCGCTGTGACCCGGTGTATCAATTATATTAATCTTGTATCCTTTATACCGTACTGATACATTTTTCGATAGAATAGTAATCCCTCTCTCACGTTCAAGTTCATTGCTGTCGAGAATCAAATCGCCCATCTCCTGGTTTTCCCTGAAAAGTTTACCCTGATATAGAATCCTGTCAACCAGTGTTGTCTTTCCATGGTCAACATGTGCAATTATAGCTATGTTTCTGATGTTCTGCATATTACGTTATAAGGTGGAAAATTTTTGCAAAGTTATCCCTTTAGCATATAACTTTTTATTTTTGATAAACATTTACTTACTTTGCATAAAAGAATATAAGAAACTGATGTCACGAATATTTCCTTTTTCAGAGGGAACCTCCATTGCTTTTAAAAGCATGGTTATTTTGTCATCATCTTATAGACCGTTAAGCATAGCAGTCATTTCAAAAGCCATCAATTCAAGCCCTCATCATGTTGCAAAGGTTCTTCAGAAACTTGCGTTTGGTGGTTTTGTTCAATCCAAAGCAGGACCAAAAGGTGGCTTTTCAATCAACAAAAGCATTCACCGGATTACACTTTTTGATATCTACCAATGCATTGAGGGGACAGAAAAACTGGAAAACCTGATAAACTTAAAGAGGCAAACAAATGATCCAGGACCCGTTGAAAAGTTAACTATCGACATCTCATCTCACTTCATCACATTCCTAAAAAACCACAGTGTTGCGATGTATGCTAAGAAGCAAGTTCTTGCTGATCATTTTACTAATTAATTTGCTTAGTAAAATTTTATGGTTATTATTTAATACATTTAAATTTATCTTTATATTTGTAATACTAAAACCAACCAACATGAGAAACTTTTTCAGATTAAGTTTATTAGTAATATCAATGGTGATATTATTACCCAATTGTGCTACAATTGTGAGTAGAACAAAGTATCCTGTTAAGATTGTTTCTGAACCCTCAGGAGCAACTGTAAGATAACTGACAGGAAAGGAATTGAAATCTACAGAGGTGCGACCCCTGTTTTTCTTGATTTAAAATCAGCAGCCGGTTTCTTTACACCTGCGCGTTATCAGGTGAAATTTTCATTGAATGGATACGAAGAATCAGTTGTTTCAATCACAAGCAGATTAGATGGATGGTACTTTGGGAATATTTTATTAGGTGGGTTACTTGGTATGTTAATTATAGATCCTTTATCAGGTGCAATGTGGAAACTTGACCAGAAATATTTGAATGTTAATCTAATTCCTCAATCTCAGGAGGCGTTGGGCATTATTAATATTAATGACTTGCCCGAAGAATACAAGCAATACTTGATAAGGATTAACTAGAATTTTTATAATCTAAAAAAAGGAGGCTGTCTTAAAGGACGGCCTTATTTTTTCGTTTCATCGATTATATCGATTCGTTATCCTTATGACTCTTACAGGGGCAATTCATCAAGTTTTAGGAATACCATTTTTTCAGCGATAAGAAGTTTTTAATCTGAATTTACTGTACTGTTAAGTTATTAAATCCACATTAAGTCCACATGAACTCCACATAAAGTCCACATGTGTACATATATTTGTACAGATATTGATTAATTAATGTATAATCTATGTGCAATTTTTAATTTACAATTAAGACAAACGATAGTATCGTCATTTGGAGACAATCACTATTTTTTCATTTTGATTTAACGATATTGAAATGGTCACAACTTCGTTCAGCCAAACCCGGCATTTACAATCCCCTAATCTCTTTTTACTCTCTTTTCTGTCTTTTAGCAATCAATCTCTTGAAAGTATTCATGTAAATGTTGAAAAACATTTGGAGGTAAGAATAGTATTTGTATATTTGCGCATTCAAATACCGAATTTCCCGTGACGAAGATAATAAACATTTCAGAAGCAGCTTCACTTGCCGTTCATAGCATGGCAATGATAGTAAACAGCAAGGAAATACTTAATGTTAATCAGATTGCTGATCGTACCAAAGCATCACGAAATCACTTGGCTAAGGTGATGCAGGTGCTGGTGAAAAACAATTATCTGAACTCCTCACGCGGACCTAATGGCGGTTTCACTCTCAAAGCCGATCCCGCCAAAATCAGCCTGTTGCAGATATACGAATTAATGGATGGTGCTTTTCAGGGACACTATTGTGGAATCAATGAAGAAAAGTGTCCTTTCGAAAATTGCGTCTTTGGGCCTATGCTCAATAAGTTCTCAGCCGACTTCCTCGAGTATCTGAGGAATAAGAAACTGTCAGATCTGATGCAGGAAGCCAGGTTGAAAGAGCCAATTTCTATTAATAAATAGTTTGTTACTATACACCCGATATTCAAATCTCAATATTAAATATACACATTGAATGAAAAGAACGATTATTAAGATTGACGAAGACCTATGTAACGGATGCGGCTTATGTGTGCCAAACTGTCATGAAGGAGCTTTGCAGGTAATTGATGGAAAAGTAAGGCTGATTAGCGACTTGTTTTGCGACGGGCTGGGAGCCTGCATCGGTCATTGCCCTGAAGGCGCAATAACTCTTGAAGAGCGTGAAGCAGAACCTTATGATGAAGTAAAAGTAATGGAAATGATGGTCCCGAAAGGACGTAACACTATCCTTGCGCATCTCGACCATTTACGTGAACACAACGAAACAGAACTACTCCGACAGGCAATTGATTATATCAAGAGTCACAACATAGATATGTCGCCAAAGGATTCAGATGTTAAGGTATCATCATTAAAACCGGGTGAATTGCTTAAAGATGTTTGGTCAGCTTCAAAGGCTAAGTCAGCAGGATCGGATTGTGGTGGTGGTTGCCCCGGCTCACGTGCCATGAGTTTCGATATAGATATGGATAAAGTTGCAAAGGAAAATGGTTCTTCATCGTATGAAGACGGAGAATCAAACTCAGGAGCAGATGCGCCGTCCGAGCTTCGCCAATGGCCGGTGCAGTTACATTTGCTCAACCCTATGGCAGGTTATTTCAAGAATGCCGATGTGTTGCTTGCCGCCGATTGTGTAGCATTTGCAATGGGCAATTTCCATAACAAATTCCTGAAGGGCAAAACACTGGCCATCGCATGTCCAAAGCTGGATGCAAATAAGGAGTCGTACATTGAGAAGCTTACTGCAATGATTGACAACAGTTTCATAAACACGCTGAATGTGGTCATCATGGAAGTCCCATGTTGCTCCGGACTAGTTCAGATAGCCCAGATCGCCCGTCAACAGGCCTCGAGGCACATACCGATAAAGAAAACGGTTATCAGCATTCAGGGCGAGTTGCTAAACGAAACTTGGTTGTCGTAATGATGAATGAATCTAATGATGAATAGTGAATGATGAATAGTGAATTGACAATCCAACGCACAAGATCGACCCTTTTGGTATGAGAAGGCTAAAGGCAAAAGGCAAAAGCTTAAAGTAAAAAGGACTCGAACAGGTAATAGAATTGACCCATGCGGGTATTGAAAGAAGGGTGATGGAACATTGGAACAATGGAACAATGAAACAATGGAACAATGTCAATGCCTGAAATACGTTGACCATAAATGGTAAACGTAATGACAAAAGTAAACTATTTTGATTATGAACAAAGGGAGCGGCATAACCGCTCATTCAGTGAAGAATTTAAAAGAAATAAAGTC
>JAEZNO010000021.1 GCA_023441805.1 Bacteroidota bacterium
CTTCTTTCAGATTCTGCCTCACGGCAGACACCCTTGCTCTTGGCTAATGGTTGGTGGCTAAAAACCCCCATAAAGGACTTTCACCTTCAAGTTATTAATCATGCACGGCACACAAAAAGAGGCCGTCCTTTTGGGACAGCCTCTTTTAAATCATACAAGTAAATCAGCAGGTTTCAGCCTTTTGTAAAATAAATAGTAAATACCTTGCCATCTCCCTTATTCAACCAGTGCTTATATTCAAGACTGATTGATTTGTCAATGAGAGGAGCTGGTATAAAAGGTGCAATGATTTCAAGAATTTCATTATCGTTTAATTTCTTGATACCGGCGAGTACTTCATGAACCGGTTGTTCACCACGATTGAGCATTTCACGGATATCAATACTATTCACAACCGTACCTTTGTCAAACCATTCAGGCTTGGTGTTTACATATTTATCACTACTTTCATCAATCAAGTTAATTGAGCCTTGACCAACTTTTTCCCTTAATCGGTTAACCAATTCTTCAACATTTATGCCACCAATGGTTGCCGCCTGACCAATATTGGTAATACGTGTAATGGTTTTCCGCAAAACCGGATTCTTCAGTTTTTTAAACTCAGGGGCAGCACCAATAAGGGTATCTTCAAGCTCAGGGTAAGCCTCCAATAAGTCGCAAATCTTGGTCTTCGGTGTAATAATCAGTTTCTCCATATCCTTAACTCTTTAACTATATGACAATATACGCTTCTCTCCTTCAAGTTTCCTCAACTCTGAAAGATCCTGAGATACTTCAAGTGTGCCCAGATATTCACCTTGTTCGTTTCGGAGGGCGAAATACTCAATGTGTATGAATTTACCCTGCATCTGAATCCAAAAAGGTGCATGAGAAGCTTTACCTGATTTAAAGTCTTCAAGTATTTTCTCAATAATATGTACACTTCCCGGAGGATGACAAAGGCGAACATCTCTATTGATAATAGAACGACTCCTTGCAAAAATACGTTCCTTTCCCTGCGTAAAGTACTTAACCTTATCGTTCCTGTCAACGAATGTCATATCAAATGGAACTGTGTTAAGGATAGCCATAATCTCTTCAGCATCAAAACTTCCTGAGGGCAACTGAATATTACCGCTTTCATTGAGTACACCTTTATTTTCGAATCCTTCTGTGGTAACCCCTTCTGGCTTCCATTCTGTTTGAGGATCATATAGTGTAAAGCCAAATTCCAAAGTCTGTTGATGAATATGCCACCAATCGTCAGTTGTGAGGGTATCCATACACATCGGGAAGAGTATCTCTTCTTCTTTCTTAGTCATATCAGCCATTGCCTTCAGTACCGGATGAAATAAAATGTCATTTGCATCTATCACATCCGACTTTGTCAATTCCCCGGTTCTAAGCAACTCAATACAACCCTTTAACTGTTCTCTTATCTCATCATGTTTCCCCCACATTACCTTAGGAGGACCAGTTATCTCATTTCTCTCCAGATAAGGAAAAACTAAGTATTCTTTACGTTTATAATGCTTATCCACATCCATCAGACTGTTAAACTGGGTGAGAATCTGAAGCTTATATTTTGGAAATTCCTGATCACTAATATGAGGCAGTACTTCAATCAGATTAGTTGCTTTTTCAATTACTTTCAGCAGTTCCTTATTCTCTTCAATAAATACATCTACAGGATGTCCTGCAGGGATTTTCTTTGCACTGCTCAGGTCAATATGCCCTTCAAGAACTTCACCATGTATATCACATAATCTAAGCACTTCTGATTCAGGCAGTCCTTCTTTTATCAACTCTTGTTCAACCTCAACTACCTCACCATATGGTATGTTTTGAAGTGAAGACACAAGCTCCTTGCGTACTTCAGTAGGATTATCACCTTCGTGTAGTTTGAGAATCAGTTCTTTAAGTTTCTCTTTCCGAAATTTCGAATTGTTAATCAGTTCACTCATAATATCTTTTTGGTAGTTTGTAAAAGTTTCAGCATTAACAAAATTAATCATTGATAGTTCTCTTTACAACGAGCATATCTTATCTCATCATAAATTTTGCCATCCTTTGTTATTGAGTTCTTAAAAACTCCTTCACGTGAATAGCCGCATTTTTCAAGAACCTTTTGTGAAGCAGTATTATATGAGAAAACTCCTGTATGGACTCTTAATACACCAAGTTTCTCGAATGCGTATTCTGTCATAATACCGACAGCTTTAGTCATTATACCCTTATTCCAGAAAGGTTCACCCAGAAAATAACCTATCTCAGCACTGTTTCTATATACATCAGATTCTCTTGTTAGCCCAATATTCCCGGCATATCTTCCTTTATACTCAATTGCGAAAATTGTTTTTGGATTCATTTTCTCAACCATATCAAAGAAGCGCTTAGCATCTTCAAGTGTGTATGGATATGGAAATGCATCCCTCAGATTAATGGCAATTTTCTTGTTATTAGCAAGTCTTGCCATTTCATGAATATCATCTTTAACAAGATGCCTTATAATTATATCTTCTGTTGAAGCGATGACCATACCTTACTTCCCAATACAAAACTTGCTAAAAATATTTCCCAATATCTCTTCATTAGTAACCTCACCTGTAATTGTACCAAGGTAGTGCAATGCCTGCCGAATATCAGTGGCTATCAAATCAGAAGGTATATTATTATTAAATCCTTCACACACAGCATCAATTGATAGGGCAGCATTATTCAGAGCTTCGTAGTGTCGAAGGTTATAGACAATGGTCTGATCAGCAATATTAAACTTCTTTACAGCATCAAGTAAACGTTCGGTTATCAGATTAATATTCTCATTCCTTTTGGCCGAGACAAAAAGTGTATCCAACTCAACCAGGTGCTGAAAACTATGGGGTGCTTCAAGTAGCATATCTGTCTTATTAGCCACAGGAATTATTGTTTTTTCAGGATCCTGTAGTTGCTGTCGTAAATCAGCTATCGCTTCATCAATTTCTTCTTCCGAAGTTTCGTTGATATCGAACACATACAAAACAAGCCATGCCTGATTCATCTTCTCAAATGTTCGCCCTATTCCCATCGTCTCAATGGTATCGTCAGTAAGCCTCAGTCCGGCAGTATCAATGAAGCGGAAATTTACCCCTTCAAGACTAATTGTATCTTCTATAGCATCCCGGGTAGTACCCGGTATTTCGGATACCAATGCCCTTTCTTCCTGAAGTAAAGCATTCAAAAGAGTTGATTTACCAACATTTGGTTTGCCGGCTATGGCTACAGGAATACCTTGCTTAATAACGTTACCCAGTGTAAAGGAAGATTTTAATCCCTCAATTTCTTTACGGATAGTCTTTAGCAACTGCATTAAATCAGTCCTGTCAGCAAATTCAACATCTTCTTCACTAAAATCGAGTTCCAGTTCAATCAATGATGCAAAATGTACAAGTCGGGCTCTCAGCTCACTAATTTTACTCGAGAAACCACCACGCATTTGTTTGATTGCTATCTGATGGGAGCTTTCTGAATTCGAGGCAATCAAATCAGCAACCGCTTCGGCCTGCGATAGGTCCATCTTGCCATTCATAAAGGCTCTGAATGTAAATTCACCCGGACCTGCAAGACGGGCACCGTGGCTAACCAGCAATTCAAGGAGTCGTTTCTGAATAAAGACAGACCCATGGCATGAAATTTCGACTACGTCCTGGCCTGTATAACTGTTGGGAGCCAGGAATAAGGTAACTACTACTTCATCAAGCAATTCAGCACCATCAAATATCTTACCTAAACGGGCCGTATGAGCAGGAGTTTCTTTAAGTGATATTTGATCCGATGAAGGCTTGAAAAGCCGGTCGGTAATACTTATGGCATTATTGCCCGTGAGTCTTATAAGGGCAATAGCTCCCATACCGTGTGCTGTTGAAACTGCACAGATTGTGTCATTCGATGATAAGTAGCTCATACTCATAATAATTCACACCGGCCTCCTATGTTAATTGATAAAATTATCAAATTTATCTCGTATTTTGAACAAAAATAACGAATTTTGGCTTTTTAGACGATTACTTAAATTATCTCAAAAAAGTAAATACACTATGAGCATATTGGTCAATAAGAATTCTAAAGTTATAGTACAGGGTTTTACTGGTACTGAAGGCACATTTCATGCAAGTCAGATGATTGAATACGGTACAAATGTAGTAGGTGGTATAACACCAGGTAAAGGTGGCACTACACATCTGGATAAGCCCGTATTTAATACCGTATCAGAAGCAGTTAAGGAAACAGGTGCCGATGTATCAATAATATTCGTTCCTCCGGCATTTGCTGCTGATGCAATCATGGAAGCCGCTGATGCAGGCATCAAAGTAATCGTTTGTATTACTGAAGGAATTCCTGTTAATGATATGCTCAAAGCTAAGGAGTTTGTCAATAATCGGGATTGCCGGTTAGTAGGCCCAAATTGTCCCGGTGTAATTACTCCGGGTGAAGCTAAGGTTGGTATCATGCCCGGATTTATACATCAAAAGGGTATCGTTGGAATAGTTAGCCGCTCAGGAACCCTCACTTACGAGGCAGTTGACCAGTTGACAAAAGCAGGATTAGGTCAAACTACAGGTATTGGTATTGGTGGTGACCCGATTATCGGCACAACTACACGTGATGCAGTTGAGCTCTTTATGAATGATCCTGAAACTAAAGGCATTGTTATGATAGGCGAAATTGGCGGCTCAATGGAAGCTGATGCAGCTTATTGGATTAAAGAGCATGGAACCAAGCCGGTTGTAAGTTTCATAGCCGGGGCTACAGCTCCTAAGGGTCGTACAATGGGACATGCAGGTGCTATTGTGGGTGGTAAAGCCGATACAGCAGAAGCTAAAAAAGCCATTCTCCGCGAATGTGGTATCCATGTTGTGGATTCACCTGCTGAAATAGGGGCTGCAATGAAAGCTTTATTGAAAAACTAATTTCACTTTTTCACTCATTCAGAGTATTTCCTGAATCAAACTTAAGAGTAAGAAATGTTCTTGCAGACAATCCGTTTCGAGTTTACGGATTGCCGGAAACATGTCTTTCTTTTATGTAATTCACCTCACTTGCGCACACTTCGGCTGCAAAAGATAAACCATTATTAATAGCACTTCTCCATTCATCAATGGATGCAGGTGCTCTTCCTAATTGATGTATCTGATATGCAACTCCGGCATTAAAGGCATCTCCTGCACCCATTGTGCTTACCAATTCAGTAGGAAGAGCGTCAAAATGTATTCGGTCATTATTTGGAGTGAAGAAATCAACACCGTTCTTGTTTAGAGTCAGAATCAGGTTTTCACAACCGGCCTGCTTAACAAATTCATATGCTTGATCACTGTTGTCAGCGTTTGCCATCAGCTTAAAATCCTCATCCGACCCCCTGACTATATCTGCCATTGATATATTTTCTTTAATAAAGCCGACAAGTTCAGGGAGTTTTTCTGCATTTGATTTCCTGAAATTAGGATCGTACATTATGACTGATCCGGCATTTCGGGCTGCCATGGCAAGTCGTACTATGTTCTCCCTGTTTCTCTTATCAACCGAATAAAGTGAACCAAAGACAAGAATGTCATTATTACTGAATTCAGGTACTGCGAAAACGGGAGCAATTTCTGAGTATACTTTATAAAATTGATAATCGGCATTACCCCATTCATCCAGGAAACCAAGAGCAAGAGTCGTGTTGTGTTTTGAATTGTTAAGATAATCCTGCTTTACTCCGCTTCGAATGAGTGTATCTTTAACATAACTAGCTGGTGTATCATTCCCTAATTCAGTAATTAGTTGGACATCAGCACCCGCATGAGCAAGTGATAATGCACAATTAAACATACCTCCTCCGGGAATTCCCCATACAGGCTTACCGTCTTTGAAGACGATATCATATAAAGTCTCCCCAACACAATAGATCATAATCCAAAGATACATTTTTCCCTCATGTTTATTCCAAAGATCTTTTTACATTTGCCAGCGATATGAAAATAACAACCAAACGCATTAATTAAACTTAAACCATGAAAAAGATCTTAACACTTTTAGGGATTTCATTATTCCTGGTTTTTTCATTTACAAATTGTAGTAAAGACGAAGAAGCAGGCTCACCGACCATCAGCCTTAAAAATGCAACCGGCTATGTTACTCAAAACACAGTAGCTAGTTATGGTGATACCTTGCTGTGGGGAATCACAGCCAACAGTAATGGAGAAGATAATTTGGTAAAATTCACTATTGAAGTGAATGATCAACAATTATTTGACTCAACATTCAATGCCACCACTTTTACTTATGACTTCTATTCAATAAAAACAATACTTGATGTAGAAGCATGGACTATGACCATAACCGATATTGCAGGTCATACTTCATCAGTTTCTATCACTGTAACAGGTGAGTTTGGAGAAATTGACTCGTATACTACTATTTTAATGGGCGCTCAGGATAATGTTGACGTTGAGAGTTTTCTTTCATTAGCTGAAAACCATGCTACAACCTATATGCAAGCAGCTGCATTTCAAAATCAAGACAAAATTGACATGTTCTGTTTCTATGAAAACACTCCGGAACATCAAAACCTGATGACCTTAGCTTCTCCGGGTAGTAATATTAAAGGTATTTTCTCAGGTGCTACTGCTCCTGAAAATTACACAACAAAAAATGTTACATTCTTTGTTAAGACTGATCTCTCAGCCTCCAATTTTGATGCAGTACAAAATGATGCAGTTATTCTGGCATCTTTTGATCCTGAAAACCAATTCAAGAAAGCCAGTAAACTTACAGCCGGTGATGTATACGCGTTCAAACTGCAATCAGGCAAATATGGCTTGCTCAAAGTTATTGAAGTAACAGGTACTGAAACAGGTACTATTGAATTAGGAATAAAGGTTCAGAAGTAAAATGAAATTAAGAATTGTACAATATTGCTTATTGATGGCAGTTCTTCTTTGTTCATGCGCTAAAGAAGAAGAAATACATAAAACATCTTTGCTCTTGAAAACAGGTGTAATCTATACACCGAACAATTCATCCGTTAAGCTGGGTGGGACAATCAGAATCGGAGTTTTAGCTTCAGGCGATGGAGTCCCATTGACTTATATCAGAATTGAAAGAATTACTAACCACGATACAATTGTACAATTAGACAGAGGTATTTTTTCGGAAAGTGAAGGCTTTGATGAAGACTTCACTTTCTCGAAAGATACCGCACAAAAAGAACAGTGGCGAATTACTGTAATGAATGCCGACAGAGATACTGCTGTTAAAACTTTAAACATTTACAGAGCCTCCGGTAGCGACTGGAAGCCTGTTAAGTACTTTAATAATATTGAATTATGTCTCCAGGATAATTCTACCGGCAATTATTTTCTGGATATAGACAATGGTCTGGTCTACAACACTGAATCAGTAAAAAGCCATGAAAGTGAAGTTGATATTCTTGGCTATTTTTATTTTACTTCAGGAGTACCGTCTCCCTCATTAACGTGTCCGGGTTATACTTCAGCAATTGGATACTACCCTGAAATAGTATCCTGGCCTGTCAAAAATTCTACGAGTTTTGACTATTATTCAAGTGATAATAATCTGATTTCAGCTGAAGCATTCGAATCAGCAACTAACGACAGCTTATTAGTTACCTCATACAAAGCTGACAAGGTTAGTGGAAACTGCAAATTTTGCTACACGGGCAAAGTAATCCCTTTCAAAACCTCAAATGGAAAGTATGGATTGATAAAAATTGAACATGCTGACCAAACTACTGACGGCATGATAAAAATGTCAGTAAAAATTCAGGAATAACTGTGTATTGATTATCCAATAAAGAAATGAAGAAGATTTTTTTGCTGTTTGTATTATTAGGTATCTTAATCGCTCCTGAAGTAATTTGTCAGGAATTGCCAACTACCAGACAGGATACAATTTACATTGACCCAATTGTTATAACCGCAACGCGAACAAATAGCAAATTACAGGAAACGCCCGTCAGGATACATATATTATCAGCCAATGCTCTTGTAACCACTGAAACTAAGAGTGTGGATGAAGTACTCAAATATATACCCGGTGTGAACGTAAATCGCTCATTTGGTGTCTTAAGTACCAAATCAACTGTAAGCATGAGAGGATTAAGCGGAAAGGAACAAGGGCGCGTATTGGTGTTACTTGATGGTATTCCTCTTAATAAATCCGATGGTGGAACTGTCGATTGGAATATGATTGATATGGATGAAATCGAACGCATTGAGGTTGTCAAAGGTGCCGGTTCGTCAATCTATGGAGGGAGTGCTATGGGTGGCATGATCAACATTGTTACTCAGAAACCTGATAAAAAGTTTTCTCTCAAGGGAAGTCTTGATTATGGAAGTTACAATACTGCAGGTGCGAGGATAGGTGCTTCAGGATTACTCCCCTTATTTAAATCAAAAGAATTTTATTGGTCTATCTCATCATTCTATCGCCAAAGTGATGGTTATATTACACAATCGGAAGCTGAACGCAGAGAAAATCCTTACATTATCAACTCTAACATGCAGGAAGCAGGTATAAATGTAAGAGCAGGTATAAATTTCAGCAAAGATCATTCACTTGAAGCTTACATAAAATACTATGATGATTGTCGTGGAACTGGTGAAAAGGTTCATCAGCCTAAGGGTAATAGCACAGATCACGACTCCTACGGACTGGTTCTTAATTATAAACTCAACTTTAATGATATATCCTTTAAATCATCTGCTTACGTCTTAAATGAAGATTATAAGAAGGTGAACGAGTACTTGAAAGACGATTATACATGGTATAACGTTCTCTCGACACGAAATGATATTGGATGGTTAAATGCATTTAGTAAAAAAATTGACAATCACTCACTTACCGCAGGATTCGATTTAAAGAATGGCAGTGTTGACGGAGAGGATGTATATCTTACTTCAACTGATATAGTTTATAACAGGGGCAAGATATTTACTGCAGCCCTATTTATCCAGGATGAACTAAAGTTGTCTGATCGCTTCAATCTGATTGCCGGCCTGAGATATGATAATGCAACTTTCTACGATGGAGCTTTCAGCATTGAAAACCCGTCTAATGAAACATCCTTTATGTATGCACATCAGGTTCCCGATATGCCACGAAAAAACCGGAGTGCTTTTAGTCCAAGAATTTCTGTACAGTATAAACTAAACGAAAAACAGAATCGCATTTATGCATTGTTTTCTCGCGGATTCCGGCCGGCAGAGTTAGAGTACCTGTGCAGATCCGGAAGAATTAAAGGCGGGTTTAAAATTGCCAGCCCATCATTAAAACCCGAATTCCTTTACAATGTAGAAACCGGTATTGACTATTCACTAATGCCTGACATGTTTTTCTCTCTCTCAGCCTATTATTCCAGAGGAAAAGATTTTCAATACTATGTAAGTAATGGTGATGTTATTGATATGGGTTTCGGAAGCCGGCCGGTATTTATTCGTGAAAATCTTGGTGGTGTTGATATATTTGGCACCGAGGTTGAACTGAACTATAACATAATCTCAGGATTGATGTTGAACGCTTCATATGCCTGGTCTTATTCGAATATAACCGACTATGAGACAATTACGGCCTCTGACACAATAAATCTCAACGGCCGATCCTTTACTGATGTGCCCGAACACATGGTTAACTTTGGATTAAAGTATATTAACAAATTCATTAATGGTAATCTCTTTGTCCATTATACAGGATCAATGTTTGTAAACGACCAAAATTCAATTGATGAAATTATTGGCAGTGATAAATACGATGCCTATACCACCATTGATGTTAAATTATGGAAAAACCTGAATAAAAATATAAAGCTCTCACTTGGTGTTCAAAACTTATTGGATGTTAAATTCTACGACAGCAAGTATAGTGTAGGTCCGGGAAGATGGTTTACGCTTGGAGTCGAATACAAAATGTAACAAAAGACATGGCAAGGATTTCATCACTCTTACTTATATTTCTCTTAAATGGATTCTTTGTGTGCTCCCAAAAGGATCCTAAGAATGTAAAAGGAGAACTCATCGTGTTTCATGCCGGCAGCCTCTCAGTTCCTTTGAAGCAGGTAGCGACAGAATTTAACAAGGTGTATCCGGATATAAAGATTAGCATGGAATCAGCCGGCAGTGTTGCATCTGCCAGAAAAATAACCGATTTAGGTAAACGTTGTGATATCATGGCATCGGCTGATCATTCAGTGATTGATAATATGCTGATTCCAAAGTATGCCGACTGGAATGTCAAATTTGTGACTAACGAGCTTTGTATAGTATACACAAGCAAGTCAAGATATGCCGGTAAGATCAACTCAAAAAACTGGTTCGATATATTAACCTATAATGATGTAAGCTATGGCAGAGCTGACCCAAATGCCGATCCATGTGGTTACAGAACTGTCTTAACACTCCAACTGGCTGAAAAGTATTACAAGAAACCGGGCCTGGCCAATAAAATTATGTCAAAGGATATGAGATTTATCAGGCCAAAAGAGGTTGATTTACTGGCACTATTAGAAAGCAGCAGTTTAGATTATATTTTCATTTATAAATCCGTTGCTATTCAGCATAATTTGAAATATCTTGAACTCCCTGATGAAATCAATCTAAAAGATCCTGAATTCAACGATTTCTATTCGACAGCTTCAACTGAAATCAACGGAAGTGAACCGGGTAAAAAAGTAACTGTAAAAGGTGAGGCTATGATGTACGGTATCACAATTTTGAATGATGCTCCCAATAAAGAAGCTGCTACTCTGTTTGTAAGTTTCCTTCTGGAAAAGAATAAAGGAATGAGGATTATGGAACATAATGGCCAACCTGCACTAACTCCCTATAAATTTACCAATAAAGATAAGTTACCCCTCTCCATTAGAAAAATCGTCAACCAAGATTAAATAATTCAATATGAAAAACATCTTACTAACCTTATTATTATCGTTTAGCATTGCCGGTTACGCTCAACAAATTACTCAGGCTGCTGATTCGCAGGACAGAAATAACAATTTCTACGACAATGAGCCTCTTTACAAATTGAAAACCAATAATATAGAGATTGTTGGAGAGATTGAAAATCCGGGCAAGGTTGATTTTACAAAACTCAATAAACGATCTGTAATTGTCAAAGAAACTAAGTTAAATGCAGATGGAACCGATTCATTTATTGGAGCGTACAGATATGATGGATATTCACTTTTTGACATCCTTAATGAAAGGATAATTAATAAGAAGAATGCCGACAAATTCCGCCCTATCATTGACTTATATGTTGAAGTGGAAAATAATCAGGGTGATAAAGTGGTAATCAGTTGGGGTGAAATATATTATCCAAATAATCTGCATAATATCATTATCGCGACTGATGTTATGCGCATTATCCCAAGTAAAACAAAGGAATTATGGCCATTGCCTGTGGATGCAAAGCTAATTGTTACTTCAGATTTGTTGACCGAAAGAAATATTTCAAACCCGGTAAAGATTACCGTTAAATCATTTGATAAAGATATACCTGTAAACCAAAATATTACACCACTATATTCTGATTCATTTAATTTTATTGACAATGACAAACAAAATGAATTTGACAGGGACAGGGTTGTTAAAGAATTAGACACTCGCACACTTCATACGATTTTTTATGGAAGAGGTAAGGGAATACACAGTACAAGTGCATTTACCGGCTTCTTACTCAAAGAAGCAATATTACCCTACACTAAACTCGATTCTCAGAATTTACGCGGTTCAATGATTGTTATAAATGCAAAAGATGGATACCGCACAGTATACACTTACAGTGAGATCATGAACCGAAACGATCAATCAGAAATTTTACTGGTACCTGCATTTGAGGAGAAGGAAGGAGGAGCATGGAAGATCTTCCCGTCGTGTGATTTCTTCTCCGACAGGGCAGTAAAAGCAATTACAGATATTTATTATATACATTGAGAAAAGTTCGCTTATTTGACCTATTGTTAATATTTCTTGGCGCATTGGTTTTATTATTAATCATTGCGCCACTCACAGGTATGTTCCTGAAAACACCTGTTGAGAAACTATTTGAATCAGCCTCTGATCCTGAAGTTATCAGTAGCATATGGTTAACATTGTGGACCAGCATGGCAGGCACTTTGATCTTTGCAATAGGTGCAATACCTTTAGCGTACATTCTTGCAAAAAAAGAATTTCGCCTTAAGCGATTGGTAGCAGGAATAATAGATCTTCCTGTTGTAATACCTCATTCAGCTGCAGGAATAGCCGTTCTGGGCTTTATTAACAGAGAAACACTCCTTGGTAAAGCAGGTTCTGCAATAGGACTTGATTTTGTCAGTAATCCTGCCGGTATTATTATCGCGATGAGCTTTGTTAGTATTCCATTCCTGATTAATTCAGCCAGAGACGGGTTTGCAGGTGTACCACTTCGTTTAGAGAAAGCTGCTCTTACATTAGGCGCCTCTCCACGAAGAGTCTTCTTCTCTGTTTCCATGCCTTTAGCATGGCGAAATATAGTCTCAGGCTTAATCCTTATGTTTGCCAGAGGAATGAGCGAATTTGGGGCAGTCGTGATTGTTGCATATCATCCAATGATTACTCCGGTCCTTATTTATGAAAGATTCGGGGCATTCGGTCTCAAGTATGCCCGTCCTGTTGCAGTTCTGTTTATTATTATTTCAATGACTGTTTTTGTATTACTTCGGCTGTTATCACGTAAAAAGTACACTGACAATCGCTCTTATTAATACATCCTATGCTTGAACTTAATGGTATAGCTTTACACCTTGACACCTTCGCACTAAATAATATAACTTTTAGTGTTAATAAGGGAGATTACTACGTACTGTTGGGTGAGTCAGGTGCAGGTAAATCATTGATACTTGAGGTTATCGCAGGTCTCATTTCTCCTGATAACGGCTCAATCTATCTGAACGGGAAGGATATTACACATGAAAAAATAAACAGACGAAGCATCGGCCTGGTATTCCAGGACCATGCTGTATTCCCTCATATGTCAGTCAGGCAAAATATCGCTTACTCACTAAGAGGAAAAAATATGACAGCTCGTCAGAAAGAGGACATCATTCTCGGGACAACTGATAATCTAAACATCACAGGACTTTTAAACAGACATCCGGGCACATTATCAGGAGGAGAACTCCAGAGAGTAGCATTAGCAAGAACACTCGTCCAAAAGCCTGAAATTCTTCTACTGGATGAGCCTTTAGCTTCAATTGATGTTAAATTGAAAAGTGATTTAAGGTCGCTTTTAAGGTCATTAAATGCATCAGGGCAGACAATAGTCCACGTAACCCACGATTACACTGAAGCAGTATCATTGGCTAATAGAATAGCAGTTTTACATCAAGGCACAATACTACAGGAAGGAAGCCCTGCCCTTGTATTCACAAAACCAATCTCACAATTTATTGCCCAATTATCGGGTGTAAATAACTTCTTTAAAGTAAAAGCCATCTCGTCCGACCCTCCTACCCTGCTTATTAATGAGAAATTAACACTCAAAGTATCCCCTGCATTTTTTAATCACCCCGATTCTGATATTGATTCAGGCAATCTGATTATTCCTGAAAGTGCAATTTCTTTTCATACTGCAATTCATAATAACGATTTACCGGAAAACACTCCTTTCCAGCCTGACAGGCAAATGCAATCCGGAACCGGTTTAAGCCTTTCTAAAGATTATCCATACAATAACCTATTTGAAGGGACCATAACAGAGATAATAAATAAGGTGTTCACGGTTGAAGTTAAGGTCAATATAGGTATCGAATTAAAAGCAAATATTCCTGGTAAATTAGCAGAAGAATTACAATTGCATGAAGGGCAGCATGTAATTATCAATATTAAGTTATGAGCATCGTATTTGAATTCTCCTTTACCCGACACTTTAAGATTTCCTCCCTATAATTATAATCTCACTTTTCTTTATCATTTTTCATTATTATTTGAACATAAAAATTCCAAGTTTGTTATAATTACAAACAAGGAATAATTACAGCAGATTTATAACGAGTAAATAATGAACAGAAATGGAAACATTGCAAAGCAGGATTCTTAAAGAACTCAATAATTGTGGGTTAAAGATTACTCCACAGCGTATGACCGTTCTGGAAGTCCTCCTCAACTCAAAGGACCACCCTACTGCTGAGGTTATACACAAAAAGGTATCTGAATCCATACCGGGTATTTCTGTCACAACAATATATAATACGCTTGATACTTTCGTAGAAAAAGGTCTTGTAAGAAGGGTGAAGACTGATGCTGATGTAATGAGATATGAGCCGGTTTCAGAACATCATCACCATTTATATTCGCTCGTATCTGACAGAATGGAGGATTATTATGATACCGAGTTGGATCAACTACTTATTGACTACTTTAATAAGAAGCAGATTAAGAATTTCAGAATATCGGAAATTAAGCTTCAATTAATGGGTGATTTTTGTGAAGAAATAAATAATAATAAATAATAAAACAATGAAAACGATGGAAAAAGTAACAGAAATTGGACTAGATCGGAATCTGTCAATTCAATTAATTGAAAAGTTAAACGACCTTTTGGCAAATTACCAGGTATTATACCAGAATACCAGAGGATTTCACTGGAACATTAAGGGAGATAAATTCTTTGAGCTGCACGCAAAGTTTGAAGAGTTATACACTGATCTTCAAATCAAGATAGATGAGATTGCCGAGCGTATACTTACATTAGGAGGCACTCCTATCCATTCTTTCTCCGGGTATCTACAGCTTGCAAAAGTAAAACCTGTAGAAAATGAATCTAACGGACCAACCAGTGTAGAACATATTTTGGATGCATTTTCCATCCTGTTGACAAAGGAGAGAGATATTCTTAAAATCAGTTCTGAGCTATGGGATGAAGGTACAAATGCCCTTATGAGTGATTATATCAGGGAGAAAGAAAAATTAGTTTGGATGTATTCATCATTCCTTTCAAGAGGATAATGTTAATTTATTAACTTGCATTGATCTATAATATAAGACCTTTAGACTCAAAGTTCCTTTTTGGATCATAGTTAGACTCAAAGTTCCTTTTTGGATCATAGTCTGAAGGTCTTATTTATCAATTACTCAAAATCCAGCAATCTCAATTCAAACCACTTGTATGAAATATATCGGAGCACATGTTAGTTCAGCCGGAGGTGTGGAAAATGCACCCATAAATGCAAATGAAATAGGAGCAAAAGCATTCGCGTTCTTCACTAAGAATCAACGACAGTGGATGTCTTCTCCTTTACAACCGGGAAAAATTGATGCATTTAAAAACAATTGCGCCAAATTCGGCTTCAGCATGGATCATATTATGCCTCACGACAGCTATCTCATCAATCTGGGACACCCGGGAAGAGATGAACTCCAAAAATCAAGGTTAGCATTTCTGGATGAGATGACTCGTTGTGAGCAACTGGGAATTTCATTATTGAACTTTCATCCCGGTAGTAGTTTGGGGCTGGTAGATGATGAAACTTGTCTTATGACAATTGCCCAATCAATAAATATTGCACTCGAATCAACAAATGGTGTCACAGCCGTCATCGAGAACACTGCAGGACAGGGAAGCAATCTTGGATATACTTTTGAACAAATAAAGTTCATCATTGAAAATGTGCCGGATAAAGACCGGGTTGGTGTTTGTATTGATACATGTCATACTTATTCAGCAGGTTACGACATCCTCACACCGGAAGGTTATAATGAGACCTTTAATAAATTTGAACGAATTATCGGGTTGAATTTCCTGAAGGCGATTCACCTTAACGACACCAGGAAAGCATTAGGCAGTCGGGTTGACCGTCATGAGAACATTGGGAAAGGACTGTTGGGAACTGAAGTTTTTAAGCGGATAGTAAATGATAAGCGATTTGAGAATATTCCTATCATTCTCGAAACCCCTGATGAAACTCTGTGGAAAGAAGAGATTGATATGCTCTATAACCTCATAGAAGTGCAATAACTATTTCAACCGGGCTTAAGTGGTACTTCTATAAAAAAGGTTGTACCTTCCTTGTTACTTTTAAAGTGGATATTACCTTTTAAGTACTTAGTTACCAGCAGTCTGGCCATATAAGTACCTAATCCTCTGCTTTCGCTCTTTGTTGAAAAGGCACGTTGGAAGACCTGATGCTTAGCCTCTTCAGTCATTTCTTGCCGGTTAAATACCCAAAACCGTACAAATCTATCGTTTAGTCTCGCACCAAATTTCACTTCTGTTTGAGGATTGGAAGCTTCAAATGCATTAGTGAGTATATTTATCAGAACACGCTTCAATTTCACAACATCCGTAATGAAATTAATGGAATGTGAAAACGGGTCTATAAACAACTTTCCACTGACAGGAACTGTGCGTTCAATAAAGTACTCATCCAGGTCACGGATTATTTGAAGAGTATTACATTTTGAGGGTTCAACACTGAGAAGGCCTTCTTCAGCCTCACTCAGCATTTTCTGAGTTAGTAAATCATCCATTAATTCATGTTGAACCTTTTCTGCATTTTCGATTATTGATAGATTCTTACCTTGTAATTCTTCTTTATTAATAGATGACACAACTTGATTCAACTCAGAAGCAACGTCCAGTACTTCATTCAAATATGATTGCTCAAGAATAGTTCTTCTTTTCCGGTCACTTATGTCACTAATACTCACAATTGTATATTCCTCTCCCTGGTAGAAAAGGGGACTGGCCTTTACTTTCAGATTATATGGTATAATTTCTGAATCATTTATCGCGGTAATCCTGGCCTCCTTAATAACCGGTTTATGAGTCATTATGCTCTGTACTATTGCATTGACGACTCCGCAGAATTTACAAGCATCGGTAGTACCACAGCCTGAAGGCTCTTCTTCTGAATGAATACACTTTAATAAATTCCCCAGGCGTTGACCTAATGGCAGTTGGATATCCTCAATATCAAGGAACTTTATTAAATTACTATTGGCATAAACCAATTGCCGTTCTTTATTGACAATCATTGCTAAATCAGGCATTGCTTCCTGGAACATTCTTAGTACAGGGTCATTCTTTAAAGCATGATATGATGCCCTGATATCATCCATTGAGACCTTATCAGCAGGAGCAAATTTAGTAGTCGGTTTATCTTGTGATTCAGCCATTATTAAGTAATCAACTTTAGCTGCAAAAGTAAACAATCATTCATTATCCTTTATAATCAATCATTTATCAGCAGAACGATTAAATACATTCACCATGATACTTGACAAAACCAGCTGAATAGAATGATAAATAAGAATAGGCAGTAAAATAACACCTGCTGCCGGATTGCCTGCATAAATCAATCTGCCCATTGTACTACCATGAACAAGTGATTTGGTACTGCCACAGAATAAAGCAGTTATAGTATCAGGTTTCTTTAATTTTAACTTATGTGCCAGAAAATAAATAGCAAGGTTTAAAATTACAAAGATTGAAATGAGAATTGCTATGAGTATTACGATATCCAATATGGTCAACTGCTCAAACTGCCTTATTCTGAACGAATTAGCAAAGGAATAGTATACAATTGAAAGAATGACTACCTGATCAAAATACCTTGTGAAGCCTCTGTATTTAATAGCTGTCTTTCCAACTAAAGGATTGAAAATCACACCTATTATCAAAGGGAGCAATATTTGCAAAAATAACTTGATAAATACGCTGAATGCGTCAATAGGCACTCCCGACTTGCCTGCCAACAAACTAAGATAAAAAGGTGGAACTACTACACCGATTATACTTGACAAGCTACTGTTAAACAAAGCTGCAGGAACATTCCCATTGGCAAGCGACACCAATACAGCTGCAGATGATACAGTTGAGGGCATTATACTCAGAAAAATAATCCCCTGCCAAAGATCACTATTATCTCCAATAGTGATTTTCAGTATCAAGGCAATTATTGGGAAAATAAAAAAAGTGGCTAAGTGAACCAGTAGATGCAATCTCCAATTTGAAATACTATGAATAATACTTCGAAAATTCAATCGAAAACCATACAATAGAAAGATCACTGATACACCTATGCCTGAAAGAGTCTTAATGGAAAAAGGACCGGTGCCGATACCACCTTCCGGCCACAAACGTGCCAGAATGATTGCTCCGAGCAATGCCGGCACAAACCAATCAAAAGAAATTTTCGCCTTTCCCATTCAATTTATTTTGTCAAGTGCCGGTGCAAAGATACCTGTAAACGGCAATATTCAATAAGACTGAAACATTGACTACCTTTGTCACATGAAGAAAGACAAGTTACGGATCGATATACTAACCATCTTTCCGGAAATGTTTGAAGGGCCATTCAGCCATTCCATTATAAAAAGAGCTATCAGTAAAGGGCTGGGTGAAATACACATTTGCAACATCCGTGATTTTAGCAAAAGTAAGCATAAGAATGTTGATGACTATCCTTTTGGAGGTGCATCCGGAATGGTGATGATGATTCAGCCGATTGCTGATTGTATTGAGCATCTGAAATCAGAAAGGGACTATGACGAGATTATATTTCTCACTCCTGATGGTCAGAAGTACGATCAAAGCACTGCAAACTTTCTGAGCCTTAAGAAGAACATCATTATTTTATGTGGTCATTATAAAGGAATTGACGAGCGGATCAGGGAAAATTATATCACTAAGGAGATTTCGATAGGTGATTATGTATTATCGGGAGGTGAACTGGCAGCAGCTGTACTGGCAGATAGCATTATTCGATTGATACCCGGGGTTCTTAGTGATGAAACTTCTGCCCTGTCTGATTCATTTCAGGATGGACTATTAAGCCCGCCCGTTTATACACGACCTGCTGATTATAAAGGATTAAAAGTACCTGAAGTACTTCTTTCAGGTAATGAAAAGGAAATTAAAAAATGGAACATTGAACAGGCTATTGAGCGCACTAAGGCAAGACGACCTGATTTGCTGGACGATTAAAAGAACCAATCAATAGCTTGAACGTATTCATAGTTCACAATGAAGCATAAAAATGAAATTATGAGGTTTATTGGGTTAAGTAGTTAATAATTTTTAGTCGCGGGGTTGTTTATTAAATTTTTTTTGCCGTATATTTGCACTCATTTTCAGAAACGCCAATAATTAAATACCTAAAGTAATGAGCAAGAAGGAATTAGTGAAGTATGTTGAGGATACTATTGTAGAAACCAGAGAATTCCCAAGCTTTAAAGCAGGCGACACAGTTACTGTTCACTATAAGATCAAAGAAGGTGATAAGGAAAGAATTCAGCAGTTCCAGGGCGTGGTTCTAAAACGCTCAGGCGAAAGCACAACCGCTACATTTACTGTCCGCAAGGTCTCTGGTAGCACCGGTGTTGAAAGAATCTTCCCGATTACTTCTCCTTTTATTGAGAAAATCGAAGTAAACAAACATGGCGTTGTTCGCAGAGCACGAATTTTCTATCTCCGTAACCTTAAAGGTAAAAAAGCCAGAATTAAGGAGAAAAGAGTTTAATATTTGTTTTCATAAGTGTTGGGGAAAGGTCCATCTCTCGGGATGGGCCTTTTTGTTTATTACCTAATCTCTTTTTTATTAGTGTTTATTAAAAAAGGTACAGCATTTGTTATGTATCTTTATTTAGCCTTTCCTGATTATTATGAAGAATCTCTGCAACTTTAAGCTGCATAAAATTTTACTTGTCATTGTCATTTGCTGTAGTGAGATTCTTTCTTTATTTGCTCAAAATGGTGATACCCTTTTCCTTCCATTCGATTATTACAAAAATGGTCCCGTTGATGAAGAAGAGTACGAAAGGCTTATACGGAGAATTAAATCATCTGATGAATTCTATGCCAGGCTTAAACAAAGAGCCGATAGCGGTAAGCTCTATAAACAAATCTATCCCTTACTCTTCAAAAAGCCACAAACGGCAGAGAACTTTGAGATCAATAACCTGCCCGCTAATGCAACATTTAAGCCATATGAAGGTGATGTGATTAAAAGTATCCGTTTGGTCAAATTAAAACCTTTTGGCACTTCAATTTATGATACAACATATATAGAGCAAGCCGGAATTACAAAAGCACTTAACAACATTCACTTTCAAACCATAACTCCGGTAATCGCCAAATATTTGCAGTTTAAAGAAGGTGACAGACTTGATCCGGTAAAGATCTCAGATAATGAACGCATTCTCCGCAATGTACCATTTATTGATGATGCCCGGTTTATTGTTGTACCAGTTGGTCGCAACCTTGTCAATGTAATCCTGGTAGTTAAAGATATCTTTCCTGTTGGTGCTGATTTGAAATTCAACTCCATTAATAATTTTTATTTGAGAGTATTAAACAGGAATATCTTTGGATTAGGTCATCAATTCGGACAAGCATTCGGATACGAGAAACAGCAGCGTCCATCATTTTATTTTGGTGATGGAACCTATATAATGCGAAATATTAATCACAGTCTTACTGATATTACGGCATTTTGGTCAGATAATCCTGTCAATAAAAAGTTCGGATTAGATGTATCCAGACCGTTTATCACTCCCGAAATCAAGTTTGGGGGAGGTCTTAACATCACATATAATAAAGGTTGGCTGTATAATGATAAAGGATATGACAGATACTCCTACAATAACAGGGCTTTTGATGTATGGTTAGGTTATGCATCGATAACACAAAGACTAAAAGATATCTCCTCACGAAGAGAACAAATAGCCATAACCGCAAGATTTTATCAACTTGATTATTATCAAACTCCCTCATTCAAGCTACTGAATGCCCCCCCAATGATCAATACAACAAGGTTACTGTTTGGTTTAAATATTCTCAGAAGCGAATATTACAGGACCAACATGCTGTATGGTTATGGAAAAACTGAGGATATTTTATTTGGTCATCATGCAGAATTGATTTTTGGTTGGGAGTTTAATGAATTTCGCCAACGATTATACAATGGGATTAAGCTTAACATGATAGTTCCCACCACTCATGCCGGGTTAATAGGTTTGCACCTTGGAGTAGGTGGTTATATTGATGATGGAAATTTTCAGGATGGTGTTCTTAATTCAAGTGTTAAAATCATCTCTCCGCTAATCAAAGCCGGAAGACAAAGAATCAGGAACTTTGGCTCAATAAGTTATACCACCGGACTCGACAGAAGTGTCGGACTACTTTCAATTAACGATGGGAACTCAGGTAACCTGTTTAACAACTATGACCTCCTGGGATATAGCAGAATAAGATGTCGTCTTGAATCAGTTATTTTCACACCATATTACTTACTTGGATTCCGCTTTGCACCATTTGTATTTATGGAAGCAGCAATGATATCACCCCAGCGGCAACGTTTTGTCGACCAGACATTCTATCCTGCTCTGGGATTTGGTATCAGGTTAAGGAATGAGAATCTTGTGTTTTCTACATTCCAGATTTCGTTTACCTACTATCCTGTCACACCTGATGGGGTTGAGTCGTTTGGAGTTGGATTTTCGGGTCTGCCACTTTCCGGATTTGACCAATATCTGATAAATAAGCCTGATATCATTGACTTCCGGTAAGAAATCAGAAAGCTCAATATTGCCTTTGCTTCCTTTATGATTATCTCAAAAAAGGATACTTAATTTACTACTTTTGCTAAAACCAAATTTTAAAATACCATTATTGTGATTAACCAGAATGATCCTGTTTACAGCAAGCAAGTACTGGAGTTCCTGACTGTTGCTAACGAATTCTGCATGTTTAGTGAGAAAGCATCAGATTATTCAAAAGAAGACATCGTGACCTACTACCTTCGAATAATCCCATTACTTTATTTAAAAGGCTCACTTCTTAAAGATATCAACCCACAGAATCCTGAATTAAACGAACGATTTGTTTTAGAAGAAGATTGGGAAGCATTACTTAACATCATCAGGAATAAGCTCTATCCTGATGATCATTTCTGGGTAGCGGCAGATCCCCATGACGTGGATACAGAAGCTGAAAAATCGAGTATAGCTGAATGCATAGCCGATACGTATCAGGACATGAAAGACTTTGTGATGCTATATCAAAAGAGTACAAGAGATGCAAAGGAAAATGCCATTCATGAGATCTATACAAATTTCCCGGGTCATTGGGGACCTTCACTGACAAAAGCATTATATGCATTGCATTTCCTTTACGTTGATAAAATTTAATGCCAATATTAAGCCTATCAGGTTCATTAAACAGGAAATGAAATTAATAATTTAGTGTTCGACTACCGTTCTTAACTTCACTTATGTATTATTAATGGAAACATCATTAACACGAAAACAAAGATTCAGCGCTGTAATTGAATGGTTTGAGAAGAATGTCCCTATTGCTGAAACCGAACTACATTATACCAATCCTTATGAATTAATAGTAGCTGTAATTCTCTCTGCCCAGTGCACTGATAAGAGAGTCAATATAATTACACCTGCATTTTTTGAAAGGTTTCCTGATATAGAATCGCTTTCCAATGGGAATGAAGAAGAAGTCTTTAATTTGATACGCTCATGTACATATCCTAATAATAAAACCAAACATTTGTTGGGAATGGCACGAATGTTAATGAAAGATTTCAGCGGAGTAATACCTGAAGAGCCTGCTGATTTGATCAAATTGCCGGGTGTTGGCCGAAAATCAGCAAATGTAGTAGCATCAGTAGCCTTCGAAAAGCCGGCACTTGCAGTTGATACGCATGTTCACAGAGTATCAGCCCGAATCGGTTTAACACAAAACGCAAAAACACCTCTGGCAACTGAGCAACAATTATTAAAATATATTCCTGAGAACAAGTTGAATATTGCTCACCATTGGTTAATTTTACACGGTAGATATATTTGCATAGCACGTAAACCAAAATGCGAAATTTGTGGTTTAAAGCCTTTCTGTAAGTATTACCAAAAGATTGTCAGGGAGTAGATTTCTTAACTAAATAGAACAATAATCATGAGTACATTAAAACCGGGTGATAAATTACCACCATTTGAAGCAGTTGACCATAAAGGGAATAATATTAATCATGAGACCCTTTCAGGTAAGAAAACAGTAATTTATTTCTATCCAAAGGATATGACCCCCGGATGTACTGATCAGGCCTGTAATTTGAGAGATAATTACGATCTTCTTCTCAAGCAGAACTATAATGTCATTGGCATCAGTCCTGATTCTGAGAAATCGCATAATAAATTTGCCACT
This sequence comes from Bacteroidota bacterium, assembly GCA_023441805.1. GTDB lineage: Bacteria > Bacteroidota > Bacteroidia > Bacteroidales > Lentimicrobiaceae > Lentimicrobium. Next base: position 23,188 of record JAEZNO010000021.1, read on the forward strand.
AAATACAATCTTCCTTTTCCTCTGATACCTGATACAGACAAACATCTGGCTAAATTATTTGGTGTTTGGGGAAGAAAGAAGTTTATGGGACGAGAGTATGACGGTATAAACCGTACAACTTTTGTAATTGACGAAAACCTGAATATTGTGGAAGTAATCGATAAAGTTGATACTAAGCATCATACTTCCCAAATAATTAAGGAGCTTTAATATAGTACTATATTAATTAAATAATTACTTTTGATCACTACTAAAAAGGACACCCGTGTCACAAGCATGGATGATCTGCTAACCTGATCAAACAAAACAATAACCTACTAAAGATATGAGTAAAGAAGCTAAAGAAGTCAATAGCGAGAAATTGAAGGCTCTTCAAATGACTATCGACAGGATTGAAAAATCGTATGGTAAGGGAGCAATCATGAAATTGGGTGGTGCTCCGGTTGAAGAAATGCCTTCAATTTCAACTGGTTCAATTTCACTAGACAATGCACTGGGAGTTAGTGGATTTCCCAAAGGTAGAGTAATTGAAATATATGGACCTGAATCTTCAGGTAAAACAACTCTGGCTTTACATGCAATAGCCGAGTCTCAAAAAACTGGCGGTATCGCCGCTTTTATTGATGCAGAACATGCATTCGACAGGTTTTATGCTCAAAAATTGGGTGTCAACATAGATGATCTTTTGGTTTCACAGCCTGACAATGGTGAACAAGCTCTTGAAATAGCTGAAAACCTTATCCGCTCCGGCGCTATCGATATAATTGTAATTGACTCTGTCGCCGCATTAACTCCAAGAAGTGAGATAGAAGGTGAAATGGGTGATTCAAAAGTCGGACTGCAGGCCCGGTTAATGTCTCAAGCGTTAAGGAAACTTACATCTACAATCAGTAAAACAGGTTGCTGCTGCATTTTTATAAATCAGCTTCGAGAAAAGATCGGAGTAATGTTTGGAAATCCTGAAACAACTACCGGTGGCAACGCACTGAAATTTTATGCTTCTGTTCGTCTTGATATCAGGAGAATAAGTCAGATAAAGGATAACGACAATGTTATCGGTAACCGTGTGAAAGTAAAGGTTGTAAAGAATAAAGTAGCACCTCCTTTCCGTCAGGGTGAATTCGATATTATATACGGAGAAGGTATTTCTAAGTTAGGCGAGGTTATTGATCTTGGGGTTGATAAAAATATCATCAGGAAAAGCGGCTCTTGGTTTAGCTATAACGATACTAAACTTGGACAAGGACGCGATGCCGTCAAAAAGCTCCTTCAGGATAATCCTGAATTGGCTGATGAATTAGAAAACCTTGTAAGAAATTCTTTAAAAGAAGAGTTACTGTAATAAGGTCTGACAATTGAACAACTCATAAACCAACTTAATTAGCTTTGGTTGATTAAGAAATCAGATAGAAGTTTTTTAAGAGTAATTATTTAAAGAGGCTGATTCGAAAAGGAAATCAGCCTCTTTTTTATTTCATCTAATTACCGGTGCATGACCTTTTCAGTCTGTCGTTATTGCTTTTTAGCTTATTTTTGCCTTTTAAAGTTTATTACAATAATGTCAGGATATATCTCACGTCACTTTTTTCTTTTTTTAATCATTTCTGTCACAAGTATTATTATAGCTCAATCCTGCACTTCTTCAAACGAAGGAAAAGAAAAGGAGGTTGTAGTAGCTGATACTATGTCGGATGAACTGGGACGATTAACCGATGCCATCATTAAAAACCCCAAGCTGACTGCTCCATATCTTGACAGGGCTGTATATTATGCTCATGAGGGGAAAGAAAATGAAGCATTGGCAGATATTAATGTAGCACTTGAAATAAATGAAAATGATCCTGCTATCTATCTTGCACTTTCTGAGGTTTATCTTTATTCAGGAAAGACTCAGAGGGCTCTTGATGCCTTGAAGAAATCAGGTGAAATGGATCCGACAAATGCTTTGGTTGATGTCAAAACAGCCAAAGTTTTCCTCACCATGAGTGATTATAATCAGACTTTTGTTGCACTGCGAAAGGCATTAGCGAAAGACCCGGGTAATGCTGAGGCATTTTTTATTAGCGGTCTGGCCAACGAAGAAATGGGTGATACAACAAAAGCTATTGACAATTATCAAGCAGCCGTTGCCAGAGATTCAAAGTACTATGACGCATTGAAGCAACTCGGTATAATTTTCTCTATACGTCGTGATCCCTTAACAATTGATTATTTGCGTAATGCAGCTACTCTAAGACCTAATTCGCCTGAGCCATTATACATACTTGGAATGTATTACCAGGAAAATGACGCACCCGATAAAGCCTTGAGTGTATATCAGGAGATACTTCAAATTGACTCAGCATATAAGCTTGCTCATTACAACACCGGATATATTTACTTAGTTTATAAAGGCGAATATACTAATGCAATTGATGCTTTCAGTCGTGCCTTATATCTTGATCCTGAATATGCGGATGCACTATACAATAGGGGTTATGCTAAGGAATTGGCCGGCATGACGGCTGAAGCAAGGAAGGATTACCAGCAGGTCTTAAGGATGAAAGTCAATGACAACAAAGCAATTGAAGGTCTGAACAGACTGGATGCTCTTGCTGAATAATACTTTTGAAAATTTGAGTAATTTGGAGATTGTATAGTGGACCATTCTCTTACTGCTGTATTATTTCCTTCTTTATCTCCTTAAGTTGTGAAATCATTATTTTGACTGCCTCTTCAAGCTCACCTATTTTCATAATAATCTGATCCTCTGAAAACCCTTCTCCATTCTTCTCGAGTATTTGAGTTATTTTAGTCTCAAAATCCTTAGCCATAGCCCAAGCTTTTGGAGCACAAAAACTACCTATTGTTCCCTTCAAACTATGCGCATCAAACCTCAAACTTTCCAAATTCTTTGCTGCAGCATCGTCATAGAGTTTTCTTACCTTTTCAGGAGCTTCGTCTTTAAAAATATCAATAATTTCTATTAGAATACTCTTCTCAAAATTACTGTATGTATTAAAGAAATCCTGCTTATTGACCATATAATAATCATTATTAGCAATAGCAAAGATAACTATTGATATGGCTTTATTAAAGAAAATCTGTTACAAATAATTTCAATTCACTCTTATTGATCTGATCTTTATTTAAAAAACAGACTATTTGACACTCTTTAATGGTCTATGCTTCAAGAGGGTCGAATCACTCAGTGGCTTCTTATTCTTATTTTCTTCAATTTGCTTTTTAAGGTCCATGACTGAACATCCTGAGCAATCGGAGGAACATCCATCGCAACCTCCCGACGATGAAGTAAATTTCCTCATCACCCTATAGCCTGTAAAAATCAGAGCCAATGCGATGATTGAAAAAACTATTATCTCCTGTATATATTCCATAATATGTATTAACAGTTTAGTTTGCCTAATTTATCTTACAATTGTCTTCAATGAAGGAAAATAATTCATAACGGTCATGTATAGCAGGTATGAAACAATGACTAAATTTATCAAAGTCCAAATTGCTGCCGGAATGCCTGTTGATTTTTGCATATTGGTCATGTCTCCCGATTTCCTGGGTTTTGTTAGACCTAAGTAGCTGATAATGAGTGTGGATGTCAGAGACTCGGTAAATGTAATAAGACAAACAAATATCATCAATAGCTTAAGGTACAGATCGTCAAAATACCAAACCGAAACAATAAGCAATCCACTGAAAAGTATTAGCCATATAACTCCAAAAGTATTTTTGACAAACAACACCAGGTTAATTGCAGCAAATGATATCAATACAAAAGCAACTAATCGATGTCCACCCTGCAGTGACATAACCAACAAGATTGAACTCACTGCTGCTGCAAACGGATAGCCTGCGAAGGATGTAATAAATGCACTAAACTTGCCTTTACCGGTAGTTTGAGCAACACCTGAAGTGTCTTTATTTAAATCGATTCGAACTACCTCTCCGCTTGTCAAAAATGCTCCAATTGCATGACCACTCTCATGAAGCATTGTATTGACAATCCTAAAGAACACACCAATAAATGGTAACCTGTTAATAAGAAATGACAACACCAGGAGAATGTAAAATACTTCGGTGCTGTTATCGATTATCCAGTTATTGATCAATTCCTTATTCACCTGCTTTAGAAAAATAAACTTCCAATCTGGAAAGTTAATAATGATGCCAGGTATGCCAACACAGTTGTATAGACTACACTAAATGCAGCCCATTTGACAGCCCCTGATTCTCTTCTTATAGCTGCGACTACTGCAATGCATGGAAAATAGATCAGGATGAAAAGCATAAAGCTAAATGCAACCAACGGTGTAAATACAGCCTGTCCTTTTTTTGGACCATCATGATATATTTGTTGTTTCAACTTTGTAATGAGAGAGCTTTGGTTTTCATCATCTTCAGTATCAGCCTGATATAGAACTCCCAATGTACCAATAGTTATTTCCTTTGCTGCAACACCTGTAACAACTGCAACGCTCATTTTCCAGTCGAAACCTAAAGGCCTCATTACCGGTTCAATGAACTTTCCAATTCTACCGATATAAGAATTTAACTGGCGATTGCTTTCCTGTTCGTGCTGTATATTTAATATTTCTTCATTTTCAGCTTCTTTTGCTGCTCTAACAACATCCTCTGGTTGCTGAGTCTGCAATATCATGGTCGAATACTGACTCCTAATATTAGCTATTTGTTCTTCATAAATATGGTCAGTATCAGTATGCCTTGGGAAATATCCCAAAGCCCATATAATTATAGAAGCAACCAGAATCACTCCTCCCATCTTCTTAAGATACTGTTCAGCCCTGTTCCACATGTGTTTTACAAGTGAACGCATCGTCGGTTTACGATAAGGTGGTAATTCCATTACAAAGGGAATATCCGCTTTCTTAAAGATGGTCTTTTTGAATAAAAGCGACGAACAAATGGCTAATAAAACACCAATAGCATACATAGAGAATAAAATAGTACCCTGGTAATTGACAAAGAATGCACTGATAAAAAGAATATAAACCGGTAATCGGGCACTGCATGACATAAACGGATTGATAAGCATTGTTATCAACCTGTCGCGCTTGCTTTCAATGATTCTAGTCGACAGGATTGCAGGCACATTGCACCCGAAACCCATCACCAAAGGAATAAACGATTTACCATGTAATCCAATTTTATGCATTACCTTATCCATTATGAATACAGCTCTTGCCATATACCCTGTGTCTTCCATCAGCGAGATGAATAGGTAAAGTAATAGTATATTGGGAAGAAAAATTATCACCCCTCCTACTCCACCAATTATTCCCTGAATTACAAGGTCTTTAAGAATACCATCCGGAAGGATAGTTGAGAATAATGAAGATACAACCTCCACTAATTGCTCTATCCATTGCATTGGATATTCACCTAATTTGAAGGTACAGTAAAAAGTAAGCCACATTAAAAAGACAAAGATTGGTATACCCCAAACCTTGTGTGTCACTATTGTATCAATTACTTCACTAGTCTTACGTTGTAATACCGGATTTAATTGGAATGTTTCTTTCAATGCACCTGCTATAAACCCATACTTGGCATCTGCTATCAAACTCTCGGTATCCTGATTGTAAGTGCTCTCAATCCTGCTAATCTCCTGATCGGTAACATCCATGATGCTAAAGAAATTTTCAGTATGCTCAAGGGCAACTTCTGTTGCACGATCTTTTTCTAATAGCTTGATAGCTAGAAATCTTGATGATATACGATTAGTAAGTTCATTAGAGACATTCTTATAGATCATCTCCTGAATCCTGTTAATTGCAGGTTCGATAACATTGCCATAACTAATATGAATATGGCGGTGAGTAGTGTCGCGATCTTCGTAAACATCAATTATCTTTTGAAGCAAGTCGTTTACTCCTTTGCCTTTCGAACCAACGGTTGGTACAAAAGGAACACCAAGCAGCATACCTAGTCTGTCATGATCAAGGGTGTTACCACTTGCCAAAAGCTCATCATGCATATTAAGTGCTACTACAAGCTTAATATCCATATCTATAAGCTGAGTGGTAAGAAACAGATTCCTTTCCAGATTTGAACTATCGATAATATTTACAACAACGTCGGGCACATTATCAATTATATAATCCCGAACAAACAACTCCTCCGGAGTATAGGCCGTTATCGAATAAGTCCCCGGCAAATCGGTAACATTAAATATATACTCTCCCTTTCTGAATTGAGCTTCTTTGGCCTCAACGGTAACGCCTGAATAGTTTCCGACATGTTCCTTTAGTCCCGATGCATGATTGAAGAGTGTTGTTTTTCCTGAATTAGGGTTTCCTACAAAAGCAACATTGATTGTTTTCTTTTTCTGTTGAGCAGCAGCAGTGAATAGATTCCCGATTCTTGACCCTGTTTTGATATCGTTAAACTCATGTTCCTTCTGTTTGCTCTCTTCCTCTGTTAAGATTTCTATTAAGCTGGCTTCAGAGTTTCTAAGCGAAACATTGTAGCTCATTATGTTGTATTCAACCGGGTCCATCAATGGAGCCCTTTGAATAACACTCACTTCTTTGCCTGAAATGAAGCCCATTTCCAGAATTCTTTTTCTAAAGGCACCCCTGCCTCTTACCTTAGTAATTACGCCTTTGTCTCCAGGCTCTAGTTCAGCTAGTGTCATGATGTTATTTAGACTGGATATAAATTGCAACAAAAGTATGACAATTTTCACAACTGCAATGAACTTTTTTAAATAATCGTATATAACTGAGTCTGTGCTTAATAAAGCCCCCCTGACACGTATATGATTCTGCTTTTGTTCCTATGGATGCTTTATATATTTATGTATCTTAGCTTTTAGAAATAACTTAATTAAACACTATCCAACCATTATGAAAAAAATTACTCTGCTTCTATTACTTAGCATGTTGATTTTACATGTTTCAGCTCAATGGAGTGCTAATCCATCGGTTAATAATGCTATATCCGATCTTTCAGGTGAACAGGTGCTACCAAAGATTGGAGTTTGCTCAGATGGCAGCATGTATATTGCATTCTTCTCAAATGTGAGCGGGTCCTATAATGTCAGGCTTCAGAGGTTAGATAACGACGGGAACGAATTATGGGTTCATAATGGGATTCTTATAAGTGATCACCCCACCGATTCATGGGTAAGTGACTGGGATATGGCAGTAGATGCATCCAATCATGCAGTACTTACATTTTCTGATATTCGAGAAGGAGATAACTGGGAGGTATATGCTTACAGGATTTCACCTTCGGGTGATTTTGTGTGGGGAGTTGACGGAATTGCTTTATCAAACAACTCTGCTTTAAATGTTGCACCAAAAGTCACATGCACTTCAGCAGGAAATTCAGTATTTGCCTGGATGTCGGATAATGTCATTATTATGCAGAAAATAACACCCGGAGGTATTAAGCAATGGGGTGATAATGGCATAACACTTTCATCATCAAATTCACTAACCTGGCCACAACTCATGCCGGTTGGAGATGATGAAATAATTATGAAGTACTTTAATGACGCCGGGAACCCACCCTATCCGACCAGGCATGTATTTACCCAAAGATATAATTCTGCAGGTCAACCTGTTTGGTCTAATCCGGCAACTATTTCAACTGCCGGAGGTGTATCATCATGGACACAAATATTCTCTTTTATAAACGATGGAAGTGATGGTTTTTATATAGCATGGCATGACGATAGGGATAACAATATGCTGGCTTCAGCCTTTATCCAACATATAAATTCGTCAGGACAAGCAGTATGGACCAATAATGGAATCGAGATTTGTACATTAGCCGGTAGAAACCACTTTAATCCTCATATTTCACTTCCTGCAGGCTCATCTGATGTTTATGTTTTTTGGAATGAAATGGATGGAGATCAAAATCAGAGGGGTATATCAGTTCAAAAGATATCGGCTGAAGGAACCAGAGTGTGGGGAGTATCGGGATTGACTTTGATACCTTTATCGTTTAACACAGTTACTCCTGAAGCTGCATCAAGCACCGGTACTGATATAATGCTTCTATATTCATCCGGATTAACCGGAACTGAGCAACTTTATGGAATGAGAGTTGCTACAAATGGAACCTTTGTATGGAATCCTTCATCGAAACCAATATGCCAGGTTCCTTCTTCAAAAGTACATCCTGTAATGAGCAAATTCTTCAATGATCAATGGATTATATGCTGGGAAGATGACAGAAACGATGCAAGTGACATTTATGCTCAGAATCTGGCAATTGACGGTAGTTTAGGACCTTATGAAGTTGTATTTGGACACATTCAGGGGCAGGTTACACTTACCGGCGGATCCGGTAATATCACAGAAGTAGTTGTAACCGCAGGCAGTGAATCAACCTTTCCTGACGAAAATGGCAACTACATCATGGAAGTTCAAACCGGCACATATACTGTAACTGCTTCATTAAATGGTTATTATAATGCTGAAGTGACCGGTGTCGTAGTCCTCGAAGACCAAAGTACAAATAATGTTAATCTTGAACTCTTTGCTATTCCCACAACCGGATGGATTGAAGGAACTGTTGAATTATTTAATGGAGATGGTGATGTAAGCCAGACTATCATTACAGTTGGCGAATTAAGTACAAATCCTGATTCAACAGGATTTTATTCAATTGAAGTTGGTGTTGGCACATGGAGTGTTTATGCAGATTTAGAAGGATATACTCCTCTCGTACGCGGCAGTATTCATGTATTACCTGGCGAAGTTACATCAGGGGTTGATTTCCTTCTTACTCTGATTCCTGTTACCGGATATCTGTATGGAACTGTTAGCATTGAAGGAAATATGGCCGATGTTACTCTTGCTACGGTTAGTGCAGATACCTTATTTGTAAATCCGGATAGTGATGGTGATTATGTAATGGAACTACCAGTTGGAACTCATAATGTTCAAGTGAATCATCCATATACAGTCAATGGAACAGCAACAGTTGTGATTGAGCCGGGTAGTAGTACAAACCAGGATTTCAATCTGTTAATGCTCCGTCGTGATCTCATTGTCAAGTGTTTTAACCAATGGGGAACTCCCACATGGGGATTAGATGTTGAGATAAACGGACCTGAAGGACACTATTCACAAGAAATTACAACTGATTCATTAGTAATACCAATGGTTCCGTATGGATATTATACAGGTTCTGCATCTTTAGGTAGTTGGATCATAGACTATTCAGATACTATTATTGATCAGACCAATAATTTACTTGCATTTAACTTATTTATGGAGAGTGCGAATAGTAACATCTTTAGTCCGGTAATATTTTATCCTAATCCCATAAATAAAGATGGAGTATTGAAATTTGATTCAGATCGACTACTGGATGGACTAATTGAGGTCTATGACAATTTCGGCAGGAAATATTCAGAAATTTACATAAAAGCTGAAAACCAACAGGATTTTCCTGTTACTTTGCTTTTTAATACTCAAAACGTTACTGATGGAGTATATTTAATTCGTTATATTACATCAGATGGAACATTTACAGGTAAAATATTGATCAAAGACTGAATCTAAAGAATTAAAAAACAATTAACTTAATACTACAAAAAATGCGAAAGTTTGCCCTTTACTTTGTTTCCGTAATCCTTGTCCTAAGTGTTGCATGTCAGAGAAAAGCAAAAGATGAAGCACAACAACTACCTGAAGGAATGCATGCTGCCACTGTTATAGATGTAAAGCAAACATCACAATACTCGTATTTCCAGGTTTTTGAAAATGACCATAAATATTGGATGGCAACCAACCTACTTGATGCTAAGGAAGGAGATGTTATTTATTTTACGCAAGCGTTTGAAATGAAAGACTTCAAAAGCAAAGAGCTGAACAGAACATTTGAATCAATCATGTTTGTTAATGACGCAGCACTCACATTTGAAAGCCAGCAACCACAGTCTCCCGGTAAAATAAATCCAAGGGAAGTACAAGATATACAACTGGCTAAAGCTCCAAATGGTATTACAATTGAAGAACTTTATGCAAACAAAGACAAATACAATGGTAAGGAAGTTGCCATCAGAGGAATAATTGTGAAATACAATCGTAATATTATGGGCAAAAATTGGGCTCATATCCAGGATGGGACTAAACACAATGAAAGTTTTGACCTTACTGTAACTACTAATGACACGTTAACTGAAGGAAAAATCGCTGTATTTACAGGTAAAATTTCACTCGAAAAAGATTTCGGTTATGGTTATAAGTACGATATCCTCATGGAAGATGCTAAAACATCGGATGTTGAAAATACTTCTCCTGATCTTTAGGATATATTATTAATGATAGTGTCACTCAGTTTATTTGACATTCCTGTCATGATAGAAACAAGTACAAAAAGTAACCGGAGCTAAAACGCTCCGGTTACTTTTTTAATATAACTATTTATCCGAAATTGAATAATTAGCTAAGCGGATGTTTCAAATTAAGATAAAATGAGCTTTAGATTAAAGAGATATCTCTTTCGTACCAAATAGTAAAATTGCAAATCTCAATCCTACCTGTTGAAATTCGGCACCACTAAAACCGGCAAAAACACCAATATTATATATAATATTACCGATTCCATAGCCTGGCTCAATGTAATTTTTGTTGGATGGCGAATAGAGATAGCTAAAAAACAAACTTTCATTCCATAACCTGTTTCTGAATCCTGGCAACCTCTTTAGAAGAATAAATGGTGATTTATACTGTACATGACTTACAATGTAGTATTCGTTTGTACTAAACTCATATGCATCAAGCAACAGGAAATAAGGAAAGAATTCTTTAATACCGGCTATGAGTGGTCGTTTGGCAAAGTGTTGAAATTGTGGAAACCACATAGACGTTGTATCAGTAAAATATCCACCTTCGACCATATAATTCAGATTATCCTTTAATCCTAGGGTAACTTGTTGACTAACTGACACTTTGAATAAATTATAATCAGTATCAAAATGATTAAACGGAATTCCCCGTCTCCAACTAAAGGTTATCTCCGGATAATCGTTTAGTCCATAGTAAGGAATTTTTATTCCATCCTTGATATAGTAATATGGCATTGGCTTGTAACTCAATGACAATTCAGTCGAAAAGTCCTGATGAGCATCCATTGAGTATTTTGGATTTTCAGGGATATTAGGCTTATAATCTTTTGTTTCCTTAAAAAAGAGTGAAAAAGCTGTTGCATTTGACAAGCTTTCGTTATTATTTATGCGGATGTTCAATGACCCTTTGATAGTTCTGTGAAATTGCCTTTGCACTAATAAATCTACATACTCATTTAAAAAGAAACGAGCCGGATTTTCCTTAAATATTAGTCCTTCAATTGTACTTTCTAAGGGATGTATACCATCGGGATTAAAATCAAATGTCTGTTTACCTGCTTTAAGGATTATCTTATTAAACTGTAAGTTATTAGTATATGAGTACTCCTCCTTCGGACCTAGTTTTGCTGATATTTCCCAAAAAAGCTTTTCACGTGCGAATGCATAACCAATCATTGGTTGTAAGGTAAGATATTGTTTGTTTGAAAGCTTTTTTTCAATAGCTAAATCAGTCTTGTATTTGAATCCATCAACAACATTAAAGTATATACTGAAGGGATTTATTAATCCAATTGATCGAATTGAAAGCAATGAATCCTTCTTAAGTGAACCTCCGAAGATAATCTTGCTAAATAAGCCTGATCGTTTAATTGAGGCAAGAGTATCATTTTTTGGTTTTCTCTCTGAAATCAGTTTTAATGAATCATGAACTCTGATACTTGTCACTTCATCAGCCGTTAGTGGAATTGGTCTTGTAATGTTCCAAAAGGCAGTGTCCATTTTTTTAGCATTACTGTCGACATTTATCTGATATTTTTGAACATAATCATGATTGTGTCTTAGTGAATCCTTTATTCTGATCTCGTCCTGTTTTTGTTGCATTCGCGCCAGCTTGTAAGCTTCAGACGTATTAAGTTCTTCTTTTTGCTCCAGTTCTGATATCTTTTTCTGTTTAGCAGCTATTTGTTCTTGCTTACGCTCATGGAATTTGGCCTCTTTTGAGTGAACTGCCTTTTGAATCTTTTGATCCTCTTTTTCCGAACCGTTATTAACCTTCAAATCCTTATATTTAATAGTAGTATGATAGTCAAAAGTACCGCTGTTGCCCATTAGGTCCATGTCAATTTTCATTCTGTTAGTAACAGGTATCCAGGCGTTTTCTCTTACTTCCTGATAGTTTTGAGTAAGTACCAATTTAACTCCCATCTGCTCTTCTTTTGAAATATCAAGATTAGCCAGACACCACAAACCATCTACAACATAAATCCTGCCTGCAACATACTGTGCACCTTTCCCTTTAGGTATAATTGTAATTTTATGTACACTGTATGAACCATAATCCTTTCTTCCCTCATATTGATAATTATAGTGCTTAAATGCACCCGGCCGAATAGGTGAAATGGCTGCTCCAAATCCATTAGGTCCATAAATATTTCCTGTTAAGAAACCAATAGCATTATTAGATTGATCCTCGGAAAATGAGGGAAAGGTATTTTTAATTGAAACAACCTTCTGTTTTGTGATATCGGGCGAAGTGAATTGAATTTCATTTACCGACTCTTGTAAATAGGTATCACCTTCTTTGATATTTAATTCCTTAAGGTCATCTTTAGCCATCCATTTAACTAAGGGTGAAATCCGCTTGATTTGCAGGGTTCCCTTTATATAAACATCAGCATCAAAACTTTTAACTAATTTGGCATAATAAGGAGCTTTTGCAATTACCATCCGCATTATTCTGTATGCAGGGTCTTCTTTACCTGAAATGGTTACTTCACTGAGCTCATAGATCATGTATGGTAATATTATATTAAACGGCTGACTATCGTCCTTTAAATCAACCTGACGAATTACCTGTTGATAACCGAGACATTGGAATACACAAGTGTATATCCCTGCCGGTAATTCAATTTTGAAATAGCCTTCCTCATTTGCAACAGTACCTTGTGCAACTTCTCTTACATAGATTGTTGAAAAGGATACAGGTTTACCATCTTCACTTTTCACTGTACCTGATAAAATCTGAGCAGTTGCTGTTACTGTAAATAGGATACTGAAAATTACGAGGTTAAGAAATTTCGTCATAAATGCTATTTTCCTGTAAAAATAGTAAAACATCCTAAATATGTACCATCAAGTTAGTATCTTGAATTTTGCATTCATGGCTTAAAATGTATAACTTTGAAACACATGATGGAACTTTAATTTTATAGAACTGTTTGATTGGTAAAGCAAATAAAACGAAATACTATGAAGAAACTAGTATTAGCATTCATTGCCGGTTTTATCATAATGGTCTCATACAGTCAGGATCCAAGAATCAGCGAAGGTAATCCATATACTTTGCCTGTTGTTGGAATCATTCCCGGACTTTCAGGCGATCAGCTATTAGATGTTGTTCAAAGACAAACCTTCAGATATTTTTGGGATTTTGCCCATCCGGTAAGTGGGATGGCCAGGGAACGCAGTAGTGGTAACTTTAATTATGGAGACGAAGTTGTTACAACAGGTGGTACAGGATTCGGTATCATGGCTATTGTGGTTGCATCACACAGAGGTTGGATTTCAAGAGATTCGGCTGCGAATCATCTTTTGAAAATTGTAAAGTTCCTGCTGAAAGCCGACTCGTATCATGGAGCATTCCCTCACTGGATGGATGGAGCTACGGGTAAAACAATTCCATTTAGTCGAAAAGATGATGGTGCCGATTTGGTTGAGACCTCTTTTCTCTTCCAGGGATTATTGACTGCACGTCAATATTTTAACGATAATGTACCTGCTGAAAATGAACTCCGGGACAAAATTAATATGATGTGGAATGATTTGGAGTGGAACTGGTTTACCCGGGATGGTCAAAATGTACTTTACTGGCATTGGAGTCCTGATAACGGATGGGCTATGAATATGCCAATTCGAGGTTATAATGAATGCTTAATCACTTATTTTCTGGCAGCTTGCAGTGAAAAGTATCCGATTGAATCAAAAGTATATCATGAAGGATGGACCAGATCGTCTTTCTTTAGGAATGGTAAAGAATTCTATGGCTACAAATTACCGTTAGGATTTGATTATGGTGGACCTCTCTTCTTTGCCCACTATTCATTCCTTGGATTGGACCCGAGAGGATTGGAGGATGTTTATGCAAATTATTGGGAACAAAATGTTAACCATACTCTTATCAATAGGGCTTATTGTATAGAAAATCCGGGTAGATTTACCGGATATGGAGAATTGTGTTGGGGATTAACCGCAAGTGACAACCAGGATGGATATAATGCCCATGCTCCCGATAATGATTTAGGAGTTATTACCCCTACTGCAGCATTATCTTCATTCCCATATACTCCTAAATTCTCGATGCAGGCATTAAGACATTTTTATTACAATCTCGGTGATAAGATCTGGAGCGAGTATGGGTTTGTAGATGCATTCAATGAATCCAAAAATTGGTATGCAAAATCGCATCTGGCCATCGACCAGGGGCCAATTATAGTAATGATTGAAAACTATCGTACAGGCCTTCTCTGGGATTTATTTATGAGCTCTCCTGAGGTTCAGATTGGATTGAAGAAGCTCAATTTCAAAAGCCCTCACCGCAGGCAAGTTGAATCAAGCTCTGACAATCAAAAGTAATCATTTAATATTCTGCGTTCCAGTAATCTAACCTAAAACCAAAAAGAGCATCATCATGAAGAGGATACTGTTTGCAATAGTATTAATCCTGGCAATTTTTGTTGCCTATAGTCAAAACCAGGGAACATACTGCAATCCAATGAATCTGGATTATGGCTATACTCCTATTCCGAACTTTGCAGAATGGGGAAAGCATAGAGCAACAGCTGATCCTGTTATCGTTACTTATAAGGGTGATTACTATCTTTTTTCAACTAATCAATGGGGCTATTGGTGGAGTGAAGACTTAGGCAAATGGCATTTTATTAAACGACATTTCTTAAAATCATATCACGAAGGGTATGACGACTTATGCGCTCCGGCAGTATGGGTCCAGGGTGATACAATGCTTGTGTTCGGATCAACATATACTTCTTCATTTCCTATCTGGATGAGTACTGATCCTAAAGCCGGTGTATGGAGTGAAGCAATTGATTCACTCGAAATTGGTGGATGGGACCCGGCTTTTTTCGTTGATGATGATGCTAAGCTATACATGTATAATGGAAGTAGTAACCATTTCCCGCTATATGGAATCAGACTCGACAGGAAAACCTTTAAACCTTATGGAACTCGAAAGGAAATGCTGTTACTTGAACCCGAAAGATATGGATGGCAAAGGTTTGGAGAACATATGGATAATACATTTCTTGATCCTTTCATTGAAGGTGCATGGATGAATAAATATAATGGTAAATATTACCTGCAGTATGGAGCACCGGGAACAGAATTCAGCGGGTATGCTGATGGGGTTGCAGTTGGCAACAATCCACTTGGGCCTTTTGAGCATCAGTCATTACCTTTCTCTTATAAACCCGGAGGATTTGCCAGAGGCGCAGGTCATGGTGCTACCTTTCAGGATAAATGGGGAAATTACTGGCATGTAAGTACTATTTCGGTCTCGGTTAAAAACAACTTCGAAAGAAGAAATGGCTTATGGCCTGCCGGATTTGATGATGACGGTGTTCTTTATTGTAATACTGCCTTCGGAGATTACCCGCATTATCTACCCTCAGGTAAAGCTGACCATAGCGAAAGTCGCTTTACCGGATGGATGATTCTTAATTATAATAAACCTGTTACAGTATCCTCTACTTTAGGGGGATATGTTGCCAATTACGCTGTCGATGAAAGGATACAAACTTATTGGAGTGCATTAACCGGTGATAGCGGTGAATGGATAGCATCAGATCTTGGTGAGGTATCAACTGTACATGCAATACAAATTAATTATGCTGATCAGGATGCTGAATTTCTTGGTAAGTCAGAAGGGGTTTTTCATCAATATAAGCTGTGGTCTTCACTCGATGGTAAGAAGTGGACAATCCTGACTGATAAAAGTAAAAATACTACTGATGTTCCCCATGATTACATTGAGCTGAGCAAACCTGTTGAAACCAGATATATTAAACTTGAAAACATTAAGATGCCTACAGGTAAATTTGCAATTAGTGGATTACGTATTTTTGGAACAGGACATGGAAGTCAGCCTGATACTGTCTCTAATTTTATAGTCCTCAGAACAGCTAATGATAAGAGAAGTGCATGGCTTAGATGGACTCCGGTGGATAATGCTATAGGATACAATATTTATTTAGGAATACATCCCGATAAATTATACAATTGTATTATGGTGTATGGGAGTAATGAATATTGGCTTAAAACGATGGATAAGGAAATGCCATATTATTTCTGCATTGAAGCATTTAATGAAAATGGAGTTTCAAAAAAAAGCCATGTAATATTATCGGAAGGTAACAAACCTGCTCCTTGGGACCCTATTAAGAAAACAAAGTAAAACACATACTTATACTCATGAAAAAGATAAGCCTCACTATCATCCTGTTAAACTTCCTGCTTGTATCATTTTCACAAAAGTCAGAAGTAAAGAAGATGGATGATTTCATCAGCAGTTTGATGAAAAAGATGACTTTAGAAGAGAAAATCGGGCAATTAAATCTACCTGTATCAGAAGATATTGTAACCGGCCAGGCATCCAGTTCAAATATTGGAAAAAAGATTAAGGATGGTCATGTCGGCGGTTTATTCAACATCAAAGGTGTTGAAAAAATCAGAGCCATGCAGCAGGTTGCAGTTGAAGAAAGCCGCCTCAAAATACCTTTAATATTCGGTATGGATGTCATTCATGGATATCAAACTGTATTTCCAATACCCCTGGGGCTGTCCTGTACCTGGGACAGAGATCTTATTGAACAAAGCGCCAGGATAGCAGCTCAGGAGGCTAGTGCAGATGGAATCTGCTGGACATTTTCACCAATGTTGGATTTGTGCCGCGATCCGAGATGGGGACGTATAGCAGAAGGCCCAGGTGAAGATCCGTATATCGGGTCTGAAATGGGGATTGCTATGACTCGTGGGTATCAGGGAACTGATCTTAAAGCCAATAATACTATAATGGCCTGTATTAAACATTATGCATTGTATGGAGCATCGGAAGCAGGAAGAGACTATAATACAGTTGACATGAGCCTTGTTAGAATGTATAATGAGTATTTTCCACCCTACAAAGCTGCTATTGACGCAGGTGCCGGAAGTATAATGGCTTCGTTTAATGAAATTAACGGGGTGCCGGCAACAGCAAACAAGTGGCTGCTTACTGATGTTTTAAGAAACCAATGGGGTTTTAAAGGATTTGTTGTAACAGATTATACCGGCATCAATGAAATGGTCGCACATGGTATTGGAGATTTACAGTATGTTTCAGCATTAGCACTTAAAGCAGGAGTTGATATGGATATGGTAGGTGAAGGGTTTCTGAGCACTTTGAAAAAATCACTTGATGAAGGAAAAATTTCACAGAGAGAAATTGATATAGCTTGCAGAAGAGTGCTGGAAGCTAAATATAAACTTGGTTTGTTTGACGATCCATACAAATATGCTGACCCTGAAAGAGCTAAAGCTGAGATTTATACTGATGCTAACAGGAAGATTGCAAGACAAATTGCAGCCAATAGTTTTGTCTTGTTAAAAAATGACAAACATCTTTTGCCAGTGAAAAAGAATAGCAAAATAGCTCTTATAGGACCATTAGCTGATGCAAAAGAAAACATGCCGGGTACATGGAGTGTGGCTGCAGATTTCTCGAAAGCAATTTCAGTATTACAGGGTATGCGCGAAGTTATGAATGGTGTGGGTGAAATTAAATATGCCAAAGGATCAAATGTTTATCCAGATTCACTTTTAGAGTCAAGAGTAAGTGTTTTTGGAAAGAATACCGGATGGGATGGCCGCAGTGAAGATGAAATGATTAAGGAAGCCGTTGATATTGCCAACCAGTCAGATGTTGTAATAGCAGTTATGGGAGAAGCCGCAGAGATGAGTGGTGAATCCTCAAGCAGATCAGATATTGAACTACCTGATAACCAGAGACGATTATTGAAAGCACTGTTACAAACAGGGAAACCGGTTGTAATGGTTCTTTTCACCGGCCGACCTCTTGCACTGAAATGGGAGCACGAAAATATACCGGCAATTCTTAATGTTTGGTTTGGAGGAAGTGAAGCAGGCTATGCTATTGCTGATGTGTTATTTGGCGATGTAGTTCCTTCAGGAAAACTTACTACCAGTTTTCCACAGAATGTTGGTCAGATACCAATTTATTATAATCACAAAAGTACTGGCCGACCACTACCTGAAGGACAGTGGTTCCAGAAGTTCCGGTCAAATTATCTAGATGTATCAAATGATCCACTTTATCCATTCGGATTTGGTTTGAGTTACACAACATTCAGATATGGTCAACCTGTTATCAGCAGTAATACAATGAGAGCCAGTGAGAAACTGGAGATTAAGTTAAGTGTGACAAATACTGGTGATTATGACGCGGAAGAGGTTGTTCAACTCTACATACGTGATGTTGTAGGTTCAATTACGCGTCCAGTAAAAGAACTAAAAGATTTTCAAAAAATTAAACTCAGAAAAGGTGAATCTCGTCAGGTCATCTTTAACATTGGCATAGAAGACCTTAAGTTCTACAATTCAGATTTAAAATATGTAGCAGAACCTGGTGAATTTAAAGTTTTTATTGGCGGAAACTCCAGAGATGTAAAGGAGGTTTCTTTCTCTCTAGTAGAATAGAAAACAAATATTTTAAAAACCGGCCTTCATAAAATCACATGAGGGCCGGTTTGTTTTTTAACAATTCATAGATTATTACGTTTCTTTTGTAATCAACACATTAAGTTAATCACAATATTTATTCACGATGAGTAAGAAGTTATACATTATGACATTACTGGCATTGTGGTTCAGTATGGATTCAGCGCTGTATGCGCAAAAAAACCAACTACCACCTATTATCGACCGTGAGCTATTATTTGGTAATCCAGAAATTGCATCAGGAAAACTTTCTCCTGACGGTAAATTCATTTCCTTTATTAAACCTTACAAAGGAACTCTGAACATATGGGTTAAAGGCGCAAATGAGAAGTTTGAAGATGCTCGCCCATTAACAGCTGACACTACCCGACCAATCAGGTCATATTTCTGGTCAAAAGATTCTCGTTATATTCTTTATGTCCAGGATAAAGGTGGTGATGAAAACTTTAATATTTACTCAGTAGATCCGTCTGCCCAAGCCACTAAACATGGAATCCCTGAAAATAAAGACCTCACCAAATTGCAGGGAGTGAGAGTTTATATCTATGGTGTCGCTCACAATAATCCTGATATCGTATTTATAGGATTAAATGACAGGGACAAATCATGGCACGACCTGTATAAACTCAGTATTTCAACTGGAGAAAGAACCTTACTTTTTAAAAATACCGAAAATGACAGGATTACAGGTTACTTCTTTGATTGGGATGATAAATTGAGATTAGCTATCCGTTCAAATCAGGATGGAAGTAATGATATAATGAGGGTTGATAATGACAATCTGGAAAAAATATATACAACTACTGTTTTTGAAACTGCATATCCTATTGCTTTCGACAAAACAAATTCAAAATTCTATCTTGTCACAAATAAAGGGGATGACAGGAATTTGATACAACTTGTTCTATTTGATCCAATTAATCAAAAAGAGGTGTTTATAGAAAAAGACCCGTTGAACAGGGTTGACCTGGATGATATTAATGTTTCTGAATTAACAAAGGAAATTATTTATACTCAGTATATTGATGAATATGAGCGATATGTGTGGAAAGATAAGAATTATGAAAAGGATTACAACTATTTACAATCACAACTTCCGGACGTGAACATATATTTTAGCAGTTCAACAAAAGATGAACAATTGTGGTTAGTCAATGCAATGAGTGACACTGATCCGGGAGCTACATATTTATATGATCGTAAAAATCAGAAACTTACATTTCAGTATCGTCCGCGGCCTAATATTCCCCGTAATGATCTTGCTAAGGTCACACCTATTGAATATCCATCTTCTGATGGTCTGATAATTCCGGCATATCTTACATTGCCCAAAGGTGTGGAACCAAAGAACTTACCTCTTATTGTGTTTCCTCATGGAGGCCCATGGTCAAGGGATATTTGGTCATACAATCCATACCTGCAATTCCTTGCTAACCGGGGTTATGCCGTATTATCACCAAATTTCAGGGGATCAACCGGATATGGAAAGAAATTTCTCAACGCAGGTAATAATGAATGGGGGAAAAAGATGCAGGATGACCTGACATGGGGCGTCAAGTATTTAATTGAACAAGGAATAGCAGATCCCGACAAAATTGGAATTATGGGAGGATCATACGGTGGTTATGCAACATTAGCAGGTTTGGCCTTTACACCAGAAGTCTATGCATGTGGCGTTTCAATAGTTGGTCCTTCAAATTTAATTACTTTACTAAATTCAATCCCACCATATTGGGAGGCAGTAAGAACTGAATTCCATGAAAGAATGGGCAATCCGGAAACACCTGAAGGAAAAGCCTTACTTGAAAAAGCTTCACCATTGAATTCAGCATCAAACATAAAAGCTCCGCTACTGGTAATTCAAGGTGCCAATGATCCCAGGGTTAAGATTCATGAGTCAGATCAAATTGTAATTGCTTTAAGGGAAAGAGGTGCACCTGTTGAATATATTGTTGCACCCGATGAAGGTCATGGTTTCGCGAATCCTGTAAATAATATGGCTATGCTTGCTGCTTCTGAGAAATTCCTGGCAAAATATCTAGGCGGCAGATATCAGGAAAGTATGACTCCGGAAGTTGAAAAACGACTTAAGGATATTACAATGGATATCAGAAACGTCAAATTAATTACGCAATCTGAAATTGAGAATTAGAGTACTATAGTTTTGAATTTAGAAATCTGGCAATTATTCATGCCAAACGAGGCTTTCTTTAAAAGACGGCCTCGTTTTTTTTGTCTTAATTGTAAATTAATAATTGTACATAAGTTGAACATTAGTTAATCATTATCTGTACAAATATGTGTACTTATGTGGAGTTCATGTGGACTTAATGTTGACTTAATGTGTAGCTAACAATTTAACAGTACATACCAATCCATTTAAAAAAACTATTTTTTTAGCTAAAACACTGCAAAAAAAAATCTCATTTTGATCGACTAGTCTTCCAAAAATGGTTAGCTCACTAATCTTGTTTTCACATGTCCGGTTCTGGATTGATCGGACTCCGCTTAAGTGGTTCGATTGGGCTCAACTATCCCATAGGAAGCCCATAGATTTGCAAGGCAAATTAACAATTCATCACTGAATATTTTGTAATTTTATGCGTTGAAATACATAGGGAGGTTTTTATGAGACATATAATAACAATAGTTGCTATTTTGCTACTTCCATTCCTTGTTAAAGGACAAGAAATCAATGACCTTACCGATATTCAGACGGCTAGTAGTGGGATATTTTCAGCAGTAACACCCGTAAATAATCCTTTTTTACCTTTTAGTACTTCTTTATCAACAGGATTTACTTTTGGAAACCTATATTCTGGTAACTACTTTCAATCTTCAATAAACCCGGCTATTATATTTCCGGTAAATAAGCGTTTATCGGTATCAACCGGGCTTACTTACTCATATACAAGATTAAATGAAGTACCTTTCCTGGATTTAAATTCAGGTTCAGTAAAAGATATCTCAACTGATTTAAATACATTAACAATCAGTGCTTCAGGATTGTACAGGATCAATGATAAGTTACACATGACAGGATCAGTTTATAAAACTTTGAATCCATCATTTAATGCACGTCTCAATCCGGAGGCGTTACAAATGGAAGCTAAAGGAGTAAGTGTTGGTTTTGGATATCAACTAAATGAAAAAACATTTATTGGTGCAGAATTGAGAATGGAACAAGGAAACTCAAATTTTTACAATCCCTATAACTCACCATTTGATAATAGCAACAGTTTGTTTAACAGAAATTCCTATTTCCCGGGATTTAGGCCTTTCTGATTCTTTAACCATCAGCCATTTATGAATAAAGGAATTTTAATTATTCTCCTTATCCTGAATATTGTAGTCCTGTTAGGACAGATTTGGCCTGAAGGAGCACCACCATTTGCCAGGATAGTTAATATTATTTTTCTTGCATTAACACTGATTTTTTTCATCAGGCAATTAACAAGTAATAAATCGAATTAACAGAAAAAAAAACTGCTCCATGACCAGTGGAGCAGTTTCAATTAACCAACATTACTATTAATTGAGCAAGACCAAATGTACTTTGTCTGAATTAGATTCCGGAATGACAGACAAAGCTTTTGAATAGTTTAAAAGATTACGAATTACCGACTTGCTTGGCTCTGACTCATCAAAATTTTCTCCTTTTAACTGAAGATTAGTTTTGTTTAAGTCAGTATTATCAAATCTTACTTTAAAGTGTGTAAAGTTTATTGTCATAGGCTAGTTTGGTTTTGTTATATAAATCAACGTGACCAAAATGCCAATTATTATCTTTAAAGTAAGATTTTTTATTCGTAAAGTTAAATTAGAGTGAAAGCTTAATTTCTTTAACATCAATCATTTTTCTAAGATTGATGAGTGCATACCTCATCCTTCCCAAAGCAGTGTTGATACTTACATCGGTTTGTTCGGCAATTTCCTTAAAACTCATATCAGCATAGTGCCTCATGATAAGTACCTGCTTTTGTTCCGGTGGAAGGAATTCAATCATATCTCTTATTTCCTGATGAATTTGTTCGAGAATGATTCTATCCTCAACAGATTCTTCATAAACTTTAAGATTATCGATGATATTGAAATCATCATTTTGATTATCCAGAATCGGAAGACGTTTAGCTTTACGGAAGTAATCGATTACAAGGTTATGAGCGATACGCATAACCCACTGTAAGAATTTCCCTTCGTCTTTATAGTTCCCTGATCTGAGAGTATTGATTACCTTAATGAAGGTATCCTGAAAGATATCATCAGAAGTTTGTTTATCCTTGATGACAAGATGAATGTAAGTGAAAACTTTGGTTTTGTGGCGGTTAATTAACTGCTCAAGATAGTTTTCATTTCCAGATAAATATCCACTTATTAGCTCCTGATCGCTAACGTTCTGGGCAAACATGGCGCCTCCTTTTATGTTAGTAATTAAAAGCGTAGAAATTTATCCGATAATGTTCCTCCTATATTTTGTTAAACTCTGAAACAGTTATTTTGAAGAAAGGTTTAGCAACCTCTTTCCAGAACAAATGTATGACAAAAAAGCTTACATTGCAATAAAGACGCAAAAAAAAAATTAATTTTGCCATTTGAAAGGCCTGATGAATGCATCATAACGATTTGAAACAGAGTATTCTGATTAAAGGAGCCCGTGTCCATAATCTCAAAAATATTAATCTTGAAATACCCCGTAATAACTTTATAGTTTTTACAGGTTTATCAGGTTCAGGGAAATCATCACTTGCTTTTGATACTTTATATGCTGAAGGTCAGCGGCGATATGTTGAGAGCTTAAGTGCATATGCACGGCAATTTCTTGGGCGAATTACAAAACCCGAAGTCGATCAGATTATTGGTATCTCTCCAGCTATAGCAATAGAGCAAAAAGTAATATCGCGAAATCCAAGATCTACAGTAGGCACATCCACTGAAATATATGAATATGTTAAACTACTTTTTGCCAGGATAGGTAAAACATATTCTCCTGTATCAGGTAAGGTAGTAAAAAGACATTCGGTGAATGATGTTGTATCGTGGTTAATGGCACAACAGGATGAAACTAAGACAACTATCCTTTGTCCTTTATTACTTAAACATGGTCGGACACTTGAGCAGCAGTTAAAGATTTTACTCCAGCAGGGGTTTAACAGAGTAATGTTTGATAAAGAAGTAATCAGGATAGAAGAACTTCTTAAATCGAAGCTCAATGATGAAGCCGTTTACTTTCTTGTAATCGATAGAGTAACAATCCGAAAAGATGATCAGGATATGTTATCGCAACTCTCTGATTCTGTCCAAACTGCATTTTACGAAGGTGACGGAGAGTGCATATGTATCACTGAAATAGGTGGTAAACAATGGCATGAGAGGTTTTCCAACAGGTTTGAATCTGATGGAATGACATTTGAAGAGCCTTCTGTCAACTTATTCAGTTTTAACAATCCATTTGGTGCCTGCAAAACCTGTGAAGGGTATGGAAGCATTATTGGCATTGATGAAGATCTGGTTATACCAAACAAAAGCCTCTCGATATATGAAGATGCAGTCGCCTGTTGGAAAGGTGATAAAATGAGCGAATGGAAAGATGAGCTTGTCAATAATGCATACAAATTCAACTTTCCCATCCATAAACCCTGGTATGAACTAACGGATGATCAGAAATTACTCGTTTGGCAAGGTAACAAGTACTTTAAAGGCATTAATTCTTTCTTCGAATATGTTCAGGAGCAAACCTATAAAATTCAATATAGGGTGCTATTATCGCGTTATAGAGGTAAGACTGTTTGTCCCGATTGTCGAGGTAGTCGTTTGCGAAAAGATGCAAACTACGTAAAGATCAATGGGTATACAGTTACCGATATTGTGCTTATGCCGGTTAGCAAAGCACTTAATGTCTTCAAGAACCTTGATTTGGATGCAAATGAGAGACAAATTGCACAACGACTTCTGGTTGAGATAGTGAACCGACTACAATTTCTATTTGATGTCGGACTAGGATATCTTACGCTGAACAGGCTTTCATCAACTTTGTCAGGTGGAGAATCACAAAGAATAAATCTTGCAACTTCACTTGGTAGTAGTTTAGTAGGGTCAATGTACATTCTTGATGAACCAAGCATCGGATTACATCCACGCGATACTCATCTTCTTATTAAAGTACTCAAACAACTTAAAAATCTGGGTAATTCTGTCATAGTGGTTGAGCACGATGAAGAAATCATGAGGCAAGCCGATTATATAGTAGATATCGGACCATTGGCCGGAGAACATGGGGGTGAGATTGTGTTTCAGGGAACATTTGACAGCTTAGTTAATGCAGATAACAGTCTTACAGCAAAGTACCTTACCGGACAGATGAAGATTGACCTGCCACGTACCAGACGTAAGTGGAGTGATTATATTGAATTATCAGGTGTAAGGGAAAATAATCTTAAAGGGTTTAATATAAAGTTCCCGCTCAACGTACTTGTAGCAGTTACAGGAGTCAGTGGATCAGGAAAGACCTCACTGGTAAAAAGAATACTATATCCGGCTCTGAAGAAAATTTATGGAGGATACGGCGATAAGACAGGTAGGTTTGATAAAATAGAAGGTGATTACAATAGGTTGTCAGATGTTGAAATGGTAGATCAAAATCCGATTGGAAGATCATCGAGGTCAAATCCTGTTACTTACGTTAAAGCTTATGATGAGATTAGAGCACTATTTGCGGATCTGCCATTAGCTAAGACAAGAGGATATAAACCGGGTTTCTTTAGTTTTAATGTAGAAGGTGGGCGTTGCGAAGAATGCGAAGGTGAAGGTGTAGTTGAAATCGGTATGCAATTCATGGCTGATATTCATCTGGTCTGTGAAAGCTGTAAAGGAAAGCGTTTCAAGGAGGAAGTCCTGGATATCAAGTATAATGACAAGAACATTTCCGATATTCTTGATATGACCATTGATCAGGCTATATCATTTTTTGGGAATGGTAAAAGCAACAGCAATGAATCGAAAATAGTATCCAGATTACAACCCTTAGCCGATACAGGATTGGGATACTTAAGATTAGGACAATCGTCCGATACTTTAAGTGGTGGGGAAGCACAAAGAATTAAACTGGCAAGTTTTTTAATTAAAGGAACTACTGATAAACCTACACTGTTCATTTTTGATGAACCGACTACAGGATTGCATTTCCACGATATCAAAAAGCTGCTTGACTCTTTTAATGCGTTGATAGCCAAAGGACATAGTGTGATTGTCATAGAGCATAATCCTGATGTTATTAAGTGTGCTGACTGGATTATCGATCTTGGTCCGGAAGGTGGTGATGAAGGTGGCTATCTTGTATACGAAGGCATACCTGACAATATTAAGACCGCCGAGAATTCATATACTGCAAAATTTCTAAAATTATAAGTAAAAACTGTACTATTTACTTAGTTACATTTGTTTAAAAGTGTTATTAAGCTATAAATACAATAAGTTTTTAAAGAAATTCTTCAGGCAGTAATAATAACTTTTGTATCTTAGAGGAATTAAAAAAGTAGCATATTATCAAAAGCTAACAATCAATCTATGGATATCAGCGAAAACAACTTATCAAACTCATCAGATATTCAGAAACTGAGGCAGGAAATTGAACATCTGAAATCAGAACTTAGCAAACTTGAATACCTTAAATTACAGGAAAGTGAACTCATTAAGGCTAAAGAAGATGCCGAGGTTGAGAATAGGATGAAGTCTGATTTTCTCGCTATGATGAGCCATGAGATCCGCACACCAATGAATGGTGTAATTGGTATGACAAGCCTGTTGATGGATACACCTTTAAATCCCGAACAGAGAAATTATGTAGAAACATTAAGGATCAGTTCGGATAATTTAATGACTATCATCAATGACATTCTTGATTTTTCTAAGATCGAATCAGGTAAGATGGCTCTTGAGGAATCACCTTTTGAATTACGTAATTGCATTGAGGATTCTCTTGATATGTTTGCTCCTAAAGCTATTGAAAAGGGAATTGATTTATTATATCTGATTCAACCTGATGTATCACCATTCCTTGTTGGAGATGCTAATCGTATTAAACAGATAATGGTTAACCTTATTAACAATGCAATAAAGTTTACCGAAGAAGGTGAGATTTTTATTTCAATCGAAAAAACAGGTGAAGGTGATGGTTATCAGGAACTATTATTCTCAATTAAAGATAGCGGAATAGGCATTGCCAAAGAAAAAATTGATATCTTATTTGAAGCATTTACACAAGCCGATGCTACAACAACCCGTCGATATGGTGGTACAGGATTAGGTCTTGCCATTGCCAAGCACTTAATTAACTTAATGGGTGGAAACATTTGGGTTGAGAGCAAATTAGGGAAAGGATCAACCTTCTTCTTTAATCTCAAGCTCGCTACATCAGGTATTGGGAAAACTAAGTTATATGTTCGTGGACAAATTCCTGAACTTAAAAATAGCAGAGTCTTGATTGTTGACGATAATGAGACTAACCGACACATCTTCACATTACAATTTGAATCATGGGGAATGATACCTTGCACAGCAAAATCAGGAATGGAAGCTCTTGAAATCATTGAAGAGCAAGAAGAACCATTTGATTTAGCTGTTGTCGACATGCAAATGCCTTCAATGGACGGACTGGAACTTGGAAGAAGAATTAAGGAAATTCCATTTAAAGGTGATATCCCAATGATTATGCTTACCTCTCTGGGGAAAATTAATAAGCTTCCGACTGAGATATTTGATTCACAGCTCTCAAAGCCTATCAAATTAGCAGAACTCTTTGAAGAAGTGCTGAGAGTAATTGCTGAAACAAGAAACAGCAGAACAAATTTAGCCGACCATAATATTGATAAAAATCTTGCCGAAAAGTTGCCTCTGCGCATATTATTGGCCGAGGATAACATAACAAATCAGGACCTTGTGATCACTCTATTAAGTAAGATGGGGTATAAAATTGATGCAGTAGAAAATGGACGCAAAGTTTTGGAAATGTTAGACAGGAAGAAATACGATATCATTCTTATGGATATCCAAATGCCTGTTATGAATGGAATGGAAGCTACCAAGTTGATTTGTGAGCGTTTTCCTGAAAATGAAAGACCAAAGATAATTGCCATCACAGCAAACGCCATGTCGGGTGACCGTGAAAGATATCTTGCAGCCGGCATGGTTGACTATCTTCCTAAACCAATAAAATTCAAGGATGTACAAGCAGTACTAATTAAATGGGGCAAGAAGAAACCTGAACCGGCAAAGTAATTCCATAAAATAATCTCCCGGATATAGTTTATTGGAAAATGTAAAGTAGTAGAGGCTGTCTTGAATTTGGGCAGCCTCTATTTTTTTTAATTCAACTACTGAAGTGACTTACTAAATCTGGTACATTGGTTAAATCAATACCTTTGCACGATTCAAGACTCTAACATGAAAATTTCAGGATTTACCTTCATACGCAATGCTATAAAATACGATTACCCAATTTTAGAAGCAATTAGATCAATCCTTCCATTATGTGATGAAGTAGTTGTTGCTGTCGGGAATAGTGAAGATGAGACCAGATTGTTGATTGAAAGCATTAATGATCAAAAAATCAAGATTATTGAAACTGTCTGGGATGATTCACTCAGAGAAGGTGGCAAAGTTCTGGCTGTAGAAACTGACAAAGCATTTGATGCAATCAGTCCTGATAGCGATTGGGCATTCTATATTCAAGGGGATGAGGTTTTGCATGAAAGATACATCCCTGCAATTAAAGAAGGTATGGAAAGGTGGTTACATGATAAGAATGTTGAAGGCCTTTTGTTTGATTATCAACATTTTTATGGCTCATATGATTTTGTTGGAGACAGTCGCCGATGGTATAGACGGGAAGTTAGGATTATTCGCAATGATAAGCAAATTAGGTCATTTAAAGACGCCCAGGGATTCAGGAAGAATAATCAGCCACTTAAAGTAAAAAAAATAAATGCAGTGATGTATCATTATGGGTGGGTTAAACCTCCTGAAGCACAACAAGCTAAACAACAATCATTTAATAAATTGTGGCACTCAGACGAGTGGGTAGAAAAAAAGATTCCCAAAGTTGACTCCTTCGATTACTCAAATATAGATTCGCTTGCTTATTTCAAAGGTACACATCCAGAAGTTATGAGAGAAAGAATTGAAGCGCTAAATTGGAAATTTACGTTTGATCCTAGCAAGAAGAAATTACCCCTGAAATCAGTAGTGTTACACTCTATTGAGAAACTAACCGGCTGGCGACCCGGTGAATATAGAAATTACAGGATGATCTGACAGTATAGAGGTAATCTTATTGATTTTTCGTATTTTTGCAGCATATTAAACTGTTGTTATGAATCTTAAAGATATTATGGCCATTGCCGGTAAGCCGGGATTATACAAGATGGTTGCTACTGCAAAAAATGGCGTTGTTGTTGAAAATATTGTTGATCATAAGCGAATTCAGGCATTTTCATCAGATAAAGTAAGCAGCCTGGAAGAAATTAGTATCTATACCGAGACAGGAGATATGCCTCTTAAAGAAGCAATTGGTAAGATTTATCAAAAACTCGAAGGCAAACCTACTCCTGAACTAAAAGGTGATAATAACAAGATTAAAGAATTCTTCAATGAAGTACTTCCTGAATATGATAATGACAGAGTTTATGTCTCTCATATGCAGAAGATTTTAAGCTGGTATAACCTATTGTTGGAGCAGAATATGCTATTACCTGAAACTGATGAAGTGAAAGAAGAACACCAGGATGAAGTTGTTGAGACACCAACTGATACTGAAATAAAGGATACGTCGCAGAAAAAGACATCCTCGACTAAAAAGAAAGAAGTAAGTAATGACAAAGAATAAGAGTTAATAAGTCCGTTTTCAGACGGACTTTTTTATAACTTTAAATTTCAATTGCAAAGTATGAAAAAACATATAGAAGACCTTACAGTAATAAGTAACATCAAACTGAATTCAAAACACAATCTGATAGAATTTCAGCACCCTGATAAGTTGCCTGAAATGGTGCCGGGGCAGTTTGTTGAAGTAAAAATTGACGGTTCGGAGAGTACCTACTTGAGGCGACCATTTTCGATACACAGAGCAGATTATAATAAACAGACTTTACATCTTCTTGTAAAGATTGTTGGGGATGGGACACAAACTCTGGCAACAGTTAAAACCGGTACCAAAGTCAATATCATGTTCCCACTTGGTGTTGGATTCAATCTGACTGAAGGCAAGAATGTTTTACTCGTTGGAGGAGGTTGTGGTGTTGCTCCATTGTATTTTCTTGCCGAGCAACTTAAAGAAAAAAGTAATCAAGTTACCATACTTATAGGTGGAAAAAGTAAAGAAGACATCTTATTGGCTGATGAATATACCAAGTATGGGAATGTTCTCATCGCAACTGAAGATGGTAGTTTGGGAGAAAAAGGGATGGTTACAACCCACAGTATAATACGTGGCAATAGTCAAACCATTACAGAATACAGCGATATCAATAATCAAAATACTATAAAATTCGATAAGATTTATTGTTGTGGTCCTGATGGAATGATGAGAGCTATAGCTCATTATTCTGAACAAATTAACATTCCATGTGAAGTCTCACTCGAGAATATGATGGCATGTGGAATTGGAGCTTGTTTATGCTGTGTAGTAGAAAGTACCACAGGAAATATTACAGTCTGCACAGAAGGACCTGTATTTGACAGCAAAAGATTGAAAGGATGGACAAAGGAAACGGAAGTTGGCTGTTCATTGGAATGAAAAGCAAAACCTCTACAATAGCAAAAGATAGAATATAATAAACTAATTAACTACCTTAATTCAGAAAGCAAAACATTAAGAAAATGGCTGATTTATCTGTAAAACTGCACAATCTTAAGCTTAATAATCCCGTAATGACAGCTTCCGGAACATTTGGATATGGGAAAGAGTTTGAAGACTTTATCGATGTTAATACGTTAGGTGGTATTATAGTAAAAGCAACAACCTCAAAACACAGAGAAGGAAATATGTACCCCCGAATGGCTGAAACACCTATGGGAATGCTCAATGCTGTTGGATTACAGAATAAAGGTGTTGATTATTTTGTTCGGGAAATCTACCCAAGACTTAGTTCATACTCAACAGCTGTAATAGCCAATGTGTCAGATTCAACTATCGAAGGATATGTGAATGTAGCCAGAAAGATGAACAAATTGGACAAGATAGCTGCAATTGAATTAAATATATCTTGTCCGAATGTGAAGGAAGGTGGTATGGCGTTTGGCACTAATTGTTCATCTGCTACAGCTGTTACAAGGGCTGTACGTGAAGTTTATGATAAAACATTAATAGTTAAACTGTCGCCCAATGTAACAAGCATAACTGACATTGCATTGGCTGTTGAGGAAGGTGGTGCGGATGCCATTTCCCTAATCAACACTTTATTGGGTATGGCGATTGATGCCGAAAAGCGGAGACCTGTTTTATCAACTATCACCGGTGGCTTATCAGGACCTGCGATTAAACCTATAGCACTTAGAATGGTATGGCAAGTATCGAAAGTGGTAAAAGTACCGATAATTGGTCTTGGTGGGATATCATCAGCTAAGGATGCTATTGAGTTCTTACTTGCAGGAGCATCGGCAATTCAGATTGGAACTGCAAATTTCATTGATCCTACAATATCTGTTAAAGTTATCCAGGGCATCACTGAGTATATGGAAAGGCATAATGTGAAACAAGTTACCGAATTAACAGGAGCATTGGCTATCTAAGAAAAAAATGGCTGCAGAATAGTGAAATCCTACTCCACAGCCAATTTTATTTATACCCCACTATCAGATTATTCAATCAGTTTATCAGTATACATTGCAACTTCAGTAGCAATCTGGCGATTATACTCAAAAGCAAGTGTTTGATAATTAACCGCATCGACTATAGTTCCGATAAAGCATAACCCTGCAGTAAAGAAATAAAGAATACCCATTCCTATCTGGTTAATGAGAAATCGGTGGATCCCTGCTACTCCCAGTAATCCAACAAGACAAGTCAATAAAATTAGTTGAGGATCTTTTCTTCTTGCTCTGTAGATTGTTGCAAATTGAATAGCTTGTTTGTCACTGTAATCCTTAATAATGGTTTGAACATGGTTCAATTCCATTCCCTGTATTTCAGGAAGATGTAGTAATGCATTTGCCATGGCTTATATTGGTTTGTTGGTTCAATAAAAATACTAATATTGTTAATAGCTCATTGATTCTTTAATCTGATTAATAATGTAATGATTCTATGGATTAATACTGCGACTGCAAATATTCCCAGAGGATGCGAAACAAGTGACTTTTCAATATTCCCATGAAATAGCCAACTTATTGAATGTCCTAATCCACATCCTGGACAGAATGATATCCCTACAGCATTTAAAGGACACAAACTGTAATGGTTATCAGTTGGTGATATTAATGCCAACAACAATAAGGCAGATACCCAAAAAGTCAATTCAAAACACCTTTGAAATATCACCTTAGTGTTACAGAGAATTTTGTTAATCATCGTGAACATCTTCTTACTAATAACATTGCTTATACTGGTAAATGTCAATAATCAGACGCAAAATCACCATCCAGGTTACAAAGGCAGATTTTGGAGTAAATAGAATTATTTCGATATGTGATATTTGAAAAGAAAATTATTGTACCTTTGCCGGCCATTTTAAAGGTTGTGTTTTTATCCGCTCCGGGTTATAGTAGATCTTTCTAATTCATTGATTTACTTTCTAATGTGACAACAGAAAACACAAACAAGACAATTCGGATTAATATTTAAATAGACCCAATTTATAATGTCAATTGCTAAATTAAGGAATATCGGAATTGCAGCACATATAGATGCAGGCAAAACAACAACTACTGAGAGATTACTTTTTTTCACCGGAGTAAACAGGAAAGTAGGTGAAGTGCATGACGGCCAGGCTACCATGGACTTCATGAAACAAGAACAGGAACGTGGAATTACAATTGCATCGGCTGCAATCAGCTGTGTATGGAATGACCATCAAATAAATATAATTGATACTCCGGGCCATGTTGATTTTACAGTTGAAGTTGAGCGTTCACTCAGAGTAATAGATGGTATGGTTGCACTGTTTTGTGCTGTTGGTGGTGTTGAACCACAAAGTGAAACTGTTTGGAATCAAGCTGAGAGATATAAAGTACCACGTATTGCTTTTGTTAATAAAGTTGATCGTACAGGTGCTGACTTCTTTGAAGTGGTCAATCAAATGAACCAGACACTTGATGCACGTGCAGTTGCATTCCAGATACCTGTTGCACAAGAAGATGATTTTAATTCTATCATCGATCTGATCAGTGAAAAGCTGTACACATTTGATGGGAAAGAAACTATAGTGTCAGATATCCCTGAAAACTTAAAAGAAAAAGCTAATCACTACAGACAGCTTGTTATTGAAAAGGTTGCTGAATTCAATGAAGAAATACTTGAATTATTCCTTGAAGATAAAGAGATTCCAAACGATTTATTAAAATCAGCACTTCGCGATGCTACTCTTAAATTACTGATGACTCCGGTATTTTGTGGTGCTTCTTATAAGAACAAAGGTATCACTCAATTACTTGATGCAATTGTTGATTATCTACCCTCACCTTTAGATAAAGGTGCAGTAATAGGAATGGATATAGACGATCAGGAAAAAACACGTCATCGTACACCATCAGTAAAAGAACCATTTGCCGGACTGGCATTTAAGCTCATTCACGATCCTTATGTAGGTCAACAGACTTTTGTCAGAATTTATTCAGGTACTATTACAAATGGTATGCAGATTATGAATTCGACTAAAGGTAAACCGGAAAGAATTGGTCGAATACTTAAGATACATGCAAAAGATCGTGAGGAAGTTCATGAAGCAGGCCCAGGGGATATTATTGCTTTAATAGGTCTAAAATATACTAAGACAGGTGATACGCTTTGTGATATTGCCAATCAGTTATACCTGGAATCAATCCATATTCCACCCAGTGTTATTGAATTAAAGATAAATCCGGCCAGCAGAAAAGATCAGGGTAAATTAGGTGAGGCATTAGCAAAACTGGTTAATGAAGATCCATCTTTCCATGCGAGGTATGATGAAGAAACTGAGGAAACAATTATATCAGGGATGGGAGAACTGCACCTGGAGATAATTGTCGATCGACTTAAAACTGAATTTGGACTTGATGTGGTTGTTGGTGAACCGGCAGTTGCATTCCGTGAAACTATATCTCAGGAAGTTGAAGTTGAATATCGTCATTCAAAGCAAACCGGAGGTAAAGGTCAATTTGCTCAAACTTACTTACGACTTGAGCCAAATGAAGGTAAAGGTTATGAGTTTATTGATAAAATTAAAGGCGGTGCAATTCCAAATGAATATATAACATCAGTAAACAAAGGCATTGTTAAGACAATGAACGAAGGTGTCTTAGCCGGTTTCCCTGTTGTTGATGTTAAAGTAGTACTATTAGATGGACAGTTCCATCCGGTTGACTCATCAGATTTCGCATTCCAGATTTGTTCTTCAATATGTTTCAAACAAGGCTTTATGAAGGCAACTCCTGTCTTGCTTGAGCCTGTAATGAAAATAGAAATTAATACACCGGATGAATATATTGGTGATATTGTTGGTAACCTTAATAAAAGGCGTGGTAAGATAGAAAGTATGAGAAGACACAGAAAAGGCTCGCAGAAATTAAATGGAACTGTACCTTTAATGGAGATGTTTGGTTATGCAACTTCTCTCAGAAACCTTTCTAGTGGTCGTGCTAATTATTCAATGGAGTTCTACCAGTATATGCCTGTTTCCAAAGCTGTTCAGGAAGAATCATTAAAGAAAATTGCAGAAAAGAATAAACAAGAAGCAGCACGCTAATTATTATCTTCAAACATTCTAATTACAGATATCGATACTGATAACAGAATTCAGATTTCTCTTAAAGAGGTTGTGCGAAAATCACAGCCTCTTTCTGTTTTATAGACGACCGGAATTTTGTTACTTTGTCATCTAAAATCAAAATAATGAAGGTACTCTTATTAGGTTCGGGAGGAAGAGAACATGCTCTGGCCTGGAAATTTTCAAAAAGCCCTCTTTTGGATGAACTATATATTGCACCAGGAAATGCAGGCACCTCGCAAGTAGGTAAAAACATTGACCTGAACCCGACTGATTTTAATCAAATCGCATCATTTTGTCGTGAAAATACAATTGATCTGGTAGTAGTTGGACCTGAAGAGCCACTAGTTAAGGGTATTTACGATTATTTCAAGGAAGATCCGGATTTAAGAACAATATCAATATTAGGACCCTCAAAATTAGGTGCTCAATTAGAAGGTAGTAAGGATTTTGCAAAAGAATTCATGAAGGAATTTAACATTCCTACTTCTCCATATAAATCCTTTGATGCCTATACAGTTGAAGCAGCAATTGAGTTTATTAAGTCGTTGCAACCTCCTTATGTATTAAAGGCTGATGGATTGGCGGCAGGCAAAGGAGTTATCATAACTGACAATGAATCAGATGCTATCAAGAATCTCAAGGATATGTTGGTTAATAGGAAGTTTGGTTTAGCCTCAGAGAAGGTAGTTATTGAAAAGTTTCTTAAAGGTATTGAATTGTCTGTTTTTGTTCTTACTGACGGTCATGAATGGGTATTACTTCCCGAAGCAAAAGATTATAAGAGAATCGGAGTTGGTGACAGTGGCCCAAACACTGGAGGGATGGGTTCTATCTCTCCTGTACCCTTTGCTGATCACCAATTCTTAAAGAAAGTAAAAGAAAGAATCATTCAACCAACGATTATTGGCCTTAAACAGAGAGGAATTGATTATAAAGGCTTTATATTTTTCGGATTAATAAATGTTGAAGGAGATCCTTTTGTGATTGAATATAATGTTAGAATGGGAGATCCTGAAACAGAATCAGTTATTCCAAGAATTCAGGATGACTTATTAAGTATGGTAAAATTATGTGCTGATGGCAAGCTAAATAAAAAATCAATAAGCATTGATCAAAGAGCTGCTGCAACTGTAATGTTAGTCTCAGGTGGCTATCCCGGTGAATATAAAAAAGGATTTACCATTAGTGGTTTAGACCGTCCTACGTCAAGTATTGTATTTCATGCAGGGACTATTCCTGATTCATTTAATCATACTCTAACTTCAGGTGGCAGGGTTATAGCGGTAACCTCCTTAGCAGAAACCATTGAAGAGGCTCTAAGTGATTCTTTTGAAACAGCTAATAA
This sequence comes from Bacteroidota bacterium, assembly GCA_023441805.1. Classification (GTDB taxonomy): domain Bacteria; phylum Bacteroidota; class Bacteroidia; order Bacteroidales; family Lentimicrobiaceae; genus Lentimicrobium. The sequence goes on from JAEZNO010000021.1 coordinate 59,327, forward strand.
AATAAATTTTGAAGGTAAATATTACCGCAAGGATATAGGTTTCGATATTATTTAACCGATGTTAAAGAAGTTTTCAAAAAAAGGTGAATACACCCATATCCTGATCATTTTTATCATTCTTACTATAAATTATTTCATTCCTCCATTGCATTTGATGAATGATAATGCATCATCAATGGGACCAATAGGAATTTGGTTGTCAGAGCAGTCATTAGCTGTCAATCCTGCTGTAATAAAAGTATCTGTCTTATTACTAATGGTATTAATAAGCTATTATTTAAATCGTATAGTAGCACCAGTGGATATCTATCCTAAACAGTCATATTTATCAGCCACATTGCTTATAGCATTATTTCTATTCAGCCCCGGGATGCCTGAGATAATATCCACTATTATCCTATGCGGATTAATGTGTGTATGCCTGGGCAGTATGATAAATATGTTTGGTAAGCAATATCCTTATTTGCAGATCTTGAATTCTTCAATTGCCATTGCTATTGCTTCAATGATTATTCCTCATACTATTTTATTCATACTATTCATCTGGTTTGGATTTCTAACATACAGTGTAAATACATGGAGAGAATGGATTATTTCAATAATTGGACTGGTAATTCCATACCTGTATATGTTTTTCGCTTATTTCTGGAATGACAATCTTGATTATTTAATAGGCACATACCGACAGTTATTCTACTTTAACTTTTTTCATTTTACAATTCCAACAGGTTACACAATAGTCTCAATGTTCTTGCTACTGATGATGTATTTCATCAGCACTTTCAGTTTTACAAGCGACGCTTCTGATAAGATTATAAGTATTCGGAAAAGGATGTGGCTTATTTTTCAGTTCTCAATAGTAACAGTCTTAATTCTATTACTTTTACCTAATGCCGCTTACGTACTACTCCCCATTTTGTACATTCCATTGGCATTAATGATGACATACCTGGTGCATTATCAAAGGAAGAGTGTAATTCTTGATATTTTTATGGCACTATTTGTTGTTTCAATATTAATAAACAGGATATTTGCCTGATATGCTTAAAAATCGTTATTCTTGCTTGAATTTAATTGAGGCAGGGGCTGATGAAGCCGGGAGAGGTTGTCTTGCAGGCCCTGTTTATGCAGCAGCTGTTATTCTCCCTGATGATTATAAGAATAACCTGTTGAATGATTCCAAAGTACTTACTGCATCCATTAGAGAAAAGCTACGATACGAAATTGAAAAAGAAGCCTTATCATGGTCGGTTGCCAGTGTCAGTGCTGAAGAAATTGATACTATCAATATTTTACAGGCTTCTTTTAAAGCTATGCACATAGCTATTAGTGGACTTCTTATCAAGCCACAGTTACTATTGATTGATGGCAATAGGTTCAACCCATATCCAACAATTGAACATCTTTGTATTATTAAAGGTGATGGTTTGTATATGTCAATTGCTGCAGCATCCATTCTGGCAAAAACACATAGGGATGAATTCATGCAATCAATCAGTCTGGATCATCCACAATATGGATGGGAGCATAACATGGGTTATCCCACAGTTGAACACAGAACTGCCATTTTTAAATATGGACTCTCACCATGGCATAGAAAGACTTTCCATGTGAGTGAGCAACTTGAACTTGAATTTGAGTATTAGTTATTAAGATTTAGCAAATCCCGGAATAGCAATTTAACATAAAAGTTTATCTCAGGGTTATACTTGCTATCTTCTTCAAGATTCACCTTCATGTAGTGAACCGAACAACCCGGTTCAATTGCTATTGCCGGCGAAAACTCCATTCGAACTCCGGCAGTTGCAAAAGCACCAAATCCAATACCACCTTGTCTGATTTCATAAACTTGCTGATTGCTATTTGGAACATATGGTCTGTTCCCATAAATATGAACCAAATTGTACTTTTTTTCACCAATGTAGATTACATTTTCCTTTACTAATGTGTTGTTCATGCTTACCCCACCCCCTAATGTAAATCTAGCTGTTTTGCTCTTCCCGAAGGAGTATGAATATCCCAAATCAAGGATGTTCCTTTCTTCAACTCCATTTATCGGACATAGCCTTATGTCGGGTTCAGCCAGATAATCCTGTGGTGGATCTACTTCAACTGTTACAATATCATTAGCTTTAAGTTTTGCATAATAGAATTGCGCATAAATTCCATTGCGGCAGTTGAAATCATACTTAACGAAGAGTCCAAATGAGAAAGCAGGTGAATATCCCATTTTTTGAGGATATTCAAGAACAAAGGCAGTATCATTAAAATTTAACAAATGCCTCATCTCTTCATACCAATATGAATTTTTGAAAATGTAATTTACATCATTTTCATTTTCAGGCTTACCGGAATAAAAATCAGCTGTTGAATTGTTGGGAAGATAAATCCCTGCAATGCCTCCATATTCAAAACCACTTCTTTCTTTGCAATTTTCCTTTGTGTAAGTTTCCTGGCTATATAACAATTGTACAATAAAACTGAATAATGAGATAAAAAGCAGTTTCTTCATAATAGAGTAATTTACCTTCAAAGTTATTAATTATTACATTAACACAGTTTTAGCCCATAAAATACTATATTCTTAAAGTTGTTAAAAAATATAAGGACAAGTACTGTAAAGATCACATAAAAGGAAGTAGCTTGCGTGTATAAAGACTTTATATACATTATATCAGAACCGAAAACAAAAAGATACGCATCTTTTGGTCAAAAGTTTAACCCCTCTTACAAAAGGTAAGACTTGGTATAGAGTTGACCAAGAGCAATCCAAGAGATGATAGTAGTCGAATTTATTGAATTAACGTCTTACTTGCTACTAAAATCACTTGTATATTACAATTTCAATTACACAAAAACAAATATATTTTAGTTCCATATCAAAATTCGGCACATGATAGTTGTGATATACCTATACAACAGCCAAATTATTAACATCCTATTGTTGATTAGTAATGAAAAGCAATGAGGATAAACACTTTTAAGAAATTATCTTTGTTACTCAATTTCAGGTAAATGAAGAACCTACGAATTATAATTACCGTATTGATCACCTCGGTAATTGCAATTTTCATGGGATCTGCAATCAGATCATACTACCTGTTTCTCAAAGAGCCTGTACTACCGGTATTAAATGCTCACACTGAAGATGCTGCAATACTCATTTCATCAAAATCTACTTTTAAATTATTCGAATCGGTCAACAATTCATCCTTTGTTGAACTTTTTAATTCAGAATCAAGCACTTATAATCAAATCAATAAGTATCTGGATTCAATTTATCTGAAAAGTAACAAATTGAAGAAACTTATTGAGTCATCTGAAATAGTTTTAGGAATATATCCAAATGGAGAATTTAACAATTGGCTGATTACATTGCAAACAGGGAAAACCAGTGGAAGACTAATCCGTTCAGAACTTAACAAAATATTTTCAAATGATACAGTTACCTTCTCAAAGTCACATAATGATATCACCAGAATTTCCAATCAAAAAGGGAATATCTGGTACTATATTAAAAAGGGCATATTAACTGCATGTAACGACAGCATACTTCTCCATCAAAGCCTTGAAGGTTTGGAGTCAAATAAAAGCCTTGCATCTGATTCATCTTTAGCAAAGCTAGCATTAACCAGAGGAAAGAGAGTTGATGGTAATATTATTATCAATACCCGAATATTGACTGATGCAATCTGGCCTGGACACGCTCTATTACTTGAAAAAGGTACTCCCTTTGATGGATGGATTTCGTTTGATTTGAATTTTAAAAAGAATAGCTTACAGCTTGGTGGCTTTTCCAGCACTTATTCAGCCCATTTATTCAGAGAACAAGAGCCAATTGAAAATCAAAGTTATTTAGATTACCCGGGGAAAACAACATTGGGGATAACATTAGCACTGAGTGATATTGCTTCATATAGCTCCCATTTTCTGAATAAAGACACACTACATGTTAAAGGTTATGACAAAACTATAAAAGAAGAAACCATAGAAATTTTTAAGCCAAAAGACCATATTAAATCATGGATTGGCAATTCTGTGAGTCTAATATTTACTAATGATTATTTCAGCAATAACCATACCGGACAGTTAGTTATGATAGACTGTCGGGACAAAGATAGTGCAGCATGGTATTTAAAACCATTTATTGAGCCAATAAATGATTCAGTAGGAAAGTTACACTACCATAATTTGGCAACTGATTTATTTGGTAGTGCATTCAATATGAGAGGCACTTTATACTACATGATCTCGAAAAATTATGTAAATATTTCAGCTGATAAAAATCTATTATCTGCGGGTACAAAACAAACAAACACCCGTATGAAAGATATTGAAACAGCGAAAGAGAATGTCGGGAATAAATCAACTATTTCAGTGTTGATACGCCCTGAAAGTGTTGCTAAGTGGCTAAAAAATAATCAAACAAATAAGTGTCTTTTATCTTTTCTTAGCCGGCAATCCTCAATTGGATTTCAATATAATGCAGGGCAATCACTAGAATATACACATGCATGGATTTATCCCAATATCAAATCGAAAGCACTTTATGCAGAAAGTGAATTGGCAAGGCCTAAACCACAAGATGTCATGTTACTTGATTCTGACCAGGCAGGTTCAGTAAATAAGGATACTATTCAAGATTTGAGTGAAACTTCATCTTCTTTATCAGCGAATGTACAGCTGCAAAACAGAAAAGAAATAGATTTAAAATCATCTGTACAATCCTCATTTATAGTCAATGGACCCAATAAAAAGGAAAAATATATTGCTGTTATCACGGAAAGAGGTGAATTAATTATTGTTGACAGTGATGGAAAGAAGCAACTAAGCTTCAAACCCAAAGAACCCCTTATCACTAAAGTTGAGGTGATAGATTTGAATAATGACGGACGGTATGAGTATCTGGTTGCAAGCAAGGATTTTCTTTATCATCTTGATTCAAAAGGAAAAATCACAGGTGCAGGTCCAATTAAATTACCTTCGCCTCTTAAAGGAGCATTCTCTGTATTTGATTATGATTCAAAAAGTGATTACAGAGTACTTTATGTAGGTATCGATAACAAAATTTACAATGTTACAATTAAGGGGACTGAGTTACCTGATTGGCGAAAACCTTCTGTTTCGGGTGCAGGTAAAATAAGTTTCCACCGAACGAATGGAAGAGATTATCTAATTTATCAACATGACAATCAAATCAAGATTTTCGATCGAAGAGGAAGAGAACGAATAGAGTTAAATAAAGAAATACTGATCTCAAAGAATAGTAAGATTTATCAAAATAAAACCAATAGCAAGGGCATCTTTCTTTCTTCTTCAAAGAAAGGTGAGTTGCTATATATTAACCAGGATGGAAAAATTAGTAAAACTGTTTTTGGAGATTTCAATGATGATCCATACTTCACTTACTATGATTTCGACGCAGATGGTTCAATGGACTTTATCTATACAGATCACAGTAAGATCATAATTTACAATAGGTTAAAGGAAGTTATAACCAGTAAAAAAGGTAATTACGGTAACCCATTTTTCTATGCTTCTTCATCAACTGATAACTGGCTATTTACAAGAGAAGTTAAATCGAAAGAAGTTATTGCATTGCATAACAAAGGTAAGGCCCTTAATATGAGCCCTTTACACTCTGATACTGATCCTATTGTATTTAATCCGGGGGGTAGCAAAAAAGAAGTACTGGTAACTTCACAAAAGGATAAATTGGTGTTGACTTTTCTGGAAAATATATAAAGTTTACAACAAAAATGGTTGCTATCAACAACCATTTTTGTACCAATCTATTAACCTAATCAACCTACTAATAATAATAACCACTGTGATTGCGGGTATTGCCGGTAACCGCTATCTACTAATTGAACGTGGTCCACATATATAAATCACAAAAATGACAAAAAGTAATGCCCCCTGGTGAATAAATATACTTTTATTGTGCAACACTTCCTTTGAGATAAATTGTTGTACCGGCTTCAGGATCATGCCCTTGGATTATACCATTTCGTTTATATAAAGCTTTTAACTTAATTCCATACAACTGTGAAATATCTCGCATCGTTTCGCCTTTCTTGACAACGTGATATTCAATTGTGCTCTTTTTCTTTTTAGGCTCGATATAAATTATAGAACCGGGTCTGATTTTCTCTGATTTACCAAGTTCATTATATTGCAGAATCTGGAATGTGTGCACATTAACATCATCAGCTATCTTTTGTGCATTGTCACCTTCCTTTGAAATAATCAATCTTACACCATTATTTATGTAAACACTTCTATTTCCATTAGCCACTTCTACATATTTGAAGTTTCTGCTAACTGAGGCATCTTCTTTAGGGGACATCCTGAATACCGGATCAATTTCTTCAGATTTATCAGCTAATAATTGCTCAGGTATTTCTCCACTGTCGAAGAGATAGAGCTGATTTTCCTCAATAATTCTGATCAGCATTTCAGCATATTTAGGATTAGTGGCATAACCTGCAGATTTCAAACCGTGTGCCCACCCTTTATAATCTTTTATATCAAGTGTGAATAGATTCGCATATCTTGGTCTGGATGTTAAGAAATACGAGTGATCATTGAATGATTCTTCAGCAGTTGCATATTTTCTGAAACACTCTCCTTTTTCATCATCATCATAAGTATAAGTCATCCCTGTCCATTCTTTGTGACATTTTATTCCGAAGTGGTTATTTGCCTCAACAGTAAGCGGTGAAGTACCACATCCTGATTCCAGGATTCCCTGTGCAAGAGTTATACTGGCTGGTATCTTATACTCATACATTTTTTTTATCGCAATATCTTTGTATTTGTTGATATAATCGAGGTAGTTAGGCCTGGGATCAACGCGTTGAGCTAAAGACATTAAAGGGCAGAAGATCAACAAGATGTAAAATGTTTTTGAAATGAATCGAGTCATATTTCCCGTTAGATAATTATTGACAAAGATAGATAACCGAAAATAATGATCAACACAATAGCGTAAGGATGCGTTAAATTGTTTAATTTAGTGCTGCAAACGATTATAACTCTAAGCAAATGCCAAATCCCAGGATCCTAATTGTTGAAGACCATGTTAAAGTGGCAGATTCCATTAGTAAAGGATTAGAAGAAAATGGATTTAAGACAGATGTTGCATATGATGGGTTCATAGGCAAAAGACTTGCCGATACAAATGACTATAATCTAATAATACTCGATATCAATTTGCCATTGCTTAATGGGTATGAATTGAGCGCAGAGATAAGAAAGAAAGACCCGCTGGTTCCAATAGTAATGTTAACAGCATTAGGTAGTACTGAAGACAAGCTTATAGGTTTTGAAAAAGGTGCCGATGACTATATTGTAAAACCATTCGAATTCAGAGAATTATTAGCTCGCATCAAAGTACTTTTAAAAAGAGTTTCTACTAACCGGAAAAGTCAAACTATTCTTCGTGTTTCCGATCTTGAGTTGGATACTGAAAGCAAGACTGTAAAAAGAGGAAATGACTATATAGATCTTACAGCAAAAGAGTTCTCACTCCTGGAATATTTAGTGCGAAACACCGGAAAAGTGATCTCAAAGTCTGATATTGCAGAAAAAATATGGAATATCAACTTTGACACTGGTACAAATGTGATTGAAGTTTATGTAAATTTCCTTCGCAAAAAGATAGATAAAAACTATCCCGTAAAACTAATTCATACACAAATAGGAATGGGATATGTGCTAAAAGAATTGCCAGGTAATGCAGATTCGAAATAAACTAACCCTTCGCTTTGCCGCCCTTGCCGGGAGTGTACTCTTCGTATTTTCCATCCTGATTTATGGACTTTCAGCTAATTATAGAAAACATGAATTTGATCAACGTCTAAAAGAACGAGCTGTTAATACAGCTAAATTGCTGATTGATGTTAAAGAAATTGACAATGAATTATTAAGGATTATTGACAGTACAAACTATAGCGTAACCCTCATCGGAAGTGAAGTCATTGTAATTGACTATTTTAAGAAACGACAAGTCTATGCAACAGTTGACTCTTCAAGCATTCAAATTGATGAAAATCTCCTTACAAAAATCCGTAATGAAGGTGAATACTCATTTAATCAGGGTGGCAGAGAAGCTTTAGGATTTCTATACAGCAATGATTTTCGCAGGTTTATTGTGGTATCATCTGCAATTGATATCTATGGGATGACCAAAATGCAAAATCTTTTTTGGGTTTTGACGATTGGTTTTATTGGATCGATGGTAGCAATTATATTAATTGGGCGGTATTTTGCAAAGCAAGCTCTAAAACCTATCATAAAAGTAATCTCAGAAGTGTCATCAATCAGCCCTAGTGATTTGAGCCAAAGAGTACATGAAGGAAACGGTAATGATGAAATTGCAAGACTGGCAATTACATTCAATAAAATGTTGCAACGTATTGAGACAGCATTCAAAATGCAGAGGAGTTTTGTTTCAAATGCTTCGCATGAGTTGAGGACACCTTTGGCTTCAATTACCAGTCAAATTGAGGTAGTTTTAATGAAATCGAGAAAAGAATCAGAATACAGGGAAGTGTTACAATCGTTACTTGATGATGCTCGCGGTCTGACAAATCTCACGAACAACCTTTTAGAAATTGCACGTTCGGAGCAGGATATAGGGACCATGAAAATTGAAAAGGTCAGGTTAGATGAACTCCTTCTTGAAACACAGTCAGAATTATCACTGTTGCACCCTTCACAAGTCATTGAAGTCGAAATAGAAGATAACACAAATGACGATCACCCAGATCTTTCGATTATGGGTAATGAAAATCTTCTAAAACTCATTTTCATAAATCTAATAGACAACGGATGGAAATTTTCTGATAATAAACCTGTCAGAGTGACAATAAATTACGGTAACGATTCAGTTAAATTAAGCTTTGAAGATCAAGGCATTGGAATCCCACCAGAGGATATCCAACATATTTTTGAACCATTCTACAGGGCTCAAAATGCTCAGGATAAGAAAGGACATGGTATTGGGTTATCCTTGATAGAGAAAATTATTAAGCTTCACTCAGGTGGGTTAGAGGTACATTCAACTGTTGGGAAAGGCACCATAATTCATGTAACTCTTCCTTACTACCTTTAGTCAAAAAAACACAAATATTTCTGATATACTTTCATGGAGATCATTACAAAATACTTTCCTGATTTGAATCATAATCAAATCCAACAAATCAATAGCCTGGGGGATCTATATACAGAGTGGAATAAGGCAATTAACGTGATTTCCCGAAAGGACATTGAGAACTTATATGTGAATCACGTATTACACTCGCTTTCAATAGCAAAGATAATCAAGTTCGCCGATGGGACTTCAATTATTGATGTTGGAACCGGGGGTGGATTTCCCGGTATACCACTAGCGATCGTTTTCCCGGAAGTGAGTTTTCACCTTGTTGATTCAATAGGTAAAAAAATAAAAGTCGTAACTGAAATCAGTAAAGAGTTGGGGTTAGAAAATGTGACAGCTTCACAAAGCCGAATTGAAGATATAAGCTTCAAATACGATTTTATTGTAAGCAGGGCAATGACAAATCTTCCAGATTTTGTTAAAGTAACAAGAAAGAACATTACCAAGAGATCCATTAACCCACTTCATAATGGCATATTATATCTTAAAGGAGGCGATATCCAGGATGAAATTAGAAATACCGGCTTAAAAAGTATGGTTTATAACATAAGTGATTACTATACTGAACCGTTTTTTCAGACTAAACATTTGATTCACTTATGGTTATAATAAATATGCCGATTGGTTAACTTTTTGTAATTTTAACCACTATTAAGAATTATCAAATATCATTTAAAATATACTTATTATGAGCAATCAGATTTTAAGCCTTAATCCTAATGCAGTTTGGAAACACTTCCATAGTCTGACACAAATTCCGAGGCCATCTAAGAAAGAAACTAAGATTATAGAATTCATGAAGGATTTCGGTGAATCACTTGGTTTGGAGACTATAGTTGATTCAGTTGGAAATGTTATCATCAGAAAACCGGCAACCCCAGGAATGGAAGACAGAAAAGGTGTTATTCTTCAATCACACCTTGACATGGTACCTCAGAAAAATAGTGATAAAATTCACGATTTTGAAAAAGATCCAATTGAGACAATCATTGATAACGGCTGGGTAAGAGCTAATGGAACCACTTTAGGAGCTGATAATGGAATGGGTGTTGCTGCTATAATGGCAGTATTAGAATCTAAAGATATTGCACATGGACCTGTTGAAGCACTATTTACTATTGATGAAGAAACCGGTATGACCGGTGCTTTTCAGTTAAAGCCAGGATTATTGCATGGAGACATATTGCTTAATCTTGATTCAGAGGATGAAGGTGAGCTTTATTTCGGTTGTGCAGGAGGGATTGACGGAAATTTCACATTCCCATTTAAAAAAGAAAACACTGAAAATAATACTGTCGCTCTGAAAGTTAGTGTTACCGGTTTAAAAGGCGGACATTCTGGGCTTGATATTAGTTTAGGCAGAGGAAATTCATGCAAGATTTTAACTCGGTTAGTATGGCATGGTGTTAAAGATCATGGCCTCAGGCTATCATATATTGAGGCAGGTAATATGCGTAACGCAATCCCTCGTGAAGGTTATGCAATTATTACACTTCCAGCTGGTGAAAAGAGTAAATATATTCAGTGTATAAATGAACTCTCTAATTCAATTAAAGCAGAGCTTTCGGTAACTGAGCCAGGATTAAATATTTCAATCACAGAAACAGAAATGCCTGAATATCTGATGGACGGTGATACACAAAACAGGATGCTGAGAGCAGTTTATGGGTGTCCAAGTGGAGTTATTCGCATGAGTGATGCCATGGTAGGGTTAGTTGAAACATCAACCAATCTTTCAATTATCAGCACTGAAAAAGATCAAATAGTAATTAGATGTCTATTACGTAGTTCAGTAAATTCTGCAAAAGCCGACTTAGCAATTATGATGGGCTCAATTTTTGAACTTGCCGGTGCAAACGTACTCTTTGAAGGTGAATATCCCGGATGGAAGCCTAATCCTGAATCTCCTATTCTAAAGACAATGCAGAATGTCTATAATCAACGTTTCGGTAAAGTACCTGAAATAAAAGCTATTCATGCAGGTCTTGAGTGTGGTTTACTTGGAGCTGTTTATCCCAATTGGGATATGATTTCTTTTGGGCCAACTATTCGTTCCCCACACTCACCGGATGAGAAAGTTAATATTGATTCAGTTGAGAAATTCTGGATCTATCTTACTGAAACTCTTAAGAATATTCCTGAAAAATCAGTAATAGCTTAAATATCAGTATACTTTGATGAAAATAAAATGAGGCTTTCGCTACCCGACAGCCTCATTTTATTTTCATTTTGAGAGATTATACAAGTCAATTATACCTCACCAGGTGACTACTTAAACATTGTGTGAAATATTTACAAATATAGTTTGGATGTAACAGATAAGTTTATATCTTTGCAGTCCTAAAAATTACAAACATGAGCAAGAGAACATTTCAGCCGTCACAGAGGAAAAGGAGAAACAAACATGGTTTCCGCGAACGTATGTCTACCGCCAATGGCCGTAGGGTTCTTGCAGCACGTAGAGCAAAAGGTAGAAAGAAATTAACTGTATCAGACGAGAAAAGAAGCAAATAATACTTAATTGTTCGCTCTTACTGAACAACATATGAAAGGAGATAATTAAACGTTATCTCCTTTTGTTGTATAACTCCATTTGGTGATTAACTCATCAATATTATCTAAAAACCACTAACTTCGCACAATAGTAAGCGCATTCCTAAGATAATATACTATGTCAGGATTACTTGAAATACTACTAATAATTTTAGCTCTATATATAACTTTAAAGCTGTTCGTCATTTACATCGCTCCCTGGCTGCTTAGATATTACATTAGTCATTTGCAAAAAAAATTCTACGGACAAAAGTCTGATAATTCTCAATCTAGAAATCAGGAAGGGAAAGTGACAATTCACAGGATGAAGGGGAATAAGGATAATGACATACCTAAAGATTTAGGCGACTATATTGATTATGAAGAAATAAGTAACAATCAAAAACCAACCAATGAATAAGACCAGTATGAAAAAGATGACCCCTCACCTAGTGGCAATAGTCATTATGGTCATTTTAGCTTTTGCTTATTTTCACCCACTATTAGAAGGTAAAAGGCTATTTCAATCAGATACAGCTCACTGGCAAGGAATGTCAAAAGAGATATCTGATTACCGCCAGGCTACCGGAAAAGAGGCTTTATGGACTAATAGTATGTTTGGAGGGATGCCGGCATATCAAATTTCAGTGAAATATACATCCAATTTGGTTGGTTATCTTGATTATCTTTTCAAACTGGGTCTCCCCCACCCTGCGGGTTATCTGTTTCTTTATTTTATTGGCTTTTATATTCTATTGATCAGCTTACGTGTCAATCCCTGGCTGGCAATTGGGGGTGCAATAGCATATGCTTTTTCATCCTATTTCCTTATTATTCTTGAAGCTGGTCATAATAGCAAAGCTCACGCAATAGGCTATATTGCACCTGTAATTGCAGGGATAATTCTTACATACCGGGGAAAACTATTCCTGGGCAGTATAATGACAGCACTATTCCTTTCACTTGAAATTAGAGCTAATCATCTCCAAATCACCTATTATCTGTTAATAATTTTATTGTTCCTCATCCTCTTCATCTTTATAGACTCTATCAAGAACAAAAAAATTGATTATTTCTTGAAAGCTAGCGGATTGCTTTTCTTGGCCGCTGTACTTGCTATAGGAACTAACATAGCAAGCTTATGGGCTACTTATGAATATGGTAAAGACACTATCAGAGGGAAGACGGAACTTACTAGTAAAAAAGAAAACAGGACTTCAGGATTGGATAAGGATTATGCTGTACAATGGAGTTACGGTAAAGGTGAGACTTTCTCGCTTATGATTCCTAACATTAAGGGAGGTGCCACAGATGCTTTAGGAAATGATGATAAGGCTTTTCGCAATATCGATCCTCAAATCGCAAATACTCTGGCAGGACAAAATCATTATTGGGGTGACCAACCGTTTACATCCGGACCTGTCTACCTGGGAGCAATAATAATTTTCCTGTTTATTCTAGGATTGTTTGTCACTAAGGGCAATACAAGATGGTGGCTCTTAGCAATTACAATCCTGTCAATATTACTCTCTTGGGGTAAGAACTTCATGCCTCTTACAGATTTCTTTTTAGATTACATACCGGCATATAATAAATTCAGGGCGGTGTCAATGATCCTTGTTATTGCAAATTTTGCAATACCATTATTAGCGATTCTCGCGCTTCAGTCTTTAATTGAAAATCCTGAAAAACTAAATAAAGACAAGAAGCCACTATGGATATCACTAGGTGCAACCGGTGGACTTGCTCTCTTATTTTACTTGTTACCAGGTACATTCTTCTCTTTTATAAGTGAAGCAGAAGAATTAAACTTTCAAATTCAAAGAGCAACTCTTGATAGTAGTCAATTGCAACAATTCAATACTATAATCGCTAGTCTGGAGCAGGCACGTATCAACATCTACAAAGCTGACACATTAAGAAGCCTTTTACTTATTTTAGGTATGGCTGCATCAATTCTTATCTATATTTCAGGAAAAATAAAGAAGGAATATTTCGTTGCGGTTTTCGCCTTGCTTGTTATTATAGACATGGTTCCGGTTGCTTCAAGATATCTCAACAAAGAAGATTTTCAATCTAAATCAAAAGTAACTTCTCCTTATCAACCAACTCAGGCAGATAAAATCATTCTTAAAGATAAAGACCCAAATTTTAGGGTGTTCAATTTAACAGTAAGTCCCTTTAATGATGCCAGCACTTCATACTTCCATAAGAGCATCGGTGGATACCATGGTGCAAAATTGAGAAGGTACCAGGAGGTGATTGATCATCACATCATGAAGAACAATGTTAATGTACTTAACATGCTAAACACTAAGTACTTCATTGTTCCGGGCCAAAATAGGGAACCTCAGATTCAGGTTAACTTTGATGCACTTGGTAATGCATGGTTTGTTAATGAATATAAAGTCGTAAATAATGCTGATGAAGAAATTGAGGCCTTAACTGATTTCAATCCGGCAACAACAGCTATCGTTGATAAACGATTTATGAATGCAGTAAATGATTTCAAGTCAGAAATTGATACAACTGCATCAGTTGTACTTAATCACTATGAACCAAATAGATTGAAGTATGAGTTCGAGAGCAAATTTGATCAATTTACAGTATTCTCTGAAATCTATTATGATAAAGGTTGGAATGCTTATATCGATGGGAAGCCCTCACCGCATTTTAGAGTTAATTACATCTTGAGGGCAATGATAATCCCTGCCGGTAAACACAACATAGAATTTAAATTTGAACCTACAGTTTACTATACCGGGAATACAATCTCGATAATAAGCTCAATCATATTAATTCTTTCGGTAGGCTTCTATATTTTTTCTTCTTTCCGAAAAGAAAAGATTAAGGCTTAACTCGATTATAGGACTACAAATAAATATTTGCATTTTCATTCATAGATTAATGTAATGCCATCAAGAGTACTAATAATAACATACTACTGGCCACCGAGTGGAGGTGCAGGTGTTCAACGATGGTTGAAGTTTGTTAAATATTTTAGGAAATTTGATTGGGAACCGGTCATTTACACTCCTTTAAATCCGGAATATCCTGCAATTGACAATACACTGATTGATGATGTTCCATTAAATTTAGAAATAATTCAAACTCCCATCTGGGAGCCTTATCAATTGTACAAAAAGCTTACAGGCAAAAACTCTGACGAGAAAGTAAATGCGTCAGGTTTTATAAGCGAAAAAGCCAATCCTGGTGTTATTCAAAAAGCATCACTTTGGTTAAGAGGTAACTTCTTTATTCCTGATGCAAGGAAGTTCTGGATTAAACCTTCAGTAAAATTCCTTACTGAATGGCTACCTTCACATAAGATCGATGCGATAGTATCAACAGGGCCACCACATTCAATGCACTTAATAGCTATGGCAGTCAATGAAAAGACAAAGATTCCATGGTTAGCTGATTTTAGAGATCCCTGGACAAATATTGATTTTTACAAGGATCTGAATTTAACTAAGTCAAGTGACAAACTTCATCATAAATTAGAACTTGAAGTGCTCACTAAAGCTGATAAAGTAGTTGTCATCAGCAATTCAATGAAGAGTGATTTTCTAGAAATAAAAGATCGTGAATATTTAGTTATCACTAACGGATTTGACAGTGATGATACTAACACCTCAACAGTAAAGCCTGATAGTAAATTTTCAATTTCTCACATAGGCTCAATGGCTAGTTCACGAAACCCTGTTATGTTATGGGAAGCATTAAAGGATTTAAAGGATTTAATTCCGGGATTTAATGATAATTTAGTGATAAAGCTCGTTGGTACTATTGATTTTCAAGTTCTTCAATCCATTGACAAGGCAGGCTTAACAGAAAATCTTGACAAGATTGAATACAGACCCCATAATGAAATTATTACTCTTCAAAAACAATCGCGTGTACTATTATTGGTTATAAATGATACTCCCAATGCAAAAGTTATCTTGCCAGGCAAATTCTTTGAATATTTAGTATCAGGTAGACCCATATTATGTATTGGACCAACGGACGGCGATGCTGCCAAAATCATAGCTGAAACCGGCTCAGGGTATGTAACACCCTATAATGATAGAAGGTTGATTTTTGATACTGTTTTGAATCTATACAATCAATACTTATCTGACCAGGACTATATTACACCCAGTCAAGTATCGGGATTTTCAAGAGAAGCTCTAACTAAGAAAATGTCAGAAGTACTTAATGATCTAATAGAAAAACATCGAGTTGAATAAGAATTTTCATCCAATCCTTTCAATCTATATCTGAATTTTTGGCTCCTTTTTCAAAATATTACTGATGAACTTTTTCACATCATAATTGCCACTAAACACCTTATTAAGCTCATTCAACATCAAAAAGCTCTCGCAATCAGTATTGAGCAATTGCAGTTTTTCAGTAATAATTTCAACTGCAATCCTACCCTCTAAAACTACCTTACCTGAAATATCTTCAGAAAAGAATCCTTTCCCAATAAGCAAACCCAACGTGCGATTACGACTAAGGTCATTAAGAGCGGTAAGTCCAAAATCGCCAATTCCGCAATATCTGAAAATAGTTTCCTGTTTTCCTCCAAATAGTAGTAATAACTGGAGCATCTCGTTTAGTGCTCTGGTGAAAATTAAAAACCGAAGATTAGGAGAATTGAAATGTGCATCTACTATTCCAATAATTATTGCATAAATATTCTTTAATATGCTAAGTATCTCAACACCTACGACATCTGATGAATAATCGATATGTATTACCGTATTCTTAAAGATATCTTGTAATTTGACATAAATATCATAGTCCTCAGCACCCACAGTCATAGCTGTCGGCATATTGTTAATCAATTCCCGTGCGAAAGTTGGGCCTTTAAGACTACATACCTTATTACCGACAATGGTTTTCAAATCGTCGACAATCGTTTCATTGTTAGATGCGAATCCCTTTGCGAGATTAACAATAATAGCATTAGGGTTAATTTCGCTTTGTACTTTCTTTATATAACCAATTATCGTTGATGAAGGTATAGCAAGAAAGATAAACTCAGCAGTATTAAGTACCGATTCGCTAATAGTAGCTTTTAACCTTTTATCAAGATGAATTTGTGGGAAATAGGTTTTATTGATATGAGAGGAATTGATATCATCAACTACTTCTTTTTCAATGGAAAGAAGGTTTACATTCAAATGATCATGTATTACTAATGCTTGTCCTAGCGCAGTTCCAATCGAACCTGCACCAGCAATACAAATATTCCGGATAGGGGTCATTTATATAGAAATTTCCTGCAAAGATATTACAAACTATTGAAGCTACGCCTCGCAACAGATATTGATGAATTCAATTCCCATCCAAGTAAGATTATCATTGAATTGAAATACAGCCACAACATGAATATTATCAAAGTCCCGATAGAACCGTAAAGAGTATTATAACTGGCAAAATTATTCACATAATAATTAAAGCCTATTGAAGTTGCAATAAATAAAATAGTTGCTAACGTAGATCCTGCAGTAATAAAACGATATCTGTGTTTGACTGTAGGGGCAAAGTAGTACAATACACTAAATGCGAAAAACAATAAGGCAATTGTTATTATCCACTTTGCTGCACCGATGAGATTTAATGTGAGCCAGTCTGTAAGAAGTCCAATTTCTTCAATCCAATTAATTACAATTGGCCCGAATGTTATAAGACCTATAGCTAAGATTACTAAAATAGCCAGTACAAATACAAGAAAAATCGAGATCATTCGCTGTTTGAAAGCCGATCGTGTTTCAACTGTATAATAAGTTTTATTGAAAGCGTCAATCATACTATTGACACTGTTAGTTGCAA
The DNA here is from genome assembly GCA_023441805.1 of Bacteroidota bacterium. GTDB lineage: Bacteria > Bacteroidota > Bacteroidia > Bacteroidales > Lentimicrobiaceae > Lentimicrobium. The sequence goes on from JAEZNO010000021.1 coordinate 76,845, forward strand.
AGAACATAGCTAATAAGAAACCAACTGAAAGCAATCCTCCTCTTGGACGCTTGATTATATCAAATAATGTCTCTTGCACAGCCTCATAAGTTTGCATCGGTATGAACTCTCTGAGAAGATTTAATAGATTATCCTGAAAGTTGTGTATTGGAATGTACGGTATCAGTGTAAAGAAGAAAATTACAGCAGGAAAAATAGCCAGGAAAAAATTGAATGCCAAAGCAGCTGCTCGTGTTGATATATCACCTTTCTTAATCCCATTATAGAAGAAGACTGCTACATCATAAAGTGGAACTCTATCAAAACCAGGAATAATGATCCTTTTTGTCCATAAAATAAAGGTAGTCACAGGTCGGCTGGAAATAATACCAGACCATAGTTTAGTGAGCCAGGTATTAATATATAAAGCTATCTTCTCCACGTTAAATTTCAACCTGTTAGTGTACTATATTAACCTTTAATTATGATTATTCCATACAGCTCAACAATTATTATAATTTTCTAGAAAGCTTTTAGACTCATATCCAAGCTCTTGATTTGATGTGTTAGTGCACCTACGGAAATAAAATCCACACCTGTTTCAGCAAATGATCTTACTGTCTCAAGATTGATACCTCCTGAAGCCTCAGTTTCATATCTACCCCCGATCAGCTTAACCGCCTTTCGTAAATCATCTGTTGAATAGTTATCCAGCATTATCCGATGAACTTTTCCGATTTCCAGTACCTGCTTTAATTCGCTAAAATTCCGAACCTCGACCTCTATCTTAAGTCTTAAATTGTGTTGATCAAGATAATTAACAACTGAAGTTATCGCCTTTTCAACTCCTCCGGCAAAATCAATATGGTTGTCTTTTATCATAATCATATCATACAATCCGAAACGATGATTATGCCCTCCTCCATGAATCACAGCCTGTTTTTCTACTTCACGCAATAATGGTGTAGTTTTTCTTGTATCTAAAATTTTTGTATGAAGGCCCTTCAACTTATTCACATACAATGATGTAGCTGTTGCAATTCCACTCATACGTTGCATAAAATTCAGTACAAGACGCTCAGCTTTTAAGATTGAAATAGAAGGCCCATACACTTCAAATGCTATATCCCCACGATAAATCTTACTCCCATCTTGTAAAAAGGTGTTCATCTTGATTGTCGGGTCAACTTTCCGAAAAACCAACTTCGCAACTTCAATTCCTGATAAGATGCCTTCCTGTTTAACAATAAGATGAGCTCTACCTGTATTTGTTGAATCAATAGTCGATTGTGAGGTATGATCTCCATCACCGATATCTTCAATCAAAGCATACTCGATAATAGAGTCAATACTTAAAGGTTGTTTCATATAAGTTTAATTATTCTTCCCTGATTTCAAATTTGAGCTGATGTATCAGTTGTTGTCCATCAATTGGTTTACTTAAATAGTATGTCCTGAATGACAGTGTTTTACTTTTGAAGGTTCCAATTGCATATAATGATCCATCATTAGAATTTCCTTTATGATTTATAGTAAAAGAAACAGGTGGGTATTTAAGAAAAAAACTCTTCATAATCTGCTCAGCCTGAACTTTACTATATGTGCCCTCACTGGCAGGAATTGTTAAGTCTATTGAATTATTGAAGAATTTGGATAATTCAATACACGATCCATCTTGAATCGCTTTGGAGATTTTTGTATGAATTTCCTGTGCTTTAACATTACCCATCACAAGTGTGGTGAAAATTAGATAGATAAGTATATTACCAATAGATTTCACCAGCTTGCGGCTTTTATTGTCCATGATATTCTTAGATTATTGGGTTATAATACTATACAAAAACTGCACCAACATTTCTTTTACACTTATAATCTTTATGCAAATATAGTCAACCACTAAGGAAAAAACTACTTTTGTAGCATGAAAATCACTTTACTCACTGTTGGTAAAACTGACCAATCGTATCTTATCGAAGGTATGAAGATTTATTATGAACGACTAAAACACTACATCAAATTTGAGACCATAGAAATCCAAACTCCTAAAAGTTTAAAGAGCTTAAACCCAAATCAGCTTAAAGAATCTGAAGGTAAACTTATTCTAAAACAATCAGCAGACGTTGACATGTTAATCCTCCTCGATGAAAAAGGCACTCAGTATACCTCTGAAGGATTTGCTTCATGGATACAGAAAACAATGAACTCAGGTATCAAACATTTGGTGTTTGTTGTAGGAGGTGCATACGGGTTCTCAGAAGAAGTCTATTCAGCAGCTTCTGGTCAAATGGCCCTCTCTAAAATGACTTTCTCACATCAAATGGCCAGGTTATTTTTTGTAGAACAACTATACAGAGCTTTCACTATTTTAAGGAATGAACCTTATCACAATTCTTAAATCTTAATTTTTCCTCTCTGTCTATGAAGTCAATGATATTTGTCACAAATAATAAGAATAAAATTGTTGAAGCATCTCAAATATTACACGATAAATATAACCTTATCTCACTTAAAGATGTGAACATAGTTGAGGATATCCCTGAGACTTCTCAAACCATTGAAGGCAATGCATCGCAAAAAGCATGGTACATTTATAATAAACTACATTGCGATTGTTTTGCTGATGATACAGGCTTAGAAGTTGAAGCACTCAATGGAGAACCAGGAGTTTATTCAGCACGATATGCAGGTGATAATCATGATTTTAATCTCAACATTGATAAACTACTCTCCAATCTCAAAGGAATAGATAATCGGAGTGCCAGATTTAGAACCGTAATCTCATTAATTCTTGATGGACAGGAAATCCAATTTGAAGGAATTCTAAATGGTAAAATAACAGATTTCAGAAAAGGAACTAATGGTTTCGGTTATGATCCGGTTTTTATCCCCGAAAATTACACCAAAACACTTGCTGAATTACCTCCTGAAGAAAAAAACAGGATCAGTCATAGAGCAATTGCACTTAAAAAGATGACTGACTTCCTGTTCAAATAAATAGTAACTTCTGAATCCTAGATTGCCTAAAGAAAAAGCATCTAATCAATTGAAATAGGAAACGCTACATTCGAGATATCCAAAATAAAGAGGTTCCTACTCAAATTCGATAGGAACCTCTTTATTTCAAGTTGCTTAGCATTATCAGAAGGAAACCTTTAAGGATCCGATGAAATTAATGCCGGGTGCACTGATTCCGGAAGCAAAAGGCCTGTACAGTTGATTTGTTATATTCTCAACGCCTCCACTTAAAGTGAATTTACTATTGATAAACCATGATACTTTTAAATTCAAAGTGTACCAACCCGGTACAAACGGATTCCCATTTTCATCTTTAGCATACGGTGCACTATCGGATATTTCAGATAATGGCAAATCTTCGAAATCAACACCTGCATTATAATCAGCATATAAATCAGCCTGCAGCTTTTGTCTTTCATAAATAAGATGAGTACTTCCAAATAAGGGGACTGCATGCCTTAAAGGATAATACTTAAGACTGTCTTCACTCTGCTCTTCTCCATGCTGATAGCTTAACTTACTCTTAAGCTTAAATCCTTTGTAAGGAATAATCTCTATTCCGGCCTGCACACCATAAACATATGCTTTGGTAATATTCTGAATTGCCTCAACTTTACTCAAAACACCGTCATAATCAATTGAATCTACTCCATTATATGTAAAATCTCTACGTGCAAGTGCATTATTCAATAAGGTGTAATATAGGGATAAATTAACCTTCAGGAAATCTGACTTTGTAAAAGCTGTTCCTATTTCAGCGTTATATGCATACTCAGGCTCAAGATCTGCATTTGGAACAACCACAGAACCGGGTTCCGAATCAAATACTTTGCCCAAGTCATCAATGTTTGGAGATCTAAAGCCTGTTGATAAGTTGGCATAGATTTGAACATTGGTTTCAGGTAACCAAACAAGCCCAACACTTCCATTTAATGCACCATTTGCCAGTTCAGCACTTGTAAACGGGAAAGGGAACATAGTTGTATCAAACTCTGCACTGAGCGTTATATAATTATATCTTAATCCGGCATTGAATATCCATTCAGGGCCAAGATTATACTTTAAGGTTCCATATGCTGCATACGACTGCCAGCTTGAATTATCAGGATAACGAGTATTTGTTGGAGTGGTTGCTCCAGTAAAGATATTGATTCTATCAGCTTCTGAGTTAACTTTATTGTATACAGCTTCAACTCCATAAAATAATGAAGTCTTCTTATTCAATTCCTTGTCAAAATCAATATTTAACGAATATGCATTTACCTTTTCGTATTGATTACGTAAACGCGAATTATTCATTTTTCTATCGTGTCGGCTTTCTTCATAAAGCTGGTGGGCTGCTTCAATCTTAACATCATTGAATATTCCATCATAACCTGTTAATTGAGCAGTTAACCTATTCATCATCCACTTTTGAGGTCCATAGTACCATTCAGCATTAGTCAGGCTGCCATCAGCATTTGTTAGATAAAGCCTGTCGTAGCGTGGAGCATCTGACGTTTCAGAATAATAAAACCCATAGTCCAGGTTAAATTTATTATTTGGAGCAAATTTTATTCTCTGAAGAATGTTAGTTTGACTATAGCCTGAGTAGATTTGTTTTTGAGGATCAGAATTTACTAATGTTGTATCTCTTCCATTAATTGTTTTCTGATATATCGGTCGTAAAAAATATTCATTACCATGTTTACCGGTGGTAAGATCACCAAAATCCGAGTAAGTTAGTGCTGTCCTGAATGCCCACTTCTTCAAACCGATATTGAAATTCAAATGTCCTGTTTTCTCTTCATTGGCTGAGCTATATCTGGCAGTCGCACTACCGGCGACAAGCATTTTACCATTTGTCTGGAGTATTGGATCCAATGTATGGAAGTCCATCACACCTCCAATCGCATCACTTCCATAAATAACAGCTCCGGGACCAAATAGAATCTCATTGCTTTGAACAGAGAAAGCGTCTAATGAAATGACATTTTGGAGGTTTCCTGTTCTGAAGATTGCATTATTCATTCTCACTCCATCAACAACCAGCAGAACCCTGTTAGTGGCAAATCCTCTTAAAATAGGTGAACCTCCGGCTAGCTGACTTTTTTGTACATATGCAAATCCACCTGCGGATAACAGATCAGCAGCAGTTTGAGGATTTAAAAATTGGATTTCTTTTTGAGTAATCTTTTCAATACGAAGAGGTATCTCAAGATTATTTTGCTCCCACCTGTTTGCAGAGATAATTACCTCATCAAGAGAAATGTTGTTTACATTGAGAGCGACTACCTTCGTATTTGCCAGGTCAGCATAGCTCATGATCTTTTCATTGTAACTCATATGTTTTATATGAATGCTATCGACTCCCTTAAACATTGAAATCTCGGCATTTCCCTTAAGATTTGTTATAGTAGATAGGGTCGGTTTGTTTGAAAAGATTGCGACATTAGAAACAGGCTGTGCAGTAATCTCATCGACAATCGTAATCTTTTGTGCTAGTAAGATTTGCACCTGGACAAAGAAAAGTACAAATAAAAGAGAGTAAGTTTTACGTTTCATGACTTTAGTTGATTAGATGGGCAAAGTTAGTGAAAACAAAGTATTGAATTCGCAAACATGTTTGAATTTATTTTCGGTTGCGAATATAATCTGCCCATGAATTTACTACCATGAGCATATCAGCAGGAAGGACTGAATCAAAAAACATTTCTTTCTTTGTAACAGGATGAATAAACCCCAGAGATTTAGCGTGGAGGGCCTGACGTGGAAGACCCTTAAAGCAATCTTCCACAAATTTTTTATAAGCTCCTGAAGTGGTTCCCTTCAGTATTTTATTCCCACCATAACGTTCATCATTAAACAATGGATGGCCAATGTACTTCATGTGAGCCCTAATCTGATGCGTTCTGCCTGTTTCCAGCTTACATTCTATCAGACTGACATAACTATAATCTGAAATCACCTTGTAATGGGTGATTGCATGTTTTCCATGCTCGCCATCAGGAAAAACAGCCATTATCAATCTATTTGATAGATTCCTCCCTATATTTCCTGTTACTGTACCCTCATTTTCTTTAGGAACTCCCCAAACAATTGCCTGATAAGTACGATCAATGGTATGATCAAAGAAATTTTTTGCCAGACGTGTTTGTGCTTCTTCAGTTTTTGCAACAAGTATAATTCCTGATGTATCTTTATCTATCCGATGCACTAATAAAGGGTTTGCATCCTTTTGTCCTGTATGCTGAAAATGCCACAATAAAGCATTTACCATTGTACCATCCCAATTCCCGTGACCTGGATGAACAACCATTCCTGCTTTCTTATTTATGACAATCAGGTGTTCATCTTCATAAACAATATCAAGATCAATTTCTTGTGGAATTATTTCATTTATCCTGGGAGGATGGGCCATGACCACTGATACAACATCAAATGGTTTAATGCGATAGTTTTGCTTAACAGGCTTATCATTTACCAGGATGTTACCTGCTTTTGCCGCTTGTTGAATCTTGTTCCTTGATGCATTTTCAATCCTTGACATCAGGAACTTATCTATTCGCAATAATCCTTGTCCCTTATCAGCTATAATTCTATGATGTTCATACAATTCCGATTCCGAGCCCTCATCTTCAATCAGTTCCGGGGACTCGTGCTCTTCTTCAAACAAATTATGAATTTCTTCAATCAACGATTTATAATAAGTTTTTGAGTACCGGAGATGATATTTGATTTCACTAAATGAACAAAGTACAAACCATTTGCCAGATGACCTACTTTAACTTCATTATTATAGGGAACCATTGTAATAACCCTACCATCAATAGTTGAAATTAATATTGAAAACTCACTGAGTTCAGTAGTAGGAATATCTGAAGTGATCTTTATAATATCAATTGTGCATGGATTTGGATATACTGCAAAATTGGATTGAGCTAATGGTTTTTCATCTGAGAGAACAGTCTCAACTCCTATTACAGGTCTGATCATAAGAGCTCCCTTAATCATTGTTTTATTCCATGCTACTGAGGTTCTATAGAATAGATGGTTTGAAGCATCATTGTTTTTGTCAAGACCGATATTAAGCATGTTATCTGTGTTCTGTTCCCAACCTATGTAGAAAATTAAGTTCGGGAATCGCCCAGGTTCAATGAAGATAGCACTATCGAGCTTATAATAGAAATACTGGTTCAGACTATCAGTAAACACAGGTTGATATCCAAACCTGGAGTAGATTAGGTCACCCGGCTGTCCAAAATAGTCATTCCAAACATTTAGGTAAAAACTCTGTGAGTTACCCTGAGCTAGTGTTTGGTTAAAGAAAATCTTAGCTCCATATAGTGAATCATTCTTGTTCAATTTAAATTGATAAGCAGCCTGAGCACCCCTGGGAGTCACTCCATAACCAACCTCTGCTGTTCCGTCATCATATGCAAGGTAATTACTAAATATTTGAGTAAATCTAATAGTGTCATTCTCACGTCTTCCTGATTCTGTTTGAAGAATATGGGTTGTTGTAAATGAAACCGGCTCCTGACTGTTAATTGGATATACAAATGTTACTGGAGGATTTGCAAAGCTGGGGTATGTTACATATCCGTCAGTCGCAAAAGGTGGCACAAAGTAGTTACCTCCATCATACACTTTTATGAGTGAATTATTCTTATCCGTAACCTCATATCTGTATGTCGCATTGTAATCAATGTTAAACAGGTTTGCTATTTTAATATCCAATGATTCAGCCATTTCACTTGGAAATTCTCTTCTGTATTGATCATATGGCATCGAAGTAAACCTTTTAAGCATATTAGGTGCTCGCGAGGCAAATGCAACATCAGGATGAGCGGTATCATGGACACTTCTATCAATATTAAGGTATATGTAATCAACGTTCCATTGATCTCCGTTGCTTTGCCAATCAGGCAGGATAATACCGGCTAAACTTGCATAATTGCGAAAACGAAATCTAAAATTAGGCTTATAAAACCTCGCACTGTCAGTAACCGGAATCATTACCTGTTGAAACCATTTACCTTCAATATTATGGAAATTCTCTAAAGAAGTTCCTGATGCGCTCCACATTCTTACCCAAGTCGGAAATATCAAAGTGTCAGCAGGAATTACTACTGTGTCATTTCCTGTAACAACTGTATCAGCAGGTACAAATACTGAATCAACTTCTTCAGGAGCCAGAAATTCAAGAATTAAACTGTCAATTGAAGCCGGAACATTACCATTGCCCTGAGGCTGATAGAAAAAGCTAAAATAGAGTGAGTCTTTCGTTGTAATTTTATGTGCATTAGCTCCAAATATTGAGTCCAATCTTATGTCAACTGAAGTCAAAGTATCGGCCCCAAAAGCAAAAGGACTGGCATGTGAATATATTTCTCCAAGATTATTGATTGCATCAAATGTGGCAACACCAACTGATGGTGGATTGACTGCATAATCATTGCTGATGAATACATAATTATCCGTCCAGTGTTTTTGATCGGGAAATATACTTTTAGTATTGCTGAAATCATCAAAAAAAGGTAGAGTTAGTGCTTGTTGCACTTCTCTGCTTGCAGTGAAAGTTTGCTTAGTATGCCTGATTGAAGGATTCACCTGAAGTCCTGTCACTATTTCCTGTGCCCAAACAATGTGCAAGAATAATGTAAATGTAAGGGTTAAAAGGGTAACTTTCATTGTATATCTTTTCGTTACTATATCAATATCAACTTTAACAGTTAAGTAATAATTTTATTCATTTGTCTCCGATGATAATTCCTTATTTTGAAGTGATTCAAGATACTCTTCAAAATCAAATTTTGCAGGATCACGGTAAATCAGATTAACCGGTTGGCCGGCATTCATGAGATCATTACTATTTGCAGCCGGTGATTGTGTATATACTTTGGCAGTCAATGGATCAGCACCATCTTCAAATGTTTCTTCTCCAATTACAAAATAGGACCTATGTAATATTGCTTCTGCTTCTTCTCTGGTTTTACCAATAACAAACGGTATCGCGTACTTTCCAGTTCCTGTCTCCTCTCCTACTCGCAAATCGATTACCGAACCTTTCATTAATTCAAATCCGGGCTCAACCACTTTTCCTTTGTAATATTGAGCTAAAACAGCATTAGCAGCAATATCAGGCACATAAGTCACACGCCCCAATTTCAATCCATAAGTCTCAATAGTTGCTTTTGCCTGACGAAGCGTCAAATCTACCAGGTTGGGCATATTAACCCTTTCCGGTAGCACAGCTACTGTTGTTAAATATATCTTCCTACCTTTTTTTACAAATGTTTCAGGTACAGGGTCCTGAATTAGGACTGTGCCTTTAGGTTGACGTGAATCAAAAACTGAATCAATAATTATTACTTCGAAATTATCAATTGTAGTTAATTGCTCAATTTGTTGAGGTGTCAAACCGATTAATGATGGGATCTTAAATGATTCACCATGATGTGTGTACCACTTAAGAAGTCCAAGTATCAGCGAAATCAGTATTACAGTTAATACAACTGACAAAACGAAATGCCGTAGAAACAGTTTAGTCTTTATAAATTCAATGAAATTCATGTGCTTCAGGTTGCAGAAATGTAACTCTCAGGTGGTTACTTTTATTGTTCTCTCTGCAAATATACACAAATTTAGCAGGGCTGTAATTAGTACTTTTGCCTGCTAATATTTCCCCTATTTTTGTAGCTCAATTATCACCTGACTATGAAAAAAAATATAGCTCTTTTAACCGGTGGCTATTCAAAAGAATATGAGGTATCAGTAAGCAGCGGTAAAGTAATTCATGCTAATCTTGATCCTACTTTATTTAATGTTTATCAGATACAAATTAATACTGATCGTTGGGTGTATCTCGATGGTAGTCAGGTTATTGAAGTCAATAAAAATGATTTTAGTCTGGCTATAGGCTCTGAAATTGTTCGTTTCGATGCAGCTTTTATAGGAATACATGGAACCCCGGGTGAAGACGGCAAACTCCAGGGCTATCTCGATATGATGGGTGTCCCATATAATACTTGTGGAAGAACAACATCGGCTGTGACATTCAATAAATACTTTACCAATGAACTAATTGGAAGATGGGGATTTAATGTGGCCAAGACTTATTACCTGAACCACCGCGATAAGGTAAAACCGTCAGATATTATAAAATTTACCGGACTGCCATGCTTTGTAAAACCCAACTGCAATGGCTCAAGCGTAGGTATTTCAAAAGTGCACAAAATTGATGAGTTACAGCCGGCTCTGGATATTGCTTTTAAGGAAGATGATGAAGTTCTGATTCAGGAATATATCCCCGGAATAGAAGTTACCTGCGGAATCTTTGAAAAAGATCAGGAACTTGTTGCACTTCCTCTGACTGAAATAGTTAGTGCAAATGAGTTTTTTGATTACCAGGCAAAATACACCAAGGGATATTCTGACGAAATAACCCCCGCCAGAATCAATGAACAACTTTCTGATCAGTGCACTAAAATATCTCTTGAACTTTATAGAAAATTGAACTGCCGTGGTATTGTTAGATTTGACTACATTTTGACTCCAGGTTACGAAAATAATCCACGTCAATTCTTTGTTCTGGAAGTAAATACTATTCCGGGACTTTCTGAGGCAAGTATAGTCCCTAAGCAAGCTGCCTCAGCGGGGATCTCCTTGAAAGAACTGTTTACTCTCGTTGTTAATGAAACTCTTAACTACTATTAATTAATGATTGCTAATTTGGAGTATAAAGCACCTTATGATACTCTGTTTCACTACCTGTCTGAATTCCAATAAGGTAAATTCCTGCGGGTTTCGTTGTAAAAGAGTATTCAATCTGTTTTTCAGTTGCAGGGATCATATAATCGGCAATAATTTGACCTAGAGAGTTCGAAATAGTTACTCGGTGCTCCATTTCCTCATTTCCAAATAAAATTGAAATGTTATTTCTTGTTGGATTGGGAAAAACTCTTGGTACTACTCTTATATAATTTTCTATTAAAACACTGTCAGTCCCAAACTCATTTGATACAACTAATCGTACATCATAAGCTCCAAGCTTGTCGTAAAGAATTTGCCCCGGATCTTGTGCATTTGAGGTTGATGGTGAGCCTCCTTCAAAAAACCAATCCCAAGAGTCAGGATCATTACTGCTCAAATCATTAAAAGTAACGTAAGTACCAATAGGAACCACAGTTTGGTCGGCAACAAACTGTGCAATAGCCACTTTGTCATTGTACGAACCTTCTAATATTCGTAAACCTGTGTTAAGTGGATCAAGCCAGGGTTTGAGTTGCTGTGATTCCAATTGTCCGTTCTTATCCCACGAATAAAAAACCCTGCCAAATAAGTCAGATTGATCAGGTGAATCACATTCAGATAAGCCACCGGTTAAAGTGCCAATTACCAGCCTTGATCTGTTAAACAACGGGGAACCGGAGGAGCCCGGTTCAGTTACACCATGACCATTTGGAGTATTAGCCCAATAAACTTCAAAATGAGTATCTGCATTATTCCCCCATTCCGATAATTTAAGTTGTTGTGTATAAGTGCTTATTTTCTTTACATCCCCCTCAGGGTGATGAATGCTAACACCATTCAGACTCAATTCATTCGTAGCGTTCCATCCTTGAAAATATGGATCATAATTGTTTGGTATACTCTCATCAAGGAGAAGCAAAAGAAAATCACTTCCATTTAGTCCTATATGAGTACTACCCGATAGTTTTACAGCACCGGTCATAGAACTGTTAGCTCCAACCGGTGTATTGTTACTACATGATACTGATTCTAAATTGAAATAAAATATCCATTGAGAAAACTCTTCTTCAGAAGAGTATGAATTTATATTTTTTGCACAATGATCAGCTGTCAGAATATACGGTTTAAAATCGAGTGCAGTGTTATTCATAATTGAACCTGTGCACCAGAAACTATCATTCCCGACCAACGTCTTTATCCGAACCACTCCCTTAATTTGATCTCGCCAAAGGTCTCCTTCAGAGCATTTCACATTTACTTCACATGTATCAGATATGCCATTGGGATCAAGGTACCTGCCGGGCCCATTTTCAACGAATCTCATCGGTATATAGGCAACCATTACTTTTGAAATATTAAGTATTGACTGCTCAAAGTTGTTCTTATTGTCAACTAACTCAATAATAATTGACTCTCCTTTAACATCTTCAGTAGCAAATAATCCATTGCTTTTATTATTTTTTTCGGTAAATGCACCAATAAAATGAGATCTATCCTCTGAATAGATAAACATACTATCGCCGTGAGCTAAGTGAAATTTCGAAAAATAAAGTCCTAATCCTGTTGCACCGGGAACTCTGATATTTACCCTCCAAACCCTGACATTCTGATTTATATCAGTCCAACTACCCTGATTATCAGGCGAAATTAAAAAATCAATTCCAACCCCCACCCTCTGAGGCCAACCTAAGGAGCTTAAAGAATCATCCTCTGCCCGCAGTTTATTATAATCAGGTGAAGCAAGCGAAAGCTCATTAATCGATTGCTTTAATATCCCAACTTTAAATCCATAAGGAATTCCCCCATGACTGATTTGGGCATTAATTTCCTGCAGAGCAGTTGAAATAAATATGAGTATAAATAGAGTAAGGATTTGTTTTCTCACAATAGTTCAATTAACATACAGCGAAATTAACGGTTTTTAATTTAAACTAAAAATTACCTTATCTTGGTATATTCTATCTGAAAAAAGCAAATATTACTTAAATACTTGTTCACTTTTTCACTCCACCTGTAGCAGGCAAGAGTTAATAAGGAGATGACCAAGACCAATCCAATAGATGGTAGTAGCTAATCAGAGTAGCTCTCGCTACCAAAAAACTTAGTTATTACACTTTCTATTACACAAAAATTATTTATGATGATCACTTCAAAAAAATTAGTCAATTCACTTGATTCTTGATGATGCACATTGTATCAAATTTGTCGAATGAACAACGCATGTGTAATTATGTTTGTTCCTAACTCAATAATTAAGAACGCATGTTTGTTATTCAGAACATACCAATTAAACCACAATTAACGTTTATAAATAATTGGTTTACAGCATTAAAACTATCCAGGCCATGGGAAAGATTCAAAGTTTACTGTTTCTATTAATACTGATAATCTTCAACACATCCGTTTATTCACAAAATAAGGATCGAATAAAGTCAATGAACAATAACGTAACTGAAATAGCTACATTCGGCTCAGGCTGCTTTTGGTGCACTGAAGCTGTTTTCCAACAACTTAAAGGTGTTGTTAAAGTAACCCCGGGATACTCGGGAGGTAACCGTCCTAATCCAACATATGAGCAGGTAAGCTCCGGAGCAAGCGGTCATGCCGAAGTATCACAAATTGAATTTAACCCTGAAATAATCACTTTTGATGAATTGCTTGAGGTTTTCTGGAAATCACATGATCCTACTACATTAAACAAACAGGGTGCTGATGTTGGTACACAATATAGATCAGCTATTTTTTACCACAGCGAAAAACAAAAAGAAATAGCAGAACAATATAAGAAAAAGCTAAATGAAGCTCACGCTTTTAACAAACCTATAGTTACTGAAATTACTGCCTTTAAAGCCTTCTATCCTGCTGAAGACTACCACGTAAATTATTATAAGAACAATAAGAATGCTCCTTATTGTACTTATGTAATAGCACCAAAACTGGATAAGATCAGGGCTGTTTTTAAAGATAAATTAAAAGATCCTTCCGAAAATTAATCCTTGGTATTATTGATTCAACATGCAAAACTCATTGCTTACCAGTAAAGCGGAATAGAACGAGAGCATAAGATGTGTGATTAAGTGCCGGTAATGTGGCTGGAGCATTTGCATAACGGAATCAATTAACTCCATTATTCAAAAGGTGTTAAATCACCATTGTGCGGATAGGGAGACTCGAACTCCCACGCCTCTCGGCACCAGATCCTAAGTCTGGCGCGGCTACCAATTACGCCATATCCGCGAAAAGTTGTGCAAAGATAACCTTTTTCATATTCCGTACACCAGTAGTATTCATTTTTTGAACTATAAATTATAATGTGCTGTTAGTTTCTTATTGTTAATTTTGATTGTGATGAAATCAACTATTTCTCTCTTTTCATTTATAACCCTCTTCCTTTGTCAATATCTATTTGCTCAGGAAATTTACGTCAATGAACGACTAGAAAGGCTTTGGGAAACAAAAGCAGGTTTGAGAACACCTGAGTCAGTTATCTATGACCCGACTGATAAGATGATTTATGTCTCGAACATAATGGATCACCCTTGGGAAAAAGATGAGAACGGATATATTACCCGACACAAAGAAAATGGAGATATTGTAAATTACAACTGGGTTGAGGAGCTTAGTGCTCCTAAAGGTATGGGCATTTTACAAAGAAAATTGTACGTTACTAACATAGATGAGGTTGTAGAAATAGACTTAGATAAATCGAAGATAATTCAACGATTTAAACATCCTAAAGCACAGCATCTGAATGATATAGCAATTGGAGCTGATGGACGAATATATATATCTGATAGCAAAGGATCGTACCTTTTTGAAATCTTTAATGGTGTTATGGATATTCTCATTCAATCTGATTCAGGACCAACAAATGGACTTTTTTATGAAACCGGCAGATTGCTTTGCGGTCAGGAGAACAGGATTGCATCACTCGATCTCCTTACAAAAACAATGAGCACTTTTATTGATAATACAGGATCGATAGATGGAATAAAAGGAGTTGGCGATTCAACATATTTGATATCAGACTGGGAAGGTCATGTTAACCTTGTTCAGCCCGGCAAAGAAAACATATTACTGCTTGATCTTACTCCTGAAAGTATTAATGCTGCTGATATTGAATTTGACCCTTACAACAGAATATTATACGTACCCACATTCTTTAAAGATTCAGTTATTGCATATAAATTAAAGTGATGCATTCTACTGAATTATTTATATTTCAATTAATTACAGATAACTGATGAAAATAGCATCAATACTGTTGTGGTTAGCAATCCCATTTGTCACTCTGGGTTGTGATAAAAAACAACCGGACTCTGGTAACGATCAGGTCCCTAATAAGGAAATAGAAGCGTCAGTCCTAATCGGTAATCTAAATACTCCATGGGAAATTCTTTGGGGTCATGATAACTATATCTGGGTCACTGAACGTGATGGTATAGTCTCAAGAGTAAATCCACAAAATGGCCAGAAACAGCAAATACTGAAATTGACAGTTGAGCAATCAGGCGAATCAGGTCTGCTTGGAATGGCACTTCATCCTGACTTTAAAACGCATCCCTATGTTTATCTGGTATATACATATAGATCTTCGGGATCTATTAAAGAAAAGCTAAGCAGGTTTACATTCAGCAATAATCAGTTGATTAATGAAGAGGTTCTGCTCGATAACATTACCGGCAACACTTACCATGACGGCTCACGGCTACTTTTTGCATCAGATGGTACACTGTTTATGACTACTGGTGAGGCAGGTGAACAGCCATTGGCACAGAATCCTAATTCACTAAATGGCAAATTTCTCCGAATAAATGCTGATGGTTCAGTTCCATCCGACAATCCCTTTAGCGGTAGTTATGTCTGGGCACTCGGTTCAAGGAATGCCCAAGGGTTAGACTTCGGGCGGAATGGTATTTTATATTCTTCAGAGCATGGGCCTGAATCAGATGACGAAATTAATATAATCGAGAAGGGTATGAATTATGGATGGCCTCAGGTTCGTGGATATTGCGATAAAAACGACGAAAAAGAATTCTGCAGGACTAATAATGTTAAAGAACCTATCCAGGTTTATACACCTACCCTGGCTCTCGCCGGAATTGCATATTACGATTCAGATCACATACCTCAATGGAAAAACTCATTGATTGTCACTTCATTGAAAGCAGGGGAACTTTTAGTTCTTCACTTATCAGATGATGGAAAGACTGTTTCAAAGACTTCCACTGTCTATGATAATGACTATGGTCGATTAAGGGATGTTTGTGTTTCCCCTGATGGCAGAGTTTTTTTCTGCACCAGCAACAGAGATGGTCGTGGCTCGCCAAAAGATAATGACGATAAGATAATTGAAATAAAGCCTGTAAATAAATAACCCTACTATAAGTTCTTTTGGCTTATTTGGTTAGTATAACCTTTCCGTATAGCATTATATATTGCTTCATGAATATTGGTGCGGATATTCATTTGGGTTATCTTGTTATTTCCTGCATCAGGATGTACGCGATTACTTAGGAATACATAAATCAGGTCTACGGCAGGATCAGCCCAAACATAAGTTCCTGTAAAACCACTATGCCCATAACTCTCAGATGATACTGAAGGACATGCCGGACTTGGATCAGATGGATTTAAAGGTGGTTTGTCGAAACCTGCTCCTCTGCGATTTCCTTTTTGCGGAAACTGTGTTGAAGTAAATTCAGCTACTGTTGTTGAATCAAGGTACCGTTCACCACCATATTCACCGTTTTGCATAATCATCTGCATAGTAATACCAACATCAAGGGCGTTAGAGAACAACCCGGCATGTCCGGCGACACCACCTAAGAGTGCAGCAGTTTGATCATGAACATCTCCATGTACAATCTGACGGCGAAATGTACGATCAAATTCTGTGGGTGCTATCCTCTCAATACTAAATCTGTCGCGAGGATGGAATCCCATGGTTGAAAGTCCAAGTTTATCGTAAAAGTTTGTTTTCAGATAATGACTAAAAGGCATCTCTGTCAGATCCTCGTATGTCTCAGCTAATAAAATAAACCCTAAATCACTATACCGATATCCTTTTGAAACAAGAATATCTGATTGAATGATTGAATCGATAATTCTCTCCGGTAGGTCATCCCTGCCATACAATGCATCAGCAATCCTGTTTGGATATTCAACACTGTAGTGTCGTGCAAGAAAATTACTGAATCCTTTAACTGTATCAGTATTAAGCCCCTGATAAAAAGGAATGAATGATTGCAATCTGGCCTGATGAGCCATTATATCCCTGATGGTAATATCCTTCTTATTGGATTTCTTTAGTTTACTGTTATAACTGCTTAACTTCTTGTCAAGATTAATTACTTTATCATCAATAAGTTTCATCGACATCAGGGTTGTACCAAGAACCTTGGTCAATGAAGCCAAATCATACAGGTCGTCAGTTTTTACAGGTTTGTACGACTCATAATCCTGATGTCCAAAGGCTTTATTCAAGATTACCTTACCGTGTTTTATTATAAGAATTTGCGCACCCGGAAATGCCTTTTTATCTATTCCATCATATACAAGTGAATCAATTATTGGAAATAAATCTGCCGATGAAATCATTACCTCTTCCGGCAATCCGAATCCTACCCTTATTAATTCATTACAGTCTATTCCGTCTCCTGCTCTGAAGTTGACTCCTGCCGAAACAGGCAATCTACCATTCATGGTTCGTCCGCCAAAAAGAGCCTGAGCAGTCAGCTCCTGCATTACAGAATTATCCTGATATGAAACTGTAAGTGCCTCATAACTGTCAATGTTAGTAAAGAAGGCTAATGAGTATGGACTGGCAAAAATACTTAGTACTGTATTTTTTACAGATGCGAGAGAATCAATAAATGCCGCAGCCTTTTCGGTTATATTAAATCTCTTCTGTGGAAGATCACTCGATTTAACGAAAGCTGCAATTACAAGATTATAAGGTTCTAATAAATTACTAATGGAATCAAATTGACAGGCAGTTGCTTCTTTTGGAAGGTTAAAATGATCAACCGGAGCATATTTTGATAACATTTCCTGGAATGGTGTTATAGCCTTATCCCCTATTGCTAATGAAGCAATTTTCAATGAATCCAATCCTTTTAGTGGTATCCTATCATTCTTATTTCGCAACAATGTAATTGCTTGAGCATTTGCTAATTGTGAAACCAAGCGCGCTTCAGTGTTATTTAAATCATTAGATAACTCTTCAATTATTATTGCCTTCTCCATAGCCAGTCCCGCCTCGTATTTCCATCTAAGCACCTTTTTGCATTTTTCATCTATCAGTTGCTGAGTAATGTATCCATCATCTATTGCATTACAGATATTAAAAATTGCCTGCCTCGCATCAACCGGTAAGAGCAAAATATCAT
Source organism: Bacteroidota bacterium (assembly GCA_023441805.1). GTDB lineage: Bacteria > Bacteroidota > Bacteroidia > Bacteroidales > Lentimicrobiaceae > Lentimicrobium. The sequence goes on from JAEZNO010000021.1 coordinate 94,964, forward strand.
TGCCTGCTTTGAGGGCGTCGGCTTCTACCCTTCCGATGTTTGAGAAATCAACCAGTCCTCTCATATCCATACCATCAGTTATGATCATACCGTTGAAACCAAGTTTCTTCCTAAGCAAACCTTCCAAAATAGGCTGTGACAACGTGGCAATTGATTGAGTTGATGGATCAAGTCCCGGTACTCGTAAATGCGACACCATGATTCCATCAACACCATTATTTATTAAGTACTTAAATGGGAATAGCTCTATTGAATCAATCGCAGCAAATGGCTTATCAATAATTGGCAGGCTAACATGTGAATCAATATCTGTATCACCATGGCCGGGAAAGTGTTTGGCAACTGCAATTAGACCTCCATCTTGCATACCTTTCATGTATGCATAAGCTTTTTCAGCAACTAACTGTCGGTCTTCACCAAATGAGCGGGCATTAATAACAGGATTATTGGGATTATTATTAATATCCGAAACCGGGGCAAAATTCATATGGATCCCCATCCTCTTCATTTGCTTGGCAATTTCCAGCCCCATTGAATAAATATATTCATCACTGACAGTTGCCCCAAGTGTCATTTGTTTTGGAAATGATATAGTACTATCAAGGCGCATTCCTAAGCCCCATTCGCCGTCAATTGCAATAAAAACAGGAACATCAGTCTGCTCCTGAATCCTGTTGGTCAGGATTGATTGTCTGACAGGCCCCCCCTGAAAAAAACAAACTCCTCCGATATTAAAATCGCTGACTAACCTAACCAGTTCAGCATTATATACCGAATCCTTATTTGAATAACCCCGAATCATCAACAGTTGGGCAATACGCATATCAGGAGTCAATGTATTAAACACTGAATCAACCCACTGTTCCTTAGGCAAAACCTGGGCCTGTACACTTAATCTTAGCAGCAAAAAAGCTAATACAACTATTGTGACCCTTGCCTTTTCGTACTTTTCTTTACTGTATAAAGAAATTAATAGCTTTTTAAAGAAATTGTATTTGACGTTAACCTGTAACATGAATTCTTAGTAGGTGTATTTCCAATGATTTATCTGAGCGCAAAGATATAATGCGTTATTTCAACTTTTAACGCTAAAGTCACAAATTAAAGCATATTTAGCTACTCATTTGCAATTGGAGAAAACATTAGAGTAAATTTATAAGTCATTAATTTTATGAAGTATTACACTCCAAGCAGTAAAAAACGTATAAATTTGCGGAAAATAATTTTATGTACGATATCACTTATCTTGAAACTCTGGCCACGCAAGTTCGTCGCGATATTTTAAGAATGGTTCATTCAGCCCAATCAGGTCACCCCGGTGGTGCTTTAGGTTGCACAGAATATATGATAGCATTATATTTTGCCATAATGCGGAATGATCCAAAAAAGTTCACAATGGAAGGTCATGGTGAAGATGTATTCTTCCTTAGCAATGGTCACCTGTCTGCCCTTTGGTATAGTGTACTTGCTCGAAGGGGGTTCTTCCCTGTTGAAGAATTAGCAACCTTCAGGAAAATTGACAGTCGTCTTCAGGGCCATCCTGCTACTGCTGAAGGATTACCGGGCGTCAGAGTGGCAAGTGGTTCATTGGGACAAGGCTTGTCAGTCGCTATTGGTGCTGCAATGGCTAAAAGATTAGATGTTGATAAAACCATTGCTTTTTCACTTCATGGCGATGGCGAATTGAATGAAGGGCAAATTTGGGAAGCTGCAATGTTCGCTGCTGCTCATAAAGTTGATAATCTTATTGCAACAATCGATTATAACGGTCAACAGATTGATGGCCCGACTGAAAAAGTTATGCCCTTAGGCAATCTAAAGGCTAAATGGGAAGCTTTCGGATGGGATGTTGTTGAAATGGCAGGTAATGATATGCAATCCGTAATAAATGGGTTGAACCTGGCAAAACAAAAATGCTTCAAAGCAAAACCGGTCGTTATCATCATGCAAACAGATATGGGCTATGGAGTTGACTTTATGAAAGGCAAATATCATTGGCATGGAATCGCACCCAACGATGAACAGTTATTAAATGCACTTAATCAATTACCTGTTACAATAGCTGATTATTAATAATATCGGATTTGAGGAGATTATTTTTTCTTTTATGCTTTATTCCATTAGTAGGCACTGCACAAAATGCAAACAATAAGCCTAAAGCAGAACCTGTGACCAGAATTTTGTTTGTTTTCGATGGTTCGCAAAGTATGTATGGAAGATGGCAAAGCGATATTAAAATCAATATCGCAAAGAAACTTATGAGTAATCTGCTCGACAGTCTCGCTACTTTTGATAATCTTCAAATTGCTTTGCGAGTCTATGGCCATCAAAAACAATATCCTCCCGCCGACTGCAATGATACTAAGCTTGAGGTTCCTTTTGCATGGAATAACTTCAATGAAATTAAGAACAAAATCCAGAGCATTACTCCAAAAGGTACTACTCCATTAGCATATGCCTTATCTCAAACTGCCAATGATTTCCCTCCTTGTGATAATTGCAGAAACATTATCATTCTGATCACCGATGGTATTGAAGAATGTGAGGGTGATCCATGTAAGGTTTCAATAGCTCTTCAAAAAAGGAAAGTTACCATGAAACCATTCATTATTGGTATTGGTCGTGATTTCAAAGAAGCATTTAATTGCGTTGGAACCTACTATGATGCAAGCAGTGAGACCTCCTTCCAAAAAGCTCTTAACACTGTCATCTCTCAGGCTCTTGGAGCATCAACTATGCAAGTCAATCTGCTGGATAAAAACAACAGACCAACAGAGACAAATGTCAACATGACATTCTATGATCATGAAACCGGGAAACGTAAATATAATCTTATGCATACGTTAAATAGCCATGGGTTGCCCGATACATTGGTTGTTGATCCTTTGCTTGCATACGATATCGTCATTAATACTCTTCCCGAATTAAGAATCGACAGCGTTACACTTGAAACCGGGAGACATGTGACTGTAGCCGTACCGGCTTCTCAAGGATACCTGAATTTGAAAATGGGGGTTAATGAAAGGATAGTGAAAAATCTTCAGGCTATTGTAAGACAAAAAGGAAAAACCGAAACACTAAATGTTCAAAGTTTTGGTGATACAAAAAAATACTTAAGTGGGACTTACGAACTTGAGATACTAACATTACCCAGACTCTATTATAATAATGTAATAATTTCGCAAAGTACAACAACGACCATTGATATTCCATTGCCGGGAATTGCTGTTATTAAGAAAAGTGTTACCGGATACGGTAGTCTGTATATTGACAGAAATGGCATATTAGAGTGGGTCTATGATCTTAAGGAATCACAATTACAGGAAACTCTAATTCTGCAACCGGGTAATTATAAAGTTGTGTTTCGCTCAGCGAAAGCTGACCGTTCATTATACACTATTGATCATGATTTTACAATATTCCCCGGTGGAACCAGCAATGTTAACTTATTTGCCTATTAGTAACCATTTTAATTCACTAAATGTTAAGAATATTTGTCTATGAAGGAATACACTTATACTGAGAAGAAAGATACACGGTCAGGTTTTGGACAAGCATTGCTTGAATTGGGAAGAAAAAACCCTCTCGTGGTTGCCCTATGTGCCGACCTTACAGGTTCTTTAAAGATGGATGCTTTTGAAAAGGAATTCCCTGATCGTTTCTTTCAGACCGGAATAGCTGAGGCCAACATGATGGGTATTGCTGCCGGTTTAGCTACAGGTGGGAAAATCCCATTTACAGGTACTTTTGCTAATTTCTCCACCGGAAGAGTATATGATCAAATCAGACAATCAATTGCATACAGCGATAAGAATGTAAAAATTTGTGCTTCGCATGCCGGACTAACTTTAGGTGAAGATGGTGCTACTCATCAAATTCTTGAAGACATTGGTATGATGAAGATGTTGCCTAATATGGTTGTGATTAACCCTTGCGATTATAATCAGACCCGCCTGGCAACATTAGCAATATCCGAACACATTGGCCCTGTATATCTTAGATTTGGTCGACCGAAAGTACCTAATTTTACTCCCGCAGAATATCCTTTTGAAATTGGCAAAGCAATAATGCTTAATGAAGGAAGCGATGTTACCATTTTCGCAACCGGTCATCTTGTTTGGGAAGCTATAGAAGCAGGGAAAATACTTTATGAAAAGGGTATTAATGCTGAAATTATAAATATTCATACAATCAAACCTCTTGATGTTGAAGCTGTTCTTACATCGGTAAAAAAAACAAGATGTGTTGTGACTGCCGAAGAACATCAGATGAATGGAGGTTTAGGTGATTCGATTGCTCAATTACTGGCCATAAACCTTCCAACACCTATTGAGATGGTGGCAGTAATGGATAAATTCGGTGAAAGTGGAACCCCTGAACAGTTGATGAAAAAATATGGCCTTTCAGCAAATAATATCGTTGAGAAGGTATTAAAAGTTATCAGTCGAAAAGGGTAATTATCCTATCTTACTTATTGTTTCGAGCATGGGGATGTTAAGAAGGTGAATTGTATCTCCTTCTATAGCGATTATCTTTTCATCCTTAAATGTTTTAAGTGCTCTTACTACACTTTCTTTTGTCATTCCACACATATCAGCCATGTCCTGACGAGTGAGACATGAGGTGAAAGGATTCTTTCGATATACCACCTGCGATAACCTGAGTAATGTTTCAGCCATCCTGCCTGGTATTTGCTTATGTGTAATGTTGGTCAATTGATTGAATAAATCAATTGATTGCCTGCTGATTTTACTGATAAAATCGCTAGCGAACCTAAAGTTATTTTTAACAAGATCCTGAAAAATCTCAGATGAAACAAGACAAACGGTAGTTTCTTCACAAGCTATTGCGGTGAAATGGTGACGTTTATCAACATAAGCCCCCGGTGCAAAGATATACTCCACAGGACGTACAAAACCAATTATAATTTTCTTTTCATCCTCACCTTCAACAAAACATTTCACCAAACCGGAAGTAACGCAAACAAAATCATGGCAGGGCGATCCCTGTTTGAAAATGATCTCACCTGGTGAATAGTGCATTCCGACTCTTGATTGATTTACCAAACAAAGCTCTTCATCGTTTAAATCAGCGAAAATGTCAGATCTGTTTTTACAATGAAGGCAGTGTGTTGTAGTAACTTTACTCATAAAAACCCTCACTTGGATATGCATTGATGTAAATCAATGCATGTGTTGTTATTTGTCTCTTTGTGAGTACAAAAATATCAATTTTCCGTCACATACAGGTACGTATATAATTAGTTTCTTTGATCAACCAAAATCAAACCAATGATGAACCTCTTTAAGACTAAGAAAGTTACAAGGTTTGCACTTGCAGGTGCACTTGCAATTACCTTATTATCAGGGTGTGAGTATGAATATATTCAAGAGCCGACACCTGAACCTATCACCACAGAGCTCAAATTTTCAACCGACATTATTCCAATTTTTACTGCCAGTTGTGCCGGTAATTGTCATGGCGGAAATATACCTCCAAATTTGACACCCGAAAAAGCATACAATGAACTTACACAAAATGGTATGATTGATGTCGCTAATCCCGCCAACAGTTTGATCTACACTACAATGGCAACAGGTAGTATGAAACAGTATTCCAAACCGGGTGACGCACAAAAAGTGCTGGCATGGATTCAGCAAGGTGCAAAAAACAATTAACCAGATCATTTCTAAAAGACAAGAAAGACCATGAAAAAGACTTTAAAAATATCAGGAATGATGATGATTTTAATTGCATCATTCCTATTTAGTAATATTAGTGTTTTTGCTCAGGATGAACCGGAATCAGTTCCTGAAGAACAACCTAAAGAAAGGCCTGCTCGTCCCGCTTTTGAAAGTGGTATCATTTTCGACGATGCTTCTACCACCATTCAGCCATCAAATACACTGGAAATGGTAATTCAGCACAGATTTGGTGTTATGCAAAATGGTATTGAAGACCTCTATGGTATTTGGGCACCTTCAAACATTCGCCTTGGTGTTAACTACAGTATCCTGAATAATTTGATGATTGGTTTTGGTACAACCAAATTCAACAAATTACAGGATTTCCAGGCTAAATACAATGTTATTCAACAAACCCGCTCTGGTTCAATTCCGGTTACTGTTTCAGTCTATGAAATAGTAGCTATAAATGGTATGCATAAAGATAACTTTGGTGTAAACTATAAGTTCTCTAATAGAATGTCATACTTCACTCAGGTGATTGTCTCAAGAAGGTTTAATGATAACTTCTCACTGCAATTCGCACCTTCTTTCACACATTATAATTCTCTTGATTCATTAATGGATCACGATAGATTTTCCCTTTCAGCTGCAGCAAGGTATAAGTTCTCTCCACAAAGCTCTATTATTTTCTCAGGCACATGGCCTCTTTACATCCAGAGCCTGTCAGAACAAAATAAGGCTTTCAATGAGGCTCAGAAAGAACTTGGTAATCGCGTAAAACCGAATATTACTATCGGATGGGAGATTTCAACCAGTACACACGCATTCCATCTATATCTTGGTTCTGCCCAGAATATTCTTCCACAAGAAAATATTATGCTTAATAAAAATGATTTCTTTGACGGAGGCATTCTTCTTGGTTTGAATGTCACACGACTCTGGGGCTTTTAATAGTAAACGAAATATTTAATCAATCCAAAATAATTAAATCAATGAAAAATCTAGTATTACTCGGTAGTGTGATTGTATTCATGATCGCAACTATGTCAATGATTCAAAAACCAGGTGAGCCCTGGAATATTCCTGCTAAATATAAAAGTATGAAGAGCACAGTTAAAGCAGGCAGCCCAAGCATTAACGCTGAAGGTAAAGAGCTCTACAACAAACATTGCAAATCATGCCATGGTGCTAAAGGTTTGGGCGATGGTCCAAAAGCCGCAAGTATGAAAACCAGTACCGGTGACTTTTCATCAAAAGCATTCCAGGCTCAGGCTGATGGTGAAATCTACTACCAGTCATTTGTTGGTCGCGGTGAAATGCCAAACTTCGAAAAGAAGATCACTGACGAAGACGACAGATGGGCAGTTGTAGGTTACATCCGTACAATGAAAAAATAATATTGGATTCTGAGGATGAGAGCTTTAAGATTCTAAGTTCTCATCCTTTGATTTTCAATGATAACTCAACAAAATGACAAAAAGAAAAAGTATCATAAAACAATTGTATGCCCCTGGTTTTGTGGCTACTCTTTTCGTGTTCTTTATGATCCTTTCAGCAGCTACTGATAAATCAGCGACACTTTCTGAAGAAAGTCAGATGTGCCTGAAATGTCATGGAGGTGCTCACTATGTTCTTAGTGATACTACATCAGGCGATGAAGTAACTCTCAGGATGTATCATGAATTACGTATAGACCCGGCAAAACTGGCTAACTCAACTCATGGCGCATTTAAGTGTACCGATTGCCATTCGTCTGATTATGAAATGATCCCCCACCCTGTTAGTGTAAAATTTGAAAGCGACTATGCCTGCCTTGATTGCCATGGCGGTGATGAAGCTTACGCTAGTTTTAATTTTGAGACTATAGAGGCTGAATACTCCGAAAGTGTTCATGCTAAGCTATTAGGTGACAACTTTACTTGTTGGAGTTGCCATAATCCTCATTATTATAAACTGTCGAGAGACATCTCAATTGTTGACCGTGTTGCAGTCGATAATCAGATGTGCTTGCAGTGTCATGGTAATGAAATTAAATTTAGCGACCTCACTGACGAGAAAATTCCTAATCTGATTAATAAGCACGATTGGTTGCCAAATCAGGCACTTCACTTTACTAAAGTCAGATGTATTGATTGCCATGCAAAGCAAAATGACAGTATCATGGTTGCCCACCTGATTCAGGGTGGCGACAAAGCTGTTAAAAATTGCGTTGAGTGTCATTCTACTAATACTATCTTATTAAGCTCACTTTATAAGTTTGAAGTTCAACAAGAGCGTAACGAGGCAGGATTTTATAATAGTGTTATCCTGAATCAGGCTTATATGATAAGTGCTAATAGAAACTACTATCTGAACATTGCTAGTTTTGTATTAGTAGGAATTACTCTATTAGCAATTGCTTTCCATGCATTTTTAAGATACCGTAAAGCCCAAAATCATGCAAGAGAATAAAATTTATTTATATCCGGTTTGGGTAAGACTATGGCATGCTTCAAACGCTATACTTATCTTACTTTTAATATTCTCAGGCATTAGCATGCAATATGCCAGCGCTGATTCACCTTTACTTAGTTTTAATGTTGCAGTCCCAATCCATAATGTCTGTGGAATGTTATTGACAGCATTCTATGCAATATTTATCATTGGCAACCTTGCTACAGGCAATGGTAAATATTACAGGATAAAAATAAAAGGCTTTGTAAAAGATCTACTCAAGCAAGCCAGGTATTATTCCTATGGTATGTTTAAGGGTGAATCTGCACCTTTCTCGATTAACAAGGAGCGTAAGTTCAATCCGATACAAAAATTGACTTATGTTTCAGTTATGTACTTATGTCTGCCTCTGCTGTTTATCACAGGATGGGCATTATTGTTCCCCGAAACTATTGCTACCAGCTTCCTTAAATATGGCGGCATTACACTAACAAGTGTATTCCATGCAGCGATTGGTTTCTTTGTCTCGCTTTTTTTAATTATCCATATTTATTTCTGTACAGTTGGTCATACTCCGGTATCTAATTTCAAGAGTATGGTTAACGGCTATCATGAAACCCACAACTAAATCACACACAAACAAAAAAAAACGATTGCTTATGAAAAGAACCTCAAAAATGTTTACCATGATGGCAGCAGGTTTGCTGATCGCAGGTAACCTTTTTATTATCGGTTGTACTAAAGAAGGTCCTGCCGGAATGGCCGGATTAAACGGTAAAGATGGTAAGGACGGTGTCGATGGTACTGATGGAACTGCTACTTGTATGCAATGCCACAGTCCTGAAGGAATTGAACTTGCTGCTACTCAGTACCAATTATCAAAACATAGTTATGGTGAAGCTGCTTTTGAAGAGGCTGGAAGTAACACTTGCGGTCCTTGCCATTTGTCAGAATCATTCAAGTATGTATGTGCCAATAACGTTCCGGCTACATTCTCACTTAATCCTTCAACCAATAAGTATGTAAACGATTATGCATCAAGCACAGCTTCAGCTTATGGTGAAATTACATGTTCAACTTGCCATTCAAGCATCCACACTACTTATGGTGAAGGTGACCTTGCTCTGACAACTGTTGCTCCAGTTCCATTAACCATGTGGGGCGGTACGAAGACTATCAATCTAACTGCCGATAACGGAAGAAGTAATCTTTGCGTAAAATGTCATCAACCACGTCCTTTTACCCAGGCTCTTATTGATGGTAATGTACTTGATTATGCTGAACTTATTAGCAATCCAACCGGATATGTCTTTGATCCTAACGCTACTACCGGTAATAAAATGAGACCGGCTTACAGAACACATACTCACTATGGAACAGCCGGTGCAATTTATGCAGGCGTTGGTGGTGTTGAATTCCCCGGTGTTGCTTATCAAAACTCAGCACACACATTTGTTGCATCATGCCAGGATTGCCATATGGCTGATATGCAGGGTGCTTCAGGTGGTCACACATTCTTTACAAAAGGCAACTTCAATGGTTGTAATGTTGATGGTTGCCACACTAATGTTAATGCATCTTCAGAATTCTACTGGACAAGCCCAAGAGCTGAAATTAAATCTCTGCTCAACCAGCTTGCAGAAGCTCTGAAAATCGACGGCGTTGAGCTTCTTAACAGAAACCCTGATGCAGAACACAACTTGTGGGCTGCTAATACTGATAATCATTATGATGGTTATCTAAATATTTATGACCCACAGACTAACCCTGCAGGTATCGAGAACAACCCTTCAATGTTCCAGAATCCAAGTCCATCAAATTCATGGACTGCTGAGCAGAAGGCTTACAATGCTTCTTTACCAAAAGTTTCTATTACTAACGCTCAGATGGGAGCTCTCATTAACTTCCAACTTTGCTTAAGGGATTACAGCTTAGGTATTCACAATTATAAATATACTAAAGCTCTGTTGATGAATTCAATTTCAGCTCTACAGTAGCATTTAACAAAACTTTAAAAGCCGCTGCTACCCAAAAGCAGCGGCTTTTTTAATGCTCTTATTTTCAGTACTTTTACATCCTTATTAAAATTACTCCCTAAAGCATAATTATTAGAATTATTATAGTTGACCTATGAGAAAGCTCCCTATTTTACTTGCATTAATTCTAATCTCTATCATTGCTAAACCTCAAAAAGTGGAATTAGCTTTACAATCAGGAGCGAGTGTACCTGTTCTTGATTTTGCATCTACGGACCTTACTAGCGGGAGTTTTGCAATGACAGGATTTGCCGCTTCAGCTCAACTTAAATCTTCAATCAAAGGTAATTGGGGTGTTTTCATTCAGGCAGGCATTCAACTAAATCCAATAGAAGTAAGCTTGCTTGGTTATGAAAAAGTTAAAGCCGATCCTTTTCTCGATGATATTTATATCCGTAGTGATCCTTTTAAAACTATTGAATTTACAGCCGGCCCTACTTACAAATGGCAAGTACTAAATAAGATGACAATTGAAGGAAAACTTGATGCAGGAATTATGGTAGCATCAACCCCTTACCAGCTTAATAAACCGAACTATTTCATTGTGGGCCCGTCCTACTTCGAAATTACTCCTTCAACCGACTATTGTTTTACATTTGGAGGAGGTATTTCATTTATTTATGATATTACAACATGCTATTCATTAGCCTTTAACACTCAATATCTTCAGGCCGCCGGGAAATTCAAATTTATCCAGGGACAATCACTTCGAACAGAATCGAAAAATATTAATCTATGGAATAACAATCTTGCACTGATTATTAATTTGTTTTGATCTTCTAATTAATCCTAACTTATTCATAACTCTGATTCCCCAACAGGCTTGATTTATATCAATCAAAATGCGCATTTAAAACAATCCACACGTACTTCAGAGGACGTATGTACTAATTGATATATATCTATCTTTGAGAAGTAAATAATCTTCGATCAACTTTGATCTTAGATTATACGACGAACATTTAATCCAAACAAACAAAAAACAAATCAACAAAGATGAAAAGATCAGTAAAGTTCTTAGCAATTCTTTCAGTTGTTACTCTTTTTTGTACAGCTAATGTTCTTGCTCAAAAAGAAGGTGGACCTTGGAACGTTCCTGCTAAGTACAAAGCGATGAAGAGTGCTGTTAAAGCCGGTGACCCCAGTATTAACACTGTTGGAAAGGAAATGTACAACAAGCATTGCAAATCATGTCATGGAACAAAGGGACTGGGTGATGGTCCAAAATCAGCGGCCCTCAAGACTGTTGTTCCTCCCTTCAATACAAAAGAATTCCAGGCTCAAAGTGATGGTGAAATCTATTATGAATCAATAGTAGGTCGTGATGAAATGCCTAACTTTGAAAAGAAGATTGTTGATGAAGGTGACAGATGGGCATTAATAAACTATCTGCGTACACTTAAGTAAGATTTATGAGTCCTGAAACAGGTGCCCTAAAGGTGCCTGTTTTTTTATTTAATTAAATTACCATTATTACAGGTTTTTATATAACTTTAAGCACGTTGTTGCAATCTAACCTTCTTCCTCTTTATAACCAAACCAACCAAGAAAATGAAACTACCTAAATCAATTTACAACTGGATCAGTATTAGTGGATTTATCCTTGCACTTAACAGTTTGATTATCATTGCCATTCTTTTTATTTTTTCATTATTCTCAAAAGAGAACAATACCTATCTGGGACTATTCACATACATAGTGGTACCGGCGTTCCTTGTCTTAGGTTTGTTACTGATTCCCTTAGGAATGATTATCAAGCGTAGAAAGAAGCAAACATCTGATGAAACTCAGGGGAAGTGGCCGATTCTTGACCTGAATATGAAGTTTCAGCGTAGTGCATTAATCAAGATCACTGTAATTACCGTTGTATTGCTCATCCTTTCGTCAATTGGAAGTTATCAGGCATTTCATTATTCTGAATCAGTAGAATTTTGTGGCACTCTGTGCCATCAGGTTATGGAACCGGAGTATGTTACATACCAGCATTCGGCCCATGCTCAGGTTAAATGTGTTGAATGCCACGTTGGTGAAGGTGCTGGTTGGTATGTAAAATCAAAATTATCAGGCTTGTACCAGGTGTATTCGGTTATATTCAAAAAATACTCTCAACCAATCGGGACTCCTTTGCACAATTTGCGCCCTGCAAGTGAAACATGTGAGAAATGCCACTGGCCTGAGAAATTTTATTCACAGAAACTCAGAAATCAAAGATCTTATCTTGCCGACTCTGCTAACTCTGAATGGGATATCTCATTACTGATGAAAATTGGTCCCGAACATAGTGCCATGGGGTTGTCCGAAGGAATTCACTGGCATATCAACAAGGATTTTAAAATTGAATATGTTGCAAGCACAAAAGATCGTGAAAATATTCCATGGGTGAAATTAACCAATCTAAAGACCGGTGAAGTGAAAATATACATGGATGAAGAGAATCCGGTGGATCAACCTGCCCTGGATTCACTTGAGAAGCGTTCGATGGATTGTATGGATTGCCATAACCGCCCATCACATATTTATAAAACAGCTCCTGAATATATTGACCAGGCTATTATTGCCGGTAAGATACCGGTCGATTTACCATATATTAAATATGCAGCCATGCAGGCTCTAAAACTACAATATCCCACTAAAGAGGCTGGTCATAAAGCCATCGATTCAACAGTACTCGCGTTTTATAATGATGAACAGCCCGATATCTATTCAAAAGAGTCTGAGCGCATTAATAAAGCTCTGGTAGCAATAAAAGCTGAGTATGATAATAATGTATTTCCATACATGAAGGCCGATGCTACTCAATATCTCAATCATATAGGACATTTAGAATCACAGGGTTGCTTCAGATGCCATTCTGACAGACACAAGACATCAAAAGGAGAAACCATTAAAAAAGATTGCGAATTATGCCATAGCATTCTTGCACAAGGTCCATCTGGAAAGATGACTACTGTTCCACTTACTTCTACTATGGAATTTATGCATCCTGTTGAAATAAGAAATGTTTGGAAAACTGCCATGTGTTCTGACTGTCATAAAGTACTTTATGAGTAAAATTGCCATTGAGTATAGTTTTTTGGATATTTTTCACCTCTTCTCTAAGTCTGTATAAAGTCTGCTCATATAAATCCGGTTTAGCAGAGGATATATAGAGTATAAACAGACACATAGCATCATTATTAATTGCTCGATGTTGAACGCAGAACGCGCTTGTCGCGTTTATGCAGTGTTTAACATACCTCCCTCTCTGTACCATCAATGCTTAAACAATGCTCGCCCGGACATTTACCAGCGGACTTGGTACGGAGTTGGTACGGACATATAGCGGAGAAATAGCAGACCAATCTACTGCAATTTTTACCAAAAAAGGGGTGTTTTGTTTAATGCTTTTTTATGATGATTAAACAGCGTGTCCCGGAGGGGGAAGGGTTTCGAATGATGAATTGCCAATACCACGATCTTCCTAATCCACGATCTTACCTATTCCACGATAAAAGTTTCAGCGCATTTCCATACTTGCCGACTTAGCTTTGGAAAGCAACGCAAAGCCTTATATTCTTCTACTTTTTGTCGAAGCCACAAAAAGTAGCAAAAAGGGCGTTTTGTGTGGCTACGGGGTGCAATGAGCTGTAAATCAATAAAAAAAGGCCGCCCCAGATGGGACAGCCTCTTTTGTTGTAAAATCCGAATTAAAAGTTATCCATTCATTGAAATGAGAAACTCTTCGTTGGTTTGAGTATATTTCATCTTTTCTTTCAGGAATTCCATTGCCTCTAATGGATTCATATCGGCTAAATGGTTTCGTAATATCCAGATACGCTGCAATGTTTCTTTATCAAGAAGTAAATCTTCACGACGTGTACTTGAGGCGACTATATCAATAGCAGGATAAATACGTTTATTTGATAATTTTCTATCGAGTTGAAGTTCCATATTGCCGGTTCCTTTGAATTCCTCAAAGATAACTTCATCCATCTTAGAACCTGTATCAATCAGAGCAGTTGCAATAATGGTAAGTGAGCCACCATTTTCAATCTGTCGGGCAGCACCAAAGAAACGTTTAGGTTTCTGAAGAGCGTTTGCTTCAACACCGCCAGAAAGGACTTTACCGGAAGCCGGAGATACAGTATTATAAGCACGTGCCAATCGGGTAATTGAATCTAATAGAATGACAACATCATGGCCGCATTCAGTCATCCTCTTAGCTTTTTCAAGGACAATATTTGCAATTTTTACATGACGTTCAGCCGGTTCATCGAAAGTCGAAGCAATAACTTCGGCTTTCACGCTCCTGGCCATGTCAGTTACTTCTTCGGGGCGTTCATCTATTAGCAATACTATCAGGTATGCTTCAGGGTGGTTGTATGAAATAGCATTTGCAATTTCTTTGAGCAGCACTGTTTTACCGGTTTTTGGCTGAGCAACGATTAGTCCTCTCTGACCTTTACCAATTGGTGCAAAAAGATCAATTACCCTTGTTGACAGATTTGAACCCGGATGACCTGTAAGTTTAAATTTCTTTTCAGGAAACAATGGTGTTAGGTAATCAAATGGAATCCTGTCGCGAACTTCATCAGGAGTACGTCCATTTATTAATTCAACCTTGATTAGCGGGAAGTACTTTTCACCATCTTTAGGTGGGCGAATTGTACCACGAACAGTATCGCCTGTTTTCAGTCCAAATAGCTTGATCTGTGATTGAGAAACATACACATCGTCGGGTGAATTCAGGTAATGGTAATCAGATGATCTTAGGAAACCGTAGCCATCAGGCATTATTTCAAGCACACCATCGCTAGTGATAAAACCATCGAATTCCCAACTATATTCTTCACGTTTTTTCTCCTGTCGCTCATTCCTTTCAGGAAATCGCTGCCGAGGATTAGGATAATCTCTATTGAAACGTTCAGTCGGTTTGTAGGCTTCTGTTTCCGAAGATTTTTCAGATGCCGGAGCAGTTGTTTCTACAGGTAGTTCCTGATCAGGAATATCAGGTTTTACCATTGGAGTAATATCTTCAGCTTCTTTCGTTAGTTCCTGTTCATCAATAATCGGCTCATCTATAGGTGCATTACTTAATAATAAAGCCTCGGTATCAATATGGTCAGACTTTGAAGATGAAATTAAGTCTGGTTGATCAGCTAATGGAGTTCTTTCATTCTCCTCTGATAAAGCATTCTCATTTCTCTCATCTTTATGAAAAAGATCATTTGACCTTTGTTGTTTATTATTCATATCGTTTCTGGGTCTTCCTCTTTTGCTCCGACTTGAAGTATTGTTAGAACTTTGTTGAGTTACCGGCCTGTTTTCTTTTACTTCGGTATTAGCCGTAAGGTCTTTGCGTTCTTCTTCTTTTGGGAGGTTTCCATTAGCAGATGAAGCAACAGCAGGGTTTGATGAAGCTATGGGAGTACCTTTTTGATTTTGTTTAAATTGCTGTTGACGGGCTTTGAACCGGTCGTCTTCAATTCTTTTGCGTTTAAATTTATTTTCCCTATTGGCTTTTTCCTTCTCCAGGGTTTCTTTTGAGGGGTTAAGAGCTTGGTAATCAAGAATCTGATATATCAGATCTTGTTTTTTCATGACGTCTACTTTGGGAATATTCAACTCACGGGCAATGTCTTTCAGCTCTTCAAGAAGCTTGTTGTTAAGCTCGATGATATCGTACATAAATGAATTAATTAATTTTTAATCAGAGATGATTAGGATAAAGATGTATAATTTGATTCGCACTCCGGATAACTTCCGGTTATTTGTTATAAAATTATAATGAAATTATGTGAGTGGATCGAAAACTCAAGAAGTTGCAAATATAATGCTTTTTTTAACTTACTGCTATTTTAACTCATTAATTATAAAAAAGGCGCATCCAACTCAAGATTAAGGAACAAACGTCAAAAATGTTCAGCTTTTTTTGAGCTTTTTTTCATTAATTATCGATAAAAACTGCGTACGTTTGCTCCAATAATTTAAAATATACGATTAAAAATGAAACACACTGCATTTACTAAAATTCATGAAGCCCTTGGTGCAAAGATGGTACCATTTGCAGGCTTCTATATGCCTGTTCAATATGAAGGGCTCCTTGTTGAACACGAAACTGTACGAAAAGGAGTTGGTGTATTCGATGTTTCACATATGGGCCAGATATGGGTCAAAGGACCAAAAGCCTTAGATCTTATCCAGTGGGTTACTTCGAATGATGCTTCTAAACTTGTTGACGGTAAAGTACAATACAGTTGTTTCCCGAATTTTGACGGTGGTATTGTAGATGATCTCCTGGTTTATAGAATTGATAGTGAAACCTACCTGCTGGTAGTAAATGCATCAAACACTGAGAAAGATTGGAACTGGATAAATGCACAAAATAAATTTGGTGCTACCCTCTATAATGCATCTGATGAAATAGCTCAACTCGCAATCCAGGGACCATTAGCACTTAGAGCGGTACAAAAACTTACTGATACTCCAATAATGGATATGGAATATTATAGCTTTAAGAAGGTAAATCTGGCCGGTGTGAAGGATGTTATTCTCTCAATTAATGGCTATACAGGTGCTGGTGGCTGTGAAATATATATGGCTAATGAGGATGCAGAAAAGATATGGAATGCCGTATTTGAAGCAGGTGCTGAATTTGGTATCAAACCTATTGGATTAGGAGCTCGCGATACATTACGCCTTGAAATGGGTTTCTGCCTTTATGGAAATGATATAAATGATACCACCTCTCCTATTGAAGCCGGACTTGGTTGGATCACGAAATTTACTGACAATAAAGATTTTATTAACAAACAATCGTTATTACAGCAAAAGACTGAAGGAACGAAAATGAAGTTGGTGGGTTTTGAAATGATTGATAAAGGTATTCCTCGCCAACACTATAAGATCATGGACGAGCAGGGTAATGAAATCGGTGAAGTTACATCCGGCACTCAATCTCCTTCGCTGAAAATCCCTATTGGAATGGGCTACGTCGCTAAAGAATTTTCAAAAGTTGACACTGAAATATTCATAAATATCCGTGATAAAGCTCTTAAGGCAAAAATTGTAAAACTTCCATTTTATAAGGGATAATTAATAAATTGAATAAACCGGGCATTCATCCTGAGTGCCCGGTTTATTTTACTTACTACACTCATAATGAATAAAATTGAAGTCTGTTTTTCTCCTGCACTCTTTCATCTTATTGCAATTACAGAACCAACAGTAATTGTAGTGATTGATGTTCTGCGGGCAACTACTTCATTTTGTACTGCTTTTGACACTGGTGTTGAAGCTATTGTACCGCTCGATTCATTGGACGAGGCAATAGAATATAAAAACAAAGGATACCGGGTAGCTGCTGAACGGGATGGTTTGAAACCTGAATTTGCTGACTATAGTAACTCAGCCTTTGATTTTATGGACAATTCTATTAAAGGTGAAACTATTTACTATACAACAACTAATGGTACTAAGGCAATAAAGCTTGGTGAGTCTAAAGGAGACGTTGTAATAGGTTCATTTTTAAATCTATATTCACTAAATAAGTGGTTATCAGATCAACATAAGAATGTAATAATTCTATGTTCAGGGTGGAAAGATAGTTTCTGCATTGAAGATACACTCTGTGCAGGCGCACTGCTTGATTTATTGATTAGGAATGAAAATTTCGTATGTGATGGGGATTCAGCGCTATTATCTTTGTTATTATGGAAATCTAATTCTGACAACCCTGGAGAACTGATTACCAAATCAGCTCATTACCTCCGGTTAGTGAAATTAGGACTAGACAATATACTATCTTATTCTCTACAAATAGGAAAATCAAATTCAATACCTGTCTTAATTGATGGTAAATTAATTGACATAAACAAAACTAGAAACAATAAAATATAGTAAACACTGTTAGCAAGTATGAAAAAATTAATTCCGTTTGTATTTATGCTATTGACAGCAACACTTTACTCCTGCAAACAACAACCGGAAACAGGAGCAAAATCCGACGATTTTAAATATTTACTTGAGCAATTTGCTGATCTTAAAATCATCAGATACCAGGTTCCCGGTTTTGATGAATTATCCTTAAACCAAAAAGAGCTTGTTTATTATTTAAGCCAGGCAGCATTGGCAGGAAGAGATATAATCTTCGATCAAAACTATAAGTATAATCTTGCAATAAGACGTACCCTTGACAATATTGTTGAGAATTATGAAGGTGACCGATCAACACAGGATTTTGACAACTTCATGATTTATACTAAAAGAGTATGGTTTAGTAATGGAATCCATCACCATTACTCAAAAGACAAGTTTATTCCTGAATTTAGTGAAGACTACTTCAGGAATTTAGTAAAAAACACTACAAAAGGTCAATTCCCACTACGTGACGGACAAACATTAGATGCGTTTCTTGATGAAATTGTCCCTGTAATATTTAATCCCACAATTGCGCCAAAGGGAATAAATCAGGAAGCAGGTAAAGACCTGGTTACAAATTCGGCAGTTAACTTTTATGATGGTGTAACCGAAGCAGAAGTAATACAGTTTTATGAAGATTTAAAAAAGAACACTAAACAGCAGGGCGGTGATACTTTGATTTCATGGGGTTTAAATTCAAAGCTTATTAAGAAGGATGGTGTTATCAAAGAGATTGTTTATAAGAAAGACGGCTTATACACCGAGGCAATTGAACAAATAGTATTTTGGCTAGAGAAGGCAGTCAATGTGGCTGAAAACGATACCCAGAAAGAAGTAATTAAATCACTCATAAAGTATTACGAAACAGGAAACCTTACTGATTGGGATGTTTATAATATATTATGGGTTAAAGATCTGGATTCAAGAGTTGATTTTGTAAACGGATTTATAGAAGATTATGGTGACCCATTAGGTAGAAAAGCAACATGGGAAAGTGTTGTAAACATAAAAGATCTTGAGGCAACTAAGAGAGCAGATTTGATTAGTGCAAATGCTCAATGGTTTGAAGATCACTCACCTGTAAATCCATTATTCCGCAAGAAAGAAGTAAAAGGAGTATCAGCAAAAGTAATTACTGCTGTTCAGTTGGGAGGTGATTGTTATCCAAGTACTCCAATTGGAATAAACTTACCAAATGCAGCATGGATTAGAAAGGAACACGGTTCAAAATCAGTAACACTTGAGAACATTACCTACGCATATGACCAGGCTTCTTTAGGTAATGGAATGCTTGAAGAATTCTGTGCATCAGAACAAGAAATTGAATGGGCTAAGAAATATGGAGCCCTTGCCGGAAATCTTCATACAGACCTGCATGAATGCCTTGGTCACGGTTCAGGTCAACTATTAGATGGTGTAAAAGGTGATGAATTAAAAAATTATTCATCTGCACTTGAAGAAGCACGTGCTGATCTATTTGCCCTTTATTATATAGCTGATCCCAAAATGATGGAAATTGGGCTTTATGATAAAGAAGAAGTCTACAAAACCGAGTACAATTCCTACATACGAAACGGCTTAATGACTCAATTAACAAGAATTGAACCAGGCAAAAACATTGAACAGGCTCATATGCGTAACCGACAATTAATTGCAAGATGGTGTTACGAGAATGGCAAAGCAGAAAATGTTATTTCAATTGTAGTCAGAAATAACAAAACATATACTGTTATCAATGATTATAAAGCACTTAGAGATTTATTTGGAAAGCTCTTGGCCGAAGTACAGAGAATTAAGTCTGAAGGCGATTACGAAGCAGGTAAGAATCTGGTTGAAATTTACGGAGTTAAGGTAGATCAGAACTTACATGCTGAAGTTCTTGAGAGATTCAGGAAGCTTAATATTGCCCCTTACGGAGGATTCATTAATCCTGTTTTGACTCCGGAGACTAAAGATGGTAAGATCATAGATATTAAGATCTCTTATCCTGACGATTATACAGGCCAAATGATTGATTATGGGAAGAATCACTCATTCTTACCAACATATAATCAACGCTATTAAACTTACTTTCCATTGAATTGTTTCTAAGGCTTTGATGTTTAAGCCTTATGCAATATTCAAGACCTATTAACAAAGACACCAGAGCATCAGAGGTGATTGACGGCAATCCGTTAACACTTCTGATGCTTGAACATTTTAATATACCACTTGGATTACAGGATAAGACCATTGTCCAATTGGCTGCTGAGTATGATATTGATGTAAGAATATTTCTATCCATCATTGGTCTTTATAATGGACAAAGACCTGATTATAAATCTATTGATACGATTGAAAACATCACTCCTATAGTCAATTTCCTAAAAAGAAGTCATCAGCATTATCTAATTGAGCAATTTCCATTGCTGACTATGCATTTAAGTGAGATCAGCACCTTAAATACACATGCTGAAATTGAAATGTTAATACGGTTCTTCGATGATTATCTGGATGAAGTAGCCGAACATTTACGATATGAAGATGAGGTTGTATTCCCTTATATTATCGGTTTAACACAAAAATCACAATCGCTGACAGAGTCATCCACCTCAGGATTCTCAATTTCAGAATATCGTAGTCACCATGATGATATTGAAGAGAAACTTCACGACCTTAAAAATTTACTTATCAGATATCTTCCTTCACAAGATGACACTATTCCACGGCGAAAGCTATTGTTTGCACTGAATGAACTGGAAGCTGATCTGCACGTACATAGTGAGATTGAAGAGATTATTCTTATTCCAATAGTTGAAAAATTAGAGATCTCCATCAATACTACAAGATGACAGGAAGCGCTATTTCAATTGCATTAACCGGAATACCTTCGCTAATAAAAGATGGATTGGTAAGTGCATTCAAACAACATCTTATCAACTACAAACTTATAGAGTTTGAAGATTTACACTTATTAAGTGAATATACTAAAGACCAACCTGTTACATTGATCATTATTGATGCAGGTCTTTTCCCTAATGGTTTCAGAATTCTGAATAATATTCGGAAGGAATTAAGTAAAACACCGATCATTGCTATACAATATCAGTACATAAATCAGAATTTCCAAAAGATTATTGATGGAATCATTAAAATAGATGATTCGGCCGAAGAAGCTGTGAAACTAATTACAACTCTGGTTGACAAATATGAGACTATAGGCCAAGGGAATAAATCGGAGTTTTTAAGTGAACGGGAGATAGATGTTCTCAAGTTACTGGTAACCGGAAACTCAGGGAAAGAAGTAGCTGAAAAGCTTAATATCAGCATAAATACTGTAATTACGCATCGGAAAAACATCTCACAGAAGACCGGTATAAAGTCTTTAGCAGGTTTAACTATCTATGCAGTCACCAACAGGATAATTTCAATGAAGAATATTTAGTATTCTTATTGTTTAATAACTTTTAAGAATCAGGAAATTGTCAGTTACTCATAAATTTTGGTGATAAAACATCAAATAATTACCTAAAAATGAGGATTGTCAGAATTAGCTGACTACAATAATTTTGATCACTCAAATAAACGTTATGAACAAAATATACCTCCTGATCTTAGTGAATTTAATATTGCTTAATAATAGCAACGCCCAGAATGTCACATTAATAAAAGAACATGCATTACAAATAAATGCATCGTATGTAGGAGAGGTAATTACCAATCATGCAGGTGGAATAAGGAAAGGAACTAGTTATCAGGGGATGGGTAACTTTATGCTTGAATACGATACTGAAAAGGGAAAGTTGTGGAAAGGTGGGAAATTCTATTTAAATGCTGCTCATACACATGGAGGGAATCCTTCAAGCTTATTTATTGGAGATTTTCAGGTTGCATCAAATATTGAAGCTGGCGATCTTACATATTTACATGAGATGTGGATCAGTCAGACTATCGGTAAGGCACAAATTACTATAGGTTTACAGGATCTGAATGTTGAATTTGCTTCAAGTAACCATGGCTCATTGTTTCTTAACAGTTCATTTGGGGTACATAGCACTATTGCCGACAATATAATTGCACCAATATTCCCGTTAACTGCTTTTGGAGCTCAATTGAAGTATCATATTAATTCAAGGATTGCTTTGAAATTGATTGCATTTGATGGGTTCCCTGATGATTTTTCGGAAAATAATCCTCATAATCTTCGCTGGAGATTTAAAAAAGAAGATGGGTTACTGAATATTGCTGAATTAACCTGGCAACCAAGGATTAAAGGCAGTCTGGATGGGACTTATAGCTTTGGAAGCTACACACACCATCATTTCGCTGAAGGCGATACTAAGTACACCGATACTTGGGAAATAACAAATTACGGTTTCTACCTGGTCGCTGACCAGACTTTAGCAACTCATGATAATGGGTCGGTAGTAAACGCTTTTCTTCAGGCTAGTGTGAGTCCATCCCAGAAGAATGAGAACTGCAATTACTTCGGTTTTGGGTTAAATTATACAAACCTCTTTGCAAAGAACGATAAAGACATCATCGGGATTGCAGTAGCTCATGCAGGATTTGCAAATCGAAGTAGTGAGACTACTTTTGAATTAACGTATCAATATCAATTGAATGATCAGTTATCAATTCAACCTGACTTTCAATATATAATTAATCCATCGGGAACAGATATGGATTTAGAAAATGCGTTTGTAACAGCACTTCGCTTTAATATCGCTCTTTAATATTAGAATTGCAGCTTTATAGCTGTAGTTATTTATTGTTCATGGACTTCCTCAATCACATCCTTCTCTGAAGGCACAATCATCACTCTCCTCAACACTTTCAAGCTCCAGAGTCACGTGATCAATATTAAAATCTGAAGCTAAGGAACGGATTTGTGATTTAAGTTCTTGCTCTCCGTTTACCGGAAGATTATTATTAGTAACCACATGCAATGTCATTATATTTCTTTGCCCATCTAACGACCATAAGTGAAAATCATGAATACTCTCGACTGAGGGCAATTCCTTAATAGTCGAAAGCATACTCTTGACATTTATATTTTGAGGCACTTCCTGCATCAATACCTTAAATGTATTTCTAAGATTTTTGTACACATTAATTAGCACCCACACTGTAATACCAAGAGATAATAGTGGGTCAAGAAAAGGGAGGTCCTTGAAATACATCACAATACTGGCAATTAATACAGCCAACCATCCAAAAACATCTTCCAGTAGGTGAATTGAAACTGCCCTCTCACTAAAAGATTTACCTGAATTTAATTTGTATGCTGCAAAACCATTGGCCAAGACACCTAATATGGCAAGGATAAACATTCCTGAAGCATCAGGTGATACAGGATTTGAAATTCTGATAATACTCTCTTTAATAATGAATATTGAACTAATGATAAGAGTGAACGAAATAAATATCGCACCTAACAGAGAGAATCTCTTATAACCATAAGAATAGAATTCATCACTTTTCTGATTGGATTTCCGTTGTAACAACCATGCAAGTCCCAGAGATACACTATCACCTAAATCATGAAGAGCATCTGAAAGGATGGCGACACTATTAGTTAGCAGACCTCCGACAAATTCAATGATTGAGAAGACTGTATTGAGTAGAAAGGCCAGTTTGATGTTTTTCAAACTGGAATGTTGTTCATCGCTATGAGAATGATTATGCATTTCCAATTTAAGCTAAAAGTCGCCAAAGTTACTAATAATCAATCATTCAGAATTGTCACATCAAAACAACTACCTTATGTACAATGTTTTAACAATTGTGAAGCACGAAATCTTAATAGGCACATCCGGCTGGATGTATAATCATTGGAACAGAACTTTTTACGCAGAGGCAGGAAAAGAGGATCAATTGGCATTTTATGCAAAAGAATTTAAAACTGTGGAAATTAACTATACTTTCTACCGAATACCAGATGCCGACAATTACTTAAAATGGTATGATCGTACTCCTCCTGACTTTAGATTCACAATTAAATTAAACAGATTCATCACACATTTAAAGTGGATAATAATTGACAAGGAATCGAAGCAGACACTACAAACTTTCATGAATGACACCCAGGGACTAAAAGAGAAACTTGCAGTAATTCTTATACAACTTCAACCCAAACAAGGATTGAACATTGATAGGTTAAACATCTTCTTATCAGAATATACAAGTGTTATCAAATACCTCAATTATAAGCCCCGTACGTGCATTGAATTCAGAAACACTACCTGGTTTAATAACGAAACTTATAAGCTATTAGAAAAGTATGATGTAGCTTTAGTGTTTCCAAGTACCCCTGAGTATCGTCATGTCATTTTCACATCGGATTTTGCATTCATAAGGCAACACGGCGGAAGTTCATATTCTGACCAAGAGTTGAACAATCTTGCTAATGAGATACAAGGATATCCATCAAAAATCAAACATGTTTATGTTTATTTCAATAATGATATTAACACTTATGCAATTTATAACGCAAGATACTTAATGACAGTTGTATAATTCTTTGCAATTACCAGAGTGAGTTATTTTGATTTATTAGAATCCTGTTCTGTATAATGTTCATGTGTCTGTACCGGTTTAACTTCGGTGCGTGTCATACGCATTTGAATAATATCGACCATTAAAGAAAATGCCATGGCGAAATAAATATATCCCTTAGGAATTTCTAATCCAAATCCTTCGCTCATCAAACTGAAACCAATGAGAAGGAGAAATGCAAGAGCCAGAATCTTAAAAGCAGGATGAGTATTAACAAAATTTGCAACAGGCTCAGCTGCAAAAAGCATTATACCAACTGAAATGATAATGGCGGTGTACATAATCCATAAGTGATTTGCAAGGCCAACTGCAGTTATGATTGAATCGAGTGAAAACACCATATCCATAATAAGTATTTGCACAATTACTTGTGACATGCTAATTGCTTTAATAGCTTTAGAAACATCACCCGGTTCACCTTCCATTTTATGGTAAATCTCACTGGTACTTTTATATATTAGAAACAAACCTCCCAGTATGAGAATAAGGTCTTTACCTGAAATACCGTAGCTAAAGACTGTAAAGAGATCTTCTTTAAGCCTCATTATAATTGATATAATTGACAAAAGGCCGAGCCTCAAAAACATAGCAAGCAATAAACCAATTCGTCTGGTTTTCTTTTGCTGATGCTGAGGCAGTTTACCGGATAATATTGAGATAAATACAACGTTATCAATTCCAAGCACCACCTCTAGTGCTACTAAAGTTATTAGTGATACAATAATCTCAAAATCCATAAGTTTCCGACAAAAAATAAACAATTTACTGAGCTACAGCAGCTTCAGAAAAAGCAAACATATCAACTGCAAGAATGTGCTTTGATAAACAAACACCGTGTATAACAGTTGTTAAAGATATTGCACTTTTTATAAAACATTACTATCTTTATCAAAGTAATATTACAGTTTAATACAAAATCAGCTATTATGAAAAAGAAGGTAGCAATATGGACGGTAGTGGTACTGATTGTTCTTATCCAGTTTATACGAATAGATCAGGTAAATCCTGAAAGCAATCCACAGTACGACTTTTTTGCAGTATCAGAGGTTCCTGAAAACGTACAATCAATATTCAAGGAATCATGTTACGATTGTCATTCAAACAACACAATCTATCCATGGTATTCGCATGTAGCTCCATTTTCATGGATACTCTCAAATCACATTAAAGAAGGTAGAGAGCATGTGAATTTCTCAGAATGGGGAAATTATTCGATGGGAGATAAATTGGAAATGATAGAAGAAAGTATTGAGGAAATTGAGGCAGGCAAGATGCCATTGAAATCTTATGTCTTAATACATAAAAATGCCAAACTAACTAAGGAAGAGAAAGAGATTATAAGGAAGCAGTTTCTAAAAGAGAGTAGTACCGGAGCAATAGCTACCTTAAATTAATTTCAATTTCAAAGCAAAGGATAGATAATCAGCCACCTGACGATGAGCTTTTAATATCAATCCTGTTGAAAGTTGTCTTGTTAATGCATATGTTAGTTCATATTGCTGATATACAGGATCATTAGCTTTATATTGGTCATATATATAAACCCCGATCCGTTGATCAAAATGGAACTTACCAAGTAAGAACGAATGGCCTCCGTTCAGTGATATCTTCTTATGGTCTGTATGTAATTCGTCACTTTGACTTATTTCTTTCCTGTCTGAACCATCCCACTCAAATTGAGCACCAAAGGATAGAGCATTAATTCTACCTATCCGATAATCATAAGTGCCGTTAATGCCTCCGATGAAGTATTTCGTTAATTGTTCATGATCTAGCTGTTTGAATGTCATGAAGAACTCAACGCTAACCGATTGTCTTGATGACTTATCAAGAATCAACTCAGTTCTATTTTGTTTATTAAGATTCATAGGGATAGGAAGGTAATCGAATCCTAAAGCAAAGGTTGGCCAGTTTATCCCTTTATTAGGTTCTTTAAGACCACCGTTTGATATATGGTTATAAATGAGTGTGATATTAGCTCTGGTATGGTCAGAAACCTTATAATTGAGTGTGGCACCCAGGTTTAATGGAAAGGCAATGTTCGTACTATAAGAGAAGTTATAAGGATTAGTTTCAGGATGATAAGGCTTTGTCAGCCAAGCAATACCAACTGCCCCTTTCACTGAAAAATACCACTTATTCCATCCTCCGAAAACCGGCTCTATAAATACTGAACTAGCAAATCCGTTGCCTAGTATTAGTGGTTTATCGAAATTCCATAGACCAATTGTGATACCTCTCCTTGGATAACAATTGCAAGACTCCCAAGCTTTTAATCCAACTGATTGTTGAGTAAGCGATATCTCTACCCCGAACGGATTTGCATTACCAATATCATGTAAAGCCCTGGAATGAATTATCATTGAGCCATAGTGTGCTTTAAGATTAAAAAACAATATTTGTTCCTTATCTTCAATTTGGCACTGAGCTCCGGTAAAAGAGAGAAAGGACAGTAACACCGCAAATACAGACCAATAAAATTTATCCATGTTCTTGCTTCTGATACTTCAACCAAATTCACTACTAATTTCCCTAAAAATATCGACAAGGTTTGTGAAACAACTAATTTTGCCGAAATTTTAACTCATGCGTACTATTTTACTGCTTATAGCTTCAAATGTATTTATGACTTTTGCATGGTATGGTCATTTGAAATTCAAGGAAGCTGCTTTATGGAAAGTAATATTGGTTAGTTGGAGTATTGCACTATTTGAATATATGCTTATGGTACCGGCAAACAGAATCGGTCATGGAACCTTTTCGGTCGGTCAATTAAAGACCATCCAGGAAGTCATCACCTTATTAGTATTCGCTGCTTTTTCGGTCTTTTTTCTCAAAGAACCACTCAAATGGAATTACTTGGTTGGCTTCGGGTTTATAGTAATTGCAGTATTTTTCATTTTTAAAGAATGGTAAACTATTCCAACCACATGCTTTAGGTGTGATTTCAATATTATGCTAAAGATACTTAGCTTGTTATCTTATAAGATTGTAATACCTTGCTCAATATTTAGAATTCAACAATAATGCCGATTGTTGGCAATATTGTACCTGCTTTACCTGCAACTTCACGGAGCTGATATCTTGAATTATCACCTTCAACTCTTGCTTTTTCACCATTCTCATCAGTCATAACAACAATAAATGGTTGCTCATCGGTCTGATAATTATACGCATTTTGAATGTCAGTGTATAAAGTCAACGACCACTTATCGAAATAGAATTGTTTATCAACTCTGATATCTAATTGGTGAAAAGGATCAAGTCTCAGAGTATTAAATCTGGTGTAATCAAGATATCCTTTAGGTTGAGCAGTGTATGCCTCAATTATAGATGAGCGGTACAAATCATAGGGTGTATAAGGAGTTCCGCCGACAAATCGCCATCGTAAACCAACATACCACTCATTTTCAAATTCTCTTGCAAGAGTAATATTCAAAATATGACCATTATCCCATGCTGATGGTATATAGTCATCGACATGGTTTTTAAATTCACTTTTTACAAGAGTATATGAAGCTATGAAATCATATTTTCCAAAGAACCTTTCCTGAATAAAAAATTCAAGCCCATAAGTTCTTCCTGATCCGGTAGATGTTACTTCCTCATTACCGGCAACACCAAAATCGCCTCCTTTATTAGCTAACGAAATTGAATCATTTACTGACACCGGATAATCAGTATAATATTTATAGAAGCCTTCAATTGTGTAGCGTGTATTCTCGCTTTTCCTGTACTCAAATCCAAATACAGCATGATCGGCTTTAATAAAATCTAGTCCATTATTTTTATTTACCAACACGTTAGCATTTGAGCGAAACCCAAGTGTAGTGTATGCCGGTAGCTGAATGAACCTGCCTGCACTCATGTTCACATACCATTTTTCAGTTAACCCAACAGAAGAGGAGAGCCTGGGCGAGAGATTATTAAAAAGTTGAGTGAAGTTTTCTGAATAATCGTTACCATCAGCACGTATTCCAAAAGAGAGCGTCAACCTTTTATTAAAATACTCTTTGCTTATCTGACCAAAAATATTCCATTTGAAGAGATCGAATTCTGAACTAAAATCCAATGCTCTGATTGTGTCATCAGGAAGTGGTATAAAAGTTCTCTGAAATGTAGAAGTATTATACTTTGCATATTCTATACCTGCACCTGTAAGTATCTTATAACCCTTATAAGTGCCGGAATTCTCATATCTTATCTTATTTTCGATCTCCTGTGAAACGTAATCATTAATCTTAGCTTTTGATTCATCATTATCCTGATATTTGTAAGATTCATTATTCAACATATTTCTACTGACAACCCAGGTATCATAAGAGTTTTTTCTATAGTGCCTGTAAACTGCACCCAGTGCATAATTCCATTGATTGAAAACAGGGAGATAATCAAGAAGATATTGTTGACTTTCATCAGGATTCTTTAGCCCTGTGTTTAAGCTCATTTGGTCAATAGCGCCGATTCCAAGTATGGTAAGCTCATTCTTCCGGTTGAATCGTGTTTTGGTTTTAATTTGGAAATCATTATACACAGGTACAAATGGTAAGCCTATTATATCGAATAAGAACTTTAGATATGATCTTCGTGCCGAGAACAAGAAAGTTGTCTTTTCACTAAGTGGCCCATTCAATGCAAGTGAAAGATCAGTAGCACCTAATGCACCTTTTATAACCAACTCTTCTTCATTGCCATCAATTTGTTTCATTTCAAGTATTGAACTTAACGCATTACCTCTATTAGCCGGAAAAGCACCTGAGTAGAAATCAATTTCGCGAATAAAGTCAATGTTTATCATACCTATTGGGCCACCTGAAGCACCCTGGGTAGCAAAATGATTAAGATTAGGAATCTCCATTCCATCTAGAAAGAATCTATTTTCACCAGGACCTCCTCCCCTCACAATTACATCATTTCTGAAGGATACTGTAGAAGCAACTCCGGGTAATGCCTGCATGACCTTACTAACGTCACGATTTCCTCCCGGATTCCGCTCTAGTTGCTTAATTCCTAATGTTCGCATTGACAATGGGCTTTCAGGAGTTCTCTTGTATGGTGAAGCTTTGACAACTATCTGCTCTAATTCAATATTTACTTTCTCAAGTGGGACATTGATAAATGCAACTTTTGTATTAGTGACTAATATTTCTTCACTAGTAAAGGTAGCATACCCTACTGACGAGACAGCTAGTCGAATATATCCGGGATGAATTTCATTAATCACAAAAGTTCCATCCAGGTCAGTTGTCACCCCTTTGTTAGTTCCATAAATTATGACGTTTGCAAAAGGTACAGGTTCATTGCTATTTGATTCAAATACCCTTCCCTTTACTGATCCTGAACTTGAATGTTGAGCATGAGCTAGCATCGAGAGTAGTAATAGTAGTGTTGTCAGAATTCCTTTCATTCCTATTTTTTGTTTAATCTATTTGGCGATTTGTCAAACAATGCAATTGATTAAATGTTTGAAGCTCTATTTCCATGGATTTTATCAGATTCTGATAGTTTATTTAAGTCCGCAACTATTCTATCAATAAAGACATCAGTTTCTGGTTGAAGCCAGGTTATATTTATCCCCCTTTTTTCCATTCGCCTGAACCATGTCATCTGCCTTTTAGCAAACTGATGAATTGCAGTGTTTAGCTTAGTAAACATCTGATCAAAAGAAAGTTGACCGGTTAAGTATAATGAAATATAACGATATTCCAATCCGTAATAATTAAGTGTCTCAATAGGAACACCTTGTTTTATAAGTGCTTCTACTTCTGCAACCAGT
The DNA here is from genome assembly GCA_023441805.1 of Bacteroidota bacterium. GTDB lineage: Bacteria > Bacteroidota > Bacteroidia > Bacteroidales > Lentimicrobiaceae > Lentimicrobium. Next base: position 125,332 of record JAEZNO010000021.1, read on the forward strand.
CCAACTTCGAGTCTTTTCTGCAGTCTGGATGTAATCCTCTCACGAATTACCTCTCTTGGTAAGCTTACTCCATAGATAAGATTAGTGGCAGGCTCATGATCATAGATACCATCAAGCTTGTTATTTTCAGAATCAGGAAGTTTACTATGGTCTTTAGCCTTGGCGACCTCGATAGCTCTGATTAAACGATCACGCTCCAACAGATCGGTGGTATTATGGACTAACTTCATATCTGTCAGAATCTTAATGAGCTCTTCATTGGATAATTTATCGAGTTTCTCTTTAAAAGTTTCGTCAGGACCAGCCTCAGGTAAATCATATAACCCAAGTGCAGCTTCTATGTACATACCGCTACCACCACAGACAATGGGCAGTTTATTCTTACTAACTATAGTATTAAGTGCTGTCTCAAAATCTTTTCTGTAGTTAAAAAGGTCATATTTCTCGCCGGCATTAACAACATCAATGAGGTGGGTTTCAATTTTCTTTCCGTCAACATAATAATCCTCCAGATCTTTACCGGTTCCTAAATCCATATGACGATACACTTGTCTTGAATCAGCTGAAATAATCTCGCCGTCAACTTTGGCAGCAAGTAAAGCTGCAAGTCGGGTTTTCCCGGAAGCAGTAGGGCCTAAAATAACTACCATTTTATTATTCATACAAGTTCGATTTCCTTCTGCAGTTTTCTTTCATTGACAAACATAAAATCTCTTAATAAATTAAGATTAGTGTTAGATACACCATCAAAGCCACTTTCTATCAATTCATTGAGTATAAGTTGCATATCATTAGTAACATCGAAGTTTCTTGAGAGGAATTCAGCTAATCTGGATTCATTTGAACTAGAAATATTTCTTTCTGTTTGCTTGAGATATTGCAGTATTTTTAGTGCATCAATTTTATGAGATGCTGCTTTCACAAATTGCGCAGGATTTGTAGTATTGGCTCTGAGCGGATTCCATAATTCTTCAAGATTGTTACTTTTCAATAAGAAAGATTCTATCAGGAAAGAATCAACAGGTGTTTCCAGATTACGGTAAAACAAGTCATTGAAAGAGTCATAAAGTACTTTAATGTTCGAGAATAACTCCTGAGGGTATATTGGATAACTATCCCAATTTCCTGATCTGCCTTTTATCATTGCAGGACCTGTACCAAAATACACCCTGTCAGAAAATCGCGAAGCCGGATATATAATTTCTTTACCATTAATAATAATTGGTCCTGCTTTTCTTAATTTTTGAATAAAGTAGAAATCTTCACCGCTTAATTTAGGTGTCAATCCTGATACTTTTCTATACATCTTGGCTGTTGTAGCCATACCTGACCCAATAGCTGAGAATGCATACGGACTCTTTATAAGCAACATGTTAAGCGCATAATTACGCATATATATTTCATAGCGTAGAATACATCTATCTGTTACACTATTCCCGGTGAGTTGATGGTAGTAAGGAGCTGAAAATCCTGCAGCCTTCGGATATTGATTTAATGATTTGACTATGTCGTTAAGAAAATCCTCAGGATACCATGTATCTGCATCAACACTTACAATGATATCATCATCATTTGCTTTTGCTGAAGCCACATCCATAGCTGTTTTCCTTGCCCAACCTACACCATGCTTTTTACCCTTCCATCCATTTCCGGGTGAAGATTTATCAATAATTGTTATTCCGGGCTCCTCTAATGAGAAAAGATATTGCAATGTTTGCCTATTACCCTCACATATATGTTTTTTATCCGGGATACTCCACCACTCATCAGGCTGATTAACACATACTATTAGTTCAGTCTCAACATCTTGCTGTGTTAATAGGTTATTAATTATATGAGGAATATTGTCGAACTCGTTTAGTACCGGAAGTGCAACGAAAACTTTTGTACTCTGTTCCTTGTTAAATGTCAATTTACTGAATTTTAAGCTATTTAATCAGCAAAAGTAATACATCGTACCATGGAAATGAACGAAGTACTTGAGAAACTGCCTTCTCACCTGATGAGTCTTATTATTGAGCAGCCATATAATGAATATACTTCACGTGATCATGCGGTATGGAGATATGTAATGAGGCAAAATGTGCGTTATTTAAGCACCGTTGCACATGGATCTTATCTTGATGGACTCAAACGAACAGGTATAAGCATTGATTCAATTCCACATATGTATGGCATGAATCGTATTTTGAAAGAAATTGGTTGGGCAGCTGTGGCTGTTGATGGATTCATACCACCATCGGCTTTTATGGAATTTCAAGCATATAATGTATTAGTTATTGCCGCTGATATTAGACCAATAGATCAAATCGCTTACACTCCTGCTCCGGATATTATACACGAGGCTGCCGGACACGCACCAATAATAGCTGACAATGAATATGCTCAATACCTGAAATTCTTTGGTGAAATTGGATCAAAAGCATTGTCTTCAGCCAGGGATTACGAACTTTATGAAGCTGTCCGTCATCTTTCAATTCTAAAAGCAGACCCATACTCTTCGAAAGAATCAATTGAAGAAGCTGAGAAACATCTTGACTATATTGATTCGACAATGGGTGAGCCTTCCGAGATGGCCCTTATCAGAAATCTACATTGGTGGACAGTTGAATATGGTTTGATCGGTAGCCTTAAAGCTCCAAAGATCTATGGTGCAGGTTTGCTTTCCTCAATTGGCGAGAGCTATAACTGTTTGCAACCGCATGTAAAAAAGTTAGACTTTAGTATCGAAGCAGCGAAATATAGTTTTGACATTACTACCCAACAGCCACATTTGTTTGTTACTCCGGATTTTAATCACCTTTCTGAAGTATTGAATGAGTTTGCTGATAAAATGTCGCTCAGAAAGGGAGGTAAAATGGCAGTTGAACGTGCTGAAAACTCCTCTGCTATTTCAACTGTGGTGCTTGATTCAGGAGTTCAGATTTCCGGAGTATTTAAGGATAGTATATTTAGCAACAACAACATCGTATATCTTAAAACCACAGGGCAGACAGCTTTATCTTACAACAATAAAGAATTACCAGGTCATTCTAAACAATACCATTCTGAAGGTTTTGGCACTCCCATAGGTTATTTGAAGAATGCTCAGAAACCCCTACAAGAATTGTCAGATACTGAACTCGGTGAAATGGGAATTTATCCCGAAAGTAATGTATCACTTGAATATGCAAGTGAGGTTAAAGTCAGTGGATATTTAATTGGAATAAAAAAACAGGAGGGTAAGAATATAATTTTTACTTTTCGAGATTGCCTGGTTAGTTATGGAGACGAGATCTTATTTAAACCTTCATGGGGGATGTATGATATGGTTATAGGTCAGTCAGTTATCTCTGCATATGCCGGTCCCGCTGATCCGGAAGCTTTTCAACTAACATATAAAGTGCCAACTGAAACAACTCATAAGATCACATACAGTGACTCAGATTTTTACCTTCATACTTTATATCAAAAAGTTAGAAACATCAGGGAGAAGTCATTAGTCACCATTGGTGACAGATCAACACTAATAAGTATTTGGGAAGAACTTAACTATAAATATCCGACTGAATGGCTACTGATGCTCGAAATACTTGAACTACTTGAACCAGAGAAAGAGTTATCAATTGTATCAAAGCAAATATATAATAGGCTTAAAAAAATTGAGACATTAGTACCGGAAACCATGAAACTAATAGAGGATGGTTTATTGATATTTAATTCATCAAAAGTAGTGGAAGGAACACAATAAGAAATTATACTGATTAAATAGTTTAAATTAATTAGCGTTACAGCTAAGCATTGAATAAAGGGATAAAAGATGCATTCAAAGCTTGCGCTCTCATTTTCTTTGTAAGTAAGTTCTTGATAATTTTATGGAGTCGTCTTTGCTTTTCCTTAGTGGATAAGTTTACATTTTTAGATAGTTCATAGATTTCAGGAATCATCAAGGCAGAATTAATCTCTTCAACTGAAGGTATCGACTCAAGCGATCCCAACATCCCAAGATCATTTCCTGAAAGCACCTCGCTATTTCTAATATGCTGAGGTAACAAATCAATCCCAATAACAGGCTTATTTAAAGGTTTTGCCACTTCGAACAAAGCATTTCCATTAGCCCTGACATAATACTCCCCTCCCATTCTACCTACCAGATCAACTTTTTCTGTATCAATCATGCTGTCAGATTTTAGAATATCCTCATCAACATGAACAGCAACAACTTCGCATATAATTAAATTGGCAGCACCTCCCCCTGTCCCGGTTTCAATAATATCTCTCACTTTACATTCCCAATTTATAGGCGACTCCTTTACTCTAAAGGGTTTGATTTTCAACGATTCAATCATTGTGAATCCGGCCTTTTCAAATTCATTAGTACTTTTATCAAATTCAGCACTTGCCAGGCTAACTTGCTCAACCATGCTATAAGTAACAGCATTTATGCAAACTTCGGGTATCTTTTTCAGGTTTTCAAAAGTATCTTTTGTGGTATTATTTCTACTTCGTCTGGCAGGTGAAAAAATAATAGTACTCGGATTAACTCCAAAGGCATTAAAGAAACTAAATGGGGAGAGATTAGGAATGCCATTCTCATCCAAAGTGCTGGCAAGTGCAATAGGCCTTGGTGCAATTCCACCTAAAATAAGCCGATGCAACTCATGCTGGGTAATTACTTCTGTATCAAATAATTTGTGCATACTATTTTGCAGGTAAGATTGTAGTAGTGCATTCTCCAAAACCAACCCTCCTATTACTATTCTTACTAAAACCTCTCATAATTATAGTATCACCATCTTCTAAAAAGGTCCTTTCAATATCCTCAATCTTTATTGGTTTTGTACCTCTAAATGTGAGTTCTAGTAATGATCCTGCAGATCCGGGTAATGGGCCACTTATTGTGCCTGATGCATATAGATCGCCGACTGAAATATTGCATCCATTTATAGTGTGATGAGCTAATTGCTGACAAATATTCCAATACATGTATCGAAAGTTAGTAGCAGCTACTATTGATGCTTTATGATTTGATGGTTTGATTAAAACCTCAAGGTTTATATCAAAATTTCTTAAGCCACTCGTTTTGAGATAATCTAACACCTCAGGTTTTTGAATTGGTCCTTCAGTACGAAATATATCCAAAGCTTCAATTGTCACTATCCATGGTGAAATAACTGATCCAAAGTTTTTTGACAGAAATGGACCTAAAGGAACATATTCCCACGACTGAATATCACGGGCTGAGAGATCATTAAAAAGAACAAAGCCAAAGATATATTTCTCTGCTTCAGAAGTTGAAATTGAAGTTCCCAGCTCCGTCGATTTATTTATAACAAATGCCAGTTCCAATTCAAAATCAAGCATACGGCTTTCTGTTAATACAGGCATATCACTGCCTTGAACTAATATCTGCCCTTTGGGCCTGTGGATGTTAGTTCCTGAAATTACTATAGATGAACTTCTGCCATGGTAACCAACCGGAAGATGACGCCAATTTGGTAGTAATGGATTAGATGGATCACGAAACATACTACCTACGTTGGTTGCATGTTCAATACTGGAGTAAAAATCCGTGTAATCTGTAACTTTTACCGGCATTTTCATCCTTACAGAATGATAGGGTATCAGATACTTATTTAAAAATTCCTCTCTATTAAATTTGTATTCCGCATCCTCATCAAAAAGGTCCTGTATTATATTTCTTACTTTCGTAGTAATTTCTTTACCAAGAGCAATAAAATCATTTAAATAGTTCTTATTGAAGATTCCCTCCGGTAAGTTTTTTTGTGATGAAAAGAATCCGTCTCTTTGAAGTGAATGCAGATTAACTACATAATCACCTATCCTGCTAACAGCTAAAATTGAATTATCCTTTAATTGTGCTATACCAAACGGTATATTATATATAGAAAAGTCAGATTCGGCATCATATTTTATCCAGGAATGCCGCAGTTTGGTTTCAGTTTCAACAATCATTACAGAGTACCTCGTTTGCTTTGTTCTAATTCTATAGCTTCAAACAGAGCTTTAAAGTTGCCTTTACCAAAGGACTTAGCTCCTTTTCTCTGGATAATCTCAAAAAATAGTGTTGGTCTGTCCACGAGTGGTTTAGTAAAAATCTGCAACAAGTAGCCGTCCTCATCTCTATCCACAAGTATTCCTAATTTTGCAATCTTCTCCAGATCCTCATCAATCTCACCAACTCGTTCAGTCACAAAATCGTAGTAACCTTTAGGTACTTCTAGAAATTCGACTCCTCTTGATTTTAATGCATTAACTGTATTAATTATATCATCGGTCTCCATGGCAATATGCTGAACACCGCTATTCCCATAAAAATCAAGATATTCTTCTACCTGAGATTTCTTTTTACCTTCAGCAGGCTCATTTATGGGGAATTTAATTCGTCCATTTCCATTACTCATAACTTTGCTCATAAGTGCGGTGTATTCAGTTGAAATGTCTTTATCATCGAAACTGATTAACTGATTAAACCCCATTACATTAGCATAAAAATCAACCCATTTATTCATTTCTCCCCATCCTACATTGCCTACCATATGATCAATATATTTCAAACCGGTCGGCTTAGGTTGGTAGTCGGACTCCCATTTTATATAACCGGGAAGAAAAATACCGTTATAATTATTTCTTTCAATGAACAAATGAACCGTATCGCCATAAATATGGATACCTGAAGTCACAACCTTACCATAATCATCCGATGAGAGCGTGGGAGCCATGAAAGAGTCAGCGCCTCGCTTTGTGGTTTCTTCCCATGCTTGTGAAGCATCATTTACCCACAAGGCTATAGCTTTTACTCCATCGCCATGTTTAAGTACATGCCTGCTTATTTCATTATCACCTGATAGTGACGAAGTTAACACTATGACGATTTTCCCTTGCCTAAGCACATAAGAAGTCTTGTCAGTTAAACCTGTTTCTAACCCTGCATAAGCTAAAGGTTCAAATCCAAATGCTGTTTGATAATAGAAAGCGGCCTGCTTTGAATTACCAACGTACATTTCAACGTAATCGGTTCCATTTATCGGTAAAAAATCACTATTTTCTTTCATTGCTATTGGTTGTATTAGTAATTACCCTTTTAGAGTTAATGAAGTACTATTCAATCCATGATTTAAAATAATCAGGATCCTCAATTTCAAGTGCTTGTTTAGTTAATTTCAGAGGTCTGAAAGTATCTACCATAACTGCCAGTTCCTTAGTCTCTTTAGCTCCTATACTTTTCTCAACGGTACCAGGATGTGGACCATGTGGGATTCCAATTGGGTGTAATGTTATTTGTCCGCGTTCAACACTTTTTCGGCTCATAAAATCCCCATCAACATAGTAAAGCACTTCATCAGAGTCTACATTACTATGATTATAAGGCACTGGGATTGAGTCAGGATGATAATCATAAATTCGTGGGACAAACATACATGTAACAAAATTATGTGCCTCAAAACTCTGATGCACTGGAGGTGGCTGATGAATTCGGCCTGTTATAGGCTCAAAATCATGTATTGATAATGCGTAGGGATAATGATAACCATCCCAACCTATTAAATCAAATGGATGATTTGCATAATGATAAGGGAAAATCTGATCTTCTTTCTTAATTACTACAAGAAAATCACCCTCTTCATCATAAGTCTCAAGCTTCTCAGGTTTTCTAATATCTCTTTCACAATATGGAGCATGTTCTTCCAACTGTCCATACTTATTTACATATTTTCTTGGAAATCGTATTGGTGAGAACGATTCTACTATCAATAACCTATTATTAGTATCATTAAATTCAATCTTGTAAATTATACCCCGTGGTATAATTAAATGATCGCCATAAGTAAAAGATATTGACCCATACATAGTGTGAAGAATTCCAGAACCTTCATGAATGAATATCAATTCTGTCGCCTGGCTATTTTTAAAAAAATACTCATTGTTACCTCTCAGTGGAGCAGCAAGTGAAATATATAGATCATTGTTAACCAGCACAGGGATTCGACTTTTCAGGTAATCATCCTCAGCTTTAATCTGAAACCCTTTTAAGCTTCGATGTTGCATATTGTTCTGAATAGCAATTGAAGGCTTAACATCAATCGGAGCATCAATTGATTTGACTCTTGTGGGTGGATAATGATGGTACGTCAAGGAATAAACATCTGAGAATCCTTCAGTTGATACTAATTGCTCAGAGTATAAAGAACCATCCGGTTTCCGAAACTGGGTATGTCTTTTCCGAGGGATAGATCCTAATGTATGATAATGAGGCATAGCTGTAATTTTAAGAGGCAGTATTGCCTCGCTGCAATAACAATTACAGCCATATATTGTTTGAAGACAGATATAGCAGAAGAATCACTATTCTGTATATTCCGGCTAAATCAACAGTGTTATTCCTGCGACATGATCCGGTTATTTTGGGCTCTAACGTTAGGAAGAAACTAAATCTTATGGTTCTTATCTTCTAAGAGCGGTACGAATCTGAAATAACCATGGGTTGTTACTTCAACATTTTGTTGGTCAACTTTTGTTAGAAGGGTCATCACCTGGCTATCTCCTTCATTTACCGGAATAACCATCTTGCCTCCCGGTTTCAATTGATCAATCAATTTTTGTGGAACAAATGGAGCTGCTGCGGTTACAATTATCCGGTCAAAAGGTGCAAATGCCGGTAAACCATTATATCCATCACCAAAATGCACCTTAACCAGGCAACCTATTTTAGCCAGAAGCTCTTTCGATTTCACAAATAAAGGCTTTTGCCGTTCTATTGAGTATACTTTAGCTCCAAGATTGTAAAGAATACCTGCCTGATAACCTGATCCTGTACCGACTTCCAGAACCTTATCACCTTTTCTTACATCCAACAACTGTGTTTGGAAAGCCACTGTATATGGTTGTGAAATTGTTTGTCCTTCACCTATTGGAAAAGCATTATCCTGATATGCATATTCAAGGAAACCTGAATCAAAGAAAAAATGACGGGGCAATGCTTCCATTGCAGCCAGAATATGTTCATCATTTATTCCTTTAGCCCTGATTTGTTCTACAAGCTTTTTACGTAGTCCTTTGTGTCTGAAAGTATCAACAAGATTTGAAGCCATCTTGAATAAGACATTATAATTTGCTGCTAAATTACTAATTTCGCCAAGTAGAAAACAAACCAAAACTTAAATCGCTTGCTATGCTCAAAATTGGTGTTGTCGGTGCAGGTCATCTTGGAAAAATCCACTTAAAGTGCATTAGACAAATTGAAAAGTATCAACTCGTAGGTTTTTTTGATACTGATACTGAAAATGCAGCTAAAGTTACAGCCGAATTTTCGCTCCCTGCATACAAATCAATTGAGGAACTCATTAATGATGTAGATGTTGTTGATATAGTAACCCCTACTCTTTCGCATTTTGACTGTGCTGCTATGGCACTTAAAAAATCCAAAAATGTGTTTATTGAGAAACCTGTAGTTACAACACCACAGCAAGCACTCGAGTTAATCAGTCTGGCTGAAGAAGCAAACGTTAAAGTTCAGGTAGGACATGTTGAGAGATTTAATCCTGCTTTCATTGCAGCATCCCCATTTATTCAAAATCCGCTTTTTATTGAAACTCATCGTTTAGCACAATTCAATCCAAGAGGAACTGATGTCCCTGTTATTCTGGATCTTATGATTCATGATCTTGATATTGTGTTGAGTATTGTAAAATCAGGAATACATAAAATAAGTGCTAGTGGTGTATCAGTAGTCAGCGATACCCCTGATATAGCAAATGCAAGAATTGAATTTAACAACGGTTGCGTTGCTAACCTGACAGCCAGTAGAATTTCAATGAAGAATATGCGCAAGACACGTATCTTTCAGCGTGACGCATATATCTCAGTAGATTTCCTCGACAAATCGACTGAAATAATCAGGATGTCAGAAAATATAAACAGAGAAGATCCATTTGCTTTAATTCTCGATCTGGGTTCTAACAAAAAACCTAAACAAATATTCATTGAAAAGCCCCAAATAATGCCTTTAAATGCAATACTATCCGAATTAGAAAGCTTTGCTGATGCTATTCTGCACAATACAACACCTCCTGTTACTATAACCGACGGTTATCATGCACTGGACTTAGCTTACAGGATAATACGTAAAATGGAAGATGCGGCTAATCTTGCTGAATAGTTTTCTCTCCCGGTTAAAATTTGTTAAAAAATTAAGCAATAAACCGAATTTATAGCCGTTGAATGTACACGGTTACATAATGAACAAGCTTCAAAAATGATTATTTATACTCAAAGGCTTTTACCATTTTTCCTTACGCTTATAGTAATACTCACTGTAACTGTTAGTTGTGAAAATCAGGAAGATGAAGACCTGGTTCCATCCTATATCCACATCGATAAAATATCGGTATCCTCTAATTTGACACAAGGGTCAAATTCATCAAATATTACAGATGCCTGGGTGTATCTTGATGAAACTCTGATTGGTTCATTTGAGTTACCGGCTACTGTACCAATATTATCTTCCGGAAAACAGAAAATTACTGTCCGTCCTGGTATTAAGCTAAATGGAATAAGTAATACCAGGGCAGCTTATCCCTTCTATACAGGTATCGTCCGCGAGTTAGAACTCGTAAAAGACAGTATTATCAATATTACCGGCAATACTTCTTATGAGAGAAATACAATATTTCCATGGCTGGAAGATTTTGATTCGCCTTCTCTTAGTATTGATACAAGCGCAAAGAGTGATGTTTCTATAGCGAAAACAAGTGATCCACAACTCATTTTCAATGAACCCGGTAATTTGTATTCCGGGTTGGTCACAATGACTAATGACACTTCTATATTTGAGGTTGTTACAAAGGATAAATTTGATTTTCCTGAAAATGGAGGTTATATTTTCCTTGAAGTAAACTACAAAATAAATCATCCTTTGGTTTTTGGAGTTTATTACTCAGTTAATGGTGCAAGGATACAAAGACCTATAGTTATCCTGAACAAAACAGATGAATGGAAGAAAACCTATATAAATCTCTCAGTTATCAAATATGATACTCCAAGTGCTTATGATTTCCAGATTTTTATGGGTGCAGAGAAAGAAGATGGCACCGAAAATGCTATCTTTTTGCTTGACAATCTAAAATTGGTACGCTTTAATTCATCGAAATGAACAGAAAATTACAGGTCACTCGATATGTTTTAGCCGACCTCCTGGCCGCTATACTAGGTTGGGCTACGTTTTTTGTTTATCGAAAATATTCAGCCGATCATGAAGTATTTAGCCATCCCGAATTGATTTATCAGGACAGGAATCTGTTTTATGGCCTGATTTTTATCCCGGTATTTTGGTTATGCCTGTACGTCATGATGGGTACTTACAGAAGGATTTATCGAAAAGCTCGTCTGCGTGAACTCGGTCAAACTTTATTAATCACAATTATCGGAGTAATCATTCTGTTCTTTACTCTGATCATTGACGATATGATTGAAGAATACCATCACTATTATGATTCTATACTGGTACTTTTCTGTTGTCATTTTATTCCCACTTACACATTCAGGCTAATTCTTACATCAATTACTACCTACAGAATTCATCACAAGATTATAGGATTTAATACAATCATTGTTGGGAGTAATGGGAATGCAATTGGGATATACAATGAGATCGAAAATCAGGAAAAGTCCAGTGGTAACAGATTTATTGGATTCGTTAATGCAGCGCCTTACAAGGATTATAAGCTAGAGAAATTTCTTCCTCATTTGGGGCAGATTAACCAGCTAAAACAAATAATTATGGAACACAACGTAGAGGAGGTTATTATCGCTACGGAACGATCTGAAGTCAAAACAATTGAACAGATCATTACTGAAGTTGAAAGTACTAATGTAATAATCAAAGTAATTCCAGATATGCAGGATTATTTATTAGGTACGATTCATTCCACCTCTATCTTTCATACTCCCCTGCTTGAAATCTCTCCCGATTTGATGCCTGCATGGCAGCAATCAATCAAGCGATTAATTGATGTTTTTGTATCAATCATTGCTATGATCATTTTAATCCCGGCATATATTGGTGTCGCTATTGGTATTAAACTAACTTCTAAAGGACCTGTCCTTTATCGCCAAAAACGTATTGGGATTCATGGCAAACCATTTACCATGATTAAATTCAGAAGTATGTATTGCGATGCCGAAAAGAATGGAGTGCCTCAATTATCATCAAAAGATGATCCTCGCATTACTCCATTCGGATTGTTCTTGCGTAAGGTTCGTCTGGATGAAATCCCTCAATTTTGGTCAGTCTTAATTGGCGATATGTCACTTGTAGGACCCAGACCTGAAAGACAATATTTTATTGATCAAATAGTACAACGTGCCCCTCACTATCGTTTATTGCAAAAAGTTAAACCGGGAATCACTTCTTGGGGGCAGGTCAAATATGGATATGCAGAGAATATTGATCAAATGGTTGAAAGACTCAAATTCGATATTCTCTATATTGAGAATATGTCTCTTGCAATGGACTTTAAAATCTTGATTTATACTGTACTGATAGTATTGCAGGGGCGTGGTAAATAATCTCAGATTGTACCGCTTTCTATTCTCTGTACAATCATTTCAATATCTCTGTCCTCACCCTGCGGGTCATATTTTTCTTTTAGGTTATAGCCAAAAAGTTTCCCTACATTTTGCCAGAAAAACGCGATAAACGTCCCTCTTAGCTCTTTGACAATATGATAAGTAGGATCTCCAACTTCGCGATCTACCAGCTTTAAGAGTATATGTCCCTGGGTAATTGTTAGCTTCTTAAGTTCTTCACCAAATTCAGCCTTTAATTCTTCCTCTGCCTTCCTATATAATTTCTTTTGTTCCTTTTCGGATAATCCTGCCATTAATGCATCATATTCTCTCAGTTTGATGCCTGCAAGTTTCGCATAGGGATAAACCTTCTTAACATTTCGAACTAATCTATCATACTTTCGCTGTTCACTTGGAGTACGATAAACTTTATATCCTTTAACCCTTACTTCAGGCAGATCTAACATAAGAATAGTATCTCCATCAACAATTTTTGCTTTAACAACATGCAGATTTCCTGGTAGTTGAGCAATAGCTGATGGGATAATAAATGCAAGGAACAAAAGGCAATATATAAAACGGGTCATTCAACCATTTAATTTCTTTCCTAATAAACAAAAAGAATGCCACCGTATCTTTACTGTATATTATTCCAGGCTACCCTGTATCATAAACTAGGCTACCCTGAGCTTAGATTTTCCAGTTCTGCTGAGTTTCTCTTCAGCATAAGGCAAAGTTACTTTGAATTCCTTAGTACTTTGGTCTGATGGTAATTCAAACATTGCATCTGTTAAGATTGCTTCCATTATTGAGCGAAGACCTCTTGCTCCTAATTTGAACTCAATAGCTTTGTCTACAATGTAATCCAGAACTGAATCACTTATCACCAGTTTAATTCCATCTAATTGGAATAGCTGGGTAAATTGCTTTATTAAGGAATTCTTTGGTTCAGTCAATACCTTCCTTAACGCAGATTTATCTAATGGACTTAAATAAGTTACTACCGGCATTCTTCCAACGAGTTCAGGTATTAAACCAAAGCTTTTTAAATCTTGCGGTGCTATATACTGCAATAGGTTGTCCTTATCGATTTCCTCTTCTTTGTGTGCAGAATACCCTATAATGTTAGCTTGAACTCTGGAAGCAATTTTTTTCTCTATACCATCGAATGCACCTCCTGCAATAAAAAGAATGTTCTGCGTATTAATCTGAATCATTCTTTGCTCTGGATGTTTACGTCCTCCTTGAGGAGGTACATTAACAACAGCACCTTCTAATAATTTCAACAGAGCCTGCTGGACACCTTCACCCGAAACATCTCTGGTTATTGAAGGGTTATCGCTTTTTCTGGCAATCTTATCAATCTCGTCAATAAAAACAATGCCTTTCTCAGCTGCAGCTACATCATAATCTGCGGCCTGAAGCAATCTTGACAGAATGCTCTCAACGTCTTCTCCAACATAACCGGCTTCAGTCAATACAGTAGCATCAGCGATACAAAAAGGTACATTCAGAAACCTGGCTATTGTTCTTGCCAATAATGTTTTACCTGTTCCGGTTGCTCCTACAAGAATTAAATTTGATTTCTCAATCTCAACTTCATCATTCTTTGATGAAGGATTACTTATTCTTTTGAAGTGATTATAAACAGCAACCGATAACAACCTTTTTGCGTCATCCTGACCAATAACGTATTGATCAAGATATGCTTTTATCTCAGCAGGCTTATGTAGTTTTAGCTTTGTGTAATCACGATCTAATAATTTAGTTTCCTCTCTTATTATATCCTGAGCCTGATCTACACAATAGTTGCAAATATGAGCGTCAGCACCTGAAATTAACATTATAGTCTCTTTCCGTGGCCTCCCGCAAAATGAGCATCGTTCTTCTTTCTTCACCATAATATACTAACTCCGTATTTTACTGTCTATTTATCTCTAAAAGTACTAACAAGTAACTAGTCGAGAAAATAAACCGTCTAAGCTTATAATCTGCCTTTTACAAGTACTTCATCAATCATACCATACTCTTTAGCTTCCTCTGCAGTCATCCAGTAATCACGATCAGAGTCCTTTTCTATCTTCTTAAACGGTTGGCCTGAATGTTCAGCTATAATATCGTACAACTCTTTTTTAAGTTTCATGATTTCCCGGGCAGTAATTTCTATATCCGAAGCTTGTCCTGATGCCCCACCCATTGGTTGATGAATCAATATTCTGGAATGCTTTAAGGCAGTACGTTTTCCTTTCTGGCCTGCACATAATAATACAGCTCCCATTGACGCTGCCATTCCTGTACAGATTGTTGCCACATCCGGTGCAATGTACTGCATTGTGTCATAAATACCCAAACCGGCATAAACACTTCCCCCGGGAGTATTTAAGTAAATCTGTATATCCTTCTTGCCATCAACTGATTCAAGAAACAGTAATTGAGCCTGTATAATATTAGCTACATAATCATCAATAGGAACACCCAAAAAAATTATCCTATCCATCATCAACCTGGAAAAAACATCCATAGTAGCAATATTCAACTGACGTTCTTCAATAATTGTTGGTGAAATGTAGCCTGTAACAGCTGACTGGTATTTCCTTAATGTAGTGCTACTGATACCAAGGTGCCCGGTAGCATATTTTACGAATTCATTGTGGTCCATAATGTTAATTTTTTGAATTTAATTTAATAAACTCGTCGTAAGTTAATTTCTCTATCCTGGGTTGAACTTTTTCTTTCAATAGTTCAATTAACTTTCCTTCTAACAGATGAGTTCTAATCCTTGAACTATCCTCTCCATTTTTCATAAACGAATCTGCAATGCTATCGATTCTGCTCTTAGTCTCTTCATCTAGTTCTTTTGAGCCGGGCATCCTGAAATAACCTCTATAAACATCCTTAACCTCTTCATCTGTTACAGTAATTTCATGTTCCGAAATCATCCTGTTTTCAATAAGTTGCCATTTTAACGACCTACTGTAACCTTCATAGTCTTTCTCAATATCTTCAGCAGTGAATTTATCAGGATTTGTCTCAACAAGCCACCTTTTAACAAATTCATCCGGCAGTGCGATATTGGCATCAGCAATTATAGCTTCAATTGCATCATTGAAGAACCTGCGTTTTGATTCATTTACAAATGAATCATCAGCTTCCTTTTTAATTCTGGCGAGAACTGATTCTTCATCCTTAATTTCTTCACCCGGGAATACTTTTTCAAAAAACTCTTCATTCAATTCAGCAGGAACCATTCTGGTTACTGATGTAATTGTAAAGTTAAACTTTGAAGTTGAATCATTAACCAAATCAGAATTTACACCCAAAATTGTTGCCTTTTCAGTTGCACTATCAACAATGGTATTTATATCTAAAGTAATCGTTGATCCTACTTTAGCACCAATTAGTTTATTCAGTGTTTCTTCACTCTTAATTTGATTTGTATTCAGAGTTCCGGACGATTTAATGCCTTCTTCTTTTACTGATTCATCTTCGTTAAGTTCAATAAAATCACCTTTTATTAAATCTCCTTTCTCAACTGATTCAGTTTCCTGCATTTGTCCTTGTCTTAAACGGAGGTCTGCCAGATAGTCAGATGCCATCTTGTCAGTTGAAGTAATCTGATAATAAGTTAGCCCTAACGAAGGTGTGAGGTTAACTTGAAAATCAGGAGACATAGCTATATCAAAGTAAAAGCTTAAATCCCCCGGATCAGTGAAGTCAACCGGTTTTGTTTTTTCTGTATTTGCGAGAGGATTGCCTAATAATTGAAGATTGTTATCTCTTATATATTTATCCAGTGAATCGCTTAATAACTTGTTAATTTCATCGGCTGTAACTGCTTGTCCGTACATTTTTTTTGTAAGAGAAAACGGAACTTTACCAGGCCTGAATCCAGGCATTTGTGCTTTCTTTTGATAGTCTCTTAAAACTTTGTTGACATTATCTTCATAGTCATTTACTGATAATTCAATCTTCAATGTAGCGGTTAAATCGCCTGTTTTTTCAAGTTCAATGTTCATTTTGTATTAATGTGTGATTAGTGGCTATTGTAAAAAATTTACCCAAAAAATTAGTCTGCTAAGATAGTCAATATAATGATATTCTTTATTCGTTACGACGAATAACCTCAATTGTAAAATTGGCGGCAAGTGCTGCAAGAGCACCTACTGCGGCTAAAACAGGGGCAAACACTGCTCCTATAACACCAATTGTAACAGGTATCTCTAAATAAGTCTTTCCATTCTCATCTTTGATGATAATCCTGCTAATATTACCTTCATGGAATAGTTGCTTAATCTTTGAGAGCAGGTCCTCTCCTTTTACTTTAAATTCTTCGCTCATAATTTTTTCAGTTTCAATATTTAACAAAGTTGTAATAACAATCCTTGCCAGTCAAAAATCATTCCTTTCATTAAATATGTCTGCGTTAATTATCATCTCATAGTTTGATGCATCGGTATTTCAAAAATTAAAGGCCATCCTTATGAAAAGGACAGCCTTGAATTAAAAAATACATCCTAATTTGTTATAATCCTGAAGAGATAAGGAAGGTGGTAGCAAAAGCAACAATAGCGTAAAGTTCAGGGAATACTGCCAATACCATTGTCTTACCAAAAACATCATAACCCTGTGCAATTGATGCAATACCGTTTGCACAGACGCGTCCTTGAACAATAGCTGAAATTAAACCCACTGTACCCAAAGCAATACCTGCTGCCAAAATGGCCATTCCTTGCAGAAGTGTCATCGAAGGATTAATAACAGATGATGAGTTAATAATAAAGAAACCGGCAAATCCATATAATCCCTGAGTTCCCGGCAAAGCACTTAATAGCATGTAACTACCGAAAGCATCTTCTTTCTTCTTTAATGCTCCCAACGTTGCATTTCCTCCAATTACAACACCAATTGAACTACCGGTGCCTGATAATACAACCATAAGTGCCAGACCAATATAGGCCAAAATAACAGCAGTTGTCATAATTTTATTCTCCTTTAAATTGTTTTATTGTTTTTCTAATTAAATTCTTGTTGATTAATTATTATCAATGTTTTGAAAAAGGACTGTATTTTTTCCCCCCTCCTTCAAATCCTGCATTCTTATAAAATTCTACAAATGTCAAACGCATCGGATGGACAAATGCGCCCAATCCTGATAAAGCAATATTAGCACCATGACCTACTATCATAACTATTACAAATAGTATAGGACCTAATACCGGAACACTATCTAATAGTGGCAAAGAAATACTATTTATTACGAATCCCAAAATTCCACCTGAGGCACTTAATGCAAATAATCGAATATACGAAAGAACATCACCAAATATCCCGGTTATTGCACTATAGAGATCCCATATCCCCTTGCCGAATCTTGAGAAGATATTTATGTCAGGATCGCTAAAAAATAGCATAAGTGCAATTCCTAAATAAATTGAGTAAAGTGCTATTGGTCCGGTGATTTTAGTCAACACCAGATCAATCACTCCTAATACTGCTATAATAACTCCGATCAGTGATAAAGAGTACTTAAATCCAAATCGCTTCCATCTTGCATAAACCTGGATTATCATGCCATAAATAATCTGTACAAGTCCAATAATTAATGCCAGATAGAAAACAGAAGTGTCATCAAGCATAAATTTATGGATCGGCTTAAAGAACTCAATTTCATCCATATTAAACCCCGTAATTGTCCCGGTTACTATACCAAAAATCATAGTCCCTATTCCAAGGAACATTGCTAATGATAAGTATGGCTTAAGTGATGGTGATACTCTGTTTCTTAATATCAGACCTAAAAGGAGTAAAATTACTCCATACCCGAAATCCCCCATACAAAATCCGAAGAACATCATAAAGAAAGGTGCGAAAAATGGAGTAAGATCCATTTCCTTGTAATTCGGTAATGAAAAGATCTCTGAAATCGGTTCAAATAGCTTGGCAAACCATCCATTTTTTAATAAAATGGGTGGATTATCATTTGGTACAGATTTGTCTTTGTAATAAATAATACCGGAATCTTTCAGATATTCTTCTAATGTAACATCACTCGTTACGGGAACGTAACCGGTTAATACGCAGATCTTCTCCTCAGCTTGTCTATTCGTCTTAAGTTTCACTTGATGATACTGGATTTCATCCATTAACTTTTCGCGCGAATTATTTAATGACGGAATATACTTAGCAGCATAATCATCAAGTAGCATGTTTAATCCGGAGATTTCACTTTCTGTCTCTTTTAAAGAATCTCTCAACATTGCAGGAGATATCGAAGGAATCTTTATCTCATCTGCATCTATATCCAAATTGATGTCCTTCTTCTGAACAGCAACGAAATATACGTTCGACTGTTGGGTATTCACTACAATGATGTCAGGATTTTGCTGCAGGTCAGCAGAAAAACGCCTTTCAGGTGTTATAAAAAATCGCAATGTGTAACCTGCATCATGTAATTTTTTGATCAATTCAGTAGAATAATCACCCCAGGGTTCTGCAAGGGCAATCTCTTTCTTTAAAAGTACCGACTTATGGTTTAATTTATCAATTTGCGATTGTATATCCTTTATTTCCGCAAGAACTTCAGAACCATCTTTCTCAACTTCAGCATTGACAGGATTCACTTTTCTGTTATTCAGTGTCCTGATCATGTCAGAAAGTTGTGAATTCAGAAGTACTTTATTTCTGATCGTATCATCGACATCCTCGCGTGAAAGCGATACATCAACCACACCAAGTTGTGCAATTCTGTCAAGGAAACTATCGTATTCCTTATGATATACAATGAAGGTGTATTTATACATAGGAACTATCATACCAATACCTCCGATGCTTTACGATTCTTAACTATCTTCTGTGCTGATTTAGAAAGATTTTCCTCGTCCTCCATAAATCTCTTTATTTTACGTATTGCTTCCTCATAACCCGGAATCTGCACTTTCTCATAAAGGTTGACTTTCTGAGTTGTTTTCCGTCGGGCATGATCAAGTAATTGCATAGTCCTGAAGTAAAATTCACTTTCTATCCCAACTTTAGCAAGCTCCTTAACTATGTTTATTCCTTGTGGTATCCACGAAGGACTATTGTAAAGGCTGTATTCTCCAATTTTGAACTTTACTTCATTTAATATTGGAATTCTTACTCCGGCGATTTTCTTTATTGACAGATCAACATCTTCGATTTTAACCAGGTTATTATCAAATTCATTCCATAAACCTGCCATCGAACGATATTTTACTACACTCTCTTCAATCTGCCGCTGAGATTTAAGTGAGGCATCTTTTGCCTTCTTAACTTCCATTCTGAGAGCCGATTCCTTATTCTTAATTGTCGGCAATGCTCTCACACGGACCCTAAGCTGCTTATTTAATTCCTGAAGAGATGTCTTATTATATTGAAATTTAATAGCCATTACTATTTTAAATTTTAATGCCATATGACTCGATAGAATCAAATAGCTGTTTGGATTATTCCTGTGGCCAATACTTATCCACAAACTCTTGCTTTATTCCTACCTCAGCCTTACTAAAATGCTTGCCAAACAATTTCCATGCTTCGTCAAGCATTTGATTTGTATCGATGTTAACATCAATGGCGAGTAATGACTTCGAATATTCCCTTGCAAACTGCATAGTTCTTTCGTCATACGCAGTAAGATCAAATCCATTCTCAAGTTTAGTTCTTGCATTAGCTGCATCAGCGTACAAACGCACTGCTGCATTCATTACCTGTGGATGATCAGCCCGGGTTTGTTTACCGATAACCAGTTGTTTTAATCTCGATAATGAACGGAATGGATCAATAATAACTTTGCCGATATCCGAATCTCTTCTGAGGAATAATTGTCCCTCAGTGATATATCCGGTGTTATCAGGAATTGAGTGTGTGATATCTCCGCTCGAAAGGGTTGTTACTGCTATAATTGTAATAGATCCGCCTTCAGGGAACTGAACTGCCTTTTCATAGATCTTTGCAAGATCACTATAGAGTGATCCGGGCATACTATCTTTTGATGGAATCTGATCCATTCTGTTTGATACAATACTTAAAGCATCAGCATAGAGTGTCATATCAGTCAAAAGTACCAATACAGTTTCCTTCTTGTCAAAAGCAAAATACTCAGCCGCCGTCAATGCCATATCAGGTACTAGCAATCGTTCAACCGGAGGGTTTTCAGTAGTATTTACAAAACTGATAATTCTATCAAGAGCTCCGGCATTATCAAAGACGTTCTTAAAATATAAGTAATCGTCATTTGTCAGCCCCATTCCTCCGAGAATAATCTTATCAGCTTTAGCTCTCAGAGCTACCATTGCCATTACCTGATTATATGGCTGATCAGGATCTGCAAAGAATGGTATCTTCTGTCCTGTAACCAAAGTATTATTCAAATCTATACCGGCTATACCGGTAGCAATCAATTGTGAAGGTTGTAAGCGTCGAACCGGATTAACCGAAGGGCCCCCAATTTCACGCTCTTCGCCCTGAATTTCAGGACCTCCGTCTATTGGCTGTCCATATGCGTTAAAGAAACGACCAGCCAAATCTTCACTTACTTTCAGCATTGGTGGTCTTCCAAGAAATGTTACTTCAGCATTTGTAGGTATTCCTTCTGTGCCTGAAAAAACCTGCAGTGTTACAGTGTTATCATTAATTTTAACCACCTGTGCAAGCCTTCCGTTAACTTCTGCCATTTCATCATATCCTACTCCGGTTGCCTGTAATGAACATGTGGCCTTAGTAATCTGAGTTATCTTGGTGTATATCTTTTTAAATGATGTAGTTTCCATTATGCAGCTTTCCTTTCGTTTAGAATGGACATTAATTCCTTTTCAAAATTGTTGAACTGGTCTGATTTGAATTCCGAATAGTTCATTTGTTTGAGGGTATTTATTATCCTCTTAAAATATGGATTCACTTCCTCAAATGATTCAAATTCTATTTGTGCTCTGCAGATATCCAAGACCAGGTTTAGCATATATTCCTGTCTCTTTAGAGGTGATGAGCTATCGATTTTATCAAACGCATCCTGCTGAAGTATGATAAAGTCAATTACCTCTGATCTCCAATATCTTAGATGGTAATCTAAAGGTACACCATCATCTCCAAGGATGTTTATCTGCTCATTAGCTTCTCTTCCTCTGAGGAGAAAGTTCTTCGTTTCTTCAACTTTATTTGTCCATTCATCTGAGATATGCTCAGAAAGATATTCCTGTACTTCAGAATACTCTAAGTACTTCGAGTAACTGTCGATAGGATCAACTGCAGGATACCTCTTACTATCAGCACGTTGTTGTGATAAAGCATAGAAGCATCGTGCTGCTTTTTTAGTCGATTCAGTCACCGGTTCTTTTAGGTTACCACCTGCAGGTGAAACAGTTCCAATAAAAGTAATTGAACCTGTGGCACCATTATTTAATGTTACATAACCTGCTCTTGCATAGAAGTTACTGATGATAGCGGGCAAATCCATTGGGAATGCATCAGGACCCGGAAGTTCTTCCATCCTGTTTGACATTTCACGTAAAGCCTGAGCCCATCTTGATGTAGAGTCGGCCAAAAGCAATACTTTGAGTCCCATTGATCTGTAGTATTCACCTATTGTCATTGCCGTATATACTGAAGCTTCACGTGCTGCAACAGGCATATTTGATGTGTTAGCGATAATTGTAGTACGCTCAATTAGTTTTCGACCTGTTCTTGGGTCATCCAGGTGTGGAAATTCATAAAATATTTCCACCACTTCATTAGCTCGTTCACCACATGCAGCTACAATAATCAAATCAGCATCTGCCTGACGGGATAATGCGTGCTGAAGTACTGTTTTGCCTGATCCAAACGGGCCCGGGATAAATCCTGTACCACCTTCTACAATTGGATTAAGGGTATCGATGATTCTTATACCGGTTTCCATTAATTTAAATGGACGTGGTTTTTCTTTATAAGCACGTACCGCTAACTTAACCGGGAAATTTTGAACCATAGTCAATGGAATTTCCTTACCATTTTCGTCAGTAACAATAGCAATTGTTTCATTGATATTGTACTTACCTGCTTCGGCAAGCCATTTCACTTTATAAGTCCCTTCGAACTTAAAAGGTACCATGATCTTGTGATTGATCCAGTTCTCTTTGACCTCACCTAACCATGATCCGGCAATGACAGAATCACCAATTCTTGCCAGAGGTGTATAATCCCAAAGCACTTCATCATTCAATGCCTGTGTATATTCACCCCTCTTCAGGAAGGTACCTTCCATCTTGTCAAGATCATGCTGCAATCCATCATAATTACGTGAAAGAATTCCTGGGCCAAGTGTAACTTCCAACATGTGACCTTCGAATTCAACAGAATCGCCTACTTTCAATCCACGTGTGCTTTCAAATACCTGAACGTAAGCAACATTGCCCAATACCTTAATAACTTCAGCCATCAGTTTTACACCTGACAGATTAATATAGCATATCTCATTTTGTGAAACTGGGCCATTAACAGCAACCATTACAAGGTTTGCAATAATTCCGGACACAACTCCGGTAGTCTTTTTATTGTTTTCCATCTTTTAAAGAAAATTCATTTGGGAAATCATAACCTGATTGTAAATCACCAAGTAAGCGGCGGAATAATTCTTCACCTGTCTTGGGATCTAATTTTAGCCAACGTTCTATGATCATTATCTTGATCATGTAACTGATTATGACTTCTATAGAAAAATAATTGAAGATATTCATTTCATCAAGGACTGACCACTTTAATTGGTCAATTCCTTTTTCCCTTAAAGCTATATCAGTATTCTCTGATAACTGTGCAACTCTTTCAAAATATGGCCATTCGGCTGCATCGCCAACATCTCTTCCAGTCTTTTGACGAAGTGCTCTAACGACATTTGTATTGCCCAACAATTCGTTTTCATAAGGAAGGTTAAATTGCTGAGCCGTATTAAATATCAGTAAGTTCTTGAGATTCAGTTCAAACTCGAACCAATTTTTAAGGAACCTGTTTTTTAATTCCAGTGCATCTCTGTAATAAAGATCGGTAAGCTCATTCTCAAATGATATCTCCGCGCGCCTGTCTTCGCTTAGAGTATTTTTTATAAACTCCTTTAAATAAGGTTTCACATTTGATTTCTCATCAAATACATTTTTATCAGGAGTTTTTACTTCCATTATTGCTAATTCAAGTTCCTCCTTACTGTATATCCCTGCAGTATTCCATCCTCTGTCATTCGGTTGGAGGAGTGAGAGCAGGTTCGAATTATCGAAGGGAAGAAATAGCCATTCAATCAGGGCGTAATCACTCTTGTTGAGTTCTGACTTGAGATACTCTCTGAATTCGATACTTCCAAATTGAAGTTTTCCCTGATCTATAGAAAGATCAGGTAGCCCTGCTACCAGGTAATAATAATTATGTGCACCCATTATTTTTCGTCGAACAGTAGTTGGATAGTTTTAGGGCGCATGAATCCTTTGAAGTAGTTAGCAAAATCCTCGTCCGTAAAACTAATAATATAATTCTCGCCCTTAGGACTAATCCTAAATCCCGATTTTACATTTCCATCAAAAGTGATCTCTGTACCTTTTGCCAGCTCAGATTTTGAAATATCATTAAAGTATTTAGCGATATTCTCTTTTTCTTTCTCAGGCAAAATTAATTCAACCTGATTATTGAAGTTACCGGCAATCTTCATAATCAGTGAACCAACGAATTCCTTCTCTTTTAGAACATCTCTAACAGGCTTTTCGATGGAATTGACTAATACCATTTCGGTAATCTCCTGTTTCAGTTTACTGATGGCCTGCTTAGAAGCAAGTTTTATTTCCGATTCTGTATTCCGTTTTATTTCTTTAGCATTCTCATTAGCTTTAGAGATAATTTCAGAAGCCTCCATTTGTGCTTTCCGGATAATTCCATCAGCTTCTTTTTGTGCGTTGTTTAATATTTCTACTGCGTCGGATTTCGCTTTCTCGATCCCTTCAGAGTATATCTTTTCAGTGAGTTCACGGAGTTTGTTTTCCATAGTAATAAATCTTTTTTGCAATAAATAAGTAGGCCAAAATTAGGCAAAATTTGCCTGCAATCAACAACTTTGCAGACAAATTGTTAATCGATTAACAAAAAAAATCAGTTAAGTTTCTCCCTGATAAAATCAGTGTATTTATAGACGGCGCTTCCTGTATTTTCAAATCCTCCTCCAGGCACTTTATGGAAACGAAGATCATTACTCAATCCGGGTTGTTCAAACTGTTCTATGCAATGTGAAAAGTCAAACCCGTAGTTATATAATGCTGAAAGAAAATATAATGTGGCATCGTATCCAAGGAAAGCATATTTATTAATTTCAGGTTCAGCTACATACCTTGTTCTGAATTCATGTATGAACCTTTTGGTAGATGGTTTACTATAATCTACAAACCATGGATTGTAAAAATGAGTATTCAGTTTAATTAAGTAGTTATAATCCAGTTCAAGATTCTCCCATTCCGGTAATCCAAATATTGAGATTTTAGTAGTCTTTGTCTTATCTGCCAGATCTCTTAGTATTGCAGGTAATACAGCCCTGTCACTTGTAAGAATTAGCAAGAAATTGTTCTTAGATGAATTCAGACTACTACTTATACCATTCCAACCTTTCGAACTAAATAGAACTTCCTTAACATGAACTAAACCTGGATTTCCACTTTCGATGCAGGTCTTTATTGCGTCAGCCATAGCTTGGTTTTCTTCCTGGTTGCGACGAATGATGACGACATTATCATCTTTGCATGCTGATTTGATATAGGTACCTATTGAACTATATTGTGCTGACAATGAAGGTTGCATCTTGAAGATATACTCATTACCATGAATTACCTCTGCACGCATTGATAAAGGGTTAACTACCGGAATTCTGTTCTGAAGTGCAAACTGAGCAACCAGGCTAAAACTTTCAGCAAAAAAAGGTCCAATTATCAAGTCCATGGTTTTCATCTCAGGATTGCTCAATATTCGCTTGGTTTTTGTTACACCATTTCCATAATCGGCATCAAAAACGTGAATTCTAACATTCATACCCATCCTGGAAAGTGAATCAGCAGCAATAACTGCTCCCTCATAGAATTGAATGAAATCAAATGATGAATATTCCGAGGCAGCTTTAAGACCAGCCGGAGTAGAAACAGATATACTATCTACCAATTCAAGTTGAAGTGGTACCATTAAAGCTACATTATACTCTGTTCTACTATCAGTTGCTTTTACACAAGGTACTTTCCTGTAATCAACAATGGCCTCCTGACTAACATCCCGACCCATTATGACTGTATCAGGTTTAGCAAATGGCTTAACTGTCATTACAAGGGCAGGTATTCTTAATTTGTCACCCTTTCTTAAATTGCCATCATACGATGGATTGGCCTTAATGATGTCATTGATATTCACTCCATACTTTTTAGAAATACTGTATAGGGTTTCCTTCCTTTGTACTTCATGAATATTATATGTAGTGTCAGTAACCTGAATCTTTAAACCATTTCCCGATTGCTGTGCAGGAACCATTATTACTTGTCCAGCTTTTAGTCCATCCTGTAGAGAAGGATTCAATCGAAGTAATTCCTGACTGGTAGTATTGTACTTTTTTGAGAGTCCATAAAGAGTTTCCTGTGGTTGAACCGTATGTTCTGCATAACCTTCAGTAACAACTCTATAACTCTCAACTATTTTAGGGATAATGATCTTTGTGCCTATTTTCAGGGTGTCGACTGCAGGGTTAGCATCAATTAATTGTTTCACAGGCACTTTGTATTGTCGGGCAATACCATACCATGTTTCTTTAGGTAGTACTTCATGAATGGTCTGATACTTTGTCGAATCAGGTTTTACTTGTACGGTAGGCGTACCACTTTTTTGAACATGCTGACTCTCTGTATTTGAATGATCATTACTCTGATTTTCCGAAGTCACCGGAATACGAATCACTTTCCCCGGTTGAAGTCCTGTTGCTATCTCAGGGTTGGATTGCAGAATTTCAACATTACTTACATTGTACAATTTGGCTAAGGCCTGAACGGTCTCACCCTCATTCACAAAATGCATGTAATACCGTTTTCCTTTCCAATTCTCAATGATAGTAGATTTTACCGGTGTATTCTGAGCAAACGATATATTAACCATCGAAATGTAAATACACATCACTAATGGCAACAATCTAATGAGTAGCAGTTTTTTATCTCGAATCATTATGATCAGTTCTATTAGACCTTAATTTATACTAAAGATATCTAAGTGGTTTCAGGCTGGCCGCCATATAGTACTAAATCGGTTAAAATTATTCCCATTCAATAGTAGCAGGTGGTTTTGAGCTAATGTCGTAGACAACACGATTAACACCTTTTACCTTATTAATAATATCGTTCGATACTCTGGCAAGAAACTCATATGGTAAATGCGACCAATCAGCTGTCATACCATCAGTTGATGAAACAGCACGTAAAGCAATTACATTATCATAGGTGCGTTCGTCACCCATCACGCCTACTGATTTAACTGGTAATAATATTACGGCAGCCTGCCAAACCTTATCATAGAGTTGTGCAGTTTTTAATCCCTCAATAAATATTGAATCTGCTTCCTGTAAGATTCTTATTTTATCGGGAGTAATATCACCAAGAATTCTGATACCTAATCCCGGTCCGGGGAATGGATGGCGGTGTAAAATATTTTCACTTATTCCTAAGCTGAAGCCAACTTTTCTTACCTCATCTTTAAATAAACTCTTAAGTGGTTCAACAACTTTAAGCTTCATAAAATCGGGTAAACCACCAACGTTATGATGTGATTTTATGGTAGCTGACGGGCCATTTACTGACACTGATTCAATTACGTCAGGGTATATTGTGCCTTGTCCCAACCAACTTACTCCACTTATCAGGTGAGCTTCATGGTCAAAAACCTCAATAAAAGTCCGGCCAATTGCTTTCCGTTTCATTTCAGGCTCAGTTATTCCTTCTAATGCTTTGAGAAACTGATTGCTTGCATCTACCCCTTTAATATTAAGTCCCATATTTTTATAAGACTCAAGCACCTGCTCAAATTCATTCTTACGAAGAAGTCCATTATTAACAAATATGCAATGAAGATTTGCGCCAATGGCTTTATGCAGCAATACAGCAGCAACGGTTGAATCTACACCACCCGACAAACCCATAACAACTTTATCGTTGCCGAGAGTTTCTTTCAATTCATGAATTGTTGAGTCAATAAAACTTGCAGGTGTCCAATACTGATTACAACCACAGATCTCAATAATAAAGTTGTGCAAAAGTGTACTTCCTTCAGTTGAATGATATACTTCGGGATGGAATTGAATTCCCCATGTATTTTCTCCTTGTATCTGGAAACCGGCAACTTCAACATCAGCAGTACTTGCGATAATTTCAAAATTATCAGGTTTCTTTAATATGGTATCACCATGTGACATCCAAACCTGACTACCTTTTGGAATACCCTTTAATAAAATATTCGAGGCATCTATATAGCCAAGATTTGCACGGCCATATTCTCTCATATTAGAAGGAGAGACTTCTCCACCAAAATTATGAGCAAGGAACTGAGCTCCATAACATATCGCCAGCATGGGAACTTTTCCTTTTATTGCAGACAAATCAGGGTAAGGTGAATTTTTATCCCTTACTGAAAAAGGGCTTCCAGAAAGTATTACTCCTTTAATATGTGAAGTAATCGGTGGTACTTTGTTAAAAGGATGAATTTCACAATAAACGCTGAGCTCTCTGACACGTCTTGCAATGAGTTGGGTGTATTGTGACCCAAAGTCGAGTATTAAAATTGTTTCCTGCATGCTGCAAAGTTAATGGTTAATAATGAATAAGAATAATGTTTAACTTTAACATTTATGGGTTAATTCAAAATCTTTCTGTTGAGTTACTTGTTTCTGAAATGGTAGATATTAACATGGGTAAATTAGGTATTCATTAAGGATACGTAATTCAGAGCATTTTAGGTACATTTTGTAGTTTGAATTTTCATTTATTCACATAAATAAATAACCATGACTCACGAACGTAAACTATGGATTGCCTTAACCATGGTGATTCTAATTTCATTTGCGGTGCTTCTTTACTTTGGATTTGAAATCTATCAAAAAGCACCCCCTGTGCCCGAGAAAGTCATCTTAGAGGATGGCACAGAGTTATTTACCGGCAGTGACATCAAAAACGGACAGAATGTCTGGCAAAGTATGGGTGGCCAGGAAGTGGGCACTATATGGGGCCATGGGGCTTATATTGCTCCCGACTGGACTGCCGATTGGATTCATCGGGAAGCACTTATTATGCTCGATGTACTCGCTAAGGAACAGTTTTCGAAACCATACAACGAAATAAGTGATGAATTAAAACAACAATTGCAAAAAAGACTACAGAATATACTTCGCAAAAACACGTATAATCCTGAAACTAAAACTCTGACTATCAGCAGTTATCAAAGTCAATCGTATGACTCACTTTCGTCATACTACACTTCCCTTTTTATGGATGATCCTGATTTCAGACAGTTACGGTCAGATTATGCTATTCCTAAAAATGCAATTAAAGATCCTGAAAGAATGAATGACATGGTTTCATTCTTCTTCTGGGCATCATGGGCATGTGTTACCGAACGACCGGGTGAAAATGTGACTTATACACATAATTGGCCACCTGAAGAATTAGTTGGAAATAAGCCAACTGGGAGTTTGTTGCTGTGGACAGGATTTAGTGTCATAATGCTTCTCCTGGGAATTGGAGTTCTGGTTTATTACTATGTTAGCCGTAAGGAAGAAGGACTTGTAACATATCCAAAGGAAGATCCCTTAATGAGTCAGCATGTAACGCCCTCCATGAAGGCAGTTGAAAAATATTTCTGGGTAGTTAACCTTCTGATTTTGGTACAGGTGATTATGGGGGTTGTCACTGCACACTATGGAGTTGAAGGAGAAGGATTATATGGTGTTCCTTTACAAGACTGGCTACCTTACTCAATTACCAGAACATGGCATATACAGATTGCAATCTTTTGGATAGCAACTGCCTGGTTAGCAACAGGATTATACATTGCCCCGGCTGTGGCGGGACGTGATCCAAAATTCCAGGTAGCAGGTGTGAATTTCCTTTTTATTGCATTACTTATCATTGTTGCAGGCTCCATGCTTGGACAGTGGATGGGTGTAATGCAAAAACTAGGTTTAGTTGAAAATTTCTGGTTTGGGCATCAGGGCTATGAATATGTTGATCTGGGACGTTTCTGGCAAGCTTTTCTATTGATTGGACTATTTCTGTGGTTGTTACTTATGATTAGACCGCTTGCTTATGTTTATAAACAAAAGACTGCAGAAAAACATCTACTAACATTATTCTTAATCTCATCAGCTGCTATTGCATTGTTCTATGCAGCCGGCTTGATGTGGGGAAGACAAACAAATCTTGCAATTGCTGAATACTGGCGATGGTGGGTTGTCCATTTGTGGGTTGAAGGTTTCTTCGAAGTTTTTGCAACTGTAGTCGCAGCTTTCCTGTTTGTAAGGATGGGATTACTCCAAATAAAACTAGCTACACAGGGAGTATTATTTGCTACAATCATATTCCTCTCGGGAGGTATTTTGGGCACTTTCCATCATTTATACTTTACCGGTACTCCCGTAGCAATTATGGCAATTGGCTCAGTATTTAGTGCACTTGAAGTTGTGCCACTGGTACTAATAGGTTTCGAAGCATTCAATAACTATCGTCTGTCAAAAGCTACTTCCTGGCTCAGGGATTACAAATGGCCAATATACTGCCTTCTCTCTGTTTCATTCTGGAACTTTTTAGGAGCAGGCATTTTTGGCTTTATTATTAATCCTCCTATCGCATTATATTACATGCAGGGTTTGAATACCACACCTGTCCACGGACATGCAGCATTGTTCGGTGTTTACGGTATGTTGGGAATAGGATTAATGTTATTTGTACTTCGCAGTCTTTATCGCAGAGCCAAATGGAACAATAAAGTGATTGGCTTTGCTTTCTGGGCTATAAATATCGGTTTAATGCTAATGATCCTATTAAGCTTATTACCTGTAGGTTTCCTTCAAACAGTTGCTAGTGTGAATAAAGGAATGTGGTATGCACGTTCGGTTGAGTTCATGCAGCAGGATCATATGGTTGTATTGCGCTGGTTACGTACAGTAGGTGATACCATTTTCGCAATTGGAACACTGGCATTGTGTTGGTTTGTATTTGAATTGACAATTCGAAAACGCAAATCTTCATCAATGACTAACAATCACCATGAGCAGTTATAACCTTTGAATAATGTGAAATTCATTCATACAGTTGTAGAGGCTGTCCCAAAAGGACGGCCTTTTTTTGTTGCAAAGCTTTCTGATTAATCCAACCACTCAGCAAGTGCTAATCTCAAAATCATTATACTATCTCTGATATCTAAGCGTTATTTAAGCGTTATCTAAGCGTTATCTAAGCGTTTTTATAGAACGCTTAGATAACGTCTCAATATTGCTAAGATATTGTTTCGATATAATAGATAGTACAGTAAAGGTATATAAAGGTCATTGCATCAGAAATAGTATGCCACTTGATTTGAAAAAACAGGTATCCCGTATAATGATTGGCAATGCGAAACTAACGAGAGGATGAAGAGCGCCGGATAAGCATTTGCTTCTTGATTCGGTATCGGGTGATGGCTACTTTGGTCAGTTTACTAACAACAAATAGCAAAACAAATACAAAGATTATTGTAGCACCGGAAGGAATATTATAGAAATAGGAAATCAACAACCCTCCTATTGAACCAACTATACTGAACAATATGGATAGGAATATGATACTTGAAAACTTATGAGTAAAAATATTGGCAGTAGATTGAGGAATAGTTAAAAAGGATATGACAAGAATTATCCCCACCAATCTGATATTCAAAACTATAGTTATGGCGATAAGGCTTATCATCAGGTACTTGATTGCATCAACAGGCAGTTTGTGCGATCGGGCATATTCTTCATCAAAGGCAATAAAGAGAAGCACATGATAAAAGAGTGAGAAAATTAATATCATCACTAGAGCCAAAATTCCGATTGAATACAGATCGGAAGTGCTGACTGTGAGGATACTGCCAAAAAGATATGACATCAGATTAGGGGCGTACCCCGGTGTCAGGGTAATAAAGATTATTCCGATTGCCATCCCAAATGACCATAGTATACCGATAGCTGAATCCTCACGGATATTTGATTTCATTGAAACCCATTCAATCCCTAGTGCCGACAGTATACTGAATACGGCTGCACCTAAAATTGGATTGATCCCTAAAAAATAGGCTATACCAATGCCACCGAATGATGCATGTGTGATTCCACCGCTTATGAAAACCATTCGTCTGGCTACAATATACGACCCGATAATTCCACAGGTTATACTTGCAAGTATGGCAGAAATAATTGCATAATTGAAAAATCTGTAATCAAATAATGAAATTATTTCTTCAATCATGGTGGTGATGCATGTTATGGTCTCCTAAAACAGTATGGGGAATGTGACCATGTGTTATTAATTGGATGGGACAGTTATATGCCTCCAGCTGGTCTTGTGTAATAATATTTGAAGGGTGGTAATGAAGGTTACGGTTTACACAGGCAATGGTTTTTACATAGGTTGTAATTGTTCCGACATCATGTGAAACCATCAGAATTGCCATTTGCTTATTCAGTTGTTTGAGCAGTTCATAAAGATCATGTTCAAACTTGTTATCAACAAAAGTATCAGGTTCATCAAGTATCAATAATTGGGGTGTCGAAATTATTGCTCTGGCTAATAAAATTCTCTGCATTTGCCCTCCTGAAAGTTCACCTGCATTTTTATTTGCGAATTGCGACATCCCAACTGTATTTAATATCACCCCGGCCTTTTCTTTATCCTCTCTTGAATATCTGCCAATGAATCCTTTTTGTGACATCAACCCTGATAATACAACCTCAAAAGCTGTCACCGGAAACTTCCTGTCGGTATTACCGGTTTGAGGTAAGTAACCTATATGTATCTTATCTGAAACAATTACTTCGCCTGAGATCGGTTTAATCAGCCCTAATATCAATTTTGCCAATGTTGTTTTTCCCCCTCCATTTGGACCAATTACTCCAATAAAATCCAATGGTTCGATAGTCAGATTTACATCCCTAAGGATAATCTCATCATCATATCCGGCACTAACGTTATGTAAATCAATAATTGGCATATTACTCCGCCCCTACTTTATGTTGCGATTCAATTATATGGTTACTGATTAGAATGATATTTTCCTCCACATTCTCAGCCAGGGGGTCAAACGGTGTGACTGAAATTCCCAGTTGATCAGCCAGTGTAACAGCACTTTTCTTATCAAACTGCTCTGAGTAAAATACTGTAGTAAGCTGTCTTTCCTTAGCCACATCAATCAGACTTTTCAGATAAGCCGGACTAGGTTCTTTACCTTCAAGTTCAATTGGGATTTGTTCAATACCATAATCACCTGCATAGTAACTCAATGAAGGATGATATATTATGAAAGAGTATGCTCCCTTAGCAAACTTTTCTTTCAGGATATTATCAAGGGAATCAAGTCGATTTACGAATCTATTGTGGTTTCTGACAAATATTGTACTGTCATCAGGAAATTTATTAACCAGGTAATTCAATATATTATCGCTTTGAATTTTAACTGCCTTAAGTGATAACCAGATATGTGGGTCAATTGCTTCAATTGCATCGTGATCATGGTCATGATCATGTTTATCTGACTCAACTTCTGAATCATGATGTTCATGATTGTGGCCCGTTAAAAAATTGATATTATTTGAGGTGATAACTACATCTAAATCAGGGTACAAATCATGCAATTTTGGACCGATACTTTTTTCAAAATCCATCAAGCCCATTGAGAGGTAAGCTTTTGAATGGCGCAATTCCTGCATTTGACGTGCAGTAGGTTCATAGGTTTCAGGGCCACTGCCATCAGGAACAAGAACATTAATTTTGAACCGATCACCGGCGATTTGCCCGAGAATATACTTCTGTGGTTTTATGCTAACTGTAATGTACTCGCCATTAAGTTCATTGCTACTATTATTACAACTTAATACCAGGATGCAGGATAATAAGATAACCAGTTTTTTCATAAAATTTAAATATGGTACAAAAATACGAAAAGGCGACCAAGGTATCTCATCATGTGATAAAGAACTCCTTTGACATAAACAGAATGTAGAAATTCATACACAATAAAATTTTGGCTAAAATCCTCCCAAATGCTTGATATTTAAGGAGTTTTGTGATCAATTACTATTTGGCTTCAATTTTGAACAAACAAAAGTAAACAATCAAAAACTCTTAAGCACATGAAAAAATTATTAGTGATCGCTCTTTTACCGCTTATGTTTGCAGCTTGCGAAAACAAAGAACAAACAGCACGTATAAATCAGTTACAGGAAGAACAGTCAATGTTAGTAAATGAGTCGAAGACCAAAGATTCGCTTATTAATGACTTTATGCAAACACTGAATGAAATTGAATCGAATCTTGCAGAAATCAGGTCAAGAGAAAAACTCATCAGTAAAGAAACCGGTTCAGGTACTGAGTTAAGCAGATCAGCCCGTCAGAGGGTTAATGAAGACATTCGCCTTATAAATGAATTAATGGCTGAAAATAAAGAAAAGATTGCATCACTCAACAGTAAATTGAAGAAATCAAATCTCAGAATTGCTGAGTTTGAAAAAATGGTCGAAGCAACTAATCAGCAATTAGCATTAAGAGATAGAGAGATAGATTCATTAAAAACCGAACTATCAAATCTTAACTTTACTATTGCTGTATTAAATGACACAATTTCGCGCATTAGCGATCGCAACATGTCATTATCTGGTCAAATTACTGATCGTACCAATGAATTGAATACTGCCTATTACGTTGTTGGCGAAAAGAAAGAACTGATTGAACAAAAGATTCTAAGTAAACAAGGTGGTGTACTTGGAATTGGAAGAACACAGAAAGTAGCCGGAGATGTCAATCTGAATGACTTTACTAAAGTTGACATACGTAATTTGAAGTCTATTCCGCTGGATGCTAAGAAAGCAACAATCATGTCAGTGCATCCTGCCGGATCGTATGAACTTGTTGGAAATGATAAACATGTTAATGAACTAGTGATAAAGGACCCGGAATTGTTTTGGCAAAAATCAAGGATGTTAGTTATCTCAACTGATGTTTAATCTTTGCTTCTTTGTAAATTTATCCCCCGGCAATAATCTGTCGGGGGATTTTTGCGTTTTATAATTAACATTATCTCATACTCCTGGATGAAACAAACTAAATCTACATCCGGTATCAAGAAAAAAATTGTAGGTGGATTTCTCCTTTTACTTACTTTGGTATTTCTTGCTATTTTCTCAGTAATACAATTAGCCACAAAACTTGCACCCCCTGACCCCGGTATTTCTACTTCGGCCATAAAGCTCACGTTAACAAGTAATTTACTTTCATCAATTATCGAGGCCGACGGTCAGGCACGAGCTTACATAAGTACAGGCGATTCAAAATATCTTGATGCTTATTATGAGCAACAACGAAAATCAAATCAAATAGTAGATTCACTTGAGAGAGGAAGCATCTCAAACACAGGGCAATTTTTGAAAATGGTGGCAGTCGACAGTCTTCTGCGGTTAAAAGAGGCTACCTATTCGAACTATTTTGAACTTCGGCAAAATGTTCTTGAAACAGGTGCAATTGACTTTACTCAACTATCTGCCCGAATAAAGGATACAATAATCACAATACCCGATAAAAGGATCAACAAAACAGTAACACAACAAATTTCGCAGCGCGAGCAGCCCAAGAAGAAAGGATTTTTCCCAAAAATATGGAACAATATTACCGGGAAGAAAAAGTCGGACACATTATCCTCAAAGGGACCTGAACTCATTGTAAAATATGATACCGTTACCACCTACAGGACAACAATAGAGGATAATACGGTCAGTCAGGTTAAGGCCCAACTAAGGAGATACGAACAACAAAAAAATCTTCAGAAACAACTATTGGCCGAACGTGAGTTGATGCTTGTACAGGCTGATCAGGACATAATGAATGAAATACGAGCAGTATTGTTATTATTCGAAAAAGAAGAAATTTCAAAAGCAATTACTGAAACCGAGAAGAACCATAAGTTACTTGATAATCTGTGGAAAACTGCTCTAATTTTGGCGGGTGCAGGTTTGCTCACAACCATCGGGTTCTTAATTCTTATTTGGAAGGATCTTGCAAAAAGTGCATTTTACAGAAAACAGTCGGAAGAGGCACGTACATTAGCCGAAAGTTTACTTAAAGTGAAAGAGCAATTTCTTGCCAACATGAGTCACGAAATCAGAACACCTCTGACTTCAATAATCGGGTTCACCGAAAGGTTAACTAATACCCAGGTTTCAAATGAACAATCAAGATATCTAAAGTACATAAGCTCTTCGTCTGAGCATCTGCTTGAACTGATAAATGACCTTTTAGATTTCTCTAAAATTGACAGCGGAAAATTACCTCTGGAAATAAAGGCTTTTGACCCTGAAGAGCTATTTCTTGATGCCTATGAAACCCTCGCTTCCCGTGCAAGCGAAAAAGGTATTGAGACAATTATCAGACAAAATGTATCCAATCTTATCCTAAAAGGTGACCCTTTGAGATTAAGACAAATTGTGATTAATTTATTGAGTAACAGTCTGAAATTCACTGAAAAAGGAAAAATAGTACTCCAGACAAAAGCCCAGTTGCTACCTGATAATAAATATGCTAACCTGATCATAAGAGTGGCTGATACAGGAATAGGAATTCCTGAAGATAAATTAAACTACATTTTTGAAGAGTTCTCACAAGTTGACCATAGTATCACGCGACGATTTGGCGGATCAGGATTAGGGCTTGCAATCACGAAGAAATTGGTTGAAATGATGAACGGCACCATTAATGTTGTCAGTAGGGAATTGCAGGGTACAATTTTTACGGTGAGATTGAAAGTACCGGTTTCAAGTGAAAGTATAAAGAGTAATTTACTGCCTGAAACCGTAAGAGACTTGAAGGGAATAAACATTCTGGTAGCCGAAGACGATCCGACTACCCAGATATTGTTAGAAGAATTTCTCAAGAGCTATAATACCAATCTATCAATAACATCGTCAGGTATTGAAGCATATAATTTATTCATTGAAAAACCTGATACTTTCGATATTGTGGCAACTGATATTCAAATGCCGGGATTGAGTGGAATTGAACTAGTGAAACTAATCAAGGAAACTTGTGAAAAAAGAAAAATTAAGTCACCCGTAATCATTGGTTTGACTGCTCATGCAGATAGTAGAGATTTTGAAACATTTAAGGCTGCCGGAATGGATCATTTTATACTCAAGCCATTTAGAAACAAGGATCTTAAAGCGATATTTAACACGATCTCACTACCGGATAAGCCTGCGAAAGAATCCAATGATCCAGTTACAGTAACAATCAACATTGGAACGACTGAAATCAACAATTCGACAAGTCTTGATTTATCGAGTTTCAGAAAATTTGCCGGTAATGACGAAAATTCACTGAATAGAATAATTATCTCGCTGAATGAAAATCTGGAAAAGACATTAGACCAGATGAAGGTAAAGTATCAGGAAAAGGATTTTCATGGTTTATCGGTACTCGCACACAGATTACAACCAAACATAAAATTGCTTGGAGTGGCAGATGCAGCTGCCATATTACGGGAACTGGAAGTTATCAGTAGAAATGAAACTCCTGACGATGATGTTATTAGTGAGAAACTACAGGTGACATCAGCACATATTAAAAGAATACAGGTTGAGCTTCAGAAAATAGCTATTCCCGGGTAACAAATAATTACTGCAACGGAATATTATAGAGTCTCATCTTATTGTAGAGGGTCTTTCTGTCGACATTGAGTATTTTGGCAGCTTTTGATTTGTTAAACCTCACCTTTTCCAGTGTGTTGATTATCAAATCACGTTCACTCTTATGAGCTGCATCCTTTAACTCAACAGGTTGAAAGTTTTGATTTGTTTGTTGGAAGGAATTCATTCCGGATATTGAGGAATGGTTGGCATGAGAAGTTGATTGGTAAGCTTCGTTAATCATTTCCTCCGGCAATGTATCTTTAAAGATTGTATCGCCTTTAGTCAGAAGGACAGCCCGTTTGATTATATTTTTAAACTCTCTGAAATTACCAGGCCATGAGTAGCGAGAGAAGATGTCAACCACTTCATCTTCGAAATACTCAACATTTCTTCCAAGATCTTCGTTTGCCTGTTTAAGGAAGTGCTTCGCAAAAAGCATCAAATCTTCAGGGCGCTGACGTAATGGTGCTACATGAATGGCAAATTCATTAATTCTGTGATACAGATCCTCCCTGAAGTCACCTTTAGCTACCGACTGCTTTAAGTCTTCATTAGTAGCAGTTATTATTCTTACATCAATACTAATTTCATTGGTAGAACCAATTCTCCTGATCTTTCTTTCCTGGATAGCTCTTAAAAGCTGAACCTGAATTTCATAACTGAGGTTGCCTATTTCATCGAGGAAGATAGTACCGCCATTTGCAGCTTCAAACTGACCCTGCTTATCAGAAAATGCACCGGTAAACGAGCCTTTCAGATGACCGAACAATTCACTTCCGGCTAAATCACGTGGTAAAGCACCGCAATCTATGGCAATGAAATTCTTATCATGCCTTTGGCTGCCCATATGAATCTTTCTGGCAATAAATTCTTTACCGGTTCCACTTTCCCCCATAATCAAAACTGACATATTAGTGGGAGCTACCAGACTAACGTACTCACTGATACGTTGTGCAGGCGGGCTATAGCCTTCAACGAAGAATGAAGTCTTCTCTTTACCGGATTCGGTAGCAGTAATATTGTTGACCGGATTTAATGCACGCTTTATAGTCAAGAGGATTTCATCAGGATTAACCGGCTTAGCTACATAATCAAAAGCACCAAGTTTCATTGCCTGCACTGCAGTCCTTATATCAGCATATCCTGTCATTAAAATCACCGGAACATGTGAGTGTTCATGCATAACAGCCCTGAGTACTTCAAGACCATCATTATCAGGCAGACGTAAATCGGTGAGAACAATATCAGGTTTAAACTGTGCCAATTGTTTTGAAGCATCCTTAAATGAAAATGACTGTTGGACTTTAAAGCCTTGTTTTACAAGGAAAGTTTCCAACATAAGGCAAAAGGTTACATCGTCATCAACAATAAGGATTTTATGCATTGAAAGATCCATCTATTATAAGTCAGTAAAACGTTAAGGGTAACTATTTGTTGATACCTTGCAGAATGAAAAACCGGTATTGTGAACAAATATACAACTTATCTGGCAATACTGAGCTTTGAGAACAATGTCTCCTGTTGCATAGCCTGGAGGGCATGCATCAGTTCATTATCAATAGGGCTGATGATTTCGAAATAGCTGTTAATATCAAACAGGTTTCTGGCAATAATACCTTTAATGATATACTTGATCTCATCACCTGATTTTTCCATAGAATCCTCAGCAGGTTTAACTCCCTTTGATTCTGCAAACTCTAAGAATTGCGACAGGATATTTTCATCTATTCCAAACTTAGCTTTATAATCCTGGAAAGTTTTGTATTCTCTGTTAATTTTACCCCTATTGCTCTCAAGATATTTGAGAACAAAATCATTAAACACTCCTTTTCTCCAGAGATCAGTATAAAATGGAGAACTGGCTGTGGTATCAAGTGGGATGAACACATCGGGCATAATGCCACCTCCTCCGTAAACTATTCTTTTTGAAGGTGTATAATATTTCAACGAATCGGGGAATTTAATGCTGTCAGCTGATACAAATTCACCATGCTTATAACGGTTTGTCAGATCAGCATAATAGTCTTCCACTCCACCTTCATAGGATTTTTGTATACTTCTTCCCGAAGGAGTATAATATCTTGCGGTAGTTAATCTTATCATTGAACTATCGGGGAGAAGGAATGGGCGTTGAACTAATCCTTTACCGAATGATCTGCGTCCAACAATAAGACCACGATCCCAGTCCTGTACAGCACCTGCAACGATTTCGCTTGCTGAGGCACTACCTTCATTAACCAGAACTATTAATTTTCCCTCTTCAAAATTCCCCTTATTTGTCGCTTTAAATTCCATTCTTGGACTTCTAAGTCCTTCAGTATATACTATCAAACGGTTAGCAGGAAGAAAATCATCTGACAACTCAACTGCAATATCCAGAAAACCACCTGAATTGTTGCGTAAGTCAAGTATCAGATCCTTCATGCCTTTGCTTTTCAATGATGCGATGGCAGTCTTCATCTCATCCATTGAAGTTCTGGCGAACCTGGTGAGTTTTATGTATCCTACCTGTTCATCAAGCATAAAAGTTGCGTCGATGCTATTTAAAGGAATTTTATCTCTCTTAATGGTGTACGATATAAGGGGAAGTGAGTTATTGCGAAGAATATCAATCTCCACTTCGGTTCCTTTAGGTCCCCTTAGTTTTTCCATTACATAGGTATTTGAAACCTTCTTACCAAAGGCATCCTCTTCATTGATACGAATAATTTTATCACCCGCCATAATGCCTAGCTTGTCAGAAGGGCCTCCCGGGACAGCTGAAATTACAAGAATGGTATCATTATATATCTGAAATTGAATACCAACACCTTCGAAATTTCCAAGTAATGGCTCATTGGCTCTTTTTACTTCTTTTTTCGACAGATAAATTGAATGCGGATCAAGCTCTTTTAGCATTGAGACAATAGCTGTTTCAGTCAATTCATCCTGATCAGTTGAATCCACATAGTAATAATTTATGAATTGAAGAAGACTGGAGTACTTTTCAACATTTGCCCTGATTTCATTCCTTTGTGCGCTGGTAGTTTGAAAACTAAGTAGACCCAGAGCAAGGAGAAGTGAGAAAGCGATTTTATATAAATTTCCCGATTTGGTCATGGTTGAAGATATTTTTTCGAATTAAGCAAAACAAAATTACGCTTTATTGATTTATTAGGTTGATTATTAAAAGAAATAACTGAGGGTTATTAACAATTTTTAGTAGAACATGTCTTTTATTTTTTTTCACTACCTTTATGTTTATTAAGCTCCTAACCGCATGAAACACAAATACCCAGCCACTATTGGAATAATTTTGTCATCATTATTGATTGCATTTAATGCATGCAAACATGAGCCTGATGAAGATGATCCTCTAAATCCTAATCCTTCAGACACATTAGGTCTGATAACATGTGATCCCGACACGACGTATTTTCAAAATCAAGTGCTCCCGATTTTTCAGTCAAGTTGCGCATTATCAGGCTGTCATGATGCTACAACGGCTGAACACGACTTAATATTGTCTGATTATTCCCATATTATCAGTAGTGGTCATATTGAACCGGGTGATGCGTCAGATAGTGAAATTTATGAAAAGATTACTGAGGAAGATGATGATGACAGAATGCCACCTGCTCCATTTCCAAGATTAAGTAGTGAAAGTATTGCCCTCATAAGAAACTGGATTAATCAGGGTGCACTCAATAATCACTGTGATACAGATTGTGACACAACAGTGTTTACATATTCCGGAGCCATTAGATCAATAATTCAGCAAAATTGTGTCGGATGTCATAATTCCTCATTTTCAAACGCAGGAGTAGTTTTAGACAGTTATCAGGGTGTTGCTGCTATTGCTAACGATGGCAGGCTGCTTGGCACAATATCTCATTCAGCGGGTTTTATCCCAATGCCTTTTAATGCAGCCAAATTACCTGATTGTAAAATAGCGCAGGTACGTAAATGGATTGAAGCCGGAAGTCTTAACAACTAATTGAAAATCATGAAAAACATTCTTCTTTTGAGTTTATTGACAGCAATTTCAGCCTTGTCTCTTACTTCATGCTATTATGACAGTGAAGAAGATTTATACTCTGGAATCAGCACATGCGATACGACTAATATTACATTCTCGCAAACTGTACAACCAATTCTGAGTCAGCACTGTAACATTTGTCATAACACAACTATAAATAACGGTGGAGTGATTACCGATAATTACAATGATCTGATTAATCCGGTGAATAGCGGAATCTTCTGGAAAGCAATCAATCATGAACCGGGTGCCATACCAATGCCATTTAATGGCCAGAAACTCTCAGATTGCGACCTGAGTAAAATAAAAGTTTGGATTAATCAGGGTGCACCAAATAATTAGAATGAATCAAAAAAGATACAATTTCCGCAATTAGAGCCTGAATATTAATAAAAGCTGAATTATGAGACACATTTTACAAATAATTATCCCAATCTTCGCAGTGTTCTATTCATTAAATGGATCGGCTCAGGATTTGATGGATGTATTCGGTGAAGAAGAGCCTAAGATTGAATATACTACTGCAACATTCAAAACCACAAGACTGGTTTCAGGGCAATCAATTGAGAACCCTGCCAATGGAGTGTTACTATTTATGATTTCACATCACTTTGGTAGGCTAAATCAGGGTGCCTATGACTTTTTTGGATTAGATCAGGCAACTATTCGCCTGGGTCTGGAATATGGAATCAATAATTTCATTAGTGTTGGCATTGGACGAAGTACTTATCAGAAGACTTTCGATGGATTTGTCAAAGCAAAAATCCTCCGACAAAGTAAAGGCTTAAGAAACATACCTATTTCAATTTCAGCTTTTACAGGAATGGATCTCTTTTCATTAAAGTGGCAGGATGAAGAAAGAACAAATTATTTTAGCTCACGATTATCATTTGTAAATCAACTACTTATTGCCAGAAAGTTCAGTGAAAATTTATCACTCCAAATTGCACCGGTGCATGTTCATAAGAATTTAGTTGTTGAAACAGGCACTAATGATAATTTTGCAATTGGAATGGGTGGCAGATACAAACTAACAAAGAGAACAAGTCTCAATGTTGAGTATTTCTATAACCTTCCCGGTTACATAGCCGATAATACTGTTGATCCTTTATCAATTGGCTTTGATATTGAAACCGGAGGACATGTCTTCCAACTTCATTTTACAAATGCACAACCAATGTTTGACAGAGCCTTAGTGACTGAAACTCAAGGAAAATGGAGTAATGGAGACATTTATTTTGGATTTAACATCAGCAGGGTATTTACTATAAAGAAACCGGCCGAATTCAAATAAGTAAACTATAATGGCACTAAATGAAGCAGAAGAAAAGGGTCAGTTGCTTTCCGCATCTTTAAAAGCTGCATCAATAATTGCAGTGCTATGGATTGTAAAAGCTATTGAAACCCTCCTTGACACTTCATTTGCCTTCTTAGGAATATTGCCTTTGCAGGTTAAAGGTCTTAAAGGGATATTATTTTCTCCACTTGTTCATGGAAGTATTGAACACTTAATTTCAAATTCAATCCCCTTCTTTCTTTTAAGTGCTGCTCTGTTTTACTATTACAAGTCGAAAGCATGGCAGTTGCTCATAATTTCGTGGCTGATGACAGGATTATGGGTTTGGGTCTTTGCACGAGGAAATTCATATCACATAGGTGCCAGCGGTGTCGTATACGCTCTGGCCTCTTTTCATTTTGTAAGCGGAGTAATTCGGAAAGAACCCCGACTGGCCGCATTCAGTCTTCTTGTTGTATTTCTTTATGGTAGTTTTATTTGGGGAATTTTTCCAGGATTCGCAGTTAAGGAACGAATATCATGGGAAGGACATTTAATGGGAGCTATTGCGGGAGTTGTTTTAGCCTTCTTCTATCGCGATACAGGCCCACAGAAACCCGAATACTGGAGTGATGAGAATGAAGAAGATGATGAAAACATTGACGATACCACTAAAGACATAGACAACTCATCACAGCAACCTCCGGTTACTTATTTTTACCGGGAGAAAGATGGTGACTCAATTAATAAACCTGAATAGAACAACTAATTAAAACATGCCACTGCCTTAAAATTGAAGATATGGTTTCAGTTTCTTAATCTGCTCCCTTTTGCCTTTAATTGCATTTTCAAGATCAGTGAATGAAGTGTACCTTCCGGTTTGAATTCTCTTATCTATTATTGCTTTTGCCGTATAATAATTCACATATGGATGTTTCTGAAGCTCAGGCAATGTCACTTCATTAATCCTGATTTTGTGTATAAGAGTTGTGTCAACCACAACCTGTCGGCTGATTTCAGCATATCTTAAACTATCAATGCCGTACACCTCTCTTAACTGCTCTTTTGTGGCAAAACCTCCTATTAGCTTTCGGTATTTAATAATTCTTGAAGCAAAAACAGGCCCTATTCCTTTTATTGATAATAACTGCAATGAATCAGCAGCATTAATTTCAATCAAAACACTTTCTGAAGAAATTGACTCTTTACTCAAAGTTGAAGCTTCTGTAGTTGATGGTTTGGAAAGACTGTTGTATACGGGCGTG
Source organism: Bacteroidota bacterium (assembly GCA_023441805.1). Lineage (GTDB taxonomy): Bacteria > Bacteroidota > Bacteroidia > Bacteroidales > Lentimicrobiaceae > Lentimicrobium. Next base: position 169,395 of record JAEZNO010000021.1, read on the forward strand.
ATAAAAATGTAGGGTTCAAATATCTTGTAGGTCTTCTCATCAACTACATAGAGTCTGGCAAAATCCTCTCTTTTACTGAAAGTGCCTCCTTTATTTCGATACTTAATTATTGTTAATGCCTGCTTTTCAGTAAAGCCCATCTCAACATAATCTGAGAGTGTTGCAGTATTAGGATCAAAACGAAATGGTTTAAAGTGCTGCCCTTTTGAAAAATCTGAAGACTTTACATGATGTACCTCTCGATAAGAATCAGTCCCCTCCTGAATGCGAATGCTATTTAAAAAATTCTCAGCTTCAATATTAAATAAACTATCAGTTGTAGGTACAGAAGTCTTTCTATTCAGAATAGTGCTGACTCCAAAAGGGATAAGGATAATGAGACAGAGTAGAGCAATAACACCATTCCGTTCGGCACTGCTGAAAGTAAAGTAGTCTTTTATTCTCGTTTTTATTTTACCACTTGGTTTCATTCTCATTCTCATCTTCGGGTTTCGGTTTGGAAACTAAAACCCTGTAGAAGAAGTAGCAAGTTAAAAAAGTTACAATCGACTCAACGGTGATCATTAATATCAGAGCACTTGAATTCATATTGCCCTCCTTTCTTTTTTACGCCTGCGATATGCATAAAACACTAAAGCACTAATAAACAGAAAAGTCATTACAAGCAGCATTCTTGCCATGTCAATATAAAACACTCTGTTGATTACCTTACCTGTAAATAGAGGTTCACCAACAGCTACATCCTGACCTGGCTGGACAATTACCTTATGTTTTGAAGGTTTAAACTCAAATGCCTTTTTACTTGACTTTGTATCATTAATACTTTTGGTAACAGAGATATACCAACGTTTATTGTCCTGAAAAATTGAGTCAACATTACCGTCGGTCTCGGAATAGAAAGAATCAGAAAACCATTTATCGTTTGGTCCGATACCTTTGTGTTGTATCTGCCCGATAATACTTTCATTATGTAAGGACCAACCGGTCAAGCTTAGTGAGCTCCAGTCATCATTTACCGGTCGGAACATAGCACCAAGAAATACACAGATTAGTGCTACAGGTGTTATATACTTGATTATGTACTTATAAATACCTGGAATATTAATATCGGCACCTGAGGTTATTTCTTGCCATCCCTTCTTTATACCAAATATCCAGGCAAATAAAATTGATTCGAAGAGTGCAAATACAACCAATGAAACAGTACCTCCCCAATAATCATATTCATCAAACACTCCTTCGTTGAAGAAAAAAACTGTAGGCAATCCAAGTAATAGAGTAATTATTCCAAAAGAGAGAGCAGACTTCTTTCTTGACATGTTAAATTCATCCATAAGAAAACTCAATCCGGGAGTTCCCATTGCAAGTGAGGATGTGATTCCTGCAAAAAACAGCATGGCAAAAAACGCGAAGCCTGCAACTGCGGAAAGTATAGGTCCCCATTGCTCAAACAGAAATGGCATTGTTCGAAAACCTAGCCCCAATCCTCCCAAACTGGTAAGTTCAACAACCCTGTCAATACCCAAATAACCTATTGCAATTGGAATCAGCACTGAGCTACCCAACACTACTTCAACAAATTCATTCATCCATCCGGCTGACATTGCATTCAATGCAACATCCTGATTCTTCTTAACATACGAAGCATAACATTGAATAGACCCCATGCCAACCGAAAGCGTGAAAAATATCTGTCCTGCAGCAGCAAGCCAAACTTTAGGGTTTGACAATGAACTAAAATCAGGTGTCCACAGGAAATTAAGTCCTACGGTTCCACTATTAATTGCACCTTCATGACCAGCCCTGAGAGTAACTCCTTTTATAGCAAGGAAAAACCCAAATAAAATCAACATTGGGACACCAAGCTTGGCAACTTTTTCAACACCACCTGTAAGTCCTCTGCTTAATATATATGTATTTAGTGCAATACAGAGTACGAAAAACACAACCGCTTCATAGGGGATACCTGTTGTCGAAACGGTAATATCCGTATAATCAGAGAAGAAACGAGCAACCTCAGATTGGTTCATCGAGTCGAATGTACCAAAAACTGAATGGAACATATACGACATAGTCCAACTCTCGAGGTAGCAATAATATGCGGCAATTGCAATGTTTGAGAATATGCCGAATACTCCGACGTACCTCCAGAGTGCACGTTTGTTCATACTATTCAAAATAAAAGGAGTTGAATGATGACCAAACTTACCCCCATACCTACCCGACGTCCACTCAATTAATAGAAGTGGAATGCCCATTACAAGAAAAGATACGATATACGGAATAATAAATGCACCGCCACCATTTTGAACAGCCTGGACCGGAAATCGCAGAAAATTACCAAATCCAACAGCATTACCTGCCATCGCAAGGACCAATCCTACTCTTGATCCCCAGTTTTCTTTGTTACTCATTCAAAAGAACTTAGTTAGTGGTATGACTTATTAAGAGCGATTACATGCAAATATGAGAAAAAATAAAAGAAAGTATGCAAAGACCACTGCTTTTTAATTATTATTCTAAAGTTCTTTTATTATCACTTAAATTTCACCTTAACAATCACAACCTTCCAATACATTTAGTTTTATAGAAAAAAAGCTGGATCTTTCATCAAGACATTACCTATTCGGCAATTCAGGCATCTACGTTTATCACAATATAGTAATTTCAACCCTATTAATGCCTGAGTATGCCAGGCCGATTCAATTGAGATTTTTGCCTGTTTCCACTCACTGATAATTGAGTTTGATTCAGCAGGCAATTTTTCATAATACGAAAGTGCTCTGTTGCATAGATTGTCGTCAGCAACACTTCGTCCGTACACGAATAAAAAGGGAAGAATTGCATTTATTATCAGCAGTCGTTGTGATTGCTCACCCAGTAGTTTTGGCATTCCTTTTGAGAAATTGTCGAATGTAAAATGATTGTTCCAGTATTCAGAAGCACTAAGATTAAAAACTTCAGTCAATTCATCGATTGATTTCATTGAAACCAAAGAAGCCAGTAATCCTGCATGACTTGAAATAAGGTGGGCAAATTGTGAAATGCGAATAGTAGGGAAATTAACCGGTCGTAATCTTAAAAACTTCCATAAAGACTTATCAATTGGAACAAGTGCATACTTCTTTCTAAGAAATGAATATTCATTAAACAGTTCCTGACTATAAGGATCAATCATGTCGTGAGTGAGCATACCGGCCTGACCGAATAGAAGTGCTTCAATCTGAAATCTGTTATCGGAATGTTTGGCCAGAATTTTATAAGACAAAGATCTGGCAAGCATTTCGAATGGAAGAGAATTGATGTTGAATCCAAAGCTTCTGGCTAATATTTGATAAAGTGCCTCCTCCCAATCATTATTTGAAGTAGTAAGAATTGTTTGGATAAGATCAGCCTTACTTTCTAACTTTTCAATCAGCATTCTCTCCATCCAAAGAATCATATCAGTTTGAGGAACACGGTCAATTGATTCAATGCAAGGGACAAAGGTCGGGTTCTCAATGAATTGCAGATAACTCTCGTAAAGTTTAAGATCAATTTTTCCGGCTAATTCACATACAGGCATACCTGCAGGGCTCTCTTCAGCATCGTCATTAAACACAACATGCAAAACCACGTTTTTATAGGCATCATCGTTTTGATGGCCATGCTTAAACCAATCAGATGAATTGACATGGATTTCCACATTACCTGCCCATAAGGTACCACCGATGTTAAGTCGCGCGTCGGAAAAATCGGGTCCGGCATTCAGGTTATGGAATCCTGAATTCAAAACAGTTATTGGTTCGTTGAAAGTAGTTGTTAATTGGTCTTTGAATAGTTGGTTTTGCCAGATGTAGTGTAGAAAATCTTCAGTCATGGTTAATATTTTTCAATGATGAGTAAATTAACTTCCAAACTTTGTTTTAATTTATTATATTTGGTAAATGAAAGCATTGTGTAGGATGGTTGGCAATTTCACAACTTTGGTATATCTTTGCACGAGTTCAATACTGTAACTAATGGAAAGTGCCGGAACAATTATATCAGGTATAGATTACAAGGTACGTAAATTAATTAGTCAGATTGAACTGCTTGAAAATGAGAATAAAGAGTTAAAAAATAGAATTAATGAACTAAAAGCGAATATAAGAAATCTGGAAGCTCACATTAGTGATCAACAAGATAAAATTAAAATACTAAAATTAGCAAAATCTTTGAGTAAAGAGGAAAGTAAGACGGAAGTAAAATTAAAAATTAATGAACTTTTGCGGGAAATTGACAATTGTGTACGACTTTTAAATAAATAAACTGTTAATTGATAGGATAATGGATGAACTCTCGATAACTGTAGTGGTAGCAGACAGGCCTTATAAGCTTAAAGTTAAGAGAAGTGAAGAAGAGGGGGTCAGAAAAGCAGCAAAAAGTATCGAGGAACAAATTCAGAATTATGCCAGCTACTTTGAATTTAAAGATAAACAGGATTTACTGGCCATGGTAGCACTTCAGTTTGCAGCCAGCTCAATTGAATATGAAAGCCAATTGAGGTACAGAGATAACGAAATGTTAGATAAACTAGCTGAAATTGATCAATTATTAACAGAACATTTGCAATAAAAGCCTAACATCAGTTCTTTGACAGGTAATAAAGATATCCCGCATTGAATCGACCAAGTTTGTAAACTCAACATTTATAACTTTGGGGTTAAGCTCATAGCGAATCGGAAAACAGGCCTTAACCGGCTTTGCCGGTCTCCCTTTATGGGGGCATTGGACGTTTGACATCGTTGGCAGCCCCAGATATGTAGTTTTGGGGTTTACCAAAACTCTAGATCAGTGCGGGTTTTTTTTGTCTTACTCCCTCCTAATCTAATTATAATAAACCAACTAATTATCATTATGGAGACATTAATAACAGGCATCGTAGCAATTCTCGCAGGAATTGCAGCCGGTGTAGTAATCACAACCACTCTTCTTAAAAAGGTGATTGTGAAGAAAAGTGAGAACATAATCAAAGACGCCGAAGAAAAAGGCGAAATGATTAAAAAAGATAAGATACTCCAGGCAAAAGAGAAATTCTTACAGATGAAATCTGATTATGAGAACACTTTTCAGGAAAAAAACAAAGAAATTCTTAAGAACGAAAACAGACTAAAACAAAAAGAAGCTACTATCTCTCAGAAATTCGAAGAGATTCAGCGTAAACAAAAAGAACTAACCGCTATCAAGGATAATTTGACTGCTCAGGTTGAGATCATTAACAAAAAACAACAGGACCTTGATAAAGCAATTAAGCAACAGATTGATCAGTTGGAAACTATCTCAGGCATGTCAGCTGAACAGGCTAAAACCCAGCTCATTGACACTCTGAAAGATGAAGCTAAGGCCGAAGCAATGGTGCATATTAAAGACATCGTTGAAGAAGCTAAACTTACTGCTAATAATGAGGCTAAGAAAATTGTCATCCAAACCATACAACGTACTGCCGCTGAACATGCAATTGAAAATAGCGTCTCGGTATTCAACATTGAAAGTGAGGAAATTAAGGGAAGGATAATTGGTCGTGAAGGAAGAAATATACGCACACTGGAATCACTTACAGGAGTAGAAATCATTATCGATGATTCACCTGAAGCTATTATCTTATCAGGATTTGACCCTGTTCGCCGTGAGATTGCCCGACTTTCACTGCATAAACTTGTTACCGATGGTAGAATACATCCTGCCCGCATTGAAGAAGTTGTTGCCAAAGTTAAAAAGCAAATAGAACAAGAAATTATCGAAACCGGTAAGCGCACAACAATCGATTTGGGGATACATGGATTACACCCTGAACTAATCAGAATGATTGGAAAGATGAAATACCGTTCATCGTACGGGCAAAATCTGCTGCAACATTCAAAAGAAGTAGCTAACCTATGTGCAACTATGGCAGCTGAACTTGGCCTGAGTCCTAAGAAAGCTAAAAGAGCCGGTTTATTGCATGATATCGGTAAGGTTCCTGACAATGAGCCTGAATTACCACATGCACTACTCGGTATGAAAATAGCCGAGAGATACAAAGAGCCACTCGATATCTGTAACGCTATTGGAGCTCATCACGATGAAGTCGAAATGGAAAGCCTTATAGCTCCGATTGTACAAACATGTGATGCAATCTCAGGTGCTCGTCCTGGTGCCCGCCGTGAAGTAGTTGAAGCATATATCCAACGACTAAATCATCTTGAAGAGTTAGCCCTCTCCTACCCCGGTGTAGTGAAAACTTATGCCATCCAGGCCGGAAGAGAGTTAAGGGTTATAGTTGGTGCGGATAAAGTCTCGGATGATGAAGCAAACAAGATATCATACGATCTCTCTCGTAAGATTCAGGATGAAATGACTTATCCGGGACAGATTAAAATAACAGTAATTCGCGAGACACGTGCTATTGCTTTTGCTAAATAGTGAATCGGTTTGTCAATTTGCTAGTAGTTAAACTAATTTTATGCAAAAAAAAGCTGAACCTGTTTGGGTTCAGTCTTTTTTTTTGCACTATCATTAACAAGTAAAATTATAATAGGGCTTATTGAGTAAAAAATGAATATTACTACCAGGAAATAATGGCAGCAGTTTTCGTTGTATAGTTATTCAAAATACTAGCTTTAAAGTTCTATTATATGCAAGAAAACCATTATCTTCGCAAAAATTGGGAATAATATTCAACTAATTAATTCTATAATTTAATTTCTAAATTACGCTTATCATGAAGCATTATTTTACTTTGATGCTCCTTGCTTTGTCTTTAATTGCAGGGGCGCAATACACTACTCCGGGAACAGGAGTACGGTGGGATCTTGATGAACTGGCTGCTAATTCAGGCGGCGTAGTTTTTACTAACGGAGACCATTATGAAATTAATGGTAGTCTTGTAATCAGTCATAGTGATACTATCGAAATTCTTAACGGAACTTCAATTCTTTTTCACGATCTTTCATACATTGAATCATTCGGTAATCTTACAGTTGATGCTGCCACACCGGTAATTTTCACTGCATTGGATTCACTCTCAGCAAACAAATGGAGAGGATTAAAATTCCAGGAAGGTCATGAAACCATTATTAAAAATGCAATCATTGAGTATGGTGGAGGAATACGGGTATTGTCGGGTGGCTCATTCCATATTTCGAATAGTGTATTGCAGCACAACTATTATAAATCCGGGTCAAGTGCAGGATCTTTTTCCTCAGCTGCAGTACTTGACATAACCGGTTATGCCGAAATTATCAATAATGTTATAAAGAACAACCAGCGTGGAGCTGTAGCATCAGGTTCTAATACTGATTCACCTGTAGTAATTCGCAATAACTATATTTATGGTAATACAACCGAGAACAGTAACCGTCCTCAAATAAATATGGGTCCGGCAGGTGAAGGTGGTACAACTTATATTGTAGGAAACACAGTTATTGGTAACGGATTTACTAACTCTGGTGGTATTGCATACTCATCATTACTTGGCGTTGAAGGTGATGTAGTCATTGATTCAAATGTTGTTATTAACAACCGCTATGGTATCACTATTACAGGCAGTGGAATGAATGCGTGGGTAAGATACAATGTCCTTATCGGAAACAACATTCAGAATAATCCTGACTTAGGTGGTAGCGGTATTAACTTTACTGCCAGCAGCGCATCTGCTTATCAACATGCAGTTGTTACAGGCAACCATATTCAAGAGAATCTGTGGGGTATTACAATCATAGGCTATCCTGTGGTTAATATGGGTAACATTGATCCTGCAAACTACAATCCCGGATTAAATACGTTCCTCAATAATGGAAATAATGGAGTCCTTTACGACCTTTATAACAACGGTCCATTGGAGCAATATGCTCAAGGAAACCATTGGAGTGTAACTTCACAGGATGAAGCATCTATTGAAGAAATGGTTACTCATCAAAACGATAACAGCTCTCTTGGTCAGGTGCATTTTATGCCTGCAAGACAGTATATTACATTCTCTGTAAGGGATACTGAGCAGAATCCAATAGAAGGAGCAACAATAGCACTTCAGGGAACATCAGAGCAATTTACTACTGATGAAACAGGTACAATCTCAACATTGCTTTTAACCGGTTCTTATACTTATGAGGCAAGTGCAACAGGATATTCATCTGTGCTTGATAATTTCGCCTTAACCGGTGATTCACTTGTTGTTTCAATAACATTGAACATTGCAGTTTATCCATTGACATTTAATGTTACAGCTGACGAAGCTCCGGTGGCAGGTGCCACAATATCAATAGGTGATTATGAATTAATTACCGGTGCCAACGGAACTGCACTGATTGGAATATTCTCAGGCACATACGATTTTACTGTTACTAAGGAAGGTTTTGAAGATGCAACTGGTTCAGTAACTATAGCAAATGAACCAACAACAGTTAATGTTGAATTAACTGCTATTGTTCCTGATCCTGTTTATCCTGTTAAATTCATTGTAACCCGCGATGAAAATCCAATAGAGGGTGCTACAATAGTTATTGCAGATTCAACTCTTTTAACAGATTCGCAAGGCATTGCTACCATTGAACTTAAAGATGGTGAATATCCCTACAATGTGACTGCCCCATTCTCAGATACAATTACAGGAATAGCAATTGTTAATGGAGAAGCTTTGGAAATCACCTTAGGACTTATTACAGGTGTAATATCGACTCCTGAAAATCAGGTGACTATTTATCCTACTCCTGCTACAGATGTTATTTTTATTAACGGAATCGGAATTCAACAACTGCAGATAGTAAACCTTTACGGTAAAATCGTAAAAACAATTAATACACCATCAAACCGTATTAGTATAAGCGATATCCCGGCAGGTACTTATCTTTTCAAAGTAAATACTCAGCAGGGTATCTACATGCAGAAAGTGATTGTTAAGTAACAGACTATCAGTTAATAAACCATACTCAATACAAAAAACAGGCCGACCTTATGGGACGGTCTGTTTTTTTTGTTCCTTAAATGAAGTCCGGGAATACAAAATAAGGATTACAGAGCAATGATATCCTCAATAATTGATGCTTGCTTGTATTTCAGTATTATTTCTGCAGGATCCATCATCATCTCTTTTATTGTGACAGATAAGTATTTCCCTTTGGAAGATTGACGTACACTGAATTTTGATAATTCTCCGAAGATGCTCTGCAATATTGCATAATTTCTGTTATTATCAGGGATAATAAATTTGAACATATACACCTGTGGCCAGGGACCATGATGTCCTAATTGTTCTTCTAACCGTTTAAGGAAATCTTCATGAATTGCCATAGATCATTACATTAGGAAGGTGTATATTTGTTTTGGTAAGATAAGGAGAATGAAACAGTTACATCATCTTCATTCGCTTCAATAAGAAGGGCAGCAAAATCTGTTTGAAGCCCAGATTAATATCAGCTTCAACAAATTCAATGTGGTATTGTGCACATCTGCGAATTAATTCTGAACGGAAATCAGATACTTTCCTGATATAATCTTGCCTGATTTCCTGAGGTTTGATCTTTATTTCCTCACCTGATTCAAGATCTATGAACTTATATGGCTTGTTGTCAAATGCAAAATCTACCTCTGCTTTTTTATCATTCACATTAAAGAGAATCACTTCATGTTTATTATGCCTTAAATGTTGCAGAGCTGAAAAGAGATCAGCATCAATTTCATTATCAAACATGTCGCTGAAAATAATCACAAGTGAACGTTTATGAATATTATCAGCTACCTCATGAAGTGCACCGGCAGCACGAGTAGTCAGACCTTTCTTTTCATTTTCCTTCTTAATCAGATCATTGAGCTTACTATACAGGAATTTTCGATGTACGAGGTTTGAATGTGCTTCAGTATGCACTTTTATATTCTCATCAAAAATGCTCAACCCGGCAGCATCTCGCTGACGATGTAGCAATTGAATAATTGCTGCAGCAGCATACACCGAAAAAGTCATTTTGTCCGGTTTTTCAATTGTAGGCTTATCTATTAATGGAAAATACATTGACGATGAGCCGTCAATTACTATCTGACACCTCAGATTTGTCTCTTCTTCAAACCTCTTAACATATAACCTGTCAGTGCGCCCATATAGTTTCCAGTCGATATGTTTAACTGATTCGCCCTGATTATAGAGTCGGTGTTCAGCAAACTCTACTGAAAAGCCATGAAAAGGACTCTTATGTAAGCCGGTAATAAAGCCTTCAACGACCTGATGTGCCAGAAGTTCAAGCGGTAATAACTCTTCAAATCTGACTTGTTCTATTGGCATAATAAAACATTAAACTGCCGGGATACAAACTTTGTTGCATCCCGGCAGTATAATTTGATAATGCTAAAGTAATTTCTCGAGTTTTCCTGCTAATACTGATTTTGGTGCAACACCTACGTGCTTATCAACTACTGCACCTCCTTTAAAGAACAGAATTGTTGGAATATTGCGGATACCAAACTGTGCGGTTATTGATGGATTGTTATCAACATCGAGCTTTGCAACAACTGCCTTTCCATCATATTCATGTCCTAATTCATCAACAATTGGACCAACCATTCTACATGGTCCGCACCATTCTGCCCAAAGATCAACAAGTACTGGTTTATCTGATTTTAATACGAGTTCTTCAAAATTCGCATCAGTCAACTCGAGAGCCATATCGTCTATTTTTTAATTGTTTATGAAATAAATGAGAGCCAAAAGTACTATTTTTATTTTAATTGATGAAGACTTCTACATCCTTAATGTTTCTTTTCACTTCAACGGCAAACAAAGGAGATACCATCACTTTGGATGATAATTTCACTCTTATCTTTTCTGCCTCATCCTCAACTTCCATTGTCATTGGACAAGTTCCTTTGTATTTATCCCTCAGGGCTTTTAATTGCCCAATAAGTTCATCGGTCAGTTGATAAGCATCAACTTTTACCAGGATTTTCTGCGTTAACTTCTCTAATGCTTCAACTAACAATATCATAGCAGAAATCCTGAATTCATACGCATCCGAATTGTACCTCTTCTGAAATGTACCTCTTATAAGGACTGCAGTACCATCAACTAACAAATGTTTAAACCGTAAGTAATCTTCCGAAAACAATGTCAGGGTCACAGTATCATACATATCCTCTAATGAAAAGGATCCCCATGGTTTATTAGTTTTTGATATTGCATGGCGGGGATTTGTAATTATTCCGGCAACTGACATTTGGGCACCGGCATTTGCCTTACTGTTTTCTTCAAGCAGATCAGTTACCGTGTGTTTACAAAAAGATTCAATCTCTAAAGTATAGTCATTTAATGGATGGCCTGAAACATAGAAGCCAAGTATTTCCTTTTCTTTTTGTAGTTGAGTGAAATTACTCCAAGGCTCACATTCCGGAAGTTTTATCTCAGGCATATCACTTTCAGAAGATTCACCAAATAAACTTACCTGCATCACACTCTTATGTGCCTGATATTCCGATGCATTCCTGATTACTTTTTCCAAAAAAGTAGGGCCATCTTCTGATTCTTTATAGAAATACTGTGCTCTGTGTGAATTAGGAAAATTATCGAATGCTCCTGCCATTGCAAGAACTTCAAGACTCTTCTTGTTTACTGTACGTAAATTTACTCTCCTTGTTAAGTCGAAAATATTCCTGTAAGGACCATTATTATTTCTTTCTTCAATAAGGGCGGATACTGCATTCTCCCCAATACCTTTGATTCCACCAATGCCAAAGCGGATTTCCTGCTTCTTATTAACAGTAAACTGATAACCCGACTCATTAACATCCGGTCCCAGTACAGGAATACCCATACGCTTAGTCTCATCAATAAAGAAGGTTATCTTCTTCTGATCATTTAATGAGTGCGTCATCACTGCAGCCATATATTCTGCAGGATAATGTGCTTTAAGGTATGCTGTCTGGAAGGCTACAAAGGCATAACAGGTTGAGTGCGACTTGTTAAATGCATACGATGCAAAAGCTTCCCATCCTGACCATATCTTTTCAGACACCTTTGTATCAATACCATTTTTCGAACAACCTTCAACGAACTTTGCCTTATTCTTAGCAAGCGTTTCCTGATTCTTTTTGCTGATGGCTTTTCTTAAAACGTCGGCATCACCTTTAGAGAATCCTGCCAGTTTTTGTGAAAGCAACATCAACTGCTCCTGGTAGACTGTAATTCCATAAGTCTCTTTCAGGTGCTCCTCCATTTCCGGAGTATCATAAGTAACTTTTTCTCTTCCAAACTTCCTGGCAATGAAATTAGGGATGTTATCCAATGGACCGGGACGATAAAGGGCATTCATTGCTATCAGATCTTCAAACTTGTCAGGCTTGAGCTCGCGAAGATGTTTCTGCATTCCCGGAGATTCAAACTGGAAAGTACCGTTTGTTTCACCTCGCTGGAATAACTCTAACGTTGCCTGATCATCAAGCGGTATCTCATCAAGATTGATCTTTGTATGGTGATTCTCCTCAATTAATTTCAACGCATCTCTTAAGATGCTTAATGTCTTGAGTCCCAGAAAGTCCATCTTGATAACTCCTGCATCTTCAATTTCCTTTCCTTCAAATTGAGTGATCAACAGGTTGGTTTCCTTTGATGTGGCTACAGGAATAATATCAGTTAAATCAGAAGGAGCAATAATGATTCCAGCAGCATGCATACCTGTACTTCTGACACTTCCTTCCAGTTTTACCGCTTCCCTTAGCACTTCTGCCCTCAAATCATCACCCTTGGCTATCTCACGAAGTTTCTTAATTCCATCAAGGTCTTCATTGTTAAGTGCCTCCTTCTCTACCAGGCTGTCTTTACCTGAAAGCGGAGCAAACATCACTCTTTTCAACTCAATACCGGGCTTTTCAGGAACCAGTTTTGCTAAAGCATTAGAATCATTAAGTGGAAGATCGAGAACTCTGGCCACATCTTTTATAGAGCTTTTGGCAGCCATAGTACCAAATGTGACAATTTGCGCCACCTGATTTCTTCCGTATTTTTCTACCACATAATCAATTACCTTTTGCCTGCCCTCATCATCAAAATCAGTGTCGATATCAGGCATACTCTTTCTGTCAGGATTTAGGAATCGCTCAAACAGCAGATTGTATTTCATCGGATCAATGTTGGTAATCCCGATACAGTATGCAACCACCGATCCTGCAGCTGAACCTCTACCTGGACCTACAAACACACCTAATTCTCTTCCTGCGCTTATAAAATCAGCTACAATCAGGAAGTATCCGGTGAAGCCCATCTTTTTAATAGTATCAAGCTCAAAGTTTAGTCGTTCCTCTATTTCAGGAGTCAGCGTACCATATCTCTTACGTGCTCCCTCATAAGTCTTCTCATACAGATATTGAAACTGATCAGTCATTCCATCAGGCAACTGAAAATGAGGAAGCATAATATCCTTCTTCAAATTCAGCAGTTCCACCTTATCGATAATCTCATTTGTATTATCAATTGCCTGAGGTATATCGCTGAAGAGTTCAATCATCTGATCAGTGTTCTTGAAAAAGAACTGATCATTGTAAAAAGCAAATCTCTTTCCTTTAACGGTAACCTCATCATCATTATAATCCTTGAGTGTCGGTGTACTTTTCAGCTCTCCGGTATTCACACACAACAGAATATCATGAGCATTATAGAAATCCTGCTCAACATAGTGCGAATCGTTTGTAGCTATGGTTCTTACATTGTACTTTTTTGCAAACCGAAGCAACACCTCGTTTACTGTATTCTGTTCAGGGATACCATGCCTCTGCAATTCAACATAGTAATCTTCACCGAAGAGGTCCAGCCACCACTTGAAAACTTTCTCAGCTTCTTCTTCGCTTTTATTCATTATTGCACGAGGCACTTCGGCAGCCAGACAACAGGTAGTAGCAATAAGCCCCTCATGGTACTGTAGGATTAACTCCTTGTCAATTCTTGGATATTTACTGTAAAGTCCGTCAATGTACCCCAGTGAGCATAGCTTTACCAGGTTATTATAGCCTGTGGCATTCTTTGCAAGGAAAAGCTGGTGGTAACGAACATCCTTCTTGTCGCGGGTGAATTGTTTTTGATGACGGTCTTCAACAACGTAAAATTCACATCCAACCACCGGCTTAATGACAGGAGGCTGGCCTTTAATATTATACTTTTCTGCTTCGGCAACAAACTTGAATGCTCCAAACATATTACCATGGTCGGTAAGAGCAATTCCCGGCATGCCATCATTAACTGCTTTCTTATACATCTGACCAATATCAGATGCTCCATCAAGTATTGAATATTTCGAATGAACGTGTAAATGTGAAAACCTGGTCATTATTAATCTCTCTTTCCCCTCTGTATCAGATGTATTAGCTTAGATATTTTATCAAGGTAAAAATAATTATTATCAGTAGCCGAAACCGCCATTGTTGATAAGTTTTATAATTTTACTAAGAAAATTCAGAAGGCAATTCACTGTTAACAAATTCTTAAAACCCGTAAGTTATGGCAATCCTGACAAAAGAGGATGCTCTCCGTTATCATAACGAAGGGCGTCCGGGAAAATTGGAAGTCATTCCGACAAAACCGCATTCCACCCAACGCGACCTATCGCTTGCTTACTCTCCGGGGGTTGCTCATCCTTGCCTGGAAATTGAGAAAAATCAAGATGAAATCTACAAATACACTTCAAAGGGAAACCTTGTGGCAGTGATCTCTAATGGAACAGCTGTTCTTGGATTAGGGGATATCGGCGCAGGCTCAGGCAAGCCTGTTATGGAAGGTAAAGGCCTGTTATTTAAGATATTTGCTGATATTGACGTTTTTGATATCGAGGTTGATACTCAAGATATTGATAAATTCGTTGAGACCGTCAAGAATATCGCCGTTACTTTCGGGGGTATCAATCTTGAAGATATCAAGGCACCTGAATGCTTCGAAATTGAGGAACGTCTTAAGAAAGAGGTAGGCATCCCTCTCATGCATGATGACCAGCATGGTACAGCCATTATTTGCTCAGCCGGAGTGCTAAATGCATTAGAACTTTCAAATAAAAAACTCCAGGATGCTCGTATCGTCATAAATGGTGCAGGTGCTGCAGCTGTAGCTTGTGCTAACCTTCTTATTTCACTTGGTGCTAAGGTAGAGAACATGGTAATGCTCGATTCAAAAGGAGTATTGCGAAAAGACAGGAAGGACCTGAACAAGTATAAAATAGCATTTGCCACTGATCGCGACATCTATACTCTTGTTGATGCAATGAAGGGTGCCGATATATTTCTTGGCCTCTCTAAAGCAAATATTGTGTCGAAGGAGATGGTATGCTCAATGGCCAAAAATCGAATTATATTCGCGATGGCCAACCCTGATCCTGAAATCACATACGAGGAAGCTATGTCAGCCTGCGATGATCTTATAATGGCTACAGGCAGGTCTGATTTTCCTAATCAGGTTAATAACGTGCTCGGGTTTCCATATATCTTCAGAGGGGCTCTTGATGTAAGAGCTATGTGTATAAATGAAGAAATGAAGAAAGCTGCCGTCTACGCACTGGCTAATCTTGCTAAAGAAATGGTTCCTGAAAGTGTCAGTAAAGCATACAATGTTGATAACCTGTCATTTGGAAAAGATTATATAATTCCTAAGCCTCTTGACCCGCGTTTAATAACAAGAGTGGCTCCTGCTGTGGCTAAGGCAGCTATGGACAGCGGCGTGGCTCGCAAACCAATAACCGACTGGGATGCTTATGAGATGGAGCTTAGTAAACGTCTTGGCCTTGATAATCAACTATTCCACTCCATTGTTATTAAGGCAAAACAAAATCCAAAGCGGGTTGTGTTCCCCGAAGGAAATAATATCAAAGTACTCCGGGCAGCCAGTGAGGTTTCACGTGAAGGAATTGCAAAACCCATATTATTAGGCAATCCTGATGAGATACATCACCTCATTTCCGACAATCACATCGAACTTAATCCCGAAATTATAGATATACAGAGCCATTCCAACCGTGAAGCCAGATTGCGTTTTGCTGATATGATATGGAAAAAAAGGCAACGTAAAGGCTGTACTATTGAGGAATCGTATGACCTCACCTTCAACCGAAATATTTATGGAGTGATGATGGTTGAAACAGGTGAGGCTGATGCTATGATTTCAGGTGTTACAAGCCATTATGGTGATGTCATTAGTCCTGCCCTTAAACTGATTGGCCCAAAACCGGGACTTAACAGGATATCCAGCATGTCAATCATTATCACAAAGAAGAGACCATTATTCTTTGCCGATACTACAGTGAATCTAGATCCTGACGTACAGACTTTGGTTGATACCACCCTGCTGACCGCTGAGGAAGTAAGGAAATTCAATATTGAGCCGGTAATTGCTCTCGTGTCGTACTCTAATTTCGGATCCGTTAAATTGTCTGAAAAGACAAAGATCCTGGCAAAGACGCGACAAGCCATTGAAATTCTGCATCGTGATTATCCACAATTGATCGTAGATGGTGAAATTCAAATGGATTTTGCCTTAAACAAAGAGTTACGTAGCAAGAAATTTCCTTTCAGCAGATTGGAGAATAAGGATGTAAACACTTTGATCTTCCCAAATCTGACATCAGGGAATATTGCTCATAAACTTATGGCTGAAGTTGGTGGAGCCGAAGTACTCGGACCTGTGCTTATGGGTATGAATAAACCGGTTCTGGTTGTGCCTACCGAATGCTCTGCCCGTGACATAGCTAATATGGCAACCATTGCCGTTTTAGACGCGCAGTATCAGCAATAGAAAGGTTTCCTACCTTTGTGAAATAAAAACTACACGTTTGAAAGAACACAAAGGAAAAAATAAAAGAGCCAAAATTGTAATGCTAAGCATTGCAACTTTGGCTCTTTTTACTATCATTATATTCCTGTTATTCAGGAATTCACTCCTGCGAAAGGTAATCGACAGAAAATTAAATTCAATTTCACAAAACTACAATATCAAGGCGGGATACTCAAATGCACACTTCAGTGGAATTTCAACTGTTAACATCATTAACCTTTCAGTTGTTCCTCTTCAGAGTGATACTCTGGCACAAATAGATTCTATTTCAGTAAGCTTCAAACCTCTGGATCTTATATTTAACCGCCTTCGTTTCACTGAAGTCGAACTCTCCAATATCAATATTCATTTCGTTAGAGTTGACTCTGTCAGCAACTACCTTTTTCTGCTTGATCGTAAAAAAGACTCAACAATCAGAGATACGATTGTCATGTTTCCTGAAAAGAATTATGGTTCAAGGGTAGATATACTTATGAATGCCCTTTTCAATCATGTGCCGGCAACCACCACAATCCGAAACTTCAGGATTAACGCTGAAATTGATACCAACTCTTTTTCATTTTATCTGCCCGTCCTTGAAATAAATGACCGAAACTTTAATTCTACGGTTGAGGTCACTGAGCATAATAATACAGATAATTGGCTGATAGCCGGACACATTGATGCTGACGGAAAAGACATAGAATTATCTTTACAATCTGCTTATCATAAAAAGGTAATAATCCCCTACATAAAGGATAGATGGGATACATACTTTGCCTTTGACTCTGCACAAATCAAGCTTGCATGGTCTCGAATAAATGAAGTATCAAAGCTAAATGGTGAAGCCATGCTTGCAGGGCCGGTTGCCAACCACCCAAGAATTTCACCTGATGATGTTGAGCTTAAACAAAGTCGTATTTCTTATTCCATTAATGTAGGCAAGTCCTTTATAGAAGTAGACAGTTCAACCTATATCTCTTTTAATGAGACAGGCTTCCATCCTTTTGTAAAATATGAGACTTCTCCGGTAAAGCAGCTTACACTAAGCATTCATGAACCCTCCCTTAATGCTCAGTCGTTCTTTAATTCCTTACCTGCTAAGTTGTTTAATAATCTTGAAGGAATAAAAGTGCGTGGTGATCTCACCTTCAATCTCGATTTCATATTGCCTTTCAGCCAACCCGATTCTTTGTATTTTCAAGCAGAACTACAGGGAAAAGGTTTTGCTGTTGAGCGTTTTGGGAATACCAACTTCACCTATATCAATGATCCTTTTATTTACACCCCATACGAAAATGGCCGTCCGGTGCGTGAAATCATTGTCGGAGAAGCCAACCCCGATTTCAGAACCCTATCCGAAATCCCTGATCATCTCAAAAATGCCATCATGACATCCGAAGATGGACAGTTTTACCACCATAATGGATTTGTACCTGATGCCATTCGCCATAGCATAATCACCAACATCAAAGAAAAGCGATTCGCACGTGGAGGTAGTACAATCAGTATGCAATTAGTCAAAAATGTATTCCTGAACAGGAACAAGAACATAACCCGTAAGATTGAAGAAATGCTGATTACCTGGCTGATTGAATCAAGGAGGATGGTCTCGAAGGACAGGATGCTGGAGGTTTATCTAAACATTATTGAGACAGGGCCAATGACATATGGTGTGAGTGAAGCAGCGAAATTCTATTTTAATAAGGATGTATCCAAATTAACACTTGCTGAAAGTATTTATATAGCAAGCATCGTTCCACGACCTAAACTGTTTAAATATTCATTCGATAAAGAAGGAAATCTCCGCGATTATGTAACAGGCTATTATTCCCTTGTGTCAGGTAAAATGCTAAACAGAGGATGGATAACTCAGGATGAATTCGACAATCTGAAACCTGAGATCATCATCAAAGGCCCTGCCCGTCAATACATTGTCACTGATACAATCCCGTCAGAAGAAGAAATCATTGACGACAAGAGGAATATTTTCGATTTTCTGAAGCTAAATATTTTTAAAAAGAAACCGAAATAACTGCCGTTTCATTCTGAATCGAACAATGAAAAACTGTTGACAACTGTATTACTTTCACCAATTCAGATAAAATTCTGTTGTCAAATGACAGTATTCAGGTGTATAATTACCCAAGGCATCACGAATGGTGAGCGTTTGGGTATCTGTTTCTGTTCTTAAACCCTTTATGAATTCTATCAAAACGCGATTGGGCGATTTACCGAAACGGGGTATCACTATCAGTTCCCTGGATGGAAATAAACCGTTTGATTGAGAAAGATTCGTTATGTAGTCTTTGTCGGAGAATGGTATTATCAACGAAAACCTCCCCTTTTCGGTTAATAATGATGCTGCCGAATAAATCAATTCCTCAGGTGGCAAATCATCATTGTGTCTTGCTCTGTTGCGGGAATGATTATCCGATTTTAGCGATTGTGTAAACCAGGGTGGGTTTGATATGATGTGGTCATAATGAGTGTCATTTACCATATCTGATTTCACAAAATCAGCCAGACCGGCATGAATACAAAATAACCTTTCACTCCAGGCACTGTTGCTGAAATTATCAGAAGCCTGCAAATAGCAATCCTTGTCAATATCGATAGCCGTAATAATAGCATTACTCCTTTGTGCTGCCATAATAGCAATCAAACCACTACCTGTTCCGATATCCAGAATATGTGATGCACCATTGAGATCCGCCCAGGAACCCAGCAAAACTGAATCAGTGCCTACCTTCATGGCACATTTGGAGTCATCAATGCTGAATTGCTTGAAATGAAAAGGCATGGCAGATAGCAAATAACTTAAGCAGATAGGGATTAAGAGACTAAAATAATACGATATTTAAGCAATACTGATGAAGCTTTGCCTATTCCAGATATAATTCAATAAGGCCTTCGGGGGCTTCTGTGTGGAGATGTTTCTTTTCACGATCGACTGATGTGATAATCTCGTCGGTAATCGGGATAAGAATTTCCTTTCCCTTAAACGTCACGCTTAACACTGCCTGATGAGGGTATTCTAAAACTTCATTTACTACACCAATAAATCCGTGGTGCTTATCGTGAACCTCA
The DNA here is from genome assembly GCA_023441805.1 of Bacteroidota bacterium. Lineage (GTDB taxonomy): Bacteria > Bacteroidota > Bacteroidia > Bacteroidales > Lentimicrobiaceae > Lentimicrobium. The sequence continues at coordinate 189,250 of JAEZNO010000021.1, forward strand.
AAACCCGGTATCTCATGGTAGTAGAATTGATTACCTGAAAGTGGCTTGAGCATTGACACTGGTTGATAAAGTTCACACCCTGCAAGTATAGAAGCCTGATCAACAGTATCAACATCCGGAAATGAAATAACAGCCCTGTTATTGTGTTTAAGCTCGAGGTTATTAATAACAAATGGAATCAGTTGACCGTTCATCAGAACGAAAACTGATTCCATTTCTATGTAGTCTTCCGGTGTATCAACATCCAGATGGATAAGGAGGGCGCCTTTAGAGGCAAATGGTTTTAATATTTTACCAAGGTAATAGTACCCCTCCATAGGCTGAATTATTCAGCAGCAGCTTCTTCGGTTGCTTCTGGTGCAGCTTCCTCAGTGGCTGTATCAGTAACTTCAGTTTCCTGAGCTTCTGCTGCAGCAACTTCCTGTTGACGTTTCTTAGCAATCTCGGCAGCGCGTGCTTCATTGATCTTAGCTTCCTGTTCGAGGAGCTTTTTCTTAGCCTCTTTCTCAGTAAGCTGCTCGTTCTTTATTGCACTTAAGCGTTTAGCCTGTTTGGCTTCTTTCCACTCGTTAAACTTAACTTCAGCAACTTCCTTTGTAAAAGCACCTTTAGCAACACCTTTCATCAGGTGATTGTACAGTAATACGCCTTCATCTGAAAGTATAGTCTTAACAGTTGGAGTAGGATCAGCTCCTTTACGGAACCAATCATAAGCCTTCTGGAAGTCCAGATCAATCTCGGCCGGTTTACTGATAGGATTGTAAGTGCCGATTTTTTCGATGAACCTTCCGTCACGGGGTGCACGACCATCCGCAATTACAATGTGGTAGAAAGGTCTGCCCTTCTTACCAAAGCGTTGTAATCTCATTTTTGTTGGCATAAATCTTAATCTTTAAAATGTAAATATAGTTTTTTAAACAGGGGTGCAAAGTAACGGAATATTTTTCAATTAAACAAGATACATTTTCATGTCACAGACTAAAATGCACCTCTATTGGCTACCATATTGCGACTGGTTAAAGACCATATTACTACCACCATTTGTAGTCGGAATCTGGTTGACATCCAGTACACAAACAGTCCATTGGCTTATTAGAACTTGTGTAATTATCTCCTGTTCTCTCTAACCCGTTCGCTCAGACGTTCATTAAATACATAATACAGTCTGAAGGTAAACATCCCATTGTATTGCTTTCGAACATTGGGATAGCCTGTTTTTGAATCAATAACTTCACGGGTGGCAATCGGGACAACTGAATATGCGTATCTTACATTAAACCTTAAACGTTCAACCAGTCTGAATTTGACATCAAGTAATAAATTAATATCGCTCGATTTATAGATTCCACTATTAAGTGTGGTACCGGTCATCGGGATTCCGTTTCGCTGTTCTGAGACTTTTACCAGGCCACCCCATGAGGCACCGGCACCAAATGTAACAATGTCTTTATCAGTATATTGAATCAATAATGGGACATCCAGATAATTGAGTTTAAGATCGTATGAACCGTCAAGCGAATCATTGAATCTGGGCTTCTGGTGAGACCCTTTTTGATTGTAGATATTTTCGAGTGTTATTGCCCAGTTTCCGTTAATTGGTATTATGGCTGCGGCTCCGACATTGAGTCCGAATTTATGATAACCAAACACTTCATCACCGTCAACCTGAGTTGCATTCACGCCTGCTATTAATGCCCCCATTATTCGCTGTGCACTGACATATCGTGGTGCTATCAACATTAAAATTATTACTGATAATAAAAGAAACTGCTTCTTGTTCATTTATTTGCGATTAACGGCTTAGTCAACGGATGATATTGTATAAAATTGCTTTAGATTTCTATTCCTACTCACCAGAGGGTTCATCTACCTGAAGCAATGTCCTTCATTGATAGTGATATACGTTTTCGGGCTACGTCTACTTCTACCACTTTTACTTTCACCTGCTGAGTTAGTTTAACTACTTCATTCGGATCGCGGACAAAGCGGTTAGCCAACTGACTAACATGTACTAATCCGTCCTGATGTACCCCAATATCAACAAAAGCACCAAAAGCAGTGATGTTAGTCACTATACCGTTTAACACCATTCCAGGTTGTAGGTCTTCAATTTTATTGATGTTCTTGTCGAATTCAAACAAATCGAATTTCTCTCTTGGATCTCTGCCCGGCTTGGCCAATTCTTCAAGGATGTCAAGTATGGTTGGCAAACCGGCTTTTTCAGTGATAAATTGTTCAGGTTTGATTTTCGACCTAATATCCTTATTTCCAACCAATTGCTTTACATCCATATTTAGTGATTTCGCCATTTTATTGACTATATGGTAGCTCTCCGGATGAACGGCACTCTCATCTAACGGATTTTCAGCATTACGAATCCTGAGAAAACCTGCTGCCTGCTCAAATGCTTTATCCCCGAAACGACTGATTTTCAACAATTCACCTCTTGAACGAAAAGCACCATTCTTTTTACGATACTCAACAATCTTACCGGCTAATGCAGGACCGACACCCGAAACATAACTCAGAAGTTGTTTGCTTGCTGTATTCAGCTCCACCCCTACCTGGTTAACGCAATTTATTACTGTATCCTCAAGACTCTTGCCTAAAGCTGTCTGATCAACATCGTGCTGATATTGGCCTACTCCAATTGATTTAGGGTCAATCTTTACCAATTCGGCTAAAGGATCCATTAAGCGTCGTCCAATTGAAACAGCACCCCTGACAGTGACATCATAGTCAGGAAACTCTTCACGTGCAACCGGTGAAGCAGAATATACCGAAGCTCCACTCTCATTCACCATTATTGAAATAACCGGGCGATCGAATGTTATCGTACGAATAAAGTTCTCTGTTTCTCTTCCGGCAGTACCATTTCCGATAGCGATGGCTTCTACCCCATACGAAGAAACCAGGTTTTTCACTTTCGAAACAGCCGTAGCTACTTCACTTTGTGGTGGATGAGGGTAAATTGTTTCGTTATGCAGTAAATTACCCAATCGATCAATTACCACTATCTTACAGCCGGTTCGAAAACCGGGGTCGATTGCTAATACCATTTTTTGTCCCAGCGGAGGTGCGAGCAGTAATTGACGAAGATTAACGGCAAATACTCTTATTGCCTCTTGATCAGCTTTCTCTTTGACTATCTGCCTCATCTCATTTTCAATAGAGGGTTTTAAGAGCCTCTTGTATGAATCGGCAATTGCAAGGTCAACCTGCATGGCAGCCTTATTGGATGAGCGGAGAAACAGTCTTTTAAGTGCTTCAACCGGGGTATTTTCATCAGGATCAATTGAAAGACGAAGGAATCCCTCTTCCTCTCCCCTGAACATTGCCAATATTCTGTGTGAAGGAGCCTTTAGAAGGTTTTCCTGCACATCATAGTAATTCTGATAATTAATTCCTTCAAGTTCTTTTCCCTTAACAGGTTTTGATGAGATAACTGCCTGACGGTTAAAAATGTCCCTCATTTTCTCCCTTGCGCGTTTATCTTCACTTACCCATTCTGCAATGATATCCCTGGCTCCGGCTAATGCTTCTTCAACTGAGTTTACAGCCTTTTCAGGATCAATAAAAGCCTCTGCTTTCATTTCCGGGTCAATTGGCAATTGTTTCATTAGTTCAGCAGCAAGTGGTTCCAGTCCCTTCTCGCGGGCAATAGTTGCACGAGTACGCCTCTTTGGTTTATATGGCAGGTAAATATCTTCAAGCTCGGTTAGTGTAGTCGCAGCATTGATTTCTTTCTCAAGCTCAGGTGTCAGAACATTAAGGTCAGTCATCGATTGTATGATGAATGTTCTTCGCTTTTCAAGCTCTTGCAGTGCTTCATAAGTATCTCGCACTGATGCAAGCATCACTTCATCCATCCCACCTGTTGCTTCCTTACGATACCTGGCAAGAAAGGGTATGGTAGCACCGCCATCCATTAAATTAATGGTATTAAAAACCTGCCATAACTGCAGACTTAAACTCTTGCTTATCTGTGCGGCAAACCATTCCTGACTTCTTTCCATATTATTCAATGTTTGAGGCTGTTATGAAATAATTAGGGGTAATCTTATTCACACTCACTTTATGAACCTTTACATCGGTAAATACTGTCCTGAAATAATTAGTAAGTTTCTTTAACCCTGACTCATCCTGTGAGTGCTGTAACTTATTGTAAACTACCTTACCATCTTTCCTGAGACAATTACTCAATAAACGTATAAATTGCAGTGTTTCAAACTTTCGAGGGATACAGTCATCTATATAAATATCCACCACGATGAGATCATACTGATTACTACAATCCGTGATAAAATCATAGGCATCATCTACAATGACTTCAAGGTTGGGAACTTTAGCCAGACCAAAATACTTGTTGGCTGCATCAATCACAGCAGGGTCAGCATCCACTCCCGTGAACCGGCAATTGATATTATATTCATCTTGCAATATTTTTACAACACTCCCGCCACCAAGTCCAAGCACCAGCACCTTTGAATTATTATCAATTGTGGGATGATCTTTATGAAAGTACTTTCTGAAGGCATCATGTAATGGGCCATACGAATAATTGACTCTTCCGGCATTTAATTGATAACGACCATTAATAATGGCTACTTCAATAATAGGATTAATATTACTGTTAAACCGCTCAATTACTTCCTCTCTGAAAAAACTGCTTAAATAACCCGAAAATTTCTTCTCTGATCCCATAGTGCAAAAATAAGCAAAGCCGGACTTCACCGGCTTTGACTTTTTTCGTTTACTAAAATTTATCTGAACAACATCAGTGTCCCGTTCATTTTGATCATTCCATTATCCATATTGTTACCCGGCACATTAAACTTCATATTCCATATATAAATGCCTGCAGCAGCAGGTGCCGAACCGATTTTTCCATCCCAACCCTGATGTATATCATTCGTCTCCCATAACAACTGCCCCCATTTATTATACACCGAGAATGAAAAATCAGCCATACTCTCCCTGGCTATTGGCATTATTTTATCACCTATACAATTAAGTGCAGAGAATACTTCATTAAATCCGTCACCATCAGGTGAAAATGCAGTGGGCACTCTGACATCAAGTCCGATGATATATAATGTATCCATCTGTTGGCAACAATTCCAGTCTTCAACCAGCACTGTATATATTCCGGGAGTTGTGGCTCTATAAACAGCATCAGTACCCTCAGAAGTTCCACCCTGCCAATAATAGGAATACATATTATCATTGCCATACAGTGTAAGACTTGAGCCGTTTACAATATAGGCTGTATCATTTGTAAAATTAAGATCAAATGTCTGTACCGGTAGTGGATTGATAGTTACATTATATGAATTAGTGTAGCTGTTTCCTCCAAAGTGTTCTGTCCATGTAATAACATAGTCACCCGGTTTGCTGAATACATGAGTGGGATTAAACTCTCCGATAACTATGTTATCAGCGCCGGAATCCGGGTCGCCGAAATTCCAGTCAACCGATGTAATATTCGATGTATTTAATAGTTTGAAGATTGTTTCATCGCCATCACATTTTGTATCAAAGTCAATTGGAGGAACATTTAAGAATGAAGCAACAAAATTAGGCAGACCAATGTAAGCTTTAGTACCGTTTAAACCAAAACCGGTCTCATCGTAATTGCATGCTGTCCCCAGGCGGTTTGGATTTTCTATAATTCCTAATACGGGTTCATTTTGACGTGCTACATAAATTTTTCCATCTCTTCCTAGCTGAATTGCAACTACATCATCAGCCATAGGTGCAGGATTGAGCTTGGTTTCAAATGCACCGTTTAACAGATCGTACTGATATAAAGTATTTTGATTACCATTTTGAGTTGTACGCTCAACAACAGTGGCATAAAGGAAATTACCATCCGGTGAAAATTCTATCCAATATGGTCCATGTAAAGGTGATGGAATTGTCACATTAATGGTAGAAGCATTGCTTACCTTTCCTGTAGAATTATCAAATGAGAATACTTGTATGTTTGCCTTACCAAATGAAGCGACCGCCAATTTATCACCTTTGGGTGAAAACTTCATAGTACCCAGGTATTCACGATTTGCCTGATTTGAACTAATTGATTGTCCTGATGAACTCATTTCAGGATTTTTACTTACACCTGACTTGTCAACAAGATATGCATAAAAATTATTGTTATCTGCATCATGAGTCAGAACCCAGTAATCTTTACCGTTTAAATGTTTAACTCCTGATAATAAGGGCAATGCCGATGCAAGTAATTGATTGTCAGCTTCAACAACATCTCCATTGCCTGCTCTGGCACTCATATTAACAACAGAAAAACGAAGACCGTTATTTGTTCCGATTCTTCCCGTTGTAAATACATAAATTAAGTCTTTAGTGTCAGGATTTTGTATAATAAGCGAAGATTGCGTTCCACCCAGGTCACCTTTTAAATTATCCGGATTAATTCTTTCATGTGAACTATTAAACACGTTGGCACCATTAGCGTATAGCAATAGCTTTCCACTTGAGTCCGAAAGGGTTGAACTACCGACACCGGCAGCAAGGTTGTTTACACCGGCAGGTAAATTGTTATTCACTACTCCTGCATCAGTAAATTTTATACCTGCACTGTAATAAAAAAACCAATTATCAGCTTGATGGGGTACAACATATGAACACCTGTTCTGAGCAAATGATACAAAGGCCATTAATCCGGTTAGGCAGGCAACGAGACAAATCTTCTTCATTAAATCACAAATGTTTGGTCGTTAGTATGTATTTTGAGCATTACCTGATTATAAGTTTCTTAACTATAGTTGTCTCAAGATTCTTTAACTTCAGGAAATATACACCTTTTGGTGCAAAGCTAATGTTTATTTCTTCTTTAAAAGTTTTATTTACCCCAATCCTGAAATTTGTACTATATAACATCTTGCCGGCAATTGAATAAACTTCAAGGCTTGTGTTACCGCTGATCTGATCTGATACTATGTAGAATACACCTGTTTCTGAAGGATTTGGATACAATTTTACAAGATTGTCAACAAGGTTTTCATCCATTCCATAACTGCAATACTCAAATGTAAAATAAGCTTTGATTGTTCCGGTATTTGAGCATTCTGTTAATGGATCTGTTACCTTAACTGTATATGTCTGTTCATCATAACTGATACCAGAAGTAGCAATCGTAATTCGCTCATTCTGTGAGCCGTTGCTCCATAAGTATTCAGCACCTGGATTGTTGGCACTTACCTGAACAGAATCAAAAACACAAATACCTATTTCAGTATCACTCAGCTTGGTAACACGCGGATCATCAGGTATCAGATTGATTAAAGGTATTGGATTAACAGTTACTGTTACAGAACCGCTCGTTTCGTTGAACCCATCAGATACAACCACCGTATATGTAGTAGTTACCAGAGGTGTTACCTCAGGCTCAGCCTGTGATGAAGTAAAACCGGCAGGAACTGAAGTCCATGAATATGATGTGTATTGATTAGAGCCTCCCGAAGGCAGAGCTTTAAGCTTTGTAGTCTCATATTTGCAAATAACAGGCGCCATGGCAATTGGATTAACTTGCAATGGCCCGCCGGTGATGTTTACGGTTACCTGGTCAGTTTGTTCACATCCGTGAGCATCAGTTACATGCAGATTGAAATTGGTAGAATTGTATAAGTTTTTAGTCAGAGTAGATGGTGAATAAGGGTCATTAACCTGACTTGCCGGATCCCATACATATTGGTATGGTGACTGCCCTCCTGACACTGCGGCTGTTAAAGTAGCTTTGGTTCCATGAGCTATGTCCTGATCCTGACCTGCATTAACTGTGGGTAATGGATAAACAGTAATCTCAATTTGTGCATTAATAGTGTTAAAGCCATCATTAATTGCCACCATATATGTTGTGGTAGTTGTCGGACTAACTACAGGATCCTCAATGTTAGAGCTGAATCCCGGAGGATTTGATGACCATGAGTAAGTATAATTACCTGAGCCTCCTGATGGTACTGTATTCAAAGTAGTGCTTGAACCAATACAGATAGCTGATGGTGTTGCCTGAATCAGACCGGTTAATGGTCCACCGGTAATAGTAACCTTCATATCATCTGATTTCTTACAACCGTTCTGATCAGTGGCTGTTAATGTAAAATCAGTTGTACTAGCTAACCCGACTGTTGTTGGGGTCAAAATAGTTGCATTATCCAATTTATCAGCCGGAGTCCATTGATATGTGTGGTTACCTGAACCACCTGAAGCAGTGCCGTTTAATTGGGTTGTAGTCCCATAAGGAATTGTAACATCACTTCCTGCCGAGACAACAGGTGTTGGATTGATAACTTCCTGCTTAGTTATACTCTCTGAACATCCATTATTTGCAAGAACGGATAAAACAACATTATAAGTACCCGATGCTGCATACGTATGAGAAGGATTCTGCAAGTTGGAATGTGGTGAACCATCTCCAAAATCCCAATCCCATGTACTGGGACTGCCTCCGTCAACTGTTGTCATATCAGTGAACTTTGTGACGTTTGAAGCACATGGATTATCCAAAGAATACAGAGGATCCGGTTTAGGTTTCACATTAATGGTAACCTGTCCTGACACCTGACCTGTACAACCCGGGTTAGCAACACTTACAAGATAATATGTAGTAGTATCATTAGGATGAACCCAGATTGTCTTCACCTGTTCCGGGAAGTTCATTACAAAAGGTATCAGGCTCCCTGAACCCAACGCCACTCTGAATGGCCCTATGCTTGTTGTGGTGATAGTAAGTTGGGTAGAATCACCTTCACAAATTGTTGTCGGTCCTGCTGCTGTCAATACTGCAGTAGGAGGATCGACTACTAAAACTTCAGTTGTGGAAGGATCACTCTGATTTCCCTGAACTGTAATTGTAACCGAATAAGTACCTGAATTAGAATATTGAGCATTGGGGACAATCGGATTTTGAGAAGTACTGGAGAATCCATTAGGACCTGTCCATTGGTATGATGCACCTGCTGAATTTGCTGCACGGAGTTCAATAGATCCTCCAACACAAATAGGAGAATTACTACTTGCTGTCGGGGGCAGAATTGTGCAGTCTGTTGTTCCGCTTCCACTTGTTTGTGAAAATGTTATATCACATCGTAAGTTTTTATAGTTGGTGATAACAAGAATATAATATTCACCGGTTTGTCCATTTAAAATATTAGCTGTCTCAGTTGGAGAACTTGAATAACTACAATCCACAACTTTATTTGGAGTTAAACCTCCCTGAGATGCATTGAGTGGGCATGGAGTAACAGGATCAGTGTAAGGGCCCCATAAACAAAAGTCAATATCAACCGATGGGGTACTATACATATATATATTAATAGAGCCCGGCATGTCTATTTTCAGATAATACCATGCAGGATTAGGCCGGGTGGATAAGCAATCATAAAAAGGCCCAATTTGCGCTGGATTTCCTTGTCCAGGACCTCCGGGACCAACACCAGCCGGGAAAGTATAAATTGTACCCGTACAAAATGGCATTGCTTTATGACATGAATCATTTGTATCATCTCTTTCACCGGTTAATAAATATCTGGTCAACCAGTCACCATATGTTACGTTTAATGTGCTCACCAGTGAATCTTGTTGTTCTTTACTCAAATTCTGCGAAATCTTCACTGAATTACCTATTATCTCTTCTGTTTGGCTGTATATTTTGTCAAATAAGTTAACTTCAGGATAAACATAAACTATCCTGTCCTCCTCAGATAGTACTGTTTTCGCATCAACAATATTCTTCAGGTGGGTAACAATTAACGAAGATGTAATGAATTCATACTGTGTGAGATCGATCTTAATAAAATCAATTCCGTCACGGTGCTTTACTTCTTGAGCGTAATTATCATTTCCAACCAAAATGAACAAAACAAAAAAGCCAAAGAATGCAGTAAGTAAATTTCTATTCATTTTAAACAATTTTAAAAAATGGCAACTAGTTGATTCCTGATATCCCGGTAGGAACCGATTCAATAAAACATAAAATTAAAAAATAAGTGACCTCCAAAATTATGAATTTAATAATGCGGTTGACCTGATTATTTTAATAATTCTACTATAAAAAAATTAACGACTGATTATCAATTTCCGAACTGAGCTACCCTTTTCAGATGATATCCTCATCAAACAGATTGCATGACTGAATAATGAAAGATCAATCGTATGATTATATATGCCGGTGTTTGACTTTCTGAACTCCTTCATATACAGTAACCTGCCGCTCAAATCAGTGAGTTCAACCAGATAATTATCCATTCCACCATCAATCGATAGTGTGACTGAATTCGTGGCAGGATTCGGATATAGCTTTATCAGATCGTCGAACGGAATTTCTCCAAGACCATAAGTGCATGAAGTAAATGTAAAAGCAACTGCCACAGAATCAGATTGTGAACAACCGGTGCTAAGATCAGTCACCTTTACTTTATGTATTTGATAGTCAAAACTGATTCCCGATGTTGATGCAATATAATTAAAAGTAGTAGCACCATCACCCCAAATATACGAACCATTTAAATATCCCGGATCAAGGGAAATTGAATCAAATACACATACCTGAATGGCGCCATCTTCAACAAGATATTCAGGCTTTACCAAGGTAATCACCGGCAGTTGATTAACTGTCACATTAACATTTCTGGTAATCTGATTCGAACCGTCATCCAGTAATAAGGTATATGTCGTATTCTGAACAGGAGTAACCACAGGTTGAGCTTGTGTTGAAAATTCCTGACCACCGACTGACCATGAATAGGTATATGATAAAGTATCTCCCCCGCTGGGTAATGCGAATAATTGTGTACTTTCACCACGACAAATTACAGGCGGATTAGCAGCCGGAGAGGCTGAAAGTGGTCCACCTATAATGCTAACAGTTACATTATCAGGGGTGCTGACACAACCATTGCCATCAGTCACAACTAAACTGAATAATGTACTGCCCCGTAGCTGTCGAGTTGTGGGGTTTTGTTCAGTATTCACCCATAAGGAATCAGATGGCTGCCAGTTCCATGTATAGGGAGGCTCACCCGAATTGGTACTTCCATATAGTTTTGTAAATGTTCCATGGAAGATACTCTGATCAGCTCCGGCATTTGCTACCGGCAATTGATTTACATAAACAGTAATATTTACTGTTACCGGATTAAAACCATCATCAACCGTTACACTGTATACAGTAGTCTCGGTTGGTGAAACTGTGGGACTTTCCTGTGCTGATGTCCACCCGTCAGGTGCACTCCATAAATATGTATAAGGAACAAGAGTGTTTCCACCCATAGCGTTAACATCAAGCAACGATGACTCTCCGTAACAAATTACTTCAGGACTGGCGGTAGCTGTTGCCATTAATGCATCGCCAACAAACAATGTAGCCGGTTGTGAAAAAGAGGAAGGTGAGCATGTACCACTTACCTTACATCTGTATTCTTTACCTCCCAGATCAATGGTTGCAGGATCAATTGTGAGTGTACTTGTTGTTGTTCCTGAATAAGGAGGTGTTTCGGTAAGTGCTGTCCAGAAACCGATTTCTGATCTCTGCTGCCATACATATGAATTTGTACCTACAGCATCAACATGAAAAGTAGCTGAAGCTCCAATTGGAACCTGAACATCGTATGGACCGTCAGTTACCTGAGGCAAAGGTTCCATATCAGCATAAAACTGTGCAGGGGGAGCTATTGATGTATTCTCACATAAGTCAGTAACCTGGCCTGTCATAGTTATAGTGTAATTACCGGAAACTGTTATCGGTGGAGTAAAACCACTCAGAGTAAAGAATTTCTCCTGAGTACCCCCTGCAATACAACCTGCACCGGTAACTACATCAACATAATGAATTCCATCAGGACCAACGACTGTAAAATCAGAAGCCTGAATTGATTCGCATAAAACATTCTCATTAAAGTCAAATGCTATGGTTGCCGAGCCTGAACATCCGCGCACTGTATCGACTGCTGTTATGAAAGCAGGCACATCATCAAAAATATCGGCTGTTGATGCACTGAAGTCAACAGTGTAACCGGCAGAAGATGCAGCTGTCCAGTTGCTTATGCATAAAACATAAGTATCACCTGCCATAACCGGCAAGTCGGCATTCCATTTATTAGTATTTCCGCCATTGTTGCAATCTGTAGTACCTCCATTTGCTGAGCTGATACCTGTAGGCCCATGAAATCCACTTCCCCCTGCTGCATTGCAACTTACCTGCATAGCCTGAGCTGAATTGTAGATATCACTACACTCGTAATCATTTAAATTATAGACTGCCCAGTCATAATCATCATTGGATACTACAGGTGAAATTACAAATCTCAATAAACCGGAAGTCTTTACTGAGATTACATACCATACAGTATTTACTTCACCATCCATGCAACTCCTGGGGCAAGTTTGATTACTGTTAATCTCATTGGGATAATTCCCGGTTCCCTGATACACCAATGGCTGTGTATATGTATGCTGACACACAGGAATTGCACCAAGACAATCCTGAACTGTTGGTATTTGTGCTAATAATTGTGAACTTGTTAAAGACAAAGCGCACACACTAAGTAATAATAAAATCAGCCGGTAGATTTTTCTCATATTCATTTTGCTCGTTGTTTAATGAAAGTGACCAATCCGCAAGGAATTCGTTCGCAAAAAGCATGTCATAATGCAAACACATACTCTGGAACAAATGTAAAAAAACTTTTAACCGCACCAAAATAATAAAAATACATGAAAAATGAAAGTCGGTCTTCTTCGTTTTATTAACTTTACAGCGCTTGAATAAGCCCTTAGTTGATTAATTATGCAAAAAATCGTTCTATTTTTAGCAATCGTTTTACTTGTTGGATGCAAGAAAGATAACACCAACACCCAAAACCACATGCCGAAAGCAATATTTTCGGTAATTCCCGAAAGAGCAAAAGCCGGTGATGAAATTCTGTTTGACGCAAGCAGCGTTTCGGATAAAGAAGATCCTGCTGAAAACCTTGAAATCCGCTGGTCGTTTACCGGTGATCAGAATTTCACTCCTTATACAACTGTAAAGACAGCCAATTATACTTTTGATGAAGAAGGAGTATATTTTCCTAAACTGCATGTCAAAGACACAAAAGGAATAATCGACTCCATAAGCGGTATTGTAATAATTGTTTATGATCTTAACAACCTTGCCCCTTATATTCCTATACAGGTAAGTCCGTTAGAATGGCAGGATTGGGTTGAACCGTCATTGACCTTTAAATGGAAATCAGGCGGAGACCCTGAAGACGATGAATTGATGTTTGATGTATGGCTTGGAGTAAGCAAAAGCACCATGGAAATCATAGCTTCAGATGTTAATACCTACTCTATGGTTGAAGGAGTAAGAGTTTACGAAACCAACTATTCGGGACTATTATTAGGTCAGGATTATTACTGGCAGGTAGCAGCAAAAGATCCAAATGGAAACTACACACGTGGCTGGATTTGGAAATTTATCACCAAGCCGGGTTGAGGCATCATCTGACACTTAGACAAACTTATTAAGAAGGCTGTCCCTCGAAGGGCAGTCTTTTTTTTGTTCAGGATAGTTCCAAAGTTGTTCAAAAGTAGTTCAAGTTAGGTCCGAAGTTATTCAAGATAGATCCAACGTTTTTCAATGTTGTTAGAGTAGTTCAATGTTGTTCAACGCCGTTTAACGTCATTCGACAGGGATTACTTTCGTTCAATATCGCTATTTGATGCTTCGTGAAGCTAATATGTAGTGTTTAACATAGCACATCCTTTGTACCAAGAATGCTTCAACAATCCTCACCCGGTATTGGCATAGCAGACTTGGTACGGAGTTAGTACGGACATAGTGCGGACATATACCTAAGGAAATTTAGGGTAAAACTGCAATTTTTGCCCTGTTTTGTTTAACAGTTTTCCATGAACATTAAACAGTGGTTTTCAAAATGGGACTATTATTTTTGCGAGTAATAGGATTAATTCAAACATTAAAATCATTTATCTGAGGTGTTCTATTCTGGTGTATTGATCGTTTGTGCTTCTTGATCGTTTGCGGTATAGAGAATGTGTATGCCCTGTGTTTACACCATCAATGAAAATTTCACTATTGTAGGAATTCCCCAAATCATTACAATCTAAACCATGTAATTAATCGAAACAACCGAAACAATCGAAACAATTATTCTTCCAGGATCAGTTCCGTAATATCATACCTTACAGATAAGTATCCCATTTTTATTTTGATTTTCCATTTCTTAAATTTGTATCTCCGAGCTCAGGTGAAATAATGGAAAAATACCAAAGCCATTTTGTACAACGAATCAACAGTCCGTATCTCATGGCGATTGCCAAAAAGCTAGGTTGCAAAAGGTACAAGAACGAAATCAATCAATTTGAAACTGAGGTTGATAGTGATGATTCCATTTCAATCAGAGCAGCAGATCC
>JAEZNO010000018.1 GCA_023441805.1 Bacteroidota bacterium
TGGTAAGACTAGGGTTATTAACAAAAACGTGGTTTATTAACAAAAAGAAAAAAGTAACCAAAAAAGAAAAAGTCAACATCAGTATTAATTAATTCAAAAAAAGTCAATGTTATTCAGGCAAGCTCAAATAGTGAATGATGAATGATGAATAGTGAATTGCCTATTCCACGATCAAATCCAACCCATTCGGGTATTGATAGGGCGATTGAAACAATGGAACTGACTCGTCCTAAATTTTGTTTACAGTTTTTGGGTTAGTACTGTATTTAATTGACATTTCATTTTAATGATAATGGGCTATGTTGAGCCAGAACTAAGAACTAAGAACAAAGAACAAAGAACAAAGAACAAAGAACTGACGCTGAACGCTGAACGAGTTTCCGCTGAATGCTGAATGCTGAATGCTGAATGCTGAATGCTGAACGCTGAACGCAGAAAGCAGAATAATAGAAACCCTCAAAGCTTGTACTCCTCTTTCAACGCAATTATCAACGCTGTGGCATCTCTCTTCAGCCAGCTTAAAAAACTATAGGCATGGTTTACGCGGATCTTCGCATTGGCAATTTGCAAATGCAATAATGCTAAGTTTTCTTTGTCGTTGATTATGGGTTCGAACTTCCTTTCCGGATAATTTACTAGTGTATAAAAATTGTGGGCAGCATCATTATTCAGACTCATCAGGTCGTTTATGTTGAATAATTTCGATTCCATTAATGAAATCTCCGGCTTGTCAGCTAATCCATTCATGACATCAATTAACTGATATCGTGAATACAGATTATAATAAGCGGCAATTTGCTTGTAAAGGGCGACATTTTTCATGTAACGGAAGTTGCCGGAACTCTGCAGCTGTTGGTAAGTGACATTTTGTGAGGTGAATACATCATTCAATGTTATAAATCGCTCGATGTAGTATATAAACTCATTATTGTCGGTCAATTGATTTAAGGAAATAATCACTTCTGCACTGTCGAGTTTCGACCATATCCATGCTTTTTCATCAGTAGTTCGCTGGATGATTGCAGTGTCATTTTTCAGATCGTCGTAGAGTGCCCGGGCATATTGTTTCATTTTGACTTTTTCGGTGAAGTCATCTCTGTAATTTTCAGCGAAGAAGCCGAGGGTGACAGCCAGGAACAGCATTATAAACTGAAAAAAGCGCTCTTTCCATGGCTTAAGCTTACGAAGCAGTTTTGATTTCTTTCGGGATCCCATTTTACCGGATGTTTATGTAATAACAATTAAACGCGATACTCGACTTCAGCGTTCAACGTTCAGCGTAGTAAGGCGTTCAGCGTTTTGCGTTTTTGTCAGGCGTTCCAATAACTAACACCCAACGCCCAACTGACACCCAACACTAAACGCAGAACGAGTTAATGATGAATGATGAGTCTAATAATGAATGATGAATGTTGAATGATGAATCGGATGGTAGCAGGTAAAGAATTACACCCTGCCGGGTATTTGGAGCTAACGCTGAATGCTGAATGCTGAATGCTGAATAGTGAATTGCCAATCCAACGCACAAGATCGACCCATTCGGGTATGAAAAGGCAAAAGGCAAAAGGCAAAAATTCAAAGTATAAAGGACTCGAACAGGAAATTGAATTGACCCATACGGGTATTGGAACAATGGAACCAAGAACAAAGAACCAAGAACAAAGAACTAATCACTAATCTCTAATAACTAAAAACCCTTAAACGCAATACTGAACACTTAACTTAAAACTAGCGCTGAACGCAGAACGAGTGGAAGGCAAAGGGCGAAAGGCAACACTTCGACTTCATCTCGTTCGAAAAGGAACGAGATTACGCTCAGTGACCTAAATTCAAAGTATAAAGGACTGTACCGGTAATAAAATTGACCCATTCGGGTATTGATAGGGCGATTGAAACAATGGAACATGGAACTAAGAACTCGGAACTCAGAACTCAGAACAAAGAACAAAGACCCCGGAACCCTTACACGCAATACAAAACGCCGAACGCTGAACGAGTTTCCGCGACCAGTTTCAGTCGTAAAGATGATGAAGTGTAAATTATTTTAAAAAAAATTTATTTCCTTCGACAATTGCAATCGTCCCTCTTATGTGATTGTCTTTTTTGCGTTGAAAAATCATCTGAAGATTTTTGTAAAAGCTGGTAATTCAAGTGGATACAGATGCAAATCTTAAAATATGCTGCTGATTTGTCAGCGACAAATTGTGACGGGATTTGGGGTGTTAACGATATGTTAAAATGACTATAAATGCGAAAAATACGTATTTTTACTACTGTTTTTTGTGACTTGAGAGATTACCTTTGTACAAATTTGCTATTAATGCATACATACAGGTTAGTTTTTAACCTGTTGGAGCCTTAACGGCAAGAGTATAAATCACTTAAACAAGTATATTTTGGGGGCAGAATATACACACAAATGCCGGTTTCGCTGGTGGAACCGGGTTGTTAGTCGTTTAATTGTACTGATCGCGCTGATCATTTGCTCAACAGAGCTATTAGCACAGCAGACAGTACAAGTGATATGGCCACTGACGAATGATGCAGAGTCGATCTACACATCAGGCATTGGCCATACCTCATTTAAGTATGGTGCCTCCCTCACAAATTTCCGATTCGATTCGATAAACGGCGCAACCTCAGGCGGTTGGAACAGTCGCAACCTAAATAAAGAAGCATATTTCGAATTCACTCTCACTCCTGAACGGGATGAAGAGTTAACCATCACACAGTTGAAGTTCGAAGTCAGTCTCAGCTCAGTGAACATGCGTACGGCAGTGCATTACTCAAAGGATGGCTTCAGCAACGAGAGCATACCCATTGGCAACACAGTATATGTAGGAAAACGCAGCTCGCGCGATCTGCTAGTTCAGACCACTCTTCACGTTGCCTGGCCGAAAACCCTGAGCA
This sequence comes from Bacteroidota bacterium, assembly GCA_023441805.1. Classification (GTDB taxonomy): domain Bacteria; phylum Bacteroidota; class Bacteroidia; order Bacteroidales; family Lentimicrobiaceae; genus Lentimicrobium. Next base: position 2,911 of record JAEZNO010000018.1, read on the forward strand.
TAAGAATCTATGGCTGGAGCGCCCCCAATGCAGCCATAAATTTCTTTGCCAGGGATGTGGAGTTTAACGGGGTGATGAAAAATAAGCAAAAAGAGGAAGAAATTATTGCTGAAGATACTGGTGGTGAAGGTGGCGAAAGGAGTGTAATGGGATCTCAAACTTTCACAAATTCAGGAACATGGTTATGTCCTCCAGGTGTTACTTCAGTAACTGTAGAATGCTGGGGTGGTGGAGGAAAAGGCGGCTCTGTAAGTGGAAATACAACTGAAGCTGGCGGCGGCGGCGGTGGTGGCGGCTATTCAAAGAAAGTTGACATTCCTGTTGTTCCGGGAACTACTTATACAGTTACAGTTGGACTTGGTAGTTCAACAACTGCACCAGGAGGGGATTCTTGGTTTTTGGATCCCACGACTGTATTAGCCAGAGGAGGTAATTCAGTGGGTGATAATTCTATTAATGGTGCAACTGGAGCAGCAGTCGGCATTGGTACTCCCCCATTTATTTATATAGGTGGAAATGGTGCTGACGCAGTTGTTGGTACATATGGTGGTGGTGGAGGCTCAAGTGCAGGTACCGGTTCAAATGGTACACATACTTATAATGGAACAGGAGCTCCCGCTCCTTCTGGTGGCGGTAATGGTGGAAATGGAAGAAGTGGAGGTAATGGACCGGGAGCAGTAGGTAACTATCCTGGTGGAGGCGGAGGTGGCGCCAGAAAGGGAAATGGTAACGGTACTTTCGCTGGTGGAGCAGGTGGAAATGGTAAAGTGGTAATTACTTATTGTGCTACTCCAATGGCATACAATGTTACAGGGGGTGGTTCTTATTGTACCGGAGGTTCCGGCATACCGATTGGATTAAGTAATTCTCAAACAGGGATTACTTATCAGTTATACTTAAATACAACGACAGCATTAGGACCGGCAATACCTGGTAATACGGGAAATCCAATCTCTTTTGGCGCTCAAACAGCTGCGGGAACATATACTGTTATAGCTACGAATCCTGATGGTAACTGCACTCAGCTGATGACCGGTAGCGCCATTATTAGTATCAATCCCCTTCCAACAGCTACAATAAGCGGTACTAATACTGTTTGCCAGAATACGGCATCCCCATTAATAACTTTCACCGGATCAAATGGAACAGCTCCTTATACATTCACTTATAATATTAATGGTGGCGCTAATCAGGTTACTCCAGCCGGTAATCCTGTTACTATAGCAGTTCCAACTAATACAGTTGGTAATTTTACTTATTACCTTGTAAGTGTACATGATGCAAATGGTTGCTCACAGAATGTTAATGGACAGGCAACCATTACAGTTTCTCCGGGAACTCCCAGTCAACCCGGTTCAATTACAGGAAATTCAACACCTTGCCCTAATACTAATCAAACATATTCAATAAGTCCTGTACCTAATGCTACAACTTATACATGGACACTTCCCATAGGATGGTCATTGGTTTCAGGAGTAGGAACAACAACAATTAACGTTACTTCAGGTACTGCTGGTTCAACCGGGAATATTACCGTTACAGCAGGAAACTCATGTGGTACTAGTGCCGCTTCGATTCTTGCAGTTACTGTTGCACCTGGAACTCCCGCTCAACCAGGTCTTATTTCAGGTCTGACAACCCAGTGTCCTAATACTACCGGACAAATTTATAGTATAACTCCTGTAGTCAATGCTACCGAATACATGTGGACTGTACCGAATGGGTGGACAATTACATCCGGTGGAACTACAAACAGTATCACTGTTACTACTGGTGCTACCGGTCAGAATGGAAGTATAACTGTTAGAGCTATGAATCCATGCGGTCTAAGCTCACAAAGAATCCTTGCTGTTAATGTAGGACCGGGCATTCCTGCTACACCAGGCGCAATAACAGGAAACAGCACGCCATGTCCAAACATTCCAAATCTAGTATACAGTATAGCACCAGTTACAAATGCAACCACTTATAACTGGAATGTTCCGACAGGTTGGACCATCACATCAGGTAATGGTACAACTTCAATAACTGTAACTTCCGGAGCGACAGGAGATAACGAAGATATTATAGTAACGGCAGGTAACACTTGTGGTAACAGTGCTGCTGCAACTTTGGCGGTGACTGTATTACCCGGAACACCGGCAGTACCGGGTCCAATTTCAGGAACAAACTTGCAGTGTGGTAACATGACAGGACAAGTTTACAGCATAGATCCTGTACCCGGTGCAAGTTCATATAACTGGACTGCTCCAATTGGATGGATTATCACAGCCGGAAATGGAACAAATGCAATAACAGTAACGACCGGTGCACCTGGCCAGAATGGGAATATTGCTGTTACTGCAACCAACTCTTGTGGGACAAGTGCAGCACAAACACTGGCAGTAACTGTAAACCCCGGTACACCAGGCCTGCCTGGTCCTATTTCAGGACCAATGAATATATGTTTTCAACAGAATGGACTTGTATACTCAATTGATCCTGTTATTAATGCAACTGATTATACATGGAGTGCACCCACAGGGTGGACGATTACCTCAGGTGATGGTACAACTTCAATAACAGTAAATTCAGGAGTACCGGGGCAGAATGGTAATATATCTGTTACAGCAGGTAATGTTTGTGGAAACAGCTCAGCTTCAATGCTCGCTGTAACTGTTTTAACGGTTCCTCCACAAACAAGCGCTATCACTCCTTCTCCTGCCACCGTCTGTGAAGCATCTACACACACATTTTCTGTTTCTCCGGCCCCTCCTGCAGGTACCATTTACACTTGGACAGTGCCGGGTGACTGGACAATTAATGCCGGGCAGGGAACAGAACAAATTACCGTAGTTGTGGGTACACAAAATGGAAATATTACGGTAACACCCTCCAATGTTTGCGGAAATGGTACACCTATCAGCCATTCAGTTACCGTATCATTATTGCCTTTATCAGCCGGTCCGATTAAAGGTGATGATAATTATTGTGAAGGCACAATTCACACTTACAGTGTTGATGCTGTTGCCGGTTTAAATTACTTATGGACTGTACCTGACGATTGGACCATTGTTTCAGGGCAGAATACCAACTCAATAACTATCATAGCTGGTGCTACTTCAGGACCGGTACAGGTTAATCCTGTAAATGCTTGCGGCCTAGGTCCGGTGAGCACATTCAATGTTATGGTAAATCCTTTGCCTGCTGCATATACAGGGCCTGACGGAGGTCTTTGTGAAGGAGGCCAGACAGAAATTGGGGGCCCTCCAGTAACGGGAAATACCTATTCATGGACTTCTGATCCTATTGGATTTACTTCAAATATTTCGAATCCTGTAGTTCAGCCATTTGAAACGACAACTTATTACCTGACTGAAACTACCCCTGCCGGTTGCAGCAAGACAAATGAAATGACCATAATTACTAATGAAGTAATTATTCTATCAGTCGACCCCGCATCCCAAACAATATGTCCCGGAAGTAATTTTACAATAAATATTACCAGTAATATTCTTGGTACTCAGTATACCTGGGACAGAGATAATACATTTACGCTTACAGGGACTCAAACATCTGGTACCGGAAATCCTATAACCGGCATCTTAAACAGCACCGATCCTACAACTTCTCAAACCACAGTCTTTACAATCAAAGGATCAGCAATTGGATGTGCAGACAAAATAACAGCTTCGGTAACAGTAATCGATAACACACCTCCAGTCATTACATGCCCATCAGATCAAACAAAGGAAATGGTACATGGCATGTGCTCATATACAGCAATAGGAACTGAATTCGATCCGACAGTTACTGATAATTGTACTGTCACTCTTACCAATAGCTTTAACGGATCGGAGACTCTTGACGGTGCTGTTTTTCCAAAGGGTGTAACCACAGTAACATGGAAAGCAACTGACCCTAGTGGATTTGAAAGTGAATGTAAATTCAAGATTGAAGTTAAGGATAATATTAAACCTGAAATCTCATGCCCTGGTGACCAGGTAGTCAACGTTAACAATGGATGCCGCTACCAGCATTCAGGTACAGGCTGGGATGCTACCGCTACTGATAATTGCTCAATAGAAGCAGTGACTTATACTTTATCAGGCGCAACTACAGGAACCGGAAGTTCACTGAATAATGCATTTTTTAATACAGGTATAACTACAGTTACCTGGAGAGCAGATGATGGCACAAATCTTGAAACTTGTACATATACAGTAACTGTTATTGATAATATTCCGCCTTCAATTACATGTCCATCTAATAAGACTGCATCTGCTAATGGTGCATGCTTTGCGAATTTGAACATTGAGCATCCTGTTATTACAGAGAATTGTACCATAAACAAATTAACCTGGTCAATAACAGGTGCAACAACAGGCAATTCAGCGGCATTCGGAATAAATTATATTCCTGATAATACTGCTTTTAATATTGGTGTCTCAACAGTTACTTATGTAGTTACAGACCAATCAGGGTTAACTGCCACTTGCTCTTTTACAGTGACAGTTATCGATAATCAACTACCGGTAATTACATGTCCTGTTCCTGCTGCATTTTATCCCAATACATTGGATCAGTGTTATGCAACACTGATATTTGCAGCAACTGCAACAGACAACTGCGGAATTCAGTACATAAAATATTATATAGGAGGAGTAGGAGGAACGGAAATAACTTTCCCGTATAATTTTCCGATAGGAACTACTCAGGTTACCGCTGTAGCAACTGATATATACAATAATAGCAGTTTACCATGTACATTTAATGTTATGGTGCGTGACACTCAGTTTCCTGTCATTTCATGTGTGCCAAGTCCCCAAAGCAGAACAGCAAATACCGGTGCATGTAATTATACTGCTGTTGGCAATGAATTTGATCCTCTGATGTTCAGCGATAACTGCCCGGGTGTCACTATTACCAATGACTATAATCACAATTCATCACTTGCCGGCGCAGTTTTCCAGCCTGGCAATAAAAATGTTACATGGACTGCCCAGGATGCTGCCGGCAATAAAACTATGTGTTCGGTAGTAATCAATGTTACTGATAATGAAGATCCTCAGTTAATCAACTGTCCGACAGATATTACTGTTTATACAGGATCCAACAGGCTAACCTGCGATCAGGTAGCAACCTGGACTCCCCCCACGGCAGCAGACAATTGCTCAGGTACTGTTACTATCACCTCTAATTATTCACCGGGTGCAACTTTTCCTGTAGGTAATACCACAGTTATTTATACTGCTACTGATGCCTCGGGCAATTCAACTACATGTAGTTTCATTGTAACTGTGATTGACAATACAATGCCAACATTCACAGTTCCGGCGAATGTTACAATTTATGTAACCAATTCTTGCACTTACAATGCTTCAGTTAGTGCAACTGGTGATGTAACTAATGAATTTGATAACTGTACACCTTCCGGACTTCAGGCTACTTTTTCTGATAATATCGTCAATGGGCTATGTCCGGGAACCTTTGTAATAACACGTACATGGACTTTGGTTGATAATCACGGCAACACAAATACACAAGTTCAAAACATCACAGTAGCTGATAATATAGCACCTACCTTAAATGCACCACCTGAAATAACAGTCCAATGTCACCAGGGAGTTGATCCAACTGTAACCGGTCAGCCAACAGCATTTGATAATTGTGCCTCTCCTGTTACTGTTGATTTTACTGATGTTGTTACTGCGGGTAACTGCCCTAATGCATCTGAAATTAATCGTACCTGGATCGCGACTGATTGCAGTGGAAATGTAACAACCAAAACACAAATTATCCATGTGAGGGATAATACGAAACCTGTGATCATTAATGTTATTGACTTTACTGTTGATTGCCCGGATGATATTCCGGCTATTGATATAGCGCATGTCTCTGCCGTCGATAATTGCGATGACAATCTAAAAATCACCTTCCATCATGAAACTGCGCAATTTCCTCCTGATGTACCTGGTTATTGTCCAAGACACATTACAAGATATTTCTATGTTGAGGATGATTGCGGTAATCTTACAATAGCTGAACAGGAGATTATCATTACTGATATTTGTGACTGCTCAGCTTGTAATGATGATGCACCTTATTTTGTTATCGATTTTGAGGGGCAACCAAATGGTGATACTACAATATTTAATGTTGTAAGAGATGGTTTGTGCTGTCATTCAGAAGAACCTAATGAGTGTGTATCCTTCAATGTTTATTTAGATGAAGGGTCGGTGGGTCTTCAGATTACTGTTGGTGGAGCAGTACCCGGACCGCATGAATGGAAAGTTGATTGTGAGGATGTTGAAATAAATAATGGTATTATTTGTTTGCCTGGTGGTACTTTCTATCTATTCACTTATTGTAAACCGGGTTCTAATAAAAATGACTATCGTTTCATTGCTCTGGCAGATATAGTAGTAGCCGGTGAATTCCAATCACGTGTATCCTGTAATCAGCAGATAGAGGTTTCATCAAACGTGTCAAATGTTACATGGAACAGTATATTTCCGGGAACTCCGGGTCTATACAACAGTTATCTTTCATGCCTTGACTGCCTTAATCCTTTCTTTAATCCGGGTCCTGGTGCCCCTCCGGTCATTAAATATCAGGTTTGCGGTACAGTTGCCGGTTCACCATGCGTTGGTGAACTGGGGTACGGATGCGATACTGTAACAATGTATGTTCATGAACCGATACACGTGACTTTTAATGTTGATCCTGGTCAGTTCTGCCTTGAGGCAATTCCTCAGATAATTGCAACTGTTACGCCAGAAGAGACTACTTATATTCTTGAGTGGTTTGCGGGAAGTGATACAACAGTAACACCTTTATGGACAGGGAATGGATTTACACCTCCCGGCCCGGGCCCTTATACACTAAAAGTGACTGATACAGAGGAGGGAGTTCCATGTTCTATATACCTCTATCCTTTTATTGTAGCTCCGGATGATGATCCACCAGCGATAGTACCTCCGCTGCCATTAACCCTTGAGTGCAACGATTCCGGTAATTATCAGGCCATCCAGAACTGGCTCTCAATGGCAACAGTAACAGATGAACATCCATTACTCTACTTTGAACACGATTACGAAGGTATAACTGAGGGTTGTAATATAACACTTACAGTTACATGGAAAGCTGAGGATGATTGTAACAATATTGGATACGCTACTTCGACTATCACAATAATCGATACACAGGCACCAACATGGACAACAACACCTGGTAGTCTTGATCAAACTGTTGAATGTTCTGATGCAAATGCCCTTGCTACCGCACAGGCTTTAAAACCAATACCTTATGATCAGTGTGATGATAATCTTACAGTAACAAAGACCTCAGGATTATTTATTACAGGTTCATGTCCTCAGGCCGGCACATATACAAATACCTGGGTTGCCACTGATGATTGCAATAACGTAAGTGCTGTATTTACACAAGTTATCACTGTGATTGACAACACTGCTCCCGTATGGACTACACTGCCAGGAACGATGAATGTTTCATTGGATTGCAGTGACCTGGAAGGAATTGCTGCTGCCCAGACAGAGCGCCCGGCCGCATTGGATAATTGTTCACCTACATTGACTATCAACAAAGTCGCTGGTGCATTTATTCCGGATCCTGGTTGTTCAAGTGCAGGTACATATACCAATACATTCACGGCTGTTGATAATTGTAATAATGTGTCGTCAGTTTATACTCAGGTAATTACCATTACTGACAACAATGTTCCTGAGATTACACAGGAAGCACAGAATGCCACTGTTGAGTGTGACGGTTCAGGCAACCTGACAGAACTTAATAATTGGTTAAATAACCATGGCAGTGCCACAGCAACGGACGCTTGTAACGGAGTACTTACATGGACTTATGAAACTCCGGTATTTCAGGCTCAATGCGGTGAAACAGGATATTATACTGTGTTATTCACTGTTAAAGATGAGTGTGATAATAGTGCCACAACTACTGGTATCTTCACAATAGTTGATACTGAAGATCCTATCATTTCCTGCCCACAGAATGTAACAGCTAATGTTGATCTTACAAATTGTGTTGCTACAGGAGTGAATCTGGATACGCCGGTAGTTAGTGATGATTGTTCAAATGTAACCATAACCAATGATGCTCCTTCGGCATTCCCACCGGGTGTAACTATAGTAACATGGACTGCAACTGATGCATGTGGCAACTTCTCTACTTGTCAGCAAACAGTGACCGTTGAAGATCTACTTCCACCTTCAGTGGAATGCCCTGCTGATCCGGCACCGGTTAATGCAGCTCCAGGAACCTGCTCTGCCTTTGTAACTGTACCACCACCAAATGTTACTGACCCATGTCCGGTCAATATTACTAACAACTCACCATACCAGACAAGCCTCACCAATGCAAGTGGCACTTATCCGGTTGGTACAACCGTTGTTACATGGACCATAACCGGTATATCAGGAGTAAGTACATCTTGTACACAGAACGTAACGGTAGTTGATAATCAGTTGCCTACTATAACCTGCCCTCAAAACGTAACTGCATTAGCACCCCCACCTGCTTGTTCACTTGAGGTAATAACTATTTTACCTCCAACTATTAATGATAATTGCGATCCTACAGATCTAACTCTTTCATGGGAAAAGACGGGTGCTACTTCAGGTATTGGAACAGGCAATATAAATGGCACAGTTTTCAATGTTGGTGTGACTACGGTTACCTATACTGTCACTGACCCTTATAATAATAATGCCTCCTGCAGCTTTACTGTAACAGTTAATGATGAAGTGCCTCCGACAGTAATTACTTGCCCAGGTAATCAAGTAGTTAATAATAATCCCGGCGAGTGTTATGCAGATGTAATAGTTCATCTACCTGAAGTGGAAGACCTTTGTGGCGAGATAGTAAGCTATTCAAACGATTTTAATGGCGGGACAAATGCAAGTGGCCAATATCCTGTTGGGATAACTGTTGTTACTTGGACATTCCTTGATGATTCCGGTAATGATGCTACCTGTCAGCATACAATAACTGTAAATGATACTGAAGACCCTCAGATTACCTGTCCGCCTGATGCTATAGATATGATTACAGATGGAGGATGTGATTTAGTCCCCGGAAGTCTGGGTTTGCCAACAATCATTGACAATTGTCCTATTGATCCTGCTGCCCAACTATCATGGGTGCTGACCGGTGCTACAACAGGTTCAGGCTTTGGTTATGTAAATGGACAATCATTCAATGTTGGTGTTACAACAGTTACCTACACAGTTACAGATCGTGGAAATTACACGGCAACCTGTCCATTTACAGTCTGGATAAAGAACTCTGAAGCACCACAATTTGAGGCCGATTGTCCTGTAAGTCCCGTTAATGCAAATGCAGGCGAAAATTGTAATACTTATGTCATAGTTCCCTCTCCAGATATTGCTAACCCTTGCATGGAGTTCTATACGTCAATAAATAATTCACCATACCGTACAAGCGACACTGATGCTAGCGGATATTATCCTGTAGGAACAACGACTTTTGAATGGACAGTCACTGATGCTTCAGGAAATGTGACTACCTGTGTACAAAGTTTAGTAGTCACCGATGTAACTCCACCATCTATTACCTGCCCTGCCAGTATTGAAGATTTTATTACAAACGGTGGATGTACACTGGTACCCGGAAATATTGGATTGCCCACTATTAGTGATAACTGTTCGTTATCTGTTGAAACTAACCTCGCCTGGGAAATGACTGGTGCCACCACAGGTACTGGTTACGGATACGTGAATGGACAAACCTTTAACGTAGGCCAGACATTTGTTGAATATACTGTAACCGATGGTGCAGGTCTTACAGCAAGCTGTACCTTTACGGTTTGGGTTAAGAATCTGGAAGCTCCTCAGTTTGAAGCAACCTGTCCGCAGGCTAACATAATAGTTGATGCCTCTGCAAATTGCTCAACGTTTGTATCAGTACCCACACCGGATATTTCAAACCCTTGTAATGAATCCTATACAGTTTTTAATAATTCACCATTCAAGACCAGTGATGCTGATGCAAGCGGGACTTATCCAGCAGGCACAACTTCGTTTACATGGACAATAACTGATGCATCGGGTAATATCAAAACCTGCCCACAAAGTGTAACAGTTGTTGACCACACTGATCCTGTAATTAACTGCCCCGGTTATATTGAGCAGGAACTTATCAATGGTGATTGTGAACTGGCTGATGTTGTAATACCAAATCCAACTTTTAGCGACAATTGCGGTGTGGTAACCCTTCTATGGGAAACTGAGGGAGCTACTATTTTGAGCAGTCCAACAACAGGAATTTACTACTTTACCGGTTATACCCTGAATGTCGGTGTTACCACTGTTAAATACACTGCAATCGATGCCAACGGCAATTTTGCGACATGCAGCTTCGACGTATGGATAAAAGACCTTTCACCTCAATTTAACGCTGAGTGTCCGGCCAATGTAACAGCTCCTTCAGATGCTAATCGCTGTGGTGCTCATGTAATTGTACCCAAGCCTGATATTTATAATCCTTGTGATGAATACTATACAGTTGAAAATGATTCAGATTATGCTGATGATGATGCTAGTGGATTCTATCCCGTAGGAACAACTGAAGTTCACTGGATAATTACTGACGCTTCAGGAAACGTTAAAAATTGTACACAACTGGTTATAGTAACTGACCTGCCACCTGTGCTTGTTTGCCCCCCAAGCCAGGTGGTCCAGGCTGAGTATGAAAAACCATACGCTATCGGAGTCGTTTTGGGTGATCCGACATACTCTGATAATTGCGGCATAGCAAGTTTGACATGGATTCAATCACCTCCTACGCCCGGTAGCTCACCGTTAACAGGGATAAATATTGATACAACCAGTATTTTCTATGCCGGTGTCACAACAATAACTTATACAGCAGTAGATAACCATGGTGATACAACGAGGTGTTCATTCACAATAACAGTTCTTTCAGAACCAATCATTGAATGTCAACCGGATACCAGTCTGACCACAGATCCTGGTCTCTGCTCCGCAAACCTCAATCCCGGTTACCCGGAACTACTGAGCGGCGTGGAACCAATTACCTGGACATGGACCATCACCAACCAGTCCGGTGATGTAATCGGCTCGGGCACTTGTACAACAGCCACGCTGCCAACTTGTCTCGGCTCATTTACCTTCCCTGTTGGTACAAACACCATCACATGGACCGCCGAAAACATCTCAGGTATAGATCAGTGCACGCAAACCGTGACTGTAGTGGATGATGAACCACCGACTATCACAACTCCGGCACCTCCATCATTTTGTGTAATAAATATTTTTTCAGCTGTTTATGATGGGCAACCTGAACCGGCAGCAGATATCATACCTGATCCACTTTTTGCACCTCCTTATCCGAGCAATTGGCGTCGACCAGATTGGTATGTATTTGATGGTACTACCGAATTGGACGTAATAATAGCCGATAACTGTTGTGTGAATGAAAACACAATTTCGTGGACAATTGATTTTGCAGGTACTGATCCTAATCAGCCAAGCATTGTGGGTACTGGTCAACCGTCTGATTTTGGCCCTATTATTTTGTGGGGAACACCATTGAACCAAGATATAACTCATACAATAACATATACAGTGACAGATTGTGCAGGAAATGCTAGTATACCTATAATAATGGATATTTTAATTAAACCACGACCAGATGTAATAAAACCATAAAAATACTATCCGGTCCGTGGGGTTCCAACTGCCCCCTGGAGCTCCCGGCCGGATAATTTTAAAGAAAGTGAAACAAAACAATAGCCTATGATAAATGAAATGACTAAGACCTGACAATGAAGCCTGAATCCTTACACACTTACACACTGAAACTTTTCAGATACAAACGCTCTCATTAAGAGGCACAAGTAAAAAACAAGTAATTCAATTAAACAACAAATTCAAATTAACCAATTAAATTAAAAACAAAATGAAAAAGCAACTATTTTTAATTCTATTGCTAGCACTTTTTGTTGGCAGTATTTCTTCCTCTTATGGGCAATTAGAGCCACAGGCTATTACCTGTTTAAGCTCGGATGCTTTGCATCCTGTTCCTGGACAGCCGTACACTTATTCAGTTACTGTGCCAGATATGACTCCAGCTGGAACAGTTCAGTACCATTGGTTAGTCACTCAACAACCAATCGCAGCTGTCAACTTTTTAGGTCTCAATAATAGTTTAACTACTGATGTTGAGGCGATAGGTGGTGCAATACTGGCATCTGGAGATACTTGGTATAACGCTCCTACTGACATTACTGCTACAAATGGTGTAAATGAGATCGAACTAACTTGGCAGAGTTTTGCTTATGATCCTAATAATCCAATTTTTGTAGTTATTCAGGTTAAAAATACTTATGGTAGTCCACTTTCATGTACAACTCAAAACCTTAAAGTATATAAAATTGAACCTCTACATGCTTTTACTCTGGATATTGCTAACCGTGACGAAGCTGGTATTACTCAAGCTGGTTATGGAAGAACTAGCTTAGATAAATGTATTTCAAAAATTGATGCTGCTACATATAATTCAGTTGATAACTCAGTTGATTACGACTTTGGTTTAGATACTGTATATTATGAAGTAGTAGCTGCAAATTGGTATGGACAATGGAAACCATTCGTTCAAATCACCGATTTAGATGCTGAAGAAACCGTTTTGTCAGTAGATTGGAGATACACTTGGCCGGCAAATCTTTCTACAGGTTGGACACCTGATGGTACTATGACATTAGTTGGTGCTACTTATGAATCAAATGCAAATGTAACCATACAGGGTTCTCCAGCTCCACCATCAGTTGGTCCTGCTGGTCAATCTATATTTATCAGAGTGATAATTGATCACACTGTTGACGCAACTCATAATTATGAAGGATTACTTGATGAAACATTTAAATTAGCAGTTGATGGGACGCTCATGCTTCAAGATATAAATGGTAACTGGACTGTTGATGGGCAAGATGATGTTCACCATGATAATGGTGTTGTTGATCCAGGACCTCCAATTGTTTGTAATCCTTTAGTACCTGATGGATTTGATAATGACTGGGCATTGCAAACTCTTAAAGCAAGGCCAAATATGAATACAACGACTCCAGCTGTACTTCCAGTTACTCCGTAATGGTAGTTTAGCTTAAGTTGCTTTTTCAACCTTTCCACTCTTTCCGTGCGGTATCCCGTTGGGTACCGTGCGGAGAGAAGAAAAGGCTAAAGGCCTGCAAAAGGCTAAAGGCAAAAGTGAGGAGTGAGGAGTGAGGAATGAGTAAAACTCAGAACTCAGAACTCAGAACTCAGAACCGGCAGAGCTGAGAGCTGATAGCTGACAGCTGAGAGCCGAAGGCAAAGGTTGAAAAGAGTAAGGTGATTCCCACACCGCGTTCACGGTATTGATCCGTTAACAGGTGATTCAAAATACAGAGCCGTTATGCGGCATTGGTCTTAACTTAATACTCGAAGAACAATGGCATAAAAACGCTTAATATGGTTAGCATAAAACTCCCATGGAGGCAAAGCGGTTGCATATCTATACTGCCTTTCAACCAGGTGCACGCTTTGAAGCCTCCGGATTACCAGGGTTGCCCGAACCACCGGCCGCCTTGCAGCAACGTATACCATCCTATCGTATACTGGGAGTTGCACATTTGTAATTGACTAGAACAGAAAGGATTAAACAGAATGATTCGCCATGCGGGAATGCAAGGTTCAGCGCAAGCTATGCAGTCTTTGATAAGGCTAAAGGCTAAAGTGAGCAGTGAGGAGTGAGGAGTGAGGAATGAGGAGTGAGTAAAACTCAGAACTCAGAACTCAGAACTCAGAAATCAACTGGCAGAGCTGAAAGCTGATAGCTGACAGCTGACAGCTGACCGATAGGTGAACGGATGTAAAATAACCGACAACAGTCTGTTTGACTGGGGTCTATGTTGAACTAATACTAAAAGAAAATGTAACGAATGATACTTAACTTGAATAAGCACGGGCCCAGAGATGGCCTGATGCAGGGCAACATTCATAACCGGGGTTCTACCCTTACTTCACCGGTTACAAATGCCCATATAATGGTAATTAAACCGCCGGGGATCAGATTAAGGAGTCAGGTGACAACTCGTATGAAAGCCACCGATCCCCTGCGATTGCCACCGTTTGACCAACGGCCACTCGCCGGCATTGCATTTGGGCTCCCGGTACTGAGTCAACCCGGTATGCCCCTGACAACCACACAGACTCCCCCGCCCCATAAACCACTATTGGGGATTACACAACAAGTTTGCTGTAACGGGACTCTATTGCCCTTTTCTGTAGCATTCAGCAGCAGAAATGGTAGTTCAAAGGTTGTTCAAAGCTTCGCGTTCAAAGCTTCGCGTTCAAAGGTTGTTATGCAACCATGGAATCATTGGAAAAACAAGGAAAAACAAGAAGAAACAAGGCAAACAAGGAAAAACCAAAAAAATCAGGAAAGAGGCGCCAAACAGGCGTCCATTGGGCATTTAATGAATTGTGAATGATGAATGATGAATCAAAAAGGCAAAAGGCAAAAGGCAAAAATTCAAAGGTAAAAGTACATAGCGATGCGATTCATCGCATCGTAAACAAGGAAAAACAAGAATGATGAAAAACCCAACCATAGTAAGGAGTTTCCCCTTCGCCCACCGGGAGAAGGGGCAGGGGATGAGGGGTTTTCGATAAAACAAGGAAAAACAAAGAAAAACAAGGTAAACAAGAAAAAACAAGTTTAAATTGATATGTCTCGTGTAAAACACATAATAATTAGTCTGATGGCGGCAATGATGTTGCTGCTGACGGGTGCTGCCGCATCCGGACAGACGATTATTGCGTATACACGGGAACCTTTTACCTTTACAGTCGATGTTCCGGGAGTGGCCGATGACATGATCGAATGGGAGATATATAATGAGTTTACAGGGATCAACCTTGCTGTGGTGCCGGGCAACTGTCCGCCTGCACTGGGTGATTTTGTGGGAGGAGATAATATTGGGGCTTCGGTTCAGATTGTGTGGAATGAACCGGGGATTTACCTTGTTAAAGTCCACGCAACTAATTCTTGTCCGACTGATAACATGAAGTTCTATCTGGTAGAAGTACTGCAATCGCTGCCCGAGGCAACAATACAGGATCCTCAGGTAATTTGCGAAGGCGATAGTATACTTCTTGTCATAGACCTTGAAGGAGAGTTCCCGATGGATCTGATCCTTCACAGTGAGTCGGTCACAGGTGTAATAAATGATGTGGTATACACCGGCATCACGGCCAGTCCGTTTGAAGTCCTGGTGTCACCAACAGAAACAACAATATATACGGTAACAGAAATAACAAACATTGACGGCACGAATACTGAGCCCTCGAATTCAGTCACCCTCACGGTCAACCCGCGTCCCGATCTGAATTCCCCAATTTATCAGTACGAGCCTTGATCGAATGATGAATGATGAATGATGAATCAGAAAAAAAGGCAAAAGGCGAAAGGCAAAAATTCAAAGTAAAAAGTACTCCAGCAGGTAAGGAATTACACCCTGCCGGGTATTTAGAGCTGACGCTGAACGCTGAACGCTGAATGCTGAATGCTGAATGCTGAATGCTGAACGAGTTAATAGTGAATTATAAATTATGAAAGCAGAAGTACTCATAGCACCAAAACCAACTTTCAATGCGAGGCCCCTCGCTTTGAGGAGAGGGGTATGGGGTGAGGTGAAACACATAGCTCTACTCCTGCTTCTGCTCCTGTCGATGCAGGGGAGGGCGCAGTATATTATTGACAGAGTGTGTGTGGGTGCTGAGAGACATTACAAGATTGACGGTCAGCCGGGAGTCACATACGATTGGAAACTTATCGATGAAGATTTATCTGTAACCGTATTGCCGGAGACTGGTGATAATGTTACGATTACCTGGGATGTGCAAGAAGGAATTTATACTCTTACCACGCAGGCTCAGGATGAAATTACCGGTTGCCTCTCGCTTGAAGAGGTTGGTAAAATCATTGTTTATCCGGCTCCGTATGTTGATGCCGGGCCGGATATGTTCTTCTGCCTTCCTGACACTTATAAAATTGAATTATCTGATTCCGTTTCAGTTACAAATATAAAATGGATTACTTCGGGCGACGGTACGTTTGATGATCCCTCCAGTTTGCATCCTACGTATACGTTTAGTCTTAACGATAAATGGGCCGGAAGCGTCACGCTTACATTATCCGGCGAAGGTCTTGGCAATTCAGGCAGTTGCCCCCCTGCTGAATCGTCTGCTGTCATCACCCTGGGCAGTATGCTTGTGGCTACTGATGTAACCCCTGCAAGCTGTCCGGTGGTGAATGATGGAGAATTAGTTCTTACCGCCTCGGGTGGCACGGCTCCGTATACATATATATTCGATGGCGGAACCCCGGTAACAGGCACCAGTGCAGTGTACACAGGCCTGGCTCCGGGTACATACGAGTATTACATTTCGGATGCAGCTTTTCCTGCCTGCGAAACACACGGTTTTGTCGAGATAGGCACTTTACCGGCCATAACCGCCGATGTTGTTTCAACCGACGAAACCTTTGCCGGCATGAGCGATGGTACTATCACCGTGTTAAATGTACAAGGCGGTTCAGGTTCGTACGAATTTATGCTTGAAATTGGCGGCATGGTTTACCGCGACTGGCAGTCATCAAATCAGTTCCTCAATCTGCCGGCGGGCACTTACGACGTCTATGTACGTGATTCAAAGGCACCTGAGTGCTTCGTTCTTATCAAAACAGTCATAATCGGTACCTCACCGGGTCTGACAGCCGATGTTGATCATACTGATGAAACGTGCTACACTTATAATGATGGTACCATTACTATTTCGAACCCACAATATGGAAGCGGAGGGTATGAATTCAGTATTGATGGTGGTACCACATGGGGAAGTGACATGTATTTCGATAATCTCACACCGGGGAATTATGTTGTGATGATGCGCGATAAGGTATACCCTGAGAATGTGGTCACCCTTGAGGTCGTGATTATAATGCCGGCAACACTGATTACTGCAACCACAACACATACAAACGAAACAGTTGCCGGAGCCGGAGATGGTACGATTACTGTAAATCCGCCTTCAGGTGGTACCGGACCATACATGTACAGTTTGGATGGCTTCTCGTGGCAACCTTCAAATGTATTTACGGGTCTGGCTCCGGGATTTTATGATGTTTATGTAAAAGACTTTAACGATTGCGTACAGTATATTGGTACAGTTGAAATATTGCCTGCCGGGGCTCTGGCTGCCGAAGTGGAATTTGTTAATGTTACCTGTTTTGGCGGCAATAACGGTTCAATCACAATCAATAATCCTACGGGAGGTTCAGGCGTTTATGAATTTATGCTCGAGAGTGGCGGTGTAACTATCTATAACTGGCAGTCGGGCAATGAATTCGCAAATCTTCCTGCCGGCATTTATGAAGTATTTATGCGCGATGCGAACAACACGGCCAATGCTGTTCTTCTGCAAACAGTCGTCATCACTCAGCCTGATGTGCTGTTTGCCGGGATTACCCATACTAACGATACCTGCGATATGGATGGAACCATCACTGTTTATAATCCGACGGGAGGTTCAGGAAATTACGAGTATAGTCGAGATGGTTTCAACTGGCAGGCAGGCAATGTATTTACAGGATTGAATGCAGGTTACTATCAGGTATTTATGCGTGATGCATTAGATCCGAATTGTAGTCTGATGATTGGTGATTTGTGGATACTATACAAATGCTTACTTAGCGCCGATGTTGCATATACGCCAATCACCTGTTACGATGCTGACGACGGGAAAATTTCGATTACCAATCCTCAGGGAGGGTCATCGGGCAGTTACCAGTACAGCATTGACGGTGGTGCCACCTGGCAATCGTCGGGTGAATTCGGGCCATTGGCACCGGATACCTATGTAGTGATGATGCGTGAAACAGGTCAGCCTTCTACTCAGGTAACCCTTACAACGATTGTACTCGATAATCCTGTACAGATGACAGCCATACCTATCCCTACAAATGAAACCTATGCAGGTGAAAACGATGGTACTATACTGGTTGATGCACCAACAGGTGGTTCGGGTGATTATGAATATATGCTTGAGCAGGGTGGTGTAACAATAGTACCATGGCAATCTTCGAATCTCTTCACTGGTCTCGCTCCGGGTGTTTATACTGTTTGGATGCGCGATGCCAATAATACAGACTGCTTTGTTGAACTGGGAACTGTTGAAATATTTGGCGGTGGAGTCCTCACTGCACAATTTGATTACACAAATGTCGACTGCTTTGGTGCCAATAATGGTTCAATAAACTTTACTAACCCACAGGGAGGTTCAGGTGCATACGAGTATATGCTTGAACTCATAGGTACAACTGCGCGTCCATGGCAGACTTCTCCTGAGTTTACCGACCTGGCTCCGGGTGAATATACCTTGATTATCAGGGATCAGAATGATCCTGTTCATACTACAGTTGTCGGAACCGTTACCATCACCGAGCCTGCACAGCTGTATGCTGAGATTCAGCCGGTTATGATAGGATGCGACGGAGGCAGTATGGGTAGTATCACGTTTGCCAATGTATCGGGTGGCTCGGGCAATTATGAGTTCACGCTTGATCAGGCTCAGCTGGTTTGGCAGAGTTCACCTGTATTTGCAGGACTTGCTGCAGGTATGTATTACCCCGCCATGCGTGATGCTCAGGCACCGGAGTGTATCATACCTTTTGCCCCAATCGAGATCACAGCGGCAATTCCAATCGTGGCAACTGCTGAATCATCGGATGATATTTGTAGTCAGGGAGTTGGTACAATCACTGTCTCGGCTTCAGGCGGAACGGGTGTTTTTGAATACAAACTATCAACTGATACAGACTGGCAGACTGATCCTGTCATAAGCAACCTTGTTATAGGAAATTACATTGTAATGATACGTGACAATGGCGGTTGCGAGACACAGATTTCAGTTGATGTAAATGGTATTCCGGGAGTTGTGATTTCGGATGTAATTGTCACACATACCACCAATGGCGAATCAACAGGTATAGCCGAGGTGATTGCTTATTCACCTGCCTTACCGATTCAGTATTCACTCGATAAAATCAACTGGCAGAGCTCGAACTTCTTCACCGATCTTGCAGCCAACAGTTATAAGGTCTATGCTTTGGATGCCAACGGATGTCTCGACAGTCTTGAGTTCTCAGTCGGCAACATCGTGATGGGTATCATTGAACTGGTATCAGGTCGTGTAACCGATTGTGTGGGAGAGGTGAGATTACTGGATGTTCTGGTATATAATTTCGACAATATTACATCGTTCACACTGAGGGTAAGCTACAATTCTGATATCTTTGAATTCATGGGCTTGCAGAACATACACAACAGCCTTATAGCGAATAATGTAACAACAAACCAGGTATCTGACGGCGTACTGGATATCACTTATACCGATCCGGGACATGTTACAGTGCCCGATGGTGATCTGTTGTTGCAATTACAGATTCGTGGTATAGCACCGGGTCTTACCGATTTCAGGTGGGAGTGGATGCAATGCGTAGTGATGACTCCGATAGGCTATGTAACACCGGTAACTGCTGTAGTGAACGGAATTGCCGAGGTATTTGCCAATCCTGATCTTACCGCATGGCAGAGTGATGATTTCTGTACCGGTGATTCAACAATATTATACGCCTCAACCAGCATGTCCGACATAGACTTCACCTGGACACACCCGCGCGGAATAAAGCACTATGGTGACACATGGAAGCTTGGTCCGTTGAGTGTCCTCGATTCAGGAAACTACGTTGTTATGGCAAAACATCAGGATCAGTGTTTCAGTCTGGATACTGTTAACATAGTCGTATATCCGTCGCCGGAGGTGAACATAAATTATTCTGACACTATATGTTTCGGCAATCCTGTAATACTTGATCCAAATAAGGTGTATGAAAAGTATGAGTGGAGCACAGGAAGTACCATGCCAAACATCATAGCTTACGAGGCCGGCATTTACTGGCTCAAGGTCACCGACTTCAACGGATGTACGGCCATCGACGAAGCAGTTCTTGAGCCATGTATTCTTGAGATTCTGATACCAAACGCCTTTACGCCAAACATTGATGGTTTGAATGATATCTTCAGGCCAATCTTCCGGGGCTTCGAGCCAAAGAACTACCGTATGGATATCTTCAGCAAGTGGGGTCAGCACATCTTCACCACCACCGATGTCACAGTCGGCTGGGATGGCACCGTCAATGGCGATCCTGTTTCACCTGACACCTTTGTTTACGTAGTCAGTTACGAAGTTCCGACGTTTGTCCTCCGCAAAGGCCTCACCAGCCCAATCACTGGTAGGGTAACGGTAATAAGGTAAAATAAAAAAGATATCAACACCTGTTGCTTTTCGCTAATTATTGCGTATATTTGGGTGATTATCCATTTCCCCCGGTTAGCTTAGTTTAATAGAGCTGAGGCAGTCGTATCTACCTCATTAATACTTATTTGCCTGTAAATGGTTAACGGATGATAGAGGAAGACCTTATCATACTTGCTGAAGATGATGATAATCACAAGTATCTGTTCGAACGCGCATTTTCGAAGGTAGCCGGGGGGGAGAGGCTAATTATTTTCAGAGAAGGCGAGAGTTTGATGGACTATCTTCAGAATGAGCTCAATCCTTTGCCCAGGGTTGTCTTTCTTGATATCCATATGCCGGGCATCAGCGGTTTGGATTGTCTGAAGGAAATCAGAGAGAATGATCGGCTGGTCGATCTGCCGGTTGTCATTCACAGCACATCAAATGATAATGCCGATGAGCGACAGGCCTTACTTTATAAAGCGAATTTTTATTTACGTAAATCTGGTGACCCGGAAGAGCTGCGATACATCATTGGGAAAGTGTTGCAGATGGACTGGTCGGAAAAGATTTTACGTCCATTTACATAAGAGTGTAAATATTTTTTATATATTTGCAGACAAACCTACATTATCGGAATCATGTATATCAGAAATAAATTTTTCCACAATCCCTTCGAGAAGCATATTGCAAAGCTTCAGGATATGGCGAACCAGATTACTAACCGTAAGACTACAGGCGGTATGGATATTGAAGAAGAAATCTCAGATGAGGATGCAATGCGTCTTGAAGTTGCAGTAAGATTTATTAATGCAGCTATTGAGAATCTAAGGAATCTGGATAAAACAAAGTAGACCTTAAATTCAGCCCCGACAGGGTTGTCCGGTTTTGTGATTTAGCGATAATAGGGTTCATTCCCCACCCCTCTCAGGTGGAATGATGAAGAATTGCCACGCATTTAAGTTAAGCGTTCAACTAAATACGGTTAAATATCCAACAGGGTTAGCTTTTCAACCTGAAGTATTTTTACTTTAATTTTTTGCCTTGATACTTTTTCTGTATTCTTGTGACCTGGTAATTTACTTTTGCGAAAATTGCGAAATTGATTACTTTTGATATTTCAGACTCGTTAATAAAACAGGCTCTTTGAGTTGTATAGTTGCATGTTATGACAGTACTTAGGAACATTGAGAGTAATATTTCTAGTTATAATAGGATTATTGCATTATATCATGAACACAAAGATAAAGTTTTTAATACTATTGAAATAGAACTAACTCAATGGTTTTCAGCGAATATGTGCTCTGCATTGGGAGGAATATTAGAACTTTTTACCAATGAATTAAACAGTATAGAATTTAAATTCGGAAAACCAGCAATTAAAGATATATTACTTCGAAATAACTTTCTATCTTTCTATGGATATGCCTCAGAAATGGACATTAATTCTTCAACAATCAAGTATCTTAAATTAAAACCTACTGATGGTAAATATTTTAAGGATTATGTTGTCTCAGAACTTTTAAATAGGAGTGAAATGCCTCATATGTCTGATAAGGCAATTGAAAAAATGGCTGAATCAATTTATGAGATATTTGTCAATGCTCAAATCCATAGTAATAGTGACTTTATTTTTACATGTGGTCAATACTATCCAAGCCGTCATGTAATAGAATTTACTATAACTGACATCGGAATTGGTTTTAAAGAGAAAATTAATAAGCGTTTTAATACTTCTCTAACATCAGTTCAAGCTATAAGGTGGGCATTAATTGATCGTAATACAACAAAAGAGGGAGTCCCTGGAGGTATTGGGCTTGCTCTCTTAAAAGAGTTTGTTGAAAAAAATAAAGGTAAAATGCAGATTATAAGTAATGATGGTTTTTATCAGTATTATTATAATCAAAGGGAGAGGGTTGAAATTTTTTCGCAACCATATCCTGGAACCATTGTTAATCTACAATTTAATACTAATGATAATTCTTCCTACATTACATCTGAGGAAGTAAATCAGGAATTAATTTTCTAATTTTGCACAATGAAAAAGGAACCGGTAGTAATAAATATCGTCAATGTAGTAGGTGATGAGTATTGTGTAGAAGCTGAAGAAGGAGAAAAAGTATTTAAGCTTATTCAAAGATCCTTGAATGAGAAAAAGTATGTCAAAGTATCTTTCCTGAATATCAAATTACTCACCACTGCTTTCCTGAACTCTGCCATGGGTCAACTATATAGGGACTTTTCTGAGGAGACTATAAGGCAATATCTTTCAGTTGAGAATTTATCTGATTCTTTTGCTGTTTCATTGAAGAGAGTCGTAGAAACAGCAAAACTATATTACAAAGATCCTGAAGCATTACGTAACAGTATCAATGAAATTTTAGGAGAAGAATGAAATCTCACCGTTATTCTCTTGCCAAGATTAATACACTTCCAAGTAAGAAGATTTTCTTTGATGCAAATGTTCTTATTTATATTTTCTGGCCAACTATGCCTGGTTATGTGTCCGCCTATTCTAGTGCATTTAGAGGACTACTCAATGTTAAGTTTACCCTTATCACCAGTGCATTTGTTATCTCCGAGGTTATAAACACTTGCTTAAGGCTGGAATACAATAAATATCTTAAAGCCAGTAGGCTGGATGAAAGCAATTGCCCTTTCAAAGAATTTCGGGAATCTGAGACTGGGAAGAGTATTCAGCGAGATGTTTACACTATTGTAAAAGATCAAATATTACAATTTATTGACATTCACGATTCACAATACAGCAATGTAATACTAAAATCACTGTTAGTTGTTGACACTCTGGATTTTAACGATAAATTAATTCTTAGTTGCTGTAGAAGTGAACAATGTATTTTGTTCACTAATGACAAAGATTTCAAGAATGAAGCCATAGATATACTCACTAACAATAGTGCCCTGTTATCATAAGCTTCAGCATTCAAAAGGATTCAAAGTTGGATGTGCAATCATTATCAACATTTCACCTTTTACTACTATTTGTCTTGCATCCTTAAATCGGATTGTGGAAATTTATCATTCGAATCATTCCTTAATGGGTATTGTGTAGGAACAATTTGCACTAAAAAAATGCAAATTATATCAAAATATGCACACAGGAGTGCAAATGATTATATTTGATAATTGTACTAAATAACCGCAATTCTCTTCAGGAACCTTTTAAAAAAGGGATCACTAATAAAATAACTGTTTCCTTCTTTTTCAATAATGCCGGCATCCTGAAGTGCTGCAACTGACTTTTGAGTTGTGGAAGGTGTATTAAGGTGGTACTGCCTTGTATATTCAGCAGAGAAGATGTTCTCACCTGAATGGGTCAATGCCAAAAGAAGCTGCTTTTGCTTTGATGACTGTCTGTCGAACAATTCGGTATAATAATCAAACTTGTTATTGATAATCTCAAAAGCACTGGTATCAATCATCTCATTATCAATACTCTTAATTTTAGTTATTGCCATCTGCCAGACTACCGAAGCCAGCATCTGTATATAGTAAGGTATGTTACCGGCCGTTTGAATTAAATACTGTGCGCATTCGTCACTGATCTCGATTGAAGAATCAGCAAATTTCTTCTTCAGGAACTTTATTGAATCCTTCTCTGGAAGCACAGGGAGTTGCAAATGGTATGCGGAGTTATAAAAAGCCCGGTTCTTATTGTTAAACATATCGTTCAGCATATGAGTGCGGCTACCAAGAAACAGGTAACTCACATTTTGCTGCTGCTGAATTTTAGTTCGCAGCAAATTCTCAAGTCCGTAACTATTGAGTTTTTCAATTTCCTGGAATTCATCGAATACGACAACTATCTTTTTCTTTAAACCCATCTTATCCGGCAGGTCGAGTATCTGAGATATTGTTTGAACCGAGACTGGCGTTTCGATAATATCAATGCCGAGTTCGGGTTTACCATCCTGGCCGAAAGTTATTTTAGGTCGGATGTGTTTTATTGTGCTTGTTATGAACTGCACTAATTTTTCAAGGTTTTTTTGTTGCTTCTGGACCGCATCGATGTATAGTTTAAGAAACGACTGGATAGAAAACACAGGAAAGAAATCGAAATAGATACAGATGTAGCCCTGCTTTTCAAGCAACTCAATCACCTTAAAGGTCAATGAGGTTTTGCCGAATCTGCGTGGAGCAAACAACACTACGTTATTACCGGCAGTAAGTGTATCGATAATTTTCTTAGTTTCAGTTTCCCGATCATAAAACTGATCTCCCTGCACAATGGTTCCAAATTTGAATGGATTCATAACCAGATTTTTAAGACAAATATAAGAAAATTATACTTTCAGGCATTATGCTTGGAAGCGTAATTTACGCTTTCTGCGTTCAGCGTTCAGCGTTCAGCGTACAGCAGTTCTGAGTTTCGGGTTCTGGGTTCTGGGTTCCGGGTTTAGCGATAATACCCGATGCGGTGGATTTAGGTGTTAGGAGGCAATTAGAAACTTTGGGTAGTACAAAATATAAAAATATTAACGACAGGACTTGACATTATATTAAAAATCATTAACTTTGTGCATTATCAAATGAATGTAATTATCTAATATATAAACTTTACCGAACTGATCAATTACTTTATCTCCCTGAAAATATTGATTTTACTAACGAGTAGCCCACAATCATGAAACCACTCTGTCACACTAAGCCACGAGCTGGTGCTCGTGCATTTTTATTTAATTTTATTATTTTATTCGTTTCTGTTACAGCAGTTTATAGTCAGACACAGCCAACCGATCATTTTCGTTCCAAAAATTCAGGTGATTGGGATGTTTTAACAACCTGGGAAAGCTCAGTTGACAGTATCGTTTGGATGGATGCAACATTGAAACCTACAGATCAGTGCAGTTCAATTACAATAATGGACTCACATGAGGTTACTATTTTTCACCAGGAAAAAGGCAGGTACATAACAATTAATGAGGGCGGGACTTTAATTCTTGATGCACGTGGGGAATTCACTCTTAAGAAGGAGGAGGGACCTGATCTTGTAGTTTTCGGAACCCTTATTTTAGAAAACTTTATAGCAACAACTGCTGATATAATAATGAAATCCGGCTCACTTTATATAAAGAACATTACTAAATCAGATGAAAAATTAAACTATTGTACATGGGAACAGGGTTCGACTATCAGATTGAATATACGATTTCCCTATCTGTCTTTAGTAAACCTAGATCAGGAGTTTTATAATTTTTTTATTGATGGTTCAGATTATGTGTTCACAGCAGATTTCCGATTAAAGCTACCTGCTAATCTTACCGTGAATGGAGATTTTACTATTTATTTAAATACCAGCAATAAAATATATTTTACCGAGGCCACAGCACCGAGTGTTTGGAATATTCATGGAGATATGAACCTTCAAAATTATATGTTCCTTTACCTTTCGTACGGTACAGCAGGTGTTGAGCTTAATATTGGAGGCGACCTGAATATTGGATCGATCACCGAAAGGGTTGCCAAATTTGGAATTGGTGATGTGAATGCAAAAAATAACGTTGTCAGATTAAATGGAAATCTAAACATTCTTAATGGGTCAGGTCTCAATGGTAATGGCAATATGATGAATGGAACTCTACATTTCGCTAATTGCCTGAATACGCAGGAAGTAACTATCTCGGGGCTCAACGCTATTCGTAGATCGAACATTGTTATTGATGAAGGTGTGCATGTAAAAGTAAATTCAGCTCTCAGCAACTCGGACAATACGATTCTATTGCAGGATAATGCAATGCTGGAAATTGCTAATTTCACAAATGCAGCAGTTGGGAATTTAGTGCTGAATGACAATAGTGCATTGATTACGAATTCAGCTGTTTATGGTACGATGCATCGTACACTCACAAATGCCGATTGGGAGGTTGCCCAGGATGGTTGGCATTTGCTTTCTTCGCCGGTAGCGGCACAAAGTATTACAAGTGGGGGATTTCTGGATGGGGGATACGATTTCTATAAATGGAGTGAGGATCAGAATCTTTGGCTTAATCAGAAAGCTCATCCTGAGCTCACTTCTTTTACTCCCGGAGAGGGTTATCTGGTGGCATATGATGATGGTGGTACAAAAACTTTTACCGGGGCTTTCAATGTAACGCCAATTACATTCACCAATTTGAGCAAAACAGAGACTTCACCTTACAGCGGATTTCATTTGCTCGGTAATCCATTCCCTTGTGCAATTGACTGGGGTGCAACCGAATGGAACCGGAATAATATAAGCGATGTTGCAAATATCTGGAATGAAGTCGCTATGAATTATATCCCGGTGGATGTGAGTACCAACAGTATAATTCCGGCTAATCAGGGGTTTTTTGTGCAGGCTCTTGATGAGGTAAATTCTCTGACTATTCCACTAGAAGCGCGAACGTTCAATAATACCGCCTTCTATAAGAACGGTGCAGAACCCGGTCTGCTCTGGCTTAAAGTGACTAATTTAGATAATCTGACATGGGATGAGGCTGTAATTCAGGTGAGACAGGATGCCCTCTCTGTTTTCGACAAGTCGGATGGTCACGAGATGCAGGGAAGTGAGAGTGCCCCGCAGTTGTATACTATAACGAACAGTAATGAGATGCTATGTGTGAATTCGATTCCTTCCGATTCGATTCCTCCGTTAATTCCTGTCTATTTTAAATCTGGTGTGGGAGGCAACTTTAAGCTTGAAGTTCTGAAGAATACGATGCCCGGCCCTCTCTATCTGGAAGATATGATTACGGGCAAGGTGCAGTGTCTGGATGATTCCACTCAACTACACTTTACTTCTTCAGGATCAGATAATTCTAAGCGCTTTAGTCTTCACACAGGAGCATTGGGTTTGCCTGAAAATGATCGACAGTCATCAATAAAGGTATATAGTTCAGGAGATGTAATATACATCAAAGATCCAAAGGGCAACGATCTGGATGGTGAGTGCATGGTGATGGATTTGAGTGGGAAAGTGATGTATAAAGGCGATTTGGAGCACCGGTCAATAGTGAAGATTAAGTTGGGAAATCTTTCAACCGGATTGTACCTGGTGTCAGTCAGGAGTCTTCACAATAGTGTGGTTTTTAAGGTTTTGATAAATAAACACTACTAGTCGAAAAAATGGAATCCTTGTCAATATAATACAATTCAATAAAACAACATTACTGGTCATGAAAAACTACATTAAACTAATGATTGCTGTATTAAGCATCGTGTCGCTACTAATGGTTGTCCCACAGTATTCACTATCGCAGGCACCTCCTCCGCCACCTGAAGATGAAGAAGGATATGGGCATGGATCAAGTCATGATAGTCCGCCGCCTGAAGGTGGAAGTGCACCTTTAGGTTCAGGGGTTGCAATACTGTTGGCGATGGGTGCAGGATATGGTGTTTGGAAGTACAGGAAGGAAATGAAGAAGGAATAGGAAGTAGGATGGCACGCCAATTATTATTAGCTTTGTTACATGAAATGGCTAAAACTCTTCCTGGTAATAACCGGATTTGTTGCTGTTTGCTATGTACGGGCTAATAATGATGACGTTAACCGAAAGGCCATCCAGGAGTATAATACTCTTTTCTTAGAGGCATTTAATCAGGGTTATAATTATAAAGCTCGTGAATATGCGGGTAAATCCCTGATTGTTGCCATCAAGGCAGGTTTTCGTCGAGACGTGGCATTGGCTAACAGTAATCTGGCCATTATCAATACCCGTATGGGTGATTATGAAAAAGCCAACGAGAATAATTTTACTGCCCTCAGGATTTTCAAGGAGATGAACGATACTCTGCATATCGCGAGATGCAACTTGAGTATCGGCACTGTCTACATCCGGCTTAAGGAATACACCAAAGCTCTTAATTACATTAAAGAAGCAATGGACTCCTTCTATCAGTTGAAGAATATGCTGGGCTACAGTATCTGTTTGTCGAATACCGGTTCTATTTACATGGAATTGAAGGATTACAGGAAAGCGCTGCCAATATTCTTCGAAGCTGTCGACATAGATGAAAGGAATAATGACATGTCGGGGACGTCATCAAACTTTGCTGATATTGGAATCATCTATCTTAAGCTTGGGAATTATAAGGCGGCATCCGAGTATCTCTATAAAGCACTGGCTTTAGACAAGGTTATGGGTGATATAAGCGGAATGGCTAATGTTGAGCTTAACCTATCGAAGCTGATGATGGAAAAGGGCAAAATGGACTCAGCCCTTTATCATGCTGAAAATAGTCAACGTTATTACCGTGAGTCAGGTCAACTATCCGGTATGGCAGATGTGTATTCGCACTTTGCTGACCTCTATGAAAGGAAGAGTGATTACAAACGTGCTTATAAATTTTATACACAGGCAACTGCATTAAACGACAGTTTGATGAATGTTGAAAAAGCAGCAAGGATTGCCATGTTGGAAGAGAAGTATATCAATGAAAAGCTGAGTACTGAAATATTATCCCTTCAATTCCGCAATAACCTACAAGAGGCTAAACTTAAGAACCAGCGAATACTTGGAATTACATGGCTTACCGGGCTTATTCTCTCAGCAATAGCAATAGTAATAATCATGATTCAGTTGCGAAACAAGAACATTGCATACAAGTATATCGTAAGCAAGAATATAGACCTGATGCGGAAAGAAAAGGAGCTATATGACATGAACGCCAGGTTGAATCTCCTAATGAATCAGACAGAATCGCAACCGGAGGTTGTTCATGAAGAAAAGCACAGGGTAAACTTGTCGGATGATGAGAAGACCAGACTTCTTGCAAAATTGAAAGAGGCACTTCAGAGGGATAGAGTCTATACCCGTTCTGATCTTAATATTGACAAACTTGCCAGGAAGTTGTCAACCAACCGAACATATCTCTCGCAGCTGATCAATGATGAATTTCAACGCACCTATTCTGATCTGATAAATGAGTACAGGATAAAGGCAGCAATGGAGCAGTTATCCGATCCGGTTTTATCGAACAAATATTCAATTGATGCAATTGCGAAGGAATCGGGTTTTAACAATATTTCAACTTTCAATGCTTTATTCCGAAAGTATGTGGGATTGACACCTTCGGTCTTTCGTAAGAATGCTCAACAACAGGCAATTGAGCCTCATCATAAGTCTTATGAATTGACCAAATCATAAGTGTAATACTTGAGCTTTAAGTTTTTGCGAGATTACTTTGCATGAAACAAAAAACGCAAGGCTCATGAAAGACAACTACGTGCTCAGAACTTCAGGCCTCATTCTTTTACTGGTGATGGTAAATGTATCGGGGTCATTTGGTCAATGGATAATCAATGAGAGTTTTGAAGGAGGAACTCTTCCTCCCTCATGGAACACTTACGACGTTAATGGAGATAATTCGAAGTTCAGGACTTTAAACAAGCCAAGTCATGCACACTCCGGCAACTACATATGCTATGTAGACTGTTACGATAATGATGGTAACGACTGGCTTGTACTTCCACAGGTTACGGTGCAGTCGGGCGATGTATTCAATTTCTTTGCACGTGCATGGTATGGAACCGAGAATATGCAGGTTAAATTGTCAACTACCAGCAACAGTATGTCGAATTTTACTGTTACCCTTGGCGACGTGACAGGGCTTGGCTCAACTTATCAGGAGTTTAATTATGATCTTAGTTCATGGGCGGGTCAGAGTATTTATCTGGCAATAAAATGGACCCAGGACACCTATGCTATCATTGTAGATGATATTAAAGTAGGGAAACCGATGGCCAATGATGTGGGTATTATGAATATTAACTCTCCTGCTGGTTTTTCTTTAGTAAACCAGCCTGTACAACCTTCCGCAGTGGTAAAAAACTTTGGGGCAGGGGAGATGACAGTTGATTTTCCAGTAACATGCAACATTACTGATGAGTTGGGAAATACTGTTTATAATGAGCAAATTCAGTTCACCAATACACTAATGGCAGGAGGTACTGAAACCATACTTTTTCCTGATTGGACACCCGCCGAGGCAGGAAACCATACAGTACAGATTTTTACAGAACTGGAAGGAGATGCTGATGAAACAAACGATTTATTGGAAACAGAAGTGGAAATTGTAATTCATTATGGCACGGGAGGACCGGATGCAATGAGCTACAGTTGGATTGACAGCGATGAGCCGGGAGGGCCCGTTTATGAATGGATTGAAATCAGCAGTACGGGAACATCAACGATTATGTATAACGTTAACACATTTTCGGGTGATGATAATTTCTCAGAGGCAATTCCAATTGGATTCAGTTTCCCGTTTTACGGTATTTCACGCACTTTCTTTCATGCTGATATAAATGGAACCCTGCTTCTGGCCGACAATACCTGGGTTACTCCATTTCCTGCTAATGGATGGGGTACTGACGGCAATATCTTTAATTACTATGAATATATCCCAGGGTATGAAGGTATGCCTGCCCTGATTTCAGTCTTCTGGGATGATCTCCTCGCTGAACAGGGTACAGGGGATGTTTATTTTCAGACTTTTGGAACAGCCCCATCCAGGTATACTGTAATTCAATGGAATAATCTTAAGTTCAGAGCTGGTACAGGAGGTGCTCCGACACTTTGCTTTCAGGTGATACTTTATGAGAATGGTGAAATCAAAATGCAGTATAAAAATGTTGCAAACGGACAAACAGGTGGGGCCAATCCCCATGACAACGGGCGAAGCGCAACTATCGGCATCCAAAATGATGATTATTCAATTGGATTAGCTTATCTGAATGAGAATGTGGATAATGGAACATATATCGGTCCGGATCCTGCCGGTAACCTGTTACACAATGAGATGGCCATCAGATTTTATCCGGGAGTAGATAATGATGCCCCTGCCATTACATGCGGTAAGGTATGGAACACATTTGAGAATTCGGCTAATTTCACTGCTTTAATCACCGATATGTCGGGTTTGGCATCCGACTCACTTTATTATAATTACGGGAATGGCTGGATGGCCGTCACACATGACTCAATTACCCATCTTAATCATTATCATTATTCAATAAGTGGAATACCAACAGGCTCTACTGTTGAGTATAAATATGTAGCCACCGATAACTCTGAATTCTCAAACAGGGCTGAGGTTACTTCAACACTTGATGAACCACTATCTTTTACAGTGTTACCAACTCCGGGAACTGAAATATTAGTGTTGACGCCGGGCACATTACCGGGAATGCAGGATTACCAGAATCTCGAACTGCCTAAATATATCACTGCACTGACTAATGCGGGAGTACAATTTGACATTTACAACTGGACTGCCTACAACACTTATGAAATCCCTGATCAATATGAGATTATTTTTGGTTATGCAAACAATACCGGCACTACGGCCATTCACGACACATTGGCAAAAGCTCTTATAGGTTATCTTGATAGTGGAACGACAACTGATCCTAAGAATCTGTTTTTTGCATCAGATAATCTTACTTCAACGCAATACGGGCTTCCTACGAACAGATGGTTGCCAAAATTTACTACAGGATACTTACGCACAGGCTTTGAAGTGCAGGCTAATCCGCCATTTTATGGAGGCACTGATGGCTTGGGTGGTCCTGATACTCCCGGTTTTCATGCCGGTAGCATTATTGGGATTGCAAATTCACCTATAGGTAGTGCAGGAATTGAATTGCCGGTATTTGCTGATAGTCCGGATGTAATTGTATCCAGAGCATGCCCCTCGTGGTACGAAGATGAGGTAGCTAATCCTGAAATATCATCATACGTATCATTCAGATTTGAAGATGGACCTGTATCCGGTAATGCTTACTCAAAAGGCAATCCATGTGCAGTTTGGCTCGATAATCTTATTTATAAATCATTCTTCCTGAGCTTCGACATTTCCCAAATTTCAAATGAATCGGATATTCAAACCATTATAGATGAAGCAATTGACTGGTTTACACCCGATGTTTTTACAGTAACACTTGAAGCAATGCCAGGTGACGGTGGCACCCTTACAGGTGAGGGTTTATATGAGGAGGGGACAACTGCAACTGTTACTGCTACTCCTACTGATAACTATGAATTTCTTAACTGGATGAATAACGGTACAATGGTATCAACAAATCCTGTTTATAGCTTTACTGTTACAGGTGACGTGACATTAACTGCAAATTTTGAACTGATTACTGATGTTATTACACTGATTGCAAACCCGACTGAGGGTGGAACTGTAACAGGAGCCGGCACTTATATGCATGGTATTGATGTTACCATTAAAGCCATACCTGCTGATGACTATGAATTTGTAAACTGGACTTCAGGAACTGAAATCATTTCAGAAGAACCGGAGTATACACTAACACTAATTTCAGATACCACACTTGTCGCAAATTTTGAACTTCTGACACCCAATTATGTAGTCATCGTCTCTGCAAATCCCGAGGGTGGCGGAACCGTCACAGGAGCAGGCACTTACGTTGCAGGAACTGAAGTGACTGTGACAGCCACAGAAGCTCTGAACTTTGAGTTCGACTATTGGGCTGAAGATGGTGATACTTTATCAACTGAAAGAAGCTATACCTTCATAATTGAAGCTGATCGGGAGTTAACGGCCTATTTCAAAGATGTAACTGCTACCGATGTCAGAATAATGAGCAAGATTTCTATTAATCCAAATCCTGCCGGTGATTTCATCATTATAACCAATTCAGGCATGAATGATGAAGGAATCAGGAACATCGAGGTCTTTAACAGTATGGGTATACGGCAGAATCTAAAATTTACACAGATTGGAAACGATGCACTGACGCTTGATATCTCAACTTACCCTGCTGGTTTTTATATACTAAGGTTCACTATAAACAATGGTGATATACGTACAGCAACGCTAATTCATAAAAGATAGACTAACCAGGGTTGATAGATTAACGGCACCCGATTAGTATTTGGTTTAGCTTGCAGGGGTTGTCTTAAGAAGACAGCCCCTGTATTTTTTTGCAAATCTGACTGGGGTCACAGGTTGATTAGATGGTGGCTGAAACAGCTTATTATACAGCCTTCTAACGACTATCCGATAAGCGAACACTTTATTATATTACTTTTGTATAGAATAATTATGACTGTGTATTCTTTCCGGCAGATTTGTCCGGGGAAATCTGTATATCCTCTCATAGCTAATTTGAAATCCATATTGAGCTAATAATGTAACGGATGAATTATAAAACTCTCCTCGAAAAAGCAAATAGTGAAATCCCGGCGAGTAACTGGGAGAGGGACTTGTTTGATTTTGTGAAACGATGGGATGGACCTGAGGATTTTATTGAGGTCAGGACTTCCGGCTCAACAGGTTTGCCTAAGCTTATTCGTCATAAGAAAGAAGCGATGTTACAGTCAGCTAAGATGACATGTGACTTCCTGGGACTGAAACGGGGAATGCGGGCACTCATTTGTCTTAGTGCCACTAATATTGCCGGTATGATGATGGTAGTGCGGGCTTTTGAACGAGAGCTTGACATATTAGCTGTACCTCCTGACGGACATCCTCTTCGATATCTTGACAGTCCTGTTCAAATTGATTTTTGTGCAATGGTTCCGGCTCAGGTGTATAATAGTCTGCAGACCGAAGAGGAGAGAATAAGATTAAACAATCTTGAGACCATCATTATCGGAGGGGCTCCTGTGAGTCATGTGCTTCAACAGGAAATCAGAATACTGAAGGGAAATGTATGGCTGACTTTTGGAATGACTGAGACTATGAGCCATATTGCGTTGAGGAAACTCAACGGTCGGGATGCTTCAGAGGAGTTTAAAATATTGGAAGGCATTAGAATTGACGTAAAGGAGAATTCAAATACCGGCCATTTGATAGTCCGGGCACCATACCTGTCAGATGAATTCATTGTAACTAACGACCTGGTTGAATTGACAGGCCCGGGTACATTTAAGTGGCTTGGCAGAGGAGACCATGTTATTAACAGTGGAGGTAAGAAAATATTCCCTGAGGCAGTAGAATCAAAAATAGCACCGGTGATTGATAACATTTTCAAATCATCAATGGTGCGCTATTTTATCACTCCTGTGCCGCATGAACGGTTAGGTGAGGTGCCGGTGCTGGTAATTGAACTACCGGAGCCTTCGTCACAAGATTCAGAAATGCATATGATGTTGTTGCAACGAGAGCTTTCAGCAATATTGCCGAGACATGAGATACCGCGTGATATTCTGTATGCTGAGAAATTTATTGAAACTCCAACAGGGAAGATCATAAGGAGTGCTACGGTAAAAAGGTTGCAGGCTGATAAGTAATGACAGAAATTTCCTCTTTGACTGATTTCTCCTTGTTAACGTCAAAAAAATAACTGACCTTTGATGTTTTAATATAGTATATGAAGAAGAAGTACACCCGAATCGGCATCTTAGCAATTGTCGTCATCATTATTGGTTTGGCTATAGCCAAAAAGCAAGGTGTCATAGGTAAGGATAACAATGTTAAAGTCACCGCAGAGAAGGCTGCACTCAGGTCGATTGTAGAAACAGTCTCTGCTAACGGAAAGATTCAACCTGAAACAGAGGTTAAGATCTCACCTGATGTCAGTGGGGAAGTAGTTGAACTTTACGTGAATGAAGGTGATCAGGTGAAAGCCGGTGACCTGCTCGCAAAGATTGACCCTAAGATTTATGCTTCAAACTACGACAGAATACTGGCAGGATTGAATACCCAAAAGGCTAATCTGGCAAACGCTAAAGCAAGAGTGGCACAGGTTGAAGCCCAGTTTATTAATGCTAAGGCTACTTTCGAACGTAATGAGCGACTATGGAATGAGAAAGCCATATCAGCAGCAGAGTTTGATGCAGCAAGGTCAGCTTTTGAGGTAGCCCGCGCAGAGGTAATTGCTGCAACCGAAAATGTCAAAGGTGCTGAATACTCAGTTAAAAGTGCCGAGGCTTCAGTTAAGGAAGCTAGTGAGAATCTGTACAAGACTTCAATCTATGCACCTGTTGATGGTACAGTCTCGAAACTGAATGTTGAGAAGGGTGAAAGAGTGGCAGGCGCTTCACAGTTTTCGGCAGGTACCGAAATCCTGAGAATCGCAAATCTTGCTATCATGGAAGTGATTGTAAGCGTTAATGAAAATGACATCGTAAGAGTCTCTATTAACGACACAGCAATCGTTGAGGTGGATTCATACCTGAATAGAAAATTCAGCGGAGTGGTGACTGAGATAGCTACATCAGCAAATGTAACAGGTTTAAGTGCCGACCAAGTGACTAATTTCGACGTAAAGATCAGGATGATACCTGACTCTTATAAAGACCTGATGACAGAAAATAAATCACCTTTCCGTCCGGGAATGTCTGCAACCGTGGATATCAGAACTACTTCAGTGAATAATGTGCTTACAATTCCAATACAGGCAGTAACCACCCGACAGGATTCAACGGCTAAAAAAGCACAGAAAAAGGAAGGCCCTCCGGGTCCTCCTGTTGAAAACGGTGAAGAATCAAAACCC
Organism: Bacteroidota bacterium; assembly: GCA_023441805.1. Lineage (GTDB taxonomy): Bacteria > Bacteroidota > Bacteroidia > Bacteroidales > Lentimicrobiaceae > Lentimicrobium. Next base: position 38,758 of record JAEZNO010000018.1, read on the forward strand.
AAAATGTCAGAGCCTATCCAGGAATACGTTTTTGTTGTTGAGAATGGCAAAGCTGTTCTAAGAAAGGTAAAGAGCGGCATACAGGATAACACTTATATCCATATAACCGAAGGGCTGAATGAAGGTGAAAATGTGATTACCGGACCATTCCGTGTTATTTCAAGGACACTTAAAGACGGGGATATGGTTACTGTTGTTGATAAAGAAGAGCTTTATAAGTAATCAGAAATTGCCTTTCAGGGTTTAACTATTATTCAATAATCAATTTTTGAATTTCCATGATCTTAGCAATTGAGACTGCAACCAGGATATGCAGTGTGGCATTGTTTGATGCTTCGGGTGTGATTGGGGTGCTTGAATCGGACGAGGAAAATGCACACTCACGCATACTGCATGTGCTTATTGACCGGTTGATGAAAGACTCAAAAGTTGAATTGAATGATATCTCGGCAATTGCTGTCAGCAAAGGACCCGGTTCTTATACAGGATTAAGGATAGGAGTTTCAGCAGCAAAAGGATTGTGTTATGCAAAAAACATACCTCTCATTGCTATAAACACTCTTGAGAGCCTGGCTTATGGGATGCAGGAATATATAAGTGGGGGCAATCAGGCAATAAACAATAGGGGAGATGAATCAATAAATGAATCAGAACCTCTACTCTTCATCCCTATGATTGATGCCCGCAGAATGGAGGTTTATTCCGCAATATTTGATAATAACATTAACCTGCTTCGTGAGACAGAGGCTGAAATCATTACTGACAGTTCTTTTGAGAACTATAAAGACTTAAAGCTTATCATGGCAGGTGATGGTGCTGAAAAATGTAAGACAGTACTAACCGGTTCAAACCACTATTTTATGCCTGCTGCATTCAATACTTCCGCCCGGTTTATGCAACAATCCGCACTTAAAGCGCTTAATGAAAAAAGGTTTGAGAACACAGCTTATTTCGAGCCTTTCTATCTTAAAGATTTCATTGCAGGAAAACCAAAGGTCAAGGGGTTGGAATAAAACGGTTATAGTACAGCACTTCCCTTTTTTTCTGCTCCGCATGCAAGCCTTGCTGCCACTGTCGCCACACTTATTTCCAAACATCATTGAAAAAATAAACCAACTTAAGGAGTAGGTACCGGGGAGAAGATTAATTTCTGTTTAACTTATTTGACAACCTGATTACAACTGGTTAAACACCTTCTTCCTACTACAACCGGTGATTGTAATATGGTTCTTAGGTGGTCGCAATCTGGTCGCCGATAGTTCCTTTTGAATATTGAGAATGTTTAACGTGCCAACTGCCCTGATTGTCGAAACGTTAAACAGAACAATCCGGCCCAAACCCTGTAGGAGTAGACTTCCTATGGGTTTGGGCCGGATTTTTTTTATTTAAGTGTCAATTGCTTTCCCATGTAAAAATCAAGGACAGTGCTCTTGAATATGTAATCGTACTTACTTTGGATGAGTTCAGACTCAGCGTTGGTAAGGTCTTTCTTTGCGTTGTTATAATCAACTGAATTCATGATGCCCACGTTGAATTTCTGCTCAGCATACCTGAATGATTCCTGAGTAGCGTTAACCTTTTTTACTGCAGCGTCATAGTTCTTCAGTGCAGCTTTTGCGTCAGTCCATGCAGTGTAGATGGTTTTGCGAAGTTGCAGACTCTGTACTTCCGTTTCAAGGCGTGAGTTTTCGAGTGCAAGCTTTGATTTACTTACAGCAGTGCGTGATTGCCATCCGTTGAAAATTGGAATGGTAAGGTAAAGTCCTATGGTTTGGTTGTTATTATTTCTGATTTGATCTCCCCATGATGGGGTTCTGTAAGTATAGCGAGTTATTTCAGTATAGATGGTATCAAAGGAGGTAGTAAAGCCAATAGGTGTAATTTCACTAAAAGCCTGATCTTCTTCCTTGCTGGCCCCCGAATATCCTGTACCCCAACTGCCACTTAACGATAAAGAAGGATATAACAGGCCTCGTGCTCTTGCCAATGATTTTTCGCTTGATTGTTCTCGTAACCTTGCTGCTCTTATTTCGGGACGGTTTGCGAGTGCATGCTGGTAAATGCTGTTCGGATCCCCGGTCAGTGCAGGTTGATCTTCTACTGCCAAATCAGGAACTTCAATATCAAAGCCTTCAGTTGTAGGAAGATCAAGTAATTGAGTGAGAGTTAGCAGAGAGAGCTCAAGTGAATTTTGTGCCTGTATGAGAAGTGACTCTTCAGATGCTAATTGTGCTTCAACAATGAAGAATTCGCCGGCAGCCATGGTGCCTGCATCTACAAGTTTCTGCATCCGTTCTACCTGCTGCCTTGTGATGTCAAGCTGATTGGATCTGATGTTTACAAGTTCTTTATAGAAGAGAACTTGCATGTAAAACGTAGCAATGTTGATCGATAGGTCGTTTGCATATTTATCAGCATCTTCCAGGGTTGCCATAAGATCCAGCTGTGTTTGCCTGATGCTGTTTATTTTTTGGAACCCGTTAAACAGAGTTATACCTCCCTGCAGGTAGAAGTTGTTCGATTGAACTCTGCTTGAGGCAAATTGATTTGTGTAGCGATCAATGGTTTGCCCGTAATTATAAGAATGTGATGCATTAGCAGTGACACCGGGAAGCAAATCAAGCTTGGTTTGAAGTGCATCGGCACGTGCAGCTTCAACCAGCAGTTTTTGTTGCTTTAACTGGAGGTTGTTTTGGAGTGCATGGTTAATGCATTTTTCAAGTGACCATACTTGCTGGGCATTCAATGCCAACGTTAATGTGGTCAGCAGGCCTAAAAATAAGAGTCTTCTCATGAGTTTATTTTATAATGCTTTAGTAACAATAAAGATTGTGCCAATGTTGAAACCCTTGTTACTTAATGGATACAGAAATATTGAGGTTCCTAAATTTGTACGCTATCGCTCAAGGTTAGTCCACTTCCGAACAATAATTGAGTCAAATTTAAACTATTTTTACGCTTTATTTCCAATTAGAATGAAGAGATTAATAAAGATCGCTACATGGTTCATCCTGTCAACTATTTTTTCGGTTGGCTCATATGCTCAGGCTTTAAGTGATACCATTGACGTTGTGCATTATGAGATTCATCTTGATGTGCTTAATTTGCCTGCAAAAACTCTTTCAGGCAAAACCGGTGTTGAATTTACTGTAAAACTTCCTTCTCAGCATTCTATAAGCCTGGAGCTTATAAATTTACAGGTTGATTCAGTAAAGTCTTCAACAGGTGAGCAATTGACATTCATCAGGACAGGTGACAGAATTCAGATCATGTTACCGACAGCGATGAATCCTGCAGATACATCTTTGATTTGGATATGGTACCATGGTATTCCTTTCTCGGAAAGCTGGGGTGGATTTCACTTTTCCTCTAATTACGCCTTCAACCTGGGTGTGGGGTTTCAATCTATCCCACATAATCTTGGTAAAGCCTGGTTTCCTTGCGTAGATGATTTTAAGGACAGGGCCTTTTATGATTATTTTATCAGAGTTGATGAATCTCATAAAGCAGTTTGCGGAGGCTTGCTGCAGTCAGTAAATCAAAATGGTGATGGAACACATACTTTCCATTGGCAAACCAACAGGTCAATTCCTACCTACCTGGCTTCGGTGGCTGTCGGTCCTTATGAATTAATAAGCGATGTCTTTAATGGCATAGAAGCCGATATTCCGGTAACCTATTACGTCAGGCCGTCGGATACTGCCAGGGTTAGGGGATCATTTGTGAATATGAAGAATATTGCTGCCGCCTACGAATCTAAGTTCGGTCCTTATCCATTCTCAAGAATTGGTATTACAGGAACGAATCTGGGTGCTATGGAACATTCAGAGAATATCGCATACCCTCATAGCAGTATCTCAGGAAATACCGATAGCGAATGGCTCTATGCTCATGAACTTTCGCATATGTGGTTTGGTGATAAGGTTACATGTTCATCGGCTGAAGATATGTGGCTAAACGAAGGATGGGCGCGTTGGTGTGAGATACTTTTCACAGAGCTTCTTTATGGTCAGGAAGCAGGAGAGGAGTATTTTAATGACCTGCATTATTCCGTACTCATGAATGCCCATATTATTGATGATGGCTATCGGGCATTATCGCCTATGCCTCAAGAATATACATACGGAAGTACCGTTTACGATAAGGGAAGCCTGGTAGTTCATACTTTAAGGCATTATATGGGTGACAGTCTCTTTTTTAACGGAGTACAGAATTACCTCACGGAGTATGCTTTTAATGATGCTGATTCTTATGATTTGCGTAGTGCTCTTGAAAACTCTTCAGGCATGAACCTCGAAGATTTCTTTGATTTCTTTGTCTTTTCACCCGGTTTCACACACTATTCTGTCGATTCATTTAACCTGATTTCATCCTGTGGCAGTTACAGGGCAGTTGTTTACATGAAACAGAAACTCAGGGGTACAACTGCTATTGGTAATAATTGCCGTGCTGATTTGTCATTCATGGATTCAGGCGGTAATATTGAAACATATCAGGTTAATTTCTCAGGTGTGAGCGATTCTGTTACTGTGCTAATTTCCTTTAAACCTGTGCTTGTAATGGTTGATCTATATCATCATCTGGCGGATGCAACTACTGATGAGGCAATGACTTTGACTGCCACCGGCACATACGACTTCAAGAATACATTTTGCAAGATAAATGTCACACAGATAGCCGATTCTGCTTTTGCCAGAGTAACGCACAACTGGGTGGCTCCTGATTCACTTAAGATACCACAACCGGGTCTCGCAATTAGCTCAAATCATTACTGGACGATTGAAGGAATATTTCCTCCAAGTTTTAATGCAAGAGGAATATTCACTTATAACAAGAATACTTTTGACGGAGACATTATAACTAATAAAAACGACTCTCTAGTCATTCTTTACCGCCCCGGGACTGCTAACGATTGGATGCCGGTTGATTTTATACAAACCGGTCCTTGGCAGATTGGCACTCTGACTGTCGATAACCTGCAACTCGGGCAATACACTCTGGCAGTTTGGGATGAACTTTATGTTGGCAGCAGGGAAAATTTAAAGAACCACAAATTGTTACATATATTCCCGAATCCCGCAAAAGAAACATTAACTATTCAAACTAATTATAATAAACCCTCCAGCTTGCTGATATATGATTCAACAGGCAAGCAGGTTCATCAAAAACGAATAGAAATTAATGAAAGAGCATACTGGTCGGGTAAACCGGGTACTTACGTAGTTGCACTTTTTGATGATCATAGGATGATTGACAGCACTAAAGTTGTGATACAATGAACACCATTGCAACCAAAACCTGGTATCTGGAGATGAAAGCCGGGCCTGATGTGGTAATCGACTTACCTTTCGGATTCAGCCTGACGACCTGGAAGCCCTCGGTTGAAGAGTATTTGAACATATATAAGGCAGTTGGAAGTAATTATAACTGGTTCGACAGGTTGCTGATGCAAGAATCAAAACTCAGCACAATAATAAATGACCCAAAAACTGAACTAATCATTTTTAAGTACAATGGAGAGGCTGCAGGATTCGCCGAGTGTGATCATTCAGTTGATAGTGAAACTGAGCTGGTATACTTTGGTCTGACATCAAAATATACCGGCAGGAAAGCAGGTTATCCTCTCTTAATGAATGTAGTCAGTGAACAATGGAAGAAGCCGATAAACAGGTTGTGGTTGCATACATGCGATCTTGACCATCCTGCAGCGTTGCCGATGTATCAAAAAGCAGGTTTCGTTGTTTATAAAACTGAAATCATAATGCAACCTGTACTTTCAAATGTTTAGAAAAAGCTTACACGAAGTAATTATAATTCCTCGATATCAGATCTTTATTAAATGGAACACAAAATAGCCCGATTCATTTCCATCGTCTTCCATCCAATGTTTACCATTTCTTTGGCGACATTAATAATGCTTAACCTGAATGCATATTTCGTTTCGATAATACCTGAACGACTGCGCTGGACTATCATCGCACTGATTTTTGCCAATACAACACTCGTACCGACAATCCTGGTTTGGCTCATGGCACGCAAAGATATTATCAGCAGTTTGGAAATGCCTTACAGAAAAGAGCGTACTGTTCCATATCTGATTTTTGCAATCTTTTACGCATCCACTTATTTTCTGATGAGGAATATCGGGCTGCCTGTTTACTATTATCTTTTCGTAGTTGGTGGTCTGGCAAGCATTATAACCGCCATCATTATCAATCTGTACTGGAAGATCAGTATTCACATGATAGGCATTGGCGGTCTTACTGCCGGATTCCTTGCACTAATGTACAAATCGCTTATCAATGAGCCTGTATTGATAATTGTTCTCATACTAAGCTCCGGACTTGTTGGATTTGCCCGATTACAATCAAACAGCCATTCACCTGCACAAGTCTACACCGGTTATTTGGTTGGTTTTATACTTGTGGCAGGGATATTTCTCTACTATTAAAGTGCTTGACTTAGTATTACAAACAGTCGATAATTAGCCGGGTTCAGAACAGACTTTTTCTGAAAGGTTATTAGTCTGCTTAGAATGGTCTCAATGCAATACCGAAAGAAACGGGATAAATTGCTGGGCCGGCTGTTTCATCAAATATCGTTGACAAAGAGTAGAATCCCATGAAATTGATCCATTTATATCCTATCTGTACTGTTGGTCCGTAGCGCCAGTTCTCGAGGTTAGGAAGTTTACCCTCCTTAATCTTAATATCGCGGCCACCTGCAGGATTATCACCTTTGTATTTAGTGTGTGCACTGAGCATAAAGCCCGCCTTTACTCCAATAGCAAACCTGAATCCTTTTTCACTCTTAAAGCGGAACTCAGCCGGGATGTCAACATAAGTAAGTTGCAGTTTATTAATCTTATAATCAACACCATCAGCATAAGGAGTAAAAAATGAAACATTTGAGGTGTCCATCAATGCTGCATTACTATGCAGATTGTGCATTCCTAAACCCAAGCCTATAGCCAATGAAAGCCTGCTGTTAGGTATGGGGTAGTTGTACATGCCATAAATGTTAACACCCGGATTAAATCCGCGAAATTCAACACCATCAGGTTCATCTAATACGATGTCATTGAAAATATCAATACCGGTTGTAAACTTTTCAGGTACATTAGTTTGCGCTTGAACAGCTGAGATCAAAAGAACGGCTGCAAAAAGGGTAAATATCTTCCTCATTGTATAAGGTTTTTGATTAAGTTTAATTTTAGAGGTGAATACAAAGATAACAACAAACATCATCTTTATCGCCTGATTTTTGTAAATTTGCATCCTAATCGTAAAAAAGGCCCCGTAGTTCAGCTGAATAGAACGTCAGATTCCGGTTCTGAAAGTCACAGGTTTGAATCCTGTCGGGGTCACTTCTACAAATAATAGCCGACTGATTATACAATTATCAGCCGGCTATTTTATTTTTCCGGAAATGTCAAAATTTCATTTCTTTGGTGAAGTTTTCAGAACCCTGACGGTTATGATAACAAGTCATTCTATACAACGTTTGCTAACGTCAATCTGAATGCCGGTGTAGTTATCAGGCCAACATTTAAAAATAGGATTGGTCTGATGCTTGGAATGGGTACTATGGAGAGATTTTGTCTGGAAATTAAGATTGTGATACAAGTAAATCTAAACCCGGGAAATGTTAATTATAAGACCATTGATGATATCGATTGAGCTTTACTTTTCGGCAGTTATTTCCTGATATCTCAGTTCATAGTGCCGGTTGAAGCTTTCACGAGGCTTTCTGCATACATATACAGTTGCACCTTTTTCTCTCGCATATGGGTTAGAAATCTTCCCTTCTATTTCTATTTTCTCAAATAATGCCCCTACATCTGACGCTAATTCCCAATTGATATAGATTAAAGTTGATATTTCGTTAGTAAAGCTTTTAGGAGCCCAATAAATGAAGCTTTCAGCAAACGAAACCGATTGCGGTAGTCCATACTGTTTTCCGAGTACTGTTATTGCACCTGCCTGACCATAATTCTCACAGAAAATAATTGTAGAGTCAGGATCACACTTCCTCCAGGCTGCTGCTGTAATTTCAGCTAATTCATCCCATCCAAGCATGTCGGAGTAATCCTGAGGAAGTTTGTTATAGTTGTTTTTTTCATCGCGACGTATAGCGTCATTGCCGATAACAGAAGCCATACCATCGAAATACTGTTCCAGTTTTTCAGGTGAATGTATGGGTTTGGCCATCGGGAATGACACATATCCGGAAAATAGAATTACCAGAACCATCAGTACTCTGATATATCGGTTCTTTACTTTAATGGCAAAAAATGTACCTCCTACTGCTGAAAGGAAGGGATATATTCCTGCCGAATAGTAGCTTTTACCCTTCAATAAAAGAAACAGTGCTAAAACTCCGATACAAACCCACCCGAGAATTCTGTACTCCTTCATCTCTTTTGATATCAAAAACCATACTATTCCCGGGAGGATAATAAGGGTTGACGGCATTACCATAAGCAACTGCTCGCTTAAAAATGTAGCAGGACTCATATTTACCAACTGTGAGCTTCGAAGCTCCGACATGTGCCTGATTACCGGAAAATCATGAAGGTATTGCCAGATAAGATTAGGCAATGCAATAACAATTGCTATGATAAATGCTAACCAAAGATGCCTTGAGGCAAATAATTTCCTGTATTTACTGAATGACAGTGCTACCAATACCGGAATAATCAGAAAGACAATATTGTACTTATTCAGAAACGCAATTCCCGTAACAATGCCAAACAGAATAATGAGATCAGGATTTCGTGTATTTATAAATCGTAAGAGAATAAAAATCAGCAATGTCCAGAAAAAGAGATCGAATGGTACCGGTTGGAACAAAGAATAGACCCGGATAAAGAGTACGGTTGCAACGAATGATAAAACTGATAATACTTGTGAAAAAGGGCCACCTTTCATTTCCTTAGCCATTGAGGCTATTATATAAACGAGCAGTCCGCCGGTAACGGCAGGCAGGAATTTCGTTGCAAAGAGAGTGAAGCCAAAAATCCTGACTGACAGGAATGCCATTATACCTATGAATGGCGGAACTGAATTGTAGCCGGCAGCAGGATGTTCAGCCATTGATATATACAATAGTTCATCACGATGAAAGCCAAGTACATTAGGTGTTAGTAGTTGCAGTGCTAAAGCTAATACTCCAAGAATAATAGCTAAATAATCTTCTCTTCGAAATGCCATAAAACCTTAATATTATTTTTTTGAAATTTACAGCTAAATATTTAGCAAAATCCGTTAAAATTGACCACCTTCATTATATATTCAAACTTTCAACTAACCAAAAACCAACCTTAATGAAAAAGTTTCTATTACTTCTTTGTATTGTTGTCATCCCGGGTCTCATGGCTGCTCAAACGGAAATGGGAAGAATTAATGTCTCCGACTGGGTACTCTTTTCGACCGGATCAAACAAGCAAATAAAAAAGATCAACGACACTACCATGTATGCTTATTACAGGTCGGGTCCTGATAAATCGGGTATAAAGATATTCGATAAAAAGATGAATATCATAAGAGACATACCATTGGAATTAACCAAAAACAAGAAAGTAATCTTTACCAGGAGAGCTTATGCTGAATTCATTTCATTTCCATATACGTTTTACCGACCCGACATCAGGGCAGTTGTTATTGTGGGGTATACGAAAAATGACCGAAAGGACTTTTCAGTTGTAGGTATCACCTACAGCATTGACGGAGCCGGCTTGCTCGATGTACAGGAACTTGCTAACACATCTTCCGACAACTTCCTTATCAGATATTCAAATAATGAGGCGTATTTCGTTATTGCCGAGCTATTGAAAAAGAATACGGAAAAAGGTTATAAGGTTAAATACGATGTATTCAATACAGAATGTACTAAAGTCTTGTCAACCGAAGGTGACCTGATCAGACATACTGATAATTATTTCAGAATATTGGATAATGGTGAGTTGATTCTCTTCAATATTAAAGAAAGAGGACGGGAGATGACTTATCAGTTTACAAGAGTCGATAAGTTTGGTAATAAGTCTACTGCTGTTTATGCTCCGCCTAAATCAAGTAAAGAAAATTACAACGGATTTAGTATAATCCAATCAGCCGCCGGTGAGTATTTTGCAACCAGCATTAAATACAAGACTAAAGCCGACGGTTTTGCAATATTGAAAATTGACTTTGATAACAATACTGTAAAGAAAATTACCGAAAAGACCTTTGATAAGACTGCCTTTGCTAAACTTAATTCAATCAGAACGAAGAGTGTACGAATGGTTGATAAAAAATTAAAACCAATCAGAAAGTTCACTACTTACTCTATCTACAACACATCAGCCGATGAAGATAATATTTATATTATTCTTCAAAACTCTTATGTAAAGGTCAAGAGATCAAGATACAATACAACATATACGTATGTTCAAGAAGGGCTGATTGTTGGTTGTTACAACAATATAGGTGACGAACAATGGATTACACCCATCAGGAGTCTGGCTAAACAAATTGAAGGTGATATGAACAGTATTAATGGCAACGGACTTTCAGTTGCTCCCAGCCTTTATGAGACACCGGATGATATTTGCCTGTTGCTCAGAAGTCAGAACAAAACCTTTTACACAAGGATAGATAAGGCTACCGGTAAGGATATTGAGCCTGTACTTATTCTGGATGATGAAAAGACCGCAACAAATGCCAATTGCTTTGGCTGGTTTGATGATGATGAATTCATCGTTCTCTCAATGAAAGGATTATCACTTTGGAAGAAGAATGACTTTTGGCTAAAATCAATCAAGATCAATGATAAACCTGAAATATAGAGAACGCAACAGGAGATATGAGCGTAAAAGGCGATTTAGAGCCAAACAAGCGAACTAAAAACTGATTTTATCTACAGGATAAGCCCTTGTCAGGTCAAAATCATTCATGGCATTTATTAGCATCCAATGGCTGAATTGACTTAAGTCATCCTGAGATATTTTACGTTCCCGGATAATGCCCCTTGCCAGTAACCGTGCGCGACAAGTTCCGGGTAATAATGGTTCAGCAGGAGTATACCATTGTTCTTCATGTTTAAACACGATATTGGCTATACTTGAATCAGTTATGTAGCCATTTCTGACTATCAGTACATCATCGCACTTACCCCTATGGGTGAAGAGTTCATCAATTTTTCTGCGGTTTAAGTACTTATGTTTATAGTTGAGATTATCAACTGATACCGTTTTTAATGATGTAACCATTCGAGGTGTAAATTCAGCAAATTCGACTGACCAATCAGATTCATTATACAGGAACCTGCACTTAAATATAGCGTCATCAGGTACATCAGGTACTTTGATTAATTGTGCCAGATCGGGTATCGCCTTTGCATATGGAAAAAGCTCTTGAAATGTCCTGGTTACCCTGTCTTGATGATAGGAGAGGTTATGAGGCATTGCCTTTCGGATACAGATGGTCTCAAACAAATGGAACATAGATTTTTGCCAGTAATTCATTGTACTCATCCTGTGGATCGCTTAAGGCAGTTATCCCTCCTCCACTCTTATAAAATAATTGACCGTTGATATTTTCAATAAATCTGATTGCAACGGCTACATCAAGATTTTCACCATCAAAATAACCAAAAATGCCGGTGTAGTATCCTCTGTTATAGTTTTCTATTTGCCTTATTATTTCAACAGTTCTGGTCTTGGGTGCACCGGTTACTGAGCCTGCCGGCAATAACTTATAAATTATCTCACCCAGTCTGTCAATGTAAGATCCCTGCAATTCACCTTTTATTAGTGAACTAACCTGAAGCAATGCCCCTTTGTGAGTAGTGACTTTTTCAACATACCTGAATTTTTCAACCACGACGTTTTCAGCTACCATATTTAAATCATTCCTTAGGAGGTCAATGATGGTATTATGCTCAAAATGCTCTTTTTCATGCGATAACACTTTTCTCTCTGCATCAGGTATTGATGCATCAATTGTCCCTTTCATCGGGTTAGTTTCAATAATACCGTCACGTATGCTGATGAACCTTTCGGGTGAGAAAACAACAAACTTATCCTTATAAAGTAGCTTATACCTGGCATTGCTTCTTGCGAAGATCTCTTTCAAACTGTAATCTGATTCAACAGTTGTGGCAAATGTCAAATTCAGTAGATAAGTGTCACCTTTATGCAAAGCCTTTTTTGCTTTGTAAAAGCCTTGCAAATAAATCTCAAAAGGCATCGGAAAAACTCTAATGTTATTTGCCGATCCCTCTAACGTAGTCTCTTTCCCATCTATACTTTTCCCTGCTTTGCCTGTTCCATTTCCATCTATGCCTTGTCCGTTTCCATCTCCACCTGGTCTGGTTCCGTCTCCACTTATTCTATTGTCTACCATGTCAAATCTATTTCTTAAATCATCTGATGGTAGCTGATCATCCGGTTTGTTAGCTTCGGGTGACTCAGTAACATTAGTGGAAAAGGTGTAACCGAATTGATTCTCCGTTCTGAATTTGAAGAATATACCTTCTCTGGCGGCTTCCTCTAACGTGTAGATCTCTCCATTTCCGTCAAAATCAATAAGAAATAAAAACTTCTCACCTCTTTTTGCGAGATAACTGATCTTTTTACTTATTTCGCCGGTTATTTCCATTTATGATAAACGTACTTCTGATTGATTTCCATGACAGTTTTACATACAACCTTGCAGCATTGCTAAGGATGAGTGCAAATATCCGGTTAAAGGTACTGTTCCCTGAAGAAGCAAAGATTGAAAAAATTTCACTCTTCGATAAATTAATTTTTTCTCCCGGACCCGGTTTGCCGTCAGAATATCCTATAATCGGAGAAATCCTCGACATGTACAAAACAAATAAAAGCATTTTTGGAGTATGCCTGGGACATCAGGCAATTTGTGAGTACTTTGGAGGGAAATTGATTAATCTTGGGGAAGTACATCACGGACGAATTAAAAAATTGAGGATCATTAAACGTGATTCACTCTTGTACCGCGAAATTCCTGATGAAAGCAGCGTTGGGGTGTATCACTCATGGTGTGTTGATTCTGCCGGTTTCCCTTCATGCTTCGATGTTTCAGCAGTTAGTGAAGACGGAATCATTATGAGCAGCGAGCATAAACATTATGATATCATGTCAGTGCAATTTCATCCTGAGTCTTTTATTACAGGTTATGGGCGACTAATAATGCAAAATTGGCTTACAAAAGCTTAGCTCAGAACATGAACCCAAGCCTGAATGATACCCTGTTATAATCGGTATTCACTTTGGTGGTATATGGTGAGTTTCCCCAATAATAATATGAGTTTTCATCGTGTGCCAGTTGCTGGAAATGATAGCCCATACTTAATAATAATGATGACCCCTCACCGATATGAAGTCTTATTCCTGCTTCAGGATTCAATTGAACTCCGCCATAGTATTTGACTATATCACCATAATAGTTTTCAGTATCCGGCGGACTATTCAACGGGAGAGCATAACCTAATCTGAAAGATAGAAATGGCATAACATACTTCTGCGAAAGCATATATTTGAAATCGGCAAAAATTGTACCTACACTCCATTCGTAATATTCATACCCAACACCGGCTCCTGCAAAGATCTTACTGTTGAATTGCCATCCTACGACTGTTGTTAAAGAGGGAACCGGCAGAAACCCATCCTGCCCTTGCCCAAATAATAATGCAACTGAGGTAATGTTGTACCAACCTTTATCCTTGTATGCTGCTTTCTGTCTTGATACTTCAAGCAGGCGACTCATTTTACCCTGAGGTTGATTTGCACTTTCGAGGTTTCGCCTGAAATCATCAGAGAAAGAAAAGTTATAACTGCTAATGCTGTCAATTTCAGAATTGCTAATATTGAAAATTCCACATTCATTAGCGAGTTGAATGTTACCTGACTGATCACGATATACGATCTGCCCGAAACGTACATCACCGCCCTTTAAAAAAACAGCAACCGTCTCACCGGATTGCGCCGGTGAAACGATTGCTACTGATAACAGAACCAAAACAAGAGCAATATTAGTCAGATTAAATCTTTGTATCAGGGTCATCCCTTACTTATTTTAATTTCCTATAGGAATTGAACTTATAAACTGCAATGAGTCCGGATCACTGTAATCATACTGATATAGGCCGTCTGCACCTATAAGCATTAACAATCCATTGACCGGGATTACATCGTATGTTTTAATATCGCCAAAATGTGCAATCTGATTTTGCAGAATTTCATCGGGAGCTGTTGCATCGTATACCTTCAAACCGGCATCACCATCACACACAAACAATGTCTTATTATCAATACCTAATCCATGAGGATTAAACATGGGATACGACTTAATGAGGTAAGGATTTGCAGGTGATGATACATCAACAACCAAAAGTGAATTCTCACCATTGCAAATAGTTCCTGTCCTTAACGTCACGTATGCATAATTTCCTTCTATAACGACAGGATCGCATGATTTAATATGTACAAATGTGGAAATATATGAAGGACTTGCAGGATTTGTAAGATCGTAAATCAGCATTCCTGTCTGGGTTCCCATATAAAGCTTATTCTCGTAAGGGAATAGTGTTTCGGCTAATCCATTTACAAACAATTCTTCGCCGGCGGTGATTCCGGGGATTGTGGTAATATTGAAGATCTTAAGTGATTGATTATGAAGTGCATACAGGTAATTGTCAGTGATGGCAAAACCTGCCATCGATCCTCCGATTCCAACACTACTCTGGTTAAATCGTACTTCACTACCCAGCAGTGTAGGAACTCCCAAATTATCATACTCAACCTTTCCAAAGCCTGCACGATTGTCCTTTTCAATCACTTCGGTAACCATTTTCGTTTCCCAACCTATTACTACACCTTTATTGAAATCGAGTCCGTAAACAGGATAAGTGTAATCTTCCATTGGAGGCAGTACGTTAGGGAAAGCATCCTCTAATCTGTCAATTTCAAACGGATTGGCCGGGTCACTGATATCAATGGCAACCAGGTCGATATAACTATCGGCATAAAGTATATTTCCTTTGATGGCCATATCAATGTTGCCTGGAATATTGATGAAATTAATGATGACAGGAGCTGAAGGATTTGAATTATCAATTATATGTATCCCTTGTTCCTGCTCATTAATGAAGATAAAGTTATCTTTGAAGTAAATCTTACCGGGGTTAACTAACGACTGGGGAGCCTTCTTTACAACAGCACTCCTGAATTCGTTGAATCCCATTACAACCGGCACATTGGCCATATAAGTGCGTTCCTCATAAGTCCTGTCCTCACAGGATGAAAGTAACCCTGAAGAAATCAAAATAAACAGAAATCCGGCAGTTGCTAAGAATATTCTTTTCATTGAGTAGTTATTTTATTGTTATTTCAAGTCAATTCGTAAACCTGCCTGAATAGATGGCCATGCAACTTTTTGACTCCTGATGTTGAATGGTTGGGTTTTGTTTAAATAAAATACCTGAACTCCTCCCTGCCCAAATAAGTAAATGTTACCTGTCAATTTGTACTGCGCTCCCAGGGCAGTTACTGTTGAAAACTGTACTCCGCGTATTATCTGTTCTTTACTCTCCGATTCGGTTATTTTATTGTCGTTATACGTATCTATATGCCATCTTCCAGCAATTCCTTTTTCCAGAACAGCCCACTGAAGTGCATAAACTTTGAATTTTTCTCTGATCAGAAAACTATACCTTATACCGGCTGGTACTCCAAGATAGAACATTTCATTCCGGTATTTGCGGTAAAAGGGATTTAAGTCATCGGTTTTTATTCTGAAAGCAAGCCGTGTATAAGTAATACCTGTTTCCAGACTTAAACGTTCGGTAAAGCTTTTTCCCACCATCAGTCCAATAGTTATGGGAGCGTCGTGGATGGTATTGTCAATCTCTTCGAAATACGAAGTTTGGTTAGCTAACTGAGCAGAAAAATCATCGTACGAATAGCTTTTCCCCCTGCTTTCAAGAGTCTCATCTCCCTCAGTAAGGTCACTTCCCGAAGTCATGCCATACCCAAGAGCCAAGTTCCATGAACCTTCAAAAGCCTCTTTTGGAACCTCAAATGGCATCAAAGAAGCAAAATCAAGAGGTTTAAAAATATACTGATGCCGTATAGGGCTTTTAATTACTGGATATTCTCCTGTTAGAATGGGCATTGCAGAAATCGCTAATCTATCATCACTGTAAGTCTCATCAGTAGTAATCTCAACTTCATTCTGTTGAGCTATCTGAGTATTGTTCAGAATCTTATAGCTTTTCACGGTGCTTTTAGTACTCCTGGTCCCGGAATTTGCCTTCTTTAATTCAGTATCAGTTTTTGCTTTAGGATTAAGTTCCTTTCCACGCGAAACTACTGTACCTTTTTCAGTGCTTCCTTTCTTAGTTTCCTCAGTAGGAGTCAGTTTTATGGCTGTCTTTCTGGAATCATTTTTTACTGATTTAGTGGTATCAGAAACAGTTACGGTTTTTGCGTTTTTATAAGTATCCGATTTTGATTGGGTAAATTGTTTAACAGGGTTGGTATTAGGCTGATCGTTGAGGTATAATATACCTGTTGAAAGTAAAAGCAGGAGTGTAGCAGCAATTGAACCATATCTGAACAGCAATATTTTACGGTGACGGCGTTTTATACCGCTTTCAATCCGTTCCCATAATCCGGTGGGAGGTTCCTGCTCAAAGTTCCGGAGAGATTCACCGGCTGATTTATCGAATATATCCTTATTTTCTGGCATTGCTAACTTTTTTTGTCTCTGTGAGCTTTCTTTTTAACCAGGATCTTGCGCGTGCATACTGCGATTTGGAAGTTCCTTCACTTATGCCAAGCATACCTCCAATTTCCTTATGCGTGTATTGATCTACAGCGTATAAGTTGAATACAGTACGAAACCCCTGAGGCATTTCGCTGAGTACTCTGGTGAGTGTCTCTGTTGAGATATGCATCACATCTGGATCATCCTGATCATTTGCATCTGATTCCGGCTCAGTAGTGTCATTAATCAGCAAATTGCTTTGTGATAATTCGACGCTATTCTTGAAGACATCTTTTTTACGAAGAATCTCAAGAGTAGTATTTACCATAATCCTACGCATCCAGCCTTCCAAAGAACCTTGTGATCTGAAGCTTTTAAGCTTCATAAAAATCCTAATAAATCCCTCCTGCAAAAAATCCTCCGCCATTGCCTGATCCGGTGCATATCGCAGACAGACCCCGTACATTTTGCGGGAGTATCTGTCGTAGAGTTGCTTCTGAGCCCGAGTGTTACCTGAAAGGCACTCTTTTAACAGATTGTCTTCATCTATCCACCCGGAAGCCTGCATTTTCGAACCGATTTTAAGATGCATTAACACTCAAATAGTTGCATGACATAAATGTACATCATTTAAACTTTGTATTGGAATTTTTGATTGTTACAACCGTTGCAAACACCCCCTAAATGTTAAACAAAGTTACTCATGCATCAGACAAAAGTAAAGATACTCCTGATTTAGGGCAAAAGTATTGATTTTGTGTTACCATCTAACTAGTCCAGGCTATATCTTAACAATGTCCAGGCGTTATCTAAGCGTTTATAGAAACGCTTAGGAAACGCTTAGATAACGCTTAGATAACGCTTAGATGTATGAGAATGTAGTTATTGAATTTTGAAGTATTTTTTTATAAAGACCATCATTGGGTGTAAACCCAAAACAATAAACTCTAAACTATCGAATCAATCGCAAAAATCGAAACATCTCAATAATCGAAACTGTTTATCGGGATTCCTTATCTTTGCTTTAGAAAGAATTTGAAAGAACCTGATTTTTATGACCAAGGAAGAACTCCTATCACTGGTAATCTCTGTAACCAAACGCGTTGTAGCCGATAACAATATCGCCGATCCGGATAAAATTGATGTTAACACCCATCTTTACGGGCGAAGTGGTATACTTGACAGCCTTGGCCTGGTGCAACTGATTGCAGACCTTGAGGATGAGATATTAAATCAAGCCGGCAAGATCATTACCATTGCCGATGAAAGGGCTATGAGTATGAAATTCTCTCCCTTCAGGAATGTTACAGCCATGGCTAACTATATTAACGTGCTGCTGGATGAACAGGACAAGTGACAGTGATTCCATGCCTGTAATGATCATCACAGGCACAAGTCGCGGGATAGGGTTTGAACTCGCAAAGCACTATCTGGATGCCGGCTATACCGTTGCCGGATGCAGCAGAAGCAGGAAAGCCATTGACCATCCTTCATATTACCATGAGGAGCTGGACATTACGGACGAAAAGGCACTAATAAGGTTTGTGAAGGATGTTTACAAGCTATACGGGCGTATTGATGTTTTAATCAACAATGCTGGGGTTGCCTCGATGAACCACCTGATGCTTACGCCCCTGAACGCCGTGGAAAGAATATATAAAAGCAATGTTTTTGCCCCTTTTGTGCTGATCAGGGAGGTCGCCAAGGTGATGAGCAAGGCAAAACAGGGCAGGATAGTGAACATCAGCTCGGTTGCCTCAGCGCTTGATCTTGAGGGTGAAGCCGCCTATGCCTCATCAAAAGCAGCTTTGGAGTCGCTTACGCGGATAGCAGCTAAAGAGCTGGCTCCATTCAATATCACGATAAACGCCCTTGGCCCTACCCCTTTTGACACTGCACTGACCAGAACGGTGGGTTCGGACAAAATCGATAACCTGATACAGCGGCAGGCGATTAAACGAAAGGCGCAATTCAGCGATATTACCAACGTTATTGATTTTTTCATCCGCCCCGGCAGCTCGTTTGTTACAGGACAGGTGATTTACCTTGGAGGCGTTAACTGAAATGATGCAGCAGATAACTAAAAAGCTAAGTCTTTATGGAGATAGAACGGCCATTGTGGACATGGATACCGGTTACACATATGCCGACTTGGTAAAGAATATAAGCTTAAAATTCGAAGAAATTAAGGGTGCGATATCTCAGGGAGAGACAGTGATTCTCCGTTCAGGATATAATTTTGAGAGCATATCCCTGCTTTTTGCGTTGGCACTGAACCGGAATATCATTGTGCCGGTTACCGATATTCCTGACAAGGAAGTTGATTTGAGAAGAGATATTTCAGCGGCTTCCAGGGAAATATCAATAACTAACGGAGAGTTGACAATCACTCACTTACGGTCTGCAACAGATAAAAACAACCTGATTGAAAGGCTTCGCGAGGCAGGTCATCCGGGCATCATTCTTTTCAGTAGCGGAATCACCGGTGAGCCGAAAGGAATGGTTCACGATCTGCAGCATCTTCTTGATTCCTATTTAACGAAAAAGAGCAAAAGCCTGTCGTTTTTGGCCTTACTTCTGTTTGACCACATTGGCGGGTTGAACACGTTGTTTACAGCACTTTTTTCAGGTGCTAAGCTGGTAATATCGCCCTCAAGGGATCCTGAGATGATTTGCCGGCAATGCGAAAAGCACAAGGTGAATATATTGCCTGCTTCGCCCACCTTGCTGAACCTTATATTGATTAGCAGCTCGTACCGGCATTACGACATGAGCAGCGTAAAGATCATCACATACGGAACCGAACCTATGCCCGAAGGACTACTGCTCAAACTTAATGAAGCATTGCCCGGCACCCGCTTTATGCAGACCTACGGAACGAGCGAGACGGGGATTTCGAAGATGTCGAGTAAGTCATCTACGAGCTTGCGGGTCAGGTTTGATGATCCCGATACGGAATACAAGATTGTTAATGGTGAGCTCTGGATAAAAAGCACCACCACCATAATAGGTTATTTAAATTCACCCATGGACAGGTTTACGGAAGACGGGTGGTTTAAAACAGGCGACCTGGTTGATATAGATGAAGAGGGATACCTCTATTTTACGGGAAGGAACAATGAAATAATCAATGTTGGCGGGCTTAAAGTGCTGCCACAGGAAGTGGAATCGGTTCTGATGAGGATCCCTGTGGTTGACAATTGTGTAGTTTATGCCGAAAAAAGTCCGATAACCGGTAACATTGTTGCTGCCGACATACAATTGCAAAAAGGGACAGTAGAAAATGAAGCCAGGCAGGAGATCAGGACTTATTGTCGTGAAAACCTTGATAGATTTAAGATTCCGGTAAAGATATATTTTGTGGAAGCTGTGGAATTCAACGACCGGTTCAAGAAAATCAGGAAATCATGAAGAAATATCCGAAACTATTGCTGTTTCTGACTTTTGACCACGAATTGCCATTGGGTGGTGTGAAGACCTCATGGGATGATGCCCTTTTCACTCCTACAAGGGAGTTGTTTGATGTGGCATCTGAACTGCATGTACCTGTAACCCTTTTCACTGATGTTTTATGTGCTATAAGGTTCAGGGAGTGGGACGCTGAAGGATTCTATGAACCCTATACAGAGCAGGTAGAACAAGCTGTTACCAAAGGGCATGATGTGCAGCTGCATCTTCATCCTCATTGGCTAACCAGTGGTTTTGAAGGAAAAAGATTCCTTCCTTCAGATAATTATAGTTTGAGTGACTTCGCAAACAATACTTCAGGTAACGATATTGATTTAATAATAAGAAAAGGTGTAAGTTTCTTAAATGAGACCATTAGACCCACGTGCCCTGAATACCGCTGTAATGCCTTTAGGGCAGGTGGTTATAATCTTGGTGACCGGCAGTCAAGACCTCTCATTTTGAAAAGTCTTTATGATAATGGAATCCGTTATGATTCATCCATTGCAAAGGGATATTATTTCAGTTCCGGGATATCAGTAGTAGATTACAATGGAATGCCTGCTCAAGCAAACTGGCATCTCCCGGCTGACGGGGATTTTTCAAAAGATTCAGGTTCAGGAATATTAGAGATACCGATTGCCAGCATACCAAAATCACTTTTTGAAGTACCTACACTCTTCAAGATGAAAAAGTATGCGTATCGTGCACCATTAGGCAGAGGGTACCAGATACATGAAGGCAGACCCGGAAGCTTCAGGAATAAGTTGCGGTCTTTTATGTCGACAAGAATGCTTGGGTTTGACAACTACACTTACGAGCCTGAATACCTGATAAAGATACTTGACTATAATGTTAAGAAATACAGGAATGAGGAGACCGTTATGCTCAGCATTGTAGGGCACCCGAAGACAATGGGGTCATATGCATGGGATATGATGCGTTATTTTGTTAAAACGGTTCGCAGTAAGTACCCGGAGGCTGAATTCACTACTTTTACACAAATTGATAAATGATTTGGGAATGCTAGTAGGGAAGATAGTGCTTAAGTTTCTGCCCTTCAGTTTTTATCATAAACTGCGGTCGTTATACCGGAATGCGAACAAGTTGTTGCATAAACCTCTTGAAGAAGCTGAATTTATGAGGTTTCTAAATGAACGGATGCAGATAAAGGTTGGCGATGTTGTTTTTGTCCATAGTTCAATTGACAAGCTCAATATTACCTTCACTCCGCATAAATTGCTTGAGATATTGTTACAGGCGGTTGGTCCGGAAGGCACCTTGCTCTTTCCGACATGGCATTTCAATTACAGAGCAGAAGATTATTTAAAGAAGGACCTTGTTTTTGATGTCAGGCGCTCACCTTCCGTTCTCGGAATGCTTAGTGAAGTGGCGAGGCGACATCCTGCTGCAAAGAGAAGTCTTCATCCGACAAGCTCCATTGCAGCCATCGGCCCGAAAGCTGATTACCTGCTCTCTTCGCATCACCTTTCTGAATATCCTTGCGGAGAATCGAGTCCATTTTTTAAAATGATGGAATTTAATGCGAAGATTATCGGACTAGGCACAAAGACTGAATTCCTTTCATTTGTCCACTGTCCGGAGGATGTGATGAAATCTGCATTTCCTTATCCTGTAAGGAATCCCGAAGTCAGTAAGTCAAAAGTCAGAGATTATAACGGCAACATTATAGAAGTTGAAACCCTCTCGGCCAATAAAGCCATTGGCAAAAGAGACATCCCGGGATATGTTAAATTACAAATACCTAAAGCTATTGCAGAAGATTTCAGATACATGGGAAATGACTTTTTCAGGGTAAATGCGAAGGAGTTGTTTGAGAAAATTACTGATTTGGCGATGGAGGGGATTACGATTTACGGAAAATTCTGAACAATTATACCTTCTCGTCAATCTGATGTTTGAAGAAGACCTGCAAAGACCTCATAGGTAGCCTGTTTCATGTAAGGTATTTTAAGTGTTGTTAGTAACTTATTCTTTTCATTACCTATACATGTAAAAACATAAATACGTATATTTGACTAATTATCTTTGGCAGTTAAAGCACAGGCAAACATTGTATGGTGTTTTATCGATAGGGGTCTGTTGAGGTTAAAAAGTTAAACAAAACCGGTAAATACTTGTTAATGAACAGTTATTTTAGAAAAGTAACTGCCGGATTATGTGTAATATACGCTTAAATTTATGATCAGAAAAGTACTGGTGGCCAACCGTGGCGAGATAGCGGTAAGAATTATGCGGTCGTGCCGTGAAATGGGTATTCGTACAGTAGCAGTCTATTCTGAAGCCGATCGTGCATCTATGCATGTCAGATATGCCGATCAGGCATATTGCATTGGCCCGGCTCCTTCAGTAGAAAGTTATCTAAATATCGACAGAATCATTGATGCCGCTAAGAAATCGGGTGCTGATGCAATTCATCCGGGTTATGGTTTCCTGTCAGAGAAAGCTGAATTTTCAGAGAGATGCGCCAATGAAGGCATCATATTTATTGGCCCAAATGCTCATGCCATAAGGATGATGGGTGATAAAATTACTGCCCGCAAAACTATGATGGCTGCAGGAGTACCTGTTGTACCAGGCACTGTTGATGCAGTTAAAGATGAAAAGGAAGCATTGAAGATCATAGAGGAGATTGGACTTCCCGTAATGATAAAAGCAACTGCCGGAGGTGGCGGTAAAGGTATGCGTCTGGTGAAAAATCAGAGTGAGATTCTAAGCTCTTTACGAATGGCTCAATCAGAAGCAAGAAATGCTTTTGGTGATGATTCAGTTTATATTGAAAAATACATCGAATCGCCGCATCATATTGAATTTCAGATACTGGCCGATAAACATGGCAATACTGTTCACCTGTTTGAGCGAGAGTGCTCAGTCCAGCGCAGGCATCAAAAGGTTATCGAAGAAACTCCTTCACCAATTCTCACTCCTGAAGTAAGAGCACAAATGGGTGCTTATGCAGTTTCAGCTGCTAAAGCGTGTGGTTATTATGGTGCCGGTACAATTGAGTTTATTGTTGATGACAACCTCAATTACTATTTCCTTGAAATGAACACTCGATTACAGGTTGAACATCCTATAACTGAAAGGGTTGTGGGTGTAGATCTGGTAAAAGAAATGATAGGGATTGCCAATGGAAACACTCTTCCTTTTACTCAAGAAGACCTGAAACAATCAGGACATGCCATTGAGTGCAGGATTTATGCCGAAGATCCTGATAACAATTTCATGCCAAGTCCCGGTACTATTCGACATATTACAGAACCGCTGGGTTTGGGTGTACGTCACGATGGCTATGTTTACGAGGGTTATACGATACCTATTTACTACGACCCGATGATTTCAAAATTAATCGTCTGGGCTGAAACTCGTAGTGAAGCAATCGAACGAATGAAGAGGTCACTTCACGAGTATAAGATTACAGGGGTAAAGACTTCAATACGTTTCCTAGCAAAAATCATGGAATCAGATGATTTCATCAATGGTAAATACAATACTAATTTCATTGAGAAGAATCATGATTTCCTGATGGCTGAGCCTGAATGTGACGGTCAGTGTGAGGATATTGCCTTAATTGCTGCTTATTTTGAATACACAAGGCAGCTCACAAAGGCTCATACAAACGGAAGTGCGCTTAAACCGGTTAGTCGCTGGAAGGATTTACGAAATCATGAAATCAAACCCTTCAACTCATAAGAATCTGCACTATGGAAATAAAAATTGACGGAAGAACTGCCAATGTAAGCGAACTGGGCAGAGAAGGAAATGTGGTTACCATGATGGTTGACGGTGAACTCTATGAGGTTGATGCTTTACGGGTTGCTGAGGGTATTTACTCAATACTTTATAAGGGCAAATCATACAACATTGAGATGATTGCAGGTAACACTCCACGCCATTTTACAGTAAATTCATGGTATAATACCTACCACGTGGAAGTAATTGACGCACAAACAAGGTACAGGATCAGCAGGGAAAAGGGTAGCCATACTGATGAGGGGAAAGTTATTGTTTCACCCATGCCCGGTAAGGTTGTAAAATTACTTGTAAAAGAAGGTGATGAGGTGCGGGCAGGACAGACCATAATAATCATCTCGGCCATGAAGATGGAGAGTGAATTCAAAGCTAAAGTAAGTGGAATTATTAAGCATATCTCAGTGAATGAAGGCGATACAGTAGAAGCCAACAAAGAACTTATAACAATTGAGTAGCAACATAACAACCGATTATTGAATGAGCGAGTTATCTGAAATTTACCAAAAACTTGAAGATAAGAACCACAAAGCAATGCTTGGTGGTGGAATTGAAAGAATTGAAAAACTTCACAGCACAGGGCGAAAGACTGCCCGTGAACGAATAGAAATGCTGCTCGACCCGGGTACATTCACAGAGCTTGACCGTTTTGTGGTACATCGTGCGAGGGATTTCAACATGGAGAAGAACCTTATTCCCGGTGATGGTATCGTAAGCGGTTATGGAAAGATTGATGGACGACTGGTATATGTCTTTGCTCAGGATTTTACTGTTTTCGGTGGAACTCTGAGCAGGGCGAATGCCGATAAGATCATCAAGATTATGGATCTGGCCATGAAAATGGGAGCTCCTGTAATAGGCTTAAACGATTCAGGAGGTGCCCGCATTCAGGAAGGTGTTGAAAGTCTGGCAGGTTATGCTGATATCTTCTATAGGAATGTAATGAGTTCAGGGGTAATTCCTCAAATCTCTGCTATTCTGGGTGCTTGTGCAGGTGGAGCCGTTTATTCTCCCGCAATTACCGATTTTATCGTCATGGTAAAGCAGGCCAGTTATATGTTTGTCACCGGCCCGGATGTTATAAAAGCCGTTACTCACGAAGAGGTGACAAAGGAAGATCTGGGTGGAGCCTTTACGCATAATTCTAAGAGTGGAGTTGCTCACCTGATGGCTCAGGATGAAGAACAGTCGATGATGATGATAAGAGAGCTGATAAGTTTCCTTCCGTCGAACAATATGGAGGAACCGCCCCGTATTGCCACAACCGACAGTCCAAATCGTACAGATGCCAAATTACAGGAGATAGTACCGGTTGATCCCAATAAACCATACGACATGAAAGAGATCATCACCAGTGTGGTTGATGATTGTAATTTTTTTGAGATTATGCCTCATTTTGCCGGTAATATTTTAACCGGTTTTGCCCGTCTTGATGGTCGCTCGGTCGGTATAGTCGCCAACCAGCCGGCTGTGCTTGCCGGGGTTTTGGATATAAACAGTAGTGTTAAGGCAGCACGATTTGTGCGTTTCTGCGACTCATTCAATATTCCATTAATAACATTTGTTGATGTACCGGGATTTTTACCCGGCACAACTCAGGAGTTCGGTGGTATTATAAGGCATGGAGCCAAATTATTGTATGCTTTTGCCGAAGCAACAGTACCAAAGATTACAGTTATTACCAGAAAAGCTTATGGTGGTGCGTATGATGTTATGTCAAGTAAACACATTGGTGCAGATATTAATTTCGCCTGGCCAACGGCAGAGATTGCAGTCATGGGAGCCGATGGAGCAGTCAATATAATATTCCGTGATAAGTTAACCCCTGAATCAAAGGCAGAGGCTGTTGCAGAGTACCGCGAAGTCTTCGCAAATCCATACAAAGCAGCTGAATTAGGGTATATTGATGAAATCATCTATCCCAAGACAACCCGCCCCAAATTGATCGAAGCATTAGAAATGTGCAGCAACAAACGAAAGACTAATCCATTCAAGAAACACGGGAACATTCCGTTGTAGTAGATGGTGCGTTGTTCTACACTGTTTAAGATTGTTCCACATTGTTCAAGGTTGTTCAGTACATCATTCCGATACCATATAAGAGCACGGTAGCAAACGTTGCAAGGGCCAGCTTTTTTAAATGTGGATCGAGGGCTGCAGGAGGGGTGGTGGTGTATACTTTCTTTAAATGTATAACAAAAAAGGGAAGGGTTACTACATAGATCCATTGCCATGCTGTTTCATAATGGATCAGGGTATAGGAAATGAAACTAAACCAGGCTAATGTAATTAAAATAAGGTGATAGTTGTGCGCTTTTTTGCTTCCCAATATTACCGCCAGTGTACGTTTACCTGATTTTTCGTCACCTTCAATATCTCGCATATTATTGAGGTTCAAAACTGCGGTACTCAGTAATCCAACCGCTGATGCCGGAAAGATCAGAGGCCAATAGAAATAATTGGTATGAAGATAATAAGTCCCCAATACTCCCAGGAGTCCAAAGAAAATGTACACGAACAAATCGCCAAACCCAATATATCCATAAGGATTTTTACCTACTGTATATTTAATTGCCGCAACAATTGCAGTAAGTCCCAATATTAGAAAGATGATAGTTTCAGCTGACAGGTTAAACTCAAAACCAAATCCAATAAGGAAAATACCCGATACCAGTGTTAATAGTGAGGTGATAATAATTGCAAAAAGCATTGATTTTGAACCGATAGCGCCACTCTGAACTGCTCTTTTTGGTCCCACCCTGTCAGCATTGTCCATTCCGTTCATTGAGTCACCATAGTCATTGGCGAGGTTAGAGAGAATTTGTAAAAACAGGGTTGTCAATAAGGCAAGCAACAAAACTGCCGATTTGAAAGGTTTATCATGCCATGCAAGAAAACTGCCCAGCAGAGTACTGCTTAAGGCAAGTGGAAGAGTTCGTGGTCGTGCGGCATGTATCCAGGCTTTCATTACCGGGGAGATTGAAAGGGTTGATTTTCGATTAAAGATAATTACTCAATAATAGTACTCATTAATGGTAAAGTACTCATAATTGTTTTGCACTTAAAAGCACAATAGGTACTTATCAGGTTTCAATTATGGAAATTTAGGATATTTCGAAAAATCAGGTTCACGTTTTTCAAGGAATGCTTTTTTGCCTTCCTGAGCTTCTTCGGTCAGGTAGTACAGTAAAGTGGCATTTCCGGCAAGTTCCTGTATTCCGGCCTGGCCATCAAGTTCAGCATTAAGTGCCAGTTTGACCATTCGCAGTGCCAAAGGACTACGTTTCATCATAGTTTTGCACCAGTCGACCACTTCATCCTCTAATTTGTCGAAAGGCACCACTTTATTCACCAGTCCCATTTCAAGAGCTTCAGCAGCAGAGTATTGTCTGCATAAGAACCAAATTTCCCTTGCTTTCTTTTGACCTACAATTCTGGCAAGGTAGGATGATCCGAATCCTCCATCAAAACTACCTACTTTAGGACCCGTTTGCCCGAATATTGCATTATCAGAAGCGATTGTCAGATCGCATACAACATGAAGAACATGCCCGCCTCCGATAGCATAACCATTTACCATTGCGACAACCGGTTTGGGAAGTGAGCGTATGAGTTTTTGCAGATCGAGTACATTTAACCGTGGAATGCCATCCTTACCTACATAACCTCCTTGTCCTTTAATTCGTTGGTCTCCACCGCTACAGAATGCTTTATCGCCTTCACCTGTAATTACCACAACACCAACATTATCGGCCTCGCGACAATAGTGCATTGCATCGATCATCTCCTTTATGGTGTCGGGTGTAAAAGCATTACGGTATCTTGGCCTGTTGATGGTAATTTTGGCAATTCCTTCGAAAAAATCAAACTTTATTTCTTCGTACTCTTTTATTGTTGTCCACTTTCTTTCGCTCATTTTCTTATTCAGGTTTAGTTCTATTTCAATTGCAGTTCAAATTGATTGGTTTTATTTTTACTTCCTCAAGAAACCAAAATAATCTCTCAATGTTTGGGCTGATTTTATGTTATCGGTAAATATTTCAAGCAGTGCAGGCCTTCCTGATTCATGGTCATTGAAAAATGAAAGTAGCTGATCCGATAATTCCTTTTCGTCAGATGCTTTATAATATTCGATATTGAAATTCCTGGCAATATCTTCAGCCTTCAGATTATGACGGGTTTCAATATAAGGTTCGAGTTCAGCATATTCAACAGGACCATCTATAATTCTGAAAATATTACCTCCACTGTTATTTAAAAGTATTATTCGTAAGGTTGATGGCAATTTCTGATTCCATAAAGCATTGCTGTCATAGAAAAACCCGACATCGCCTGTAATTACAATTGTTAGCCCCTTTTGATTATATGCGAAACCTGCAGCCGTTGAAATACAACCATCAATTCCACTTGTCCCCCGGTTAGAATAGAAGCTAATATCATTACGATGATCAAAGAGTTGACCGTATCTGACCGGAGTGCTGTTTGCCAGGTGAACGGATGATTTTGCGGGTATCTGATCAAAAAGCAGGTGATATGCTTTCATGTCAGTGAATGACAATTCACTAACAAACTGATTATGCCTTTCCCTTGTAATGTTTTCTATATCCTTCCACTTCTCTGAATAGCCGGTTCGGGTTGTATGAACAGTAGCTTTCAGAAATCCGATTGACTTTTGTCCGGTAGTCTTTGTGACAGGTGTTTCATTCTGCTGCTCATAACCTGGCTTTTGATATCCCACAGGGTTGGCAGGAGATATGGGTTTCGTTGCCTTAAGGAGTTGGGTAAGAAATTCTACCGGCTCTGTATCGAAGGTTGAAGTAAGTGATTTGTAGGTGTCAAAATGGAAGCTTTCAGGATCAGTATCTACATGCCAGTGCTTTTCAGGATGCATTTCTCTAAGCATGGCCTTTATTTTTTTTGATACAATTGCACCACCCATAGTAAGCAGTAAATCAGGCTTAAATTCACTGTTCTTTTCTGAGGGAATCCTTGCAATTGTCCGGTCAATGCTGTTAATAAAAACCTTATCGGTGAGATTTGAAGTACATTCTGTTAATACTATCACCGAAGGATCAGCAGCCAGTTCAAGGAGCAATTGATGTATTGCCATTGATTGAGAAAGTTGTCCTACAAGAACCAGCTTTGAGGGGGCATTCTGCCAGGTGGCAGCAATTTCCTTCATTTTATTATCAGGGATTCTCTTTGACCCACTGATATACTGAATGATTTTCAGTTCCTTTGAGTTCTCGGTATTCTTTAGGTCGTAAAGTGGTTCGTCTAAAGGAAGATTGATGTGAACCGGACCACTTACAGGAAACTGTGTTCGGTCGATTGCCTCATTTACAATCCTGTCGAAATACCAGATTTCATTTTCAGTTTTTATCTCAACCGGAGCATTAAAGCTCTTACGAATGTAATTGGCGTAAATATTTTGCTGTCTGATGGTTTGACTGTCACCCTGGTCAATCAATTCAGCAGGACGATCGGCTGTGATTACGAGCAAAGGTATTCTTTGATAGTAAGCTTCAGAGATAGCAGGTGCATAGTTAAGAACAGCTGATCCGCTTGTACATAGAAGAGCAACCGGTTTCCCTGATTGTAAAGCTAAACCAAGAGCTACAAATCCTGCACTTCGTTCATCAACTATACTTAGCAGTTCAAGCTTTTTATTAGCTCCAAAGAGAATGATAGCCGGAGCATTTCGCGAGCCGGGTGATACAACCACTTGTCGAATACCCTTGGCTGCCATTATATTAGCAAGTCTGCTGATATGCTGCTTACTCATCTACTTAGATTGTTAGGATGCTAAGTTCCGTATTTTTTCAATTTCAGCCAATAAAGTGCGGCTTTTAATTCTCGTCTCTTCCCATTCCAATTCAGGATCAGATGCTGATGTAATACCGCCTCCCACAAAAAGTGCAGCTGATTGTGCACTGATTTTCATGCATCGAAGGTTTACAAACAACGAAGTCATTTGATTCATATTGACAGGACCCAGATATCCCGAGTAGAATGTACGCTCATATTTTTCTGTGGATAAAATGAGCGATAATGCCTTGTCGGTTGGCCAGCCGCAAATAGCAGGAGTAGGATGTAACTCTCCGGCTAATTTCATGATTAGGTCACTATTGATCTGTGCTGTGAAATCAGTCCTTAAATGTTCAATATTTCCTGCAATAGCAGTGTATGTTTTGCTTTGTTCAATATTGGTGCATCCTGCCTGGGTAAGTTTTTGTTTGATGTCATTAGCTACGCATTGCTGTTCATCAATTTCCTTAATTCCCCATTCAGAGATTACGCCTGCCTTACGTGTACCGGCTAATGCCATTGTCTCAATTTTAGCATCTGTTGATTGTGCATCAAAGCTTGCCTTTAGTAATAGTTCAGGAGTTGCCCCCAACCAGGTGCCGGCACCAGGGATTGAGAGAAAATATACGAAAGCTGATGGTAATGATTTGAGGACTCTTTCGAAGAGCAAATGGCTCTCTTCCAGTTTATTGAACTCGACTAAGACAGGGCGCGACAATACTGCCTTATTAATTTCACCTTCATGGATGGCTTTCAGCAGAGATTTGGTTTTTCCTAAATACTCACTTTTTACAGTCTGCTCAGGTAGAAAATCATCCGCAGCATTATGCTGCTTAAATACTTCAGGTTGAATAGCATTCTGATCAAATAATGAAAAATCTTCTCCATAAAAGACCTGATCGGCATTCATCCACAATCTAATTCTGTCTTTCATGAATGGAGCCATTAGAAAACCTTGTCTTTGATTTCCATTGGAGAAGAACGCATCATGCATTAATTCATCATCAACACCGGGCAATTCAATTATTCTACTGTTTGAGATAATTGTAACCGGAGTATTTTCATTAGGTAACCGGTATGTAACAAAAGGCAAGTCCTTACTCAGGCAGTATTCATGAAATCCGACCAATGCGGAATGGCTCGTCATAAAGGAGTTAGATTTTAGGTATCACCATAACTGTCAGCCTCGAAATACAGACAAGAGCTCCCTGGTCGTTAGTAATCCGTATTTCCCATACGTGGATTTTTCTTGATCTGGAGATTAATGTGGCTTTTCCGGTAACAATACCTGAATTTACCTTTTTAAGATGACTGGCACTGATTTCTGTACCCACAATAGTGTGTGTTTCAAGATTTATCATGCTTAATGAAGCCATACTTCCCAATGTCTCAGCTAATGCTGCAGAAGCACCTCCGTGCAAAATGCCTGCCGGTTGGGTAGTTCTGTTATCGACAGGCATTGTGCCAATCAGATAATCTTTGCCAATTTCAGTGTATTGAATTCCCAGATTTTCAACTAATGTGCCTTTTGATAAAGCATTCATCTGTTCGAGTGAAAATCCGCAAAGTAATGTTGATTCCATGATTAAAAATAACTGACAATAAACAGTTTTTCGTTAATTTGGTTAAAAGAGCAAAGGTAAGAATTAAAGAGGGTGAGTATATTGAAGGTTCGCTACCTTGTGTTTCTATCAAAAAAATTATTATGTTTACATTTAAATTGCACTTAATCCCCAAATTATGGAGTATCAAATCTTAAAGCCGGTAACCGACGGCCATACTGTGCTACTGACTTTAAGCAGGCCGCAGGCGTTAAATGCACTGAACAGTCGCTTCTTTTATGAAATGGATCATTTTCTTGATACATTAATGCAGGATACAAATGTCAGGGCATTAATAATAACTGGTGAAGGAAAGGCATTTGTGGCAGGAGCAGATATTGCCGAGATGGTAAATATGAGCGGTGATGAAGCAAGAGACTTTTCAAGAAGAGGTCAGGAAGTGTTTAATAAGTTTGGCAGGATGCCTTTCCCTGTTATAGCAGCAGTTAATGGATTCGCATTGGGAGGTGGAATGGAATTAGCTATGGCATGTGATTTCAGAATTGCCTCGACAAATGCTAAATTTGGCCAGCCTGAAGTAAATCTGGGTCTCATTCCCGGCTATGCCGGCACACAGCGATTACCGAGATTGACGAATCTGGCTGATGCGCTATTTCTTTTGATGACAGGTGAAGTAATCGATGCCCAAACAGCATTGGCTATGCGCCTGGTTCAGAGAGTTATAGAACCTGAGAACCTTATTGAGGAATGCAAAAGAATTGCAAATGTTATTGCTGCAAAAGGACCATTAGCCATGAAATTGGTTAAAAGGGTGACGCGTGATGGCATTGAAACAAATTTCACTGACGGGGAACAGTTGGAGAGTAAGCACTTTGGTGATCCTTTCGGGAATGAGGGAACTGAAGGCATGAAAGCGTTTCTGGAAAAACGTAAGCCCAACTGGTAAACCCTTAGTATCAAACAAACAGCTAAAGCTGGATGACTGAAGATTATTATCGTATAATCGCATATTAATCAGATAACCTAATAAAGAATTATGGAATATAATGAGAGAATACAAAATGTAACTGTACTTGGAGCTGCCGGAAAGATGGGCAGTGGTATACTTCTGTTAATGGCACTTGAGATGGCTGACCGTAAATTAATGCCTGAGAATAAAAACAAGAATTTTGTTCTCAATGCCATGGATGTTACTTCGGATGCCCTGCCCGGCTTAATGAGTTATATTAGAAGTCAGGTGCTGAAAGCGGCAGAGAAGAAAGTGGTGGCATTACGAAAAATGTATCAGGATCGTCGCGACCTGATCGACAATTCAGAGATCATCGAAGAATATATCAGGGATGTTATGAATATCGTAAGGCCGGGAACACGAATAGAAGCAGCTTACGAGAGCACACTGGTCTTTGAAGCAGTCAGTGAGAACGACGCTCTGAAAGCCAAACTATTCAGTCAGATTGATACTAATAATCCAAACAAGCCATGGTTTTTCACAAACACTTCATCTGTTCCTATCACAAGCCTGAACGAGAAATCTGGTGTTGAGGGACGTGTGCTTGGTTTCCATTTTTATAACCCGCCTGCAGTACAGAAGCTTGTTGAACTCATTACCATAAAAGAAAATCCTGTCGGAATGCGTGAATTTGCACTTGAGCTTGCAAAGAACCTTCGTAAAATAGTCGTTCCCTCCAATGATATCGCCGGATTTGTGGGGAATGGTCACTTTATGCGTGATTCACTTTTCAGCATTGAGCAGGCTCAAAAGCTTTCCTCTGAGATGCCTCTGCATGAAGCTATTTATGTTGTAAATAAGGTAAGTCAGGATTTTCTGATGCGTCCCATGGGGATATTCCAACTCATAGACTATGTTGGAGTTGATGTAGTAAGATTTATTATGAATGTGATGGATCCTTACATGACGAATGAAGATCTGCACAGCGACCTGCTTGACCAATTATTTGACTTAGGAGTAAAAGGCGGGCAATATGCTGACGGAAGTCAGAAAGACGGGATATTGAAATACGAGAAAGGCCGGCCGGTTGCAGTATACAGCCTCGAGAAAAAGGAATATGTTGCATTCGACACCTTCTCAGCAAACAGGGATACCTGGTTAGGTGAAATACCAAAAGAAGTAGTACCTTGGAAATCAATTATTAAATTGGCCGACAGGGATTCTGTTGCAATGGCTGCATTCAATAGGTTAAAGGCAATGAACAGTCGTGGGGCAGAACTTGCAATTGCACATGCCCGTCGCTCAAAAGAGATAGGTTTACAGCTTGTAAATTCAGGTGTTGCTCATTCTGCTCAGGATGTTAACACTATACTGGCAACCGGATTCTTTCATGCATATGGTCCGGTCAATGAATTCGTCAACTAACATAATATTTAAGAAAGATGAAACCTCGTAAGAAAGTATATATGACAGGTGGTTATAACACCATCTCAATGGGTACAGGAAGAAAAGAGTTTAATCCAAAAAAGGAGCGCCCCGGTTTGACTCACTATATCAAAGAAGCAGGTCAGGGTACGCTAAAGCAGATTGGAGGAGCAAAGAATGTTGACGAAGGAGTCGTTGGGAACTTCATGGCAGCCCGATTCAACAGGCAGGGGCATTTAGGTGCATTTATGGCTGCAATTGATCCTGAGTTACGGTTTAAGCCCTCGCTTCGCGTTGAGGGGGCATGTGCTTCAGGAGGATTGGCACTGGTATCAGGTATAAAATCTGTACTTTCAGAGTCAGCTGATTCTGTGCTTGCAATAGGTGTTGAAGTGCAGAATACAGTGAAAGCTATTTATGGAGCTGACATATTAGCTTCAGCCGGTTATGCTGAAAAACGAAAGGACGGACATGCTTACTTTTTCCCCGGTCAGTTCAGTGACAGGGCAGGAGCTTATTTTCAGAAATATGGTCGTGAAAAGACACGGCAGGCCATGGCTCGCTGGTATCGTAATGCAATTGAAAACGCCAGGCTCTGCAATACAGCTCAGGAATTCACTAATGCAGTAATCGATTTGGATGAGCAGGGTATTACTGAACCTTCACCCAAATCATTCACTGATCACCTTAATGTATTTGATTGTTCGAAAGTTTCGGATGGTGCTTCAGCAATTGCCATTATGTCGGAGGAAGGTTTAAAGAAAGCCGGTATTCCGCTAAAAGATGCCGTTGAAATAGTATCCGTTGGTCATGCAA
Organism: Bacteroidota bacterium; assembly: GCA_023441805.1. Taxonomy (GTDB): domain Bacteria; phylum Bacteroidota; class Bacteroidia; order Bacteroidales; family Lentimicrobiaceae; genus Lentimicrobium. Next base: position 73,302 of record JAEZNO010000018.1, read on the forward strand.
CTGATGACATAACCGCTGATCCTGAAGACCGTACTGTAATGTCAACAATCAGAGAAGCTGTAAAAGTGGCTCTGAATGATGCAGGTATCACAGTTGATCAGCTTGCCACTATTGAAACTCATGATTGCTTTACAATTGCTGCTCTTCTGACACTTGAGTCAATTGGTTTAGCAGAGCCCGGTAAAGGTGCCGATTTCATCCTTGAGGGTAATACTTCGAGAAACGGTAAAATTCCAATAAATACGACAGGTGGATTAATAGGATGGGGCCACCCGACAGGAGCTACAGGAGTTCATCAGGCTGTAACAATCTGGGAACAATTGACAGGTAGGGCGGGTGCTGCACAAATCACAATTCCTGACGATAAACCGTATGCCTTATCTATCAACATGGGTGGTGATGACAGAACCGTTGTTGCTATTGTATACAAGAAAACTGCTTAATTAATATCCTGAATTTGAAATTGAAGGTGAGTTTGCAAATAATATAGCTTCACTTTAAATGATTAATCAAATAAACCATATTCAGAATTATTAACCTAAACATCACACTATGAAAGCATTAAAGTGGTTTCTTTTATCGATTGGCGGTATCATAGTTATTGTGCTTATCGCTGCTTTGTTTGTTAAGAAAGAATACGTTTGCGAACGCGAGATTGTGATTAACAAACCTCTCCCTGAAGTCTTTGATTACATCAGGCAATTGAAGAATCAGGACAATTATAGTGTATGGGCAACTATGGATACAGCAATGAAACGAGAGTATAAAGGAGTTGATGGCACAGTAGGATTTATAGCTGCCTGGGAAAGTGATAATAAAGATGTTGGGAAAGGAGAACAGGAGATCACCGGTATTACTGAAGGTCAGAGGATAGATTATCAGTTAAGATTTAAAGAACCCTTTGAAAGTGAAGGGCATACTTACCTGACGACAAGTGCTGAAGGAGAGAATGCTACTAAAGTATTGTGGGGATTTGATGGTAAGATGAATTATCCCTCAAACATCATGCTTCTGTTTATGGATATGGAAAAGATGCTTGCTCCTGATTTTGAAACAGGACTGCAAAATTTAAAGGCAGTACTTGAGCAGGAAGAGGATGTTACCGAACAAGCATTAGTAGCAGAATAAGGCACAGTAGTACAAAAAGAACGAATAAAATACTTCTGACTAACAAAAAAAAGAGGTTGTCTCAAAAGGACAGCCTCTTTTTTTGTGCCCGTGTATGATTAATTACCTGAAGTTAAAATGTGACAACCATTTTTTTTTACAAGCATCATTAAGATGACCATACTCGGCACTTAAAAGCGTGTCAAAACAAAAAAAGGCCGCCCCTTACGGGACAGCCTCTTTTTATTATTTAAATAAGGTATTACCTGTTATTTTACATTTTTCAATATCACAGCTGTACCCATTCCTCCACCAATACACAATGAAGCAAGACCGTATTTTTTATTTTCACGGAGCATTTCATAGATAAGGCTCACTGTAATACGATTTCCTGAGGCTCCGATAGGATGACCCAAAGCGATTGCACCTCCGTTTACATTGCTGTGTTCATCAAACCACTGAGGTGTTACACCGTGCTCTTCACTTAATTGCTTAATTACACCAAGTGATTGAGCAGCAAAGGCTTCATTAAGTTCCAAAACTTCCATATCGGTAAGTTTCATATTGGCTTTCTGCAGAGCTTTACGAATTGCAGGTACAGGGCCTAATCCCATGACTGCAGGCTCAACGCCTCCTTGTCCGACAGCCACGATTTCAACAAGTGGAGTAAGATTATGCTCTTTAACGGCATCTTCGCTTGCAACAAGAACAAAAGCTGCGCCATCATTTATACCGGAAGCATTACCTGCAGTAACAGTTCCATCAGTTTTAAATGCCGGGCGAAGAGTGCTTAATTTCTCTAAAGAAGTATTGCGGTTTACAAACTCATCTGTATCAAAAGTGATAGTTTCTTTCTTAGTCGTGAAAGTGATGGGTACTATTTCTTTTACAAATTTCCCGTTATCAATTGCAGTTGCTGCTTTCTTCTGTGATCTAATGGCAAATTCATCCTGCTCCTGACGGCTAATATTTAACCTTTCAGCAATATTTTCAGCAGTGATACCCATATGTTGTCCTGAAAATGCATCAGTAAGCCCATCAAGTACCATTGTGTCAACAGCTTTAAAGTCACCCATCTTGACACCGTTTCTCACTGAACCGGGTAATACATAGCTGCTGGACGACATGTTTTCAGTTCCACCTGCTAGTATAAGGTTAGCTTCACCTGCTCTGATATTATTAAAAGCAGTTATGATGGTCTTCATACCACTTCCGCATATCATATTTAAGCCCCATGCAGGTACTTCATCAGGAATACCTGCCTTAATTGAGGCCTGACGTGCTATTCCCTGCTTCTGTCCAGCTGAAAGGATATTACCTACGATAACCTCATCGATCTTTCCAGGATCGATTTGAGTCTCCTTAAGGATGTTTTTGATGACTTCGGCAGCCATATCGGCCGGGTGCATGTTAGTGAGAGAACCTCCAAACTTACCGATGGCTGTTCTTTTTGCTGCTACAATGTAAACTTTCATATTGCTTAATATTATCTTTGTTAACCGTTAATTCGTTTATCCATTTCAACTGCGATGTATGATGCAACATCATCGGCAAATGAGTTCATGCTGAAACCTGCATCATAACCAAGTTCCTTAGCCAGTTCATGCGATAATCGGGGACCACCGCAAATAAGAATCATTTTGCTTCTTAATCCTTCAGCTTCAAGCATCTCAACCAGTTCGGTCAGGTTCTTTATATGTACATCTTTCTGTGTTACAGTTTGCGAAACTAACAAAGCATCGGCATTCATTTCGATTGCTTTAGCTATGAAGTCTTCATTCAGAACCTGACTGCCCATATTTAAGGTCTCAAACATCTCATATCTCTCCAGTCCGTAGTGTCCGGCATAGCCTTTCATATTCATGATTGCATCAATGCCGACAGTATGAGCATCAGTACCTGTACTGGCACCTATAACAACAATTTTCCTTCCGATACGACTTCTTATGAATTCATCTGTCTGATGCATATCCATCTTTACAGATTCAACCTTTGGAACATGTATTGATGAGTAATCAATAGTGTGCTGACAACTTCCGTAGCAATTGAAGAAGGTGAATCCTTTTGTAAGCTCTTTATAATAAACTACCTGTGGATTATCGAACCCCATCTTCTTTAATAACTGTTTAGCTGCTTCAATGGCTTCGTCATTGCAAGGAACGGGCAGGGTAAAACTAATCTGTGTCTTGCCATCGTTCATTGTGTCGCCATAAGGCTTAATGGCTGAGAGATCAAGTGTTTGATCAAAATCAACCTTATTCATTGAATATAAACCACTGCTCATTATTTTTTTCCTCCTTTCATTAAGTCAATGAAGGGATTAAAATAATTTTCGCCCTTCTCAATAACTCCATTAAGACCTTTACCTCCTGTCCTCGGACGTTTAACGTCAGCAAATATTCCTTTCTCAAGTGCGTTAAAAAGTCCTTCCTTTTCAATTATCTGTAGCAATTCAAGTGCCTGGTCAAGTACTTGTTGAGCTCTTTGCTGTATAATTCCATCTGTTTTAAATTCAACTTCGTCACCGATGCTCTTCATATTGTTGAAGATATATCTTGCATTTTCAATTGCCAGGTATCTGTCTGACATAAATGGGGTATGAACAGCTTCGGTTATCATTCCAAGAAGTTGTATTCCCTGATTGGTCCAGATTGAGATTTCATTAAAGAGAGCGTTCTGAATCTGCCCCCTGAAAATATTCCCTGTCATGAATTTGGTTGGAGGCATATATTTAAGTGGTGCTTTAGGGAATATTTCACGTGTCATCTGAGCTTGTGCCAACTCATAGAGGAATCCGTTTTCCATATCAGGATTCATCTCAAATGCATGACCTAAGCCCATTTGTTCTTCAGGGATTCCGGCAAGCAGTGCAAGTTGTTCATTGATCAGGTCACTTGCCAATACTGTTCTCGCTTCTTCGTATGCATCAGCTGTTGTCAGATAATTATCTTCACCTGTATTTATTATAACCCCTGCAAAGCCATTAATGACCCGAGAGAAATACTGATCAATCATCGTGCGCTGCATGTTGATATCCCTGAAAAGGATACCGTATAATGCATCATTGAGCATAACATCAAGGCCTTCTAATGCACCCATAACAGCTATTTCGGGCATGCAGAGACCTGAACAGTAATTACATAATCGGATGTATCTTCCAACTTCTTTACTTACCTCATCGAGGGCTGACCTCATAATCCTGAAGTTTTCCTGAGTTGCAAATGTTCCACCAAATCCTTCAGTCGTAGGACCATAAGGTACATAATCAAGCAGACTTTGCCCTGTTGTGCGTATAACAGCAATTATATCAGCACCTTGTCGTGCAGCAGCCTGTGCCTGTATTGTGTCTTCATAAATATTACCTGTGGCGACAATTACATAGATATAAGGACGAGCACCTTCGCCTAACGTGCTTATCATTTCTTCACGTTTACGGCGATTTGCTTTTATCCTGTTAATACTGGCATCTATGTACGGTTTCAGTGCCTTGAGTTGTTCTTCCCGACTACAGGGTTGAATTTTAGTAATGTCAAGTTTTCCTTCTGAAATTTGAATTGCAATCTGTTGAGGGGTCAATCCGGTGGCTGCAATAGCATTGCCAAGAAAATAAAGCACTCCCTGGTTTAATATCTCTTTATTTCTCAATTCATCAACCACAACATTAGGTAAAGGGGCATCATTTTTATCAATCCCATCAATACCAACAAGGCGACAAAGTGTGCGCTCAACAGCAACAGTGGTAAAATTGACAACAAATTTCTGAACATCACCGGCTATAGCACCTGCAATTTGTCTTGCCCTTGCCACTTTATGGAAATTCAGGCCAAGTTTGCTTTTTTGCATTAGTTTCTCTTTAATTTATTAGTTAATCAAGTAATTCTAAATCTAGTTTGCCCAAAAGATGCAATTTCACCTGCGTTCTTGCTTTAAAAGTAGTTAGCAATGGTTATATGTAATCACTTTCCTTAAGGCAAATTGTTTTTTAAATATTGTTCTGCAATATTAAGTAATTCTTTGTCAACCTTTAGCAGTTTGGCAATAGTCAAAGCCTCCTCCGGAACCGTACTTTTATTGCTTTCAGATTCATCAACCTCTATCAATGAGTAATCAATATAATCCTGAATAGTACCTATTGACGGGCTTTCATTTAACTCACTTGTCTTAATCCCTGCAACTCTCAGTCTTTTAGTGCCTGGTGACTCGATGCTGTAATGAGTTGTAATAAAACTGCTTATTTTATATTGATTCAGTAGTTCAATTAATGCACTGACTAATGCTTCACCTTCCCTTGGATTGGTTGTTTTGGCAGGTTCGTCAATCAGAGCAAGAATCTGTTCTTGATTTCTTGCAGCACTAATAATATTGTTGAGCTTAAGCATTTCGGCGGCAAATGAGGAGAGTCCTTTAAGTTCAGATTGCTCATCTTCCATACTTGTCATTATTTTCTCAACAGGGACAATCTCAGCCTTGGTCGCAGGAACGTAAAAGCCATATTGGAAAAGAGCCTGAGCAAGTGCTACCGTCTTGAGGACTACAGTCTTACCGGCCATATTTGCCCCTGTAATAACTGTTGGTCCATCAATAATTTTGATGTCAACAGGCTGAAATTCCTTTCCTGACATCTGCAAAATGTGACGAACGGCGGGGTTGAATAGTTGTCTAAAAGTAGTCTGCTGTTCCCGATTGATAATTGCAGGTTTGCATAAGCCTAATTTATGAGCTAATAAGGCTTTCGCCAGCCACAGATCAAGATCGGCAGCTGCAGAGAGATTCTCAAGCAGGATGATACTATAACCCCTTAATTTCTTTGAAATGTCTTTTCGAATTTCATCCTCAACAGAAATTGTTTTTAGACGAAGTTCTTCAACCAACTGAAGATCACTGCTCTTTCGCTTTCCTTTTGGGTCGTCGTGGTACTCCCTGCTTAATGTTTCGTGAGTGAGTCGCTGATATTCTTTTCGCAGACCGGCCAGCTCTTCACTATATGAATCATAGATGTAAAAATTAGGCACTCTCTGTTTATCAGGATCCAGAATTGATATTATCTGTGAAACACTCGTGAAGTTTACCACATTCGATTTGAAATCATTCAAAATGCCGATTAACCGGTCAATAATTAGTGCGAATCTCTTTATTTCAAACAATCCAATATCATCAAGGGTCATTCCTGTGTGTAAGGCATTCAATGTACCGGTAATATCCCGAATTTCTGATAATGCATGCTTTAAGGATTGTAGTGATCCCTCGTAATATGGTTTTGAATGAAGTAATTCGGTGGGTGTATTATTAGATTGAATCGATGGTTCAGATTGTGGTTGATTTTCAATATTGGCAGGACTTTCCTTTGGGACTAGAAAATTGATAATTTCTTCAACCTTATCAAGATGTTTGGCAATCTCCTTGGGAGAAGTCATAAACCTCTGCTTCAACAAATGCTGTCTGCCTAATGGAGATTGCAATTGTAATTCATCAGCTATAAAGCGAAGCCCCGGAATTTCATTAATATGTTGAGAGAATAGTGCCATACTATTGACGTTTTATATCATAAACCGGAACTCCCAGAACCTCTGACATCCCGGCACAAAGTTCTGATGAGTTAAGCACATATCCTGACGGAGAAACAGGATTAACGCAAATAGCTATCAATTTGCTGCTTAATACCACTTTAAGCTGATGGCCATTGTTAATGAATGCCCTGTATGTTTCAGGTTTTATAAACAGTCTGGTAAAATCACGTACTACTAAGATAGTGTTCTTAAACTCTTTCTGTAGTCTGATGAAATCCAGTAGTTTATCGGTAATTGCCCCTGCAGCAAGAAGAACATTACTATACCTGAATAACTTTGCCTTATGGTCATTTAGCAGAAAAACTGAAGGTATTTTAAGGTCAATAATACTTCCCTGATCGTCAACGGTATAAATACCAGATTTGAGATTAAGTATCTTATTTTGCTGATCTTGTGTTGATACCCATTGCTCCAGGTTGATTAATTCATACATGAATTTGGTATGACTAATCAAATTACTCACAGTTGCTGAAACAGCTGCTCCTGTTGTAAGAATCATGCTCTCAGTAATTGAGGGTGAACCATGACTGAGACGACTGATAGCACCATCTACCAAAGTTGTATCAACCTGGTATTCATCCATCTGTGCAAGTATCTCCTTTAACCAGAATGTATCTGAAGGACCTGATAATATAACTTTGCCTCGTGCAAGAGCACGTGCAAAAACCAGTCTGCCTAATGCAGTTCGTCGGGAACTTATGTCAAGTATTTCAGATTCCAGCCTTTTTTGCCGATAATGTTTCTCAGAGGTAATGAAGATTAACGATTTATATAATTCAGTCTCAGGTTTTCGAGTACCGGTCACTATATCAGTCTGTTCACCATCAACTCCAATAGATGTCAGTGCAAGTTGCCTGTCTGATCCCTCAAGCCTTCTGAGAATGTAATTAAGGCATTCTGTCTTACCGGTATTCTTCTCAAGTCCAACGATAGACAGACTTTTATATTTTAATATTTCATCAACAAAAGGCATCCTAACTAATGATAATCCATTAGAAAAATTAGCGAAAAAGACTATACAGCAACAAGCTATACCTGATGGTCAGCTATTAATGTTTGCGTTGTTTACGTGTCAATCCTTCAGGTTCAAGCGATAGTTTCTCACCTCTCAGGAGAGCAGCAACACCTTCTTCTTTAGGCATGCAATCCTCGCAGTGACACTCATTCTTGTATTCCGAAGGCTCAGTATAAGTTGTTATAACACCTTCAAAATTGCGTAATACAACTTTACCGGGAGCCTGGGAAATGATATACGTAGGCATAACCGGTGTTTTGCCACCACCACCAGGTGCGTCAACTACAAAAGTGGGTACAGCATAGCCTGAGGTATGACCTCTCAGGTTTTCAATAATCTCGATACCCTTTGATACCGGTGTCCTGAAATGCTCAAGTCCCATTGACAAATCACATTGATATATGTAATAGGGGCGAACTCTAATCTTGACTAATCCATGAACCAGTTTTTTCATTACATGGACACAATCATTTACACCTCTCAACAATACTGACTGATTGCCTAAAGGAATACCTGCATTTGCCATGCGTTCACATGCAGCTGCTGATTCAGGTGTGATCTCCTTTGGATGGTTAAAGTGAGTATTTAACCAAATTGGATGATATTTCTTGAGCATGTTCACAAGATCATCAGTAATTCGTTGTGGACAAACTACCGGTGTTCTTGTGCCAATACGGATGATTTCTACATGCGGAATTGCCCGTAATCTCATGATGATTGATTCAAGCATCTTGTCACTAACCATCAAAGCATCACCACCTGATAGTAATACATCACGTACCTGAGGAGTTCTGGCTATATAATCGATTCCCTTCTGGATTCTTTCAGATGGTGATTCATGATCAGTCTGGCCGGCAAATCTTCTTCGTGTGCAGTGCCTGCAGTACATTGAGCACATGTCAGTAATCAGAAATAAAACCCTGTCGGGGTACCTGTGTGTTAATCCCGGTACAGGTGAATCTTCATCTTCGTGCAATGGGTCAAGTAGATCGGCTACTGATTGATGAGTTTCTAATCCTGTAGGTATTGCCTGCTTCCTGACTGGACAGTCAGGGTCATCCGGATTAATCAGTGATAAATAATATGGGGTGATTGCCATCCTGAGAGTAGATAATGAAGTCTTTACACCCTCTTCCTCATCTGGTTTTAACGGTATATACTTCTTTAGCTGCTCAAGTGTCTCAATTCTATTCTTAACTTGCCATTTCCAAGCATTCCACTGTTCGTCTGTCACTTCCGGGAAGAACCTTTGACGGCCGGATATTTTGTTTTCAGTCATAATTTCCATCTCTTAAAAGTCAAAAGGTCAAAAGTAGTTCAATGTAGTGTATGATAGTCCAATGCAGTTCACTATTGTGCAAATAATGAGCTACATTGAACTAATAATTATGCGTATAATTCGGTGAAGACTTTCCTGAGTACTTCGCTTTCACGCAATATTTGTAAGGTAATATCAGCATGACCTTTTGTGTATCCATTACCTACAATCATTGTCACATCGCTTCCCACACCTTCAGCTCCAAGGGCAGCCTTTGTGAAACTTGTTGCCATTGAGAAGAAATAAACCAATCCGTCATTCTTGGTGCAAAGGATTGAAGTCATTTCTGTATCGGGAATATTAACGTTATTGATTGTGATATCAGCTAATCTGCCATTTGTCAGTTGCTCTATTTTTTCCAATACCGGTACCGGATTTGTTGCATTTGCTGAGAACACATGATCGCAAAATCCTAGTTCTTGTAATCTCTTTGTGCTCTTTTCACTATGAGTTAGTCCAATGACCATTCCGGTAATACCTGCACGTTTTTTAGCTTCATAGCAGCAAAGCATACCTGATTTTCCACCGGCTCCAATAATGAAGACAATATCACCTGGTTTCACCAGCTTAGCAGTTTGAGCGGGAGCTCCGGCTACATCAAGTGCTGACAAAGCAAGCTTTTCAGGCATATCAGCAGGAATCTTGGCATATATGCCGCTTTCAAATAGAATAGCTTTTCCATCAATGTCAACCTGGTCAACATCTTTGCGAATTTCTTTAATCTTATCAATCCTGAGAGGGGTTAATGATAAAGAAACTAAAGTAGCAATCTTGTCACCAACCTTTAAATCAATCTTTCCTTCCAAAGCAGGGCCTATCTTTTCAACAACACCTAACAGCATACCACCTGAACCGGTTACAGGATTGCGATGCTTTCCTTGTTTAGCAACAATATCGAGCATAATCTCTGCAATCTTTTTCTCATCACCACCGGCCTGTTCCTTAATCTGAGTAAAACTGGCTGAGTCAACATTTAGTGTTTTTACATCAATGAGTATCTCATTATCATAGATCTCATCCATGTTATTGTCTATCTTATTAGCTGGTTGTGGCAGTACGCCGGCGGGTTCAATTACCCTGTGTAGTCCGTATTTGTTTCCTTTTTTCATAAAATGTATTCAAAAATTGAATTTGAAATTTGAAAATTTATAATTGAGATTCAGTTATCCATTCGAATCCTGCAGGTTAGTGTGGAACGAAAGAGAATTAAATCAAGCTTCGGTTAAATTAAGCGGTAACCAATGGTTTCAATTCAAGAATCTTTCTTGCTTCCGCCGGAGTAGCAATTTCACGACCAAGCTCCTTAGCCATTCTTACTACTTTTTCAACCAACTCTCCGTTTGATTTTGCCAGTACACCCTTTGAGATGTAAACATTGTCTTCGAGGCCTACTCTGACATGTCCACCATCGATAATTGCAGCCATGGCTAGTGGAAATTCAAATCGACCAACGCCTGCAACTGTGTATGTTGCATCAGCAGGAAGGCTTCCGCGGAGGAAAACAAAATCACGAAGTTCACCTGTGATTCCTCCATTTACACCCATTACCAGGTCAAAGTGCATCGGACTCTGGATGTATCCTTTTTTGGCTAAGCGGAGAGCCATATCGATCATACTTTTATCGAATACTTCAAGCTCAGGTTTAATTCCCAATTTGATCATTCGTTCACCAAAATACTTTATGGTGTTTTCAGTGTTAAAGAATACTTCATCCCCGCCGAAATTGAGTGTACCGCAATCAAGTGTAGCCATTTCGGGTAATAGTTCTGTTGGTTGCAATCTTTCATCATTGCTCATGCCGACGGCTCCACCGGTTGACGGTTGAATAATCACATCAGGAACCTCAGCCTTAATGGCATTAATAATTTCACGAAAACGCTCCTTGTCCTGGGTAGGAGTTCCATCATCATACCGTACGTGAAGATGGATAATACTTGCTCCTGCAGCGCGAGCCAGTTTGGCTTCACGAACGAACTCATCAACCGTATAGGGCACGGCAGGATTATGCTCTTTTAATACTTCTGCACCACTAATGGCTGCTGTAATGATCAGTTTTTCCATATTATTGCGCTTTTTTGATTCTTTGTGATTTAACAGGTACTACGCATGTTCCTGAAGCTCTACATACTACTATTGGTTCGGCAAGATAATCAGCTGCAGATTCTGAAATATCAGGTCTTGGTACTATGACTTTGCGAGCTTCAAAAGTCATCTTACGAGATGAATTCCCTATTTGGGTGATTTCGCCGGTAGCTTCAATGTAATCACCTGCATATACCGGTGCCATAAATTCAACCATATCATATGCCTTAAAAAGGCCTTCATCTCCATCATTCCTGATTAGTAATTCTGTTGCAACATCACCAAATAGCTGAAGCATTTTTGCACCATCAACCAGATTACCGCCATAGTGCGCATCATGCGAACTCATCCTGAGCCTAATTAGTACTTTTTCCATGATCAAAGATTTGTTAAAAGTGGATATTAAATGATGAGTAAAAATTAGCTAAATCGTTGGTTATTAGTTACTCTTTAGTCACTCATCAGGCGGTCAAAGGTAAGAACTATTTTTCAGGCTTCCAAATGATTACAACTCTATTGTTAATTTATTAACGATAAGGAATGCTGATTTTGAATAGCTTTTGGATGTAGAGGTTTGAATTCGCAGCCTTGATCCCTTTTCTTAACCAGACTGCTGCTATAGCTACAATTACCCGCGGCCATATAAGCCAGTGAAGGGCATATCCAAGTGTTGTGAATAAAAGTGGATCTTCGAGTTGGGAATGTGATATAGAGATGTGATGATTTAACAGGTCAGCTTCTCCTTTTGTCATCTTTTGCTTTTCACATTGATCTATCATAATTGCTGATCCATAAGCTAATCCCACAAGGTTAGCCACTACCCATGAAAAGGTTGTGTTTGTTGGCAGTCCCATTATTTTCATTAGTGGTCTTAACGGGTGCTCTATCAACTTAATCCAGCCAAATTCTTCAAGTATCTGCTGGAAGAATAGTAATACATTTACAAGAATGAAAATCTTCAGAATGGTGGATCCTGTATTCACCATCCAGTTTATTAATGATTCCTGAAATGTAATAGTGCCGGGTACCCATACTGTATCAACTTCTGAAAATCTTCCGGGCATTGTCCAATTGAGAATTAAAGCCACTGCAATACTCCCGGCAATTCTTACAAGATTTATCCCTATAGCTGATGAGCCGGTTTTTTTCATTACCGCAGTCTCAATTATAAAACCATGCGATACCAGACACATTGTAGCTAATATTATTCCTTCACGATAAGGTAAATCAAGCAAGGTGAGTACGGCTACAACTGAATACACATTGGTGAACATGCTGGTTATCAGTACTATTGCTGAAACACCCGGTAGCCCCAGATATTTAAACCATGGCCCTGTGATCCCGGCAATATAAGCAAGGATTCCAAAGTAGTCCATTAGCATTACAGCAAATGTAACCGGGATTGTAATTTTGATAAGCCACCAGGCTGTTTTGAGTCCTTTTGGGGCAGAACGCCTGAAACTGTCGTATATTCCTTTTAATGCCCGATTCATGCTTCTCAAAATTGGGCGTAAAGGTAGTCATAGATGTGAATATTTGAATAATTTTGTTGATTCAAGCTACCACTATGACAACCTTTGAAGTCATTGCTCTCATCGTGTCAGGTGTATTTGTTGGATTTATAAATACATTGGCGGGGGGCGGCACCATCATTTCACTCTCCCTTTTCATGTTTATGGGACTCCCGGCTGATGTGGCAAATGGTACAAACAGGATTGCTGTCATTCTGCAAAATTTTACTTCTACAGTCAATTTTAAGAGGCAAAAGCTACTCGATACCAAGAAGGGATTAAGGTTGATGATACCAACTGTAATTGGTGCAATTGCGGGAGCGCAGTTATCAGTCGAAATTGATGAGGAGACCTTTAAAATAGCATTGGGATTGGCCATGATCATGATGGTCTACTTTATGATCGTCAAGCCTGATAAGTGGATAAATGGTCAAAAGATACTCCAGGATAAGAAAGTGTCTAAACTTCAGTATTTCATTTTCTTCCTCATTGGCATTTATGGTGGCTTTGTTCAGGTGGGAGTTGGTTATTTTCTATTAGCCGGGATTGTTCTTGGTGCCGGTTATGATCTGATAAGAGCTAACGCAATCAAGGGTTTTATTGTGATGTTTTATACAATCTTCGCCTTGATTGTATTTGTCCTGAACGATAAGGTGCACTGGCAATACGGCCTTATCCATTCACTCGGAAATATTACAGGTGCATTTATAGCTTCACGCTATGCTTTAACCTGGGGAGCCGCCTTTATAAGATGGTTTATTATAGGACTGATACTGATTACAAGTGCTGATCTGTTCGGGTTTATCGATCTAAGACAAATATTTGCTTAGAATCAAACTTCCTTTTAATCGGGTTCAACTTATTAATTATTCTGAATAAACAAGCTGTTCCCTTTCTTTAATAAACTCATCTATTTGTTGCTGTGCTTCAGGCATTTTGGCCAGTAAGGCCTTGTCTTTTGAATAGATTAGTTTTAAGGTTGAAATAAAGTGATCTACATCCTTTTCAGTGGTTGCCAAACCAATGCTTGCCCTGGCAACTCCCGGAAGTTTCATATTAGGAAATAGTCTGATGATCATTCTCTGTACCCGTTCAAGGAATGGATTAAGGTTAACTAACCGTTTGACGATTATATGAGCACAATGACAACCGAACCTGATGCCAATCCCTCCGAAGGCAGCCAATTGATAGGCAATTTTATCACCGAACATCTTTGTCGATGTAAATGGTATAACACTTATTTTATCCTTAAAGTCATTAGATTTAGGATCAGTGATGCCAAACAGCTTCATATTAGGTATCTCAGCCATTTCTTTCAAAGCTTTTACACACAAATGACTTTCTTCTTCCTGAACTACTTCCATTCCAACCCTTTGCAATAATAATAAGGACTTTCCTAATGCAGCTATTCCTCCAATATTCTGCTCACCTGACTCAACTGACGACTTGATACTCTCAGCATTATAATCAAGTAACCCTTTTCGGCTGATTAATACACCGGTACCAAATGGAGCATAGATTTTATGTCCTGAAAACACAAGAAAATCAATTCCTGAAGCTTCCATGTCAATCTTTTTATGGGCTATTAATTGGGCTGCATCAATTAAAAGCATGGCATTATATCTTTTTGCCAAATCGCTTAGTTTGCTGGTTTCATTGCAAGTTCCCAGGACATTCGATGCACCTGTAATTGCAATCAAACTAATACGCTTTCTGCCATACTTCTTCAGCTCATTATACTCTTTCAGCAAATTCTCCAGTACATCTAATTTAAGATATCCTGATTCATCAATATCCAGCCTTATCATTGAACATCCCGCACTATACCTCCAGGGAAGCTCATTTGATGAATGCTCCATAATACTGTTTACAACCACCGGTTCTATATCCGCATCTTTGAATACATTCCTTGCAATGACATTAATTGCTTCTGTTGTATTGGATGTGAATGATATATCGTACAGACTATCAGGAGCATTAGTAAATGAACCAATTATTGATTTTACTTCATCTTTTAGTTGCACCTTGGTATTTTCAGATTGAAACAGAACTTTATTGAAGGTTTCCCACACCAAAGTAGTTGATGGAGTACTTGCACTATGATCAAGGTTAACAAATGGATGTAAACCAAATGTGGTAGGAACATTTATGTTATTTCCAATAACAGACTCCTGAAGTTTATGATATAACTCTTTACCGGTGAACTCTTTTAATTCATCGTCATACAACAGGTTAAAAATGGTGTCGGTTTGTGAGTCAGTCTTAAATATGTCACACCCAAATTTTTTTACCAACATGAGTGCTTTAGCAAAAACAATTACATTTATGATTGCCGGAGTACCTGCCTCAAATTTATCAGGCACTTTTGCCCAATCAACCCATTCACGAGCGATGAGGGTTGTGGTTCCTCCTCCTGTTTCAAAAGGTACGCCTTTCGGGAGCGAATTCTTATCAACACCAATTGCAACAACTCCCAATGGTAATCCCATTTCATTGGATGAGATGCTTATATAGACTCCATCATTTAGTTGTTTAAGTAGATGAGCTGCTCTTGCAGGAGTAGAAAAAATTACTGTGCTTTTAACTTTATCCAGCTCAAGGTATTCAAGTACAATTTCCCTTGCCTTTTCATAAAGATGTGTAGTTGCAAGTGAGAAGTGCCCGCTTCCCCTGTGCACATTTGAATAAGTTTCAAGAGCAGCATATACAGATGTTTTCAACTCTGCAATGGCTCTTTTACTTATTTTAATTTCTTCAGTAATCGATTGCGAATTACTCTGAAGATTCAGCCCGTTGATGTCATTCATGTTGGTCATGTTTAGGGCAAATTTACCTTAAATATGGTTACAACATGTAAAGCAAATGAATATGCTGATAATAATCATGGATGATATACTCAGGCTCCCTTACCCGAGTGTATAGCAAATAAGGAATAAGTTTATTCTGACAGGTTGATTTAGTGTGGTACTATTACAGGAAGCCCAAATCAAGCATAGCTGATTCTGACATCATGTCCTGATCCCATGGAGGGTCGAAAGTAATTTCAACTTCGCAGTCTTCTATACCCTCAATAGCAGCAATTTTCATCTTAACTTCTTCGGGTAGAGATTCTGCAACAGGGCAGTTGGGGGCAGTTAAGGTCATAAGAATATGAGCTACTTTATTCTCATCAACACTTATGTCATACACTAATCCGAGGTCATAAATATTAACAGGAATTTCGGGGTCAAAAATCCCCCTCAGTCTCTCAACGATCTTGTCATTGACCTCTTGTGATATATTTTGATTCATTGAATTTAATCTCTCCAGCATCCGCTTTATCTTTAACTTTCATCAATTGCCTGTTTGGCTTTGAATGCGAGGGCATAAATCTTAATCTGTTTGATCATCGATAATAATCCGTTTGATCGGGTAGGAGAGAGATGCTCTGTTAAACCTATTTCGTTAATGAATTCGGTTGATGCATCCAATATCTCCTGAGGAGTGTGCCCTGAATATACTCTTATTAACAAATTAGCTATTCCTTTGGTAATAACAGCATCACTATCGGCAGTAAAATATACACGTTCACCATCAAATTCAGCATGTAGCCAAACTCTCGACTGGCAGCCTGAAATCAGGTTGCTTTCAACTTTATGCTTCTCATCAATCATTGGAAGTGATCTGCCGAGCTCGATGAGATAATTATACTTATCCATCCAATCTTCAAAATTGTCAAACTCAGACACTATTGATTCGGATGTTCTGTTAATTTCCATGTTTTACTTAGATTTCAAACGCAAAGGTAATTAAATGCTCATTATGATTATATAAGTTAAACATATAACAAATGTACAGTGTTGTAAGCCTTATTGAAACAACTGTTTTACTTTATCAATTGCCTCCAGAAGCCTGTCAATCTCTTCGGTTGTATTATAGAAAGCCATAGAGGCTCTGACAGTACCCAGAACTTGTAATCTATCCATGAGTGGTTGTGTACAATGATTGCCTGTACGGACTGCAATACCAAGTTGATCAAATATTGTTCCGGTATCATACGGATGAATTTTATCAACAAGGAATGAAACTACTGATGTCTTCTCCGGAGCAGTTCCTAATATACGGATAGAATGATCTGATTCAAGTTTATCGGTCAGATATTCAAGTAAGTACTTTTCGTACGAAGCAATATTTTCTATACCAATCTCTTTTATATAATCAATGGCTGCTCCAAAAGCAATCGCTCCACCTACATTTGGAGTACCTGCTTCAAATTTGAATGGTAATTCGTTATATACGGTCTTATCAAAACTAACTGAGCGTATCATTTCACCGCCTCCCTGATACGGTGGCATCTCATCAAGCAAATGCTCCTTGCCATAAAATCCGCCAATTCCCATTGGTCCATACATTTTATGAGCTGAGAATGTGTAAAAGTCACAATCAAGATCCACTACATCAACCATCATATGCGACAAAGCCTGAGCGCCATCCAACAAAACAAGAGTGTTGTTTTTATGTGCTGTTTCGATGATCTCTTTCACAGGATTAATAGTACCTAATGAGTTTGATACATGCGTAAGGGAAAGCAGCTTAGTTTTTTCGGTTAGCATTTCCGGTAGCACCTCAAGATTTAAAGTGCCATCATCATTAATCGGAAGTACTTTAATCTTTGCTTCCTTTTCTTCACATAGTATTTGCCAGGGTACTATATTAGAATGGTGCTCGAGTTCAGTAAGAAGAATCTCATCTCCTTTATGTACATTCTTTCGACCCCATGACGAGGCTATTAAATTGATTGATTCAGTCGTGCCACGGGTGTAGACTATCTCGTAATTGTTTCGTGCATTGATGAAACTTCTGATGTTTTCTCTGACTGCTTCAAACGAATTGGTTGCAAGCATACTCAAGTGATGTACACCCCTGTGAACATTAGCATTATATTCAGAATAATACCTGGTAAGCGCATCAATTACTACCTGAGGCTTTTGAGTAGTTGCTGAATTATCAAAATAAACCAAAGGGCGATTATTAACCTTTTGCGAGAGTATCGGAAAATCCTTCCTTATAACTAAAGGATCGAGCAATTGCAGTTTTTTGTCCATTTCTCAGCAGTTCAGACTGTATTTTTAATTCCCTTGTTAATTGAGAATGTGCTCAATAATTCAAGGGTGATTATCTTTAAATTCGACTCATGTCAATCTTAAATTCCATTCTTTTTTCCTGAGTATTACAATGTAACACACATTGATCACAAATGGATAATTCTCCTCTTAGTCTTTTCTTCACGAGATCATCAATACGATTACGCAGTGCTTCAATTGAAATCTTGTTAACTATTTCAGCAGCAAATGCATACATCAGTAACATCCGTGCGTTCTCAATTGTAATACCTCTTGAGCGAAGATAAAACATTGCCTCCTGATCCAGCTGGCCAACAGTAGCCCCGTGACTACATTTTACATCATCGGCATATATTTCAAGAAAAGGTTTTGTGTCAATTACTGCCTTATCAGAGATCAGGATATTCCTGTTGTTCTGATATGCATTAGTACGTTGAGCATCTTTTCGCACAATAATATGGCCATTGAAAACTCCACTAGCATGGTCATCCAGAATTCCCTTGAACATTTCATTACTTGTGCAATCTGCAACTGCATGATCAACAAACACCTGATTATCAATATGCTGTTCATGGTCCATCAGATATAGTCCCATAATATCAGCATTGGCACCTGACCCTGAGAGCTTAGCATAGGTCTCATTTCTGATAAAACCTCCATTCAAGCTAATCCCGTTGGTTGAGAAATCGCCAAAACGACTAATATCAAACCAGCTTGTATTGATTAAAGCTGAACGGTCGTTTTTATTTTGTAATTTATAGTGGTCAAGTTTTGCGTTTTCACCAATATAGAACTCTGAAACAGTGTTAATAAAGCTGCGGTTATCATCTATTGAGTCATCACACTGAACCAGGGTGAGTTCGCTGTTTTTACCTAAAATGATCAGATTTCTGGTCTGTATCATTGAATCTTCAGGCATATTAACAACACTTACCATTTGCAATGGCTTTTCAGCCATAACATTATCAGGAACATAAATGAAAACACCATCAAGTGCAAGAGCAGTATTCAAAGCTGCTAATCCATGTATTTGGTAATTGGCCGATTTGCCGTAATATTCTTCAATCAGTTGAGGAAATTCGGTGAAAGCAGCTCTGAGACTACCAACGATCATGCCGTTTTCATAACGAGTCAGAGGTGAGGCACCGTTTACATACCATCCATTTAGTACTGTAACAGCCACAGTATCAAAGCCATGAACTTCACACTTGAATAATTCGTCAGGTGAAACCTTTGTTGGTGGAGCTTGAATTGGAAAAGCAAATTCCCGATCAAGTGTATTGCTTAGATCGGTATTACGCCACTTTTCCTGTTTTATATCCGGGAAACCATACTGATCGAAATACTTGAATGCATCTTCGCGTAGAGCCGCAATACGGGGTGAATCGTATTTTCCAATAATACTTTTATTAGCCCGATAGTGGGCCGCAAGCGCATTCTTTATATTGGTTACTGAGATTTCTTCCATAATAATTGTAGATTACCCCTAACTGTGAGAGGTTGTCAATTTCACTGTTATTTGACCAGTTCGCTCTTTATCCACTCGTACCCTTTTTCTTCCAACTCTATGGCAAGTTCTTTTCCTCCAGTACGAACAATTTTACCATCAAAAAGGACATGAACTACATCAGGAACTATGTATTCAAGCAGTCGTTGATAGTGAGTAATAACCAGAAACGCATTGTCAGGTCGTCTGAGCATGTTTACACCATTGGCAACAACTTTAAGAGCATCAATATCAAGTCCCGAGTCTGTTTCATCGAGTATTGCAAGCTTTGGCTCCAGCATTGCCATCTGGAATATTTCGTTCTTTTTCTTTTCGCCACCCGAAAATCCTTCATTCACTGACCGGTTGGCCAATTTTGCTTGTATGTCGAGCATCTTCTTTTTCTCTTCCATCTTTGCCAGGAATTCATTGGCAGGAATTGGATCGAGGCCTTTATACTTGCGCTGCTCATTTATAGCCGTACGCATAAAGTTGGTTATGCTGACTCCCGGAATCTCTACAGGGTACTGGAATCCTAGAAAAATACCCTCAGATGCACGGTCTTCAACCGACAAATCAAGAAGGTTCTTGCCATTAAAGATAATCTCACCTTCGGTAACATCAAAAATGTCACGACCTGCAATTACTGATGCAAGTGTGCTTTTCCCGGTTCCGTTTGGTCCCATTATGGCATGAACTTCTCCTGCCCTGACTTCAAGGTTAATTCCTTTCAGAATCTCCTTGTTGTTTATTGATACTCTTAAATTCTTGATGTTAAGCATTTCTTTACAAAGAATATTGAATGTTCTAAACTACAGTGAATGACGAATGTTGAATTTGTGTAATTGTATTTTAATTAACCGACACTTCCCTCGAGACTTACCGATAACAGCTTTTGTGCTTCTACAGCAAATTCCATGGGGAGCTTTTTTAAAACTTCACGAGCATAACCATTTACAATAAGTCCGATAGCACTTTCAGTACTTATCCCTCTCTGATTACAATAAAATAGTTGTTCGTCTGAAATCTTTGAGGTTGTTGCTTCATGCTCAACAATTGAAGTTTTATTTTCAGTTTTAATGTAAGGCCAGGTATGTGCACCACACTTATCACCCAACAGCAATGAATCACATTGAGAGAAGTTGCGTCCGTTTTCAGCTCTCTTGGTCATCTTTACCAGTCCACGATAGCTGTTATTGCTATGACCTGCCGATATTCCCTTTGAGATAATTGTACTCTTGGTATTCTTCCCAATATGAATCATTTTCGTGCCGGTATCAGCCTGTTGGTAATTGTTTGTTACAGCTACAGAATAAAATTCTCCAACAGAATTATCACCCATTAGTACAACACTTGGATATTTCCATGTAATAGCTGAACCTGTTTCTACCTGAGTCCACGAAATCTTTGAGTTGTTTCCTTTACAGATACCTCGTTTGGTGACAAAATTATATACACCACCTTCGCCTTGTTTATTCCCCGGATACCAATTCTGAACTGTAGAGTATTTTACTTCGGCATCCTTTAATGAAATGATTTCTACAATCGCAGCATGCAGCTGATTTTCATCTCTCATGGGAGCTGTACAGCCTTCCATATAGCTAACATAACTACCTTCATCACCAATTATCAGAGTTCGCTCAAACTGACCGGTGTTAGCAGCATTGATTCTGAAGTATGTAGAAAGTTCTACCGGACACCTTACTCCTTTTGGTATGTAACAGAATGAGCCATCAGTAAAGACAGCAGAGTTGAGTGCTGCAAAGAAATTGTCATTTGATGGCACCACACTTCCCATATATTGCCTTACTAAATCAGGGTATTTCTGAACGGCTTCACTGAATGAGCAAAACAGAATGCCGCGTTCTTCAAGTGTCTTTGAAAAGGTAGTCTTTACTGAAACTGAGTCAATTACTGCATCAACGGCTACACCTGTAAGGCGTTTTTGTTCTTCAAGTGAGATCCCCAGCTTATTGAAAGTGTCAAGCAATTCTGGATCTACCTGGTCAAGACTTTCAACTGATTTCTTTTTGGGAGCGGCATAGTAAATGATATCCTGATAGTCAATAGGTGGATGATGCAAATGCGCCCACTGAGGTTCAGTCATTTGTAGCCAGTTGCGGTAAGCATTTAGCCTGAATTCCAATAGCCAGTCGGGCTCGTTTTTTTTCGCTGAAATAAATCTGATGATGTCCTCATTTAAGCCTTTAGGGGCAGTGTCCATCTCAATATCAGTAAAAAAACCGTACTTATATTCGCTCTGCGTTACCTCGTCAATAATATTTTTAGGGTCTTTCTCCATCTCTCTATAAGTAACTGAGACTATTTAGATTAAATTAAAATAGACTGCAAAGATACGGTTTTTCGCCCAATTAGTATGCCAAAAATCCAAAACTATTGATTTAAGGTGTTTAATTATCTTCTCACATATTAACTGAGGGTTAGGAGAGGGTTGGGTGACGGTTGGGTGACGGTAGGGGTCAACCAACCCTCACCCAACCGTCACCCAACCGTCACCCAACTAGCTTGTTGATCTCATTATCCTAATGTCACTTATATCAGTTTTTCTATTAAGACTATACTCGACTTTCATTACTAAATGTAAAATCAATTATTTCACCAAATTTATTGTAATATTTTAAAATGGTAAAATTTTTACTCAACTAATGAGAGGGGAAATTATGAACACCGGAATTTGGCAGCAATAAAGATGGGATTGACAGTTTGTCAGTTCTTAATGACACTTGACAAATAGGATTTTAATACCTGAACATCGGCTTTTTGGAAAATGAAAAGATCTCTGGTTTTTGTATCTGTGATCTTTGAATAATAGAGCAGGTATAAAACAGTTCCGACTGCATAGCTGATGTTGCTTGCGAAAGCTGCACCCAACCCGCCCCATAAGGGTATAAAGATGAAGTTAAAGATAACATTTAATATCAAGGCCGGGATAAATGCTTTCAATGCAACTTCAGGCTTACCCATACCTGATAACTGTCCGCTGAGTATCCTGAAAATGATCATTATTATTATCCCCGGCAATATTGTTTGAATGATTGCAATGCTCAGTAAATATTTATCTCCAAACACTAATGGGATAATGATCGGCGCAAGGATAAAAATTAATGCTGAAAGAATGATACCGGCAGCTAGCGATAGTCGAAGCAATCTGGCAGTGTTTTCATTCATCTGCTTTGTGTCCTTTGTATTTGCACTTCTTGTCATCACTACAATACCGATAGCTAAGGGAATCTGCCATAATAGTTCGGCAACTGCAACACCCAGTGAATATAGACCGACTTCAGTTTCATCAGTCATTATTTGAAGAAACAGAATATCAACACGGAAATTCATTTGAATAATCAGGAATGAGAGTGCAAACACGACTCCTGTTTTGAGCATCTGAATGATCAGCGGATTTCTGAATGATATAGTTATGTTGTATTCTTTGTACAATAACCAGATAGCATAGACTGCAACAACTAAATTGCTCATCATCATGCTGATTAAAGCTCCAACCACTCCGGTATTTAGTATCCAGACCAATAGAACAGCAGTAAGCAGGTTTAAAAGAGCAGTAACCCAGTTCATCCGATTAGCTTTCCTCATCTCTTCTTTTGCAAGGAAAACACCGCCTGCATAAATTGTTGTCAGTCGCATTGGGATTGTAAGCAAAGCAAGTGAAATGAGCAGAAAAGTGTATCCCGCCTTAAACATGGCGATATAAGCAATTGCACTGAAGATTATACCGGCAGATGAAGTAAAAAGGAGCGCAGAAATTACACCAGAGACTACCTGATGAATATCGTAGCTCTTTGACCCGATCATGAAAACTGTGGTGGGGCGTATGCCCATCTGGAAGAAACTAACTACAAGAAGAGGAACTACAAGAACAGCTGTATATAATCCGTAGCCTTCAGGACCAAGTTTACGTGTTAATAAAATTACTACAGTCAGATTGGCAATCAGCGTCAAGATGTTGCTGCTGAATACACTTACTATGTCCTTTCCAAATGAGGCTGCCGGTTTATCAACCATTCTTTTTTGATTGCAAAGTTCACTAATTTAATTTGCAACCACCATATTGCTATATTTCTTTTACTTTATCGAGTGCTTTTTGGCTAAGTTCCTTTAGAGTTATCTTTTGAAAATAATAGTATGGCGGTATATTCACTTTGTATTGCCTCAGGAAATCCTGTTGCAGTTGCACAGCCTTCAATGAATTAAGACCATATTCGGAAATTGGACGAGTAATATCAATCTTATCCAAAGGAACTTTAAGATTTTGATTAACCCAAAGAATCAGCCAGGCTTCAACAGATGAGTTTCCAATTTTAAAACCTTCAGTGCTTTCACTCATAACGGATTCACCAATGACATCAAGGGTCTTATTTAAGAAACCCTGCTTACAGGCTTTGCGTTGTATTTTCCCACTTGATGTTTTTGGGATACTGGCAGTTCTTAACAGTTGAATTGCATATACCTGTTGCTCAAACTCCTCGGAGATGCTCTTTATGATGGCAGTACAGACAGCATCAACATCAAGGTTTCTGATTTCAGTTCTTCTTATCTCGCAAACAACAACTAATTTCTCTGAATAATCTTGTTCAATTGAAAAGGCAGCTATTGCAGAAGGCTGGATAGCAGGATGACTTAACTCGGCAGTGTGTTCGATGTCCTGAGGGTAATAGTTTTTGCCAAAGAGTATAATAAGATCTTTCAGACGCCCTGTGATAAACAATTCATTGTCATAGAAAAAGCCCAGGTCGCCAGTGCGTAAATAATACTTACCCGAGTCTTCTTCACCCTTTATGACTGCTTTAAATGTTTCTTCAGTAATTTCCTTTTTGTTCCAATAGCCTGATGTAACAATTGAGCCGGATAACCATATTTCACCTACTTCATCATCCTTAGCAGGTAACAGAGTATCAGGATTTACTATTCTTATAGCAAGATCCATCCATGCATGACCGATTCCGACAAGATGCTTAGCATCCGGATCATTTTCATCAATCGGAACAATCTTATTTAATTCAAAAGCTGAGGTAGAAACAGCCAGATAATATGGACCACGTAGCGCACCCGGACCTGATATCATAAGTGTCGTTTCGGCCATTCCGTATGCTGGAAATAAGGACTTATGGGTAATGCCATACTTAGAATAGGTTTCAACGAATCGGTCAAATGTCGACCTTCGGATAGGCTCAGCACCATTGTATATTGTATTAATACAACTAAGATCCAGGCCTTCCCTCTCTTTGTCAGTAACATTATCGACCATTAAATCAAATGCAAAATTTGGAGCACCGCCATGTGTTCCTCTGTATTTATGGAAGGCTCTCAACCACCGTGATGGCTTTTGGATGAATGCTACAGGGGGCATAAGTATTGCGGTATATCCGGAGTAAACTCCTCCCATCATTCCTTCAATAAGTCCCATGTCATGAAATGTCGGGAGCCAGCTCACTGATATAGTCTCCTTATGGACTGAAAAAGCCTGTCGCATATATTCCAGTTCACTTACCAGATTATGGTGAGTGACCATAACACCCTTAGGATTACCGGTCGAACCGGATGTGTACTGCAAGAATGCAACATCATCTGGTTTTATGCAACGGGTAGTTGGTTGCGATTCTATATCATCATTCCTGTCAAAAAGAACCCATGTCAGATTTTTCAAATCATCAAAATCACTGAATGACCTTTCAGATGCACTGAATACTCCTGATGTTGCTAAAACAAACTTAGCCTGTGAGTCAGAAACTATTGCTTTGATACGCTCAACTGACCGGTTTTTTTTGGGAGGATATGCAGGCACTGCAATTGCACCTGCCATTAAGCATCCATACATTGAAATAATGAATTCCAACCCCGGAGGAAATAACATTAAAACCCTTTCATCTGCTGCATTGACAGCAGTAAGTTTGGCGGCTATATTCTTTGAAGCATTGTATAATTCACGAAAAGTAAGTGATTCCTCATTGTCCTCACCGTCGATCAAATAAATGTAAGCAGTCTTATCAGGGTTTAACTCTACCTGTCTTTTAAGACAATCTATTATATGAAGGGTTGGTTTATCTACTTCTGTCAGGTTGTTCATTTGGTATTCCGGTTATAAAAAGCGCTATACAGATTGATTATTTTAACTGTTATACATCATTTTCAGGACACAAAAATAGCATTTATAACGGCTTGAGTTTCTTCTTGTTAAATTTCCAGTATATCTTAAGACAGATACCCAGTGATTTATTAAGAGCGTTTCTCATTCCATGAGGAAGATGATCGGCTATCATTATTAGTCGATACATAATAGAAGCATAAATAAGTGAGGGTGAAATCCACAGGTACAGGAAAGGATTTATGCGTGGATACATTCGCTGATAGCCGGCCTTCTCTGCTGTTTTACCTACAACATGATCAGCTACTTTGATCTGTCGGGCAGTCATTTCAGTCTTCCACTTCTCCATTCGTCCGGTATTAATCGGATTGAACAGACTCTTATGGACAATTTTTATTGTTTTGTCACTACTGTAAGCATCCTCTGTTTCCTGCTTTTTCTCATAGAATGTAAGAACCGAAGGATCAAATTCAATTCCAAGGAAATCGTACATCCGTCGGCAATGAAGTTCAGGATCAGCAACAAGATCTTCATATTTAAGTGAATATATCAGATCGGGATTGCGTTTCTTCAGATGCCACATTTTCTTTAGTGCATATTTCCATCGATAAACCACAATCGGTACAACAGGAATCTCAAAGTTTACATTAGTGAGGGATAAGTAATTATCCCTGTAGTCGCGTGTTATATGGATTATCCTGGCCTCAGGAAATAACTGATGAATCCTGTGAGGATAAAGTGAGTACAACGGGTTTTTATCACCGATAAGTTTAATTTCACCTTTATTGTACAAAGAATGATAGTTGGCATAGATTCTAAGCACCATCTCCTGAAACGTGCTCTTGCCTTTAGATTCCAGTAACTCATTTAATAAAGCCCCCTTGTCAAAGAGCCATTTATCAAAATAAGTTACCTCGAATAGATCGTCAACAAATTCAGTTATGACATCGCTTGTCCAGTTGGTTATTTTCCCATATTTTTTATAAAGAACAATAATGAACGGGCTTTCGGGAGGAACAATAATATTAGGATGTGCTTCAAAAAGCAGTCGTAACATTGTAGTTCCCGATCGGGGTCTTCCTATGATAAAAAAGAAGGGAATATCTTGCATTTGATGTCAGTACGATGGTATCAGGGTGGCAAAAATAGAGATTTTTCAATGCATTGTTGTTAGAAAATTGCTTTAATTTGCACCCTAAACGGGGAATGGAATGCTTTTTAACTCAATAGAATACCTGATTTTTTTTCCAATAGTTGTAATGCTTTATTTCACTCTGCCAATACGGTGGAGATGGGTTCTGTTGTTGGTAGCAAGCTATTTCTTCTACATGTGTTGGAAAGCTGAGTACGTTGTTCTTATCATGATAACCACACTTATTGATTATTTGATAGGACTGAAACTTGCGCAAAAGATACCTAAGAAGCAGAAAAAGGCTTATTTGCTTATCAGCATCATTGCAAATCTCGGCATGCTGGCAGGCTTTAAGTATCTCAATTTCTTTACTCAAAGCATCAGTGATTTTCTTAAAATATTTAATGATGATGTTTCATTCCCTGTATATAATATTCTGCTCCCGGTTGGCATTTCATTCTACATATTTCAATCACTGAGTTATACAATTGATGTGTACAGAGGTAATTCGCCTGCCGAGAAGCATTTAGGCATGTTTGCTTTGTATGTGTCATTTTTTCCACAACTGGTTGCCGGTCCAATTGAAAGACCAACAAGTCTTATCCCACAATTCCATAAACCTAAATCTTTTGACCCGGAGAGAGCAATCAGTGGGTTGAAGTTAATGTTATGGGGATTTTTTAAGAAGCTGGTTATAGCTGACAGACTGGGGATGTTTGTAAATATTGTGTATGAACATCCCGACCAACATAAGGGAATTACCGTAATACTAGCATCAGCACTGTTTGCATTTCAGTTGTATTGTGATTTTTCGGCATACACAGATATTGCCAGAGGATCAGCCCGTGTGATGGGATTTGACCTCATGGTTAATTTCAACAGGCCTTTCATTGCGAAATCGCTAAGAGACTTCTGGAGTAGATGGCATATCTCACTTACTACCTGGTTCCGTGATTATCTTTTATATTCACTCCCATATGTGAAGAATAATGAGGTTAAATTCAGCCTCTTCAATAGGAACGTGATAATCACCCTCCTTCTCATGGGATTTTGGCATGGAGCTTCCTGGGCATTCATATTCTTCGGGCTGTTCCATGGTATTATGCTAGTTCTGGAAAATACAACCGGTAATGCCAGAAACCGAATTATTGAACTTACTCATCTGAATAAGGACGGGTGGTTGTTAAGTAGTCTTTCAATGGTCGCCACTTTTTCAATACTAGTATTTTCACTTTATTTTTTCAGGGCAGAGAATATTTCTGATGCATTCATCCTGTTAAAAAATTCATTTGATTTTTCAGGTTCCGCTGAATTGATAGTGCAGATGCTTAAAAACAATGAGCTCACATTTGGAATTCTTATGGTAATCTGCCTTCTGATCGCTGAATATCTGCAGGCAAAGAAAGACCTGGTGTCATTAACTGCATCTAAACCAATGGCATTGCGTTGGTCACTTTATTCAGGATTTGTATTTTTTATCCTGATTTTTGGAGTTTTGCATCAAGAGAAATTTATTTACTTCCAATTCTGAGACTTCGGAATTAAAAATGACCTGAACAGCAAAAGACAATATGAACAATTATCAGTAAACGACAAGATAAAAATATAGATGACTAGTAGTTTTAAAAAACGGGTTTTGCTCTTCTCGGCTATACTTATTGTCGTTAATTTCCTACTTGATCAGGGATTCAAGTACTTCTCAGTTCACAACATCGTCAATGAGAAAATGGACGAACAGTTTGCTGAATATGATGACACTTTGAAGTACCTTGCAATGGGCAATTCACATAATTGTATCAACACTCACATGCTGCCACAGAGTTTCAACTATGGCTCACCCAGTGAGAATTATATCCAGTCATATTATAAACTTAAACACATACTTGAGCGGACGGGCAAAAAGCCCCAATACCTTTTACTGCAGGCAGATTTATCAAGTTTTACTTCAAAGAGTGCGGATCGTTATGAATATAACTCATATTGGATTAAATATCTTGACTACGTTGAGTTGGCCAAAGTTAAAAAGCAAAGAGGAGTTCTGTTTAAATGGTTAGAGGGAAAGTTCTTTTCTTATGCCGGTAACTATAAAGATATACAGTTGTCGATTGTTTACAGAATTAAGATGAAGACGCTGGAGATGTATAATGGGTACAGGCCACATCGGGATTACCACAATTTTGCAAATGAGAAAAACAGGCAGAGAAGTGCATGGGAAAAAGCGCAACACATACTTACGAACGATTCTTATTTCGATCCTGCAATCAGGTACTATTTCGATAATATTCTATCACTTTGCCAGGAGAATAACATAAAGGTAATTTTAATCAGGTACCCATTGTCTAAAGAATTCAGTTTTGAGGAAAGAAGGATAATTCCTGCCGATATATTGACCAACGAAGTAGAAAAGATTGCCCATAAATATTCAGTGTATTGCGGTACACTTGATTACCATGATATTTTCTTTGATCATCCCGAGTACTTCTTTGATCCTGATCATCTGAATGTAAGAGGATCTGATTTGTTTTCGGAGAAATTTGTAAAAGATCTGTACCTGATGATTGATGATAAGCTAATAAATTGAAATCATCGTTTGATAATTGGATATAAAAAGAACGACCTCAAGCAGAGATTACCTGTTTGAGGTCGTTTAATTTTTTGGTATAAATAGACTTATTAGTCTACCTGTAATAGATTGAACCTTACTTTCCGGGAATTCCTGTAGTTCTGGTCCAGGTAAGAGTTTTGCTTATAAAACCGGTGCCTCCTGTAATTTGCATACTCTTTTTGTCCTTATTAAGTTTGATATTACAGTTAAATGATTTACCGGTTTGAGGCTGGTATACTTTACCGCCTTCGTAGGTATTAGTTTTTGGATTATAAGTAAGGCCTGTTACGAGGTCAGTACCGACAATCGGATTATTTCGTTTAGCTTTATCAGGGTTGTTTACATCTTTTAGAGGCTTCCCGTTTTTATCTTTTTGTTTAGTCCAAACTGCTTTTCCATTGTACTTATCACCTACTTTATAGAACTCAACAATAGTGCCTTTTTGGGCAGTTATCCAAAGACCTGTAATATCATTGGCAGCTACTTCAGGTTTGGTTTGATCAACAGGTTTGGCTGAGGGTTTGGCAGTGCCTGTAGTCGTTGGTTTAGCAGTACCTGAAGAAGCCGGGTTAGCAGTACCGGTTGATGATGGTTTAGATGATGGAGCGGGCTTTGCAGATGAACTTGCCGGAGTAGCAGGAGTAGCAGGAGTAGCAGGAACGGCTTTTTTCTTAGCATCAGTAGTCGTACCTTGTTTAGCCGGAACCGCCGGAGTAGCCGGTGTGGCACTTTTTTTATCAGAAGTTGTAGATTGAACAACCTTTTTTGTTGTGGTTGTAGTTGTTTTCGTTTCTTTTGACTGATTGGTTTGAACAGTCTGGGCATTAACTGTGAAAATGCCCCAGGCTATTAATAAAACAGTAGTAAGTAAATTCCTTCTGTTCATGGATGTGGTGTTTTAATGTTTTGTATTTACAAAAATAATGATTTTTAATGCCATATATGCAATTAACATGCCAGTAAATGGAAGTGCCGGGATTTGACAGGGAATTAACTGTCATGAGTTCATTTTTTCACATTATCTTAGCATCCTTAAAGGAATATCATAGATGAAGATTCCATTCAATAAACCGCATTTTACCGGTGAAGAGATATATCACTTGTCACAGGCTGCTATTACCGGAAAACTTTCAGGAAATGGGACTTATACGAAAAAGTGTCAGAGTTTTCTTGAAGAACGATACTCGATGCGGAAAGCATTACTGACAACCAGTTGCTCTGATGCTCTTGAAATGTCAGCTTTGCTCTGCGATTTGAAGCCGGGTGATGAGGTTATCATGCCATCATACACATTCGTATCAACAGCTAATGCATTTGCATTAAGGGGTGCTAAGATTGTTTTTGCCGACAGCAGGACTGATAATCCGAATATTGATGCTGATTCTGTTGAAAGTCTGATTACTGAAAGAACACGGGTAATTGTGGTTATGCATTATGGTGGGATTGCTTGCGATATGGATAGAATCATGGACATTGCTTCTAAGCACAACCTTGTAGTTGTTGAAGATGCAGCCCAGGCACTCGATGCATACTATAAGGATAAGCATTTAGGAAACATTGGCTCATTTGGGGCATACTCGTTTCATGAAACTAAGAACATAATATCAGGTGAAGGCGGGATGATTGCAGTCAATGATCCATCCAAAATTGTTGCAGCAGAGGTCATTTGGGAGAAAGGCACAAACAGGGCGGCATTCGCCAGGGGAGAGGTGGAGAAGTATGAATGGGTTTCACTTGGCAGTTCGTTTTTACCCAACGAGTTGACAGCTGCCTTTCTTTATGCTCAGTTAATTAGTATTGAAGATATCCAAAAACGCAGATTGCACATTTGGCAGAGGTATTTTGATTTACTCTCAGAATCAGGACTTCAGGAACATCTGATCCTTCCTAACGTACCCGAGTATGCTCACCACAATGGTCATCTCTTTTATGTAGTTGTAAAAACACCCGAAATCAGGGACGAGCTATTAAACCACTTGCACTCAAATGGAATTCATGCTGTTTTTCATTACCTGTCCTTGCATAATTCCCCATATTACAGTCCCATCCACGGCCACCGCCCGTTGCCAAATGCCGAAAGGTATTCGTCAACCTTATTAAGGCTCCCATTCTATTATTCACTAAGTGATTCAGAAATTGAGACAGTAGTTGATTCAATAAAGACATTATTCACGGGGAAAACAGGTAGAACCTGATAAAGTCAGTATAAGCAAGGAAAGTCAGAAGCAGGTTTATATTTGAGAGGGATCAAACAAGGTGATTATTTCCGGATTGATTTCAAATGATATTTTGGCTTTCTTCTTTTCAGGGTAATCAATTTTAGAAAGTACATATCGCATAGTCTCCATTCGCGCTACGGCTTTATTGTTCCCTTTAACAATAACCCATGGGTTCTTTTCAGTATGGGTATGGAGAAACATCTGGTTCTTGTACCAGGTATATTCATCCCACATCTGTTGAGCTTTTAAGTCAACGGTACTCAGTTTCCATTTTTTAAGGGGATTCTTCATTCTGTCTTCCAGCCTGATTTTCTGTTCCTGAATGTCGATTGAGAACCAGAATTTAATGAGAATGATACCATCCTCCAGCAGCATTTCTTCAAGTACCGGTGCCTGTTTTAGGAAGAGTTCATATTGCTCATGGGTGCAAAAGCCCATAACAGGCTCAACAACAGCACGATTATACCAGCTTCTGTCGAAGAAGACCATTTCGCCGGGATTAGGAAATTGCTGGATATATCGTTGGAAGTACCATTGGCCTTTTTCAACTTCGGTTGGTTTAGGCAGAGCAATTACCCTTATAAACCTTGGATTCATGTATCTGATGAAACGGTATATGGCACCACCTTTTCCCGCAGTGTCACGCCCTTCAAAGATTATTATTACTCTAAGCCGCTGGTCGTATATCCACTTTTGAAGTTTCAGGAGCTCTATTTGAAGCTGAATATATTCCCTGTTGCTCCGTGTCGGTAAATCTGGATCGCGCATCTCGGTGAAGATTAATAAACAAAGTTAAACTTTTCATCAATCATTCTTCTCCTTCCTGTAATACTCAAACACAAGTTTAGCTCTTGATTTGCCAATAACGGCTTCTAATTCTTCAATTGTTGATTCTTTGATCTTTTTTACTGACTTGAAATTTCTTAACAGGATCTGGGCTGTAGCAGGACCCACTCCTTCAATCTCATTGAGTGAGGTTTTTAGGGTTCCTTTTTCCCTTCGTTTACGATGATGTGTAATCCCGAATCTATGAGCTTCATCCCTCATCTGCTGGATTACCCTGAGAGTTTCTGATTTCTTATCAAGATGTAAAGGCAGTGGGTCGCCGGGGAAATATAACTCTTCAAGTCTCTTGGCTATACCAATCAGCTGAATCTTATCCTGAAGTCCCAGTTTTTCAATGCTTGACATTGCAGAACTAAGTTGTCCTTTCCCACCATCAATGATCACCAACTGAGGAAGTTCGCTACCTTCATCAATCAAACGGCGATAACGTCGGTGAATTACTTCCTCCATAGAGGCAAAATCATTTGGTCCTTCTACGGTCTTTATATTGAAATGCCTGTAGTCTTTCTTCTCCGGTTTTGCATTCTTGAATACAACCATTGCAGCCACCGGATATGTGCCTTGAATATTTGAATTATCAAAGCATTCCATATGAACCGGCAATTCCTTTAGTCTCAGATCTTTCTTTATAGTTTCAAGTATCCGGTTAGTACGTCTGTCAGGATCAACCAGCTCTTTTTGGCGCTGTTTATCAATCTGGTAGTATTTGGCATTACGTTCTGATAACTCGAGCAACTGTTTCTTATCACCTCGCTGTGGAATGGTAAATGTTACTCCGGGTATTTCGAAATCAGGCTTTACAGGGACTATAATCTCCTTAGCCGCTGATTCAAACCTGACGTACAAGTCACCGATGGCAAGTGAAAGAAGTTCTACTTCAGATTCATCGAGCTTCTTCTTAATTTCTATAGTATGTGATTGAATAATAGCACCATTAACTACTTTCAGGAAGTTAACGTAACCTGATTGCTCATCCTGAGCTATTGAATATACATCCACATTGCTGATTGATGGATTTACGACTGTGGATTTACTTTGATATCTGTCGAGAATCTCAATACGTTCCTTTAGCATCTGAGCTCTTTCGAACTTGAATTCGGCAGCATATTGTTTCATCAGGTCATTCAGCTGATTGCGCACCTGACTGATATTACCTTTTATGATATCTCTGATATTCCTGATGTTAATCATATAGTCCTCATGCGTTTGCTTCCCAACGCATGGAGCAAGGCAATTTCCGATATGATATTCAAGGCAGACTTTAAACTTGCCTGCTGCGATATTCTTTTCTGTGAGATTCAGATTACATGTTCTTCGGGGGTAAAGCTGTCGTATGAGGTCCAATAGGGTATGCATCATTTTGCCGGATGCATATGGGCCAAAGTATTCACTGCCATCTCTGACGACATTTCGGGTTGAGAATACACGCGGGAAAGGTTCATTCTTGATGACAATCCACGGATATGTCTTGTCATCCTTAAGCATTACATTGTAACGGGGTTTGTATTCTTTGATGAGATTATTCTCAAGTAACAGTGCATCAAATTCACTTTGAACTACAATCCATTTGATGTCAGCTATCCTTGAAACCATTACCCTGATTTTCCCGGCAAGTGAAGTATCTTTATTGAAATAAGAGCATACCCTCTTCTTGAGGTTCTTTGCCTTACCGACATAAATGAGATTATTCTCCTTGTCGTAATATTGGTATACTCCCGGGGAGGATGGCAGTGTTTTCAGTATTAAGCTGAGATCTTTCATTATAAAGTCCAAAGGCCACCTTAATCTTTAATCATTTCTGTAATGTTCAAACCCCTGAGCAGTGATAGGATACATGCTGCCACCTCTTGATATAAGGTATTCGCCTTCATTTTGTGCTGTCATGTGGCCAATAATATGTACGCCTTTAATAGCCCTTACTTTTTCAGCCTCACTGAGATCAATAGTGAAAAGCAATTCATAATCCTCACCTCCGTTCAATGCTGCAGTAGTGGGATCAATTTTAAACTCAGCTGCTATATCGGCTGTCACCACATCAATTGGGATTTTCTCTTCAAATATTCTGCATCCCAACTTTGAGCCTTTTGCTATGTGCAAAATCTCACTTGCCAGGCCATCACTAATGTCAATCATGGAAGTAGGCTGAATACCGGCTTCTTTTAGTTTCTCAACAATATCAGTCCTTGGTTCCGGTTTCAGTTGGCGTTCAAGCACATAGTCATTGCCTTCAAGATCAGGTTGCATGTTGGGATTTGCTTTAAACACTTCCTTTTCTCTTTGCAGAACAAGTAAACCCATATATGCACCACCCAGGTCACCTGTCACACAGATGAGGTCATTTTCTTTGGCAGTGTTTCTGTATGTAACTTTCCCCGCTTCGGCTTCACCTACTACAGTTATAGAGATAAATAAACCGGAAGGAGAGGCTGTAGTATCACCTCCGACTAAATCGACTTTATACTTTTCACAGGCAAGCTTAATTCCTGCATAGAATTCATCAAGTGCTTCAACTGAGTATCGATTCGAAACCGAAATGCCGACCAAAAGTTGCGTTGCTTTGCCATTCATGGCTGCAATATCAGAGATATTGACAACAGCTGATTTGTAACCAAGATGCTTCAATGGACTATATGACATATCGAAGTGAATACCTTCAATCAGAAGGTCTTTTGACAGAAGCATTACTTTGCCTTTGGCAGGTTCTATTACTGCTGCATCGTCACCTACCCCTTTAAGAGTTGATTTGTTGAAAATCTTAACCCTCTCAGTCAGTCTGTCAATCAATCCAAATTCACCCAGTTCAGATAGCTCCGTTCGCATCGGTCTCTCATCATTTAGCATAACCTTTTATTTTATAGGTAATTAGAATGCAAAGATACGAAAACATTGCATGAATAGCCCTATCCATGGATATTGCATTGATTACAGGTTCAATGCACTGATTATAGATAATAAGAGAAGGGGCTTATCCTCTAACTTCTTCAAACCAGATGCCCTCTGAATTCTCATATGATCTGACATCAGGTTGGTTCTCAAGAAGTGACTTAATTTTGTTTGCAAACGGATTTTTGTAATCATCCGGTTCAATAAGAATTCTTGCTGGATGGCTTTCTTCAGCAAGTGCTGCTACTGCTTTTCGCACCCTGCCTGCCTTATTTTGAAATGATTCCCAGGTTAATTCATATTGTTGGTTTTCAACTCCTGACTGGTCACCCGATAATTGATAACCTAATTCAGTATTGAACTTCCGGGCATTACTATTCGAAGTTAAGATATGAGCATACTGTTTTCTCCATTTGAACAATGTGAAATTTATTTCAATGCCGGCAACTGAAACGAAATATGGTAAAAAGGAGTGCAGATATTTCTCATTTCCGATAAATATCCCTGACTCTGAAGTTCTGTTCTCCCAGTCAATATTCTTGTCATTAAGCACTCCAACCTTCTCACCTTTGTAATGAATCAGCATGTAGTTGTTGGAGATATTATTTATCGAGTTGAACCATTTAATCTGCTCCTCAGCACTAATGTGCTTTTTATACTCCATATTCAATCTGACAGCATCCGAATTCCTCCATTGCCTGACGAGTTCAATATCTTCCTCCTTCAATCGCTCAAGAGTAATACCGTATTTGAATGCTTTCACAATGAAATATAGATTATGAATGTAGGACTGTCTTTATAGAATAGGGTGGTTTACGGTTCTGTACATTGTAAATACGACTGAGATATTCTCCAAGAATACCTAATGACATTAGAATAATGCTGGTTGAGAATAAAACAGCAACAATCATTGCAGTAAATCCAAGCGGTACATCGCGAAATATCTTCTTGTAAATGAAAACTAAGCCAATGACAAAACTCACAATTGAGGCAGTGATTCCTCCATAAACCATAAACTTAAGTGGAACAGCTGTATAGTAAATCACAAGATTGGTGAGTAATGAAATTAATGATCTTGATGTGTAATTTGATTGTTGATAGGGCCTCTTATTGTGCTGTACGGTAACAAACGAAATATCAGATGTGTACCAGTTGAATAGTTCATCCAGGTAAATGAAGTCGATTTGGTGGTTTAGCAGGTTTTTAACCATTGATGCTTTTATGATCCTGAATGATGACCCTTCTCCTTTTGTTTTAAATAATCGTCTCGAACCCTTTTTTAATGTAGTGCTTCCCATATTCCTTATCATGGAGTGGTGTTTCGTGTCATAAATGCCATACACTACATCTGAATTAGTTTCATTCATCCTGTTGATCAATTTTATGATTTCACAGGGAGGATTCTGAAGGTCATCATCAATTGTAATTATGTACTCACTTGAAGCAGAGGCCATGCCGCAAAGAGTGGCGTTGTGCTGCCCGAAATTCCTGGCTAATCGTATGCCAATTATCTTTTCGGGAAATTCATTATATAACTGTGTGATAATTTCCCAGCTTTGATCGGCACTGGCATCGTCAACAAAGATGACTTCGTACGATTTCCCGACTGTGACAAATGTCTCTGCAATCTGATTATAAAGTTCTTTCAGAGAATCTGAACTGTTAAATACAGGAACTACTACTGAGTAATTGGGCATATCCCTTATCTTTATTAATCAACCAATGTTAAATTACCCTCCACCTAAAATCAGGTTTGTAGCAGATACCCATTTTGAGGCATCTGAAAGGAAATATATAATTGTATTAGCAACATCCTCAGGCTCACCCAAACCAAGTATTTGTTTTGCTTCAATTAATTTTACTGCGTCGGATGAGTAATTAACAGCAGTGTTGTCAAGCATAGGAGTTTTGACAAAAGCAGGAGCCACACAGTTAACCCTGATACCTTTTGGTGCAAGTTCTAATGCCAGAACTCTTGCATAGGCTTCAAGAGCAGCTTTCGCACTGATGTACATAGCACCGCCGACAAAAGGATATCGGGTTGATATAGATGAAATAAATACCAATGAAGCATTACGGGCAATCCTCTTTTTAGCTAATAACCCTGAGGTGAGGAGTACTGATGCAGTATAACTAATGCTGAATGTTTTGGTAACATCCTTTTCGGTAATAAAACGGGCAGGTGTTAAGTCAGATATTCCAGTGCTGTAAACCACTCCCTGCAGTTCAGGTAATGAAGCCACAAGTGTGTCAATATCCGACTGGATGGTCAGATCGGCGATAAAACTCTTATGGCCGGTACCTTCAAGTAAATCAAATGTTTGCTGTAGGCGCTCAGCATCCCGGCCGGTAATCATTACAACTGCACCCATTTTTGATGCAGAAATAGCAGTCTGCTTTCCCAAACCTGATGATGCACCTGTAACTAATATTGTCTTTCCCTTTAATGAAAACTGTTCCATCCCTTTTTGATATATACATTCAGTAATTATCTATGGCTTTATAATTACTGCAATAATGAGGCACTAATATAAGAATTAGACCTTGTACTCAAATACTGATTCCTTCTTTAAAATTGAAACTTCAGGCACTATAATCCCATCAGTCTCAAGCAAAACTGTACCCCACGACAGACCAATGCCGAAAGCTGACAATAGAAGATTCAGAGGCTTCGACTGTAATTCGGCCCTTAGTTGGGAAACTAAAGTCAGCGGTATAGAAGCACAACTAGTGTTGCCGTAATCTTTAAGTGAATATGGCACTCTTTCCGGTTCAACCTTAAGCATCTTGCGTAAGGTTTCATTAATCAGTCGGTTAGCTTGATGGAAGACTATGTAATTGAATTCATCAATAGTATGGTTGAAGTGCTTTAGGGTAGTCTTAATATTTGGCACCACTTCTCTTAGTGAGAAGTTGAAGACTTCAATGCCATTCAGTTCAATTTGTAGACGA
This sequence comes from Bacteroidota bacterium, assembly GCA_023441805.1. Classification (GTDB taxonomy): domain Bacteria; phylum Bacteroidota; class Bacteroidia; order Bacteroidales; family Lentimicrobiaceae; genus Lentimicrobium. The sequence goes on from JAEZNO010000018.1 coordinate 111,245, forward strand.
TTCCTGTAGATTCCATCAGCAAATTTCTTTACTGCAAATGAATGTTTACCTACTAAATGCCTTACACCGCCATCGCGGATTATTATAGCTTCATGCCCACTACCGTCGCTTTGTAAATTAAATTTGAAAGCCGGTGCGCCGGGTTTAAGTTCAAGAGCTGTAGCAGTACCGGCATCTCCAAATAATGGATATGTACTCTTGTCACGATAAGAAGAAGTAACATTTGAGAGATCACCTACCAAAAGCAGGCTTTTACTTATTCCTGAGGCCTTAATCATACTGCTGATGAATGATAATCCATACACATATCCCGAGCACCCCAGATTTATATCAATTGCCATACAATTCTTAGGCAAGTGAAGTCTGTCCTGCAGAATAGTTGATGTTGAAGGTATTATAAAATCACGTGACTGGGAAACGAAGATGAGGAGTTGAATTTCAGAGGGATCCCATTTAAGTGCATCAAGAAGTTCCGTGGCCGCCTGATAGCAAAGATCTGATGTAGTTTCACCTGACTGTGCCACATGCCGCTGTTCAACTCCAATTGTCTTAATAAGAAGTTCTCTGTCACTACTTTTAATCCAGCCGTAATCCCTGTTCTGCAGTACTTTTTCGGGTACGCATGCTGAGATACCGGCAATTCTGATATCACTTACCTGAAAAATTGCCATCTTGTTGAGTATGAGTTATTACGTTCCCCAGAATTACAAAAGTAAGAAAAATTCAAAATCCTTAATGAGAGTGACAGAAACCCGGTTAAGCTCTTTTTTCTACAATTCGGTATATATCTTCTACTGTCTTCGAGTTGGCTATATCTTCAGCATTAATTGTCACATCATATTCGGTCTTGACCATTGCAATAAGAATCAGCGCATTAATTGAATTCCACTCAAATACCTCTCTGAACACACTTTCGGGCTTCAATACACCAGGCACAAGGTCGTCAAATTCTGACTCAATTTTCGAAATAAAATCGTCGATATTCATAATTATCAGTTTAAAGCAAAGTTAAAATTAATTAGTTAATCAATGGTCGGATTTAGTCAATCATGAACATTAAAGAGCTTGTTGTAAACTAACTTCATCCAATATTGTTGTTGGTGAAAACTCGCCGGCCTTATACCTCTGCAGTAATTTATATCGCTGCAATTTCCCACTCGAAGTTTTTGGTATTTCATTTGACCTAACCATAACCAGCTTGTCGGGAGTGATACCAAGTGTGCTGCGTAAAATATTACGTAGCTCTATAAATATTTCCTCAGCCTTTGGTCCGGGAGATCCTGCCAGAAATGCGATTATCTCTTCTTTACCTGTTGTGTGGTTAGTCATCCCGGTAAAGCAGATTTTCCCGTAACTAACCCCATCAATGCAGCTGGCTATTTCTTCAAGATCATTGGCAAAGTAGTGCCTTCCATTTTTAAAGATTATATCTTTCTGACGGCCACTTATGTAATAGTATCCCTTGTAAATAAAACCTACATCTCCTGTGCAAAACCATCCATCTCTAAAATCCTGGTCGGTTTCTTTCAGGCGATTGTAGTATCCTTGTGTCACTGAAGCTCCTTTTATCCAGATTACTCCTGCTCTTCCTTCCTCTACTTCATTAAAATCATTGTCGGTGATCTTTATGTTTATATCATTCAAACAAACTCCTACTGATGAAATTAATCTGGCATGCTCATGCAGACTGCCGTCTACTTCAATGGCCCGATTATCCTTGTCAAGTGACTGAGCATCAAAGGCTTTCACAATTGGTGGTATTGCTGAGGGAGTAAATGTAGCAGCTAGAGTTGCCTCAGCAAGACCATAAACCGGCATCATTGAATCCTCTCTGAAATTATATGGCATTAGTTCCTTAATGAAGTCATTCATTATTTGTACTGATATTGGTTCAGCACCATTTAGCAAACTACGCAATGCTGAAAAATCCCAATCAGGAGCATTCTTCATTCGCTTAATATGTCGGAGTGAAAGTGCAAGACCAAAATTTGGACATCCCGTTATCTGGATTTTATGCTTAGAAAGCAAATCGAGCCAAAGACCCGGATTTTTGATAAAATCAATAGTCTCAATCTGCCATTGTGGTATACCTGTAAAAATAGGGACAAGATGATAACCTATAAGCCCCATATCATGAAACAGGGGCATCCAGTTGCCAAAACTGCCGGATTCATGTAAATTTAACCCAATCCTGATAGCTTCCAAATTGACCATTAAGTTATTATGTGTCAACATGATACCCTTAGGATCACCGGTACTGCCGGATGAGAACTGAATAAATGCAACTGAATGAGGATCAAGCTTTATCTCAGGCAACACCCCGTTAGTGTTGAGTTGAGATATTAATTTGTAATTTAACTCGGGATCATCAGCTGAATCCGGTATACTGCTCATGAAAACAAGAGGACTGTCAAGTTGCTTATTCACATTAAGCAGCTTTACTACAGGAGGGTTGTAGCCGGTAAATGTATTAACTGGTTGTAAAATTGTGGGTATTACTCCAAGCAAGAAGCATCCCCAAAGTAATACCAGCGTTTCGCGATTGTTAGAAGTAGCAATAATAACTTTATCACCCGGTACCAATCCTTCATTACTAAGTCCTATAGCAATAGCCGAAGCTTCATTAAGTAACTCTGAATATGGTAGTACGGTTTCCTCATATTTTTCATTAACAAACCCAATATATGGAGAGCGGGGTGAGTGAGCTGACCGCTTTAATATATCGGGTAATGTGAGTCCTTCCTGGTAGAATTCGCTTATCTGGGGCATAGGTTAACTAGTTATTTAGCTTTACGGGCTAGGTCAAGATAATAATCTGCTTTAATCGTATCTCCAATTTGTTTAAAGTAGTTGTTCAATCTCAAACTGATGTTCATATTGTTTGGATTCACCTCAAGTGCTTTCTCGAAATACTCAATAGCTGCTCTGTTGTCTCCCTGATGAAGAGCAAACGATGCGAGGTTCAAATACGGCACATCCAATGTAGGATCCATTTTAATGATGTCCTCATTTAAGCTTATAGCTTTCTCCAGATTTCCTACCTTCTCATACATCTGTGCCAGATTTGACATTGCCCGGATTTCCCAAGGCTCTATTTCCAATGCTTTTTCATAATTCTCGATAGATTTCTCATACCGGCCTGTGACCTGATAGGTATAACCTAAATTGTAATATGCTGAAAAAAGCTTAGGGTTCGTCTCAATTGCTTTCTCGAAGTACTTTATTGATGAATCAGATTCATTAAGTAATAACAGGTAACTTTCGCCGAGATTATTCCATGCATCAGGATACTCAGGATATACAGCTACAGCACGCTTAAAGTGTTCAATACAGGTATTTGCATCTTTAACTATACGACTTCTTGGAGTTCCGGCTTTGAGTCGTTCGACTATAGTGCTCCTAAGATTGGTAGCGTAAATGAAGTTACCCTTTGCTGACCGTTCCATGTATGGCATGTCAGCCTTATAAAGTGTCATCTCAGTTTTCCAGTCGCGGTTACGGTCAATAGTTCTTGCTGTTGCCGGAACTGCCAGTAAGACACTGATAAGGATAATAAATGATAATGCCTTAGCGGGTAATCGCTGTGTTGAAAGATCAACCTTAAACAAGCGGAATAATAAGACAGCCAGGGCAATGGAGAATCCGAGTGAAGCCGAGTATAGAAAACGGTCTGCAACAATTCCTGTTGGAGGGAATGCAAGGTTTGAGAAAATACCGATATTTATCAGATAGAAAAGTATAGCAAATGAAAGTACTGACTTTTTCCTGAAGTTATACATGGCATAACCTAACAGCATTAAATGAATTACAATCGACACCCAAACTAATGGATTACTAAAAGTGCTGATTGGAATCATATCATATCCGTAGTAAAAAATAAGTGGATGTGGGAATATTAACATCTTCAGATGGTGCAATAAAACAATCATTGATGTTCCGACTCGTTCAGCGAATGATGGATCGAATATTAGTGGGTTCTCTATATATTGATTTGGCCTGAAAGCTGTTTCAAGAAACACTCTTGGAATGGTTAATATGAGTGCAATCAGGGCAACAACCATGAGGGTTGTTATAACTATCTTCTTTGTCGTCACTTCAGTGAAAAAATAGAGAATCAACGGGATGGTTAGAATGAAAGTAAAAGCATTTGCTTTCGACATATAGCCAAAGGCGAAAGATAACAATGCCCACAAAATATTGATTTTCTTACCGCTATCATACCATCTGATAAAAAAGTGAACAGACAACAAACTGCCGAGCAAGCTTAGTATTTCTTCGCGGTTTTTTAAACTAGCAACCACTTCAGTATGAATAGGATGCACCATGAAGAAAACGACTGCAAGAAACGGCACCAGGATGTTATATCCATTAAATAATCGTTTGAGGAGGCTGAAAAGTACTAATCCGGTCAATGCATAAAAAAGCACATTAATGAAGTGGCTCACATGAGGATTCTCGCCAAAGAACTGCCATTCAATGGCATAAGTGGCTTTTGCCATTGGGCGATACCCATAGTTATACTGTCCCCCCTCTTCAGCGTTCATTGAAATATAATTGGAGGCGAAGATTGAGGGAATTGCTTTGATGCCCTGTTGTACCTGAGGGTTTACAGATGTGACATATGAATCATCAAGCGAGTACTTATTGGGTATTGTGTTGCCATATAGTACGAAGGCCAGGACTACAATGATAAGATAAAGCATCCTGACATTGAGAGGTTTCAATGTAATGGTTTGTTTAGCAGTATTTTTTGCAGTCGACTTATCTGTTTGCTTAAATGATTGCTTTCCCCCGGCTTTAGAGTCCTGTATTCGTGATTTCATTGATAGTCAATGTAATTTGCCTGCAAAGAAAATAAAAATCACTGAATAATGAGTGGTTTTCTTTTACTAATAAACTGTGGGAAGAACCATACCCTGGTTATGGGTGTAAAGGCAGGTAATCCTTGTCTCTACCGGTTTATAGAATATTGTTGCTACACAAAGAATGCATAATGAAATGAGCTTGTAATAATATTGAAATGGTCACAACCTCGGGACAACCTGTGAACAGCGATAAAACATCCTGAAAACAACATCCAACCGGAAATAAGGCTGTTTCGAGGGAATTATCAGGTTGTAAGAGGCTTGGTCGAGGTTGTGACCATTATAGTATCATTCAGGCATCACAATATTATTATCTCATACTCATTCATTGCTGTAATAGGCTAGAATTTAATAGCAAGAGTTAAAAGCACCTCAACTTTTAAATCTTGTGACGGAAACATTAATATTAAATGATGGAAAATGCCTTAATGGGTTAGTAAATGGTTCAAGGAATTTGTCAGGAACACAAATTCACTAACACTCAATTGCTCTGCCCTCTTTGTCAATAATTCATCCAACTCGGATGATTTATTGAATGACATTGATTTCAGTGCATTTCTTAGTGTTTTGCGTCTTTGGTTGAATGCAGTCTTGATTATTAGCTTGAAGAGTTTAGGATCGCATCCTAAATCGGTGGTTTCATTGCGTGTAAGCCTTATAACTGCTGATTTGACTTTAGGTGGAGGGGTAAAAACATGCTCACTTACCGTAAACAGATATTCAATTTTGTACCAAGCTTGTAATAACACACTCAGGATACCGTAAGCTTTATGGCCGGGTGGAGATACAATACGCTCTGCAACTTCCTTCTGTAACATGCAAACTACCTCAGGTATCAGGTCTACATGCTCGAGTACTTTAAAAAATATCTGACTTGAAATGTTATACGGGAAATTTCCAATGACTGTGAAACATCCGGTAAAACTATCTGCAGGATTGAACTTCAAGAAATCTGCTTCAATAAAAGCCTCTGCATGCTCAGAATACTTCTGCTTTAAGTAAGCAATACTTTCACGATCAACATCTAATGCAAGGAACTTTGATGCTTGCTGATCCTTCTCTGTAAAATCATGATTTTTTAGCAGATACTTGGTCAGTACACCTGTTCCGGGCCCAATTTCTAAAAGATTACCACAACGTTGTGATAAGCTTTCAGTAATTTTCAGGGCAATAGCTTCGTCGTTTAGAAAATGCTGTCCCAGTTGTTTTTTTGCACGGATTGGTATCATCAGATATTATGAAGTGAATAACAGCAATTTAATTAATATCCGGATGACCACCTGAGATATTTTCATCAGGTACTGTATCTTTAAAATCGCCTCTCAATATTCGGAATTGCTTTCTTGCTTCAACAACATACAAACTGCCGGGATAGTCTGTAATCAGCTTTTGATAGGTTTCCATGGCTTTGGTGATGTCCTTTATTTGATCTTTATACAGAGTAGCTAAATCAAAGAGGGCATCGTCAGCAAGTATGTCATCAGGGTAATTCTCTATTACTTCTTTGTAAAGTGTTTCAGCAGCGGTAAAGTCTCCTGTCTTCATTTTGATTTCAGCCTGTTTCATGAGTGCATCATCAATGATAGAATGTCCATGGAAAGCCAGCTTAACTGAGTCAAGTAATTCATAAGCCTTGATTGGTTGATTTCGAAAAAGTAAGAGGTCTGCCCTTGCATAGGATGCTAATGGAAGTGTTGAACTGTCGGCTTCAATATTATCAGTTATTAATAGTGACATTTTCATGGCATCATTGGCAATTAGTTTTGAAGTTGCAGCTTTAAGAACATCCAACTGTGCTCTCGACCACTCGAATTCACCAATATAGAATGATAGTTTAGCATTTCTAAATCGGGCTTCGTGTCCTAAAGGATCATTCTTAAAGTCTTTATCTACTTGTGAGTAAAGCAGGGTAGCTTCCCACGGATCGCCGCTGAAGAGCAGTATATCGGCCAATTCCAATTTGCATTGTGCCTGAAGTACTTTATCGCTTGATGTCTTTGTAATCAAATCCTCGAGGAGCGTGATTGCTCCTTCAGGATTGTATAAGTGAAATCCTTCAATATGTGCCAGGTTGCGAATAAGTGGCCAGGATAGTGGTGTATTGCCATGCTTTTTTATCGCGTCACGGTAACGCAATGCAAGAGTTTTGAGTGCTTCTTCGTTTTCAGGATAGACAGATGAAATCTTATCATACTCTGCACGTAATAGTTCAATTTCGGCAACAGCTACAAATGCAGGATCATTTGAGCGGTTCATCACATACTTGAAAGCCTCTGTTGCAATGTCATAATTAACATTAGATGATGCCAATTGTCCCAAAGCGAATACTCTGCTGCCATTTTCATCTAATCTACGATCAAGAGCCTTTGCCTGAACTAATGCTGATTCATAGTCTTTCAACTGTAATGACAACCAAACCAGTAACTCACTAAGATTGATATTTCCGGGATTACGTTGCACTTGCATAATGAGTGCCTGTCTTACAGCATTGGTCTTTATGTTTTCAGGATCATTTGCGAGTGAAAACTGTAGTCGCGATTGTACCTGCTCAGCCTGCGAGGGGTTTGCTTCGATGATAGTCAGGTATTCCTGAGCCATCTTATCAAATTGTCCCTGCATTTCAAATAATTGTGCAAGTTCGAATCCAAAAGTATGTTCTGGAGCTAATAATTGCCTTCCTTTTAAGTATGTTTTAGCTGCGAAATCGAATTCTCGTCTGGAAATGAATGCGTTTGCGAGTGTCATAACATTTCGCTGTTCAGGTTTCATATCCTTAACAAGCTCCTCATACAGCTTCATCGCTTTCGCTGTCTGGTTCCCTCTGATCATAACATATCCCTGGTCAACCTGATATTTTGAATCCTCAGGATATCGTCGCGCCTGTTGTTTGGCAAGTTTTAAGGCATCGTCAATATTTCCTAATTCAAGAAGCGACTGAAGATAGTAGGTATAACTAAAATGATCGGGTTTGTTCTTATAGAGGCGTTCAAATACTTCAACAGCTTTCCGGTAATCGCGGTCATTGAAAAATTGGAGACCCAACTGCTGGTCAGTGGCATTCTGTCCTTTTACGTTTGTGATAAAAAGAATAACAATAGAGATCAGGAGCAGGGTCTTTCGCATAAAATAAACCGGTTAGGTTTAAGTTAACAAATTGAAGCCGGTATAAGTTGCAAGTGCAGCGGGTATTCTGATACCTTCAGTTGTCTGATTATTTTCAAGTAATGCAGCAACTATACGTGGTAACGCAAGGGCACTGCCGTTTAGTGTGTGACACAGGCGGGTTTTGCCACCTTCGTCTTTAAATCTCAATTTCATACGGTTAGCCTGGAAGGACTCGAAATTTGAGACAGAGCTGACTTCCAGCCATTTCTGCTGAGCAGCAGACCATACTTCAAAGTCGTAGGTAAGAGCCGAGGTAAAGCTCATATCACCACCGCAGAGTTTCACAATACGGAATGGGAGTTCCAGTTTTCGTAAGATAGAAGCAACGTGCTCACGCATTTCTTCAAGAGTAACGTATGAATTATCAGGGTGCTGTATTTGCACAATCTCAACTTTATCAAACTGATGCAGTCTGTTAAGTCCTCTGACATCCTTACCATAAGAGCCTGCTTCACGACGGAAACAGTTAGAATAGGCTACATTCTTTATTGGAAGCTGTGATGATTTCAAAATTACATCCCTGTAGATGTTTGTCACAGGAACCTCGGCTGTCGGGATCAGATATAGCTTATCAATTTGGCAGTAGTACATCTGACCATCTTTATCGGGTAATTGACCTGTGCCATACCCTGAAGCTTCATTTACAACCAATGGCGGTTGAATTTCAGTATAACCGGCATTTATTCCTTCATCGAGAAAGAAGTTTATAAGTGCCCTTTGTAATCTGGCACCTTTGCCTTTATAGAAAGGGAATCCTGCTCCGGTGACTTTGTTTCCCAATTCAAAATCAATAATATCATATTTGGATGCAAGATCCCAGTGAGGCACCGCTCCTTCCGGCAGAGTGGGCATAATACCTTCATTATGCACTATAAGATTGTCTTCGGCTGTTTTACCTTTAGGTACAGATGGATGTGGCACATTAGGAAGGGACACTAAAAGCTGAGTCTGCTCTGCAACTATTGAATCTAACTTCTCTGAAAGCTCTTTGGCAACAACTTTAAGCTCAGAAACCTTATTTTTCAGTTCACTGGCATCAGAAGCTTTACCTGCTTTCATCAGGTTGCCTACTTCGCGTGCTATACTGTTGGATTGAGCTAGATTATCGTCAAGTTCTTTTTGTGTCTCGCGTCGTTTTGCATCCAGTTCTATAATGTTTTCGAGGATACTTGATGCGTTAATGTTCTTAATGGCAAGACGTTCAATCACTTCAGCCGTGTGCTCACGTATATAGTTTAATTCTAACATTGGTGTTTTATTTTATGGATGCAAAGGTAAGGAAGTTGAACTCACGAATTGTACTTTGATTTGGAAGCAAGTAAAAGAGGTCGCTCTTTTGAGAGGACCCCTATACTTATAAACAGACGTATAATAAGATGATTCTGACATTAGTCTTTCTTTGCTGTGCTTAATTCGTACCAATTTACATTACGTGTAATGTACATTGTAAATGCCAGGATTAATGTTAATCCAATGCTTCCAATTATAAGAGCATAATCCTGAAGTTGGAGTGTGATATATACAAATGAATATGTGAGGATTAAAATAACAACCAATATCAGGGTTCGTTTAAGGTCTTTCAGTATTGATTTTGCATAAAATCCAATCATTGAAATTACCGAGACACTGGCAATTATGTAAGCAATGTCGAAATTTGTGTGCTCTGAAACTGAAATTAGTAAAGTATAGAACAGACAGAGTGCCAGTCCAATGAGGATATACTGGAATGGGTGGAGTTTTTTCTTGTTAAATATTTCAACTAAGAAGAAAGTAAGGAAGGTTAAAGAAATAGCCAGGATAGCATATTTGGCTGAACGCATGGCTTTCTGATAGTCATTTGAAGGGTATAATAAATCAACTCCAAATTCACTTTGGCGAATTAATTCTGAATTCTTGTTGTCAACCCAGAACTGAGGATAGTTTCTGTTGAGTTCCAGTATCTTATACAATGCTGTGAATCCATCTTTACTTACTTCACGATCATCAGGCAGGAAAGAACCGGTGAAACTCGGATCAGCCCAAATGGAGGTTAGATTTACATTAGTTTCTTTACCTAATGGTGCAAATCCTATGAATTGACTTCCCTGCAAGTGAAGATTAAAGGAGTATGTTAAGTCATTAAGTTCACTCACATTGACAACATTCGGGAAGATGTTTTTAACAGTAAATCCTGAAGGTATAATTGCAGGAATAAGAGAGCCCGGCTCAGCAGTTAATTCTGTAGAATTCCAATTTAACGTTACTTTGTCTTTAATCCCTCTCAAATCAGCAACATTAACAGTAAGGAATGCTTCTTTCCATAGTATTTCTGAGCCTTTTAACTCATTAAGGTACATTTCTAATCCGGTAAAATCACCCTTGAATGAGACTTTTGAATCATAAACTACTACCTCATAAATTCCCCGGCGAAGTGATTTAGGGTCGATGGAAGCATCTATATTAAGTAATGAAGGTAAGATGTAAGCATGTTTCTTGATTTGTACCAGTTTGCCATCCTCAAACACCTGTTGATTGTAAGGTATGGTAAGGATTGGTCCATAAAGATTCTGACGCGTAGCCCATGAGTTACTTACTTCATTGATTGCTGATTCCCGAAGCGACTGTCGCTCCCAAATGAGTGACTGTATAAAAGCCATCGGTATCATCAACAATAGTGTCAGGATAAGAATAGAGAGGAGCTTAAGAGTTACCGATTTGCGGATGAACTGGCTGATGTGCTCGACGACTGATTTTTCATTTGTTTCCATAAGAACTTAATTTTTAGACATTAATTTGTTTTCTTGTGTTACTTTGAATTTCAAAGTCCTTGAATAAAAAAAATAAAAAAGAACTATTTCTGTGAGCGTATTAGTTTTTCCAATGCTTTAAGATGATCATTAAAGGCTTTTTTACCTGTATCCGTAAGATGATACTGTGTATTGGGTTTTTTGCCAATGAATGTTTTTACAACACTAATATATTCTTCTTTCTCAAGAGCTTTCAGATGACTGGCAAGGTTGCCATCAGTTACATCCAGAAACTCCTTGAGAGAATTAAAATCAATCATATCATTAACAGCCAGTGCTGACATGATACCAAGCCTGATTCGACTCTCGAAAGCCTTATTTAAACCACTGATTGATATTTTCACTGTTCGTATTTAAACATGTAGATTCCGTAAATAATATGCACCAGTCCGAAACCTGTTGCCCATAAAAGCAAACTGTACTGAATGAAGCAGCAGCTAAGTAATCCAAGAAAAATTTGGACATAGCTTATAATTCGCATCACTTTGAATGTAAAATTTGAGGCATTATATATAGCCAGTCCATAAAAGATGAGTGTAATAGGAGCGATAAGTCCAATGAGCTGATAATTAATCAGTATTATAATCAATAGTGCACAAGTTACCATAGGCACTGCCATATCATTCAGCAGTCTTCTGGATGTTACATTCCAGGCTTTTTGACCTTTGCTTTTGGCTTTGTAGTATGAATCAGCAATTGATGAACAGATTGAAAGTAATAAGACTGACAATGCCACGAGGAATACGTAAAACAGCCCGTCACCTGCTAAAGGATATTCAATGCTATCAGGGTTAAAGCCCAGGAATTTCCATGCAACAAATGCTCCGACCAAGGCATAAAATCCGGCTAAGATTCCTGCCCAACCTGATAATGACATGAACTTTGATGATCGTTCCATCATAGAACGTATCTCTGCGATATCACGCATAAAATCTCTTTCTTCTTTCATTGGAAAGTACTTTGTGCTGCAAAGCTAATACAATAATTAGCAGATTGCAATAGTTGGTTAAAAATAATTCTGACTCAACGCAACTTTGTTATAGTGTAGAGCCTTCTTTCTGTAGTATCTATGTGGATTTCTAAGAAAAGAGAATCACAGGGCGTGTTCTGTCTTTACATACATACCCTGACCTTAAGTAAATAATTCACCGGAAAAAAAAGGTAGGAATACAGTGGTAAAAAATACCTGTATTCCTACCCGAAATAATATCTTATTTATTTATTCTGAAAAATAATAGAGGGGAATCTTAATTCTCTACCATCTCAGATTTAATTTTCTTTTCTTCAAGTACTTTGTCTTTCTCAAATGCGACTCTCCAAAGTAAAGCTGAGAGAACTGCTCCGAGAATAGGAGCAACAATAAACAACCAAACCTGGTTGAGAGCAATACCTCCTGCAAAGATAGCCGGTCCAATGCTACGTGCCGGATTTACTGAAGTCCCTGTAACCGGGATAGTAACCAGGTGTATTAGCATGAGAGTCACACCAATAGCCAAACCTGCCATTACTCCGTTACCATACTTTGAAGTTGTTGCCAGAATTACGAAAATGAACAGGAAGGTCATGACTGCCTCTATGACAAAAGCGCTAAGAGTATTGTATTCTGCTAAGTAACCTTCACCCCAACCGTTAGCACCAAACGCCCATTCAGTAATTGTGAATCCCGGCCGACCTATAACAATAAGATAAAGAATAGCAGTACCAAGAATACCACCCAGAATTTGGGCAATAATATAATTTAGTGCATCCTTACCGCTCATCTTACCGGCAGCATAAACACCAAGTGTTACAGCAGGATTTATGTGACAACCTGATATTCCACCAATTGCATAGGCCATTGCTACAACCGCAAATCCAAATGCAATTGAAATTCCTAACAAACCAATGCCTGCAGGTCCTGTTGATGAAATGCCGGCTATTACTGCTGATCCGCATCCAATTAGAACAAGTGTACATGTTCCGATAAATTCTGCTAAATACTTTTTCATGGTTCTATTTTTTTGTGTTAGAAAGAATTTTACCGAAGATGCGAAATTTTATCGATACTTTGACCAATTTCGTGAAATATTTTGACAAAGTATGTTGCAAAAATTTACCTTAATTCGATTTCTGTACCTATTTCTTTAATTCATCCTCAGCAAATGGTGGATATAGATCAGGATACTTAAGATTGCCAAGATCAGGTTCTTTGACCACAATTCTGAAGTAAGAGGCCGGTAGTGTATAATAATCCCTAATCCCCAATGCTAAATTTCTGCCCATCTCTCTCATGTCAGTGGGTTCAATCCATCGGGGATAATAGCCTGATCTTCCATAGGTCATTTCCATCGTAATGGCCATCACCTGATCCTGGAAGTTCTTCCACCACCAGCTTTCAGGATAAGTTTTACCGGCAAAACTACCACCTCCGGTTGTTGGCACAGGTTCAATCATATCATAACCATGATGTGATGCAAACGAAGATATAAAGTGAAGTTGTTTATTCCACAAAGAAGCCTCAGAATCCGAGTAGCCATATGCCTCACTGCCGAAATGCGGAAAGAAAAACGGACGAATGTCAGGTTCACTGTTTGAAGCATGCAGATTAAGAGCAATTGACACTGCCGGTCCCCCGTCTGTCATCAATGTTTTTGCATGCTCATGAATGACAGTCACTTCAACGGGTGCGGAACTAGTAAGGTTAATAGGATCGCCTGGGGCAGAAGTCCATAACATCTCAAGATTTTCAGATTTGGGGGTTGATCTGTAATTTCCGGCAATTACTCCATCAACATTTTGCATTGGGAAGATATGGAATTCAAATTTGCGTAGTAATTCATTTGCATCTGCCTCTCCTGATATCAGGAAGTTTAGCATTCCCTCAAGCAGAAATGAAGGAGGTGTCTCAGCCGGATGGGTACGTGCATGTATGAGTATTCTTTTCTTCTCAGTGACAGGTACATCAAAATCAGTAACTTTAATAAGATACAGAGGGTTTCCCTGTTGAGAGTGCCCGGCTGTGATGATTTTCAGAAATGGACTACCGTTGATACTTTCAATGAAATCCTCCAGATCAGTCAGTGTATATGGATAAAACATTGAAATCCAAACTGTGCTATGATCAAATTTCTTCCTTATCACCAGCTCATTCCGGGAGTTCCGGGTTACCTCACTACTCTCAAAACGAAACCACTCTTTCTGATTGTATGAGTACACCGGATTGTAGTAATAAGGCCAACCTGAATTGGTAATAGTTATTTGGATCGCTGAATCAGTTACAACGGAATCAGCTTTTATATACCACCAACTTCTCCATGAATCGGGGAGGGAGGCATTATTATTATCATCCGCAATTCCGAGTTTCCATTCAGTATTTGATATTTTTATGATCTCACCGATACTGCCTGATTCGAATGAATCTGTGATAGTAGTCTCAGCAGGGATGACAGGTTTTATATCAATATCATTATCATTCTCTTTTTCGCATGATATAAGGAACAATGCAATAATTATCAGGTAAATGTAATACTTCATGAGGTGTGAAATATTGAGTAAAATGCAGGAGCTCAAAATTAGAATTATTTTTATAATGAAATTCAATATTACATCGCTTACATTTTTCATTAACTTTATGAGCAGTTATTAATTTAAAATATAGCACTATGGCACATCCGGAATTTCAAGTTAAAAATGGAAAAGAGTACTATTTCAAACTAACAGCCAAAAACGGTCAGGTCATCCTGGCTAGTGAAGGATACGCTTCTAAGGCAGGTTGCGAAAATGGTATTGAAAGTGTAAAGAAAAATGCAATCGACGACTCACGTTATGAGCGTAAGATTGCCAGGGACGGTCAGCACTATTTTGTACTTAAAGCAGCAAATTCACAAATTATAGGCAAGAGTGAAATGTACAAATCGCAAGCTTCAATGGAAAATGGAATTGAATCCGTGAAGACAAATGCTCCCATAGCAGAGGTGCACTATCTCTGATGTACTCATTAGAAATAAGGCAGTCAGTGTGTTACTGACTGCTTTTTTATTGCTCATATTATATTTCATTGATTAAGTAATAGCATTATATTTGTTGGATTAATACTAGTACTTATGAGAAGATTAAATCATTTGCAGAACTATGCAGTCGTAATTCTTATTGGCCTTACCATGATCTTCCTTGTCGGTTGTGCCAACAAGGAAGTTGTGACTGAGTGTCTTAAAGGCCAGACTTATGGGTTTTGGTGGGGATTATGGCATGGAATCATTGCACCCGTCGATTTGATACTTATGCTCTTCAGGGATGATATTACTGTTTATGCCCAAAACAATAACGGAGCATGGTACGCATTCGGGTTTGTACTCGGAAGCGGTGGCTGGGGTTTCTTAGGTGGAAAGTCAAGGCGCAGGTAACTTACCCGGTCTATTATAACTCACCGGTTGCTTTCTGGTATTTTACTTTCGCAATTCTGTATTCAGAAATTGATTCAACCTGCTCTGCCGATGCTTTCTGCCATTGTGCCTGAGCTTCAAGCAAAGCTGATATTGTTTCCAGACCCAACTCATACCGGTCGTTCATTACCTTCATATTTTCTTCAGCCTGCTCAAGTGACTTTGTGGTCAGTTGAATCCGATACATTGCATCACTAAGCATCAGACGATACTGTTGTTGTTCAAGCTCCATCAACTGATGAAGGTTATCCCTCTCATTCTCTGCTATTTTTAGATCTGCTTTAGCTGAAGCAGTTTTGTTATACCCCTCTCCCCAATGGAAAATAGGGATTGTAATCTGAGCTATCACAGTTGAACCTGACGACTCCAATAACTTTTCATTCTGTACCTTCAAGCCATCCATATAACCATATGTGGCAGCCAATCCTACACGTGGCAAATAATCTGAGCGGACTAAATCAACCTGCTTTCGCTTCATCTCAATCTGCCTGTCGAGTAAGCGATAATCAGGACGATTAGCAATACTTCCTTCTGTCATAAGGCTTTCGGGCATAACAACTTCTACCTGTTCAATATCCTCCGGAATTATTTGAGTTGTAAGTGGTAAACCGGTCAGGTTGCATAAGTTCATTGCTGCAAGTACATGACCATTTTTAGCTTTCGAAAGCATAAGTTGAGCCTCATTTACTTTAACCTGTACTTTAAGCAGATCATTGTTCATTGTTAATCCTGTGGCTAAAGCATCATTTACTTGTTTTTCAACAGCCTGAACAGTCTCAAGGTACTTTTGGGCTAACTTTTCAAGTTGTATAACCTTTACAAGCTGCCAATATGCTTCGTCAACTTTAACAACAAGATTAGATGTACTCAAATCAATATTATCAGCAGCCATTTTACGTGCTATACCTGCCATCCCGGACGCTGTTGAGATTTTGAATCCTGTAAATATTGGTTGAACAGCCTTTAACCCGACCATATATGAACCGTTTAATTTCACTTTGAGATCCATTGGCGGAATCATGGCATATTGTTTAAAAATAGGATTGCCATCAGGCCCTATTATCATTTGCCCGGTGGGATCAAGTAATAAATTTGGAACCAGAGCTCCTGTAGCAAGATCCGGAACATAAGTCGGAAGATACGCTCCGGCAAAATTGTATTGCAGAGTTTTGTTGGTGAATAAAGCATCGCCATATGCTGAAATATCAGGCAGGCGATTTGCCTGAATGGCTCTGTACTCGTATTTAGCTTTTTGTTCAGTCAGGGCAGCATTTGCGATGGTATAGTGATTTCTGACAGCTAATGCTCTGCAACTGTCGAGGCTTATAACACTTTGAGCCTGAGTGCTAAATCCTGCTAATATGAGGAATAATAAGAATATTCGTTTCATGATTGGTGTTTACTTTTAACATTAAAGAAAACATAGTAGAGTACCGGCAGGAAAACCAGTGTAATTACAGTGCCTACCATTAAACCTCCCATAATTGTTACTGCCAGAGAGCCAAAAAGATTATCACCCAGCAAAGGAATCATACCCACTGCTGTTGCAACCGAGGCCATCATTACAGGCCTGAACCTCAACGCCGATGAATCAATCAGGGCTTTCCTGAGTTCTATTCCTGATTCGGTTTGTCGTGCTATTTCATCAATGAGCACAATGCCATTCCTTACCATCATACCAATGATTCCCAATGCACCTACTATTGCAACAAATCCAAATTCCTTTCCCGAGATGAGCATGCCGAACACCACTCCAATGATTATCAGTGGTTGACATAGTAATATTATCAATGGCTTCTTAAAGTCCCTGAATAACAGTATAAGGATTAGCACAATCAACACGATACCCAGCGGTATCTGCCTGAAGAGGTATTGTTTTGCTTCAGTGCTTGCACGATATTCACCTTCCCATTGCATTGAATAACCATCAGGTAGTTGAATAGATTCAATGTCGTCTTTTATTGCCTTTCGGGCTTCTTCAGTAAGAAAACCGGGAGCATTATTGCATTGAGCCTTTATTGCCCGCTGACCATTATATCTGCGTACCACAGGCTCCTCCCATTTAAGTGATATTCCTTTAGTTGCCTGAGCCATAGGAACAGGTGTTATTGCTGACGATAATATATCTTCCTGTGACATTGAGCCCATTATCATTCCCTGCAAGGTTTCCTTATTTATTGAAGGTGTTTTTGGCGATGTACTCCATAGCGGAATATTATTCAGGTTCTTAATTTTATTGCCTGAAGCATCATTAATCTGAAGATAGATTGTCTTACGGTAATTCCCATCGTTAAATACTCCCACAGGTATACCTTCGGTAGCTGCCAGTAATGATATTGCAACATCCGATCTGCTAAAGCCAAGATCACGAGCAATGGGTTGATTGTAATTGACATTGAATACCGGAGCCTGATCTTCCCAGTCGTTAGTTACCAGGGTGGTTGCCTGATTCTCACGCATGATATTTTCAGCCTGTCCTGCGAGATCTCTCAGAATAGCAGGATCAGGACCTGTGAACATCACCTCTATCGGAAATTTCTTGTACATAAGGTTGTACCTTTTGGCTCGCACAAATGCTTCAGGGCATTGTTCCGTAAGCCATTTCTGTAGAGAAGGCAATGAATCCTCAAGTGTCTCTGCATCCGTATAATCAACTATGAGTTCTCCATATGATAATGAAGGTTCAGCAATAGATCTTACCAGATTATATCTTGATGGAGTCCCTCCGATGCTGGTAACCACACTCGTAATTTCTTTCCTTGATTTAAGGTTTTCTTCAATTTTCTTAAGGTTCGATTTTATGGTTTCTGATGATGTACCTTCAGGCATTTTATATTCAATATACAATTGGTTGTAACTCATGTCGGGGAAAAACAACTGAGGAACCAATGGAATACAGACAACACTAATTAACATCAGAATCACTGCCAGTGAAATTGTCGCCATTCTATGATCGAGCGACCATGAGAGAATTGACTTCAGTCGACGGTAAGGCTTTGAATCATAAGGGTCTTTATCGCTTTTCTTTATATTATCATGGCGAATGAATCTTTTAGCCTGAAGTGGAACCTGTACCAGTGCAAGCAGCCAGCTTATCAATAATGACAAACCAAGTACTATAAATAGGTCGCGTACATAAACTCCTGCAGTATCAGGTGATAAATATATCGGGAAGAATGCCAGTATGGCAATGAGTGTTGCACCCAACAGTGGCATTGCTGTCTTCTTTGTCATATTGGTGTAACACTGAGGTGATGGCACCCCCTTCTTCAAATCAACCATTATGCCGTCAATAATCACAATGGCATTATCAACCAGCATACCCATTGCTACAATGAATGCACCCAGTGACACCCGCTGTAGTACACCGTCGGCCATGCTGAAGAACGGGAAAGTTCCAATAACAGTCACTACAAGCAGAAATCCCAGAATTAAGCCACTCCTGATTCCCATTGTGACCATAAGAACTACCACCACGATGATCACCGACTCAATGAGATTCTTGGTAAATACTCCTAATGAATCCCGTACTATATCAGGTTGGAAGAAGACTTTATGAAAATCAATACCCAACGGTAACCGGTTGTTTTGCAGCTCAACAATACGCTGTTCTACACTATTGCCAACTTTGGTAATGTCACTTCCTCCCCTTACGGCTATTGAGAGTCCGATTGCTTTCCGGCCATTCCAGCTGAGACTGTTACGTTCGGGTTGCTCTAAATCAACTGTTATTTCAGCGACATCCCCCAGAACAATATGATCATCTTCATGGCCTGAGATTATAAGGTTTCTGATATCGTCAATAGTATTGAATTCATCATCCACACTGACCTTTAATCTGTTATCACCTGTGCTCAGATATCCGGCATATACTGCTTTTCCGTGACTATTAAGAGTTCCAAGTATTTCAGCAGGGAAGACTCCCAGGTTACTCAAACGCTCCTCACTTATTTTTACATTAATACACTCATTGCGTTTGCCGTATAATGAAATCCGTTCAACATTATCGACCTGCTCAAGCTCACGCTTTATCATATCGACATATTCTGAAAGCTCCTGATCGCTGAAGCCGTCCGAAGTAATTGCATAAAACATCCCGTATACATCACCAAATCCGTCAAGAACTATAGGTTCCCGGGCTCCTGCTGGTAATGAACTCTTAATGTCGGCAACCTTCCTCCTGAGCATATCCCACGACTGCTGAATCTCCTTTTCATTCAGTGTGCGTTCAAGTTCTACAGTTATCTGGGAAATGTCGTTCATCGACTTAGAGTAGACATTTTCAACATTATCCATTGATCTTATGGCTTTCTCCATAAGATCAGTTACTTCAAGTTCTACCTGATGTGCCGATGCACCCGGGTAGGGAACCACCACCATCGCCTGTTTTACTTTTATTTCAGGATCTTCCAGCTTACTCATCGACCAGAATGACATCAATCCTCCCACCAGTAAGATGGCAATGAGGAATTGTATCAGTGGTTTGTTCTTGAGCGCAAATTCCGATAAATTCATTTTCCCCTCCTGCCTATTTAAGATCACCTAAATTGGTTGCTGACGTTTCAGGCAATAACCTAACCTGCATCCCTTCTTTCAGCGATTGAGTACCTGCCGTCACTACTATCTCATTTTCAGCGAGTCCTTCAGTAATCAATGCCCTGCCGTCGCTTGTTATATCAGTTGTTTCAACGGCTCTTTTTGTAACCTTCCCATCCTTGTATACCCACAAATAGCATTTGCCTTCTTCACGTTTAACTGCAGATAATGGAACAGTCACATTAGTACTGTTTGTGCTCTGATATCTGATGACTACTTCTGCTACCATTCCCGGAGTAAGCAGATTGTTTATCTTATTATCCTTAAACTGCAGGCGCATCGTGTATAGCTGATTCAGATTGGCTTTTGGTGTGATGCTTGCCATCGTAAGAGGAAGTTCAGAACCCTGAATGGCATCAATCATCGCTGTATACGAAATTGCTTTTTCTCTTCTGATATAGTCCGTGGCAGTGATATTTATCTCAATCTCAGGATTACGGCTGCTTACAAGTGAAACTACCGGCATTCCTGCACCTACAGTCTCACCCGGTTCAAATAACTTTTTCTGGATGTAACCATCATATGGTGCCTTCAAACGAGTATCAGCAAGTGCATTGCGATGAGCTTCCAGTTTGGCTGTTATCTGCTTTAGACCATATGATGCCTTGTCGTACTCACTTGCCGATGCACTGCCCCGTTTGTAGAGCTCAATAACCCTGTTTGCATCTGCACTTATCCGACTAAATTCAGCCTCAGTAGCCTCTAATTGTGTGCGGTAATCCCTGTCATCCAATATTGCTATCGTTTGTCCTGCCTTAACAAACTGACCCGCTGAAACAGGAATTGAAGAAATGGTACCGGCAACTCTGAATGCGGCATTGGCCTCTGCACCTGATTTTATCCTTCCGGGATAAGTTACCATAGTCCTTCCCCCGTCGGCAATTGCCTTCTCTGTCTTAACCAGAGGTGCCTCAATCTTTTGACTCTCATTGCGAGTGCAACTACTCCACAACAATAGTGCAGATGCTGAAATAATTATCGTAAAGTGCTTGTTAATCATCTCTTTAAATTTTTCCGACAAAATTATTGTACCGATATTTAAAGAGATACGACCAAATCTCCTAAAAAATGGTCGAAATGGCGTATTAAGATTTTTTAACTAATTTAGTACCCATGTTAAACTACCCTCACATTGATTTCGTCCGTGCCGACAGGGCAGGTTATGAAGGCGCCCGGATCCTGTGTATGTCAATCGACAGCAATAATAGTGGAAATAAAATTGCCGATGAGATGCAACGGAAGTATGACGGTATTTTTGCTTTATTCTGTTTTACGGGATCAGTCGAATTTAGTCTTAACGAACAGGTTAATAAACTTGACCAACGACAAATGTCGTCATTCTTTACTTCTAACCTCTATAAACTAACCGGCTGCTCGGATGATTTCACAGGATACCTTCTATTCCTCTCATCGTATTACATTTTAAATGTTGAATCACACATTGCAATTACATTCTTTCTGAACAGTTACTCTGAACCCATACTTGAACTTCAACCCGATGATGCAAACGATTTGCATCTCTTGCTTGAACTGGCATCAGCCAGATTAACCAAAGAGGAGCGAAAATTCAGCAAAGAGGTGGTTTACTACATGCTGATGATTCTACTTCATGAGCTTGTTGAAATATACGAACGCAGACAGGGCCAGGAGAAAAAGCAGCCCCGCGAAGAAGGATTATTGAAGGACTTTCTGTTATTGATAAATACCTTTTGTGAAAAAGAGCACTACCTCGGTTTTTATGCCGATAAACTTGGCATCACTCCAAAGCATCTGTCGCTGACTGTTAAAAAACTAACCGGTCGTACTGCTGCCGAATGGATTGACTATGTGCTTCTCTTAAAGATAAAACGCATGCTCATCAACTCGCCCCTCTCAATACAGCAGATTTCTGACCATTTCAATTTCCCCGACAACTCAGCATTTGGCAAATTCTTCAAACTAAAGACAGGCATTACCCCAAGGAAGTATAGAATGATGTGAAACCACACTCAGTGAATGCTGAGCTCAGGAAACTGAACGCGTTTAAACTCTAATGTTATTGCTGTACCCTTATTTTCATTGCTTGCAATTCTTAATGGTACATTATGAATTTGGAGTATTTTCGAAACTAGTGCTAATCCAATTCCATACCCGCCTTTGTATCTTGCATTGTTGCCACGCTTGAATGGATTTATAACATCATTGATCTGATTTGCCGGTATACCGATTCCTTCATCATTTATCACTACTGCGATTGAATCGGTTGCAATCTGAAACTCAATGATAACATCTGCATCCGAGAACTTACACGCATTTTCTATCAGGTTATTAAATGCAATCATTAAAAGACCCGGGTTGCCATTAATCAGCAAGTCACTGTCATCTTCAGGATATCTGATCTTTGGAATGATTTTGCGTCCCTCAAATTTTTCTTTAATGTTTTGAATGGAGCTAAATACAATTTCATCAATTCTGATCTTTGAAATTTCAACACTAATATCCTTATTCAAATGCGCTAATTCTAACAGACTATTTAGCATCGAATTGAGTTGCCGTATATCTTCCATCAGGGATGAGATGTGTTTTTTGTACTCGGCAGGTGTTCTCTCACGACTTAACAGATACTCTGATTCTACAAGCATTAGCGTGAGTGGAGTATATAGCTCATGCGATGCATTCGACACAAAATCCTCCTGGTTTTTAAATGCAATCTCAAGATCTGTCAACATTTCATTAAACGTAATAGCCAACTGGGCGATTTCATCTTTCTTATTCCCTTCATCCAGTCTGTCGCTTAGTTTAGATGAATTAATTGTTTTTATACGCCTGATTAATTCAGAGATAGGCCAGATGGCCTTTCTTGAGAAAATGTACGAGAGATAAATTGAAAGAACCACGCTAATCAGAATACTCCAGAACAGGACCTTCAGGAGTTCTCTTAAATTATCTGCCCGCGATTTATCATATGCCATAGCGTATACATAATAAGTTCTATTCTTGAACTTATGATTGTAAAAAACGCCATCTTTTTCCAATATAGTAAAGTAATTTACATTGCCTGAATGATTCTTACGAATAACCGTTTCGGTCAGATATTCGGCATTGTTACCATATATCAGTTTAAACGCAGTATCGGTAATTACTACTTCTTCATCTTCCCACGAGGAGGTTGATCTTTGAATCTTCTTTAGAAGAGTTGAATCAACTTCCACCACATCAATTAATAATATGGCTGTATTACGTGCTGTGTCAGTTATATTTTCTATGAACTTTGACAGCTGAGATTCATAATAGAAATAGTAAACCAATGCTGCAAAAAATATCAGGATTATACTTACAAGCAATGTAAATTGTAAAGAAAGTTTAAGCTTAATGTTCATAGCCCGTATTCACTGCAATAAAATCCAAACCCATATTTGGTATGTATAAGCTTTGTGTTAAAATCTTTATCAATCTTCTTCCTGAGATAGTTTACATAAACGTCTATCACATTCGTACCGGGATCGAAATCTATACCCCATACCTGCTCGTTGATGTATTCACGTGTTAATACCTGATTCTTGTTTTTCAGAAAAGTTTCAAGTAATTGGAATTCTTTAGCGGTCAGCTCAATTCTTTTTCCACCCCGAGTTACAGTTTTGGTGTTGAGATCTAATTCAAGGTCGGCAATCGTCAACTTTTCTGCCTGACCGGGAGTATCCGACCTTCGCAAAAATACATTTACACGTGCAAGCAGTTCGCGAAAATCAAATGGTTTAAGTACATAATCATCAGCTCCTGCCTCAAATCCTGTCAACTTATTCTCGGCAGTACTCATAGCAGTAAGCATAATGATAGGAACGTTATTATTTGTTTTCCGTATCTCCCGGCAAAGGTCATATCCATTAATAAGTGGAAGCTTAATATCAAGAATTATAATGCTGTATGTATTTGAATCTGCCATCTGCATTCCCTGATATCCGTCAATGGCAATATCAGCTTTGAATCCTGAATCTTCAAATTGCTTTTTTAATACCTCAGCCAAACGATGCTCATCCTCAACTATAAGTATGTTCTGGTTCATTTAGAGTCATTATTTCGTACAAAGATAATCATCAACCTTCGGGGTTTAACCAAAAACCAATCTCTAAGTAAATTCTAATTCCTTTCTAATAAGTTTCTAAATGCCAATGAGAACTCATCAGGATAGCTTTGTGCTTTCAATCCCATTTATTAATCCACGTATGAAAAAGCCGATGAAACCCGAGTTAAGACTCTTCCTGTTATTCTTTATAGTTATTACTTCGATGATATTAGTGAAGGTTATTTTCTTTTAAACTTCCGCAACGCAAAGCTCTGAAGGCAATGCAAAATCCTTAGGGAGCTAACCACCAAAGGGCCTTCTATGACGAAAGATCTTTCAGGTAAACTGTGATCCAACGTAAAGCACCTCTCCCAGTGGCGATTTAAAGGTCCGATGTCCACCAGTTGCCAAGTGTCCCCACCACCGGCAAGACTGTTATATATACCTGCTCCTATTGATGCAAATCCACTTGAGTTGGTACCATTACCCTCTCCGTCCTAACTCTAGGTAGCTTTCAGTTAGTGCATAAATCTGCTGATAAATTCATCAGTATCCAGTGTTATAATCTTTCTTAATCCGGCCATTTTGTAATTTTTATACGAAAAGCTCACCTTGCCATCCTGGTAGTTTAAAAGACGTTGGTTGGATATAGCTAACTAAAAATTGCCCTGTCTCCTAATACAGCTATGATGGTACTAAAACAAAATTAAATAGCTCTAAATGCAACTACAATATGGGTTTTATCGGATGCTCATTTAATTATTATGCTTTTATCTTAAACCAAAATGAACCCCCATGGCGCTCAACATCTTTAAGGTTAGAATGATTCCATACAGGCTCTATAATTGAGCTTAGTTCTTTATCTTCTGCAATAAAATAATTTGGTAATAAAATCTGATATTTATCACTATTGGCGAGCAAATACATTGCTATACCATATTGCTCCGAATAAAACCTGTCACACATAAATTGAGGATAATCATAAGGCAAATAAATATCATGTATATGCACAATAACACCTTTAGGAAGCTTTGGTAAAACTTCTAAATAAAAAACCATTGAATCCGAATTTGGAAGAATTCGATGAGAATTGTCAATAAATAAAATATCATTTTCTTTAAGTGAAAAAATGAAATCAAAATTTACATTCTCGAATGGTTCTCTGATTATTTTAGATGCAATTTTATCAATTTCAGCACGAGGTTTTGGGTCAATAGAAATAATTTCTGTTTTTAAATTATTATCTGATTATTAACAATTGTTGAGTAAATTGCCGGACTAAATCAACACTAGTAATTACCGTGAAGAGAATTGTATTGACGGTGATACTGTCAGCCCTGTTTTTTTCGGTATCGGCCCAGGTGAAGCGCGTGTTATTTCTTGGAAACAGCTACACGTATGTAAATGATTTGCCTAAGTTGATAAGGGATCTTGCATCATCGGCAGGCGATAGTCTTTTTACCGACTCAAACACTCCCGGCAGTTATACTCTCGGGTATTCGCCACTTCAGCATCTGACCAATAGTGTCAGCATCGGGAAAATCAGAAAAGGGAGATGGGATTATGTGGTTCTTCAGGATCAAAGCCAGCTGCCTGCAATTCCGGCTCTTCGCGACAGCTGTATGCTGCCTGCTTCGGTTAAGTTATATGATTCGGTAAAGCGTTATAATCCATGTGCACAGGTGCTTTTCTACCTTACCTGGGGAAGGCGTGTCGGAGGTGTACAATGTTTTGTTCCAAATTATTGCAGTGTCGCTTTCGCGGACTTTGGACAGATGCAGGATTCACTGACTCGTTCCTATATGCTTGCCGCAAATTTGATTAATCAGCCCGTGGCACCTGTTGGCGAGGCCTGGCGTCTGGTTCTGGATAATACTTCGATTGTACTGCACGGCAGCGATGGTTCGCATCCTTCAATCAACGGTAGTTATCTGGCCGCCTGTGTGTTTTACTCATCTATTTTTAAGAAACCGTCGTCCGGATTGCCTTTTACGGGAGGTTTGCAGGCCGAAGTAGCCGCATATCTGCAAAAGGCAGCCGACAGAATTGTTTTTTCGAACCCTGCGCTGTTCAATCTTTGGGTAAATGATGTAACATCTGAATTTACATACCGGATGGATAATGAAATGCTCACGGTTGATAATCTAAGCGCGAATGCAACGACTTATTTATGGGATTTTGGTGACGGGGATTCTTCCTCAGAATCTGAACCTACACATGTTTACACCCAAAGCGGCACATACCGGCTCAGGCTGCAAGCCTGCAATGAATGTGAATGTGCCGTTTCATACAAGGATATCAACGTGGTAATAACATCAACCATTCCGGATGATATAGAACATTATAATCCGATAGTATTAACAGGCCCGGATAGTTCAGGGAATATTGTCTTCAATGGTTTCACCGGTGATGGAGTGCTCAGGATTTACGATGTTAACGGAAAGCATATCAAAGAAATATCTGTAAAAGATGGGAAAGCAACAATAACTCAGTTGCCAAAATCAATTTATGTTTGGGAATTATTATCTGATGAGAAACCGGTTGCAAAGGGCAAGCTGCGGTACTAAGTGAAAAGCGGGATAAAGCTATAAAACTAGGGGTTATCATTACAGGCTTGATTTATGAAGGCGATATTCGGCATCGCAGGTATTCCTTATTGTATATTGGCAGACTGGAACATTGGAATAACTGAAGAAACTGTTCCATGCCCTGCAAATAGTGCCGGATTGAGTGAATTGATAAATAAGCTTCTCGAAATGTGTTAATTGCCGGACATAAAAAAAGCCGCAGTTAAGCGGCTCTTTTTGCTCCCCCTGCTGGACTTGAACCAGCGACCCTCTGATTAACAGTCAGATGCTCTGACCAACTGAGCTAAGGAGGAGTGTTTTTCCCAAATGGGACTGCAAAATTAATCGTTTATTCTTAATAAACAATAGTAGTAGAAAATTTTTTTTAATCGAGGTAGTATAGTTCGGATCTTTCGCCGCGTGCCAGGGCTTTGATGATGGTGCCATTGACCCTGATTCCCTTTTTATTGAATTCATCCTGAAGGGTTTCGAGTGCTTTTAGCGGTGTATTGTTTTCAGCACTGAGGTGACCTAAAACGATGTGCGAGATACCGCTGTGATAATTCTCAGCAATGAATCGTGCAGTGTGACTATTGCATAAATGCCCTGTAGGTCCGTGGATTCGTTGTTTCAGATGCTGAGGGTATGAACCAAAAAGCAACATATTCTCATCATAATTTGATTCGATAACCATGGCATGGCATTGCCTTAGATACTTTGATACATTTTCGCAGATGTAACCCAGGTCGGTTGCAATGGTTATGCTTTTTATGTTGTTTGAAATATTATAGCCCACTGATCCGACGGCATCATGCGAAGTCGGAAATGCTTCAACAGCAAATCCTCCTGCCAGATATCGCTTAAAGGGTTTTATTTCACGATACATCGTTTGGTCAACATCATAGGTAGCGCGGTTTCGTAATATACCTTTCCATGTTCCGTCGGTGCAATAAACCGGTATGTGGTAGCGCTTCGTTAAACGGGTTAAGGCACTGATATGATCAATATGGTCGTGGGTTATAAAAACTGCTTTAATATTTTGGATCCCTGTGCCAATTTCGTCGAGTGACTTCTTTATCCTTCTGGCACTGATGCCTGCATCAATGAGAATACCTTCTTCCTCATTACCAAAATAATGACAATTGCCACTGCTGCCACTTGCCAGAGTGCAGAACTCAAACTTGTGCGGAAATAATGTTGCCGGCATCCTGTAAAATTTCAGGAGACAAAATTAGATAAAATGATTACTGCTTTAGTGAAAATCAACTTAATAGCACTGAAATATTTACCGGTATATGGTTGGTTTGACCCTATACATGCAGATGACAATGAATTGCTGTTTACAATTCAGTTGGAGGAATTGGTGCAGGTACAAGATTGGTGACAGGCTTTATGCTTTTGAGATATGCAAAGATTGCCTGAAGGTCATCTTCTTCCATATTGGTGAAGTTCTGCCATGGCATAGGAGGCAACAACATACGTCCTCCATCCATACCTTTGAATTTACCCTCGGTCATAGCTTTCTTAAACTGCTCGAAGCTCCAACTGCCAATTCCTGTGGGATCAGGAGTAAGGTTTGCAGAAAATGAAATACCCCATGGACCGGCGGCCTGTGTCATATCAACATTCAGGGCATACCATCCCTGCCCGATAACTTTCTTGTCGGGTTTTTGAATCGGCCTGTCGGCCGGATAGCCTGAGAGCATAGTTTCCTTTATGATCTCAAATCCTTTTTCAGAAACATTTTTTGGTGAGTGACAGTCGTTGCATCCGCCAACGTTTACAAGGTATTCGCCTCTTTTAACCAGCTCGTCCTGCGAGAGTTCTTTGTTTTTAGTTGCCTGGTCGGTGGTTTCATCGGTTCCCTTTTTTCCTGTACAATAGCTCAGAAAGAAAAGTACTGTAAGGATCGATAACATTGTAATAATCTGCTTCATGATCTTCTGTTTTTTAATGATCCATAAAATATTAACTCCTAATGCAACCGGGGGTAAAGAGGTTAAGATGAGAGAGAAACGAAAAAGGGGAGAAGTTGTTCAAAGTAGTTCAAAGCTGCCCCATACCATGAAGGCAACTATCATGTAGCCACCATAATTGCCTTCACAGCAACATAAAATCGGCAAGGGCTATTGCTGCGATTGATTCAACAATCACGGGGGCTCGTAAGGCAACACATACATCATGGCGGCCTCCTACTACCAGTTCTTCTATCTTTTTGTGTTCAAGATTATAGGTTTGCTGGGGCAGGTTGATGCTTGAGGCAGGTTTGATTGCAACCCTGAATATCAGATCATTGCCATTAGTTAATCCTCCATTTATTCCGCCGGCATTGTTGGTTGCAGTTGTTCCGGCTTCGTCAATGAAGACATCATTATGTACACTGCCATACATACGGGCAGATTCAAATCCTGCACCGAATTCTATTCCCTTGACAGCAGGGATGGAAAATGCAAGGTGTGCAATTGTCGATTCGACTGAATCAAAGAAAGGCTCTCCCAACCCGATTGGTAAGTTAGTACACGTACATTCAATAAGTCCTCCAACCGTATCTCTTGCTTCGATTGCAGCCTTGAGGGCAGCTTCTATATCACTGTTACCACCTACTTCTTTTATTTTGGCTGTTATCCGGACATTACCCAGAATCTTCCTTGCAATTGTACCGGCTACCACAAGTCCAAGCGTAATACGGGCAGAGAAATGACCTCCACCGCGAGGGTCATTGTGGTTGCCATATTTGACCATTGCAGCATAATCAGCATGCCCGGGTCGGGGATGATGCCTTAACTTCTCATAGTCTTCCGACCTTGTATTCAGATTCTGAAAGAGTACGGTAATAGGCGCTCCTGTTGTTTTTTCCTGAAAAGTTCCACTCACAATCATCGGTTTATCGGGCTCTTTGCGAGGTGTAGTTCCTTCGGCCCCTGCCTTGCGACGGGCAAGGTCCTTTTCCAGATCCTCTTCAGTTAACGAGATTCCCGGAGGACATCCATCGATGACAACTCCTACATTAACCCCATGCGATTCGCCAAATATGGTCACCCTGTATATTCTTCCGAAACTGTTCATTTTGATAATATTTGTTACTTTAAACAGGCTCCTGAACTTAAACCCCTCCCGGATTCTTTTTGCCTATGCCTTTAATTCACTGTTCATCATTCAAAATTCATCATTAAATTAACATAGATCATCTTCTAATGTTACTTACCGCCCAATCGTGGTGCCAATTGTTTTCAGATCATCATAAAAACCGGGATAGGACTTGGCCACTGATTCGGAATTTTCAATTACGACCGGCTGTGGTGCGGCAATTCCTGCTATAGCAGCAGACATCGCAATCCTGTGGTCGTTGTTTGAATGAACGCAACCTCCTTTAATTGTTCCGCCTTCAATGATCATCCTGTCTCCATTTATCGTGATCCTTGTGCCAAGGTTTTCAAATTCATGCCGGAGGACTTTAGCCCTGTCGCTTTCTTTGTAACGAAGTCTATCTACGCCTTTAATAGACGAGCTTCCTTTACAATACGATGCTAACGCCACAAGAGGAGGAAAAAGGTCAGGGCAATTAGTTGCGTCAAATTCAAACGGATTAAGGGAAGATTTCAAGACTGTTACACTATTGCCATTAATCCTGATTTCAGCACCTGCTGCTTTAAGAGCCTTCAATATAGCTGTGTCGGCTTGAAGTGATCGGGAATCCAGATTCTTTACAATTACACCTCCACCTATAGCCCCGGCGACAAGTAGAAATGAAGCACCACTCCAGTCCCCTTCAACATTATATTCTGTGGGTTGATACTTTTGATTACCTTTGATAGTGAAGGTTTTATAGTCTTCATGGCTTGCCTCTACCCCGAAAGCCTTCATGACCTGAAGTGTCATACCGATATACGGCTTGCTGGTAAGGTTCTTCACCAGCAATATTGAATCATTTGATGTACAGGGCAATGCAATAAGCAATCCTGTCAGCGCCTGAGAGCTTAAGCTGCCGTCGATTAGTGCCTTGCCACCGGTCAGCGGACCTGTCACCCTGACAGGGATAAAGCCATTGTTAGTCCTGATGTCGACACCAAGCTGCCGAAGATCTTCGAGTATTGAAACCGGACGGTACTTTAATGAACCTTCTCCGGTAAGTGTAATTTCGTAATCACACAAAGAAGCTACTGATGCAAACATCCTGAGAGCCAATCCTGATTCACCACAATTGATTACATTATTCTTGAACTCAGAGGGTGACTTTCGGTTGAGCAATAAAGACTG
The DNA here is from genome assembly GCA_023441805.1 of Bacteroidota bacterium. Taxonomy (GTDB): domain Bacteria; phylum Bacteroidota; class Bacteroidia; order Bacteroidales; family Lentimicrobiaceae; genus Lentimicrobium. The sequence continues at coordinate 141,944 of JAEZNO010000018.1, forward strand.
AGGTTCAATATTTTGGATAATAACATCGGTTCCATCAATTGCCACATCCATTCCAAAGTCGCGTGCCACCCGGATAGCGGCATCCGAATCATTACAGGGGGTATAGTTTTTAAGCACAGATCTTCCCCGGGCAAGGATGGCGGTGGCAACTGCACGCTGCATCATGCTCTTGGAGGCCGGAGCAGACACACTTCCGTTTATTATTGAGGGATGGATTATCTTCTGCAAATCACAAAAATTGAGAATCAAAGTTAAGATATTTGACCTTAAATATTCCGCACCGGTACTCTCGGGAATGCGTAAATTTGTAATTAAATACTCATCGCATGCACCGGTACAAATCGAAAGTGGTTCAAATTGGCAATCTCCACATGGGGGGTGATAATCCTATAAGGATACAATCAATGACTAACACCGATACGATGGATACTGATGCCACTGTAGATCAGGCAATCAGGATGATTCAGGCGGGTGCTGAATTAGTCAGGATAACGGCACAGGGGGTGAGGGAAGCAGAAAACCTGGCAAACATAAGGCGGAGACTTCATGAGAGAGGCTTCATAGTGCCGCTGATTGCTGATATTCATTTTAACCCGAAGGCTGCTGAGACTGCTGCCGCCATCGTTGAGAAAGTGAGAATTAATCCGGGAAATTATATCCATGGAGCTCAGAAGTCAAGTAGAGCAGATGAATATTCAGAAGAAGAATACCTGAATGAGCTGGAGGTGATAAGAGAAAACCTTAAACCTTTAGTGGAGATTTGTAATAAACACAATACTGCAATAAGGATTGGAGTAAACCACGGTTCGCTTGGTGCCAGAATTGTCGGAAGATATGGAGATACGGTTGAAGGGATGGTAGTTTCGGCAATTGAGTATGCAAGAATATTTGAAAGTCTTAACTTCAATAATCTGGTGATCTCTGTTAAAGCGAGCAACACGGTGATGATGCTCGATGCGTATAAGCTGCTGGCTGAAAGACTTAACACACTGAATCTGAATTATCCTCTCCATTTAGGAGTTACCGAGGCAGGGGAGGGAAATGAGGGACGTATGAAATCAATTGCCGGAATAGGAGCCGTTCTTGCTCACGGAATAGGAGACACCATACGGGTTTCACTGACTGAAGATCCTGAAATGGAATTACCAGTAGCTAAGGAGATAGTTAGTCGGTTTAAACGGAATGCATTAACTCCCCGCCAACCTTTGACTCCACGGTTAAGCATGCTTTCTGATGAATATAAGTTTGACAGGAAAGCGTATGGCGGATTCCCTGATATGAATGATCCTGTTGCTTTACTCATCAAGGTTGAAAATCAGTATATAATTGCTGATCCGGGAGGTAATCATCAAACTTTGCCTGCATCTGATTTCTTGATTTTAGATAAAGTCCCGGCTGAGGATACACTTTCGGTAAATATCGAAAAGATCAGGGAGCATAAGGCTAAAGCTTTTATAATGCAATTGCCGGCTGAGGTAACTGCCATAATGATTAGGGAGTTACGTTCAAAAGGATGCGCTAAACCGGTTGTCCTTATGAGTAGCACATCAGCAAAGACAGAAGAGGAGATTATTATTGAAAACTGCCTGCATCCTGGGGCATTACTTATGGAGGGTATCGGGCAAGGCTTATGTATTGAAGCGGGAGACATACCGGTAGATAGTATTGCTGAAATTGGTTTCGGAATACTCCAGGCAACTCGTGCCCGAATCACCAATACTGAATATATCGCCTGTCCCTCATGTGGTCGCACACATTTCAATATTCAGCAGCGACTGAAGGAAGTAAAAGCTGCAACTGCAGGAATGACAGGTTTAAAGATTGCTGTAATGGGTTGTATAGTCAACGGTCCCGGTGAGATGGCTGATGCCGATTATGGCTACGTGGGTTCAGGGAAAGGGAAAATCACGTTATATAAAGGAAAGGAAGCCATTTTGCAGTCAATTCCTGAAGAGAAAGCACTTGAGGAGTTGTTGAAGCTAATAAAGAAATAACCTGATATCAGCCGCTTCTTCTCATGGACTTCCTTGAAGTGTGGATCCTTGTCATGATGATGAGCTGTTATAGTTTATAAAAGCTTTATACCCAAGGAGTTTGCAAACAGAAAAATGTCCGGGTTCATGGCTTCAATGTTCCAATAACTGTATAGAACATGAAAGTCAGAACCAGGACAAGAGAAAGTTTTTAGTCGAATTTAGGGTACTACATTGAGCTTTATGCTTCAATAGCAGCAACGCCCGGCAATATCTTACCTTCAATAAACTCAAGCATGGCACCACCGCCGGTGCTTACGTAACTAACTTTATCGGCAAGATTGAACTTATTAACTGCAGCAACCGAATCACCGCCACCGACTAATGAGAATGCACCTCTTTGGGTTGATTTTGCAATAGCTTTAGCAACCTGAATTGTGCCTTCTGCGAAAACAGGCATCTCAAATACTCCCATCGGACCATTCCAAAGAATAGTATTAGACTCCATTAACACTTTCTCAAATAGTTTAACTGATTCAGGACCAATGTCTAAACCCAACCATCCATCGGGAATTTCATTTGCTTTGACTATTTGAGTTTGAGCATCATTGAAGAATCCATCTGCTGCTACTGCATCTATGGGGAGTATCAGGTTAACACCATGTATTTTAGCTCCTTCTATAGTGTTCCTTGCCAGTTCAAGCAAGTCATCCTCTACAAGCGAATTACCAATCTTACCACCCATCGCTTTTATGAAGGTGAACATCATGCCACCGCCAATTATCAGATTGTCGACCAGATCTATCAGATGGTTAATAATTTGTATCTTGCCTGAAACTTTAGCTCCTCCCAGTACTGCCGTGAAAGGCTTTTTGTTTTCTTTGAGGACTTTGTTCAGGCTTGACACTTCGTCATTCATCAAATATCCAAACATCTTGTCATTAGGAAAGAGTGCAGCAACCAGAGCAGTTGATGCATGTGCTCTGTGAGCTGTGCCAAATGCATCGTTAACATAGCAATCGGCATATGAGGCAAGTTGCTTAACAAACGCTTTCTGTCGCTCCTTTACTGCTGCTTTTGCTGCTTTCTTCTCTTCTTCGGGTGCATCTTCTGAAATTCGGGGTTTGCCCTCTTCTTCTTCATAATATCTTAAATTCTCTAGTAGAAGTACATCACCCGGCATTAATGAAGCACTCAGGTTTTTTGCAGATTCGCCCATGCAGTCATCGGCAAACTTTACTTCCTTCCCCAGAACTTCAGATAAGTAAGGAACTATATGTTTCAGTGATAGCTTATTCTCAAAATTCTTCTTAGGTCTGCCCAGATGTGACATAAGAATAACTGAGCCACCTCCATCCAGTATTTTACGGATAGTTGGCAATGTGGCATCAATTCTTGTAGTGTCAGTGATCTTTAACCCCTCATTTAAGGGAACGTTAAAATCAACTCTTACCAATGCGCGCTTTCCGCTAAAATCGTATGATTCAATGCTTTTCATAAAATTTACCGTTAATAATACAAAATACGAAGATAATAAAAATACTGCCATCATTTTGTTCACTGCTGGACCAGGTTATTAATTACAGACCTAATGCCCAACAATCACTCTCATTAGCTTCACTTACTACAACGAAACAATCGAAACTACCTAAACCACTGAAACAATCGAAACAATCGAAACATTCTGCTTATATTTGCCTGGATTATATTATTTTCTATGGATAATTTTAGTGGCAACCTTATATCGAAATTACCGTCGACGGCAACAAGCATCTTTGCAGTGATGAGCGGATTGGCACGTGAGCACAATGCAATTAATCTTTCACAGGGATTCCCGGATTTCCCGATTAGCGAGGAATTGATCGACCTTGTTAACAAGAATATGAAAGCCGGTAATAATCAGTACGCCCCAATGCAGGGTGTTCCGGAACTTCGTGAAATGATCTCTGAAATGTTCCTAGAGCGGTATAAGGCAATTTACCATCCTGACAATGAGATAACAATAACCGCAGGTGCCACTCAGGCACTGTTTGCGGCTATTACTGCTTTTGTTCGCCAGGGCGACGAGGTCATCATATTTGAACCTGCTTACGATAGTTATGCTCCTGCCATTAAGCTCCAGGGAGGAATAGTGAAGTATGCGAAACTAAAGCAACCTGATTATACCATCGACTGGGAAACATTGCCTGCACTGATTTCGGGCAATACCAAAATGATCATTATCAATTCACCCCATAATCCAACCGGTAGTGTCATCCGGCAGGCAGACCTTAAAAAGCTTGATGCTCTTTTGATGAATCGTGATATCATTGTGCTTAGTGATGAAGTTTATGAGCATCTGATCTTTGATCATCTGAAACCTGAGAGCTTTTGTAAATACCCTTCCTTAGCAAGTCGCACACTGGTGATTGGTTCATTTGGAAAAACATTTCATGCAACAGGATGGAAATGTGGGTTTGTACTTGCACCCTCCAATCTCATGGCTGAATTCCGCAAAGTACATCAGTTTGTGGTTTTTGCCGTTAATACTCCTGTTCAGTATGCTATTGCAGAGTTCCTTAAAAATAAGGAGAACTATATCCATCTTGGTGCGTTTTATCAGGAAAAACGTGATATGTTCCTTAATCTGATCAGCGGATCAAGGTTCAAGTCTGTTCCCGCTAAAGGAACTTACTTTCAATTGCTTGATTACTCAGCCATAAGTGATGAAAAGGAATTCGATTTTGCCGTCAGACTTACTAAAGAATATGGAATAGCATCGGTACCGGTATCATCCTTTTATCACGATCAGACTGATAACAAAATGCTGAGATTCTGTTTCGCAAAGACACCCGAGACATTAGAGAAGGCAGCAAACATATTATGTAAGATATAATTCAGGCTTAGATGGAAAAACAGGATCTTCGAGTATCCATTATTCAGGCACCGCTTGAATGGAACGACCTAAAGGCAAACCTGAAGTATTTTGCCGATCGTATTAAGAAACTTAAAGGGAGTACCGACCTCATTGTACTTCCGGAAATGTTTGGTACAGGGTTCATCACTGACGTCGCCCTGATACACGAAACAATGGATGGGCAAACCTTCAAGTGGATGAAAGCTACCGCCATGGCTGTCAATACCGTTGTTGTCGGGAGTATTGCTCTTAAGGAAGACAACAATTATTTTAACCGTCTTATTTGGATGCGTCCCGATGGCAGCCATGAACAGTACGATAAACGCCATCTTTTCAGGATGGGTGATGAGCACCTGAAATATACTGCAGGCAAAGAAAGACTGATAACCGAGCTTAAGGGTTGGAAGGTAATGCCACTTGTTTGCTATGATCTTCGATTCCCTGTGTGGAGTAAAAACCGGTTGCTAAACGATGAGTATGAATACGACATAGCAATCTATGTAGCCAACTGGCCGGCCAGTCGAAGTTATGCATGGAGGACATTGCTCTCAGCCAGGGCTATTGAAAATCAGGTCTTCTGTATCGGGGTTAACCGGATTGGAGATGATGGAAAAGGAATACTTCATAAGGGCGGATCAGTCATCCTTGATTTCAAAGGAAAGCTTATAAAGTGTTGTAAAGATAATGAGCCTGAGGTAATTACCGAAACCCTTACTTACAACGGCCTGGCTGATTTCAGAGAAAGATTCAGAGTGGCACTCGACTGGGATGAGTTTCAATTTTCGGCAAATCCATTAGTCAAACCTGTTAGCTGATAAATATGAGATTTGAAGATTCAGATTTCGCTCCGATAATAAAGAAAAACCTGGCAGAGATGGGCTTTCGGAGGCCTACTGATATTCAGTTTAAGGCAATACCACCAATTTCGAAAGGTGAAGATGTTCTGGCCATAGCTCAAACAGGTACAGGTAAGACTGCCGCATTTGTGATACCGGTGATTAATTCCCTCCTGAAGACTAAAAACAGAGCGGGTATTCGTTGTCTGGTAATGGTTCCAACGCGTGAACTTGGTTTGCAGATTACGGGAGTATTCGAGCAAGTTGGTAAGGATGCAGGTATCAACACTCTTTGTGTATATGGTGGCGTTGAACAGGATCCACAAATTAAGCGACTATTAAAGGGTGTTGATATTCTGGTTGCTACTCCTGGCCGGATGTTTGATCTTGCCAGTCAGGGATATATACACCTGGATGAGGTAAAGATACTCATTCTTGATGAGGCAGATCATATGCTTGACCTGGGATTCATCAATGCTATCCGACAATTGGTTGTCAAATTGCCCAAAAGGAGGCAAACACTCTTCTTTTCCGCAACCATCAACCACCAGATCAAGAAACTCGCTTACTCGATGGTAAAGGACGCCATCAGAATACAAATATCACCTAAAGATCCGGTATCAAGGAATATCGATCATTTTGTTGCTTTTATTGAAATGGATGATAAGCGTTTCTTCCTTGAAAGGATCATACGTGAGCATCCTGATAGTAAAATGCTCGTTTTTGTGCGAACCAAAGTACGTGCAGAGAGAGTAAGTGCTGCTCTTGAACGAGTTAAAATCAAGAGCATTACCATGCATGGTGATAAAGATCAGAAGGAGAGGGAAAGTGCATTGGGTAAATTCCGTAAAGGAGAAATCAACATTCTTATTGCAACCGACGTAACTGCCAGAGGGATAGATATACCCAATGTTGAATATGTCATAAACTATGACCTGCCTGAAAAGGCCGAAAATTATGTTCACAGGGTAGGTCGTACAGGCAGGGCAACAAAGAGGGGTACAGCAATTTCATTCTGTAGTGAAGGCGAGAAGCCAATACTTGAGGAGATACAGTCTTACCTGGAAAGAGAAATTGAAGTCCTGAAGATCTCTAAAAGTGAGTATGATGAAACAATCGACCTCTCCACAGAAGGTCCAAAGGACTGGCGAAAGTTAATTGAAGAGGCTGAGAAAGCCGAAGAGAAGAGGAAGAGGAGGAAATAGTTGCCTTATCCCTTCACCACAAGCTTAAATCCAATGCCGTGAACGTTGATAAGCTCAACGTTGGGATCGTCCTTAAGGTATTTACGCAGCTTTGCTATATAGACATCCATGCTGCGGGCGTTGAAATAGCTGTCGTCTTGCCATATCTTGTTAAGCGCAAAACTGCGATCAAGAGTTTCATTAATGTTCTCACAAAGCAGGCGTAGTAATTCATTCTCTTTGGATGTCAGGCGAATTTCCTTACCATCACTTTTGAGAATCTGGAGATTGTAATCAAAGTCGAGTGTGCCTATTTTAAATGATTTGTTGCCTGTAGGACTAATGCCTGAACGTCTTAAAATTGCTTCCATCCTGAGCAATAACTCATCCATGCTGAAAGGCTTGGTGAGATAATCATCAGCTCCTGCCTGGAATCCTTTCAATTTATCCTCTTCAAGCGATTTTGCCGTGAGAAATAGTATTGGAATATGTTTGTCGTACTGCCTGATTTCTTTGGCCAGTGTAAAGCCGTCTTTTAAAGGCATCATTACATCGACAATACAGAAGTCGTATTTTTCTCTCACGAACTGATCGTAAGCTTCCTGGCCGTTGATACATAATCGTGTGGAATATCCTTTGGCCTCAAGATAGGCCTTTAGTATGTTGCCGAGATTCCGGTCATCTTCAGCTAAAAGAACTCGTACTTTTTGATTTTCCATATTACAAATATACTAATTCAAACGTTAAAAATTCCTTTCCTCTTTCATCTTCCAACTACTACCTGCCGCAGCTATATTGTCATCATTCTCAAGTCTTATATGGCAACCATACCCTGAAAGTGGAACCCTTGCCTGGTTCACTCTCAACGGTGACTCTGCCTCCATGTTTTTCAACAATAAACTTTACATAGCTTAATCCCAAACCGAAGCCTTTAACATTATGCACATCACCGGTTGGAACCCTGTATAGTTTCTCAAATATCTTCTTCAGATTGGCTTTATTGATTCCAATGCCATTATCGGTAATGCTTATCTGCATTCCCTCGTTCTGATCCTGAGTGCTAATTGTAATTAATGGCTTTCGAGGAGAATACTTATTTGCATTATCGAGAAGATTATTAATGACATTGGTGATGTGAACCTTATCAGCAATTATGAACGGTTCAGTGGCATTCAGCTCTGTTTGAATGCTTCCGTCACGAATCTCAACCTGAATGGCAATTTTATGAGCTACATCCTCAATAATGTGGTGTATATCAATCTTTTCCTTCCTCAGATTCAATTGTCCCTTCTCAAGGATTGCAGTCTGAAGGATCTTTTCAGCCATCACACCAAGTCTCTTGTTTTCTTCGCTAATGATATCAATATACGATTTCACGAACTCATCGCTTTTAGGGACTGAAGGGTCATTCAGTACCTCGCATGCTAACGACACTGTACTTATGGGTGTCTTGAATTCGTGAGTCATGTTATTGATGAAATCGTTCTTCATTTGTGATAGCTTCTTCTGTCGGAAAATGGTGATAATCACAAACATGAACGATAGAATAATAACAAGCATCAGGACACCTGATATTGTTACCATACCGCTCATCTGCACAAGCAGATACCTGGTTTGATTCGGAAAATATAAAACCAGATAATCGTTGGGTGAGTAGTTATTAGCAGGGAATAGTCTGTAATACAGCCCGTCCTGCATAAGCTGTTGTCTGGCTGCAGGATCTTTCTCAATTACTACAAGGTTTCGTTGTTTGCTGTATATGCAAAACTGGTACTTTGCATTAATGCCTTTGTTGTCGAGTGCATTTTTTAGTAAAGTATCTATCTTTCCCTCTGTAAGCCAGTTTTCGATATAAGGGGTGAAAGGATTGTTGAACATTTCATCAAACACCTGATTCAACAGGAATGCTTTTTTACGATTCAGTTGCTTTGCCCTGTCGGTTAATGAAATGGTTGTATCTTTTATTGTATCTTGTCCGGGATATTCAATTGATGATGAATCGGATTTCTTTACAAGCTTCCACTCATTATTTTCAATCACTTCATTCCATTCCTGTTTACGCTTATAATTAAAACTACCACTCTGAATATGATCAGTGTTACCTGTTTCCAGATAAATCAGATAATCTAATGAGTCAATTGATCGTAACAGTATGTTGTATTCTATATTCTTCTGTATCTGTCGATTAACTTCTTCTTTCTCGATTTTCAACATAACCTCACCAACTGCTTCTGCAACGCTTCTCCTGAAATTAGTTTCGCGAAGCTCCACTGCATTCTTTATCCAATAGGCCTGGATGCCTATCAGAATGACGATGGCGATGCTTACCAGAAGTGTAATCCACACTATAACCCGACTGTTCATATTGCAAAGGTAAGTGACTGTTTTTCTGACTGTCCTGAGGTTAACATCTTTTAACGTTTGTTGTATTTGGTTAACAAGGCATCGGGAGTGGCTACAGTAACTTTGTAATGTCAGAAGTGATTGTCTGATACCAATGGATTTAGTGTTGTGTGTGTGAAACTATAAAATTGGTTTTGTTGTGTGAAAAAAGGCGAATGCAACTCATCAGGAGTTGCATTCGCCTTTTTTATTATGTTTAAACAATGAACTACCTTTGCAGTTTATAGTTACAAATCCTATCATCTCATCTTCAATATCAAACTGAAACATATTCATAATGACCGATCTTAAAGTAGATTTACGAGGACTGGAAGGCTTTATCGAAAAAGAGAACCTATATTCTTTTACCGAAGAACTGATCAGACATCAGGGTACTCTTCTGAATAAAACCGGAAAAGGCAACGATTTCCTGGGATGGATTACTCTTCCGGATGAGATTGACGAAGATATGTACCGCTCAATTGAAAATGATGCTCAATTGATTTCACAGTCTTCTGATCTTTATGTTGTTGTCGGAATTGGTGGCTCATATCTTGGAGCAAGAGCTGTTATTGAAGCTCTTCAAGATAATTTTGCTCATCTCCTGTCGAAGGATCACAGGGGAAAACCGTTTGTAGTATATGCAGGTAATAATATTTCGGAAGATTACCTTGCCGATTTATTGAAGGTTCTTGATCAGCGTGATTATTCACTTGCCGTCATCTCAAAAAGCGGCACAACTACCGAGCCTGCCATTGCCTTCAGAATCCTTCGTGCTCACCTTGAACAGAAATATGGAAAAGAGGAGGCCCGTAAGCGAATTATAGCAATTACCGATAAGGCAAAAGGTGCACTCAAGGGCTTGGCTAATACTGAAGGTTACAAGACATATGTGGTGCCCGATGATGTTGGTGGAAGATACTCGGTTCTCACTCCGGTTGGTCTGTTACCGATTGCCGTAGCAGGATTTGATATCAGACAACTGATAGCAGGAGCTAAGGCAATGAAAGAAGTGGTAACTCAAAATAAAACTATCGATGATAACCCTGCATTCAAATATGTTGCAGCACGCAATGCCCTGTACAGAGCTGGAAAGCCTGTTGAAATAATGGTTAATTATCAACCATCACTTATTTATATAACTGAATGGTGGAAGCAGCTCTTTGGTGAAAGTGAGGGGAAACAAAACAGAGGAATCTTTCCTGCAGGCGTTAGTTTTACAACTGATCTGCACAGTATGGGTCAGTATATTCAGGAAGGCTTACGGGTAATATTCGAAACAGTACTCAGCATCGGGAAACCACAAAAAGATTTAACTGTCCCGATGGATTCAGATGATTCTGACGGGCTAAACTTTGTAGCCGGACAGCGATTGCACCAGGTGAACAGGGAAGCAGAGCTCGGGACCTTACTTGCCCACATGGATGGAGGGGTTCCCAATATTGTAATCAGTCTGCCCGCCGTTAATGAGTTTACTCTCGGTCAACTTATATATTTCTATGAGTTTGCATGCGCACTCTCAGGGTATGTCTTGGATGTTAATCCTTTTGACCAACCCGGTGTTGAAGCATACAAGAAAAATATGTTTGCCCTACTGGGTAAACCGGGTTTTGAAAAACAAGGAGAAGAATTAAGGAGCAGACTGAAGTAATATGATTTCGTGCATTGTGATATGTATTCACTTGCTATCTTTGTCATAAATAAGCTAAAAGATGTATAATAACGACCTGCTGATTAAATATATGGTTGAGAGCTTCGACCGTAATCAACCAACTTATGTCAGCAAAGAAAGTGGACCGTTCATTACAATATCAAGGGAAATCGGATGCCAGGCCAATCTGTTGGCCAAAATGCTCAGGGATGAATTAAAGAAGAGAGGCCGGAAGTGGAGCATCCTGAATAAGGAGATTATAATGGAGTCGGCGAAGAAGCTTGATATGGAACCACGAAAAGTTCAGACTGTTTCCGAATCTGTCGACAGGACAATGATGGATGAAGTACTTGCAGCTTTATCTACCAAATACTACAAGAGTGATCGCAAAGTGCGTCAGACAATTGCTAATGTTATCATATCTGCAGCACATGCCGGCAATGCAATCATCGTTGGCAGGGGAGGAGTAGCAATTACTCAGGGAATGCAGCCTTCTATCCATATTAAGTTATATGCTCCTCTCGAGTGGCGTCTGCAATCATTGATGGACAGGTTTCACGCTAACCGTGAACATATGCTTAAGGAGATAACGAAGATTGACCACAGAAGACACCGTTTGATTGTTAATGCATTAAAAGGCGCGGAGGACAATACTTTTCTCTATGACCTGCAAATTAACTCCAGTACTGTGACCCATAAGGAGATAGTAAGTCTTGTAATGGGACTTATTGAGGAACGGTTTAAAAAGTAAGGGTTAACTTAAGAATTTTATTTCAGCAACAACGGTCTTACCCCATGGGCAAACCTGAGTTGTAAACCGAAGCAGTCTATTTCTCAGCAACCATAACTGCTGCAGCCCCAAGCATCAGGGGAGTGCCTGTTGTTTTCCCGAAACCTGCATTCAGCAATAGTTCAGAAAGTTGTGGCAAAGTATAGTAATGATTAGCTGAATAAGCCAGATAATTGTATGCAGGTCTGTTTCCTGAAATCATCCCACCTATTGGTGCTGTAATTACATTATGATAAATGTGGTAAAAGAACCTTATAATCCTGTTAGCCGGCTGACTGGTTTCAACTATCACAAATCGCCCGCCGGGTTTTAGTACTCGTAATATTTCACTTATATGCAGCTGTGCATCAGGGTTCTCAAATGTAAGATTTCTGAAGCCAAATGCTATACCTATTGAGTCAAAGTAGTTGTCTTCAAAAGGCATATTACCGGCATCTCCCTGAATAAGTTTCACTCTTTCTTTTCCAAATACAGCAACTTTTTGTTTTGCCCTTTCAAGCATTGTATGACTAAAATCAAGCCCGTACAATTCAGTTTGTGGAGAAGCCATTCTGGCAATATGCATAGTCAGGTCGGCAGTGCCACAACACAGGTCAAGTACTTTTGAAGGTTTATTACGCAAGAGCTCACGGGTTGCCTTAATCCTCCATTTTTCATCAAGATTAAGAGTAAGCACTCGGTTGAGGAAGTCATACTTTGGTGGGACTTCCGTAAAGATCTTTTGTGTAGGTCGTTGCCCGGTTTCGTCTGTAAACATCTAATTGCAATAAAATACAAAAGTAATTACTTTTGTTACACTTAAAATCAAGAACCATGTATAGAAACAGATTATTACCGTTGATATTGGTCGCGGTATTCATTGGAACAGTTTTCACTGCTATGGCTTCAACAGCAGGCGACAAAGGAAACATTGACAATTCAACTATGGAAAAAGTACAGGCCGATTTACTTAAGAAATATGGCGACGGAGCCAAATTCCGTATTGAACGTGGAGTAAAACAAGCAGCTTCATTATGGCGTGAATCAGATGGTGATAAAAGTGCTTTTGAAGCTTTTTGTGCAGAAAACTTCATAGCAGATGAGGCAGCCCTCGAGAGGTTATACACAAAACTGGAGCGCAATTTTGAGGTATTCGCAGGTTACTTTAATATAATCGATCTGAAACTAAAGGAACCTATACATCTTACAGGTCCCGAAATTGAGCCTGTTGATATGATGTTTGGCGGCTATAATGTTGCAGCACACCTCACTGATGATATGTTCGAAAATAAAATTGCTTTCATTACTGCACTAAATTTCCCTTATTATAGTCTGGAAGAAAAAACCACTCAGGGTGCTAACTGGTCGAGAAAGCAATGGGCATATGCACGTATGGGCGACAGATTTACATCAAGAATCCCTGCCGATATAGTAATGAATGCATCAAAAGTGCTTACCGAAGCCGATACTTACATTTCGGAATACAATATTTTCATGGGGAATCTGCTCAATGCCAAGGGCAAGCAACTCTTCCCTGCTGACATGAAACTTATCACCCACTGGGGCTTACGCGATGAACTAAAGTCGAATTATGTCGGAGCAAATGGTCTTGAGAAACAGCGCATCATATACAGTGTAATGAAGCGGATTATTGATCAGAGCATACCTTCACAGGTTATAAATAGCGGTACATATACATGGGATCCCGTAAGTAATAAGATATTTAAGGATGGTAAGGAGAGCCCGTCAACTCCCGAACCTGATGTAAGATATTCAGTATTACTCGGCAACTTTAAGGCACTGAGTGCAATGGATCCATACAGTCCGAATCTGCCAACTTACATCGACAGAGCATTTGAGGAGGGAATGGAAATACCACAGGCTGATGTTGAGCGGTTATTTACTGAATTTGTCTCCTCACCCATGGTAAAAGAAGTAGGTGCATATATCAGTAAACAACTGGGACGTAAGCTTGAGCCATTTGATATCTGGTACAACGGATTCAAATCAAGAGGTGGTTTGCCTGAAGAGCAACTTACTGCAATGACAGCCTCAAAATACCCCAATCCTGCAGCATTTGAAGCTGACATGCCTAATATCCTCGTAAAGCTTGGATGGGATAAGAAGAAAGCTGAAGAGATTTCATCACTCATCGTTGTCGACCCTGCCCGTGGTTCAGGACATGCATGGGGTTCAGCCATGCGTAATGACTTTGCTCACCTGAGAACCCGCATTCAGGATAAAGGAATGGATTATAAAGGTTATAATATTGCTGTTCATGAATTTGGACATAATGTTGAGCAGACTGTAACCATGAATGATGTTGATTATTATATGCTTCAGGGAGTTCCTAATACAGCATTCACTGAGGCTGTTGCTTTCCTTTTCCAGAAACGCGACCTTGAATTGTTGGGTTTACCCAATTCTGATCCAAATAAGGAACATATGATGGCATTAGATAATTTCTGGGGAAGCTATGAAATAATGGGAGTTTCACTGGTTGATATGAAAGTGTGGAAATGGATGTATGCTAATCCAAATGCCACTCCTGCACAGCTTAAAGAGGCTGTTATCTCTGCTGCAAAGGAAGTTTGGAATGCTTACTATGCTCCGGTACTTGGTGGTAAAGACGAGCCAATTCTTGCAATCTACTCACACATGATTGATAATCCACTATATCTTTCAAATTACCCGATGGGACATCTGATTGATTTCCAGATTGAACAACAGGTAAAAGGAAAATCACTTGCCGAAGAGTTCAACAGAATGTACACTCAGGGACGCTTGGTGCCTCAGGTTTGGATGAAAAATGCTGTTGGTAGTGAGATATCAATTCAGCCCACTCTGAATGCTGCTGCCGAAGCTTTAAAGGCCTTGAAATAAAACAGATTTATTAGATTTAATAATCTCCTGAATTCAGGCTGTCCCTCTCGGGATGGCCTTTTTTTATACCTTTTAAGAGTTTTTGAGACAATGAAAGTGGTTGAGAGGCAGTATCTTTAGAAGTGGGTTTGGAGAGGGTTGACTGACGCTTGGGTGAGGGTTGGATGACCATTACCGTCAATCAACCCTCACCCAAGCGTCTCCCAACCCTCAGTCAATATATGCCCAACTCTAAACGCGAAAAGGTCTTTACAACAAAATGTATATCAATGAACCACATTGAACCAAAACTATTTTACTACCTTTGACAAAAAGAAGGCTAATGCTTATTATTGGAATAACAGGCACTTTGGGTGCAGGTAAAGGAACAATAGTTGATTTTCTTGTTAGAAAGTGGAATTTCAAACATCTGTCTGTTAGGGAATATCTGTTAAAGGAAATTGAAAAGGCAGGATTGCCACAAAATCGTGATTCAATGGTGGTAGTGGCAAATAAACTCAGGGCTGAAAATTCACCCTCATTTATCGTTGATGAACTTTATGATGAAGCAGCAACAGGTCAGCATAATTGTATAATTGAAAGCATTAGAACTCCGGGTGAAGTCATGTCTCTACGTGAGAAGGGAAATTTCTGTCTTTTTGCAGTAGATGCAAATCCTGAATTACGCTATCAACGCATCACACTTCGAAATTCAGAAACCGATAGCATCGACTATCAAACATTTCTGGATAATGAGAAGCGTGAAATGGATTCAACCGACCCCAATAACCAGAATATCAGAAAGTGCATGCAATTGGCAGCTTACTGTTTTGAAAATAATGGTACTGTTGATGAATTAGAGCAAAAAGTTGATGAGGTCATCACGAAATTGCTGTAATGATGTAATTGACTTTTTAGTTAATTTCCAGATATAAAAAAAAGAGGCTGAATCGTAGTGATCCAGCCTCTTTTAATTTATCGATCGTATTAATTAAGGATTTACTTCATTTCCTTCCTTATCAACCATAATAGGTTCACCTAAACCGGCTTCTTTTATCCTGCCGAATTGGGTTCTTGCATCACCTACAATCACATATACCATGTTTTCGGGACGTATATATTTGCTGTAGATAGACTTAGCCTCATCAAGGGTAATTTTTTCAGCTATCTGTTCTTCCTTCTTAATATAATCATGTGGAAGGCCATATGTACTGATATCATGAAGCATACCAATCAGATTACCGATAGTCTCAAATTTACCGGCATTTGAACGAATCATTGCGCTTCTCGTTGTTTCAAGATCTTCAGCTGAGTATTCTTTGCCATAATCTGAAATGATCTGGTGAAAGAGATTAACTGATTCGAGGGTGAACATCGATTGTACACTTGAATTTGCCACGAATGGTCCGGTTGTTACCCGCGGGATGAGGAAAGAATATGCTCCATAGGTGTATCCTTTCTCTAAACGAAGAATCTGGAAGAGCTTCGATCCTGTTCCGTCACCTAATTTGTAGTTGGTGAAGGTTGCAGGGAAGTAGTCAGGATGGTTGCGCGGCACGGTTAAAGCACCAATCATAATAACCGATTGCTTTGCATCAGGAACATCAACAAAATATACAGCAGGCTTTGAAGGATTTGAAGGCAGAGTATATTTTGGGAATATTACTTCTTTCATTTCCCAACGTTTCTCAAGATTCTTAAGTGAATTGAGAGTTGCCTCCTGCTTTATGTCACCTGCAATATGGAAATTGGCCACTGATGCCGATATAGCTTTCTTGTAGTAATCCTTCAAGTCGTTGATGGTGATATTCTGAATAGATTCAACCGTTCCTGAACCAGGTAATGAAAGGATATGGTCGCTACCATACAGTTTTTTATAGAAGACATTTCCGGCTATTGCATTTGGATTTGCCTGTCGCTGAATTACATTGCTTATTGCAGCTTGTTTCAGCCTGTCGAATTCTTTTTCATCCCAACGAGGCTCAAGAATAATCTTCTCAACCAAACCCAATAATGCCTCATAGTTACGTGAAAGACAGTTACCTGAGATGGTCATAAATTCGGCTGAAGATGAGATATTGATTTTAGCACCAAGTTGTCCTATAGCTTCTTCAAGTTCTTCAGGAGTCATATCTTTAGTGCCTTCCATCATCAATTCAGCCAGAAGTCTTGAAGTTCCAACCTTTTCAGGTTGCTCAAGAAGTTGGCCTCCTTTAAGTCTGATACTAAATTGAACTAAAGGAAGTTCATGGCTTTCAATGCCATAAACCTGCATCTTGTTGTTCATCTTAAAGTTGTAGATATTTGGAGTCGAAAGCAGAGGTTTTTCACCTAAATCAGGTTCAATTGTACGATCGAATGTACTTGGGGTTCTTTGGAAATCCTCATTTACTTCTGCTGTTTCACTTGATTCTGATCCTGAATCTTCAATTGATTCTTCAACAACATCGGCTTTAACTGAACCGGCGAGTGCCAGATTAATCTGTCCTTTAGGTACAAAGCTGGTAACAACAAAGTTTTTATTACGGATATACTTGTTATACACACGCATAATGTCTTCTTTGGTGACTGCGTTCAGCAATTTAACGTCATCCATCATACGTGCAGGATCACCACCAAATACATTGGCTTGTACCAATTGGAATGATTTGCCTAATAAGCTGGAGATACTGTTATAGAAGGCTGTTTCCCTTATGTTCTTGATTCTCTGAAGATCTGATTCAGTGAAACCATTTTTCTCAAATTGCATAAATCCGTTATGGATTGCAGCCATTACTGAATCGAGACTTGTGTTTTCGAAAGCCTTAACACTGATATTGAATTTACCTGCCAGTTCAAGAGTTTGGTTGTATACTGTAATATTTGGTGCAAGCTTCTTATTTTCAACTATCTCCTTGTACAATGGGGCTTTCTTACCATCAGCAAGCAAGTCAGCTAATACATCCAGTGCGTATGAATCGGGGTGATAGGCTTCAACGGTGGGGATAACAATGGTAAGCTCAGGCAACTTGGCGAAGTTATCCTCATGATAGAGTTTCTTAGTCTCAGCAAGGGTCACAGGCATTGGTTTCATCTTTGCCGGTTTGGTACGAGGCTTGAATTCACCGAAGTATTTTTGTACTAGTTGCTTTACTTTGGCTGCATCAAAATCACCTGCAATGACCATTGTAGCATTGTTTACACCATAGTATTTATCATAAAATTCCCTTACATCGTCAAGTGTTGCACTACGCAGATCGTCCATTGAGCCTATTACCTGCCATGAATAGGGATGTGATGCAGGATAGAGGTTTTTATCGAGAACATAATCAGCATGGCCATAAGGCTGGTTGTCAACTCTCTGACGCTTTTCGTTGATTACGATGTCTTTTTCCCTGTCAAGTGCACCCTGTGTAACAGTGTTGATCAGAAAGCCCATACGGTCGCTTTCCATCCATAGAATTTTCTCGAGGGCATCTTTTGGAACTACTTCATAATAAACGGTTCCGTCATTCCAGGTGCCTCCGTTAAATGATCCGCCAAGATCATCAATCTTTTTAAAGAACATGCCTTTGCCTACATTTTCAGAATTCTGGAAAAGCATATGTTCAAAGAAATGGGCGAAACCGGTCTTGCCTTCCTTCTCACGGCTTGAACCTACGTGATATAAGATTGCAACCGATACAATTGGATTGGAATCGTCGTGGTGCAACACAACCTGCAGTCCGTTATCGAGTTGATATTTTTCATACTCTACTTTAAATTCGCCTCCTGCAGTTTTCTGTGCAACAGCTTGGGGAAAGTTTGATAGTAGTGAACCTAAAAGGATTCCCATGGTGATAAGTTTAATTAGTTTAGTCATACGCTGGAATGGTTATTGTTAATTATCAATCTTTGCTCTTCTGAATGGCATTGTCATGCACCTGCAGCCTCCGCCACCTCTGGCAAGCTCGGCACCTTCGATGGTGATGACACATTTCTTATGATCTTCGATAAAATCTTTTCCTTTTATCAGATCTTTAGCTTTAACGATATCATAACCGTTACGGTTCAATTCTTCAAGTGTATGGATGTTTCTTCCGTAACCGATTATCTTTCCCGGCTCAAGGGCAAAGAAGTTTGCCCCACTATGCCATTGCTCGCGTTCCTGGTTAAATATATCCTTTGTTCCCCCACAATTCATCGTTTTTATATCCATTCCCAGCTTACTTAATGCATCAGGTATATTTTCTTCTTCCCTGATTGTCACCTTGCCATTTTCAATTTGTATGTGAATTGTGAGAAATCTACCCGGGTACCTTACCAGAGGCTCGTATATCATACATTCATTTATGTCAGTGAATGTGAAGACCATATCAAGATGGATAAACGACTCAGGCTCAAATGGAAGTTCTTGTACTATAATGTGTTTCTTCTTACCACTTTGTTTATAATGATCGATTATAAAGTCAATAGCCTTAGGTGTGGTTCTGATTCCTGTTCCAATCATAAGAACATCCTCACGTGCAACAATAAAATCACCACCTTCAAAGCTGAAATCCTTACAGAAATGTCTGCTTGAATATGGATTTACCGTCTTTGTTGAAAATACAGGGTGTGAATCAAATATTGCCTCCATAATCAACGACTCCCTGTCGCGTACACGGCGTGCCATCCTGCTGACCATGATTTCATTGCCGATAGCTATTGATGCGTCACGTGTGAAAAAGGCATTATGCATCGGCTCAAGCTCAAATCGTTCTTTGCTAAGGAATTTTGAGAGGTTGTCGCGTGTCAATTCTACACCTTCAATTAAAGCAACAGCCAGTCTATCATAAGGCATTGAGAGCAGAGTGTCTCTCAGTTTCTCTGTTTTCTCATGGTCGCAGATTGAGTTTACCAAGCTTGCTCTGGTTCTTTCATCACGAAGTATATCTTTGAGAAGATCACGAACCTGGAAGGTTGTTGTGTATATGTCCAGGACACATTTAAATTCGTTATACTCACGTGAAGCAACCTGAAGATTCAGGATGTCGCTGTATAGTGCTTTTTGCACAGTATCAGGCGTCATGCTTTCAACTTCAACACCGGGAGTGTGCAATATAACACCCTCCAACCTGCCAATTTCAGATTCAATGCAGGTTTCGATCTTTTGTTGCTTTAATGTTTCAGATTTGTTCATCATCATTTCTTAAGGGTCACAAAATTAATGGTATTTTTTAACTTATTGAATCCTGCCCTTTTGAGAGCAGAATTGCGGAAAATTTCATTGAATAAGGGTTTGTCCATAGCTTGCCAGTCATCAGCTGTCCATTCAAGCCAATCGCCCGAGGGGGTAAACTGTACAACAGAGTGGGGGAGGGAGAATTTATTCCAGGGACACACATCCTGACAGATGTCGCATCCAAAGATCCAATCATTGAATTTGCCTTTGAAGGAGTTGTCTATATCATCTTTAAGCTCAATGGTGAGATACGAAATGCACTTATTTGCATTTATCATTTTGCCTTCGGTAATAGCTTCAGTGGGACACGCATCAATACACCTTCTGCAATCGCCACAATAGCTACCTCCAAAAGGAAGATCATATTCAGGTTCCAAATCACATACTATTTCGGCGAGGAAGAAAAAAGAACCATTCTTTCTACTGATAAGCATTGAGTTCTTACCAATCCATCCAATACCTGCTTCAACTGCCCATGCACGATCGAGAATTGGTGCTGAATCAACAAATACCCTGAAATTAAAATCACCTGTCACCTCTTTAAGATTTTCCACCATCTTAAATAATCTGTTTTTTATTACGAAGTGGTAATCAACATTCCAGGCATACTTCGATACTTTTAGCTCTAAACTTTGTGACTGAGAAGGAAAATAATTCATCATGAGTGAAATGACAGTCTTCGCTCCATCGACTAATTTGGCGGGGTCAAGTCGCTTCTCGAAATTATTTTCCATATACTGCATTGAGCCATTCATTCCTTTCTGCAACCATTCAACCAGTCGTGGTTCATGCTCATCAAGTCTGCGAACTTTTGCAATACCACAGTAGCTGAAGCCCTGCCTGAGTGCTTCCTCTTTAATAGTGTGGTTTAATTGCGACTTGTTCATTTCAGTTTCCGCAAAAAGCAAATTACTTACATAGAAAGACTTCCATGCAAGAGGGTAGGTAATTATTTATTTTAGAAAAGTTCCTGCTGTGAACCGTGTTTTGTTTTACCGAGGTGCGTATAGGCCAAAGCTGTAACTTCACGGCCCCTTGGTGTACGCATAAGATAACCTTCCTGGATTAAGAAAGGTTCATACACTTCTTCGATTGTGCCCGGATCTTCACCTACGGCTGTAGCAATGGTGGTTAATCCAACCGGCCCGCCCTTGAATTTGTCGATTATGGTGGTTAAGATTTTGTTATCCATCTCATCAAGCCCGTTCTTGTCGACTTGTAAAGCCTGCAGACTATACTGACAAATGGCAAGATCAATTGAACCGTTTCCTTTTATTTGAGCGAAATCTCTAACCCTCCTAAGCAGCAGATTGGCAATACGCGGAGTTCCCCTGCTTCGGCGTGCAAGCTCTGATGCTGCTTCACTTGTAATGGAAACACGCAAAATAGCAGCTGAACGCTCAATTATACGCTGAAGAGTTGCGGCATCATAATAAGCCAGACGGGCATTTATCCCGAAACGTGAACGCAATGGTGCAGTAAGTAAACCTGACCGGGTTGTTGCTCCTACCAGGGTAAATGGACTGAGAGATATTTGGACACTTCTTGCATTTGGGCCTGTTTCAATCATCAGGTCGATTCTGAAGTCCTCCATTGCTGAATAGAGGTACTCTTCCACTACAGGACTCAGGCGATGTATTTCGTCAATAAAAAGCACATCATTAGGTTCAAGGTTAGTCAGCAAACCGGCCAGGTCACCCGGTTTGTCCAATACAGGACCTGAAGTGATCTTTATATTCACTCCCAGTTCATTAGCGATGATGTGCGAAAGTGTGGTTTTCCCCAATCCCGGAGGTCCATGCAATAACACATGGTCCAATGACTCACCCCTCAGTTTGGCTGCTTTGACAAAAACCCTCAGGTTATCAACTACGCCCTGCTGCCCCGAAAAGTCAGCAAAATCAGCCGGTCGTAGCACTTTTTCAAGTTCACGTTCAGTTGCAGTAAGGTGTTCAGCTGAAGCATCAAGGTTTTTATTCATAGCATTCGTTCAAGAATGCAAATTTAACCAAAATTTCCATAAAACCGTCTGTTTTAGTGAGAAAGGGCTATGTTGTCTACCGCAGTGAAGTGAAGAGGATGGTTCTCTTTGTATTGTCGCCACGATGTGTAATATGAGTACTGTATACCGATGTACCTAAACACCGCATGCGATGTCCTTACCCAGCCTGTTATTAAGGGATGAAGACACCGCATGCGATTACTTTACAGCGTACTGTGTGTTGGTTCTTATTGTGCTTATAAACCTAATGAAATAGGTATTTCCATGGGGTGGATTGAAAGAACAGGGATAGGTGAATGATGAACCATCTGCTGAGCATATGGGCCTAGCCATATATTGGTGGCTGATTTCTCCTGCTCGGTCATGATTGAGATAAGGTTAGCATCAACCTTTTTAGCATATTCCATGGTGGCTGTGCTGATATTATCAGCCTCCACTTCAACAATCTGGTGCCTTACATTATTCTTCTTGAAGTAAGTTGAGGCCTGCTTAGCGTAACTGTTAACATATCCACGCACTTGCTCGACTGAAGTAGTATACATTGCAAGGATATGCACTTCGGCATTGAACATAGCAGCCAGATCACATGTAAATGGTACCTTCTGCCTGGTCTCAGGAGTACTGTCGAGTGGCATAACGATTCTTTCCAGATGCCTTTCAATTTGGATACCGGCCCTGATCGTGATTACGGGGCAAGGCGCTACGGAGACTATTTTATTAGCATTGCTGCCAATCCAGAATTCTTCAAAGCCTGAGGAGCCATGTGTCCCGGCAACAATTAACCATACATCCGATTCCTTTGCCTGGTTGACTACCTCTTTATATACTTTTCCTTCCCGGATAATATAATCAATCTTAGTTTCCGGAAGTTCAGGTCCATACTTAGCTATTAGCCGGCTAAACTGATGTTCAACCTCTTCAAGTAGATCATCTGACAAGTCGGATGATAGAATTGTCTTAGTGTTATTTGGATTGTTAACCCACAGCAGTAATAAGTTTGATTTTGAAGCACGCGCAATGGTAATGGCATGTTCGAGCGCATTAATTGAACAATCAGAAAAATCGATTGCGGACAAGATTGTTTTCATAGTCATCGGTGTTATTTTGTGCTAATATATGAAAAAATAAAGGCATATACAACAAAAAAACAACAACCTATTAATTTGTTCAATATTATTATTGTTTTCAATTATACGTAGGTACGAGATTGAACCGGTAAAGTCAATTCAAGTTAGCATTAATAATAGTTTGGCTTAATAATATAGTCGTCAAGAATAGATTGACACAGAGGTATTGTATGCGATATTCTTTAGAAGAAGGTATTATCAATCAGATCATTTACAAAGTAATCATGTGATATGAAATTGAACCATCAGGTTAAATGAGGAGAGAATCGGGAACTAGTATAAAAAAGGCCGATACTCTATAAGTGTGAAATAATCTTAACGTTGTGGGTAATCTAAAGGTGGATGATTAATCTAAAGGAAGAGGATAATCTAATGGTGGTGGGTTTATATAATCATTTGTGGCAAAAGCATTGGGATACTCCATCTGGATCTTTCTCAGAAAACCTTCAGCTTCCAATCGGGATCTGAAATCACCGACACGTACACGGTAGTATGGTTCTTTAAATGAGAGGTAGGCCTCATAATCAGGGTAGCGCTGGTTGAAACTTCGGAGTGCATCTGTTGCCTTACGCTTAGAATTTGCTCCTGAATCAAAGAAAATCTGAATTCTCCAGCCTGTTAAAGTGAATTGGTGACGGTTAAGGAATACATGCTTATCAACCAATAAGTCGACTCTTTTATCCTGTACGAGTTCTGCACGCTCATTCTGGGCATGTAAAATTGTAGTAAGCATTACAAGCAGCAGAGTAGTAAAGATCTTAGTCATAATAGTTATCTGGTAGATATTTCGTAAATCTCCTTCGGCTGTATACTTAACACCGGGATATGCGAATAGTTCACCATTTGCTGGGCAAACGGCCCTAAAAGTATATTATTGGCACTGGTTTCCTGCTCAGTCATTATGGCAATTAAATCAGCATTTACATCCTGAGCATGCTCAAGGGTGGTTGTGGTAATATTATTCGAATTCTTGGTAGTGATTGAATAATTAATACCGGCTTCTCTAAGGTAACGTTCAGCTACAATAGCACTGTTCTCAACTCTTCGTTGCATTGATTTCAAACCGGTAGAATAGACTGCAATTAAGTGAACTTCAGCTTTGAATGCATTGGCTAATTGTATTGCGAAAGGCAGCTTCTGCTTGGTGTCGGCTGAACTATCGATTGGAAGAACGATGCTCTTAATACCCTCAGGTTTTATTCTGAAATCGTACCTTACGGTGATGACAGGGCATGGAGCATACGATACAATTCTATAAGCATTACTGCCAATCCAGAATTCCTCGAACCCAGTAACCCCATGTGTACCTGCTATTATAAGCCCTGCATTAATGGCTTTTGCCTGCAAGGCTATTTCCTGATATACCTTACCTTTGCGAAGCTTGTATGTGAGTTTGCCATGTTTGACCAATCCGCTCTTGGCTTCCTTAATTTCCTCAAAGTTCCTGATGGCTTCTTCCTTAAATTCATTTACCTCGCCATTAAAGGTATCATGAGTCAATTGATTATTAACCCATACCATCATTAAATTGGATTGCATGTGGTTCGCGAACTCAATGGCATAATCCAGCGCATGCAGTGATCCATTAGAAAAATCAATAGCAACTATGATGTCTTTCATGGCTTTTGTAGACTGTGTTTTAAGCTGCTAAGTTAAAAATATTTCTTTAAGAATGAGCCTATTGACTTCCTTATTAATTAACAATGTGATTCGTCAATATAGCAACTTGTTGAAAGGGTACCTTTTGATGTGAAGAGAGTACACTTCGTTGTATAGCACTTTCCTGAATTCTTCCAGATTGACTTTTTGCTTCGCTGAAATGAATACTGCCGGTGTATTTACTTTTGCTATCCAGCTTCTCTTGAGCTCACTAAGTGGAATGTTCTCTTTCTTCATCTCTGTCAGATCACCTTCTTCTTTCTCAATATGGCGGTAAGCATCCACTTTATTGAATATCATCATTACAGGCTTGTCGGCTGCCTTGATCTCTGCAAGGGTTTGATTTACTACTGCAATCTGTTCTTCAAAATCAGGGTGCGAGATATCAACTATGTGTAACAATAAATCAGACTCCCGAACCTCATCAAGAGTCGACTTAAACGATTCGACTAATCCATGGGGCAGTTTACGGATAAATCCAACTGTATCAGTCAGAAGAAAAGGTAAATTGTCGATTACTACCTTCCTGACTGTTGTATCAAGTGTAGCGAAGAGCTTATTCTCTGCAAATACGTCTGACTTACTCAAAAGGTTCATTATAGTTGACTTCCCTACATTTGTATAGCCGATAAGTGCTGCCCTCACAAGTTTCTCACGACCACTGCGTTGAGTAATTTTCTGTTTGTCGATCTCCTGTAATTGCTTCTTCAATAGGGTGATTCTGTCGCGGATAATTCTTCGGTCAGTCTCAATTTCTTTTTCTCCGGGACCTCTCATTCCGATACCACCTCGTTGCTTTTCAAGGTGAGTCCACATTCTTGAAAGTCTTGGCAGCAAATATTCATATTGAGCCAGTTCAACCTGGGTCCTTGCAGTAGTTGTACGAGCTCTTTTGGCAAATATGTCGAGTATCAGGTTTGTCCTGTCCAGAACTTTACATTGAAGTTCACGTTCGAGGTTGCGTAATTGTGAGGCCCCCAGCTCATCATCAAAGATTACTGTGTTGATATTTTCAGCAGTGATATATTCTTTCACCTCCTGTAATTTACCTGAACCAATGAAGGTTCTTGAATCAGGGCGTTCAAGTTTCTGAATGAATTTCTTACCCGGAATGCCACCTGCTGTTTCAACCAGGAATGCAAGCTCATCCATGGTCTCCTTTACACGGTCAGCATTTTCTTTATTGGTGATAAGTCCAATGAGTACGGCTACTTCAGGCTGTATCTTGTTTTCAATCATTAATGTCTCTTTTCTTCGGTATTGGGTTGTTTCATTACATTTGTCTGAATGCGGATAGACTCTTCATGGACCAGCCGAAGCATCGCTGCAAGAAAATCAGGATTGATCTTCATATCCTCACCTTTACTCATTCTGTCGGCAAATAGCTCTTTCCATCTTCTGATCTGGAGTATGGTAATGTTGTGATCATACTTGTACCTGCCCATTTCCTCTGAAATCTCCATTCTTTTAGCCAGAAGATTAAGTATCTGATCATCTATCTTGTCGATCTCATGCCTCAGTAGCTCAAGGTTCCTTTCAATTTCAAAGGTTACACCTGACTGTCGGATAATGAGACTGTTCAGCACTTCTTCAAGCATTGATGGTGAAAGTTGCTGTCTTGCATCTGTAAGCGCATGCCCGGGGTCAATATGTGTTTCAATCATTAGTCCGTGCATTTCAAGGTCGAGAGCCTGCTGTGATACAGACCTTATCATTGCCGAAGATCCGCTGATGTGGCTGGGATCGCATATTAAGGGCAAGCCAGGTACTTGTCTCATTAGTTCTATTGGAATTTCCCAAAGAGGCGGGTATCTGAACCCTGATTTGTCAATCTGCGAGAATCCACGGTGTACTGCAGCTATCTTGTGATGACCTGTTTTAAAGAATCTCTCTATAGCACCAATCCAAAGTTTGATATCGGGGTTTACCGGATTTTTAATAAGCAGAGGAATATCAATGCCTGCCAGTGCTTCGGCAAGTTCCTGAACAGAAAAAGGATTAACGACAGTGCGGGCACCAATCCATAAGATGTCAATGCCGGCATTAACAGCCTCATTAATATGTTCGGGTTTGGCAACTTCAACGGTTGTCAGTAAGCCGGTTTCAGCCTTAACTCTCTTAAGCCATTCCAATCCTATTTTACCAACGCCCTCAAAGCCTCCCGGACGGGTTCTCGGTTTCCAGATTCCTGCTCTGAAAACTTTGACATTTGGGATAGCAGCAATGGCTTTGGCAGTTTGCAGTACCTGTTCTTCCGATTCAGCACTGCAAGGCCCTGCAATAACCAGTGGCTTTCCATCATACTGAATCCACTTCTGCAAAGGAATAAATTCCATCAATCTCACGTTTGTGCAAAGTTAAGCAAAGTATCTGTGTCACTGCATGCTTTGGCTTCGTGACACATTTTTCTTAATTTTGCGGTTCAGTAGATAAACAAATATTTAAATGGAATATCTAAAGAGAAAACGAATTGCAGAGCTTTTTCGCGATTGGAAAACAATTGGCGCCGGTTCATTAGTGAATGTCAAAGGATGGGTAAGAACTAAGCGTGGCAACAAGAATGTTGCTTTCATTGCCTTAAACGATGGTTCTATAATACATAATATACAGGTAGTAGTTGACCCTGCTTCGTTTGATGAGCAGACTCTCAAACTTATAACCACAGGTGCGTGTATTTCGGTAAACGGAATCCTTGTTGAATCACCCGGACAGGGGCAGGCTGTTGAGATTCAGGCTAAGGAAATCGAGGTCTATGGAACTGCCGACGCTGAAACTTATCCTCTTCAGAAGAAAGGACATACTCTGGAATTCCTGAGAGAAATTGCCCATCTACGCCCAAGGACTAACACCTTTGGTGCTGTGCTGAGAATAAGGCATGCAATGTCGTTTGCCATTCATAAATACTTCAATGACCACGGATTCTACTATCTTCATACTCCTATAATTACAGGTTCGGATGCTGAAGGCGCAGGTGCAATGTTCAGAGTAACTACACTCGATGCCAAAAAGCCTCCTCTTACTGCTGATGGCGAAGTTGATTTCAGTGCCGACTTCTTTGGAAAACCGACCAACTTAACTGTATCTGGTCAGCTTGAAGGTGAACTTGGTGCACTGGCTTTATCTAATGTATATACGTTCGGACCAACATTCAGGGCCGAAAATTCAAATACTCCCAGGCACCTTGCCGAGTTCTGGATGATTGAACCTGAAATGGCCTTCTACGATATAAATGATAACATGGACCTGGCAGAAGACTTTCTGCAATACCTGGTTCGATATGCTCTCGAGAATTGCATGGACGACCTGGAGTTCCTGAATAAGATGTATGACAATGAATTGATTGAACGCTTAAGGTTTGTAACAGATAATGCTTTCCGGCGATTGGATTACACTGAGGCTGTCGATATACTCAAAGCATCAGGCCAGAAGTTTGAGTTCCCGGTTGACTGGGGTACTGACCTGCAGAGCGAACATGAAAGGTATCTTGTAGAGAAGCACTTTAAAAAGCCGGTAATCTTAACCAACTACCCCATGTCGATCAAGGCATTCTATATGAAGCAGAATGAAGATGGAAAGACTGTAAGGGCTATGGATGTACTTTTCCCAAGAATAGGTGAGATTATCGGAGGCTCGCAGCGTGAGGAGAACTATGAAAAGCTTGAGAGAAGAATCAGGGAATTAGGTATTCCGGAAAAAGATATGTGGTGGTACCTTGATACAAGAAGATTTGGAAGTGCCCCACACAGTGGATTTGGTCTGGGATTTGAAAGGTTAGTATTGTTCATCACAGGTATGGCTAATATCCGTGATGTGATACCATTCCCAAGAACTCCGCAGAATGCTGAATTTTAACAGACTATTTGAGTAAACAAAACGTTATTAGTTTACCTTATACATTTGAGACTGAATTAATTAAAAAAAGGGAATTTGCATGTTAAGTCAGAAGTTACAACAGAAATTACTTCAAAGGCTGTCACCTCAGCAGATATTGCTGATGAAGTTGCTGCAAATACCTTCTATTGCTTTAGAGCAAAGGATAAAACAGGAGATTGAGGAGAATCCTGCTCTTGAAGATGCCTCCGATCCTGAAATGTCAGGTGACCAGGAGGATATCCCGACTGATGTTGAAACTGATCCTGTAACAGAGCTCGAAAAGGAAAGAGACGATTTTGACATCACCGATTATCTTGATGATGATGACATCCCTGCATATAAGTTAAATGCCGGAAACACCAGTGCCGATGACGAGCATCATGAAATTCCATATGCTTCAGGCGCAAGTTTCCACGAAATGCTCATTTCGCAGCTTGGCTTAAGAGTTCTTGATGATCGCCAGGTTAAAATAGCCACATATATAATAGGTAACATTGATGATTCGGGTTATCTGAACAGGGAGTTATCTGCAATGGTTGATGACCTCGCTTTTACTCAGAATATTATGACTGATGTAAAGGAGATCAACAATATGCTCAGGATTGTGCAGGAATTTGATCCTCCGGGTGTTGGAGCACGTGACTTAAGAGAGTGTTTGTTAATACAGCTGAAAAGAAAAGATCAAACCCCGGCTATAGAATTGGCCACTATGCTCGTGGAAGATTTCTTTGATGAACTTACCAAGAAGCATTATGATAAGATAACCCGTAAAACCAGGGTTAGCGAAGATGAATTGAGAGATGCTATTAACGAGATTCTTAAGCTTAATCCTAAACCAGGGAACTCGGTTGACGAAGGTGCACGCAGCAGTCAGTACATTATGCCAGACTTCTATATTTACAACCGCGATGAAGAGCTTGAACTTCAACTTAATTCTCGTAATATGCCTGAATTGCGACTAAGTCGCAGTTATGTCGACATGCTTGAAAGTTACTCTGAAAACAAGAGCAAATCAAGCAGTCAGCGCGAGGCTGTTATGTTTATCAAACAAAAGATTGATTCGGCAAAGTGGTTTATTGATGCAATCAAACAAAGGCAAAACACATTGTATGTAACAATGAGTGCCATCATGGAATACCAAAAAGAGTATTTCCTTACAGGTGATGAAACAAAGCTAAAGCCAATGATCCTGAAGGATATAGCCGAAATGGTTGGTTTGGATATCTCAACTATCTCAAGAGTAGCCAATTCAAAATATGCCCAGACACCTTATGGCACATTCCTCTTGAAGAGCTTCTTTTCTGAATCGATGCAAACCGATTCGGGTGAGGAGGTTTCAACCAGAGAGATTAAGAAAATACTCTCCGATTGCATTGCTGCTGAAGAAAAAGGAAAGCCGCTCACTGATGAGCAACTGACCGATATACTTAAGGAAAAGGGTTATAACATAGCACGACGTACTGTTGCCAAGTATCGTGAACAGTTGAACATTCCGGTGGCAAGACTAAGGAAAGAACTTTAACTCTTACTCATCACTTCATTTTCATTTGCATAGCGCACATTTATTTCGTATATTGTAAGCGTGTTAAATCAACGCTTGCTGTTTATATAAGAAAGGACTGTGGTTATGGAAACACTCACTAATAAGGTAGTCACCATTGCACGTTTCCCAAATAATCGTGCTTTAGTTTTACAATCAAGGTTACAATCCGAAGGAATCGATTGTTTCCTCTCACATCAGAATTTGCTCCAGGCGGCAGTATCAACAGGTGTTGAAATTAAGGTACGAGCCTCAGATGTTACACGTGCCATGATAATTGTCGAACAATATAAAACAGAGTCGGGAGAGCAAAAAGAAAAATCACTCAGGTCAATTAAAAGTGTTCGACGTATCTTGGTGCCGGTTGATTTTTCATCTGCATCAGCCAAGGCTGTTGACCTGGCATTGCAATTGGCCGACCTGTTGAAAGCTGAGATTAAGTTGCTGCATGTTTATTTTAATCCTATCATCGATACCGCCCCTTTTGACGCAGGCCATACTTACCAAATCAACCTCTCAAGTTATCTCTACGAAATAGAACAAAATGCCCGCAAACAGATGGCATCGCTAGTGTGTGATGTGCGAAACAGGGCAAAAAATGGGAAGAATAAAATAAGAGTCTCTCATACACTTGCTAATGGAGTTGCTGCCGACGAAATCTTAGCAGTAAGTCGAAGATTCAAACCAGGACTTATCGTCATGGGCTCAAAAGGTATCGGCAAACTATCGGAGGGCCTTATAGGAAGTGTTACCGCTAAAGTTGTTACTAAATCGGAAATACCTGTAATAGCTATCCCGGAGTCTACTAAACAAACTGTTATTCCTGAAATAAAAAATATTCTCTATGCAACTGATTTCGATGACTATGACCAAATAGCATTAAGCAGACTGATCAACCTGATGCACCCTTTTAAAAGTACACTCCACTGTGTACACATAAGTGTTGGAATGAAGAAATCATGGGACAGGGTAAAAATGGATTCGCTGAAGAAATTTATTGAAGATGAGTATGGCGATATTCCTGTAAAGTACAAGATACTGCTGAGCGATACCGTAATAAACGGACTAGAGTCTTATATGCGCGACAATAAAATTGAGGCAATAGCAATGACTAACCATTCGACAGGCATATTAAACAGCATTTTCACTCAGAGTATCACCAAATTAGTAATGCAAAGGATCGACCGTCCTTTGATTGTATTTAAGACTTCTCAGGATTCATAGTACCGGATAAAAGGCATTCTCAAGGTGCGTGATTTCAGTCTTATTCCGGTTATGTAGAATTGACAAAATATCAAACCTGACTTCCTGCTGTATCATATGTCGTTCAGCGTAAGCTTGTGCGGCTCTTACCAGTAATCGTTGTTTTTGTTTTGTTACAAAATCGGCAGGGTCACCAAACATTAGTGAACTTCTGGTCTTTACTTCCACAATAATCAGGAATTCGGAGTTAATAGCAATGATATCAATTTCTTCCTTTCCGAATCTCCAGTTTGTTTCGAGAATAGTGAAACCCTTATCTATCAGGTAATCTAAGGCAAGCTCCTCGCCGGTATTGCCGAGTTCGTTATGTTGAGCCATGATTTAGTACAGTAATTATAGTGCACAGTTTATAGTCTTCGTTTAACTGAATCTGCCAAGAATTAACGAATAGATAAGGTAAAGGCTGATAAAACCCCCAATAATCCATAATGAAGTTTTCAATATTGCTTTAAGCATACCGTATTCCTTCAATCCTTGCGATTCGAGGAATTTTAGATTTGTTTCATTATCTTGCACCTGTAGCAATACCTCTCTTCCTTCAATAATGGGCATATTTACAGGTTCATGACCTACAGGTAATCCGAAAGCTACAGGATAATCAAATTCCTCCACTGCCTCCCTTATAATTTCTTCTGCACTTTTGCCAAAAGGTACTTCATTATCACGCATATCAGTAAAGTGGCCTATTACTAATCCTGAAAGATTGTTGAGTTTGCCTGACCGCTTTAATGATTGCATCATCCTGTCGATATGATACAGGTACTCATCAATGTCTTCCAGAAACAATATTTTACCTGTAGTATCAATATCCGAATTACTTCCAATCAACGAGTAAAGTATTGAAAGATTACCACCTGTTATCCTGCCTCTTGCTTCTCCCTGACGATTTAAATTATGTGGCTTTACACTATAGTGTGGTATCTCTCCAAACAGGCAACGCTGCAGGTTGTCGAATGATTCCTTAGTTGACTTATTTGATGCATTATAATTCACGGGCATTGCTGAATGCAATGTTTCAATCTCAAAGTTCTTATTGATATGTGAGTGTAATACAGTTACATCACTATATCCAACTATCCACTTAGGAGCTGCTCTGAACCGTGTAAAATCAAGCATGTCGATAATTCGTACTGTACCATAACCTCCCCTTGCACAAATGATTGCTTTTACTTTTTCATCATCCAGAAAGTGTTGAAGATCATCGGCTCTTTGCTTGTCGCTCCCTGCAAATTGGTTTTCTGATTCGAAAAGATTGGGTGCCAGTATGACTGATAATCCCCATGATTTGAATAAGTCAATTGATGGCTGTAGTTCGCTAAGGGTAATTTTCCTGGCAGTGGAGGAAATTGCAACAAGATCGCCTGATTTTAAGAACGGTGGAGTTATCATGCCTTCCTTATTTTAGGCAAAATTAAAAGAAAAAGATTGACCATTATAAAAAGAAAAAGGGAAGAAACCACTCTTCCCTTTTCATGCAACCTAACAACCAATCATGAATAAAACTTTGTCCTGAACATCCAATAAGGTCTGTACGAGGGTTTATTTATTTCTTTTACTTTTTGATATAAAGTTTCATAATACTCTACTAATTCGTGTAAGGATCCTGTCTTGTATAGTGCATAAACTTCACTTACGTTGACAGCGTCTACTATTTCAGGATACTTTTCTGTAATCAGTCGGGCAAGGTGTTCAATCTTCTCCATGTAATCTTCTCTGGTAATCAGGAATAGACCCCGATTTTTATTACCCGCCGTGATTATCTTGTCCGTCATATCCTTCAAGCTCCTTTAACTTCCTTAAACAACACAGCAAAGTTCTATCTAAATGCATGAAAATCTGTTACACCGTTCTGATAAATTATTACATAATTTACACATGCATCGACTAAAATTGGTACCTTTGATCACGCAAAAAAGTGCTGACTTTCTATCTGCATTAACCAACAAAAACTCATTTAGTTCAGTAATTAAATACAAAATATATGGAAAACACAGTAAAGGACAATGTTGATGTAGCATCAGCTAAATCAATCAAAGGAACCAAGACAGAACAGAATCTACTAAAGTCATTTGCCGGAGAGTCACAGGCAGCAAGGAGATACCGTTTATTTGCACAACAAGCTCGTGAAGACGGATATGAGCAGATTGCTGCATTCTTTGAAGAGACTGCAAACCAGGAAGATATGCACTCAAAGACATTCTTCAAATTTCTAGAAGGCGGAATGGTTGAGATTACAGCTTCATACCCTGCAGGCAAAGTAAGCTCTACAGATGAGAATCTTGCTGCTGCTGCTGAAGGTGAGAATGAAGAAAGTACACTGCTATATCCTGAATTTGCAAACATCGCAGAAGCTGAAGGATTTAAGAAGATTGCCAGCGTATTCCGTCTGATTGCTCAGGTTGAAGCTGAACATGAAAAACGTTACCTGAAATTACTTGACAACATCAAGAATAACAAAGTATTCGAAAGTGAAGAGCCTGTTGTATGGGTATGTCGCAAATGCGGTTATCACTACAGAGGCAAGAAAGCCCTAAAGAATTGCCCGGTTTGCGATCATCCTATCGCTTACTTTGAATTAGAACAAACCAATTATTGATTACTTGCAGATG
Organism: Bacteroidota bacterium; assembly: GCA_023441805.1. Classification (GTDB taxonomy): domain Bacteria; phylum Bacteroidota; class Bacteroidia; order Bacteroidales; family Lentimicrobiaceae; genus Lentimicrobium. The sequence goes on from JAEZNO010000018.1 coordinate 175,752, forward strand.
GAGACTGATATTGTCAGTCTCTTACATGCTTAAATAGTTTCAGCCATCCTGGGATCTTCCATGATGGCTTTTTTTAATCTTTCCTTGCAGTTATATTTCTTTGTTTTGGCGTAATTTTCAGAGCTATAGCCCATTGTGTCGGCTATCTCTTTTGAGCTGAATTTTTGGAGGGACAATAATAGTATACGCTGACAATCTTTTTCCATAGCGTTGAAATGATCACGATAAATGTTGTATCGCAACTGCTCCATCTCGGCCATTTCAATACTTGTATTTTCAGGAATATTAAAGAACTTTTCAATAAGCTCAAATGTATCCATTCCTTTCCGCTTGATCTTGAGTTTCTGCATCCAAAGGTTGCGGCTAATGGAATAGAGGTAAGTTAAAAATGAGCAGGTTAGATAAAAGTCATCCCTCTGTACATTCTTGAGGATGATCAATAAAGATTCCTGAAAAATATCTTCGGCATCCTCTTCGCTTCCCGTGTTTTTCTTGATAAGAAACTTAATCGTAGGGAAAAATTCTTTATATACATGCTTGATAATATAATCACTATTCAATCGAAGTCCTTGAATTATAGCGCTATCAGAATAGTGTATCATGTTGTTTGGATGCATTCAGCACATAAAATTACTAATTTTTAATTATACACGACACAAATATGGATACAAAACAAATAAACTTTTTAATAAAGATTTACCTGAGTGTTCGTAAAGCTCAGATAATCAATGATGTTGGTTGTAGTTGAGAGTATTAATCTTTTAAGGCTTAAATGTTCTATTTTTTTATTCCTGAAAATTAAGTTTCTCCCAATTTTTGCATATGACACCTACTTTGGACAAAATGCCACTTGTTTACTCAGATAGTTCCATCCCTGTCATCTAAGCGTTATCTAAGCGTTATCTAAGCGTTATCTAAGCGTTATCTAAGCGTTTCCTAAGCGTTTTAAAAAACGCTTAAATAACGCTTAGAAATTGCTTAGAAAAGGTTTCAACGACAGAGATGGTGCTATAAGTAAACCCTATCTTAACTCCTTTCTTAAGGAAAATAGGAGGTCATCCCTGCAGGATAACCTAAATTTTTACCGTGTGAGTGAGTATTAGATCAGACTAAAAAAACGGCTTAAATAATTGGATTTCTAAAGTAACGATTCATTCATGATTGTTCACTTTGAAAAGTAATATCATTGATCTGTATCTTTGTAATTTCACAGCCTGATTTTACAATAAAAGCATGAAAATGATGTTTATCAAAGTACATGAAATGAATCAATCAGGCTTGATCAATTAACACAAACCTTATACACTGATGAGAATAGTTACTTCCTGCATTTTAATTGTGTTTTTTTCTTTTGTTTTATTCTTTGAATCAGTTTCGCAGGAAATAGGTATTGGTCACTGGCGTGATCATCTGCCTTATAACAAAGTGATTTCAGTCACTTATGCCGAAGATCGTGTATATGGGGCAACTCCCTATTCTTTGTTCTATCTCGATCTTAATGATAACAGTCTGAATAAGGTTACTAAAATCAGTGGGTTGAGTGATGTCGGGATCAGCTGTATTGAATATAGTAAAGAGTTTAATACACTGATAGTAGCTTATTCAAATGCAAACATCGATCTCGTCAGAGGCAATGAGATAATCAATCTTTCGGACATTAAACGCAAGTCGATATTGGGTGATAAATCCATTTATAACATTGATCTCATAAATAACAGGGCATATCTTTCATGTGGTTTTGGAGTTGTTGTTCTCGATATCAAGAAAGCTGAGTTTCCTGAACCGATTTATTATATAGGCCCTGAGGGTTCAGCTGTAAACGTTTATGATATTTCATTCAATCCTGTAGATTCATTGATATATGCTGCAACTGCAACAGGTATCTACTCCGCAAATTACTATACTGCAAATCTTGCGAATTTTGCCGAATGGAGGCGAGAAATAGCACCCGCCCTGCCCTCAGGTCCATTCAATAAAGTAGCTGCGTTCAATAATCGCATCTATGTTAACAAATTTGGGCCAAATTATGCCGATGATCACATGTTCGTGAAATCAGATGGTGTATGGGAAGCTTTTGAACCACAAAATACTGCTGACAGGCTTAGTGTTGAAGTTCATCAAGATCGGTTGCTCATTTGCATGAACCTGGCGGTTGATGTCTTTAAACCTGATGGAACTTTCGATTACAGAATTTGGACTTACAGCCCTGAATCTGTTCGCCCGCTTGATGCTATGTCGTTTGAAGACAGGGTAGTATGGATTGCTGATGAAGAAAATGGTTTAACTAAAGTGACCAATGCCTATGGTAATGAGCACTTCATACTGAACGGGCCTGATTTTCCCGATGCATATGCCTTATCTTCGGCAAATAATGATGTGTGGGTAGTGCCGGGAGGTCGCTCAACTTCATTTGAGCCTTTGTACCATGAGGCCAGGTTTGCCGGCTTTGTTAATGGAACATGGAAGACCATTGATAAGAGTCAGGATGATTTTCTGAAAGATTATCGCGACGCATTTTCAATTGCCGTGAATCCAAAAAATCCAAAGAATGTTTTTATTGGCACCATGGGCTATGGTTTACTTGAGTATAATGATGGTGTTTTCGTCCAACGTTATACTCCTGAAAACAGCTCCCTTCAATCACATGTGCTTGCTCCCTCCCGTATTGATATAACAGGTCTCACTTTCGACTCTGATAATAATCTTTGGGTCGTTAATTCAGGTGCAGCTTCAGTATTATCGCGCAGGACACCTGCGGGGGAATGGAAGTCTTATTCACTTGGCTCAACAGCATCAGGCGTTGAGGTTGATAAGATTGTCATCGATTTTAACAATCAGAAATGGTTACTCGGCCGTAATTTGAATATGTATGTATTTACCGACAATGGTACACCTGATAACCCTGCAGATGATCAAACCAAACGTCTTACATCGTCAGTAGGCAATGGCGCAATACCCGGATCATTCGTCAGAAGTATTGCTGTTGACCGCGAAGGATTAGTATGGCTTGGTACTGATAAAGGTATTGTGGTATTTTATTCTCCACAGAATGTTTTTTCAGGACAAAACTTCGATGCCCAGAAGGTTCTCATCGAACAGGACGGGTATGGACAGTACTTGCTTGAAACCGAGACTGTAACAGCAATTGCAGTTGATGGATCAAACCGTAAATGGTTTGGCACCGACAGGGCAGGATTGTTCCTGATGTCGGCTGATGGCACTAAGCAGATAGCCCACTTTACAGAGGAAAATAGTCCTTTGCTTTCCAATTCAATCACTGCACTTACTATAACTGACAATGGTGAACTGTTCATCGCTACCACTAAAGGTGTCATTTCATACAGATCCGAAGCCGTACCACCAAAAGAGACATTAAGTGAAGTTCAGGTGTTCCCAAATCCGGTTTACGGTAATTTTACTGGGAATATTGCCATCAGAGGTCTCGTTGAAAATACTACGGTGAAGATTACTGATGTGGCAGGAAATCTAGTCTATACAACTGAAGCTGAAGGCGGGCAGGCAATATGGAATGGTCGCAATTTTGATGGGAAAAAGGCAACTACAGGGGTATATCTCGTTTTTATAAGTAATAGCGACGGCTCAAAAACCGAGGTAACTAAGATCATGGTCATTAATTAATAATGCTTCAGTCAACCAGAGGATTTGTATTTAATGTAACACGTTACTCCGACAGCTCGGGTGTAGTTCGAATCTTTACTGAGCACGAAGGGGTAAATTCCTTTCTTGTCAAATCCTTATTTACCCGAACATCACGCATCAAGGCAGCCCTGTTTGGGCATTTGACATTCATTGACCTCCTTATTGATTATAAACAGGGCAGATCACTTCAGTATATAAAAGAAGCCTCTCTGATAAAGCCATACTTTGAGATAAGTAATAATGTAATGAGGAGCAGTGTGCTGTTGTTTATCAATGAGTTATTGATAAAATCAGTCAGGGAAGAAGAATCGAACCCAATACTGTTTGAATTTCTTGAACACACACTCGATTCTTTAAACGATAATGATGTGCCTGTCACTCTGTTTCATCTTCTATTTATGGTGCGATTGTCAGATTTACTGGGCTTCGGAACCATAAACGCTTTAACCGGTGAAGGCGAACATTTTGACCTGATGTCGGGGACAAGTGAAGTGAACGAGCCACCTCATTCATATTATGTTAGCGCCAAGCCGTTGGAGTTACTGAAAGAGATATCGTTATTGGATTATCATGATCTGAAAGGGATAAATTCGAGCAGGAGTGTCAGGATTGAATTATTAGACAAACTGATTGACTTCTATAAGATACATATTCCTGATATGTCGGAAATTAAGTCTGTCAGTATCCTTCATGAAATAATGTCCTGATTTACCGACCTTTCGGTTTAGTCAAAATCTTTATCTTTGCCGAAAAATTTATACATGCATCCCGAACTTAGCGAACAGGAATTAATACGGCGAAATTCATTAAAGGAACTTGAATCACTGGGTATAAATCCATACCCGGCCGAGGCTTATAAGGTCAATGTAACAACTAAGGAAATTCTCGAAAACTTCCCCGGCGATCAGTCACTATATCAGGATATCAGTATTGCAGGTCGCATAATGACCAGAAGAATCATGGGTGCTGCATCATTTGTTGATCTGCAGGATGCTCATGGACGTATTCAACTGTACATAAAGCGTGATGATATCTGCCAGGGTGAGGATAAATCGTTCTATAATACAGTATTCAAGCGACTTTTAGATATAGGTGACATAATTGGTGTTACCGGTTTTGTATTTATTACCCAGATGGGTGAGATTTCAATTCATATAAAGTCGCTTAAGATTCTCAGCAAATCACTGCGGGTACTCCCGGTTGTAAAGGAAAAAGACGACCAGGTGTTTGATGCATTCAGTGATCCTGAAGCACGTTACAGAATGCGCTATGTTGATTTGATAGTGAATCCTGAAGTACGTGATACATTTATAAAGCGAAACAAGATAGTATCAATCATGAGGGATTTCTTTAATGAGAGTAACTATCTTGAAGTTGAAACTCCAATCCTACAACCTATTCCCGGAGGTGCAGCAGCAAGGCCTTTTGTCACTCATCACAATGCCCTCGACATGACCTTATACCTGCGTATTGCTAATGAGCTGTACCTTAAAAAACTTATTGTAGGAGGGTTCGACGGAGTATATGAATTCGCTAAGGATTTCAGAAATGAGGGAATGGACAGGACTCATAATCCTGAGTTTACTGTTCTTGAAATATATGTTGCCTACAAGGATTACTTCTGGATGATGGAATATGTGGAAGAGATGCTTGAACGTATTGCCGTCGGGTTACATGGTAAGCCTGAAGTCACAGTCGGCAATGAGATCATCAATTTCAAGAAGCCTTACAGAAGATTGACGATGACAGATGCCATTAAGGAGTATGCCGGCATTGATATCACAGGGAAATCGGAAGATGAGCTTAGGGGAATTTGTAAGGAGATGAATATAGAGACCGACCCGTCGATGGGTGTAGGCAAGCTGATTGACGCAATCTTTGGTGAGAAATGTGAGCATCACCTTGTTCAGCCTACTTTCATTATGGATTATCCCATTGAAATGTCACCCCTCTGCAAGAGGCATCGCACTAATCCTGATCTCACCGAACGCTTTGAGCTGTTTGTTAATGGCAAAGAGCTCTGTAATGCCTATTCGGAGTTGAATGACCCAATCGACCAGCTTAGCAGGTTCCAGGAGCAACTAAGATTGTCACAAAAAGGTGATGACGAAGCAATGTTTATCGATATGGACTTCGTCAGGGCACTTGAGTACGGAATGCCTACATGCTCAGGCATGGGAATTGGAATCGACAGGTTGACTATGATTATGACTAATCAGCCCTCAATTCAGGATGTGTTACTGTTCCCTCAGATGCGACCTGAAAGGAAAACACAGCCAGTTGGTGATCCTGACGAAGCATTTGTCAAGTTAGGCGTGCCTGAATCATGGGTACCTGTGCTTCGGAAATATGGCTTTAAAACAACTGCTCAACTCAAAGAATCAAATCCCAACAAACTATTGAATGATCTTGGGGGACTCAGGAAAAAAATGAAATTGGACATTCCGGCTCTTAAACTGGAAGAAATAAAGAGCTGGGTTGAAAATTAATGTCAGGAAATTAGGTAGAGAAAGGGTTTGCTCAGTCTTTACACCATATTACAAGCTTTATTAAGTGCTTTATTCCGGTTAACCCTTGTGCAATGGAAAAGTTACTTCTTGAGATATTCAATATTCTTGCAATCTTTGTTGTTGTACTGATTCCTTTCTTTAAAACAAGAGGCAAAGCAATCATAAGTGCGGTCACTATGACACTTCTTGTGTCGATGAGTGCAATTGTTGCTTTATTGGTTTTTAACGGTGGTTCTGTTGAGTTCAATTATGCAGGAAGTCTGATTACAGGTAATATACCCATAAGGGTTGATTACCTCTCGGCATGGTTTATTCTAATTATTGGCTTTACCTTTCTCACCGGCACTTTTTATGGATTGAAGTACATGAGAATGTATGCTGATGATTCGGCAAACCTGTCGATGCATGCTGTAGCTTTCATTTTGGCCTTTGTCTCATTAGTTGACCTGTGTATCATTCAGAATGGATTGATTTTTTTGGTATTCTGGGAAATCATGGCCTTGAGTTCATTTGTTCTTATAATCTTCGAACATCAAAAGACACATACATTAAGGGCAGGCCTGAATTTCCTTATTCAATCGCATATTTCAATTCTCTTTCTTACTGTTGCATTTCTAATTGCAAAGATTGATACCGGAACATTTGATTTTGCAGCATTGTCGTTCTTTGGTACTTCATCACCTGCCAGTGCGGGTACAGGTTTGTTTCTTTTCTTTTTCTGTGGTTTTGCTATAAAAGCAGGCTTTATTCCATTCCATACATGGCTTCCATTGGCTCATCCTGCCGCTCCTGCACATATTTCGGGTATAATGTCAGGAGTGATTATAAAGATTGGAATTTATGGAATATTGCGGATGCTGCTTCTGATTAAAACCGACATGATTGTAGTCGGTTACACAATCCTTACAATATCAGTTTTGACAGGGGTATACGGTGTTATGCTGGCAATAGTGCAACATAATCTGAAGAAACTATTAGCATATCACAGTATTGAAAACATTGGAATCATAGGGATAGGAATAGGTTTAGGTGCTCTGGGTTTAGGTTATGGAAGCAATATGCTGCTCGTGGCAGGATTTGGAGGGGCACTCTTGCATACATTGAACCACTCACTTTTCAAGTCACTTTTATTCTTTGGTGCAGGCAATGTTTACAGTGTAACTCATAGCATGAAGATTGACGGCTTGGGTGGCCTGATTAAGAAATTGCCGCATACTGCAATGCTTTTCCTCATTGGTTCCCTTGCCATATGCGGTTTGCCTCCTTTTAACGGATTTGTATCGGAGTTTTTTATTTACACAGGTTTATTTAATGGATTGCAATCCAACCAGTTCCAGTTTACCATCTTCATACTATTTATAATCTTAGGTTTAGTCCTCATTGGCGGACTTGCTTTTATCTGCTTCACTAAGGCATTTGGTGTTGTTTTTCTCGGGAATCCCCGGGAGGAGCATCCTGCCATAGATCATAAGGAATCCGGCTTTGATAATATCCCATTGTATGCAATTGCCACTGTTATATTATTGATTGGTATATTCCCCGGTGTCCTGACACCTTGGTTATCAAAAACCGTAGACATGTATCATCCGGTTGGTGTTTATCAGGGCCATGAAGTCATAAGGATTGTAGAGAACATTTCATTAGTTGGTTGGTATTCAATAGTATTTATACTTATTACGGGATTACTTTTTGCTTTCAGGTATCTTATCACATCAGGAAGGGCTGTAAGTAAAGAGCCTACCTGGGGATGCGGATATACCGGTGAAGTGTCAAAAATGCAGTATACTGCATCCTCATTCATAAGAACCTACCGAAAGATGGCTGAACCACTTTTACTTTTAAAAAAAGAGAAGGGGTTGGCTAAAGGACTTTATCCCTCATCCCTTAAGCAGGAAACTCATCCCTACGATAAGATAGAGAAGTGGTTAATTGATAAACCGATATACTACTACAGACAATTACTTAGTCGATTCGTTTTTCTGCAAAATGGCAATATACAGGCTTATATATTGTACGGATTCATTTTTGTGGGATTGACAATCATGTTGCCGATGATAGTCGAGAAGATAGCAATGTTATTACGGTTCCTTAATCAGTTATAGTATGGTAAGTTTGATTCTTATAATTGCAACAAGCTTCTTCTTTACCGGAGTGATTAGCAGAACCAAAAGTCTGGCATCAGGAAGGAAAGGCCCCGGAATCTTTCAGAATATGAAAGACATAATTCGGTTGTGGAGAAAGGGTGCTGTTTATAGTAGCACCACCAGTTACATCTTTCAGATTGCGCCCACAGTGTATTTTGCCTCAGTGGTAATGGCAGTGCTGATGATACCTCATGGAAACAGACCGGGCATTATTTCATTTAATGGTGATTTCGTGATGTTTGCCTATGTCCTTGCCATCGGTAAGTTCCTAATGGTTGTATCATCACTTGACACAGGCAGCAGCTTTGAAGGTATGGGTGCAAGCAGGGAGTCGTTGTTTTCAATGCTTGTTGAACCTGCTTTCTTCATTCTGATGGGATCATTTGCCTTATATACAGGCCATACTTCATTTCACAGCATCTTCACAAGCCTGAACTATGGGCCGTATATCTCATATATGCTTGGAGCCCTGGCCACATTCGTTCTCGTAATGATTGCAATGGTTGAGAATAGTCGTATGCCGGTTGATGACCCAAAGACGCACCTTGAGCTGACTATGATTCATGAAGTTATGATTCTTGATAACAGTGGTTTCGACCTGGGCACTATAACATACACTACAAACCTGAAGTTTGCCATGTACGGTGCACTGATTGCCAATTTCTTTATCGGCTCAATGTCTTTAGCATATTCAATTCCGTTATTCCTCATCATTCAGGTTGCTTTTGCAGGGTTAATTGGAATTATTGAGTCATTCATGGCCAGGTTTAGAATGAACCATAATCCTGAATTTATATTTATCCTGACTTCAGTTTCGTTACTGATCTTCTTTGGAGTTCTTCTGATAACCGGTAAATTCATATAATATTAACCAGAAATGACAGATATTCTACTCATAGGTTTAGCGATGACACTACTGTATATCAGTATTGCAAATCGTTTGTTCACCTATCTGCGTATGTTGGTTCTGCAGGGTTTCATCCTGTTTGGTGTCACATTATTGACTTTAACCGAGATAAATACAGTTAACCTCCTTCTCATTCTGCTTGAGACAGTAGGCTTCAAAGCCATACTGGTACCCTGGTTTATGAATTATATTATTAAGAGAAATAAGATCACCAGAGAAGCAGAGCCTTACCTTCCCAATTTTGTTTCATTGCTGATTGTCACTACAATCATTGTCATTACTATTATACTTGCAGGTGCAATTAAAGATCCGAATCTTGATAAAACATTCTTTATTGTTGCAGTTTCAACACTCTTTACCGGATTGTACCTGATTGCCTCCAGAAAGAAGATCATCACTCATGTTATTGGATATTTGATAATGGAAAACGGGGTATTCATTCTTTCACTGGCAATCGGAAATGAAATGCCCCTATTAGTGAATCTTGGAATCATGCTTGATATTTTTGCCAGTGTACTTATTTTGGGAGTATTCTTTAATAAAATCGGTGATGTTATTAAGGATCCTGATGTAAATCTGTTACGCAATTTAAAGGACTAAAGAGATGATGACAGGAATTTTCATAACAGGGTCAACAATACTCTCCATTACGCTTGGATTTAATAGAAACAGGGCAATCAACTATTTATTGGTACTTGCCTACATTGTACTGCTATGGTCGATGGGTATCCATTATTATCTCAATCCGGGAATAGTTGAACTAACATACTTCAGCTCAGATGCAATAGGGGTTTTATTGCTTTTGGGAATCTGCATTGTGAGTACTGCCGCTTTTTATCACGGATACCGATATGTTGCCACGAGAGATGAAGAGACACCGCAGTCAAGAGGTATTTTCTTTGGTGCTATGGTTTTGCTTGTAACAGCATGTGCATTAGCTTATTTGTCAAATCACATTGCTGTCACGTGGATCTTTGTAGAGCTGACAACACTAAGTGCTTCGGCATTGATATACCATCATCGTAATATAAGGGCATTGGAGGGTGTTTGGAAATATGTCTTCCTGTGTGCCATAAGTATTACCTTCATTTACGTAGGAATACTTTTCCTTAGTCTGTCATTGAAAGAAGCAGGAATTAATGAATTATCCTACAGCGTTCTTTATCAGTTCTCAGGTCAGCTTAATCCTTTCTGGTTAAAACTAGCGTTCCTGTTTATCTTCACAGGATTTACGGTAAAGCTGGGCTTGGTGCCTATGTATACGGCTGGTATTGATGCAAAGGACAAAGCTCCCGGTCCGGCAAGCGCACTCTTTGCAAGTGTTTTAATGAATGTGGGGTTCGTAGGTATCTACCGTGTGTATGGAGTTATTAGTGGCACTCCTTTAAAGTCCTGGGCTAATATCATTATTATCATTGCTGCTTTGCTGACAATTTTTGTTGCAACTGTTTACATGACCAGGGTAAAGAACATCAAGCGCCTCTTTGCCTATTCAGGAATTGAGCATATGGGGCTGGTGATGCTCGGACTGGCTGCAGGTGGGGTAGGTGTTTATGCCGCAATCCTGCATTTGTTATTGCACACTATGGTCAAACCAAGTCTTTTCTTTCAGTATAATCAAATCTATAGAGTATATCAGAGTAAGAGTATTTACGATCTGGGAAATTATTTTAAGTATCATAAAGTAGGAGCTATTGTTGTCCTATTGGGCTTTTTTTCAGCAACTGCTATGCCTCCTTCAGGTCTATTTGTGAGTGAGTTCCTTATTTTCCAGTCGTTGATTCAATCGCACTATATCATAATCTTACTGGTGGTACTTTTGTTTCTGACGATGATCATTTGGGGATTGGGTGTCAATGTATTTAAGCTGCTGTTCACTCCCCCTGTTTCAATTGATGAAAGTAAAATACCACATCTTAATCCGTGGGAGTCGCTGTCACAATTCATTCTGATTGGTTTAGCTATCTGGGTGGCTTATGCTCCGCCGGCTGAAATAGTGAACTTAATTAATGAATCAGTAAAACTCATTAGCTAAGGAGTAATATGGAACGCTATATAAGGGTAACCAATAACCGGTCAGTGCCGGTTGACTCAATTCCGGTTCTGGAGTATGCCGATTTTGTAAGTGTCAATCTGGAGTTACTTCACAACAATCCCTCCATGCACTGTGTCAATTACTTCGGATATGAGTCACAAGGGGATGTCAATTTATTTTGCTGCATAGCTGATGATAAGAATGCTGATATATGTGTTTCTGCTTCAGTTGTTAATAAGGGCGATTCATTGGAATCAATGACTGCCTTAAACCATAATTTCGAGAAGTTTGAACGTGAGATATTTGAGAATTTCGGTATTGAGTTTATTGGTCATCCGTGGCTTAAACCTGTAAGGTATGCTCATAACCGGGCAAATAAGCAGCAAACAATTGAAAACTACCAATTCTTCAAATCAAATGAAGAAGAGCTTCATGAAGTAGGTGTCGGGCCAATTCATGCTGGAGTAATTGAACCGGGGCACTTCAGGTTTATCTGCAATGGTGAGCAGATATTGCATCTGGAGATTCAGCTTGGATATCAGCACAGAGGTATAGAATCACTTTTCCTTACGAAGAAGAAACTAATTGAACGTGAAACTCTTGCTGAAAACATTGCCGGTGATACAACTGTCGGTCATACAACAGCGTTTGTCAATTTATGGGAAAGTCTGTGTGACGTTGAGCCTGATGAAAGTCTTCATCTTTGCAGAACCATAGCCCAGGAATTGGAACGAATAGCCATTCATACCGGTGATCTGGCAGCCATTTGTGCCGATATCGCATATCAGCTTGGTAATTCGGTGTACGGAAGACTAAGGACTCCAATTGTTAATTTCCTGCAGGAGTGGTGTGGCAATCGCTTTGCTAAAGGTCTTATCAGAGCCGGCAAATGTAACTATCCGTTTACTGCTGAACTGGCCAACCGACTCCGGATTATCCTTGATAACTATCAGCCCGACTTTGAAGAAATAACCGCAAAGTTCAGCAAACTTCCCAGTGCTTTATCACGAATGGAGAAGACAGGAGTTGTCACTTATGATCAGGTTCTGGAGATAGGGACTGTTGGAATGTCGGCACGAATGAGTGGGTTAAACAGAGATATCAGATGGTCACACCCCTACAATCTTTACGGTAAAGTTGTGAAGCATAATCCTGTGCTAAAACATCATGGAGATGTTTACTCAAGATTCCAGATAAGAAAAGAAGAAATCAGACAGTCAATTGATTATCTGCGAATGCTCATTTCGGATTTGCCATCCTGCTCCTATAGTACAGTAAGAACTGAATTGAAACCACAGCCTTCACGATTTGTAATCTCACTGGTTGAAGGCTGGCGGGGAGAAATATGCCATTGTGCCATAACTGATGAAAATGCCGAGCTGGCACATTACAAAGTGAAGGACCCGTCATTTCATAACTGGATGGTTCTGGCTCAGGCTGTCAGGAATAATGAGATATCTGATTTTCCGGTGTGTAACAAGAGCTTCAATCTCTCATATTGCGGTCATGATCTATAATAGTGAAATCCAGGTAATCTTAAAAAGGTAAAGTCATGTTTGAGAACTTAAAGATATTGTGGCATCAGGGTAAGCAGTATATTCCTGACCCTACCAAAGCTGCAGTGCCCGGAATATTCAAAGGCAGGCCTGTGATTTCAAAGACAAAGGTTGATGAAACACTTTTGGCATCATCATGCCCTACCGGTGCCATCGGAATAAATCCTGTTTCAATTGATCTTGGGAAGTGTACCTTTTGCGGAGAGTGTGCTTTCAATTTTCCAGAGAAAATCTCATTTACGAAAGACTATAAAATTGCAACCAACGACCGGAGCCGTTTAATTGTCTACGAAGGAATTGATGAGCCGATTGAAATTAATCCTGAGAAAGTGAGAAAAGAGATAAGACGGATTTTCGGTAATTCATTGAAGCTTCGTCAGGTTTCGGCAGGTGGGGATAATAGCAATGAGTGGGAACTGAATGCAGCCAATAACGTACAGTTCGATATGAGCAGGTACGGAATTGAATTCGTTGCCTCACCCCGTCATGCTGATGGTATCGTTATAACCGGCCCTATTAGCGAGAATATGGCTCAGCCTTTGCAAATATGCTATGATGCCGTTCCTGAACCAAAAATGGTGATACTCGTAGGAACAGATGCTATCAGCGGAGGTGTATTTGCCGATAGTGAAGCCTTAAACAGAAGTTTCCTGAACAATTATGAGATTGATCTTTACATTCCCGGCAATCCGGTTCACCCACTTACTTTCATAAACGGGATACTTGATCTCCTGGGAAGAAAATAGTTCGTCTATCCTCCTTATTGAGTTTCCGATATTAATTTGGAAAGATTAAAATCCTTCCATTTCCATATCGTCACCATTACTGTTAGTGTCCCTCGACAGTTTCTTATTAAAGTTGTTTATCTGGTATTGTATGCCTAAAAACAGTATCCGTGATTCCCTCCAACGACTTGCTACAGTCGTAAATTCGTTTCCGTAAACAGTTTCATTGAATTTCCTTGTGTTGAACATATCGGTCAACCGTAAGGAAACTGAAAGCTTCTTTTTCAGCAGATCCTGCCTGAATGTAGCATCAGCAAAATACCGTGCTTCATCCAGTTCTTGTATCGTTCTGCGTGGCGAGTTGTAATTTCCAACAAGTTGCAGAATTCCATCCTTCCACAATGTAAATGTCATATTCAGCCTTGCAGTCCATGAAAACCGTTTACTGCCTTCGATGTCAAATTCAGGCAAGGCACTCATATTTGCCTGATAGAACGAAAGATTGGCATTTGTTCGTAACCACTTTGCCGGATTTACTGTCCCCACCAGCTCTAATCCATAGTGGGTTTCAGTATTGATGTTAATTGGCCTTGTTAGTGTTACACCTTCTGAGATCAGCGTGGTAATGCGTTCAACCACATCGGTTGTGTTTCGGTAAAATAAGCTGGCAGTCAACGAATTATTGCCCCAGTATTGCAATAGTCCCAGCTCAATTGAGTTAGTAAACTCAGGCTTGATTTCAGGGTTTCCGGTATTGATATTCAATGAGTCGGAGTAATCCATGTATGGATTTAACAGCCAAGGACCGGGACGACGTACTCTTCTGCTATAACTCAGTTGCAATTCCTTATTCTTGCCAACTTCATACTGGAAATGCAGTGAAGGGTAGAAACTTGTGTAGTTAGTCTTAAACGTAGTATCTGAATCATCCTGATCAAACAGATCAATAGCTGAATTAGTAAATACCTGCTCCGCTCTTAACCCTGCCTGGTATTTTAATTTCTTCCATGAGTTAGCATAGAGACCATAAACTGCGTAGATCTGTTCATTATAGTCATACACATTTCTCGGTTCGGTATTGCTGACAAACTGAAGATCATCATACTTCATTGTGATATCCTTGATGTCGGCTTTGTATCCTGCCTCAATGCGACTGCCGTTTGCCATCGGGTAAACATAGTTTCCCTGCACGGTGAACATCTTGTTTTTGTTAGCCGAATTATTCCATTGATTTACCGTGTCGCCAAGCGTTAATCCTGTGCCGGGGTCAATATTATACTGGTACATGAACGATTCATTTTCCATGGCATTATCGTTATAGATAATGTCATTTGTGAACTCACGGCCCTTTTGAGGATAGAGATGCTTATAGGATAAGGTGTACTCATAAGCATCAATACTCCTGTCGGATTCATTATTGCGGTTGAATTTCCTCAGCAGAATGCCATCCTGCCACGACTCATTGAGTAGTAATCCTTCCCCTCCAAACGACATATCCCGCTTGCCTGCACTAATGGTAATATTATTTCGTGTATCGATAAAGTAGTCAAATCCTGCGCTTATATGGCTCATGTTCCTGTGCATTTCGCCTTCGTCCGACTGGATAAGGATGTTTTTCAACTCACCAAATGAGGTGCGGGTGCTTTCATTGCCATATTCCATATTATGTTTCCTGCCGTCGAAATTAAGAAATGCATTAAACTTTTCTGCGCGATAGTTAAGGACTACCGAACCATTGAACTTGTTACCCGAACCTGCATTTAATGAAACCATCCCGTTGAAGCCCTGCAGGGTTTTTTTCTTCAAAACAATGTTGATGATACCGGTAGTACCATCAGGATCGTAACGAACCGAAGGATTGGTAATCACTTCAACACTCTCAATTGAACTTGCAGGTATCTGATTCAACAGATCGCTCGATGCCAATCCGGCCTGACTGGCAGGTTTGCCGTCAACAAGCAAAGTAATATTTGAATTCCCGCGTAAACTTACATTCCCTTCGGCATCAACCGTGACCGAAGGAACATTTTCCATAACATCGGTTGCAGTACCGCCTCCCAATGCCATTGTCTTATCAACAGTAATGACTTTCTTATCAAGGTTATTAGTAATCAATGCCCTTTCCGAAGTAACTTCAACTCCCTGTAACGCAGATGCTTTAGGCTTTAACTTTATATCGCCCAGTTTTATATCAGCCGATCCTGCTGAGATAGTCAATCCCGTAATTTCTTTATTCTCATAACCAATAAACTGAACTTTTAAATAATATTTTCCAGGTTTAAGGTTCGAAAGAATAAACCTTCCTTTGCCATCAGTAATGGTACCCGTCACCATTGACGAATCTTTCAGTTGAAAAAGGATCACATTGGCATATTCCACATGTTCGCCGGTTGCTTCATCATGAATAGCACCGGTAATCACACCATAGGCCTGACCATTTCCGCTATTCTGACCCTGAGGGCGTTGTTGTTGAGCATTTAAGGCAAGTGAAAGTAGGAAAAAAAAGAAAACCAGAGTTAGTTTCAAAGCGTAATTTAGCATTTTGCAATAATTGTTTGTACAGCCGACAAAGGTAAAGTTATTTAAAGCCTCGTATGCTGATTATAATATTTTTTTAACATTTGCAAATGTCATGCCGAGAGTGCATGGTGGTCATAAAAATCATATCCTGCCGTAGAAAAATACCGAAAAATTTATTATCTTTATCCGTGTTCTTAAAATACTACGGCCATGGAAACCATAACAATTGAACGATTCGGATGTCTCGAAAAGGAGGAGGTCCTCAGATGTTTCGAGAACGACCGGCTGATACCAAATGCCTGCCTTCTCGAATCAGAAGCTCCATTCAAAGGTTATTATGAACGGTTTACCTATGAGCCGAAGCCCCTCTATTTTTACTTTGTGCTTGATACCAATTACTCTTTAGAGAAAATATGGAGGATAATCCTCAAGGTACGAAAGAATTATCCGCACAATTTCGATGCTGTCCCCGGCACTCTTGAAATATTCGACCAGAAGTTGCAAATCATCCGTGTTCGAAATATCGAAAAGGCCGAGTATATCATAGATCTTCAACAACACTTCTTATCCGAAGGTCTTGTATACCATAAGAAGCTCAGGAATGTTGAAGGCGAAACAGGCATCATTCGTCTCGATAAATCGTTCTTCCTTGAACCAATCGGCGATATGATGTATATGGATGTGTTTCAACCACACCATGGTTACTTTATAATACCCGGTCATTACTCATGGGCACAATTCAAACAAATTACCACAGAGGTACAATTCGATACCCATCTTCTGTACTTTGATGCTGCATCGGCATTCTTTTATGAGAATCACGGTATTATCGATATGGTGAGGATATACAAAGAGGGACTTACCAAAGAAAAACTATTTGCCATCCGGAACGGATATTATGCCGTTATCAACGAATACGCCCCGCAAACGTGAAACACGTTTAAGCATTATTTAAGGTTGTTCAATATTGTTCAAATGTAGTTTAGAACATGCTCAATTTGAAGGCATTCGCACTTAGTATGGGTAAATTCACTATCCATCATTCACTATTCAACAAAGGGTTTTGAGTGTTTGGCGTTTTAGTCAGATTACCAGAATAAACGATTTGTTATCAGTTGGTCCGACGGTTTTAAAAAAGACTTAATTTTTTATACCATTTAACTACCTTCTCATTAATCTAAGCGTTATCTAAGCGTTATTTAAGCGTTTCCTAAGCGTTTCTACAAACGCTTAGGAAACGCCTCGATATTGTTAAGACATTGCTTCAACGAATGAGATGGAACACGGTCAGCGTTATTCATTATCCATCATTCAGCATTCATCATTAAAAAAGGCCGTCCTTTTGGGACAGCCTTTTTTTAACTGGAATTTTATGGCTTAGTTCAGCCCACGCTTATTTAAGAGGGGGTCAATTGACGGTTCCTGTCCCCTGAATTTTTTGTACTGTACCATGCCTTCATCGTCACCTGATTCGGCAAGACAGTTTTTACGGAAACTTGCGGCAAGCTCGGGATTGAAGATATTGCCCGACTGTTTGAAATAATCAAATGCATCTGCGTCGAGTACGGCAGCCCATAGATATACATAATAACCTGCTTCGTATCCACCATCAAAAATATGGGCAAAATAGGTTGACCTGTAGCGTGGCCATATTTCACTGATCAGGCCGATGTTGTCCATTGCATTATTTTCAAAAGCAACAACATCATCAATGTTAGCAGGCGCAGATAGTTCGTGATATTGCATATCGAGAATTGATGCGGCTATATATTCCGAATTATCAAATCCCTGGTTAAACAGGCCGCTGTTCTGAATTTTGGCAATGAGTTCGTCGGGGATAATTTCGCCTGTTTTATAGTGTTTTGCATACATGCGAAGAACTTCCGGTTCACCTGCCCAGTTCTCCATAATTTGCGAAGGCAGTTCAACGTAATCTCTTGGAACATCACCTGCAGTACGTGAATATTTACCCTGTGTGAACAATCCGTGTAATCCGTGTCCGAATTCATGGAACAATGTTAAAGTCTCATCCCAGTTTAAGAGTGAAGGGGTGTCACCTGTGGGAGGAGTAAAGTTGCAGACTATTGAAATGACAGGAGTAACTTTCTTACCATTCTCGAAACCTGCCGAACGGAAATCTGTGCACCATGCTCCGTTTCCTTTGCTTGCACGCGGGTAGTAGTCGAGATACAATATTCCGAGATGTGAACCATCATTATCCTTTACTTCGTATGTTTCAACATCTTTGTGGTATACCGGAAGGTTATCAACTTTTTTGAATGAGATGCCATAGAGTTGGGTTGCAACTGCAAACATACCGTTGCGAACATTGTCGAGTGAGAAATATGGTTTTAGTTCATTTTCATCGAGGTTGTACTTTTGTTTACGAAGTTTTTCGGCATAATACCACCAGTCCCATGATTCAAGTTTAAAGTTATTGCCTTCGGCATCCGATATCTTTTGCATTTCGGCAAGTTCAGCTTTAGCAACGGGATTGGCAGCAAGCATAAGTTTATTAAGGAATGCGTTAACAGCGGCAGGAGTTTGAGCCATATTTTCCTCAATAACATAGGCAGCATAATTTTCATAACCGAGCAGCTGAGCTTTTTCGGCCCTTAACTTTACGATATCCTTAACAACCTGTTTGTTGTCGTTTGCATTGTCGTTATTGCCACGCATGTAGTAGCCTTTATATAGCTTTTCGCGTAACTCGCGGTTATTAGCATATTGCAGGAATGGAATCATGCTGGGTTTGTTGAGTTTAAACACCCATTTGCCATCTTTACCTTCGGCTTTGGCTGTTTCGGCAGCTGCTGCAATTACACCTTCGGGTAACCCGGCAAGATCATCCTTATTTTCAATAACAAGGCTGAAGTTTTGATTGGTTTCGGCAAGGAGATTTTCACCAAATTTAACTGAAAGCATCGCCAGCTCTTCGTTAATTTTACGGAGCACATCCTGTTTCTCTTTTGGCAGGTTGGCACCTTCACGTTCAAAATCACGGTAATATTTTTCAACCACTCTGATTTGCTGAGCGTCTAAGCCTGAAGTCTCACGGGCATCGTAAACAGCCTTTATTCGTTTAAACAAATCGGCATTCATCGAGATGTTATCAGAATGCTGCGAAAGCATTGGAGTAACCTTACGTGCAATTTCCTGAAGATTGTCGTTGGTATTGGCTTCCGAAACATTAAAGAAGACCTTACTGACATTGGTAAGGAGTTTACCTGATTTGTCGAATGCAAGGATTGTGTTCTCAAAATTAGGGGCCTCAGGATTGTTAACTATGTTATTAATTTCCTCTTCATGCTGTTTTATGCCTTCGATAAAGGCAGGCATGTAATCAGATGTGTCGATCTGATCAAAAGGAGGAACCTGAAACGGAGTGTTGTATTCAGTAAAGAACGGGTTGTCGGTTTTAGCCTGTTGTTTACACGAAATGATTGGCAAAGCCAGTAGCATGAGATAAATGATCTTTTTCATTTTTTTTTGAAATGATTAGGTTGATATTACAGGTAGTACAGTGGGCAAAAGTAAAGATTTTGGCTATGAATGCAAACTCTTAAAGTCATAAAAATCAGGGATTCTTGACCACAACAGGTGATGGTTTGGCTGCCTGTTTACGGCCGATAATTTCAGCATATAAAGTCAGGCCAAGGAATACAATGCCAATTACAAAGAACAATCCTATAGAGATGACAGAATAGCGCATGTTTCCGGTAATTGCTTCAATCAGTCCCCAACTGAATGTTCCTGCTACTGAGGCGAGCTTTTCCATCACATCATAGAAGCTGAAATAGCTGGTGTGGTCAGTTGTATCCTCAGGTATCATCTTGCTGTAGGTCGACCGGGCGAGTGATTGAGTTCCACCCATCACAAGACCTATAAAGAAAGCAGCAATAATAAACTGTGTTGCATTTACTATCTGCGAAGCACTTGTGCACACAATTACCCATATTGCTACCGAGATGATGAGTGATTTTAAGTTACCGATCTTAGTCGACATCACGGAAAACAGCCAGGCACCACCCATGCCTACAAGCTGAATTATGAGTAATACCGGTATCAGAACCCCATCGTCCAGTCCAACCTCTTTTTTTCCGAAAGTGACCGACATGAACATTGTTGTGATAAGTCCCATCATCACGAAGAAAAACCCGATGAGGTAAAAGGTGAATTTTCTTGATTTAATGACTTGCTTAAAGACTTTATTTAGTTCAGCATATCCTTCGAGGAAGATGTTTGTTTCTTTTTCCTTAATGCGTTTTCTGAAGGTATATTTTGGGAGGCGTTTAAATGTTATTTGCGAAAATCCAAGCCACCATATACAAACTGAGACGAATGAAATTTTAGCGGGAAGGGTGTCGTCGGTGATTCCAAAGAGTTCGGGTTTTTCAACCATAAGCAGGTTGAAGATGATTAATATGATACCACCCAGGTATCCCATTGAGTACCCTTGTGCGCTAATCCTGTCCTGATCCTTTTCTTCGGCAATTACTGGAAGGAAGGAGTTATAATAAACCAGACTGCCGCCATAACCTACGGTTGCAAGAATAAAGGCAAAGACACCAATTGTTATATGATCTTTATCGAAGAAGTAGAGGGCTCCGCAAGCAAGTGCACCTATGATAGTGAAAACCTGCATAAAGGCTTTTCTTCGGCCTGTGTAATCAGCTAAGGATGAGAGCAGTGGTGTCAATCCTGCAACTATCAGATAGGCAATTGAAATTGCCCAGGAGTAGAGTACCGAGTTTTCGATACTGTTACCCAGAAAATCCACATGGTAATCATTGGGTCCGCTTCGTGTTACAGCCAGAAAGTAAATTGGGAAAATTACCGTTGTTATTGTTAACTGGTATACTGAATTTGCCCAGTCGTACATTATCCACCCGCGGATGACTTTCTTGTCACCTTTTTTAATAGGGCTAGCTTCTCGTCTGTTCAATTTTGTAGCTTAAAAGTTAATACCAAATATAGAAAAGATTCTACAATAAAAAATGAGGCACTGTACACTGCATTTATTTCTATATTTAGAACAAAAATTATCAAATGACAGTTCGCTACTTCTTTTTCGTAATAGTTTTACTATTTCCCCTGGCGATTATAGCGCAGAATCAGGATACTACAGTTGCCGAAAAGCAGAAGACATACAGCTTTGTACCTTTCCCGGCAGTTTCGTTCGACTCTGACCTTGGGTTTCAGTATGGATTGCTGGGAAGTTTCAATTATTATGGCAACAGGTCGGTTTACCCCGATTACCTGTGGTCGGTTTATGCTGAGTGGTCGAGATATACTAAAGGCAGTGGCTCAAATCAGCTCTATTTTGATTCAAAGTATCTGTTGCCATATAGAATAAGGGTTACAGGTGAATTTAATTATCTTACCGAGCAGGCTCAGAATTTCTATGGATTTAACGGATTTGAGGCCGCATACTTTTCGGAATTTGAAGATGATGAGGATACAGCAAATTATATTTCGCGTATGTATTATCGGTTGGAAAAGAAATTGATAAGGGTGGGAGTGGATTTTCAGCGTGAGATCTTTAGTAAGAAATGGAGGTGGTTAGCCGGTTACGGGCACTTTTCGAGTGATATTGGAACAGTTGATATTGATAAAATCAACAAAGGCCTTGACCAAGAGGATATGCTTCCGGATACGGCTACTTTATACGATAAATATGTGGATTGGGGTTTATTGTCGACTGAAGAGGCTGACGGTGGTTCAATCAATACCATAAAACTTGGACTTGTTTATGATACCCGTGATAATGAGCCTGATCCTTCAAAGGGTATCTGGGCTGAAGCCATTGCCGTTACTGCGCCAAGGTTTTTGGGAAACAATGAATCGGCTTATACAAAAATGGCTTTCATCTTCAGGCAATATCTTCCGGTGGTTAAGAACAAACTGATTTTTGCATACAGACTCGGTTGGCAGGGTACAATTGACGGCACGACTCCCTTCTATATGCAATCGTATATGATTACTACCAATCTTAAAATTGCCCAGAATGATGGTCTTGGAGGCAGCAGATCATTACGTGGTATCCTTCGCAACAGGATTGTGGGTGATGCATTTGCCTACAGCAATATCGAGTTAAGGTACCGGTTACCCCATCTTACCGTACTAAATACTGATCTGTATTTTACCCTCAGTGGTTTTGGTGATTTCGGAATGGTCACTAAGAGAATAGATATTGACAGAAGTTTACTACCCGCAAATGAGAATCCGGGTCACTTCTTCGATCTTGAAAACGACAAGCTCCATAGTGCATATGGAGCCGGTCTTCATCTTGATATTGAACGTAATCTTATCCTCTCAGTAAATTATGGCATTGCAAAGGATAAGAGGGACGGCAACAGTGGTCTTTATATCAATGTTGGTTTCCTGTTCTGATTTTATTTGCCTTTAATGAGTTTATAGCTTGCTGTTTCTGTTCCATTGCTGATTTTCAGCATATAAATACCCTGAGTGAATTCAGATGCAGGAATAGTCATCACATCGATACCAGAATTGACTCTCCTCTCGGTACTGTATAAAACAGCTCCCGATGAATTATAAAGCTCAATACTAAGTTTACTGTTGTTGGTAAGCTTGAAGCTAATCAATATCTCATCATCGAAAGGGTTAGGATTTACTTCAATCTTACTTTCCAGACTATTATCAGCAACAGCGGTATTGACTGTAACCTGTAGATTAACAGGTATTACTATTTTAGGCTGGGTAGTGTCGTTTGAATACAAAGCCAGATAGGCTTCGTATGATCCAAGAGGCATGTTATTGGCATTGGCAGTAATCTGCAGATCGAGACTTGAGCCTGCAGGTACTATACCGTTGGCACTATTTACTGTAAGCCAGTTACCTAACGGATTATCCTTAACTATTTTAACAGTGACATTGGTTGCCTGATGACCTCCGTCGCCGTAAGTATCGGTAATCCACAATTTCCAGTTGCCTTTCATTGCCTCACCTGCAAAGACGGGGCATTCAACCTTATAGTAACCATCCAGTTTGTCTTTACCTACTTTAAGGATAGTTCCGGAAGGTGATTGTAACCAAAGTGAGCCTTCGGAATAGTAATCATCAGTATTCCACAGATAACTGATTATGAGGTTACTGACGTTGGCTGTTTCGGAAACAGTGAATGTAGTCCAGTTACTTTCGAGCAGTGTATTATAACTGTAAGATGAGGGCAACGGGCTGTTGTTAATATTAAATACAAGAGTATCGTGAATGCTGGTTACGGGAACAACAGTGTAGTTCAATCCGATTTGTCCGGTGCTGTTTATAGTCAGCGTCTTGCTCTCTTCAATGTCTTTCATCACTGTAAAGTCAAGTGATTGAGGATTAGTTGAAGTCTGGGCATACATTTCACTTCCAACATGGAATTTGTAAGCATCAGCCGGTCCGATAAAGGGAGCAAATTCACGTCTTCCGGATTCATCTTTTGCAAAGATGTAATACTCAACGGTTGATCCTTCTTCAGGAGCCTGTATGCTTGCCATCCATGCACTACCCATTGAATTGGTCATTTTAAGAGGAGTGTATGGAGTTACCGGATTTGGGTTCACTCTGTAATACATTATTACTGAATCCTGAATAATTGGTTGACCACTGTAAGCCCTGACTGAAGCAGTGAAGTTGTAACTAGCTGCAGGCAAAACATTCCCTGTTAAAGGAGTATGTCTGACTGAAAGCATTCCCAAATCAGCCATCTCGTGTGTACGGCAGTGGAGTGCATCAGTTGATTCCCATGGAGTTGCAGGAGCACCAATAAAGCCAAATACTTTATAGCCGGGCATTGCTTTACGATAAGCTTCAAGTGCCTGTTCGTCGTACTGTGAATTCATAATAGGAACCAGTACTTTGTCATTCAGGATAAATGAATTGGTATAGGGTTGATTTTGTGGGGTAAATACTCTGTAAACTTTATAAGGAGTGCCGTATGAGCTTAATTTATTTTTATAATAGCCGGCTGTGGCTTCGATTGCATTATACTGTGGGTGGTTTGTCGGGACTGATCTGATTAATACTTTATCGGGAGCTAGATACTTTCCCCAGCAGTCGATATGGTCAATGTAAGTATTGTTAGGATCTTCTAGAACAGAATAATCAGTAATGCCGAGGTAATTTTGCATACGTTCATCCACTTCATCCGGGGTAATATTAGGATTTTCGGTATAAACAATAGTGGTTGAGGACGCTTTTCCATAGCCATCGGTCATGTAATTGCCTCCTGTGTGAGTAACATTCATCCCGAACCATTCAACCCCCAGGTTTTCAGCTATCGCCCTCACTGCATCATCATCCTGTGGCCTGTCGCGGTTATATGGGAAATCGACTATACCAATCTGATTGGAACCATAAGTAATAAACATTGGGCCATAATCACGTGTCCAATAGCTATTTGTAGGCACAATCATAAATACACAATTATCAAGATTAATTCTTGCCTGAGTATACTGGTTAATCACTGATTGCTGAACAGAAGCATTGGGGACAAGAGTGGTGACAATAGCATCTTTGGCCATTTCTCTGATGAGTGACATGGGTATACCAAATCCGCCGGCATAAGCGACTACGGCACCTGATGATCTGCTGAATTCGGCTATACTGGTAACATTTCCGGGAGGAGGATCAGTGGCGATAAATGACTTATCAGCCGCCAATCTGTTAAGATACTCCTGTGGAGTTTCGTGGTGTCGAAGGGGCTTACGCTGTTTTTCTGTAGTAGTTTGAGCTGAAACACTCAAAGAAAAAGCAAGGAAAATGCTCAGAAGCATTACACCGCGTAGTTGTATTCTCATAAATGTACATATTTATAGTTGGCATTATAGCTTACTTTTGATTGCCTTCATAGTTACTGAGCCGAATTGGTCAGTTATGGCAATAAAGTAAACACCAGTACCAACGATTTGATTTCCATTGCTTTTGCCATCCCATACCAACTCATTCAATCCTGCCGGTAACAAGCCTTCATGAATTGTGGCAACCATCATACCCTGCATGTTGTATACATGGGCATTGACTGATGAACTGCGCATTAAATTTATGGTAATTTTTAAGAAATCATCGAAAGGATTCGGATTTATTTTGACCGATACATTAGTGCTAATATCACGTGTATTGGTGCTGGTGTCAACCAGTAATGTTACAGGTATCTTAATGAGATTCAGGAAGTAATCGTCTGCAAGAATATAACATTCATAGCTTCCCAGAGGTAAGCCGTTTGAATTTATGTATAATTTGATTGTTTGGGAATTACTGTCTGAAGTAAAGATGCCGGTATATGATTCGGCAGTAATCCAATCAGTTTCAGGTGTAATGGTGATTGAATAGGGGTTGATTTCAGTAGTTGATGAACTCAGTTGGAGGGCAATTGTATCAATACTGTTTGGCTGAAGTCGTACATTAATTTGATGAGGGAATGATTCCAGAAGGGGAGGATTTGCAGCCATAACAACTGCATCGTATGTATTCAACCTGCCACCTGAAACTGTTTTTCCCAGAAGGGCAGGAACTGTGTCGACTGTAGCAATCAGATACCTTTTAAAACGTGATACAAGGAGAGAAGGTGAACTCTTATATTCTAACATACGGGCTGAATCGGTGATTGCATGCATAAGTGCAATAGTGCCGCTCACCATTGGCGATGACATTGATGTGCCTGTCTTGTAACCATAAGCATTACCCTGTTTTGTAGAATAAATGTTGGTTCCCGGAGCGCCAAGATCAATACTCGTTAAGCCCCAGGCTGCCTGAGTATTCAATAGATCAGAGTTAGTTGTATTGGTTACTGTAATAAGTGATTCATTAGTCATTGCTGTCGGAATATCGCCTTTAATGTCTACATCCCAATATCTGTTAGCGGTTGAGGCAACATTTAGTATGCCAACCATACCCATAGAATCATATATGGCACTCCAGAGCGGGTATTCTTCAGGATTACCTGCATCTACACCAAACGAAGAGTTGGTTGCAACAATATAATGACCCACCTGTCCATTGGTTTCATTATAGAGTTTGCGCATAGTGTATACATAATCGTAAGATGCAACTACAGTGGCTTCGGTAGTACTGGAGCCGGCAATTGGAAGAACTTTTGCATTGTACGACACACCGGCTACACCTACACCGTTATTAGTACTTGCACTAACTATTCCCGTAACATGTGTTCCATGGTCATGAGGGATGAGGTTACCTGTATTGTTGTAAGCATTCCATCCGTGGAAGTCATCAATGTAGCCGTTGCCATCATCATCTACACCATTCTGTGGGATCTCATTATAGTTCTTCTTTAAATTCAGGTCACTGTGATTAAGGTCAACACCACCGTCAATCACGGCAACGACAATTGTATCGCCAAGAACTGTAACACCGCCGGTTGTCAATTCCCAGGCTTCAGTAACATGAATATCAGAACCGGGATTTCCATTTGACTGCCCTGTATTCTTAAAAGCCCACTGGATGTTAAAGTCAGGATCATTTGGTATTACCTCACGCTCAGTAACAGGATGATTATATTGTGCTAACTGAACTGCAGGATGTTCTTTTATTATCCTGAGCAGCTTTTCAGGATTTACTGTATTCTCATCAAATTTAAAGAGCCAAATGTTGAATGTCTTACCGAGCTTATTATCAACCACAATGCCTTTTGACCTGAAATCATCAAGAAGTTGGGTATCCTTGAAGGGATTTCTTCCATCTTTAAGCTTTACTAAGATTTCACCCGGAACCCTGCGCTGAATGTCTTGAGCCGGTAAATAAAAAACAAATAAAAAAATGACAAGTATGGTTCCGAGTATTTTCATTAATGATTTCCTTACATGAAAGCAATAACATGAGAGGTGAGTATCTGTTCAGTTTGCCCTCTCTTTATTGCAGTGTAACAATAACTTATCTTTTAACCGCTGTGAAATTAATAATAATCATCACATCAGGGGATGTGTATAATAAAAAAAAAGCCTGCAACAATATTTCTAGTGCCACAGGCTTGGGTAAGCGGGGGTTGTATTACTTAAATCTTTATAAATCTTGAAGTTGATACCTGGCCTGATGATTCAGCTGATATAAGGTAAATACCCGGTTCAAGCTGATTTACCGGTATTGACATACCATATCCTTCGGCGTTGTCATATAAACCAACTAATTGTCCATCTGAACGATAGATGCGTACAGTTGATAATTTCTCTGTATCAACTATGTTTATATAGTCAGAAGATGGATTTGGATAAACAGTGAGAGTACTGTTTGATGGTCTTGCCGATGGAATAAGTGTTATGGTGAATTGCTTTTCGGCCTGGCAGCCATTACTGTTTTCTGCTACAACGGTTAATAAATTCTCACCCGGAGTCAACTTTGTGATATCAATATCCATTGTTGAAGAGGTGGAATTATCACTATAGATTACATACTGGCTGCTTGAATTGAGACCTGGTTCTATACTTAAGCCTTCACCACTGTATAGAGTAGTATCATGAAGTTGGTCAAATTCAGGCAGTTCATACAGCTCAATCATATAATCATAGACTGATGTTTGGCAAACACTGTTTGGTACAACAACCAACTGTAGATTAATAGTTTGTGATAGAAGCTCATCTTTTGAAGGGAAATAGGTAGCATATAATTTATCAGGATCGTCAAAATAGCCGCCTCCGGTGCTTTCCCATCTCAGTGATGCATAATTACGGACATTGGGTTGCAGCTGAATAGAAGTAACAGGACAGTTTGCATGTGTCAAAGAGCTGACACTTAATGGTTCATTTTCGGGAAGATATATATTGTCAATCCATGCAGCGGAGCATCCTGATATACTATCGGGCTGGTCATTGAATCTCCACTCAAATTTATGATACCCGGGTTCTATCTGGTAAGTGAAGTTGGTCCAGTTGATTGTATTATTCCACCTGGCAACAAGGAAATCATCCATGTAGAAGCTAAGACTGGCATTCTGACTAAGGATGTTTTGTTTCAGCCAGAATGAAATGAAGTCGCATGACTTGGTTTCACACTCATAAAAGAGAGAACTGCTTTCGCGCGAGATTGAATTACCTGAGTGTAATGAGAAATTTCCCTCATATGCTTCAGAGTTATCCACATACCAGCTTTCGCTGTTCGACCAGTTACTTCTGGGAAAATTCCCTTGTTCAAAGTCTTCATCAGGAGCTTCGATGGTTGTAAAATCAAATATCCTGCTTTCAGCACTGCCATTTTCATTGAAGGAGGTTACCTTCCATTCATATTCAGTCAGGTACTCAAGTTTTGGGGTTACATGATCATTGAGATTGGTAATAATCTGGTTTTGCCAATTCTCTTCGCCCTTCTTTCTTATGCTCCATACGAAATATTCAGGTGCACATCCGGTTGATAATTTCCAGTTAAACTTAGTTGCAACCGGTACTTTGTATGAATGATTTACAGGTGAAGGTTCAATTGCCTGTGAAGGAAGGTTTGTAGTGCGGATTTCGGCAATGATTGGTCGGTAGTTTCTGCCTGTTATTGTAATAGTCAGTGATTTTGCTGATGAAATGTTATTAAATACAGGTTCTGCAACTCCATTGTGAGCATAAGAGGTTGCCAGAATATTATTGTTCTCAGTAAGGCAAACAAATGCTCCATCAGGAAGTGAGTTAATAATCAGTTGGGTAGCATCAGTGCCAATGATTGAATCAAATACAGGATTAAATTCTTTAGGTGAAGAAGTCCTTAATTCTACAGAGGGGTCGCCGAATAAGATCCAGTTGTCGGTAATAACATAGGCTCCCTTACCGTATTTGTCATTCATCTTCATGCATCCGCTAAAAGATATTCCGCCGAATGACAGGGGAACATTATTCTTATCCCTAAGGATTTGGGCAATTTCATCCTGAGCCTCCATTGGAGGATACCATGTTTGGACTGCAGATGACATTAAAGCTGCAATTGCACCTGTTGGTTGGCCATCTTTAGAGGCACGAAGGAATCCTTCTGCCAGACAGGTCGCGTCATTAAATTGTCCGCTATTACACCCTGCTGCCCAGATAAAAGGGTGTGTTTCAGTGTTTTCGAGTGAATATGCATCCTTAGTAGAGAATCCTGTAGTCAGCCAGCTATTGATAGACCCATGCCCGATATACATTATGGCACCCTGTCCTTTATTGATTGATTCAGCTGTCTGCGAAGTTGTGGGATTGCCATTAAGGTCGTTGCCCCCTCTGGAACCGTCGTAGAGTTCACTGAAAGTCTTATAGATTGATGGACTAAGAGAAGTACCTATATTGCGAATATGCTCAAAATCAAGCTCACCATCATCTCCGGGCCCTAAACCACTGCCGATACCTAGAAAACTGTTATAGCTAGCATTAACCGGTGGATTCTTTTCATAATTGATTGTCCTTGCCACCATAATCCTGCAGTGTTCAGTTGTTTCGCATGGAAATCGGCCGACAAGAACTTCAGGGTAATGATCATCACCTGCAATATAACCATATGTTATATCACTAAGCCCCTTGGCAGCCTGACAGGAGGGAACATAAGCTTCATCACCAACTAAAAGAAGGAAAGTAAGCCCATTGGTGTAATAATATTCTGAAACGTATAGCTTAATCTGCTCACTCCCGCCAATTGATGTAACATCAACCATTTCACATTTTATCCCTTTTTGATTCTTCCATTTCACAAAGGGTTGCATACTTTCAATAAATGAAGGATGTGCGATGATCAGCATTCTGCCCTGTTCCTCATTGATAGCTGCATATCTGTCGGCTGCCATGGATGGAATTTCGTTTATGAAATGATCACCGGTCAGTCCATTAGTGAGAAGATGGGAATTAGGGCTTAATCTCGTTAATTCATTTCTCCCGATTTCATCTAATGATTCAATTGCAACTTCTATATGATGATATACCCTTAATACTTGAGTTACAGGATTATATTGTACAGGATAAAAATGCACAGAGACACCACGTATGCTTCCTATGATATATGGTTCACTTAATTCAGCTAATGTTGAAGGCCAAAATGCATTAGTATTATAAATGGATGTATCAGTAAGCAATTCACTGGTTTGGTAAAGACCGGGGTCTCCGGTTGAAGGGGCAATGTTAAAGGAAGGGTAATCGGTATATTCACTACTCTTAACTGTAAGACTTATATTACCCGTCGGGTTAATTGCTATTGATGCTAAAAGGTGCTGGATGTCGGGGACTCCCTGTTGCATATTTCCAATTCCACCATGCAGAGTTATCTTTTCAGCCAAACCATTGAATGAAACAGTCTGTGATGAGAACCCTTCAATGTCCATCTTAACATTGATAGTTTTTGCATCTTGTGATGTTATAATTTCAGGTGTTGCTCTTCCGTCATTTTTAATTGAATAGAATACTGACTTTTGAGCAGCTATATAACCAGAAAAAACGAATGTACAAATTATAAGTAACCAAAGCTTCATACGCCGGTGTTTTGATTTGACCGGCCAAGGCAATCAGTATGCCTTTAAAAAAGAAAGGTTTAATTATACTTTGTTTAGAAATTGTAAGTAGCTATAAATTAGCAACATAGATATTAAGAAAAATTTGTAAAGGCAAGCTGTTGGTTATTATTTACAGAGAAAAACTAACAAAAAAGCGCACAATTGTGCGCTGAAATACTAAATGCTAACTTTGTGATTATTGATAAATAGCTCTCTGATTATACCATCTGTCTCCCTTATAACTTTATAAACATTAACTTCACTTTCCTTAACCAAAACATCATCAATATAAATAATCTTATCTGACTTATTATCTCCTTTGACCAAGATTGACAGTTGTTTGATATTCTCAGGCATTTTGAATGATAGTTCTATCAAACTCCACGATTCATCAATAACTGCACTTCTTGCCGGATTAAAAGTAGTGATCCAATTAATATTGTCTGCTTTGTCCCTTGTTTCTATGAATGCGATGGATGATTGAGCCGCTTGCTCTTGTCCCATTTCTTCGTTATACATCCAGAAACTTGCTATATATTCTTTGCCTGGTATTAATTTAGCAGGGTCAATATGAGCTACATGGGTGTAGTTTTTTAATTCTCCTCTCAGCGCATGACGTCCTCTATATGCTGTATCGTTTGCTTCATTTTCAAATGAATCATAAAATAATAGTGTTGAAGTATCTTTTGAGGATATAAGAAAGCCATCCTTAGAAGAAAACTGATCCTTTTTTGATTCAAATTGGCTTATCCAATTAGATGAATTATTGAGAAGCAGCTTGTCATAGCTAATTGAGAACAAACTAAAATTGCCACAAGAGAATAACTTTTCGCAATTATTCAGCAACTCAGCCTGATATTTATCCAATGACTCATTAGAATATACTATCAGAAATGGTTTCCTGTTCGTAATATCGTTGATAATCTTTTTATTATAATAATTTGGAGAAATGACCTGTATAATATTTTTACTTTCGCTGATACTAGTATTGGTTGCATAATTGCCCATTATTGGAATCCCTGAGTGATAAGAAATAACCATGGTTGTCAAATAGCTCTTATTAGTCCCATAAGCTTTAAAAGCATCACTACCGGTATGGAAAAAGGGTAAGGGGACGATAGCTTGAAATTTACTTTTATCAGCAAAATGTAATCCTTCTTTGAATGACTGAGGCAGGTACTTAGCATTGAAGTAGTTTGGTACTTCCTGACGTATCTGCTTTCTTATGGATTTATGAAGTGGCAGACCTTCCCATACATATGTAAGCGGAATCACCGTAATAGCCAACAAAACCAATAAGCGGAATTTATTTTCTTTCAATAAAAGAGAGCTATAGACTGTGGTTGATATGGTAATTACGAAAAAAAATGGCCATGAGAAACGAGCTATACTCCTGAAGTTATTTATCAAAGGAAACCAATCCAGCAAATACTCCATTTTCTTAAAAGGATATCCCATTGACAACAACAAGAGAATAATTGAAGCAAATAAAGATGTCAGTAACGATTTATTATTATTGAATGAAGTATCCTGAATCAGATGAACACCGAAAATTTTGAATACTGAGTTAATCAGGTAAGTAACTATAAAGAGAATTGAAGCAATACCTACATAAGCCCAACCTTCCCAATTGGTTTCAATTTTAATAAAGCCACCATAAAAATTCCTAAGAGGGGCAAAGCTTGGCAGGAATATAGACTGGAAGTTAGCAATATAGGTTAAAATACCCGAGGGTTGCTCATTTCGACCTGTGTGTATGTCTGTCACTTTGATCACCAGTAAAAATAGTGAGCATTGGGGCGATTGTCTGGATAAAGAGATGCAGCCATACAACCCCACTAAAGAAATTCTTCCTTTCATAAATAAAACTGAACAGAAAAGATAGCAGGATGAATGAAGCGATGATCATTCCAAGGTATGCATGAATAAAGTACCAGGCTATAATGTTTGTCATCATAATAAATGACCATTTCCATTTATTATTAGCCTCTTTGAACTTTAAAAAAAGATACCATGAAAATGGGATGGCAAATCCATATGATAATGCATAATGACCTGTTGTCCTTAGTATTTGAGGGGACAAGATACTTATAGCAATGCTACCTATTAGTGCGTACGTCTTATCTACTTTAAATTTGACCAGAATCAAATAGACAAATAATGCAGTGAGAACAATTGAAAAAAGCATTAAGAAGTTGATAATGAACTGTGTAATTATTTATTGCCGGGAATACGTTCGCAATAGTTTTAATTATTATGGTCAACAGAGGATGACAGTCAAGATAAAGGAAATTTTCACCATAAGGATAATTCATTTGCTCAAACTCGATATAATTATCGTGTTTTGAGTGTGCCACATATGTATAATAGTTTTTTATAGCATCGCCTGATACGTTGAATAAATGGGCATTTGGTTTATAGAAGAAATCACCATAGAAGATAACAAGGAATAACGAACTGACAATTATTACTATTAGTGGGAAAAGTCGTTTATTAATTTTCATGAAACCTGGATCCATTTACGTTTATAAGGAAATATGCAATAAGAATTATGGATAACAAATTTAAAATCTTTAGCTGTGATAAATATAAGATCTAAAGAATATTTTAAATTATTTTCCTTCTCTAAATGGACTACTAAAATACCTGTGCCTGGATTGAAATAATGTGGCTCAAACTACTGATTGTACGTACTCATGAGTCAATATATAAAAGTGCCTGTACTTTACCAATGTGGCTCAAACCTGATCTTTGACGATCTTAATATTATATTTCTTAAGCTTACGGATAAGTGAGTCTCTTGAAATACCAAGCATCTTAGCTGTTAGCACCTGATTGTAATTGCATTCATTCAGTGCATGAAGTATCAGATTTTGCTCTTGTTCTTCAAGATTAAGAGCAACCGGTGTAGTGCTGTTTCGTTTTTTGCCGGGTAGTAGCTGAAAATCAATTGTGCTAAGGGTTGATGTATTGCAGAAAATCATAGCCCGCTCTATCATGTTTCTCAATTCTCTTACGTTTCCTGAGAATTCGTAGTTGGTCAATGCTTCCACCAGCTGAGCATTTATTTTGGGTACCGGTTTCTTTAATTTCTCTGCAAAATAATCCACATAGTACCTAAGTAGAGGTTCAATGTCCTCGGGCCGTTCACGAAGAGGAGGGATGTTTATGGTAATAGTATTAAGTCGATGAAATAAATCGAGCCTGAAAAGCTTATTGCGGATCAGGTTGTCAACATCGTGGTTTGTTGCTGAAATAATTCTGAAGTCAACCTGAATCTCATCTGTACCACCTACTCGCTTTATTTTCTTTTCCTCAATAGCTCTCAATAGCTTTGCCTGCAATGCAAAGGGCATATCAGCAATCTCATCCAGGAAAAGTGTTCCGCCGTTTGCCACCTCAAAATAGCCGCGTTTATCAGCAATGGCACCGGTGAAGCTTCCTTTAACATGTCCAAAGAATTCACTCTCAAGCAATGAATCGGTTACAGCGCTGCTGTTGACCGGAACAAAAGGATTGTGTTTTTGATCACTTGAGTAGTGTATTATGCGGGCAACAATTTCTTTTCCTGTACCACTTTCACCTGTAATCAGAACATTGGTATTATTGTATCGGGCGGCAGTATTGGCCAAATCAAGCACTTGCTTAATTGCATGACTTTCACCAATAAAGTTACGGTCAATCATCCGTTCGAGCTCTGATGATATCAGCGAATTTCGGTTTTCTAATTCCTTATATTGATGATACATTTTCAGGTACTTCTCAGTTCGCTCAATAGCCAGCTGTATGTCGATATGCCTGAATGGTTTTCTCAGATAATCAATGGCACCTTCGCGCAAAGCCTCAATAACTGTATCAATATCCCCATGCCCTGAGATGATGATGACTTCCATTGCAGGATATAATTTCCGGACCTGTTTCAGAATATCAATTCCACTCATCCCCGGAAGTTTAACATCGAGTATCAGGAGATCATATGGACGTCTTCTTAGACTTGCAAAACCGTCACCCGGAGTGGCTGCAGTATATACTTCAAACTCTCTTAATTGCAAATATTCCTGAAGTTCTAACGAAAAATCAGTTTCATCATCGAGTATTAATACTGTAAGCTTTTTACTCATAATTCGAAATAATTGAAAAGATTATCTGAGGATAACAGGCAACTCAATAATTGCTGTAGTTCCTTCAGATGGTACGCTTGCAAAACTTAGTTTGCCATTATGCTCTGAAATGATCTTTTGTGAAATGGTAAGCCCGATACCTGTCCCTTTCCCCGGAGCTTTTCCTGTAACAAAAGGTTTTGTAATATTCTTCAACTCTTCAGGATTCATTCCCATTCCGTTATCCGAAACTGTCAGCTTGAATTTATCACCTTCAACTGAGCCTTTAACCGCAATTACCGGTTTATACGAGGCTCCTAATTGTGATTTCTTTTCATCAAGAGTATCACGGGCATTTGAATAAAGGTTCAGGAGTACCTGTTCAATCTTAAAGGTATTTCCATGAATGTAAGCATTCTTTGTGTTTTCGTCCATGTCCTTGATTACCTCAATTCCATGATTGCTCAGTTGTTCGGTAAATAAAGACAATGCATTATGCACAGGTTCCTCTACCGGGAATGTATTGAGAATCACATCGTCATTACCACGCGCAAAGTTCCTGACGTGATCAACAATATTCCTCATTCTGTGAATACTATCGAAGATTTTCTTTGATTTCTCTTTCACATATCCTGCATCAGCCTTCCCTTTGTTAAGCGCTTCAAATAAATTGTCAATAACAAAGGAGATTGTATTCAAAGGTTGATTAATCTCGTGGGCCAGTCCTGTTGCCATTTCACCGATAGCAACCATGCGTTCATTCTGGATTATATGTTTCTCCAGGTCACGTTCGTTAGTGATGTCAGTGCAGAAAATAAGATACTCTTTGGCCGAAATTTTCACACTCTTTGCAAGTATTATTAATTGACGATCATTGATGTTGACCGTAAACTCACATTGTGATAATTTCCCATTTAACAGGTTCTTTGC
This sequence comes from Bacteroidota bacterium, assembly GCA_023441805.1. GTDB lineage: Bacteria > Bacteroidota > Bacteroidia > Bacteroidales > Lentimicrobiaceae > Lentimicrobium. Next base: position 211,285 of record JAEZNO010000018.1, read on the forward strand.
AACCGGATTATGGCCACTGATGTTTTGCGTTTCAAGAAGTGATAAAATGTTTAGTTGGGTGTTGCCTTTGATAGCATGTGCAAACACCTTACCGAATGCCTGATTATATTCCAGAATAAGACCTGTATTGTTGGTGATGACAATTCCTTCAGGAGCATTTTCAATGTAACTTCTATATTTTAGTTCACTCAATATCAGGTTCTGGCGGGTATTGTTGCGTTCGAGGGCATTGCCTGTTACGGTTCCAAATACTGATAGTGCATTAAGTTCTGATGCTTCCCAATTTAATATACCGGTGCATTGATCCACTAAGATATATCCGAAATGATTTTCGCCTGAGGCAACTCTTATGGCAAGAATTACGGGAGAGTTCCCGGAGTTTTCCTTTTGGTATGGGAGTACCCAATCGCCTGAAAGACTGTTGCTGATTAAGATGCATGTTTCATGAGTATCAGTGATGTCTTTATTTAGCTTAGTGATTAATGAAGCGTTACCTGTTGATTTTAGCATTGGTGCCTTATCCCCTTCGGAATACTCAACAGGCTTACTTTTATCTATTGGTAAATAAACTGCTGATGATGAGCCACACACATTGGCAATATCTCTCAGCATAAATTGTATTGAGTTAATAAGCTCAAAATTACCTGAAAATCTTGCTGAGGCCAATGATACCGCTTTCTGCAATTGAAGTCTAAGTTTCAGGGTTTCCTGAATACTTTGCAGTCTCTCGTTATTTTCCCGCAAAACCTGACTTTGGTGAAGAAGCTCCTGTTTTTGGTTAAAGAGTTGCAGGAACACCCTTACTTTGCTCAGCAATACTTCATGATGGTAGGGCTTAGCCAAATAATCGACAGCTCCTGAACGATATCCTTGCGAAACACTAAACTCATCAAAAAGGATAGCTGATATAAAAATGATAGGAGTAACAACATTCAGGTGTTGTTTCCTGATGGCAGTGGCAAGTTCAAATCCATTCATCCCAGGCATTGATACATCCAGGATTATCAATGCAAACTCTTGCTTCCCGGTTAGTACCAGAGCGTCTTCTCCGTTAGTGGCTTTAAAGATTTTAGCCTGCTCCTTACGTAGAGCTGTTTCAAGGAGAATCAAATTCACTTCAATGTCATCAACAATCAGAATGTTAGGTAGAGAGGGTATCATGTGCGAGCTTTTTTTTAACCGGCATGTGTGCTTTAAAATTAAACTTTATTTTTTTAAGATCACGAATAACAATAGCCTTTTCAGGGTAATTTAATTATTTATCTCATTATAGCCTAAAAGTCACACCCAATAAGGAAAAGAAATATTTTTTTCTTAATTTCTAACCTCTGGGACATCTATAAAGCAAAAAGGCTATCATGATTTTCGATAGCCTTTTTGAATGATTCTGTTATCTCTATTTGATTATCAATTTCTGAACTGAACTTCCTGTGGTAGATTCTGCCCTTACAAAGTATATTCCACTCGTGAGGTCATTCAAATAAAATGCTTCAATCTGACCTTGTGTGGCAACATTTATTTCCTTGCTAAATACTACTACCCCTGTGGAATTAATGATGCGAACTGTTGTAAGTCCCTTCGGATCTCCAAACTGTATATTGAATTCACCTGTATTGGGATTTGGATATAAGCAGAAATTGTTCTTTGCCGTATTCTCATGCAGTCCGGCGCATGCTTCAGCAGTAACAGCTATCGTTGAAACAGTCTGGCAACCATCAGCATCAGTAACAGTAACTGTATAATTTACTGTATTACCGATTCCTATCTGCGCACCGGTGATTTCAATTGATTCACTTACAGAACCGGTCGACCATATATATTCGGTATATCCTGAACCGGCTTTGAGTGTATGTGAGTGATTTACACAAATTGTAGTGTCTTGTCCTAAGTTAACTTGCGGTGATGAGATTGTAACAACATAATCGAGACTGGTAGCACAATTGTACTGCGGACTCGTTTCGGTAACTGTAATTACACCTTCGCCATTACCACCCCAGTCAACGGTTACTTCATTAGAGAATCTGTCAGTAACTATGTTCCCGCCAATAACTGCCCAATCATAACTGTTTCCAGGTACCAGAGGAGTAGAGTATAGTACATTACTACTGTTGGCACAAACTGAGTTATCACCTGTTATTGAAGGTTGTGGTGCGGTATGTAATATTACTTCCAACTCAGCATTGTTTGAACATCCAAATTCATTGGTTTCGATTAGTGAAATGATTCCGGTTCCATTATTAGTCCATGTAATCAAAGCTTCTTTCTGATCAGCACCATTAGTTATTTCTCCACCGGTAACCTGCCATTGATAAGTATTATTCTCATTACCTGAATAATATATAACATCAGGCTGATTCTGGCAAGCAACAGTATCTCCTGATATTGTCACTGTCGGCAAAGGATTTATAGCAATCGAAACAGTAGAAATCAAAGGTTCGCATGTTTCATTACTTACAGTAAGACTTAGAATTACATTACCTGCTAAAATATCCTCCTGACTTGGAGTATAGTTTGCGGTTAAAGAGTTTGCATCATCAAAACTCCCTGTTCCTGAAGTTGACCATGTTAATTGAGTATAATCAGAAGCAACAGCTTCGGTAGCAGTATAAATATTACCTTCACAAATGCTTGTATTGCTTCCGGCAAAAGCTAATGGGGCATTCACGAAGTTGACAGTAACATAATCAGTTGAATCAGGCATGTTGGTTTTGCTGGCAGTTAATGAGAGAATTACTGAACCGGCCAATATGTCTTCATCTCCCGGTGTATAAACAGGATTAAGAATAGTCGCATCGTTAAAACTACCGGTTCCTGTTGTTTCCCACAATAAACTCTCATAGTTAATTGCTGTACCATTCAATTCTACTTGTTGATTTGAACAAATGGTTGCATCTTCACCTGCATCAGCAGCTGTGACATCGGGTACTACATGTATATAACCTTCATACCTGTTATAATTAGGCTTAGTGATAGTCACTTTAAGAACTGTTCCAACCAATTGCTTTGGAATAGTAACAGCAACATTAGGACCAAAGCTGGTAGAAGCTGTGGCCAGAATAGTACCATATGCTGAGATACATATTTTAGAATTTGGTTCTGTGGTGATTTCAAACATTGTTTGACTTTGGAATATCTCGTTCTTATATGAAGCTGAGATCACCTGAGGAACTTCAGTACAAACTTTTATGAATGCATCACCATGGTGATGGAACAAATGATAGGTAACTTCTTTATTACCCGGGTTAGATGGCCAGTTTGATTGTTGCAGGAAAAACTTACCGGCAGCATTACCAAATGCAGGAAGAACCCCTCTTGATTGCGGAGTAGTACCATATTGCGGGAAGAAGTTAGGCCACATATTATCCATCATCCCCCACACATAAACGTCATTTACAAATGAATATGAAGTTTCAGAAGCAGCTGTTAGTCCTAAAGCCCCTGCCGGTTTTCCGTTATAGGTATGACGATGAAATTTCTCAGTAAACGACTCATTTGACCAGTTATATTTACCTGTAAGGCAGTTTATTGATAATATCCAACTGAGGTCGGTATTAGTTAAACTATTGATATTAGAATTTGTATATCTGGGCTCACCCCAGCCTATTTCTTCACCATGGTCACGATGCATAAGCATAAATGCGCCTGCATTAAGGGCGTTGTTGATCATAGTTGCATTGCCGCCATTCCATCCTCCTAATGTAGAGGGTGAATCAGGTATATAACCCAATCCCTGAGAAGCAAATACGTTTAAGATTGTACCCGTATTCGAAGCTGTCGACCATTGACTGGTTGATCCTTCATAAATTTCATTAATACGCACAGGTTCTTTTCCTAATACATTCTTCCAGAATCCTCCAACTGCTTCAGAACAGATCTGAAACCAGCGTACAGTTTGCCAACCCAGTGCAGTAATTGGTTTCTGATAGAAAGATGGATTAGTGGGAGGGGTGCGTTCATAACTCATGAATCTTCCAATCATAGATTCAAGTTGTGCCTGATTTTGAGCAGTAATCCTGGCAAATACAATGTCAGGCATATCATCTTCATTTACGTCAGCATAAATGTTGTCAGAAACACAATAGTTGTCCCATATAGGAGATGGAATGGAGTTGTTGTTTTGGCTTGCGGTACCATAATCTCCTAATAAAAGAATTGCAGCAGGCGGTATGTCCCAGGATGCATATATATTGTCAACATAATCTTCCAGCATAGCTGCTGAAACATTTGTTCCTATATCTGATAGTTTAACTATACCTGTCAGAATTCCTTCTTCATTTCTGAATTTCTTAATTGAATCAGCCCAAACGGTAAAAATCGGGTCATTTGGTACAATTATCAAATATTCATAACCGGTCTGAGTTGCCCTGTTTGTTGTTTGTTCTGAATAATCAATCCGGGGTAATGAACTGTAGTTAAAAATTGCATCCTCTAAAATCATATCCCAGTATGGATTTCTGTACTTATTTTCTCCAAATTGACGAGAACCTCCTTCAAATCGGATGTTAATCTCAATATCCCTGTAAATAATCAACTCTTTGGTAACCGGGTTATACTGATAAGGCATAATGTTCAACAGACATACATCCACTCCGCGAATTTGTGAAGGACTGTTCAATACAACCGGTTGAGCAGGGAAAAACTCATTGCGACTATATATTTGCGGGTCTTTATGATATTCCATTGGTCCTCTTTCATTATCCAGCGGAATACGTGGAGCAGGAGCAATCTCGATACCTTGCAGGTATTCTTTCCGCATACTAACTATTTCCAGTATAGGTGTGGCTCCCTGAGGAATTGCTATATAACGGCCAAAACCGGGCAAATCAGGACTACCTTCATCATTTGGGAGTAATGACTCACTGAACAAGATGTTCTGCATTCTAACTCCTTCAATTTCAGTGTCAGCAATAGAGAATTGCTGCATTGAGAAATTCAGATTTACTGATTGTGCTGATTGACTTTTGATGCTCAATCCCTGTTTGCCCCAGCTATCACTGTATCGGTAGTCAGCGGCATGACCTGTAGTCATTATTGAAGTCAATACTATTAAGGTGAACAGGGTAAAGAAATTCTGATTCAAACTAATGAATGGTAGTTTTCTTTTCATATGCAGTATTATGGTTGGTTGTTGTATTCAAGTTGCAGACAGAAAAAGAAATAGTTTTCCCGTAATCAATTCACAAATTTAGATAAAAAGGAACATGTTGGGCAGTTTAGTTAAAATAAGTTAAAATTTAAACAGTTTCTAAATAAGCAAAAGCCTGGCAATGGGATCTGAAATAATCAGGATGTCTGTAAACTTCAGAATATCAAGGTCCCTTATACACTTACATAAAAGGTTTGTAACTATAAGTATATTTCTTGATTAAAATCAGGATCCTTGCCGGTAGTTTGAATTGGTACTATTAAGTAAGTATGAGAAACGGTTAATGGTCATACTATTTCTTTATAACCTACCGTGTGATTGAACCAATAAAGAAGAGGCTGTCCCGTAAGCGGCGGCATTTTTTGTTTTGACACGCTTTTAAGTGCGGAGCAGGGTCATATTAATGAGCTTGTAAAAAAATGGCTGTTAGCAAAAGGACGGCCAGACAACCTATTTTTTGCACTGTTTCTTTGCTGAAATGAAGTTTTTCAATGGATATCTATGTACTGTTGAACTATTGATTGCACATTAGGTCCACATGCTCTACACATAAGTGCACATTTTAGTACAGATCATGATTAATTAATGTACAATTTTTGTACAATCTTTAATTTACAATTAAGGCAATTGAGTACTGTGAAGAAACCAAAAAGGACTTGCACCTTCTGGTGATTTAATCTTACATGGCACAAAAAAAGAGGCTGTCCTTTTGAGACAACCTCCTGATCTTATTGCAATTTCAAAGCTCTACTTTATAATCAGTTTCTTTGAAATGATACTTGTTCCCTGCTTCAAACTTAGTGTGTATGTGCCTTTATTTAATGAACTCGCATCAACTGAGTAAGCTGAGTTGTTTAAAACAACATTGGCTTCAGAATAAACCAGTTTCTTGTTCATATCATATATTTCAAGGTCATACTTCTTTTGTGATGGTTCTTTCATTTTAATGGTAAACACACCTGTTGTGGGATTTGGATAAATCAACAGAGATGAAGATGCAATTTCATCTAATCCGGTGCAATCTTCGAAAGTCACCTTTATCTGAGCATTGTTGATGCAGTTTGTGACATTATCAGTAACCAAAATATTGAAAGTTCGTGAGCCGATTCCGATTCCTGTTGTATCAACTGTTATGGAATTTGAAATCTGATTACCGGGAGTCCAAAGGTATGTTACATCTCCTTCAGCAAAAGCCGTCATTGTATATGATTTATTAGCACATAATGTACTGTCGGCTGAAGCACTGATTACAGGTAGAGCATTGACTGTTACAATGAAAGTACTTTCAACGGTATTCTGACAACCGGTGCCATCAGAAACATACAGCAACTGATAAGTAGTCGTTTCACTTGGATTGACCGATAAAGTATATGGATTCTCACCTGTTTCAATTATACCCGTTCCATTGTTTACTTCAAAACTCCATGGTGCAGTTCCGGTAAAGTGTATTTGTGCAGTTGCAGTTTCACCTGCACATATTACATCGTAAGTACTGATTGTAGCTGTGGGAGCAGCATTAAAAGTAATTACCATATCTGCTGTTGCTGATTCGCATGGAGCAGATGATTCAGCTGTAAGTGTGATAGTTACACTGCCGGATGCATAATCTTCAGATGAAGGTTGATACATGGTGTTAAGCTCTGTTGGGTTTGTAAATGTACCTGTACCTGTTGTAGTCCAATTTAAGCCCGAATAATCGATAGCCTGACCAACCAGTTGAACAGACGAGCCTTCACAAACTGTAACATCTGTAAATTGGCTAACAGTAGCTTGTTTTGAAATAGTTAGATTAACATTGTCGGAAACAACTTCCCCGTCAGGTCCATTAACGGTTAAAGTCAGAATAACCTGTCCTGATGTAATATCATTATTACCGGGTGTATAGAATGCGTTCAGGCTTGCAGGGTCATCAAAAGTTCCGTCCCCCGAAGTTGTCCAAACAAAACTTGCGGCATTATTGGCTACTCCATTTACCATATATGAATCAGACCCGCAAATTGCAGCGTCTTGGCCGGCATAGGCGGTTGTACGCAGCAGAGCCGGTAATTCAATATAATCCACCCATGCAGCATCATCTCCACTTGTGGTGCTTATATCTTTCGAGTAAACCCATCTGAATGTCTGTTTACCTGGATTAACCGGAAACCCTACCTTTTGCCAGTTTGTATTTCCTGACCACTGTCCAATTAAAGTATTGTCGACATAGAATTTCAGGTAATCGTGATTAGCCTCAGATGATACCTTAACGTAAAAAGTAATCGAATCGGTTTCTGCAACATTGTACTCAAGCTTCATTTCCGATGTCGAATTATGACCAATTACTCCAGATTTTGCACTATATGCACCCTCATACTTATTGGTATTGGTGACTGTCCATGAAGTAGAACCTGCAAATTTCCATGGGAATTTACTGAAGTTCCCTGCTTCAAAGTCCTCGATAATCAATCCGATCGGATAGCTGAACTCTGTTAAATAGGAATGATAAGATGAGCTTACCTGATATGTAAAATGAGCATTCTCTCCAATTGGGGCATCGGCTGACACCGCAATATTAAATATTGGTGTAACGGCATTAAACAAACTAGGCCTGATACTATCCCATTGCTGACTTGGATTTTGAATAGTAATGTAAGGGCTCGAAGTTGTCAATAGTCCGGTTACATCATATGCAGTATAATCGCCATTGTTGTTTGTTAATATTGAGATAGTTGCCGTTTCATTTGGATCAAGCCAGTTATTCCCGTTGCCTGTTATCTCAGTTAACGTGATTTTGCCTGTTTTAAATCCGGGAGCATGAGCCTCTACCGTAAAATTACTGTAGTAAGTACTGTCATTAACATCAGTAGCTTCAATGGTAAACGTAACTATTGTCCCGTCAGGAATATTATTTGCAACCTGAATAGCAAATGCTTCTTCCCTGGTCACAATAGAGTCGACAGGTATAATGTCGAATAGCTCCTGATTATCAATAATAGTTATATATTCATTATCGGTGGTTATAGTCACATTTACCTGGTTACCCGGACGATCACCCTGATTTTCGATAGATATATCAATGAAGGCTGATTCTCCATAATCCATAAAACCATTACCATTACCTGTTTTAAGATCATTGATGACACTATTGTTATAAACTAACCATGGTTGATTTGGTGGAGGACCTATAAGAAAAGGTGAAGTATAAGTCATAGCTGAGCCTGACCTGTTATCAGTCCAAACAGGAAAAACCCAACCATTACGGGCATGGTTCCCGAGATAATCACCAAAATAGTCATCTGCTAAATTAGGTATTGGAGCAGGAGTAAAGGCAACATCGCTGACTTTCATATCCCACCATGTAATCCCGCCATCAATTGAATTTGACACGTATACTTCACATTGTGAAGAACCTACATTACGATCATCATAATAAATTACACTCAGGTTACCTTTAACAGGATCACAGGTAATCCATGGGAAATAATGCTTTTTACCTAATCCCGGCGTATCCTGATTCACTTTTATAGGTGTGCTCCAGGTGGTACCCTGATCGGTTGATTTCATCATATAGATATCGGCACTATTACCGGTATTGACACCCGGAACGCCGATATTACACCATGTAACATAAATTGCACCACGATTTGGACCCTCACTGATATCACAAGCCATAGTTGGGAATCCGTTTACACGCATATTTTTACCTACACCTGAACTCCTGATACCTTTTATATTTCCATGGATTCGTGTAGCAGGTTCCCAAGTGACACCACCATCAAATGATCGGGCAAATCCAAGTGCGTCTTCATCTGATGGCCAGTTATCGTAAATAATCCATAAGGCGTATACTTCACCATTCGGACCTGTTTGGATGTTAACCCCCTGGTTGTGATTTCCTGCATTTACAGCACTACTGATATTGATTGTCGGCGACCATGTCACTCCGCCATCAACTGAGCGACTAAGCTCTATCTGATTATTTGCGGTTCCGCCAAAATTTGTCCAGGCATCATATAGATTTCCTTCAAAGGGACTGGTTGGACTATTATCTATCCATAAGTGGTTCTTGTCGAGCAACGACCCGAAACCCGGAGGTGAAGGGGCTACAAGTTTAGCAGTCCATGTAACACCACCATCGGTGCTATATGAAACTCCCTGGCCACCTGATGAATGAATATAACCAACATAATACCTTCCTGAAAGACTTATTGCCGTAGCAGGGTCGCCACTATTTGTACCTCCTGCGCCATTTACTGAACCACCCCATGTGTTGCCGGCATCAGCCGATAAAAAGGCATTAGCCCCATAAATCGAGCCGCCGCCCTGAGTGGTACTGTTATTAGATTGCAGAAGTGATTGAGGATCCTGTGGGTGTACAAATATTGAGTTCTCACTCTGTGTTGAAGGGGATGTTGTGACAGGAATATCGACCGATTCGTCAGTCATAACATACTTTCCGACCAACTTTGAACTTCCATAAACACTTGCCGGAGGTGCTACATCGGGTTGTACAGGAACCAATCCTAACGATGCCATTCGGCGCCAGTACGACATATTGTCAATACGGTCATCTACTTTGAACTTTGGAGGAACCGGTGAATTGGGTGTGTACATTTGCTTCTTGGGCTTTTGCCCTAAAAGCCCTGCCGGTATTATAAGAAGCGATAATACCAGCGAAATTAGTAGTTGTTTTGACACTTTTGCGTTGTTATTTTGATTATAATTTTGATTAATTCTGTTGAATTATTCCTGAAAGCATAACGGTGAACACTCATAATTGATCGGATGTGATGTTTTTACTGAATTATCACTTTTACTACTTCGTTCTTATTACCGATAAAATAAAGGAAATAGGTGCCTTTTTGCAATCCTGTCGTTCTGATGTTAAGACTGGTTGTTGAAGTGCAATCGTATTCACCCACTATCCTGCCGGTGATATCTTTCATAATGATGGTTTTTACATCCTGTGAGCTTAATAAGTCAACATTTATCATATTGCCCGCAGGATTGGGAAATACTGATGCAATACTCTCCTCTGACTTAATAATTCCTGTTGGGAGAGCAAAAGCAGTTTCGTAAGTTGTCACTTTACAATTATACCCTGAGACATTTATCACAGCAGGGCCGGGTTGGCTGATTAAAGTGTCAATTGTAATGGTTGCAATGCCATATTTATCAGTATAACCTTTTGCGATCAGCTTATTGTCTTTTATCAGGGCAACAGTAAGATTTTTAACCGGATGGCCTTGATTTGCAACTGAAACATTAAATGAAGTGCTCTCAACAGGAATTGTGACAGGATAGGTTGTGGAAATCTGCAGAGGCAAATCTGACCATATAGCCATAACAGGATCGCCTAATACATTGCAATCATAGAAACACCAACGTAAAGCCCCTTCTTCCCATTGCCCCGGTGCATTTACCCACGGTGCGGTAGCAATTTTTGATTCAAGATGAGCTCTGCCTATACGGTTCAAACTATCGGTGAAGAGAGCATCCATAAACTCTCTGTGAATGTGTGCTGAAGGCCCTTCGTTTTGTCCTTCATTAAACCATCCATACCTTGAATTTCCTACAAATGCAGCAGCAAAGTTGTTAATAGCAACCATCCTTTCGGCAATACAATCACTTTCATCAAATGCGCCGCAAATACAACCATGGGTATAGACTATGGGGAAATTATGTGATATGCCGTCTACTCCATTAAAATTATCGTTAGTGATGTCCCAATTAGTAAGTTTCATTGTATAGGTTGAATTGGCATGACCTACATGGCTGATAAATGATTTACCTGAATTAATTATACTTATTAAATCGTATGACATCCATGGTGTAGTTTCATCATATAACCTCTGAACAGGATAATTTTCAGGAATACCCTTAGTAACATATCCGTTTTCATCATGATATCCTATTAATAGTTCCAGATAATCTGAACCCCATGTCTCAGGGTTATCATATAAGAACTCGCCTGCAAGAAGATGATTGTTGAGTTCATTTTCAACAGGTGATGTTTGATACTTTATTGTTTTGTTGAGCATTGCCTCTAATTCAAGAGAGTTGCTAAAGGACATTCGGCCAACAGAGATATCAGGCAAAAGATCATCCTCGCCAATTTCGGCCCATCGTTCATCACCATCCGTATTCCAATTTCCATCTAAACCCGAGAAATAGAGATCTGATGGAATGTAATAATCTTCATAAAGACTTGAAGATTGAACTGAACAATAGAATCCACGATAAGCAACCAATTCAACATCACCTGCCAGAATTACATGTTCAATTCCATTATTCTGATACTCCTGTATTATATAATTGCGCATCTTTTCAGCCATATCAATACCGGTAAAATGTGTATCAATGTATTGAGTTGATGCTATGCGTGATTTCAGGCCCTGATCTCTGTAATGTTGAACAAGCCTGTTGATTTGTGTACGAAATGATTCAGGTGTAATTATCAGGATATCGTATCGATCCTCAGCATTTCTTCCTTTTACAGGATATTGTATTGAGATATCAGGATTTTGGGCAAATGAAAGACACTTTTTGTTTATTCTTTCATTTGAGGACAGATTATTTAATGCAATTGATGCTTTTTCCGAAGATTGGGTTTCAATTGTTATTGTTACTGTCTGAAAATATGATATAGTGCCTTCAGCCGGATTATACCGGACAGGAGTAAAAGTGCTGAGTGCATACGCATATCCATTCATGAAATGAGTTGAAAGAACACCGGTTTGTGATTCAGGATACCCGGTTGCAGATTTGTAAAGATCATTATTAATGACAAATGAAACAGGGCTGTTATCGGATAGCGGCCTTGAATGTTGCATTGGGTACAACCTGAAATTACCTTCAATTGTCCTCATATTCGATCCTTCGAATTTAATTGACACAGCTTCCTGACCGGGAGGCAGTAATAACTTAACGGCATACCATGGTAAAGCAGGCTCACCTGCTTTGCCGGATAAGATCATATCTTTAAAATTTATTGTCTTAAAGTCGCTGACACTCCTGATCACCGGATCGCCAATACTGTAAGTGTGACGGATGGTAGCCGTATTAGCTGTAAATACTGTAAGTGCAAAAACAAACAGAGTAAAGATTCTTTTCATCAATGGTAGGGATTAATGTGTGTGAATTGCTATTATACTAGTTTCGTTTTATCAAGTTTATTCAAAGCATATGCATAGGCTCCGATTGAAACGGCTTTCGAAGTGCCTAAGCGACTGATGCCAACACCAATACGTTTCAGTGAATCATACTTAATTCTCTTGTCACTGAATGGAACCTTGATTTCGGTAGTGTTTCCTTCATAGAATCGGGCAAAGTCTTTTTCATCTTCCAGATTGAATGCCTTAATCTCCATCCTGTCAACCGCAGTGCCTATCATGGTAGTGAAGTTTGCATTCATTTCATCGACGAGTCGTTGCAAGAAGAGGGGATAAGCACCTGCAAGTCCACCGCCTATAACAACAAGACCATCGATCAGTGTGATAGCGTTAGCAATTGAATCACCTGCCACTTCAGCCATACGATGGAATGCTTTGATTGCTGCTTCCTTATTGCCTTCGCGTAGACCCATTCCAACTTCATAAATTTCACGGGGCTCGGGACAATTATGTGATGAAATATTGGCTTCCCGGCAATAAATTCGTTTGATACCCCGAATGCTGACATTCTCTTCAACTGTTGCATTGGTGTGCAGCTTATTGCGCATTCTGTTGATTTCACCCTGAGCTGAATTATCACCAACAAAAAGCTCGCCTCTTGTAACAATGCCTCCACCATAACCGGTGCCAAATGTAACACCCAGAAGATTCCGGTAAGTTTTCGGACTGTTGCTGCTTTCTATTCTTTGATTTATCTCAGGCAGAAAACCTGCTATGGCTTCACCATAAGCGAACAAATCACCGTCGTTGTTAATGAAAACAGGAATATTGAATATTTCCTCAAGCATTGGTCCTAAGGCAACACCACCCCTGAATGTAGGAAGATTTTCCAAATCGCCTATTATACCAAGCTCATACTCAGCCGGACCGGGGAAACAGAAGCTTATAGCAACCGGCTCCTTTTTTAACCTTGCTTTCACTTCCTGGAACCCTTGTATTATCTTTTTTAGAACTATTTCAAGTGTAGCTCCTTCGGCAGGAATGATTATCTGATCAATGATTTCTTCCAACCCCTGAACAGCTGAAAATACGAAATTAGTCCCTCCTGCATCAAGAACCATTACTATCCGGTTATCATTTTTAAATGTCATAATCATAAAGATTTAGAAAGTGGATTTCAGTTTAAAGTTCCAAAGTTAAACAAAAGTATAACCCATCTGAAAGTTCCAAACCCTTTGGGGGATTTTAACCAGCTAGTCTGCTACATAGGTTTTCTCTGAAAACAAAGCCTTATGAATGAAGGTGATAATAAAAAAGCTCAGGAAAGAAAAGGGGTTGCAACAAAAGCAGATTGCAATTGAACTTGGTATTGACCAATCCAACTACAACAAAATCGAAAATGGTAAAAGGGAACCGTCCATTGATTTGCTCAATAAATTAGCTGGCCTTTTCGGCGTTTCGGTGGATGATATTTTGAACCCGGGCAAGGAACTGCCAAAGGAGGTGACTGTTGAAGATAAAACCACGATGGAACAGCTCCGGTTAATCCAACAGTTAGATGATGACGATAAGCATGTAATCTTTAAAATGATTGATACCATGCTCACCAAAAAGAAGTTTAAAGATTTCTTTCAGAAAAACGTTGCTGCATTATAACACAAAAGCCGGATTGCTCCGGCTTTTGTGTTATGGATAGGTTATTGTCCAATTCATTCTTTTTAAATCTGCTAAACTCAAATCATAGCGTTTCAAAACTTTATAACTATGTACAACATCGCTCCATTCCTCTGTTTCTATCACCTCTGCATCAAATATAAAAATCATCAACGTATCAGATGGAATTTGAACTCCATGGCTAAAAACCGCTTCCCCTGTTACCCCAGGCATCAAAACTCATTTCAAATTTTTGGCCATCACTCTCTCGCACCAATGAAGTTATGCTGCCTAAATGATCAGTAAAGACCCAATACCATTCTTTGCTTCCGGTTGACTGAGTAATTTCAACAGCAACAAGGCCTTCAAGTGAACTAATATAATTTATCGTTTTTGATGAACCTCAACTATTTCAACAAGTCCGGCTACATATGTCTTCTCTGAAAGCAAAGTTTGGGTCTGGCCATTTTTTGAATATAATTTTTGACTAAGTCGTTCATTTCCTAAACCGTATGTAATTTCAAGCAAGTATTGATCTGTTGTTATTGTATTTACCTTATATTGAATTGTAAATATTCTTCCTATATTTTATAAAGTGAACCAAAATAGTTGGTTCACTACCCTTCAGAACTTATTTGAAAAGGGTTACCTTAAAATGTAATAACTACCTTATTTGTATTTTTCAACTTTTATGTCATTTTCTTTTACACTTTGATTTCTTTTTTAGGTGTTGTAGATCAAATATAATAGGAACAGTATATTCTACTGCTATTGGTTTGCCTTTTTGCAGTGCAGGTTTATTAAACTTTATTTGTTTTGCAATTCTAAGAGCTTCGTTATCCAAATCGTCTCTGACTCCTTTAACAACCCTATGATTAATGGTTAAACCTAAAGTGTCTATTATAAAAGAAATTACAACAGTTCCTTCAACAGTATCCTTTTTTGCACTTAATGGATAAATCAATTCTCCTTGAATAAACTCTTTTAAATCACCATTAAAAAATGGAGTTTCCTCAATAAAGGTAACCATTTCAACATCTATAGTGTCTACAGTCTGCCCATTAACAAAAGTTGCCAATGAGAAAAGCAAAGTCAGTATATAAATTCTTACCATCTTCTTGGTATTTTATAAATCCATGAAAAACGACTCTGATAAGTTGGGTATGGAAGACCGAACATACGTAGCTGTGATTGGTAAAACTCTACACCACTAAATGGTATATTATGTCCTGAAAACAATCCTTGTCTTTTATAAGCATAAACATACCCATAAATTTCTTCCAAGTATGTATCCATTCCTAACCCTCAAGAGAAAGTCCATTTTGAATTTTTTGAGCGTGATATGACTCCTTTATATAAATTCCATATAAAGTCGAATAGTTCTCAAAGGCAAGATTTCCATACGATATTTCACCTGTTTCACTATTTGTTGCCCCCCAATAATCTTCTGATTGATATCGTTTTGATTTTAAATCAGGGTTGTATGTCCCTTCAAATCTGAAATAATCAAGAATTTCCTGACAGGAATGGTCACCTTGCATCATATTATCAAAAACACCGGAATTACTTCTAAATCCCTGTCCGCGTAACAAATTAGTTGTGTGTTCGGGATATATCATTAACGAAACGCTTGGATTAAAATCCCAACCGTTTTTATCTACGCCCCAAGCCGAAATATTACCACTCCAACTATCGTGTGAAATATTGTAATTAACAC
>JAEZNO010000023.1 GCA_023441805.1 Bacteroidota bacterium
CCCCCCCCCCCCCCCCCCCCCCCCCCCCCCCCCCCCCCCCCCCCCGTTACTCCGGAATGGAAGTCAGGAGCTATATTGGTTGGGCTGCTTGTGGGGTTTGATTTTGTTGGTTTTGCCGGTTGTGTTGGTTGTATGGGTTGTATGGGTTGTGTTGGTTGGGTTGGTTGTGTTGGTTGGGTTGAAGGTGTTGGTTGTGTTGGTTGTGTTGGTTGGGGGGGAGGGGGTGTTGTTTGTATTTGATTTGTAAAGCCTGCGATTATGTTGCACAACTGCATCAGAGCGATTTCAACGTGTAACTTTTTGTTGTTGCTGGTTTTGTAGTTGATATCGCAGTCATTTATGATTTCGAGGGCCTTGAAGATAAACGGAATTGAACATTGTGAAGCCTGGTAGGCATACTGTTCTTTGATGCTTTGACTGGTTTCGAGGAGCTTGAGTGTTACCGTATCCTTACTTACCAGAATATTCCTGAGGTGTTCTCCGAGGCCGGTGATAAAGTGCTGACCTTCGAAGCCGTTGTCCATTATCTCGTTGAAAATCAGCAGGGCATTGCTAACATCACTTCGGATTATTGAATCAGTAATTCTGAAGTAATATTCATAATCCAGAACATTCAGATTTTCAATGACTTGTTTGTATGTCAACTGATTTCCGGCATAGCTGACTAACTGATCGAACATCGAGAGGGCATCTCGCAGGGCTCCGTCAGCCTTTTGGGCAATTACGTGCAGAGCTTCAGGCTCGGTTTGCACATGCTCTTCATCAGCAACATATTTTAGGTGTTTGGCTATATCCTCAATGCTGATTCTTCTGAAGTCGAAAATCTGGCATCTGGAGAGTATGGTAGGGAGTATTTTATGCTTTTCGGTAGTGGCAAGGATGAATTTGGCATATGAAGGTGGCTCTTCCAATGTTTTCAGAAATGCATTAAAAGCCGCCTGTGAAAGCATATGAACCTCATCGATGATATACACCTTATAACCCTGCTGGGGAATGATTCGTACCTGATCGACAAGATTACGGATATCTTCAACTGAGTTATTTGATGCAGCATCAAGCTCAAATATGTTGAAAGAGGATGTTTTATCAAATGCAGAGCATGAAGGGCAGGAATTACAAGCTTCACCCTCAGGAGTGATGTTCTGGCAATTTATTGTTTTAGCAAGGATTCTGGCACAGGTTGTTTTACCTACACCCCTGGGGCCAGTAAAAAGGAATGCCTGGGCTACCTGTTGGTTTTTGATAGCATTTTTTAATGTGTTGGTAATCGCCTCCTGTCCTACGACTGTTGCAAATGTTGACGGCCTGTATTTACGCGCTGATACAATAAAATTATCCATTAGTTACTCTGATTTTTGACCGTCAAACTTACGTGTTTTTTGAATTACTTTTCTAGAAACTCGACAGCAATCAATCTGTCGAATCTACTTCCCGGCTCACGGTTATACACCAAAATGGTATAACTGTTACCTGTTTCTGAATGGCTTCCTTCAGCTTGTGCAAAATCAACTTTCTCGGTTTTCGCATCCACAAATCCGTACAGGTAGTTGTAATAACCCTGTTTTAGCAGAACACGGGCTTCATAACCCTGTCGTGCATAATTGTAACGCATCCTGCCTCGTTCGGGAGTGATGGTTTTGTCGTAAGTCCAATTGTTAAAAGCCCCGGTGACAATCATATCTCCCCCGGGGTAAGGAATTTCAACAGGCAGGAAGAAGTTTACGTATGCATACTCGCCTTCATCGGCCACATCGTCAGCATCATCGGTTTTTATGAGGAAAGCACCGTTTATGTCCTGTTCAGTAATATAGGGTCGGAAAGCTCTTGCGCGGTCATGGATTAAATCAACAATATAGCTGTCATTTCTGATTTCTATCGACCTGACTCTGTCGGAGTAATACCTGAGACTTTTAATATCGAAGTACCGAAATTCATTTAACCCTTCGAAAGCCAGGGTGCCGTCAGTATACTGATAATCAAGTTCTCCGGCACGGAGCATGAATGGTTTGATGTTAAATTTTGCATTATCCCACCTCATATTTTGAAGTACAACAACTTTCAGATCGGTATGAGGCTGTGGGATATCGTATTGAGGATTAAAGATTGAAAAAGCAACTTCCTGGTGTGTGAATCGCTCATTGATGCCTGTGGCCTGCCGAACAGTGCCTTTGACAGTTACTTTCTTATCGACAACCATGAATCTTCTGGTAAATGCCGGTTCATCAGGCATGCCATCAGGATACACTTTCAGAATATAATTGCCCGGGATGCTGAAGCTTAAGTTTTGGTTAGGAATTGTAACAGAGTAGTTTGTGTACGATTGTAAAGTGTTGAACGAAGACTTATAATCTCTGATATAGTCATCTGTGAACCCATTCAGGTATTCATTCTGCCACAAATCAGTGGGGGTCCAATCGGCATTGCAGTGGATGAAGGTATATTGCCAAGAGCGATAACCTTCATTTAATTGATCAAATGAAAGCAAAAGCTGTTCGCCGGAGCCGAAATTGATTATCGGAGGGGCCAATTCGGAAGTGGTTGGATGCAGTAAGATGGTATGAATTGACTGGTCGTAAATCTTTTCTTCCATCACCTGAGCGGAAAGGAGAGAGGGTGTTGAAAAGATTATGCAACCTAAAATAGCTTGTATCAGCGACTTGTATTTCTTCATTGTTAATCAGTGAACAGTATTACTTGTTAATTGTTTTTAGGGATATTTTAAACAAAAGTAACTAATTGTACTCAGCATTCACATTCATGAATCTACATAAAAAATTGTTTTGATTATTTTTCTGTGAATGCAAAAACACTAATTTTGCCCAGACTTTTAAATAATTAAGTAAGATTATCAGAAACTATGCCGCAAACTATTAAGATTAGCAAAGGATTGGATATTAAATTGGTAGGTTCTGCTGAGACTACTATTTCGGATATCCATCCCGAGAGTTTTGCCATAAAGCCTACAGATTTTATTGGCGTGTTTCCACGGCTTCTTATAAAAGAAGGTGACACAGTTAAGGCAGGTACACCTTTATTTATGGATAAGTATCGTGAGGATATTATTTTCACATCACCACACAGTGGAAAGGTACTAGAAATAAAAAGAGGCGATAAAAGGGCTTTGCTGGAAATCAGGATGGAAACTGATTCATCAAACGATCAGATTGATTTTGAGCCAATTAATCCGCTTTCCTCATCAAGAGATGCCGTTAAAGAGAAATTGTTGAAGAGCGGCTTATGGACACTCATTCGCCAGAGGCCTTATAATATAATAGCCAATCCGGCTGTACAGCCTAAATCAATATTCGTTTCTGCATTTGATTCAGCACCGTTAGCACCTGATTATGATTTTATTGTAAAAGGTAAGGGCGAAGATTTTCAGAATGGTTTGAATGTTTTGAAGGCTTTGACCGATGGCAAGGTTTATTTGTCGGTTAGTGATAAAACAAAGGCTCCTGAGTTTTTAAGTGCTAAAAATGTTGAGATAAATGCATTTAAAGGCCCACACCCTGCCGGCAATGTTGGCATCCAGATACATCATCTTGATCCAATCAATAAGGGAGAAGCTGTTTGGGTTGTAAAAATGCAGGATGTTATTACCATCGGTTACCTCTTCAGAACAGGTGTGATAAACGCTGATGTTATTGTTGCGCTTGCAGGTTCAGAAGTCACTAAACCACAGTATTACAGAACGATAAGAGGTGGTTGCATCAAGAAAATGGTTGAAAGAAACGTAAGCAACAACGAATTACGCTACATCTCAGGCAATGTGCTGACAGGAACGGCTATACGTCCGGATAATTTTCTTGGTTATTATGATAATATAGTAACAGTTATCCCTGAAGGACATCATAGCGAGTTTCTTGGATGGGCAAAGCCAGGTTTCGGTAAATTCAGCACATCAGGTTCGTTCCCTTCAAAACTTACACCTAACAAAGAATATGTCCTCGATACTAACCTTCATGGAGGTGAAAGAGCTTATGTAATGACAGGGAAATTTGAGCAGGTTCTGCCAATGGATATTCTGCCGTTACAGTTGATAAAGTCAATTATTTATGAAGATATTGACCTCATGGAATCACTTGGAATTTACGAGGTTGAGCCTGAGGATTTTGCTTTAGCAGAATTCATCGATACTTCGAAGACCAACATTCAGGCATTGGTGCGCAGAGGATTAGAGATTATGCGCAAAGAAATGAGTTAATTTATAACCTAAATTATTAATACTGAGATGAAATCACTCAGAAGATATCTTGATAAAATAAAACCGCAGTTTCAAAAAGGTGGAAAGTACGAGAAGCTTCAATCAACATTTGATGCTTTTGAAACATTCCTTTTTGTTCCACCTCATACAACATGGACAGGAAGTCACATTCGCGACAATATTGACATGAAAAGGACGATGAGTGTTGTAGTCCTTGCACTAATGCCGGCTTTATTGTTTGGTATTTGGAATGTAGGGCATCAGCACTTCCTATCACAGGCTATTGATGCCGATTTCTGGCAAAAAGTAGCATTTGGTGCATGGAAAGTTGTTCCGATTATTATCGTATCGTATGTTGTTGGATTAGCCATTGAATTTGCATTTGCGCAATATCGTCATCATGAAGTAAACGAAGGATTTCTGGTAACGGGTATGCTGATACCCTTAGTGTTACCTCCTGATATTCCATTATGGATGGTAGCTGTTGCAACTGCATTTGCCGTTATTATTGGTAAGGAAGCTTTTGGAGGCACAGGAATGAATGTATTAAATCCTGCCTTAACAGCCCGTGCATTCCTGTTTTTTGCCTATCCTGCGTTTATGTCGGGTGAAAAAGTATGGATTGCCGAAAAAGCTGATGCATATTCAGGAGCAACTCCACTGGCAGAGGCAGCACTCGGTCTTGGTGATAATACAGTAAAGTTCTCACATTCATTCATAGAAATGATTAATGGCACAATACCCGGCTCGATTGGCGAGACATCAGTTATAGCCATACTAATCGGTGCTGTTATATTACTGGTTACAGGTGTTGGAAGCTGGCGTATAATGCTGTCTACAGTATTAGGAACAGTATTTATGGGACTTTTGTGTAATGTGCTTGCATTCAACTCATACATGCAGATTCCATTCTATTATCACTTGGTAATGGGTGGTTTTGCATTCGGAATGGTGTTCATGGCAACTGACCCTGTAACAGCCGCTCAGACCAATAAGGGCAAGTGGTGGTATGGTTTCTTTATAGGAGTTTTGGTTGTACTCATCCGGGTATTTAATCCTGCATATCCTGAAGGAATGATGCTGGCAATTTTGTTGATGAATGTGTTTGCTCCGCTGATTGATCATTATGTTGTGACAGGCAACATCAAGAGGAGGCTGAAAAGAGCAAAAAAGAGCACTGAGTTACAGGCAAAATTAAGAGCTGTATAAATAATATCGGACAAGAAAAAGAAAGTTAAGATGTTTAGTAACAGTTATATTTTTAAATATGCAGCTGTAATGGTGATTCTCGTTGCAGCAATCCTTGCAGCCGCCGCCATAGTATTGCAACCTGCACAGGAAAGGAACGTCAAGGTTGAGAAGATTCAGGATATGCTTGCCTCAGCAGGTATTGAATCTACTCCTGCCAATGCTGAAGGATTGTATGACAAGCATGTATTAAAAGAGGTTGTCATAAACGAAGAAGGTGAGGAGGTTGCTGTTTTTAGCAAAGGTAGTTTCGAGAAGGGTGACATAAGGGCATTTGATCTTGATGTAAAAGGTCAATTGAAAGTTAAAGCTGATGCAGCACAGGGCAAGACTAATCAAAAGCCTATATTTCCATTATTTATCATCGAAAAGGATGGAGATACCTGCTATATTATACCGGTACAGGGAAATGGACTTTGGGGACCTGTTTGGGGAAATATGACTCTCAAGAGTGATTTCGCAACAATTGAAGGTGTTACATTTGATCACAAAGGTGAGACACCCGGACTGGGAGCAGAAATCAGCACACCTGTGTTTGAAAACCAATTCCCCGGAAAGAAGATATTTGATGATAATGGTGAGTTCACTTCAGTTAAAGTTATAAAGGGAGGTGTTAAGAATTCAAGTATTGATCCGGTACATGGTGTTGATGCCATTTCAGGTGGTACAATAACAAGTATGGGAGTCAACGATATGATCCATAACAACCTGTCAAACTATATTAATTACATTAAAAACCATAGGAAATGAGCGTTGAGAAAGTAAGAGAACCAATGTTTTCAGCAAAGAACAAGAAATTGCTGACGGCTCCTCTGAATAAAGATAATCCTATCACAGTCCAGGTTTTAGGCATATGTTCGGCCTTAGCTGTCACTGTGAAACTCGAGCCGGCTTTTGTAATGGCCTTATCAGTAACCGTAGTTACAGGTTTTTCAAATCTTGTGATTTCGATGTTACGAAACACCATACCTTCCAGAATCAGAATCATTGTTCAATTGGTAGTTATTGCGGCTCTGGTTATCCTCGTCGACCAAATACTAAAGGCTTATGTGTATAATGTAAGTAAACAGTTGTCGGTCTTTGTAGGACTCATCATTACCAACTGTATTGTAATGGGTCGATTGGAAGCATATGCTATGGCAAATAAACCCTGGCCTTCATTTCTGGATGGAATTGGTAATGGAGTAGGGTATGGAATAATACTAATAATAGTGGCCTTTTTCAGAGAATTATTTGGATCAGGTCAGTTGTTTGGCAGACAAATAATACCTGCTTCATTTTACGAGGCCGGTTACGTAAATAATGGCTTCATGATCCTTCCTCCAATGGCATTGATAGTTGTAGGATTGATCGTTTGGTTCCAAAGATCTAAGAATGCTGATTTGATTGATAAATCGTAAATTGCTGTAACTATGGAAAACCTCATTAATATATTTATCAAGGCGATCTTCATTGATAATATGATCTTCGCATTCTTCCTGGGGATGTGTTCATACCTTGCTGTTTCAAAAACTGTAAAGACATCCATGGGATTAGGTATAGCTGTTATTTTCGTTTTAGGAGTGACTGTTCCGGTTAATTACCTGATTGATAATTATCTGTTGAAGAAGGGAGCGTTATCATGGCTGGGCGAGGGTTTTGCTAATGTTGATCTTAGTTTCCTCAGCTTCATTATGTTTATCGCTGTCATTGCTGCAATAGTCCAATTAGTTGAAATGATAGTTGAAAAGTTCAGTCCAGGTTTATACAACACACTTGGAATTTTCCTTCCACTTATAGCAGTAAACTGTGCCATCATGGGAGGCGCATTATTCATGCAGGAAAGAAATTACGAGACAGTTGCCGAGGCTACAGTTTTTGGTTTAGGAAGTGGCGTTGGTTGGTGGTTAGCAATTATCACTATTGCAGCTATTCGTGAGAAGATAAGGTACTCAAATGTGCCGGCACCGCTCAGGGGATTGGGTATCACTTTTATCATTACCGGCCTGATGGCGATTGCATTCATGAGTTTTATGGGTATCAAGCTTTGATTATTATTGACTAAAGAAAGTTAAAAGAAATGGGAACTGGATCTATTATACTGGTAAGCATTATAGTTTTTCTTGTAATAATACTGCTCATGGTTGCAGTGCTTTTATGGGTAAAAGCAAAATTAACCCCTCCGGGAAATGTTAAAATAACCATAAATGATGAAAAGGAACTGGAAGTCCGTCCTGGTGGTACTTTGCTGACAACATTGGCTAGTGAAAAAATATATCTTCCATCAGCATGTGGAGGAGGTGGTACTTGTGCCATGTGCCGCTGTCAGGTGTTTGAAGGTGCAGGCGAAATTCTGCCAACCGAGCAGGTTTATTTTACTAGAAAAGAACAACAAAATCACTGGCGTCTGGGGTGTCAGGTTAAGGTAAGAGGTGATCTGAAGATTGGCGTTGCTAAAGAGATTTTTGGTATTAAGAAATGGGAGTGCGAAGTTATCAGCAACAGAAATGTTGCAACCTTTATTAAAGAATTCGTAGTTAAATTACCTGAAGGTGAACTGCTTGATTTCGAATCAGGTGGTTATATCCAGATTGATGTACCTCCTTGTGAAGTTGAATACAAGGATATGATCATTGAGGATAAATTCAGAGAAGACTGGGATAAGCTAAAGATGTGGGACCTTAAGATGAAGAACCCTGAGCCCATCTTCCGTGCCTACTCAATGGCCAACCACCCTGCAGAGGGCAACATTGTGATGCTTAACATTCGTATTGCTACTCCGCCTTGGGATAGGTCGAAGAACCAGTTCATGAATGTGAATCCGGGTATCTGCTCATCGTACATTTTCTCACGCAAACCGGGTGATAAGGTTATGGTTTCAGGTCCTTATGGTGAGTTCCATATTAAACCTACAAAGAAGGAAATGATCTACATTGGTGGTGGTGCAGGAATGGCTCCTTTACGCTCACACATCTTCCATCTTTTCAATACTCAGAAATCCGACAGAAAGGTTTCATACTGGTATGGTGCTAGATCATTAAGAGAAGTATTCTACGAAGAGGATTTCAGAAAAATTGAAAGAGAATTCCCGAATTTCAAGTTTAATCTTGCGCTATCAGAGCCTCTGCCAGAGGATAATTGGCAGGGATACGTTGGGTTTATTCACCAGGTTGTTCTTGATAATTACCTCAGTAAGCATGCTGAACCTGAAGAAATTGAGTATTACCTCTGCGGACCTCCTATGATGAATGCAGCTGTATTTAAAATGCTTGATAATCTGGGAGTACCTAAAGAGAATATAGCATACGACGACTTCGGAGGTTAATTTCATTTTAAATGAGAAACCTTGTCATTATCATTGCCCTTGCTATTTTAATACCGGCATGCAAACAACAGGAAAAGCTGCCGCTATACCTTACAGGTGAAGCTCAAGGAACCTATTATGCCATTACATACTATGATGACCAAATGCGCAATCTGCAACATGAGGTTGATAGTATTTTCAAAGCATTTGATTTATCAGCTTCAGTTTATTTAAAGGAGTCTGTTATTTCAAGGGTAAATCGTAACGATTCATCTGTACTTACTGATGCTGTATTTGATACTGTCTTTATGAAAGCCCGGGAAGTCTCTGAAAAGACTGACGGGGCTTTTGACATTACAGTAATGCCATTAGTCAACGCATGGGGGTTTGGATTTGCAAAGAAAAGCACGGTTACTATGGCAGTGGTTGATAGTTTACTTAATTTGGTTGGATATCAGAAAGTTACCTTAGCAAATGGAAAAGTCATAAAAGAGAATCAGGCTATGATGATAGACTATAATGCTATTGCTCAGGGTTATACCAGTGACTTGATAGGTAACTTTCTCGAAAGTAAAGGTATTGTTAACTACTTGATTGATGTTGGGGGAGAAGTTTTAGGTAAAGGAAAGAAGCCCGATGGGAACTATTGGAAGGTGGGAATTGAGAAACCTGCTGTTGATTCGGTTTCGACAAGAGAAATACAGACAACTGTTGAATTAAAAGATAAGGCCTTAGCTACCAGTGGCAACTACAGGAAGTATTACATTGAAGGAGGGCAAAAATACTCCCACACTATTGATCCGAAGACCGGCTATCCTGTTAGGCATTCAGTTTTGAGTGTTTCTGTCATTGCAGATGAATGCATGACTGCTGATGCTTATGCAACAGCCTTTATGGTAATGGGCCTGGATAAAACCAAAGCATTCATCAGCCAGAACAAAGGCCTTGAAGTCTATGTGATTTTTGATGAGAATGGTAAATTACAAAGTTGGGCAAGTGATGGATTTGCCAAACTTCAAAATTGAACTTATCAGAGTAACAGTTTTTTAAGGAATGTTATAAGCGTTCGTCAACAATCTGCTTATCAAGAATTCCTTTGATATCGTAGATTACGGTATTACCATCACTTAGAGCTTGCAAGTCAAGATCCTTAAACTCGTTATGGGCAACAGCCAATACAATGGCATTGTAATCTTTACCGGGCTTATCCGATAATCTTACTCCATACTCATGCTCAACCTCTGCTGCATCAGCCCATGGATCGTAAACATCCACATTACAGGAGTATTCTCTGAACTCTTTAATTACATCAATAACCCTTGAGTTGCGGATATCAGGGCAATTCTCCTTAAATGTAATTCCTAACACTAAGACTTTACTACCTGCAATTGTGTGTCCTCGACCAATCATCTTTTTGATGACACGATTGGCAACATAAAAGCCCATATTGTCATTCAATCTTCTACCGGCAAGGATAATTTCAGGATTATAACCAAGCTCCTGAGCTTTATGAGTCAGATAGTAAGGGTCAACGCCTATACAATGTCCGCCAACCAGTCCGGGAGAGAATTTGAGGAAATTCCATTTAGTGCCGGCTGCCTGCAACACTTCCTGAGTGTCAATTCCTATCTTATTGAAGATGAGCGAAAGTTCGTTAACAAAGGCAATGTTGATATCACGCTGTGAGTTTTCTATAACCTTAGCTGCCTCAGCGACTTTGATACTTGAAGCTTTAAAAGTTCCTGCCTTGATGATACTCTTATAAAGCTGATCTACTTTTTCGGCAACTTCAGGAGTTGAACCTGATGTAACCTTCATGATTTTGGTAACAGTATGAACCTTATCGCCCGGATTAATTCGTTCGGGTGAATATCCGCAGAAGAAGTCAGAGTTGAATTTCAACCCACTGTTTCGTTCAAGTACGGGAACACAATCTTCTTCAG
This sequence comes from Bacteroidota bacterium, assembly GCA_023441805.1. Lineage (GTDB taxonomy): Bacteria > Bacteroidota > Bacteroidia > Bacteroidales > Lentimicrobiaceae > Lentimicrobium. The sequence continues at coordinate 10,679 of JAEZNO010000023.1, forward strand.
TTGCTCCGGGATATACGGTTGATTCGTAGATTACTATATCACCTTTTTTCAGCACCTTACCTACAGTCTCCGATGCTTTTATGAGAGGAGTAAGGTCAGGTCTTTTGTGATGATCAATAGGGGTAGGAACGGTTATGATAAAGTAATTACATTTCTTCGTGTCCTCGATATTGGTAGTATATTCAAGATTGATAGCGGCACGGAGATCTTCATCGGAAGTTTCAAGAGTGCGGTCATGGCCTTTCCTTAATTCATCAATCCTTTTCTGGTTAATATCAAAGCCCATAACAGGATATAATTTTCCAAATTCAACCGCCAGAGGCAGTCCCACATATCCCAATCCAATTATGCAGATATTCATTGGTTCATTCATTGTAACTGTAATTTTAGAGCTTAATAATATTTATGATTTTGTAATTCGGATCTATTATATTGTTTTAAGGAATGGGTGATACTCACCTTTTAGGCCTATTGCTTCGCTATTCCTGATACTATGTGCCAACTCAATACTGGGCAGGGCATCGAGTATAGAAAAGCCTTCGCCTGAGAGCACTTTTTTGTACGATTCGGTATGGAGATCAGTAAAGCCTTCACTAAACTCAACCTCTTTACCTTCAATTGTTAATGACCTGTAGGTCCGTTTACCGGCAGCGATAGCTGAAGGAGGGAGTGTTTTTTCATTGATACTCAAAAACCATCGTACCCTTGCATGTTCCAAATCGAGGAAGCCTGAGGCCATATCAGCTTTTGATAAATGAACAGTACTTGACTTAACTGCTCCAAATATCCAGATCAGCATATCGAAAAAGTGGATGCCGATATTGGTTGCCACACCTCCCGATTTCTGAATATCTCCTTTCCAACTGATGAAGTACCATTTACCACGACTGGTAATATAGGTGAGGTCAATATCGAATTTCTTGTTCTTTGGTGCTTCCTCAACTTGTTTTTTAAGAGCAATAATGGCAGGATGTAATCGTAGCTGCAGGATAGTATTGATGCTCTTTCCTGTTTCTTTTTCAATTTCAATCAGTGCATCAACATTCCATGGGTTTAAAACCAAAGGTTTTTCGCAAATTGCATTTGCATTATTTCGCAGGGCCAGTCTAATATGTGAATCATGGAGGTAATTAGGTGAGCAGATACTGACAAAGTCAATTTTCTGATCACCTTTTCTCCTCAGCTTATCAAGATGTCGGTCGAAACGTTCGGGTTCAGTGAAGAAATCAGCTTCGGGAAAGTAGCTGTCGATTATGCCTACACTGTCAAATTTGTCTAATGCAGTTACAAGTTTGTTACCTGTATCCTTTATTGCCCTCATGTGCCGAGGGGCGATATAACCTGCAGCTCCAATGAGAGCAAAGTTTAGTGGTTTCTTCAGAGATTCTTCCATCTGACTATAATGATTCAGTCTGTTAGCTGTTTACGACAGTTTTGCCAATGCTTCTTTAATACGTTTTGCGGCTTCAACCAGGTCTTTTTCTGATGTTGCATACGACAATCTTATGCAATCAGGATTTCCGAAAGCTTCACCTGAGACAATTGCAACAAATGCTGTATCAAGCAGATAGTTGCAGAGGTCGGTTGCATTATTTATCGCATAATAGCCATCTTTTTTACCATAGTATGAAGTAACATCAGGGAAGAAGTAAAACGCTCCTTCAGGATTATTTGTTATAAAGCCGGGTATTTCACACAGCAGTTTGTAGAAGAGCTCTTTTCTGTGTTTGAAGGTGCTTACCATATTCTGTAACTCTTCTGATTTTGCAGGATCAGTCATCATGGCTGCAACTGCTGCTTTTTGCGATATGCTTGAAGCGCCTGAAGTTATCTGGCCCTGAATCTTATCGCAGGCTTTAGCAATTGGCAATGGTGCAGCACAATAGCCTAATCTCCATCCTGTCATTGCAAATCCTTTGGATACTCCATTAATGATGATTACTCTGTCCTTAATTTCAGGGAATTGAGCTATTGATTCATGTTTACCTACAAAGTTGATAAGCTCATAGATTTCGTCAGAGATGATGTAAATATCAGGATGTTGAGCAAAGACTTCAGCCAACTGAGCTAATTCTTCTCTTGAATAAACTGAGCCGGTAGGATTACATGGGCTGCTAAACATGAACAGTCTGCTTTTAGGAGTGATGGCTTCCTTTAACTGGCGGGCTGTAATCTTGTATTCGTTTTCTACTTTGGCAGGAATTGGCACTGCAACGCCTTCAGCCAGTTTAATTAGTTCTTTGTACGAAACCCAGTACGGGGTAGGTAAAATAACCTCATCGCCCGGATTAATAATGCTCAATATTGAATTTGCAAGAGCCTGTTTCGCACCTGTTGATACAACTATTTGCTCGGGACTGTAATCAAGAGCGTTGTCACGTTTAAGCTTTAAGCTAATTGCATTGCGGAGATCAGCATAACCGTTTACAGGCGGATATCCGGTGAAGTTTTGATCAAGAGCTTTCTTTGCAGCATCTTTGATATATTCAGGTGTGTTAAAGTCAGGCTGTCCAATGCTGAGGTTTATAACGTCTATTCCTTTTTCTTTTAGTTCACGACAACGTCTTGTCATGGCGAGAGTTTCGGATTCTGATAATCTGTTGATCCTATCCGATAAAATGTGGTTGTTTAGAGTAAGCATGACTTTTAATTTGTTTCAATAAAAGGGCAAAATTAATGAAATAAAAACTGGTTATCCAAAGTTTAAGCCTTCAAAAAGGGAAAGATTTACGATATTTGCATCTGATTAGATCTTATTGTATGACAATATTGAAAGAGTTCCTTTTGTTGTTGATACCAGTTATCATTCTTGCCGGAGCAGCGTGGTTTTGCATTAAGTATTACCTGAAAACCGAAAAAGAAAAAATGCTGCTCCAAATTGGCCTTAAAAACAAAGAGCTTGTTACACCTGTCCGTTTACAGGCTTATGAGCGTATTGTTTTACTACTTGAACGGATTGAACCCTCAAAAGTTGTCCTGCGAAATGTAACTATTGGCCAAACGGCTGCTCAATTGCAACAAACTATTACCAGAAACATTAACGATGAGTTTGATCATAACCTGTCGCAACAGCTCTATATATCTTCGCAGACGTGGGATTTAATAAAACGTGCACACCAATCGATACTTGCATTTGTCAATGAGGCAGCCACTAAGGTAGAGGCGGATGCTCCGGCAAGTGACCTGGCTAAATTACTTCTTCAGGATGAAGATGCTGAAGGATTGGCCGTGATAAACAAGGCACTTGAGCAACTAAAGAGCGAAGCAAGACTGATTTTCTGATACTATACTTATAATCACAACTACACGTGACTAAACTATTCAAATCATCTCTTTTTATAGGATCGGTAGCAATTTGTTTCTCTGCAATGATGTGGGGTTTAGATGGAATTGTGCTAACCCCTCAGCTGTATAATCTTAATATCGGGTTTGTTGTATTTATTGTCCATTTTGTGCCATTCATTATTATGAATGTGTTTCTCTATAAGCAATACCGACACCTGAAAGAGCTTTCAGTCAAAGAGATATTCTTACTGTTTTTAGTGGCATTAACCGGTGGTGCCTTAGGAACAATGGCAATTGTTAAAGCACTGTTTCTGGTTAACTTCCAAGACCTGTCGGTAGTTGTACTATTACAGAAGCTACAGCCAATTTTTGCCATTACGCTGGCTTACTTCTTCCTGCATGAAAAGATGCGTGAGAGGTTTTTCCTATGGTCAGGTATTGCTATTGTAGCAAGCTACTTTCTAACATTCGGACTTGAAAGACCGAATTTTACTACAGGGTCGAATACAGCACTGGCAGCCGGTTATTCAATCATTGCTGCCTTTGCATTCGGATCAGCAACTGTTTTGGGGAAAAGTGTCCTTAAGAAACTATCATACTACGCAGCAACTTTCTACAGGTATGGTTTCACTTCTATCATAATGGCCATCTTCCTGATTATATCAGGCCACCTGTTGGATTTTAGCCAGGTTACAACTCAAAACTGGATTATTATCTTTATCATCTCCATTACCGTAGGATCAGGTGCCATATTCCTGTATTACTATGGTTTGCGAAAAGTCCCGGCAATGTTAGCTACTATCTGTGAGTTGTGTTTCCCGCTATCGGCAATAGTATTTGACTATCTTTTCAACGACAGGTTATTGAGTACTGTGCAATGGATAAGTGCAGCGGTTATGATTTATTCCATCATCCGACTCACCCTTTCACCTCAAATTACAAAACAGAAGTAGAGTATCATATTGCCCTTATTGATATTTCTGAATAATGGAATATTATTGATAATACTGATATATTCCGAATTATTGTCATTCAGGTATTCGTTGGAATAAGAAAGTGTAAGCTCTTTAAAGAGTTGATTATTTGATTGACGAAGAAAGGATAGTAGACAGGAATAATCAGACAAACCCGTTTGGCTTAAACAACTTCTCAGAATGAAGTAGTAAGTCAATATACTGAGCTCTTTTATAGACAAACGGATCGCGTGTGTTCTCACGTGAAAGCTTACCCCTGATTTCATCATAGGAGGTAAAATTGTGCGTTTCCATAAATTTCCTGATATCAGTAAGCATTTCGGTGATAACGGAAGGACTGTTGAGATAAACGGCACTAACTATCTGAACAGCATCAGCCCCGGCAAGGATCAGTTTAATAACATCCAGACCTTTGTGAATGCCGTTGGAGCCAATCAGGGAAGCATTAATGTTTTTATGCAATATGCCGATGTATCGAAGTGCCAGTCTGTAATCACCCTGTTCGCTTAAATTGAACGGAGCAATGTGTTTGAGTGAATTTGTACTGATATCAGGTTCAAACATACGGTTAAACAGGACAAACGCTTTAGCACCTGCCTCACGCATCTTTTTAACAACATGCAAAGTGTTGGTATAAAAAGGACTTAACTTAACACTCACAGGGATAGAAACAGCCTCGCAGACTTGTTTTACGATTGTAATTTGTTCTTGCTCGATGGATGCTGCAGTGGCATCAAAATCACGTGGAATGCCGAAAAAATTAAGCTCTAATCCATCCACTCCGGTTTGCTCAATCTGTTTTGCCCAATCAACCCAAGTCTCAGTAAATACACAGTTTAAGCTTCCAATCAGTGGTATATGCAATGCCTGTTTGGCTTGACGCAGTTTATGCAAGTGTTCAGCCGGACCGGCATATTCAAGGTCGGGGTATAAGTTTATAGATTCAGCATTTCGCTCATTATAAAGCTCTATCTCAGTATGGAACTGCAAATTTTCTAATTGAATCTGTTCTTCAAATAAAGATTTATAGACAATTGCGGCAGCACCGGCCTCTTCAAGAGATTTGAGAGTTTCAATTTTATCGACTAGATTACTGGAACCAACGATGATTGGATTTGCCAGTTTGATACCCATGTAATTGATTGAATTTTGTGACATAGACGTAGAGCTTTTCATGTTTTGATTTATAACAACACTACCTATGTTTTGTTGAGGGAATTCGATTAAATACGAAACAATATCGGGGTAATTTAAAATCGGTATAAATTAGGTTCAGGAAGGTACTTTGAGATTGAAATTGATTACCAATAACTTAAAAAGTAGTAATATTGCAGTGCTTTTCAAAAGGACTCGAAAAGTATTGTAAATGAGAGTTTTAAATCAATAATGATATGACAAAAAAGAAAAATTTTGTTACATGTGACGGAAATTATGCAGCGGCACATATCGCCTACATGTTTAGTGAAGTTGCTGCCATATATCCAATCACTCCTTCCTCAACCATGGCTGAATATGTTGACGAATGGGCATCTCACGGCCGCAAAAATATATTCGGGGAAACGGTTAAAGTGACAGAAATGCAATCTGAAGCCGGTGCTGCAGGTGCAGTGCATGGTTCATTACAAGCAGGAGCTTTAACTACCACATATACAGCCTCACAGGGATTACTCCTTATGATCCCTAATATGTATAAAATGGCAGGAGAATTATTACCAGCTGTATTCCATGTTTCAGCTCGTAGTTTGGCTGCTCAGGCTCTTTCAATCTTTGGTGACCACTCTGACGTCTATGCAACCCGTCAGACAGGATTCGCAATGCTTGCAACCGGAAGTGTTCAGGAAATCTTCGATCTCGCAGCTGTAGCTCATCTTACTGCAATTCGTTCTCGTGTTCCTTTCCTTCACTTCTTCGACGGATTCCGTACTTCTCATGAAATTCAAAAGGCCGAAATGCCTGATACCGCTGATCTGGCTGCTCTAATCGACTGGAAGGCACTCAAAGGTTTCCGCGACAGGGCTCTCAATCCGGAACATCCTGTTACACGTGGTACTGCTCAGAATCCTGATATTTACTTCCAATCACGTGAAGCTGCTAATCCTTTCTATAATGCTCTTCCTGATATGGTTGAAGATTACATGCAGCAAATCACAAAACTCACTGGCCGTGAATATCATCCATTTACATACTATGGCGCACCTGATGCTGAGAATGTAATAGTTGCAATGGGCTCAATTACTGAAACTATCAAGGAAGTAATTGATTACATGAATGCTAATGGTGAGAAACTGGGCCTCGTTTCAGTTCACCTCTACAGACCTTTCTCTACAAAGTACTTCTTCAAAGTAATGCCTTCAACTGTTAAGCGCATAACTGTTCTCGACAGAACTAAAGAACCAGGTGCTAACGGTGATCCTTTATATCTTGATGTTAAAGAAGCTTTCTACGACAGAGAACAAAGGCCTTTGATTGTTGGTGGTCGTTATGGATTAAGCTCAAAAGATACTACACCTGCAATGATCATCTCAGTTGTAAACAACATGAAGATGAATGAGCCGAAGAATCGCTTCACGATAGGTATTGTTGATGATGTTACTTTTACATCATTGCCATTGTTACCTGAAGTTGACCTTTCACCAAAAGGTACATTCCAGGGTAAGTTCTATGGTATCGGTGCTGATGGTACTGTAGGTGCCAATAAGAATTCTATTAAGATTATCGGCGAAACAACCGACAAGTATTGCCAGGCATATTTCGCTTACGATTCAAAGAAATCAGGAGGGGTTACCACATCCCACCTGCGTTTTGGTGATAAGCCCATCCGCTCACCTTATCTTGTAAATACACCTGATTTTGTCGCCTGCCATGTGCCTGCATACCTTGAAAAATATGATATGCTTAAAGGACTGAAAAAAAGAGGTACATTCCTTCTTAACAGTCTGTGGAGCGAAGAGGAAACATTAAACCGTATTCCTGATCACATGAAGCGTTACATAGCTGATAATGAGATTAACTTTTATATCATTAATGCTACAGTAATTGCTGAGGAAATTGGACTAGGTGGAAGAACTAATACTATCATGCAGTCTGCTTTCTTCAAGATATCAGGCGTTATTCCTTACGATACTGCTGTTGAATACATGAAGAAGGCTGTTCTGAAAGACTTCGGCAAGAAAGGCGAGGAAGTTGTCAGAATGAATAATGCAGCTATCGACAGAGGCGGTGAGGTTATTAAAGTAAATGTTCCTGAATCATGGAAAAGCATTGTTCCTGCAATGGCAAACGGACACGATGATGATCTTCCTGAGTTTATCAAGAACGTTGTAATGCCAATCAATTCAATGAAGGGTGACGATTTACCTGTAAGTGCTTTTGTTGGACGTGAAGATGGTACATTCCCCGCAGGTACTACTGCTTATGAAAAGCGTGGTATTGCTGTAAATGTTCCTGAATGGATTCCTGAAAACTGTATCCAGTGTAACCAGTGTTCATTTGTTTGTCCTCATGCTTGTATCAGGCCATTCCTTATCAGTAAGGAAGAAATGGAGCAGATACCTGCAGGTACTCCTACACTAAAGGCTATACCAAAGACATTTGACGGTCTGCAGTTCAGAATTCAGTTAAGCCCACTCGACTGTACAGGTTGCGGTAACTGTGCTGATGTTTGTCCTGCTAAATCAAAGGCTCTTGTAATGCAGCCTCTTGAAGGTCAGATGGGACAACAGGAACTTTGGAATTCTATCACAAAGAATGTTTCTTACAAGGATACCATTGCTCCAAAAGAGCAGAATGTTAAGAACAGTCAGTTTGCACAGCCATTATTTGAATTCTCGGGTGCTTGCTCAGGTTGTGGTGAAACTCCTTATATTAAACTTGTTACACAGTTGTTTGGCGAGAGAATGATGGTTGCCAATGCAACAGGATGTTCTTCAATCTATGGCGGTTCAGCACCTTCAACTCCTTATACCGTAAATGCACAGGGAATAGGACCGGCATGGGGTAACTCTCTTTTCGAAGACAACGCTGAATATGGTCTTGGAATGGGCACTGCAGTACGTAAACTTCGTGATAGAATCGTGCTGAAACTTCAGGAACTTCTACAAGGAGAATATAATGAGCAACTGAAAGCCGCTGCACAAGCATGGCTCGATGGTCATAATAATGCTGCTCAATCAAAAGAAGCTACCGAAGTACTCCTTCCATTACTTGAAAAAGAATCGACTCCTCTAGCTAAGGAGCTAGTTGAACTTAAACAGTACTTTATTAAGAAATCAATCTGGATGTTTGGTGGTGACGGTTGGGCATATGATATCGGATACGGTGGATTAGACCATGTCATTGCATCAGGCGAAGATGTGAATATATTAGTGCTTGACACAGAAGTTTATTCAAATACCGGTGGTCAGGCTTCAAAATCAACCCCTGTTGGAGCTGTCGCAAAATTTGCAGCAAGTGGAAAGAAGATCCGTAAGAAAGATCTTGGTGTTATGGCAATGAGTTATGGATACGTATATGTGGCACAAGTTGCTATGGGTGCTAACCAGACTCAATATCTGAAAGCCTTACGCGAAGCTGAAGCTTATCCCGGACCATCACTCATAATTGCTTATGCACCATGTATCAATCATGGAATCAGAGCAGGTATGGGCAAGGCTCAGGAACAACAGGAACATGCTGTTCAATCAGGTTACTGGACACTGTATCGCTACAATCCAATGCTCGAAGCTGAAGGAAAGAATCCTTTCCAGATCGACTCAAAAGAACCTGACTTTAGTAAGTTCCAGGACTTCCTGAATTCAGAGGTACGTTATACTTCATTGAAGAAATCATTCCCGGTTGAAGCAGGTGAATTATTCGCAGCTGCTGAGGAGAATGCTAAATGGAGATATAATAGCTACCGCAGAATGGCAGGTATGGTATTTGAAACAAAATAACAGCTTTCATGGTGTTAAAATTTAGAGCCGGGTTTCATTAACCCGGCTCTTGTTTTTATCTTCGCACTGTTTTTCTAACTCTTACTTTTTACTAAAATGAGACAAGTTAATTTCCTATTAATTATTCTAATATTAAGCACATCATCAGCTTGTTACAGAACCAATAAGCCTGATAAGGACTCAACCACAACTATTGTAAAAGAAAAGCCTGTCACCACCGCAAGTGTAGATTCATTGCGAAATGAGTATATGGTAATGGGCATTCTTTATCATCAGATATCAGGTGAGTATAGGGCCCTTTGTTACCAGGCCTATAACTTTGGAAAGATTCTTCTCGATAAAGACCTTGCCGATAAGAGTATAGATAAGCATCGTGCCATTGTATTGGATATTGACGAAACAGTCATTGACAATAGTGCATATCAGGCTCAAATGGTATTAAGCAGTTACAATTATCCTACCAGATGGGATGAATGGTGTAATAAAGCAGCCGCCGAGGCAATTCCCGGTGCACTTGAGTTTTTAAATTACGCTAAAATGAATGGTGTGAGTGTCTTCTATGTTACTAACCGCAAGGAACAGTATAAGCAAGTGACAATTGAAAATCTTAAGAAACTTGGATTCCCATTTGCCGATGAAGAACATGTAATCATGCGTACTGCTGAAAAAAGCAAAGAGGGCAGGAGAGCTGATATTTTACAAAAACACCATATTTCATTGCTCTTTGGTGATAATTTGCTTGACTTTAGTGCAATTTTCGATGATAAGACTAATCAGGAAAAGGTTGACATAACTGATCAAATAAGGGCTCAGTTTGGCAGTAGAATGATTATCCTGCCAAATGCCATGTACGGAGAATGGGAAAGTGACCTTTACGAAGCTAATCTTCCTGATAGCACAAAGCGCGATATCAGACGCAAACTGTTGAGAGGATTTTAATCAGTTAGCTTCTTATTTACTGTAATTACATTTGTAATAAGTGACAGTTTTTTGTAGCGAGTAAGAGAATTTTGCCAAAAGCAAAGCAGCAAACATCTCTTGGTTATCTCTTGGTTAACTCTATACCAAGTCTTACTGTTTACAGAAGGGGTCAGATTTTTGACATATTGAGGGATTAGCTCATTGACCTGGTAGAACAAAGGAAATCGGATAGAGCGAAGTTTAGGGAGATGTTTTTGAATGATGGAATAAGCAAACACAAAAAACCCTTTGGGAGTAGCACCTCCCAAAGGGTTTTCTTTTGATTACATGAAATTATATAACCTTCAATTCCAAGTCCCTCACTTTTAGAAGGGGTGTGGAGTGAGGTTATTCTATTTCAATTGTATAAGGCATTCTTGCCTGGATGCGATCCATTGAAGTTATAGCTTCAACCTCTTTATATGCTGAATAGAAAACACCAAGTTTTTCTTTCAGGACATCATCTGAATCACCACCTTTTAAATCTTCCAGAATTTGAGTGAAAGGATCTTTCTGAGCGGGAAGACCAACTGTACGGTAATCTTCACCGAGGTCAGCCATTGTAGCAGCTACTTCAATTGCCTTACGCAGACCACCTGTGTCATCAACCAGATTTATACGTACACCATCAATACCACTCCATACTCTTCCCTGACCTAAACTATCAACCTCTGAAGGATGCATTGATCTGCCTTCTGCAACATGGCCAATGAAAGTGCTATAGATTCTTTCAATCTGGTTTGTGAGTACTTTTTCTTCGTATGAGCTCATCGGTCTGGTCACTGTCAGGAAATCGGAATTCTCATTGGTTTGTACCCCGTCGAAGGTTATACCAAGCTTGTTGTTAAAGAACTTCTTCATATCAGGTACAATACCAAATACGCCAATAGAGCCGGTAAGAGTTGTCGGATTAGCAATAATGGTATCGGCAGCGCAGGCAATGTAATATCCTCCTGATGCTGCATAATCACCCATAGAGGCAACAACCGGTTTAACCTCAGAGGCTAATTTAACTTCCCGCCAGATCACATCTGAAGCAAGAGCACTACCACCGGGTGAATTTATACGGAAAACAATAGCTTTAATGGTACTGTCGAGGCGTGCTTTCCTTATGGCCTTTGATATTCTCTCCGATCCTATAGTCTCATCGTTACCTTCACCACCGCCAATGCTACCTACAGCATAAATAACAGCAATCTTATTGCTTGATCTTTTCTTTCCTTTGATTGGACCTTGCTGACTATATTTGTTGAGGCTGACGAACTTGAGTTTGTCATTCTCCTGAATTCCAATCTTCGATTTAAGCATTGTGATTACCTGATCTTTATAAGCAACCTGATCAGCAAAACCTAATTCAACTGCATCTTCGGAAGTTGAAAGCCATAATGAGTCAGCAGCTTTTTTGAGAGTTGACTTGTCGATTTTTCGTGTTTGGCTAATGCCATCTACCATATAATTCCAAATGGCACCTATGTAAGTGATAGTCTGTTCTTTGTTGGCATCGCTCATTTTATCTGAAACGAACGGCTCAATAGCACTTTTGAACTTCCCATGACGGATAATCTGAGCATTGATTTCCAACTTGTCGAGCAAACCTTTTAGGAAGACAACCTGTCCGGTAAGACCTTTAAAATCAATACCTCCTTCAGGATTAACGATGATCTGGTCGGCAACTGTGGCAAGATAATAGGCCTTTTGTGAGTAAACTTCACCGTAGGCATAGATAAACTTACCTGATTTCTTAAACTCCAGCAATGCACTTCTTAATTCTTCAAGAGTGGCTAATCCTGATGGTATATCACTAAGGTCAAGATAGATTCCACTGATTTTTTCATCGTTTGAAGCTCTTTCTATCAAATCAAGGGTCTCAAGCAGACCTGGGATATTGGTGGGTTTTAAGAAACTTGAAGAGCTGAATGCAAAAGGCCCTGCAGGTGATCTTTCAGGTATTGGCTGATCAAATTTTAGATACAACACTGAATTGGGTGCAATCACCACCTCCTGCTTACTTGCCATCGATATCATTGAAGTAATCAATATGAAAGTAAGAAACCACATGATCAACATGGTCAGTATGAAACCTGCCATGGATGCAAGCATAAATTTAAAGAATTGTTTCATAGAAATTCTACGTTTAGTTGATTACTCAAAGTTATAATATTTTGAAAATCCGACTTACATTTGTCTGCAAATTTATATTCATGCGAGAGGTTTTTCTATTATTGGGAAGTAACTTAGGTGATAGATTTAAACAAATTGAACTTGCAATTGATCAAATTGATCAAAAGGTAGGCTTTATTACTGCTAAGTCATCTGTCTATGAAACTGAACCCTGGGGGACTGATGAGCCACTTCCATTTCTAAATATGGTGATCAGGGTCAGCACTTTTCTTGATCCTCAACAAGTTCTGGACAGAGTACTTGAAATCGAGAAGGCTTTGGGCAGACAGAGGAGTAACTTCAGAAACCAGCCAAGGACTATTGATATAGATATACTTCTTTGTGGGGATTCAATAATCAGTACAAAGCAATTGACAGTGCCACATGAAAGAATGCATCTCAGGAGGTTTGTTCTTGAACCGTTAAACGAAATTGCCCCATCAGCAATTCATCCTGTATTTAAGAAGTCCGTCAAAGTACTTCTTTCTGAATGCGATGATAATTCCTGGGTAAGAAGAGTATAATATTTTGACTAAAAACTTGATCTGTGGCATCAATTGTAACAGAATAGGTAATAACAATATAATATCATGGATGGAAGACAATGAAGTTCTTCTGTTGTAAAGAGCTTAGGTTAAAAGTGCACTTTAGTAACTTGCAGGTTAGAAGAGTTTTGGAGAAGACAGGTTTTGGAAGAGGCAGGTTTTAAAGGAGGCAGGTTAAAGGAATTTTAGTGCAATAAAGGAGATTGTATGAAAAAACTCAAAGCAGTAAATAAGCAGATAAGAGTAATAGGGTGAGAAGATTTTAGAATTAAAGAGGATAAATGTATAATTATATAGCAATAGAAGGAACAATAGGGGCAGGGAAAACATCGCTTGCTCAGATGCTTGCGGCTGAGTTTAATACAAGGCTTATACTGGAGCAATTTGAGGAAAATGACTTTCTTCCAAAATTCTATAAAGACCCTGAGAAGTATGCATTCCCGTTAGAGCTTTCTTTTCTGGCAAGCAGGTTTCAGCAGTTAAAGTCGGAATTGTCGGTCACGGATTTATTCAGGAACACTATAATTTCTGACTACTTTATCAGTAAATCGTTAATCTTTTCAAAGGCTACACTACAGGAGGACGAATTTAATCTCTACTCGAAACTATTCAACATCATTAACTTATCACTCCCTGGACCTGATCTGATAGTTTATCTATATGCTTCAGTCACAAGGCTCAAATCGAACATAATCCTCAGAGGAAGGACGTATGAGCAGAATATTGAAAACTCGTATCTGCAACGTATTCAGGATGGTTACTTTGAATATTTACGGAAATTACCCGGTATGAGGATATTGATCCTTGACACCAATAAACTCGATTTCGTAAACAACCAGATGCATTACAACTGGATCAAAGAAAAGATCTTTATGACTTACGAGCCTGGAATTCATACAATTGTTTTCGAATAATGACAGTTGGTGAATCAATTTTCATTATATTTGGGGTACCCTCAACTGAATAACATGTCAGGAATCAGTCTCATAATCTCCTTAAGTAATACACTGGCACTTATTGTATTATTAATCATTCTGATACTCCTGGCTTATGTATTCATTTATCTCCCACGACTGATTAGCGAAAACAGGAAACTTAATACACTGAATGCTGATCTGAAAGCAAAATCTGAAGAACTGGCTGTTGAGCTTGAGAATGTTAAGAAGAAAGCCGAAGAATCAGATAACCTGAAAACATCCTTCCTTGCAAATATGTCACATGAGATAAGAACACCCTTAAATGCAATTATGGGGTTTTCTTCATTGTTACAGCAAGTTAAACCTGATGATGAGGAATACGGTGAATACGTTGAAATCATAAATAAAAACAGCAACAAATTGCTGGATATGATGGATGAGGTATTCAACATAGCACTCATTGAATCAGGTATAACCAGTATGTATCTTGAAAGATGTCCGGTAAATGAGTTGCTGACCGGTTTGGTTACTTTTTTCAATCTTGAAAAGGAAAATGAGGGGAAGGAGAATGTGGCAATTAAGATTAAAAAGTTATCGCGCGACAGCTCTTTTTGTTTATACACTGATCCCCGAAAACTCAGGCAGACATTGTATAATCTGATTGAAAATGCTCTAAAGTATACGCATGAGGGAACCATTGAAATAGGATACGATTTGATAGAGAATTCAATGGTGCGATTTTATGTTAAGGATACAGGTGAGGGATTTCCGCAGGAAAAGCTGGATGTGATATTTCAAAGATTCAGGCAGGTTGACGACAGCAGTACCAGAAATTATGGTGGGATAGGTTTAGGTTTGACGTTGTCGCAAAAATTTGTGGAGATGATGGGAGGTAGTATGTGGGGAGAATCGTCAACCGGCAAGGGCTCGGTATTTTACTTCACTTTACCGTATGAGCCAATTGATGTAATTGAAGCCAAATCAAAAGTACAGGACAGCGCTTCACTTAATTTATAATAAACACTAATTACTGAAAATAGAAAGAGGCTGACGTAATGACAGCCTCCGTACTAATCAACTCGATCTACTTGTTTAGCTATTAAATTCTTTAAGCGATTCCATCAGCTTTTTCCTTGTAAAGAAAATCCTGCTTTTTACAGTGCCGATTGAAAGATTCAGATTCTCTGCTATTTCTTTATACTTATAACCTTCATTGTGCATTTCAAACGGCATTCTTTGATCCTCTTCCAGTTTTGAGATATTGGCTTCGATTTCCTTGGTTTGCAATTGTGAATCGGGAGATTCAAAATCCGAGCGCCTTGGAATGTTTAAAAAGTAAAGATCTTCGGTTGTATCTACTATGGTATTTGCTTTCTGATTTCTTCTGTAGTTATTTATAAAGGTGTTCTTCATAATGGTATAAGTCCACGCCTTTAAATTGGTATTGGCTTCGAATTTATCTTTATGCAGGAGTGCTTTAAGATAAGTTTCCTGAATCAGATCCTTTGCTTCTTCGCGGTTATTTGTGAGTGTGTTGGCAAAATATGATAGATTTTCGTGCAGTCCGATTAGTTTAGTGTTGAATTCTATTGCTGTCATGGTTACGTTAAGTTTAAATGATATAAACTGTTTAACAAATAACGTGCACTAATTAAACATTAGTATCAAAGGCGTGTATAATTATTGCAATATTATATTGCGATAAAGTTAAACAATTGATAGTAAATGGCATAATAACATCAAATATTGTTTAAGAAAAAGACATAAATTACCGTTAATGTGTTAACAAAAGGCAAAATTCCCCAATGTGGGACACATGCTGTCCCTATTAAGGAAAAACATAGTATTTTGAGGAATTGTTTAATATATTCTGATGAGAATCAGTGAAATGTGAATTACATAAAAGACAAAAACTGTCCATTGAGGGGACGGTCTTTGTTATTCTTTATTAAAGTATCAGGAAATCAGTTAGTTATATTTCCATTACCTTTTCAACAAATAGATTAGGATGACGAATGATTTCAACATTCTTAGGCATCTCTATTTCATGGCTGGAAGTTTGTATTCCGGAAATGTATATTTTATTTTCTCTGAATGTCTCACTCAGATGAGTTAATATCTCACTGTACCGCTTCGTTGTGATATGCGTTGTGAAAACAGTCAACAGACAGTCGATGTGTTGCTTGGATTTTATTTCAGTCAGATCTTCAAGAGGCAGGGATTGGCCAAGATAGATAACATTGTGTCCTGATTTCCGTAACAGGTAATTATAGAAAAGGAGTCCTAATTCATGCCACTCATTTGTTGGAAGGAACAATAGAAAAGTAAGCGGATTATCTTTATAATTCCCGGCCTGTCCATCAATAGCGATAATCAATTTCTGTCGGATAAGGTTTGAGACAAAGTGCTCCTGGGCAGGATAGATAGTCCCTATTTGCCATAACACCCCGATTCGCTCAAAGAAAGGGTAAAGAATACGGGTAACCGTCTCGTCGAAACCTATTTTTATCACAGATGATGAAAGCATTCGCTCAAAGCGCACTTCATCAAAATCGATCATTGCAAGGGTAAGCTGCTCTATCTGACTGGCAAAATCATGAACTGATTCAGATATCTCAATGATTCTGTCGTTGAGCTCATGATTGTCCATTGAAACGATGTTCGAAATCTTAAAACCATTTCTATTTAAAATAGAAACGTTTAACAATTTCTTAAGATCTTCATCTGTATAGTACCTTATATTGGTAGGAGTTCGTTCAGGCTCAAATAAACCGTAACGTTTTTCCCATATCCTGATTGTATGAGCTTTAATGCCGGATAGTTGCTCCAAATCCTTTATTGAATACCTGATCATCTGTTCTTTCGTAATAAAAAAGGATAACTTGTTTTTGAAATTAAGCTAAATAACAATGGATAGGTTAAAATGTTTCTAACCGATTACAACACAATTTGCTACATTATAATGAGGCAACTAACACAGCAGCTTTTTCAATAGCTCTGGTTAAACCTGATGTATCCTTTCCACCAGCAGTAGCATAATGAGGTTGTCCACCACCCCCTCCTTTTATTTCTTTAGCCAGTTCTTTTATAATAGCTGAAGCGTTATAGCCCTTGTTTTTAACTAATGTTTCGGAAATTGAAGCAGTTAATAGAGGTTTGTTATCTGATTCTGATCCAATGATTACTATTAAATCCTCATTTCCGTTCATTAATTTGAATGTAAGGTCTCTCACTGCATTGGGGTCGAGATTTACTTTTGCGGTGATCAGGCGGTATCCTTCAAATTGCTTGTACTGTTCCGAGAGTTGAGTGGCAATATTTTGCACTTTCTCGGCAGTTACTTTATCGAGTAGTGTTTTAAGCTCATTATTTTCTTCAAGAAGATTCTTTACTGACTTAACAGGATCAACACTGTTTTTGAGCAATCCTTTTATCTCATTGAGCAGTTCATTCTGATTGTGATAATATTCAAGTGCTTTATTGCCTGTAACGGCTTCAATCCTACGGACACCTGCAGCAATAGCTGATTCGGATATGATCTTGAAAAGACCAATTTGTCCGGTAGCCGGGACATGGGTGCCACCACATAATTCTATTGAGTCGCCAAATTTTATCATTCGCACCTTATCACCATATTTCTCACCAAATAGTGCAAGAGCTCCTTTCTGTCTGGCTTCTTCAATCGGGATAGCCCTCCATTCTTCACGACCGTAGTTCTTTCTGATGAGGTCATTAACCATCACCTCCACCCGGTAAATTTCATCTTCACTCATCTTCTGAAAGTGGGCAAAGTCAAAACGCAGATAATCAGGGTGAACGTATGATCCCTTCTGCTCAACATGAGTTCCTAATACATGTCGTAATGCCTGGTGCAGCAGGTGAGTGGCAGAGTGATTATTAGCCGTACTGATTCTCTTCTCTTCTATTACTTTAGCATGAACTTTACTTTGAGGAGAGAAGGGTAACGACAAAGTATAATGTATAATAAGATTATTCTCCTTTTTAGTGTCGATTACTTCGGTAGTTTGGCCATCTGCTTCAAGAATACCGGTATCACCTGCCTGACCTCCTGATTCAGCATAAAATGGAGTTTCAGCCAGTGCTATTTGATAGAATGTCTTTCCCTTCTGGTTTATTTTCCTGTACCGGGTAATATAAGTGTCATTTTCAAGAGTATCATATCCAACGAAAGTCTCTGAAGGATCTTCGGTTAGAATTATCCAATCTTCTGCTTCAATGCTTGCATCTTTTCTTGATCTTGCTTTTTGAAGATCAAGCCCTTTCTTGAAATCTTCCATGTTGACCTCCAGATTATGCTCACGAGCCATAAGGGTTGTAAGGTCAATAGGGAAGCCATAGGTATCATAGAGTTCGAATGCAAAATCACCTGAAATTACCTTACCGGGATTATTCTCAATATACTGGTTGAACTTATTGATACCATGCGATAGTGTTCGCAGGAATGAGGCTTCTTCTTCAAGAATAACCTTGATGATCAGATCTTTCTGATGTTGTAATTCAGTGAAATAGTCACCCATTTCGCGGATAAGCACAGGCACCAGTTGGTTAATAAATGGCTGGTCGAGGTGCAGGAAAGTATAGCCATAGCGTACTGCACGACGCAAAATCCTTCTGATCACATAACCGGCTTTATTGTTTGATGGTAATTGACCATCGGCAATTGCAAAAGCTATGGCCCTCAGATGGTCGGCTATTACCCTCATAGCCACATCAGTCGAAGGATCAGCCCCGTATTTTATTTTACTAAGTTCAGATATCTCACCTATAATAGCCTGGAATACATCAGTATCGTAATTTGATTTCTTACCCTGAAGCACCATGCAGAGTCTTTCAAATCCCATTCCTGTATCCACATGCTTAGCGGGCAGAGGTTGCAATGATCCATTTGCCAGACGATTAAACTCCATGAATACGAGATTCCAGATCTCAATTACAAGAGGATCACCTGCATTAACCAAATCCTTTCCGTCAATTTTCTTTCTTTGCTCATCGTCTCTGATGTCGACATGGATTTCAGAGCATGGACCACAGGGGCCTGTATCGCCCATTTCCCAGAAATTATCTTTCTTGCTCCCTCTTAAAATTCTATCCTTA
Source organism: Bacteroidota bacterium (assembly GCA_023441805.1). Classification (GTDB taxonomy): domain Bacteria; phylum Bacteroidota; class Bacteroidia; order Bacteroidales; family Lentimicrobiaceae; genus Lentimicrobium. The sequence continues at coordinate 29,566 of JAEZNO010000023.1, forward strand.
TCAATATGATTCAGCCAATAGTTGTAGGCTTCCATATCAGCAGGAAGGTTGTCACCTTCGTCACCTCCGAAAATGGTAACATATATACGATCAACATCAATTTTCACCTCCTTAGTCAGGAATTCCCATGCCCATTCAATTGCTTCCTTTTTAAAATAATTGCCAAACGACCAATTGCCGAGCATCTCAAACATGGTATGGTGATATGTATCATGACCAACTTCCTCAAGGTCATTGTGCTTTCCTGATACACGTAAACACTTCTGAGTATTAGCTATTCTGGGGAACTTCACAGGAGAATTACCAAGGAAAATATCCTTAAACTGGTTCATTCCCGCATTAGTGAACATAAGGGTGGGGTCGTCCTTAATCACCATAGGTGCCGAAGGAACTATATGATGTTGTTTGGTTTCGAAAAATTTTAAGAATTTTTGTCTAATGTCTTTGGCGTTCATATTCAGAGCGTTATAGTGATTTAAAGTGGATATAAGCACTTTTTTCTCCCTTTTGGGGTTGCAAATTTAGGTTAAAATATTATTTTTGCGAAACCCTCAAACGGGAGAGGGATATAAACCATTACATTGATTTCAACTACAACAATTTAAATGGCGAAAGTCAGATATCACTTCAATCCCAAATCCTTAAAAATAGAGAAGATACAGGTTACTTTAAAACAAAGACTAACCCGCTTATTTTCAGTCCTTGCCACAGGTTTGGTATTTACCTCTGTTGTATTATTGCTGGCCTATAATTTCCTCGACTCACCAAAAGAAAGGATGCTCAGACGAGAAAATGCCCAGTACGAACTGCAGTTTAAGATACTTAGCGACCGGCTCGAGAAAGTTCAAACCGTTGTAAATGATTTGCAGGACAGGGATGACAATATCTACAGAATCATTTTTGAGTCTGAGCCTATCCCGTCGTCTGTAAGAAAGGCAGGTTTTGGAGGTGCTAACCGGTATGAAAAGCTTGAGGGCTATAAGAATTCGGATATCATCAAACGTACTGCTGAAAAGCTTGATATCATAGCAAGCCAGTTGGTGGTTCAATCTAAATCGTATGATGAGGTATATGAACTGGCAAAGAAGAAAGAGGAAATGATGGCAGCAATTCCTGCAATCCAGCCGGTTTCAAATAAAGATATGAAACGCATCGGCTCTTATTTTGGCTATCGCACCGACCCTTTCTACAAAGTGACAAAGTTTCATGAGGGAATCGATTTTACGGCACCTGTCGGCACTGAAGTATATGCCACAGGCGATGGAGTAGTTATACAATCTGACAGAAAAGGAGGCTATGGTAAGTGTATTACCATAAACCATGGTTTTGGATATAGTACTCTATATGCACACTTGTCGAGAATTGACGTTAAAGTCGGTCAGAAGGTTCAACGTGGACAGGTAATAGGCCATGTAGGTAATACAGGAAAATCCACTGCTCCGCATCTGCATTACGAAGTACATAAAAATCAGCGGCCGGTTGATCCAATCAACTTCTTCTTTAATGATTTGACTCCTGAAGAGTATGAACTCATGATTGAGCTCTCACAGAGACCATCGCAAACACTTGATTAATAACAGCATGCCCTATAAAAAACCTGTCATAAAGAAGGTATATTACCGCATTGGTGAAGTAGCCGCCATGTTTGACGTAAATATCTCATTGATTCGTTTTTGGGAGAAAGAGTTCGATATCATTAAGCCTTTCAGGAATAAAAAGGGCAATCGTTTCTTCACGCAAGCTGATGTAGATAATTTCCATATCATCTACCATCTCATAAAGGAGCGAGGTTATACCTTAAATGGAGCCCGTGAGAAATTAAAAGGCAATTTCGCAGAAGTTGCTGAGAATCATCAGGTAGTAAAAACACTTCAGGGCATCAAGGCATTCCTTACCGAACTGAAAGAGGAATTATAAGTACTACAGATAAACTTGCTTTAACAGATAATTACTTACATAATCGTTTACACCATCCTCAAGTGATGTAAACTCTTTATCATAACCTACTGACCTGAGTTTTGTCATCTCAGCCTGCGTGAAATATTGATATTTATCCCTGATATCAATCGGAGTGTCGATGAATTCAATATTAACTGGTTTACTCACAGCATTAAATGTTGCTTTAGCCAAATCATTGAATGGCCTTGCCTTCCCTGTTCCCAGATTATATAATCCAGATTGAGGTTGGTTTTTCATCATGAAAAACAACACATCAGTCACATCCTTAACATAAACGAAATCCCTTAATTGCCCGCCATCTTCGTATTCACTATTATGTGACCTGAAGAGCTTTACCTTTCCTGAATCTTTAATCTGATTAAATGCGTGAAAAACAACCGATGCCATTCGTCCTTTATGGTATTCATTCGGACCGTAAACATTAAAGAACTTCATGCCCGCCCAGAAAGGAGGCACTTCAGGACCGGATAATACCCATTTATCAAACTCGTTTTTCGATTCACCATAAGGATTGAGGGGCTTAAGATTTTCAACAACATCATGATTATCAAAATAACCAAGCTCTCCTAAACCGTATGTTGCAGCTGATGAAGCATAGACTAGTGGAATCCTGTACTGAGTACAGAGAGTGAAAATGTTTTGCGAGTACCTTACATTCAGTTCATCAAATACCTCTTTCCTAAACTCGGTCGTATCTGTCCTTGCACCTATATGAAATATGAAGTCTATCTTCTCATTATTAGCCATAAACCAGGTAAAAAGGGAATTCCTGTCGACTTTCTCTTTCAACTTCTTATGTTCGAGATTCCCGGCCTTAGTGCTTTTACTAAAATCATCAACAGCAACTATATCTTCAAAGCCTTCTTCTAAAAGTTTCGTGATAAGGCAACTTCCTATAAACCCGGCAGCACCGGTTACAATTATCATAGTGTTGTGGATTAGTTTGTGAAACCATAGAGTGACAGCATCTTCTTAAAGATGTCTGTATTTTCAATTACTCCCCTGAAAGATTCAGCACCTTTTCCAAAAGCAAAAACTGCAACCGGGGCACCTGTATGTTTCCTGGATGAAAACATTGGGATCATTTTACTCTTGTCTTGTTCGTCTTCAATTAAAACTAATCCTCCTGTTTCATGATCTGCAGTAATTATGACTAGTGTTTCAGGATCTTTTGATGCATAATCAAGAGCTAAACCTACCGCCTTATCAAAATCAATCAACTCATTAATCATATAGTCGAAATCATTTCCTTCGCCACCCCAATCAATTTGAGAGCCTTCAACCATAAGGAAAAATCCATCTTTATCTTTTGATAGAATATCAAGGGCCTTAGCAGTTGAAACAGTCAGCATATCGCCACGTCCTTCAGTATACTTAGGAGGGTGCTTTGGATAAAGCAATGCTGCAATTTTATTGCTCTTTGATCCTTTTAACTCATCAATCGACCTGATAATTTCATACTTCTCTGCCGCGAGGCTATCAATTAAATTTAAAGTATCACCCTGATTTGCAAACTTATCATAACCTCCACCAACAATAATGTCAATGCCGGTATGAATCAAATGCCTGGAGATTAAATCTGATTGGTATCTGCTGGTTGTATTTGCGTAGAAGGATGCAGGAGTAGCATGAGTAATATCGCAGGTTACAACAATACCTGTGGCAAGGTTATTTTCTTCAGCATATTTCAGGATACTCTTGAGGGGCTTTCCGGTACTGTCGGAACCTGTATAGCCGTTATTTGTCTTTTCACCACATGCGAGAGCAGTGCCGGCAGCAGCTGAATCCGTAATATCATCATTAGCCGAGGCTGTTCTGGCAAAAGCTGTATTTGTGCAGCGCATAACGTTTAACTGATAAGGCACTGCATATGATGCTGCATGAATGTGATTAATGCCCATTCCGTCACCTATCATGAGGATGATATTCTTAGGACGGTTATTTTCAACTGACTGGCAAAAAGAATTTACCGGGACAAGATAACTGGCTACTATTGCCAATATGAGAAATAGAAAACGGTTCATAGAAATTCGATTAAAACAGTGGCAAAATTACCATTTTAATATTTCGGAGTACAATTAATTAAAAAACTGAGTACATTTACTGCCTTTTGACGAATTAACGAGAAACAAACAACCTAATTAACTTAAATTCAACCGTATGACTGAGAAAGTAGGCGTTTTGATGAGCGAATCCAAAACTGCAAGATGGATTGCTTTGGCCCTTATCGCTTCTACAATGTTTTTTGCATATTATTTTGTCGATGTAGTAGCTCCACTTCAGAACTTGCTGGAAACAGATTACAAATGGACTCCCGAAGTCTTTGGAATGCTTGGTGGTTCAGAGTTTTTCCTCAATGTATTTGCATTCTTCCTTATCTTATCAGGTATTATTCTTGATAAAATGGGTATCAGGTTCACACTGATTACATCAGGACTTACAATGGTAATAGGTGCAAGTTTAAAATTCTATGCACTAACCCCTGCCTTTGCCGAATCAGGATTAGCCACTTCACTAAACTCATTTATTGTCGGTGTTCCGGCAACAGCTAAACTTGCAATGATAGGATTTGCAATTTTTGGTGTAGGAGTTGAAATGGCAGGTATAACTGTTTCAAAAACCATTGTAAAGTGGTTTAAAGGAAAAGAAATGGCTCTTGCCATGGGTCTTGAAATGGCAGTAGCACGTTTGGGAGTATTTGCAGTATTCCGTTTAACTCCTGTATTCGCTGATAATGGTGGAGTGTCAAATTCAGTATTTATGGGCCTCGCTTTCCTTTGTATCGGTTTTATAACTTTCTTCATATACACCTTTATGGACAGGAAGCTTGATAAGCAACTTGATATCCAAAACCTGAATTCTGAACCGGAGGAAGAGTTTAAGATTAGTGATATAAAGAAGATCTTTACCAACCCGGGATTCATTGCTATTTCAGGATTATGTGTGTTGTTTTATGCAGCTATTTTCCCATTCCAGAAGTTTGCTACTGATATGCTTGTATCAAAACTTGATGTCGATATCAAAACAGCTGCCGGTTATGTGTCTTTATTCCCAATTGGTGCAATGGTTTTAACTCCTTTTATGGGATACTTCCTTGATGTAAAAGGAAAAGGTGCTTCAATGATGCTTTACGGTGCTCTTCTTATGACTATTACTCACCTGATATTTGCGCTTGTACCATCTGAAACATTTAACGTTCCTATTGCAATTTGTACAATACTGATACTTGGCACAGCCTTTTCACTTGTTCCCGCAGCAATGTGGCCTTCATTACCTAAAATCGTTGAGGACAGATATCTTGGTTCAGCTTATGGCTCAATCTTCTGGATTCAGAATATTGGTCTGATGGCAGTTCCTACTCTCATTGGTTGGGCACTTAATGCAGCCAATCCTGGCGTTTCTGAACAATTGAGGGCAGGTATTGAAACAGCAAAATATAACTACATGGTTCCTGAATTAATATTCGCCGGCTTTGGTGTATTAGCAATTATCCTTAGCATTATCCTTAGACGAATCGATAAGAAACATGGTTACGGACTGGAATTACCAAATAAAAAGTAACGACTTGTCCAAAGAACTACGAAGGAGGCTGTCCCATAAGGACGGTCTCTTTTTTTTTGTAAAGTCAAAAGCCAATAAGTGCCTCACCACCGGAGTGGAAGCAAAACTCTCACTATTCCGTCTTTTTCAGTATCATAGCACTAAATGGAGCGACTTCAATCACAGACCCATTGGATTCTTTCTCAGATAACAGATCAGTGTATTTTCCATTATCAATTGAATGTGAATAACTATGATTCTTGTTCAGGTTGAAGAAGATGTACATTACATCATTCTTATTCTGTCGTTTATAAATAAGTTTATCACCCTCTGCCTTAATAAACTCAAGATTACCGTTTGAGAGTACCTGATTTTCCTTTCTGATCTTTATAAGACGTTTATAGTATTCAAAAACATCCCGGTTAAAGCCAACGCTATCATACTCTTTCTTGCCGGGTTTAATATTAGTTCTGGTTTCCTTATTGAACTTCAATTCTTCCCACCATAAAGGTTTACGTTCATCAGGATCATCTCCTCCCCACATTCCAAATTCATCACCATTCCAGATATGAGGTGAGCCTATAATTGTGTACTGATATGCCAGGTAAAGCTTAGCTCTTTCATAAGCTTCTTCATCGGGTCTGCCTGTTACATAAGTGCTGTCCTCATAAGGGTTGGCGCGATATTTATATTTACCCTTATTTGCAAAATCAGACAAAAGCCTGGGACTGTCGTGTGTTGCATTTACGTTCATCATTGAGTATCTGTAAGGCTCCTCAACGAGGTTCCATTCTGCAGTAAGAATCCCGGCAAGTTCTTTAGCATCAGCCTTAGGCTCAGCATCTGCAAAGAAGCCTCTTGCAGGCCGGTATGCATGATAGTACATGATGGCATCAAACACCTCAGAATTTGCATATGGCCCCGGATCCATAAATGTATCAGGCCACTTTTCCCACCAGATTTCACCAACTAAGTAAGCATCGTTATTGATTGATTTTACGAACTTCCTGTAATCCCTCCAGAAACCCATGGGTACCTGGTCTGCAACATCCAGTCTGAATCCGTCAATTCCATTTGTGACATCACCATCAGGAGCCAGCCATCGTTTGGTAACATCAAAGATGTGTTTCTTAGCTCCTTCATTAATATTACCTTCATACGGGTGGCCATTGATTCTTTCTCCTGTTACGCCAATTTTCTGTAATTCAGGCAGACTCCTGATGTTAAGCCATCCTTTGTAAGCAAATTCATTCTCCGGAGTATTTACATCATCATAAGAAACAACTTCGTACCAATCTTTATACTTCGAGTTCTCCTGATTTTTAATAATATCCCGGAAAGCCGGGAAGAGGACTCCGGTATGGTTCCATGAGTAATCAACAATCACCTTAATCCCTCTGTTGTGTAATTCTTTAACCAGTTCCAGGAACATCTTATCGGCTGAAGTCCATTTCCAAGTTGAAGGGTCTGACAAGTCTTCTGTGGCTATGATTTCGAGATCACCCTCCGGGTCAGGACCAAAATTTATATCAATGTGATGATAGCTCCTCGCATCATATTTATGCAGGGATGGTGCATCATTTATCGGATTCAGGTAAATGGCGGTAATACCAAGCTCAGTCAGGTAATCCAGTTTATCAAAAACACCCTTCAAATCACCACCATAGCGTCTGTGCTGTAATGTTTCTTTAAGCGACCTGCCGGTATTCACTGCCCAAGGTTCCTGTGTGTACCAGTCGGAAGTCCAAGGCGTTATACTCCAATCGTCAGGCACGGCAAATGAAGCCGTAGGAGTTGAAATTGTTTTTATGGTAGGATCATTCAGGGAGTCGCCATTGTTAAAACGCTCAACGAATATTTGGTACCAGATTACATTCTTTGACCATTCAGGGGGGCCAACTGATTCCTTAACTTTTTCACTTGTCGAACAAGCATACAATAGTACAACAAGCAATACTAGTATGCACCTATTAAGTGTTTTCATATCTTATATCTTGACAGAAGAAGTATTATAGTTCAAAAATCAATAATCAGGCAGTTGATTCTATTAAGTTGAAGCCCTTTTTTCGAGTGCAACCGGAATAACAACTGTTTGGAAATCTATGAATTTAGTAGGATTTTCAATTCTGTTTATGAGAATCTCAACTGCCTGACGTCCCATCTCGAATCCTCGCTGCTCAACTGTAGTAAGTGACGGACAAGTGATACTGGCAATAGGGTCGTTGCCGAAACCGGTGACTTTAATTCTACCCGGTACATCAAATCCAAATTCCTGAAGAAGTTGCATCACAGCGATAGCTGTAAAATCATTTACGGCAAAAATTCCATCAATCTTAGGGGCCAGTCTTATAATTTGCTCTTTATGGTCCAATACCTCCTGACGGGTATCACATTGTAATACAAGTGAAGGGTCAAGCGGAAGATTGTTTTCAAGCAGGGCTTTCTTATAACCTTCATACCTGAGTTTGCCTATAAGTAAATGCTGGGGTGAAGCCAGATGCAGAATCTTAGTGCAATTTTGCTCTATAAGATGCTGTGTGGCAGTATATGCTCCTCCAAGGTCATCTGTAACAACCCTGTCGGTTTCAACTACTTCACTAACTCTGTCGAGAAAAACAAGCGGTATACCAACATCAATAACATCTTTATAATGAGTGTGGTCATGTGTATTCTTACTCATTGAGATTAATATACCATCTACCCGGTTATCCAGCAGGACCTCAGTATTGATAACCTCGCGGTGGTAATCCTCATTTGACTGGCATATTATAAGACGATATCCTTTTGCATAAGCAAGTTCCTCAATTCCGCTGATGACTGATGAGAAAAAATGGTGAACAATTTCAGGCACAATCAACCCCAGTGTATTTGAGCGCTGTTTCTTTAAACTTAATGCTAAAGCGTTTGGCCTGTAATTGACTTTCTCGGCATACTGCTTAACAATACGTTTGGTTTCAGTACTGATGTCAGGATGGTCTTTTAATGCTCTTGAAACTGTTGATGGTGAAATGCCTAAAGCTCGTGCAATATCATTTATTGAAATGAGGATAGATTTCATAAGGACCTTTAGATACGATGCAATTTGTCAGGCTAAAATACTATTTTAGCTCGAATATCCTTATGATTTATACACAATAAGCAAGAATACGTTTTAAAGGACTGATATTTCAATCGTTATCGCAAACGTTTGCGAATTTATTTTGTTGTTATTGCTCATATTTCTGAGCATTTCCCATTGATTTTTAACACTTTTTTATTAACATTGTAGAATAATTGAACTATTTGACGAAAAAAGTATTCAAAAGTTACAATTACCATGAAAATTATTGCAAAAAGTCAAAATGAGAATTCATCGCTTAGACAAGAACAGAACAATAGAAGTTTAATCAAACATTCACATATGCAATAAATTAGAGATTTTTAATCACAAGTATCTATCAATTAACTAATCAATATTTAAATCACCAACAAAAAAACAATTATGAAGAAGCATCCTACATTGCTAAAAGTTCTATTTCTCTTTTTAGGAATGGCTTTTGCATTTTCTGGTTTTGCCCAAAATGTAAAAGTTTCCGGAAGCGTAATAGATGTCAATGATGGTAAGACTTTACCTGGTGTTACAATTGCCGTAAAGAACACCTCAACAGGTACAGTTACCGATATTGACGGAAATTTCTCACTTACAGTCCCTGCAGGGTCAACACTTGTGGTCTCCTATATAGGTTACACAACCCAGGAGGTCATAGTAGGTAATGAGATAAAACCACTGACGATTTCTCTGGAACCATCAGTAACGATGCTACAGGAGGCGGTTGTTATAGGTTATGGAACTGTAAAAAGGGCTGATGCCACAGGTTCCATTACAACTGTTACAACATCTGACTTTAATCGGGGAGCTATAACTTCGGCTCAAGATCTCCTGATCGGCAAAAGTGCCGGCGTTGTTATCAATAATAATGGTGGTGAGCCGGGAGCAGGTTCAACTATCCGTATTCGTGGCGGATCATCATTAAATGCTTCCAATGATCCTTTGATCATTGTGGATGGTATACCTATCGATAACAAAGCAATTTCAGGAAGTTCCAACTTCCTTTCGTTCATAAACCCAAATGATATTGAGTCATTCACAGTGCTGAAAGATGCTTCGGCAACTGCTATTTATGGTTCACGTGCTTCAAATGGTGTAATCCTTATTACAACCAAAAAAGGTGTAAAGGGTGCCCCGTTTAAAGTGACTTATGATGGTAGGGCTACAGTGTCAGCAGCCGCAAAGTTTGTGGACCTATACTCAGGTGACCAGATGCGAAATCTGGCATACACCAATCCGGTATTATATGAACCTTCTACTCATCTTTTATTTGGTACTGAGAATACTGACTGGCAAAGTGAAATTTTCCGTACAGCATTTTCTCATGATCATAACCTCGGATTCTCCGGTTCGTATAAAACCTTGCCATACAGGGTTTCAATCGGAATTACTGATGAGGAAGGTATTCTGAAAAATACCGGTATGGACAGATTTACCGGTGCTGTAAGCCTTAATCCCACTTTCTTGAATAATAGTCTGAAAGTGAATATTAATGCCAAAGGAATGAACGCTAAGCACAACTTTGGTGATAAAGGTGCCGTAGGGAGTGCTATCAATATGGATCCTACTCATCCGGTTTATAGTAATTCTGAAGGTACTAACGGCTACTTCCAGTGGTACACTTTAGGTGCCAGCTTAGGTACACCTAATCCTGTTGAACAATTGCTGGAAGTTGATAATAAGTCAACCGTTAACCGTTTCGTAGGTAATATTCAACTTGATTATACCTTGCCATTCCTGCCCGACTTGAGAGCTAATCTTAATATGGCTACTGATTACTCTAGTAGTGAAGGCTATAATAATCGTGCTCCTTCATCTCCACGTAATATTACAGGTGACATGCATGGACAGCTTACTGACTATGATGCAACCTTTAAAAACAAACTGTTGGATTTCTATCTTAACTATGTAAAAGCAATTCCATCAATAAGTAGTAACATAGATGTAACTGCCGGATATTCATGGCAGCATATTTCATTAGACGAATTTAACTATCAGCGCAATGTGGTGGATAATACTATAGATCCTGATACAGGAGAGCCTATTGCTAAGTATGTAATGAAAGACAGTACTGCAAAATTCAAAGAATTATATCTGGTATCATTCTTCCAACGTCTGAATTATACTCTGATGGACAAGTACTTATTGACAGTTACTCTCCGTCAGGATGGTTCATCACGTTTTTCTGAAGATAACAGATGGGGACTATTCCCTTCAGTTGCACTTGGATGGAAAATTAGTGAAGAGAACTTCCTGAAAAATGTAGACTTCCTTTCTGAATTAAAACTCCGCTTAGGATGGGGTATTACAGGCCAGCAGGATATAGGTGACAATTATTATCCGTACCAGGCTAAGTATGTCAGTTCAACACAGGGCTTTTATTATTTGATTGAAGATGAATATCTTTCAACTCTAAGGCCTGATCCTTACGACAGCGATATAAAGTGGGAAGAAACTACTACTCAGAATATAGGTATTGATTTCGGGTTCTTCAAGGATAGGTTATATGGTTCATTTGATCTTTATAAGCGTGTAACCAATGACTTGTTGACACAGGTTAATATTCCAACAGGCAGTAACTTCTCAAATAAACTGTTTACCAACATCGGAAGTCTTGAAAACAGGGGAGTTGAGCTTTCATTAAATCTCATCCCAATATTACAGTCTGATAAATCACTCAATATTGGATTCAATGTTACTTATAACAAAAATGAGATAACAAAACTGTTAGCTTCAGATGATCCTGACTTTATTGGACTTCTTGAGACAAGTGGTGGTATGACAGGTGAATTTCAGATTACAAGAGTTGGTTACCCTGCTCGCTCGTTCTTTGTAAATAAACAAGTTTATGATGCTGCCGGAAATCCTATCGAAGGTCTGTATGTTGACCTTTCTGGCGAAGGCGGTGTAGTTAATGGTGACAATGCTGATAAATACATTTATCATAATCCTGCACCAGACTATCTCTTTGGTTTCTCTGCCAGATTTAATTATAAGAATTGGGATGCCGGTTTCAGCTCAAGAGCAAGCATTGGCAACTATGTTTACAATAAAGTACTTGCCGGAGCATCATACGACCAGATGTACCAGATTGGATACTGGAAAAATCAGCCTTTGGCACTTGAGGACACGAAATTTGTAAAACGTCAGTTTACAAGTGACTATTTTGTTAATAACGGTTCTTTCTTCAAACTTGATAATCTAAGTATCGGCTATAAAGTGAATCAGATAGCAAAGACAGTTAATGCAAGATTCAGCTTTACAGTTCAAAATGTATTCACCATCACTAAATATGAAGGTATTGATCCTGAAGTTCCAAACGGAATAGATGATAATTTCTATCCCAGACCTCGTTCATTCATATTTGGAGTCAGCCTTGATATCTAATCTTAAACTTTAAAGGACATGAAAAAATATAAATTCATAATAGGTTTACTTCTTTCAACACTGATAGTGGTTTCATGTGTGAAAGACCTTGATCTTGAACCGAAAGATCCGAGTACCATACTTTCAGACAACCTGAAAGATAATCCTGACTACATGAAGCAGTATCTTGCAAAAATATATGCCAGCTTCATTATTTCCGGACAAGGAGGTGTAGGTGGAGATGATATATCAGCATCTGACCCTAACTTCTTTACTACAATGAGAGCTTTATGGAATGTTCAGGAAATCACTACAGATGAGGCTATATGCGGATGGGGTGATATAGGTATTGCCGATCTTAATACTCAGACCTGGAGTCCTGAAAATCCTTTCCTTACTGCACTATATCAGCGCTTAGGTTTGAGTATCACGTATGCTAATGAATTTATACGTGTTACTGAAGGTGTCACTGATCCCAAAATGATTCAGTACAGAGCAGAGGCCCGTTTCCTTAGAGCTTTGGCATATTACTGGCATATGGACCTTTTTGGCAATCCGCCATTTACAACTGAAGCTGATCAGGTAGGAAAGTTTTTCCCCAGTCAATTAGATTCTGATATGAATGAAGGCAGAAAAAAGGTCTTCAATTATATAGCTTCTGAATTAAAAGCCATAGAAGGTAACCTTGGTGAACCCGGATTCTCATATCCCCAGGCTGATAAAGGTGCTGCATGGATGCTCCTCGCACGACTTTATCTTAATGCTGAAGTTTATACAGGAACGGCAAAATGGGATTCATGCAAAATTTATGCTGACAAAGTTATAAATAGCGGAGCTTACCAATTGGCTGAAGATTACAGACAGAATTTCAGTGCTGATAATGATGGTTTCCATAATCCCGAAATGATCTTTGCATGGGCACAGGATGGTGTTTACACTCAGGGATTTGTTGGAACAACTTTCATTATTGAATCAAGTAGTGATGCCGAATATTTAAGGGCTGAAGAATTCCATGGCCTTACAGGTAATACCAACTGGAATGGAAACAGGGCAAGGGTCAACTTCCTTAATGTGATGATTGACACTCTTGCAACTTATGGAGGTCCGGTTCCTTATAATACTGATCCATTCTTTACACAAAGCCATGACGGCCGTGTATTTCTGCGCGTAAAGAAATCTGCAAATATTCCCAGTGCTTCATCCAGTGGCGATTATGGTATCGGTGTCTATAAATTTACTGCCAGAAACCATGATGGATCTGCTGTAGAGAATTTTAATGACACTTACGCCAGCACCGATTACCCGATTTTCCGCTATGCTGATGCTATCATGATGAGGGCCGAAGCATCATATCGTCTCGGTGACGTTGCCGGTGCAGTTGAAGATATAAATACTATCAGACGTCGTGCTTTTGGCGACAATTCAGGTGATATTACTGCAGCTCAGCTTAACGAGAAATTTATTCTCGATGAGCGTGGACGTGAATTCTATTATGAAGGACATCGTCGTACCGACCTCATCAGATTCGGTCAGTTTACCAATGGAACTTACCATTGGCAGTGGAAGGGAGCTGTTTATGAAGGTATTCCAACCGCCAGCCACAGAAATGTATTCCCAATTCCGGGAGCAGAAGTTGCAGCTAATACAAATATTCATCAGAATCCTGGATATTAATCTCAAAAATCAAGAACAATGAAAAGTAAATTCATAATATATTTAGTATTTATCGGACTAATCGGGTTGTTCGCAAGCTGTGAAAAGGATGGTGATACAGTGATAATGAAAGATCCTGTTGCTCCTTCACTGACGACTATTCCCGATTTAACCCTTGAAAGAGCAAAAGGTACCGAAATCCTGACCTTTGTTGGTACCAAAGTTGACCCCGGTTTTGAAGCTTCAGCCAACTATACTCTTGAAGCAGCAGCCGCAGGAACTAACTTTGCTGATCCTGTCATTATACTTATTACAATCAATCCTGAAGAGATGAAAATCTCAGTCAGTGATCTGAATGGAATCTTATTGAAGAAGTTACCTGCTGATCAAGCTATTAATGTAGAATTTCGTCTGAAAGCTCTATTAGTTGTTGATTCAGGTACAGGAGCTGTTGGTTCAGCTACTAAACCTATGGTTTATATTTCAGAGGCAAAGCAAGTCGAGGCAAAATTATATGGTTTACCACGCCTCGAGCTGATTGGTTCAGGAATGGATCAAAAAATCGAATCTCCATTGGCTGATGGAAAGTATGAAGGATTAGTTAAGGTTAACTCAGCCAATCCATTCACTTTATACGATCCTGAAACTGGAATAACCTACGGTTCAGGTGGTGGCAAAGTTCTTATTGTTGATGGTGCGGGCATTGTACCTCCAAATAATAATGGATGGCACATCCTGAAAGTAGACCTCTCCGGTGAAACGAAAACCTATGATTTGGATACAGAGTATCAAATCGGTGTTGTTGGGTCAGCTACACCGCATAGTTGGGATGGTCCGGATATACAAATGGAGTATAATCACTCAACCGGTTTATGGGAAGTTACAACTGATCTAATGGCCGGTGAAATCAAATTCAGAAAAAATAATAATTGGGACTGGAATCTTGGTGGGCCACTTAGTGATCTCGTTAGTGATGGGGCAAATATTCCTATTCCTGAAGCCGGTAATTATACAATAAAACTGAATATTATCAGTGATGCTGATAAGAAAGGTACTGCAACAATTACCAAAAATTAAAAAATACTCCTGAATGTTCACTTAGCCTGTAAAGGCAAGTGAACATGAAAGGAAAAGTTTTGATTCACATTAAAAATATTAACTTCATGAAAAAATTGTCCATAATCAAAATAATGGCAGTCCTTATTACAGCAACTTTGCTAATAGGTTCCTGTACTAAAGAAAACGAGGATGTCCGTTTGGATCCGACACTTTCAACTTCTCAGGTAGCTAATGTCACTTCAAACAGCGCAACTGTCTATGGTTTCATTGTTGCTGAAGGAAGCGGATTTACTGAAAAAGGAGTTGTTTATAGTCTTCAACCGGTTCCTACTCTTGATAACAATAAAGTTATCTATACCGGTGATAAATCAGTGGCAGCATATCCTGTTCAATTAACCGGATTAGACCACGCTACCAAGTATTACGTAAGGGCTTATGGAATAACTTCAGCCGGCATTATGTATGGCGAAGAATTCTCATTTACAACCCGTCCTTTGCCTCCAACTGTTGTTACAGGTACAGTGTCAGATATCACAGGAACAACAGCCACAGTAAGCGGAAATGTTACTGATGACGGACGTGCCGAAGTTACTGACAGAGGTATAGTATTTAGTCTGAAGGTACTTCCTAGAATCGATAGCTCAGAAGTGGTAAAAGCCGGAACAGGATTAGGTGAATTTACTGCTAATATTACAGGACTGAAAGGCTTAACTAAATACTATGTCAGAGCCTATGCCGTAAATAGTGAAGGTGTAACATATGGTGAGCAGGTTGAGTTCACAACCGAAGAAATCATTATCCTTGCACGTACCTGGTATGTTCCCGGCGATTACGTTTCAGCAAGTTATCCAGGATCAGAATATATTGACTGGATGCCTGATAAATCTCCTCAATTAAAAAGCAACGATGCTGAACCTGCTAAAGTGGAAGGCTATGTTTATATGGCCAATAGTACAAACCAGTGGAAGATAGCTACCCAACCAAATTGGGATGGTCCAAACTATGGTGACGGTGGTGAAGGTCAACTTACCGAAACTGGTGAGAACATTTATTCTCCTGCAGGTTATTATAAAATTAATGTTGATGCCACTACTTTGGCCTATACTGCAGTTCCGACTGTATGGGGTGTTATTGGAGATGCTTCTCCGGGAGATTGGGCTGATGAAACTGCTCTCACTTATCAACCTGAATTGAGAAGATGGACCGGTGGTATTCACATGAAAGAAGGACATTTTAAATTCAGAGCAAATCATAATTGGGATTATAATTATGGTGGAACAGGTGAATTCCTTGAACCAGGTGGTGCCGATATTCCATTAGATGTTGAAGATGATTATTACTTCGCACTTGATCTTTCAAATCCATTGGAATACAAATATGTAGCACAACGTTGGGGTCTTATCGGCAGTGCTACCCCGGGTGGCTGGAATACTGACTCCAATATGTCATGGGATGCAGGTCTGCATGCAATGACCATTACAATTGACCTGATTCCCGGTGAAGTTAAATTCAGAGCTAATGACGACTGGGGCTACAATTTAGGCGGCGCTCCCGATAACCTTACTCAGGAGGGCGCTAATATTGCAATAGCTGAAGCCGGTAATTATACTATTACTCTTTATTTAACCGGTGATACCGGCCATTGTACAATAGTTAAAAACTAGAAGTATAATTGCAAATAAAATCCGGAGGTTGTCTCACACGAGACAGCCTCTTTTTTGTGTGCCGTGCATGATTAATAACTTGAAGGTGAAAGTCCTTTATGGGGGTTTTTAGCCACCAACCATTAGCCAAGAGCAAGGGTGTCTGCCGTGAGGCAGAATCTGAAAGAAG
>JAEZNO010000024.1 GCA_023441805.1 Bacteroidota bacterium
GTTCTCGGCGGTTTAAAGTCTTCATATTTTAAGATGTTAGCAACCTTAAATTTGAAGACTTTTTTTTTATCCGCAAACTGGTGATTTACTTTTGCGAAAATTTGATGAAACAAAGTTGCTGATTACACAAAATAACCATGATACCCCTTGATATGGGAACACTGACAGTTAAACCTGCTTCCTCCGTCTACAATAACGCCAAATCTTTAGGGGCTCTAACCTCCCAACGGGTAAAAAATTTCTTCTTCTTCCGCCAGCATGAGGAATCTCGAAAAGACAACATTTTTTGCCTTAATTCTAAATTGACAATTGCTCATTGATTGTACATTAATTACTCATGAGCTGTACAATATTGTGTACTTATGTGGAGTTCATGTGGACTTAATGTAGACTTGATGTGCAATCAATAATTCAATAATACAAAATTATCCGTTTAAAACTTCTTCATAAACGTAAAAGCAGAATCCCATTCTACCTGCCATCATCATACCACCCACTCCCCTATTGAATGCAATTTCCGTTGCACATTAGCGTTTGATTGCTTATCTTTGTAAATGGCTAATTTTGTTCACATGAAAAAACTCATCTTACTCCCACTTTTTTGGTGTTGCATCTCATTTAATTTAGCAACCGCTCAGGGTATAGGAGCCATTCTTGCTCATTCTACTTTCAATATTCCCGGACAATCTCCTTATGTGGAAGTGTATCTTGAGATAATAGGCAACACATTGGTTTACAAACAGCTCCCTTCAGGAACCTTCCAGGGTAGTATCCAGGTCACGATGATCATTAAGCAGGACACGATAATAAAGGATTTTAAGAAATACGAGCTTTTAAGCAGTGAAATTCAGGATACAACAGGAGTGACTGTTAACTTTATTGATCAGCAACGCTTTTCATTGCCTAATGGTAATTATACTCTCGAGCTATCAATTGCCGATAAAAATGATCAGAAAGTTGCTGTGTCAGATCCTTCTGTTTTGCAGTATCCATTTTCAATTGATTTTCCCGGGGATAAACCTTCTGTTTCAACAATCCAACTTGTTAATTCCTATGTAAAATCAGCTCAAAGCAATGTTTTAAGCAAAAGTGGGTTTGATTTGGTGCCAATGGTTGATAATTATTTCCCTTCAGGAAAGGATAAACTTATTTTTTACGGTGAGATCTATAATCCGCAGTATAGTGAGGGAACAGACGAGAAATTCGTCATCTCGTATTACATAGAATCTTTTGAAAATGGTCGCATTCTTAATGACTTTGCCAGGGTTAAGCGTGAAGCTTCAAAACCTGTTATGGTTGTCTTGAATGAGTTTGATATAAGTAAATTACCATCCGGAAATTACAATCTGGTTGTAAGCTTAAAGGATAAAAACAACTCTGAAGTTGCATATGCATCTACATTCTTTCAACGATCAAACCCTGCAATGAACAGCCTCGCAAGCGATTATTCAACAGTTGACGTAACTAACTCATTTGCCCTTGAAATTACCGGAGCAGATACATTGCGCGAGTATATAAAATCGCTTTCACCTATTGCTACCCAAATGGAGAAGATCTTTATAAATTACCAGGCAGAGACTGCACCATTGTCGGCTATGCAACAGTATTTTAAGCAGTTCTGGGAAAATCGCAATCCTCTGAATCCAAAGGAAGCATGGGAAATATACAAGCAACAGGTTAAAAAAGTCAATGCTGCATTTAGTACTCAGGTGAAAAAAGGTTATGATACTGATATGGGGTATGTTTATCTCAAGTATGGAGAACCCAGCACTATAACTGATGTACCTTATGATGCAAATCGTTATAATATTCCTTATCAGATATGGCATTATTATAGTTTGAATAATGGACGTGAACGCGATAAGAGATTTGTATTTATCAGCTCCGAATTGACAGTCAGGGATTATACTCTGGTTCATTCTACTGCAAGCGGCGAAATACAGAATTATAACTGGCAGGCTATGTTGATACGTGAGTTAGATGTAAATGATGCAAACTATGAAACTTTGAAAAAAGACAGAACCAGATCAGGTATTCATTACAATAATCCGTACTAATTCAAACAAGCATTATTAAAATATCGTAAGTTTGCATTTTCTAGACCAACGTTTTGAGTAGAGGCCAAACAGCAGTCGTCATTTTAAATTGGAATGGAAGGGAATTCCTCAAGAAATTCCTTCCCTCAGTATTGCAGCACACTCCTGCTGATGTACGCATTATTGTTGCAGATAATGATTCACATGACGATTCAGTTGAAATGCTTAAGGCTGAGTTCCCGACTGTTGAAATTACTCAGAACAATATAAATGGCGGATTTGCCAAGGGTTACAATGATGCTCTGGCTCAGATTGAATGCGAGTACTTCATATTGTTAAATTCTGACATTGAAGTCACTGAACGATGGGTTGAGCCTGTCATTGAATTAATGGAGCAGGATGAATCAATTGCCGCATGTCAACCCCTGATACGTTCGTACTATTCTCCTGAACTTTTTGAGTATGCAGGTGCTGCCGGTGGTTTCATTGACATGTTTGGTTATCCCTTTTGTCGTGGCAGGTTGTTCCAGTCGATCGAGCAGGATCATGGTCAATACAATGATACACGCGAAGTTTTCTGGGCTACAGGTGCTTGTCTTTTTGTCAGGGCTGATTTATTCAAAAACAACGGGGGATTCGATGAAGACTTTTTTGCCCATATGGAAGAGATTGATTTCTGCTGGAGAATGAAGCATATGGGATATAAGATTATGGTTTGTCCTGAGTCGAAAGTGTTCCATGTTGGCGGAGGTACATTACCAAAAAAGTCGTCGTACAAGACATACCTCAATATGCGCAACAACATTACATTGCTTTACAAGAACTTACCGGCAAAAAGACTGGTTCCTGTATTTGTAAGCCGATTACTTCTTGATGGGGTTGCCGCATTTAAATTCCTTATTGATGGCGGATTTAGTGATTTTAAAGCTGTCATTAAGGCTCACCTTAGCTTTTACAGGCATTTCAACACTCATAAAAACAAACGCAAACAAATTATTCACAGGCAGGTTTCACAAATGTATCGCGGGAATATTGTTATTGATTACTTCCTTAAGGGAATTAGAAAATTCTCGCAAATAAAACCTGAGAAATTTACTTAATACTTCCATTATGGCTTGGATAATACTAATAATTGCCGGACTCTTTGAAACAGTTTGGGCTGTTGCACTCAAATACTCTGAAGGATTCACACGCTTATGGCCTTCACTCCTTACCATTGTAGCCATGGCAATCAGTATTTGGCTACTGGCAATCTCACTTAAAAGTCTTCCTTTGGGAACAGCCTATACAATTTGGACCGGCATTGGTGCAATCGGAACTGTTGTGTATGGAATTGTAGTTTTGGGAGATGCTAAAGACCTGCTTAGAATTCTCTTCATCTTAATGATAATAAGTGGAATTGTTGGCCTAAAAATAACATCGTCAACTACATCATAAAGGTATAATCACATTGGTATACTCTCCCGACCTGATTGCGACTAGATTGCAACTACAATTAGTGGTACTATAGTGGTCGTTGGTAGGTCGCAATATGGTACATAACAGTTACTGTTTTTTAGTATAAGATGTACCACTTACTACAAAAAACATATTGCGTTAACTCATCACGCTGTAGCAATCCATCATTTCTCGTTAACAAAATTCAGCAAGGCAAGACGATAAGATTCTAACCCGAATCCTGCAATAACACCTTTAGCAAAAGGGGCTATGTAGGAGATATGCCGATATGTTTCACGAGCCCAGATGTTACTCATATGAACTTCAATAACGGGACTATTAATTGCTTTTACGGCATCGGCAATTGCAACTGATGTGTGCGAGTAACCTCCTGCATTGAGGATTATACCGTCATTCGTGAAACCTGTTTCCTGTATTTTATTAATTATCTCACCTTCAATATTGCTCTGATAATATTCAATTTCAACTTCAGGAAATTCAGTTCTCAGTTCCCTAAGAATTGAATCAAATGATTTATCACCATAAATATCCTTCTCTCGGATACCGGTCAAATTAATGTTAGGGCCATTGATAATTGATATTTTCTTTTTTGCCATGTCAGTGTATTTTACGCATTAATAATAATTATCACTTACTAATTCCTGATAAATACAGTTGATGACTCACTACCTGTTGAAGGATATAACCCGAAAATAGTAATTTGTTCATCCTTTGAATTGTATGTGATTTTATGTTTATTGCTAATCCCATTGGGGAATTGTGAGATCTCAAATATTTGGAGTTCATCTGATTTATTTATCAGATATTTATAGGCCACAGCAACTGAATCTGTGCGAAGCTTCAGGCGTAAGTCGTTATAAAGCCTGAATTCTATATCAGTACGAATTGAATCGGAAGTATATTCCTTCCACTTTCCGTAAAGACTAAATTCATCAGGAAAATCATCTTTCTTACACCCAAAAATAACAACCGTAAGACTAACAATAATAAGAAGAATGCGTTTCATTAAGAATGGCATTTGGATTAAAACGATTGCTAAATTAGAATATTGTTTTGTAACTTTGCCACGATTTCCTATTGGGGTGCCTTAAAAAACAGGCTGAGATCATACTCATAGAACCTGCTCCGGATAATGCCGGCGAAGGGATAACAGAGAAAACTAGTTAGCGAGAATTTGAAGACCCCTTTAAATTCTCAGAGTTTAATCTTAAAGAATCAAAAAATGCTTAAAAAATTTACTCCGGCACTTCGACATTTATTGCCTTTGGTCACTTTCTTACTTCCTATCCTGCTCTCTGCTCAAATTAACATCAAGGGAAGAGTAATTGATGTTAATACAATTAAAGGACTCTCCGGAGCACACGTCTCCATCAATAATAATCTTAAAGCCACTATTACTAAGCCTGATGGAATGTTTGAAATCAAAGGCTTGAAAGAAGGAACTTACCACATGAAGGTAACTTATCTGGGATATGCAACCTGGGAAGCTGACTTTCAGCTGGTTGAGAGCAGGAGCATGCTGATTTCAATGGAACCTCAGGCAGTAAATATTGATGAAGCAGTTATCATTAGTGCAACCCGCGCCGGTGATCGTACTCCTGTTGCATCGGCCACTTTGAGTAAGGAATCTATTGAGTCATCAGATAATTCAAAAGATATGCCTTTTATCCTCGACAGATTACCGGCAACAGTCTCAACTTCTGATGCAGGCGGAGGAATTGGATATTCA
This sequence comes from Bacteroidota bacterium, assembly GCA_023441805.1. Classification (GTDB taxonomy): domain Bacteria; phylum Bacteroidota; class Bacteroidia; order Bacteroidales; family Lentimicrobiaceae; genus Lentimicrobium. Next base: position 5,224 of record JAEZNO010000024.1, read on the forward strand.
CAGTTCAGAATTCGGGGAACTGACATGAACAGAATAAATATAACTGTCAATGGAATCCCACTGAATGATGCTGAATCACATAGCGTATTCTTTGTGAATATGCCCGACTTTGCTTCATCATTATCAAGCATACAGGTTCAGCGTGGTGTTGGAACATCAACTAATGGTGCTGCTGCATTTGGTGCCAGCGTTAATTTCCAAACTTCAGCACCATCAACCGATGCAACAGCCGAAATCAGCAGTTCAGTCGGTTCATTTAATACATTTAGAAATTCTGTTTCTGCCAGCACCGGTTTGTTGGATAATAAATGGTCGATAGATGCCCGATTATCGAAGATTTCATCTGATGGTTACATCGACAGAGCTTCTTCTGATCTGAAATCATTTTATTTATCTTCAGGCTATTATGGAAATAATACGATTGTAAAATTCAATATATTCTCAGGCGTAGAGAGAACTTACCAGGCATGGGATGGAATACCCTCTGAGATCCTGGCTACTAACCGCACATATAATGGCATCGGCATGTACTATGACCGTTTTGGCAATCAGAAATTCTATAAGAATGAAACTGATAATTATCAACAGGATCATTATCAGACAATTTTAGCACATCAATTCAATGAGCGTACTTCTCTGAACTTTGCACTTCATTATACAAAAGGCAGAGGATATTATGAACAGTATAAGGACGATGCAGATTTTTCGGATTATGGTATTGCACCTCTGACATTCACAAATGATACCATTACATCATCTGATCTTATCCGACAGAAAAGGCTGGACAATGATTTCTATGGCTACACCTTATCAGTCAATTTTAATCCGACCAACAGACTTAATTTGATTTTGGGAAATTCAGGAAATATATACGATGGTGATCATTTTGGAAAGATAATCTGGTCAGAATATGCTGCAGGCATTGGTCATGATTATGAATGGTATCGTGGCAATGGAACTAAAAAGGAAATCAATGTCTTCCTGAAAGGAAATTATAGAATTACCGGAAGAGTATCAGTTTATGGAGATTTACAGTTAAGGAATATGAATTATGAAATTACCGGAACTGACGATGACCTTCGTGATATAACTCAAGACCACGATTTTCTGTTCTTTAACCCTAAAGCCGGCATATTCTACGACCTGCATTCAAACGGTAGTCTGTATGCAAGTTTGTCAATAGCCAACCGTGAACCAAACAGAGATAATTATACCGACGCTGATCTGTCGAAAAATGAACCTCAGCCGGAGAGACTATTTGACTATGAGCTTGGATATCATCTGACTACAAAAAATACCATTATTAATGCCAATGTATATTATATGCATTATGACGATCAGCTGATTCTGACAGGTGACATCAATGATGTTGGAGCAGCAGTAATGACTAATGTTGATAAATCGTACAGAACAGGAATAGAACTCAGCGGAAGTCGGAAGTTTGAAGGAAACTGGTTGTTGAGTGCAAATGCAGCTGTCAGCCAAAGTAAGATTAAGCAATTTATTGAGAAAGTTGACAACTGGGATCTTGGTGAGCAGATTACCAACGATTTAGGAAAAACTGACCTTGCATTTTCACCGAATTTAGTGGCAGGTATGGATATCGAATGGACACCAATTGAAAGTTTGAAGCTCTTGCTTAACGGGAAGTATGTTTCAAAACAGTATATTGATAACACATCCTCATCAGACAGGTCGTTAGATGCATATTTTGTTAGTAATTTCAGAACCGAGTACACACTTACACCTAAGTTCCTCAAGGAACTTACTGTATTTGTGACTATCAATAATATTTTTGATGCAGAGTACGAAACAAATGCCTGGGTTTATCGCTATTATTATGAAGGAGAGTACCATAAATATGACGGATATTTCCCTCAGGCAGGCATAAATTTCATGGCAGGTCTTTCGCTGAAACTATAATTGTGAATTACCGGATACTCTAAACTTTTTATGGCTCTTTCGGTTTGATTATATTTGCAACCTGACTCGATTGCAATGGCATCTACCGTATCTATAAAAAATAAGAAAGCTTCATTTGAATACTTCCTCATGGAAGAGTTCACTGCAGGTATTGTACTCACCGGTACAGAGATTAAATCTATACGTGAAGGTAAGGCTAATTTAACCGACGCTTACTGCGCATTTAATGGCGAAGAATTATTCGTAAGGAACCTGCATATAAGTGAGTACACTTTTGGCACTTATAGTAATCACGAGCCAAAGCAAGAGCGTAAGTTGCTACTTAACAGAAGAGAATTAAGAAAATTACTTACTAAAACCAAAGAGAAGGGATATACTATTGTCCCTACCCTGCTCTTCATAAATGAAAATGGATTAGCCAAACTTAATATTGCACTGGCAAAAGGTAAGAAGAGCTATGACAAACGCGAATCACTCAAATCAAAGGATACTAAAAGGGAAATTGAAAGACATCGTAAATAAGGCGTAAAATTTCTAATGATAATAATTGGTATTTTAGTGATAGAATTTTGATTGATTTACAGTAGTAATTATGTTTAACAGACGTTTAACAAAGTATAACATGATCAAGAAAAGTACTCAGGTTTATATTCTAAGCTTTATTTTAAGCCTATTCCTTTCTCCTGTCTCTTTTGCACAAGAGGCTAAACAGTCTGATGCAAATCAGCCTAAGATAAACTGGATTTCTTTTGAGGAAGCTGTAAAAAAGAACAAGAAGAAACCTCGTAAAATATTCATTGATGTGTATACGGATTGGTGCGGATGGTGCAAAAAGATGGATCGTGAAACCTTCCTCGACCCCAAAGTAGTCGACTATATAAACGACAACTTTTACGCAGTAAAATTCAATGCCGAGCAGAAAGAACCTGTGAAGTTTAAGGGACAGGAGTTTGTTAGTACTGATCCGTCGAAGCCAAAATCAGTGCATCAATTGGCTGTGGCTTTACTTAAGCAGGAACTACGTTATCCATCCTATGTTATCCTCGATGGTGAAAGTGAGTGGCTTTATAAAGTGAAAGGGTACAAAACACCCGACGATCTTTTGCCTATACTTAAATACTACGGGAGTAACCAATATAAGGTCATGTCGTGGAGTGAATTCAATGAACTGAAAACCTTATGAACCGGTCAATCAAATACAAAGCTCTGGTTTCTGAAGAATCAGACGGAATCGTCAAACCCTTTATCAGGACACTTGACACTATTGAGTTACCCAAAGGTGATGTTTTTATAAGGGTTCTATTTTCTTCATTAAACTATAAGGATGCCTTATCAGCAACAGGTAACAGAGGCATTACCAAAAACTACCCGCACACTCCCGGTATTGACGCCTGCGGGATGGTTGTTGTATCAACTTCTCCTGATTTTAAAGAAGGTGACACCGTCATTGTACATGGGCATGATCTGGGAATGAATACTCCCGGGGGATTTGGACAGTATATACGTGTTCCGGCTGACTGGGTTATACCATTGCCTGAAGGACTTAGTCCGGCTGAAAGTATGGCTTTAGGAACAGCAGGTTATACTGCAGCCATGGCAATCCACCAGATGGAACTCAATGGGCAAAAACCTTCTGATGGTCCCATACTAATTACCGGTGCTACAGGTGGACTGGCTAGTCTGGCAATAAATATGCTCAAAAAGAAGGGGTATAGCATAATAGCTTCTACAGGTAAGAAAGAAGAAGCAGATTATTTGTACAGCATCGGGGTTACTGAGATTATCTCAAGAGCCGAAGTAAATGATGAGAGTGGAAAACATTTGCTTAGAGCCAGATGGGCAGGTGCAATTGATACTGTTGGCGGGAATATTCTTGTTACAGCAATAAAGGCTTGTCAGAAACATGGGAATGTGGTTGCAACCGGCAATGCTTACTCATGGGAATTGCATGGTACCGTTTTCCCATTTATTTTAAATGGAGTAAATCTGTTAGGCGTTGATTCAGCCACTTCTGAAAAATCATTAAGGTTAAAACTTTGGAATCATCTTGCCACTGATTGGAAACCTGAAGCTTTACCACAAATAAGTAATATCCTTCGGCTTGAAGATCTTCCTCAAAGAATTGAAATGATGCTCAACAGCAGCGTCAAAGGAAGAACAGTGGTTGACATGCAGGCTGAATAACAACCTCAGTGGTTGACAATTTCTGCACGACTTATAGCGTCAATGCACTATCAGACCGAAATAATCGTTAACATTACTGAATGTAAAGGGTTAATATTATTGGGTATCAACCAGTTTCAAATTATTAATTATGAAAAAGGTCCTCCTGCTTTTAGCTATTTTATTTTCCATGAATGCATTCTCACAGGACAAGGAAATTCTTGAACCTCAGGGTGACTTTTTCGATAGGTCCGTATTTGGGGGTGGTCTGGGCCTTCAATTCGGGACACTGACTTTCATTGATATTTCACCAATGATTGGGTATAGAATAACCGACAGATTGGAAACAGGAATAGGTCTTACATATAAATACTACAAGTATAACGACTTTTATACAGATCAGACAACAGGCCAGAAGGTTGACCTCAAAAGCGATATGTATGGAGCAAGTATTTATACAAGGTACCACATTCTTGAAAATGTGTTTGCTCACGTTGAATATGAGCGGTTAAGATATAATTTTGAGAATATTTATAGCTCCGGTGGTCAAATTCTTAGGGAGCCAATGCATACGTATATTAATGGTTTGTTCGTTGGTGGTGGTCTGCGACAGAATATTACTAAGGGATCATTTCTTTATGTGATGGCACTGTGGGATCTTATTGAAGATCCTAACTCACCCTACCAAAATCCTATAATCAGAATGGGTGTAATGCTGGGTCATTAGACTTTACTTCAATAAATTAAAGCATTCCGGGCTATGATGATTTACCGGTTGAAATTGTAACCACTTCCTATTCCGTTTGTGTCGCAATATCATACCGATTCTATGATTGCCAGTATCGTCTTTTGCAACGAAATGGCATTATAACTCCACCAGAGGTTGTAACTGTTTACTGAAATCAAAACAAGAAAATAAATAAAAGCCGGCTGACAATACAACCGGCTGTAGTGCTTACTGCAATCTAAATTCTGTGCGATAAAAAATCGTTTCACTGGAATCTCGGACAGCTTTCTTGATTAACATCGTAACACGGGAAGCTCACACAGCTTAATTCTTGTAACATCGTTTCGTAGGAAGCTTTGACAGCTTAATCCTGAATAACAGTGTGCGCCTATGTTCAGACTGCCTGATTCTCCTTCGGGATGTTCTTAAGAATTTCGAGAGTAAAATCCCAGAATTTCTTTGCTGTTTCAATATTTAATCTTTCATCAGGTGAATGAGCACCCTTAATGGTTGGTCCGTATGAGATCATATCCATGTGAGGATATTTTTCACCTATTAAACCACACTCCAGTCCTGCATGAATAGCTAGCACTTTTGGAGCAGCGCCAAACAACTGTAAGTATATATTCTTAGCTACTTCAAGGATTTCGGACTGAGGATTTGGGGTCCAGCCCGGATATCCTTCACCATGAACTGATTTACCTCCTGCAAGATTGAATACTGAGGCAACCATATCGGCAACGCTAACTTTTGCTGATTCAACTGAACTTCTCTGACTGGTTGTTATTTCAATAGAATTTTCTTTTGTGCGTACAGAGGCCAGGTTTGTTGATGTTTCAACAAAGTTTGGTATACTGGCCGACATAGCAATCACACCATGAGGACAAGCGTATAGTGAATTAAGAAGCTTATTCTGTGTATCAGCGCTCATCACTGAATCAGGAAGTTTATCTTCAATAACCTCAACTTTCAGATCCGGTTCAGTGATATTAAATTCGGTTCTGATGATATCGTTATATTTTTTTGCATAATCCTTAAACTCTCCGCTAATAGCATTGTTAACTGCAACAATGGCTTCACCTTCGCGGGCAATGGCATTCCTCAGATTACCGGCATTAAAAGATGCTACTTTTAGTCCAAACAAGTTAGCTGATTCCCAAAGAAGCCTGTTAAGTATCTTATTAGCATTACCTAACCCTTTATTAATATCATCACCTGAATGACCTCCCTTTAATCCACTAACTTTCACCTTAAAGCCTTTATAATCTGAATTAACTTTCTCCATTACACAGGGAAGTGTGATGACAGTATCCATACCTCCGGCACATCCGATAAATATTTCTCCCTCGTCTTCTGAATCAAGGTTCAATAGGATTGAGCTTTTGAGTATAGTAGGATCTAATCCAAAGGCACCGGTCAATCCGGTTTCTTCATCTACAGTAAAAAGGCATTCAATCGGGCCGTGAGGAATATCTGTTGATTCAAGGATAGCCAGTTGTGCAGCGATTCCGATACCATCATCGGCACCTAAAGTTGTACCCTTAGCTTTTATCCACTCTCCTACTATAACCGGTTGGATTGGATCTTTGTCGAAGTCATGAACTATATCACTGTTCTTTTCGCAGACCATGTCAATATGACTTTGCAACACAACAGATTTAAGATTTTCCATCCCTTTGGCTGCCGGTTTTCTAATTATGACATTACCTGTTTTATCGACAATCGTCTCAAGGTTATGTTTCTTCCCGAAATCAACGAGATAAGCAGCAATCTTCTCTTCTTTCTTTGACGGGCGGGGAATTTTACAAATTTCTTCAAAATAATGGTAAAGGCGCGAAGGCTCAAGACCTGTCAGAATGTTACTCATTTTTATCTTAATTTTAATTCTATTGACAGAACGTTTGACAATAAAGAAAACCTAGTAAAGGTACAAAAATAGCCAACTCAAAGGGAAGCACCTTGCCCGAATCATTCATATTTTAAATTGTCAATGGGGTTTGTGCGTATAATTCTGCCCGATTGAATCCATACCGTAATAATTGAGATTCCCATCACAACAATAATTGGCACCAGGTATAACCACCACTGAGGGGCAATATGCATGGCAAAACCAGTCAGCCAGTCGAGGTACTTGACGTGGAAAAACGGCAGTGCAATGACGGCTGCAATAATGCAGAGCAGGATATAATCGCGGAACACAAGGTAAAAGAGCCAACCTTCACTGGCTCCCAGGGTTTTGCGGATTCCCAGTTCCTTTTTGCGTTGCTCAGCCGTATAGGCCGACAATCCTATCAATCCAAGAATAGTAATGAAAATCACCAGTAGTGAAAACAAAATGTAGACTAGTGTATACTGTTTCTCCTGTTCAAACTGATTGTCATAATAATCCTTCAGCATTCCTGCAGTATATGGATTATTTGGAAACACAGACGAATAAATTTCACCTACTTCAGCAATTACTTCCGATTCATTCCTGAGTCCGGCATTTATAGAAAACTTGCCCTGCAATCGTTGAGGATACCTGAATATCTGGGGTTCAATGGCCTCTTTGGCAGAACGCTGATGGAAATCGATTACAACACCCGATACTTCATAAGGTCTTCCTTCCATTATAATGGTACGGCCAACAGCATCCTGTGGTTTCTCAAATCCCAGAGTTAAAGAGGCGTAAGCATTAATAACTACCCTGTTTCTGTCAATTGCCTGATTACCGGTAAACCCTTCCCCTGTTATGAACTTAATATTGTATGTGTTAAAAAAGCCGTAACCGGTTTCAGTAACTCTGTAATTTTTTGAGTCTTTTTCATCAGACCCATACCGATATATTCCACCACGATTAAACATATTAGACTGGCCCGGTATTACTGATGAGAAGGCACATCCCTGAATACCGGGTATATTTGATACTTTATCAGTGAAAGTCTTATATCTTACCGGCAATGTTGAGTCGCCAACCAGGGGTGCGTTTACGGTAATTATATTATCAAGTGTGAAGCCCGGATTTTTGTCTGTAATGAATCGATATTGTAAATAAACTCCTACTGTTGTTGCAATCAGTGCAATACCGATAGCAAATTGCATGGTTACCAAACTTTTCTTCATCAGAAGACCCTTCTTGCTCTTTAGCCTCACACCTTTCAGTACCCCAATAATAGCTGCAGTGTAAACTCCGGTGGATGAATAAATACCGGCCGAAAAAGTACCTGCTATAAATGCTGCGGCTATAAGTCCATAAAACCAGCCATCAGACCAAATAGCCGCATTGAGCGGGATGCCGGTAAATCTGCAGAAAACAGGATTTATCAATTCTAAATTCAACAACGCGAAAACCACGGCAAGTAAATTGATTGAAGCAGACCATACCAGCAACTGCGAGAGTAACTGCGATCTCTGGGCACCATTGGTTTTACGAATCGCTATTTCCTTCTGTTTTCTTATGGCTGCTATAGTTGTGAGGTTGAAGAAATTTACCCATGCAATAATCAGAACAAACCAGCCAACCACTGATAAAATGTTGATAGAGATTTTGTTACCATTTGCCTCCAACTCATGCATATAATGTGAATTAAGATGAATATCAGCAAGTGGCTGAAGCTTGAACGACATACCCATCTTATATTCTTTGAGGTCCTTACCAAATTCACGATCAATATAATCTGCAATACCTTTATTTATCTTCTGAGGATCAGTACCCTGCCTGAATTTTACATACGTAAAGAAACCACTATAAAACCAACCATTGGTAAACATCTGAGGATCTCTCTGTATCCAGGACTGTAATGACGTAAAAATATCAGCCTTTATATGCATGTTCTCAGGAAGATCCTCAAACACAGCCTTTACAATAAGGTTCTCACGTTTATTATAACTTATTGTTTTCCCAATAGGATCCTCGGTGCCAAAGTACTTTCCGGCAGTTGATTCTGATATGACGACGGATGAAGGTTCATCAAGGCAATCAGACTTAGTGCCATTTATTATTTTTATTGCCAGCAAGTCAAAAATTGCGGACTCTGAACTGAAGACCTTTTCTTCCTTAAAAAACTTATCCTTGTAAAAGAAAACCCCTTCCATTTTATAGGCCCTTGCATAAGACAGGGCTTCAGGAAACTGACTTTTTATAGCAGGCCCAATGGTTGGTGAAGCACTGGCAAACTCCACCCGGTCATCATTCTCGCCCCAGCGGCTATATTGAACACGGTAAGTATTGGCATAATCGGCTGATTGCTTGTCGAAACTGCGATGGTAACGAACATATCCGACAATCATAACACAAGCAGCAATGCCTATTGCCAAACTGAAAATATTTGTGAAATAGAAACCGGGCTGTTTCCTGAAATCCCTCAGGACAAGTTTAAAATAGTTGAGTAACATGGTTGTATGGTTGGTCATGATAATATGTCCAAATAAAATGCCAGTACGCAATTAACATTGGCTCAATGAAATACAATAAAATTACCAATTTAAGATGTTCGCTTTTGAACAGATGATGTTCATAAGAGGGCAAGACAGGTTGTTATTGACACGATACTTGGTAAAAATGCAGTTATTGTATGCATTGTTTAGCACTCGGACAATTCTGTGTCAATTTTCTGAAGACTTTTGTAAAACGTAAGACTTGGTATAGAGTTAACCAAGACTTGGGCAAGAGATGGTCGTATCTCTGTTTTTGTAACTCTGTAGCAATTGCTACAAAAATTGCCTGGTTATTACAATTTCAATTACGCAGAAATAAAATATATTTCTCTGGCAATGAGTTACTTAGGATAAAATGACATTTCATATCCTTACCATCCGGTCCTAAAAACCGGGATTGGTTCAATTCATGCCGGACGATACAGGAAGTAAGTTTATAAATTCTTAAGTCTTTTTATAGTTTCAGTCGGATTCTCTGATTTAAACACTGTATTACCTGCAACAAGGACGTTAGCACCGGCTTCTAATAATAAAGGTGCATTTTCCAGATCAACCCCTCCATCAACCTCAATAAGTGCATTTGAATTATTCAGATTAATAATTTCCTTGAGCTTTTTTATGCGCTCATAAGTACGTTCAATGAACTTCTGACCTCCAAATCCTGGATTCACCGACATGATAAGGACCAAATCAACATCATTGATGATATCCTCAACCAGATTCACCTGAGTATGTGGATTGAGGACAACACCAGCTTTCATTCCCAATGAGTGAATTTGCTGTACTGCACGGTGCAAGTGAGTAACAGCTTCAATATGTATGCTAAGTATATCAGCACCAACTTCGCGGAATGCTTCGAAATACCTCTCGGGTTTAACTATCATAAGATGTACATCAAGGGGTTTATTAGCATACTTTTTAATAGCCTTGATGACAGGCATACCGAAGGATATGTTTGGGACGAATTCGCCATCCATTACATCCACATGAAACCAATCTGCTTCACTATTATTAATCATTTCCACATCTCGGCCAAGATGGGTGAAATCGGCTGAAAGAAGTGAAGGTGCTATAAGATGTTGAGTCATTTCACAGTAATTTATGCGAAATTATAAAAAAAGGCCGTCCCCCTGAAGGACAGCCTCTTAATTTGCAAATCAAAAAAAAGCTGTCAAATCAAGGGCAGCTTCTGTGAGGTAAAAAAAAAGGCCGTCGTGTTAAGACAGCCTTTTTTATAAATACTAACCTAAATAGGTTTTAAGAATTTTACTTCGTGAAGTATGTTTCAAGCGTCTGATCGCCTTTTCTTTGATTTGGCGAACACGCTCACGTGTAAGGTCAAATCGTTCACCTATCTCTTCAAGTGTCAGCGGGTGTTCACCTCCCAGACCGAAATAGAGCCTGATAACGTCAGCTTCACGGCAAGTGAGAGTTGACACGGCACGTTCAATTTCTTTTCTAAGAGATTCATACAGGAGTTCAGTTTCGGGCGTTGGGCTGTCATCACTGCGCAATACATCGTACATGTTGTTATCTTCATCTTGCACTAAGGGTGCGTCCATAGAAACATGACGTCCTGAATTCCGCATTGATTCTTTAACCTCATTCTCACTGATCTCAAGCAAACCGGCTATTTCATCATAATTTGGTTCTCTCTCAAATTCCTGTTCCAGCTTGGCATAAGCTTTATTGATCTTATTAATGGAACCTATCTTATTGAGCGGTAATCTCACGATACGAGATTGTTCGGCCAGAGCCTGAAGAATCGACTGTCGAATCCACCATACTGCGTATGAAATGAATTTGAACCCTCGTGTTTCGTCAAATCTCTGGGCTGCTTTTATAAGACCCAGGTTGCCCTCATTAATGAGATCAGGCAGGCTCAGTCCTTGATTCTGGTACTGTTTTGATACAGAAACCACAAAACGAAGATTAGCTTTGGTGAGTTTCTCGAGAGCATGACGATCGCCTTGCTTAATTTTTTGTGCTAAGGCTACTTCCTCATCTGCCGTGATCAACTCAACCTTTCCGATTTCCTGCAGGTACTTGTCAAGCGAAGCGGTTTCGCGGTTTGTTACCTGTTTAGTAATCTTTAATTGCCTCATTTTCTCCCTATTGTTTGTTTGGGCAGTTTACTGCTATGATTGGTTGTTGTTTAATTATTTTCTAGTTCCGATTTTGGGAGCAATACTTTACGTGACAGCTTGAGTTTCCCGGTCTTACTGTCAATTTCAATCAATTTAACATCTATCTCATCACCAACCTTTAATACGCTTTCAACATCCTTTAAGCGACGATGCTCAATTTCGGATATATGTAACAGCCCGTCTTTTCCGGGTAGTATTTCAACAAATGCTCCAAAAGTAGTAATGTTCTTTACTTTCCCATGGTATACGGTACCTACTTCAGGAATTGCAACTATTCTCTTAATCCTGTCAAGAGCTGCATCAATTGATGCTTTATTATTCGATACAATATCAATGATTCCAAATTCACCAACTTCCTCAATGACAATGGTTGAATTTGTCTCACGCTGCATTTCCTGGATTACTTTTCCGCCAGGTCCAATAACTGCACCAATGAATTCTTTTGGAATTGTCATCTTAACGATACGTGGTACGTGAGGCTTATAGTCTTCGCGAGGAGTGCTGATGGCCTTTTCCATTTCATTAAGTATGTGCATTCTGCCTCTGCGTGCTTGTTCAAGTGCTTCGGCAAGAATATCATATGGCAATCCGTCCACCTTTATGTCCATCTGACAAGCAGTTATACCATCTCTGGTTCCTGTAACTTTAAAGTCCATATCACCAAGGTGATCTTCATCACCTAAGATATCACTAAGAACTGCATATCTGTTTGTCTTGGTATCGGCTATTAAACCCATGGCAATACCTGAAACAGGTTTAATTAATTTAACACCGGCATCCATAAGAGCCATAGTACCTGCGCAAACGGTTGCCATTGAAGATGAACCGTTTGATTCAAGAATATCGCTAACAACACGGATGGTATAAGGATTTGTTTCCGGTCCAGGTATCATAGGCTTTAATGCTCTGAGTGCCAGGTTACCATGACCAATTTCTCTACGGCTGGTTCCTAAGGCTTTTTTAACCTCACCGGTTGAGAATGGTGGGAAATTATAATGAAGTATAAAATTCACCTTGCCATCAATAACAGCACCATCTATAACCTGTTCATCCAGTTTTGTCCCTAAAGTAACTGTAGTTAATGATTGTGTTTCACCACGAGTAAAAATTGCAGAGCCATGAACTGAAGGCAAGTAATCAACTTCGCACCAGATAGGACGAATTTGATCAAGTTTACGGCCATCAAGACGCTGCCGTGTATCAAGTACCACATTCCTGACAGCTTCCTTTTCTACTTCATGATAATATCTTCCAATCATGAATTCCTTTTCCTGTGCTTCTTCCTCAGTAAGGGTAGCCTTGAACTCTTCTAAAATTGCAGCAAAAGCATCGCCACGTTCATGTTTTGAGGTGGGACGGCTTGCAACTTCAACTATTTTGGGATAGCAGAATTCTTTAAGACGTGCTCTTAACTCTTCGTCATTGGTTTCGTGTTCATAGACACGCTTAGGCGATGACTTCGCAACCATCTGAGCCAACTCTGTCTGGGCCTGGCATTGAATCTTAATAGCGTTATGAGCTACTTTAAGAGCCTCGATAACATCTGACTCCTGAGCTTCTTTAAGCTCACCTTCAACCATCATGATATTTTCCATTGAAGCGGCAACCATGATATCGATTTCGGCTTCAGGAAGAACAGATGCAGAAGGATTAATAACGAAGTTTCCATTTATTTTAGCAACTCTGACCTCGGATATCGGGCCATTAAAAGGAATATCACTGACAGCCAATGCAGCAGATGCAGCCAGACCGGCCAGAGCATCGGGCAGGACTTCAGGATCGAGGGAAATCAGAGTTACGATAACCTGGGTTTCAGCATGAAAATTATCGGGGAATAAGGGGCGCAAAGCACGGTCAACGAGCCTGGCGATTAATATTTCGTAATCGGAAGGACGGGCTTCTCTTTTAAAAAAACCACCGGGGAAACGACCCGCAGATGCATATTTTTCACGATATTCAACAGTGAGTGGCATGAAATCAACATTCTCTGCTGCTTCCTGTTTTGCCACGACGGTAGCAAGCAACATTGTATCGCCCATGCGAACAACAACAGCACCATCAGCTTGTTTGGCCAATTTACCTGTTTCAATTGAGATGGTCCTTCCATCTCCTATATCAAAAGTTTTTACTATTCCTTGCATATTAATTCTTTATGGGGCGATATATCGTTTAATGGGTAGTTATTTTATAAGTACTCACAAAGTTACTCTTAAAATACATTCGGAATAAAAACCAAAAAAATATTTACCGCTAATGACAACAAAAAGAGGCAACCTTTTTAATTGCCTCTTTATTAATTTCTTAGAGTAGAAATTTACTTCCTTATGTTGAGCTTTTTGATGATCTCTCTGTAACGCTCGATATCTTTCTTTTTCAGATAATCAAGAATACTTCTGCGTTTCCCTACGAGCCTGACTAGTGATCTCTCGGTAACATGATCATTTCTGTTTGCTTTAAGATGCTCTGTAAGGTGTTGAATTCTTAATGTAAAAAGAGCAACCTGACCTTCAGCTGATCCTGTATCATTCGCATTTTTGCCATTCTCGGCAAAGATATTCTTCTTTATTTCAGAGGTTAAATACATACTCTATAATTCTTTAGGTTCTTTTCAAAACGGGCTGCAAAAATAGTGTATAATTTTTAATTACACAAGTACTTACTGCTTTTTTTATTCTACTTCAGGAATTATCCCTCCACTCAACTGCATTAGCTCAATTTCCAGCAATCTTACCTGGTAAATTAAGCTGATGAGCCGGTCTTCAGCAAGCAGTAGATTCTGTTGTGCTTCGCGTATTTCAATCCCTGACAACTCACCTAATCGATATCTCTCATTGGCTATATCAAAGTTTGTAAATGCAGTTTGAAGATTCTCTCTTTCCAGTCCTAAGGTTTTAAGTTTGTTGTTATACACGCTATAGGTGGAGACAAGTTGAGCGTTCAAATCGGCCATGAAGCTCTCGTATTTCAGCCTAGCTGATTCTACCCCAATCCTGGCATTCTTTTGATCCCTGAGATTATTCAGTCCATTGAATAATGGCCATGAAGCACTTAATCCATAATTCAACCCTTGTGATTTTCCCGATTTAACAAAGCCTGATTCACTTGATTGTCTGGAATAATCATAACCTCCGATCAGTCCTACCTCAGGCAAACGCTTTCCTTTGATAAGCTTCAGATTTAGCTCTGCCAGTTCAATATCATTGCTGTTAATTAGCATGCTGACGTTGTTTTGAGCCATAGCAGCCTTCAATTGATCAAAGTCGGGCGGAGGTACAAGTTTAATACTGTCGACTACCACGAACTTAGTCTCAGCCTCTCTGCCTAACAATAAATTCATTCGAATAGTTGCTTCGGTAATCAGATCATTCACATTGAGCATCTCCGAAATATCAGAGTTCATGTCCACCCTTGCCTGTAACAGCTCAAGCCTTGACCCTGCTCCTATCGCCAGTTTTTCATCAGCTATATTAACACGTGCCTGTCCAAGCTGAACAGACTTCTCAAACATCTTTGCCTTTTGTTGCAGCTCAACGATATTATAGTACAGGCTAAGGACTTCACTTATCCGGTTTTCAATTTCCAGTCGTGTCTGTAACTGACCGGCTTGCAGTTGCTCCTTTAATAATTTGTATCCCGAGAACATCCTGAATCCGTCAAATATTGTCCAGTCAAATCCTATACCGGCATTAAATGAATTAGATTTTGCATTATCCTTTTCATTGATTTGACCACTAAGATATTCTTGACGGGTGTTTGTAATATTATTGTTCTGCAGAGCTGATGCGTCAACTGTGGGAATAAAGTTTCCAAGTCCAAGGTTGAAATTGTTTTTCAGAATTTCTTCGTTTAACCTTGCTAACCTGATTGAATAATTATTCTCTAATGCTATTGCCACTGCCTGTTCGGCCGTTAACAATTGTGAGAATACATTTGACTGCATTGATAATGCCAACAGAATGCAAAGCAATTTAATCTTCAGATACTTCATCATTTTTATTAACTCGTGACAAATCAGTACATTTCACCAATTGACCACCTATTCAGAAATTAATTATTCGACATTATCCTCCCGTCAAACTCCATCGACTAACAATCAGGCATATTAACTCACGATGCCTTTTCTCTTTCTTCATCGAACTCATGCTCAGCCTGACGAACCTTTTCTTTCATAATGTGACCATGCGAAGAAGAAATAAAGGTATACATCGCCGGAATCACGTAGAGCGTAAGTATTGTTGAAAAAGTCAAACCTCCTATAATTGCAATACCCATCGACACCCTGCTTTCTGATCCTGCACCTAATGCCAGAGCAATTGGCATAGCTCCGAGTATTGTAGATAAACTTGTCATGAGGATTGGTCTGAATCTACTGGAAGATGCATCACGTATTGCATCGCCTTTATTAAAGCCAATATCTTTTCGCTGATTTGCAAATTCAACTATCAAAATTCCATTTTTTGTAACCAAACCAATCAGCATTATTATTCCTATTTCACTGAAAATATTCAGCGTCTCATTAAAATACCAGAGAGTCAACACTGCACCGGCCAATGCAAGTGGGACAGTAAACATAATAATCAGTGGATCTTTAAAGCTCTCAAACTGGGCAGATAGCACAAGATAAATAAGAACAATAGCTAAAACGAAGGCAAATAACAGAGAGGATGAGCTTTCTTCAAAATCCTTTGATGCACCTGCTAATGCTGTAGAATAAGTATCATCCAAAACTTTGTCGGCTATACGATCCATCTCTTTAATCCCGTCACCAATCGTAAGTCCCTTAGCAGGATTTGCTGAGAATGTTGCCGAAACGAAACGATTATACCTGTACAATTGAGGAGGGTTGATTCCTTCGGAGATTGTGACAAGATTATCGAGAGGTATCATCTCTCCTCTTGAATTTTTAACATTAATTGACCTTAAATCAAGTGGCTCCGCTCTGTATGGTCTCGAAAGTTGACCAATTACCTGATATTGTTTTCCATTCATGATAAAATACCCAAACCGCTGTCCACTTAATGCAAACTGAAGTGTTTGAGCAATATCAATGACTGAAACGCCAAGGTTTCTGGCTTTTTCTCTGTTAATATCTACCTTCAATTCAGGTTTATTGAATTTAAGGTTAAGATCAAAAAATTGGAATTTATCACTCTTTTGAAGTTCGGCAATGAAATCCGGAAGTATCTTTTTTAATTTGTCGAGTTCAGGGGCCTGAATAACATATTGGACAGGCAAACCACCTCCTCCACCAATTGATTGTTCCTGAATTACGAAAGTTCTTGCCAGACTAAAGCGGCTAAGCTTAGTTGAAATATCATCTGCTATTTCCTGCTGTGAACGCTCACGTTCATCAGGATTGACAAGTCGCATTCTCACAAAACCGGAGTTCACTGATCCTGAGGCTCCAAACCCTGGAGATGTTATAGAAACGATTGCTTGTGCTTCAGGTACTTCCTTGATGACATAATCTGTAATCTCAGTCATATACTCATCCATGAACTCATAAGTAATACCTTCAGGAGCAGTGGCTGAAATTCGCATCCCTGATCTGTCTTCCATGGGTGCGAGCTCTGAAGGTAACATACTACCAATGAAATAGATGATACCAAGTGAAAGTACAAATATAACCACAGCAAGCCATCTGCGTCTTAAAAACCAGTCGAGTGAACGAGTGTAGCCACGGTTTAATGCCACAAACAAAGGTTCGGTTTTATTATAAAACCAGCTATGACTCTCTCTTTGCTTCAAAATTTTTGTTGAAAGCATAGGAGTAAGTGTCAAAGCAACAAAAGCTGAGATGATGACAGAAGAAGCCATCACAATACCGAACTCCCTGAACAATCTTCCTGTCAATCCTTCAAGGAAAATTACAGGCAGAAATACTGCTGCCAAAACAACGGTTGTGGCTATTACAGCAAAAAAGATTTCAGCTGTACCTTCCAGACCTGCTTTTAGTGGTGGAACACCTTTCTCTATCTTAGTATAAATATTCTCAAGGACAACAATTGCATCGTCAACCACTAATCCAATAGCAAGCACTATTCCCAAAAGGGTAAGCACATTAATAGTGAAATTCAGCAGGTACATTATAAAAAATGCACCAATCAGTGATATCGGAATTGCAATAACAGGTATAAGTGTTGATCGCCAGTCACGCAAGAAGAGAAATATGATAAGCACAACAAGGAGGAATGCAACATAAATAGTCTGTTCTACCTCAGTGATTGATTCCCTGATGTATTCTGTAGTATCAAAACCGTATGTCAGATGAATATCTGCCGGTAGTTCTTTTTTAATCTGTTCTACCCTTTTGTATACTTCATCGGCAATCTCAATATGATTTGAGCCGGGTTGAGGAATGACGACATTACCCACCATTGGAATGCCATTCATCCTTAGTATGGATCTATCATTTTCAGATCCCAGCTCCGCATATCCGATATCTCTAAACCTAACAATCCTGTCACCTTGCTGGAGGAGAATAAGTGAGTTAAATTCCTGAGGATCTGAGAGTCTCCCCATAGTTCTCACTGTCAACTCAACACTGCCGCCTTCAATTCTGCCGGAAGGTAATTCAACGTTTTCACTAAGAAGAGCGTTACGGACATCTAATGGTGTCAAACCGGATGCTGCCAGTTTGAATGGGTCCATCCATAAACGCATAGAATATTTGCGTTCTCCCCAGATGTCAATTTGACTGACTCCGGGAATTGTTTGCAGACGTTCTTTAAATGTTCTTTCAGCTATTTCAGTTAACTCGAGCAATGAACGTTGCTCACTCCTGATACTAAGGAAGATAATGGGATTGGCATCTGCATCAGCTTTCGAGACAATTGGCGGGTCGGTATCAGGGGGAAGATTTCGCATTGCCCGAGACACCTTATCCCTTACATCATTGGCAGCAGTTTCCAGGTCTACTTCCAGATCAAATTCAACTCTGATAACACTTCGACCGTCACGACTAACAGAAGTCAGTGTTCTGATACCTGCAATTCCGTTTACAGATTCTTCAAGTGGTTCAGTAATCTGCGATTCGATAACATCAGCATTGGCACCCACATAGCTGGTACTGATTGTAATTATTGGTGGATCAACGCTTGGATATTCCCTTACACCGGTAGATAATAATCCGATTCCTCCAAAGAGGACGATTACTATCGACATTACCGTTGCTAAAACGGGACGTTTTATGCTGATTGAAGAAAGACTCATGATTAAATATCAGTGATATTAGAAATTTTAACAGGCATTCCGCTTCTTAGTTGTAAAATTCCTGAAGTAATAACAGTATCATTAGTACTTAAACCCTCAGTAATCTGAACCATTGCACTGGTACGGATTCCAACACTAATCTTTGCCTGTTCGGCTTTACCGTTAACATATTTGAAGACTTTATACCCACCAAGTTCAGGAATGACCGCCTGTGCAGGCACCTGTAATGCGTTTTGCATATGATTCAGTTCAAATTCAACGCGTGCGAAACTACCCGGACGTAACTCAAGATTTTTGTTTGGATATAAAGCTCGTACAGTAACTGATCTGGTTTCAGGATCAATGAATGGCTCTACGGCATATATTAACGCTTCAAACTTTCTTGAAGTACCTTCTAAGGTAAAATTCACTTTGCTATTTTTTGTTACAGATTGTGCGAATCTCTCAGGTACCGAAAACTCAATCTTAATCGGCTGAATTTGAGTTAATGTAGCTATTCGCTGACCGGGAGTCACAAAAGCACCTTCACTCACCTGCCTTAATCCGATTGTTCCCGAGAATGGGGCTATAATCTTTGATTTTGCTAATTGTGCTTTAATGAGTGAAGCTTCAGCCTTAACAGTATTCAAGTCGGTCAGTGCTCTGTCATACTCCTCCTGACTGATGGCTTCTTTTTGCAAAAGGCTCTTAGCCCTTAGCTCCCTCTCTTCAGCAAGTTTTTGGTTGTAATTTACTTTTTCTAATTGTGCCAATAACTCTGTATCGTTAATATTTACCAATACATCGCCTTTCGATACATTAGTTCCTTCAGAAAAATTAATAGCTGTAATCCTCCCTGCAACTTCAGCACTTAACTGAACTTCTTCATTAGCCATTACATTTCCTGTGGCTACTATTCTGTCAGTCAATCCGCCCGGAGTTACAATAAATGCAGAAACCGGAAGAGCTTCAGTAGTATTTGAATTACCTTTCTTTTCAGTATTTTGTTCTTTACTAAACAAGCCTGCTTTATAACCGACTATTACAAATAATACACCGATGATCAAAAGATAGGTGACGAATCGTTTTAAGTTTTTGCTCATAAAATGGATTTCTATCCTCTCAATTTAGGAATAGCGAAAAGGAGTACAAAATTAACAATCATTTGTTAAGTTTGGTCGTTAAGTTAGTAATATCTATTTTTACGCACTCTTTAATTAGCCTTGAAAAAATGGAAGAATTGGTGATACTTGTGGATAAAGATGACAATCAAACGGGAGTAATGGAAAAGATGGAAGCTCACAGGAAAGCTGCTTTACACCGTGCTTTTTCAATATTTGTCTTTAATTCGCAAGGTCAGTTAATGATACAGCAAAGAGCCTTACACAAATACCATTCACCCGGTTTGTGGACTAATACATGTTGCAGTCATCCTCGCCCCGGTGAAACAACACTCGATGCTGCTCATAGAAGACTAATTGAAGAAATGGGATTTGACTGCGATTTAAATGAAGTGTTTCATTTCACTTACAAAGCCTCATTTTCGAATAATCTGACAGAGCACGAGATTGATCATGTTTTCTTTGGAGTTTATGATTCGATACCTGCACTAAATAGTGATGAAGTTTCTTCTTATCGAATGGTTTCGCTTAATGAGATAGCCAAAGAAATGTCAGATAATCCTGAAATGTTTACTATTTGGTTCAGGGTAGCATTCGACAGAGTGCAGAAATATCATGAGGCTAATTCTTAATCTTCTCTTTTTTCCTGTTTTTTAGCACCAGCAGTGTAATTGCCCCAGCAGTCACCAAACCTGATATGGCAACGCTTCTTATCAAATTCTTTCGTGATAATCCAATTAATGCTATCACACCCTTCGCATTAATAATTTTAGGGAAGCGCTTATTCCTAATGTCATCGATTAATCCTTCAATAATCCCAATTCTGTCAGCCATAACCAAAGGAATCCATCTTCCATAGCTTGATTCACTTTTACCGAATGCATATTTTCTGATTCTCCCGCTTATCCCATGTTTATCATCATTAATCGCTATTCTGTTGAGTTCATGGTCATCCATTGCCGAAACAATTAGTTTTTTTTGTCAATACAAATACCTAACTAATTGACAATGTCAATGTTCATTTTTCTTTGCCAAAGTTGGCGAAGTCACTACCTGAAGGATTTTGGAATACTCTTAACTCAAACTCAGGTATAGAGGCTAAGACATGATCGAATATATCAGACTGGACATCCTCATACGGCTTCCATTCCTGGATTCTGCTAAATACATATATTTCAAGAGGAATACCGCTTTCACCTGGCTGAAGTTGCCGGACAAGCATCGTCATATCAGGATTCAGATCAGTATTTCGCTTTAAGTATGCTGCCAGATATGCTCTGAAAACTCCAATATTGGTTTGCCGTCTGCCATTTACCATTATTGATGCATCAATATTCTCAGCTTCATTATATTTCACAAGCTCTTCCTGTTTCGTATCAATATATTCTCTTAGGATATCAATCTTCCTGAACTTTTCAAGCATCTCCTCAGTGCAGAATTTCACACTAGTCATGTCGATATTTATTGATCTTTTAATCCGTCGACCACCGGATTCCTCCATCCCTCTCCAGTTTGTAACACTGTCTGATACTAAAGAGTATGTGGGCACCATGGTGATGCTTTTATCCCAATTCTGCACTTTGACAGTTGTCAGGCTTATATCTTTAACCTCACCGTCCGCACCGGCTTTTTGCATCACAATCCAATCGCCCTGACGCACCATGTCATTAGCCGAAATCTGAATACCGGCAACCAGTCCCAATATTGGATCTTTGAAAATCAGCAACAATACAGCTGAAAACGCACCTAAACCTCCAAGTAAATAGATTGGTGACTTGTCAAACAAAAGCGAAATAACAATGATTACACCAATAATGATAATAATAATCTTAAGCACCTGAATATAACCTTTGACAGGTTTAGCTTTCGATACTTCATAGCCCTGGAATATGTCGTACAATGCATTCAGGAACTTATTGATAGCACCAACGGTTACATAAACTATTAATATTCTGTTTAGTAACAGCACCCACTTTAAAAATTCCGGAAATTCTGTCAGGGTGTATGGAGCCAGTACATTAAAAAGGAGTGTCGGCACTAACAGAACTGACTTATGGAAGACTCTGTTATTATATAAAGCATCGTCCCAGGTTGATGAAGTTCGATGCGTGATTCGTCTTACAATTTTCAATACGACAAATTTGCTTACATAGTACAAAACAGTAATAACGACTATCAGAATCAGAAAATCAGTAAAATCTCTCATTGCGATTGAGATATTTTCTGATAACCCTAATCCTGTAAGCCATTCTTTTACTTTATCACCTATGCTGATCTCTAATAATGCCATTATTCAGTATTTTCCGATTAAAATTACAATTATTATTGCCTGTTGAGCTCATTAATAATAGCAAATGCTTTTCAAACTTACTTATTTTATCTGAGCTTGAGCCAGTTTAAATGCTTTAAGGGTTTTTCAATTTCACGATCTTCATTGGCTGATCATGTCTGTAAAGCTTGAAGTCATAAATTGTTTCATAATCTTCAGGTGGAAGTTGCCTTGGATCCAGATAGTAATAATCAGTGGTATTGAATCCTTCATATTTATGTTCAAGGAGTTGCATTTTGCCAAGAGTGATATAGAAACTGGTGGCGTGCTCAGTTTCACTATTACGATAAATATATAGTTTGCTATTACCGGTCACCTCTGCAGCTTTAAGAGCACCCTCCTTATGTTCCTGAAAATCATTGTAACGTGGAGGTATGATAAACCAGTCGAATCCGATTCTGAACATAAGCATGGCAGCCGCAAAAATCACAAGTCGTTGCTCTTTGATCTTCAAATAGAAGAAAAACAAAACAATAGTGATTATCAGCATAATTAACCCTTTAAGGATAGCATTATCTATCCAGCTTGTTTGTTTCAAAAATGGGAGAACGATAGCTGCAACCATTCCAAGCACCATCACTCCCCCAAGGAAATATTCGATAATCACATTTTTTTTACTCTGCAGTGAATCGCCCCTGAAAAACATATATACAAGTACGGTAAAAATTGGCGGGAACAGCATGAAAATGTAACGAGGATAGGTTTCGGGTGAAGTCCAGTAAATCAGTATGTTAAAGATGAATATAAGGAAATTGTACTTCAGGAATTCATTCTCCTTCACTATTGAGTAGAACTTCTTCCTAAAAAAGAAAATACCCAGGATTGACCATGGGAAGAAGTGATAGAACATTTCGAATGGAAATGTAAAAAGGTGTGTAACGAAACGTTTCCATCCATAATTAATGATAGTTCTCTTCTCTGATTCACTAAACAGGGTGGTAAAGACATTATCAAGTGTATTATACCTGGAATACATATAATAATAAACACCGACAATTAGTACCAGAAGCCCCAATCCTGCGAAGTGCTTCCATGAAAATAATTTGGAAAATTCTTTCTTATAGGTAAAGAAAGTAAGCAGTGTTATCCCCTGAAAAACCAGTGGTGGCAATCCTTTCATCAGGAAAGTTATGGCTGTAATAAGATACGACACCATAAACAATGCAAGATACTTTTTCCTTTTCTGTAAAAAATAGATTGCCATAAACGAAATGTACACCAGGCAAGAGAAGCTAATATCAATCAACCCGAGAAATGAATCCCAGAAAAGAATACGCCCTGAGGTTATAAAAAGCATAGCAACTATAAACCCTTGTTTGAAGCCAAGCTCCTTATTTACGAATAGTAAAATTGCTATTCCAAAGACTAGCAATGCAATTACGACAGGAAGGCGAAGTACGAATTCAGAATAGTTGAATGTTTTAAAGAAAGCCGCTAATATCCAATTGTATAATGGTGGTTTATTATAATAAAACTCACCGTTAATTGTAGGTGTGAAATAATTGCCACTTATTATCATTTCAAGGGCAACAATGGCCCTGGTAGGTTCATCAGTGGGAAAGTTTATAGCCAGATATCCCAGATGCCACAATAATGCAGGAAACAGCATTACAACGCAAAAAATATAGAATACCGCAGGCTTATTTTTTAAGAATTGAATTATTGGTTGCATAAGTCTTTCAAAAGCAATTTATTAATCAGCCACTGAATTTGGCTTTATAACCATTTTTTATCAGATAGTCCATCACCTTCTGTCTGAAATCACCTTGTATAAGGATTTCGCCATTGCTACTTGAGCCACCAGCTGCACATAGATTTTTAAGATTCTTAGCAAGTCTGGCCAAATCTTCATCCTTCCCCACAAAACCTGTAACAAGAGTAGCTTTTTTGCCTCCTTTTAATTTTTTATCAAGCATAATCCTTAAATCCTGCTTAGCGGGTGGCAGGGTTTCAACCTCTTCAGGATCATTACTTTGATAGACAAAATCCGGATTAGTTGAGTAAACTATACCTGACCTGTTCTTTTTAGCACTCATCACGTTTTATGTTATGTTCTGATGAAGATTATAATATGGTAAGTTGTCGATGGTTTGACAGGGCAATTTATGATTAAATCTACAATGCAATGATTTTCATGCTTCGCGGATTCACTTTAATGTGTAAATCTCTACCGACCTTAACAGGTTCACCATCAAGGTTAATGATCCTGTTCTTATTTCGTGTTATCTTAATTTCTTTAGCCTTTATTATTTCGAGATAACCTGAGTGATCAATCCTGTTTCTCCATAACAAGCCTAAAACATAAGGTGCTGAAAGCATCGGGACTTTTTGTACAATGCACACATCAACCATCCCGTCGTTAATAGATGCATCAGGGGCAATAACAGTGTTATACCCAAATTGATTGCTATTAGCGAAACTTACAAACAGTGCTTTTCGTTTTACCGGCACACCATCTATTAGCATTCGATACTTTCGTGGCCGGTATCCGGGATACGATTGTAGTGCTATATGAAAGTATGAGAAAAATCCTCTGTGTTCAGCTTTAGCGAATTTCTTGGCTACTAAAGCATCAAATCCAACTCCCGCAATTGATAAACAGAGTTCATCATTTATTGAAACAGCATCAATCTCTTTAATTGGCATAGAATTAATTAACGCAATACTCTTAGCCGGATCGAGCGGAATATTCAGGAATCTTGCCAACCCATTACCTGACCCAACAGGAACAATAGCTAACGTTGAAGAACTGCCATAAAGCCCTTTAGCTACTCTGTTGACTGTTCCATCACCACCCACGGCAACAATTATATCATAATTGTCATCTGCTGATTGTTTACTCAACTCATAAGCATTCAAAGCTGAAGTAGTGAACGACAATTTAAAGTCAAACTTCTTTGTATTGAGATTGTCGTAAATTATGCGTTCGAAACCATCCTTAGCGGCAGTTCCGTTACCTGAGGCAGGATTAATTATGAAGTGTATTCTCTTTTTTCCGGTAGCAGGCATTTAAATATAATCCAGGCTGCAAAGGTACGAAAAGATGGCAAAACTTTAGGAATGATGCTCACGCTCCTTTTGTTCGGTGATATCATGGTTTGAGCCTCTTTGCCCTATCCACTCTCCGTCTGCATTAAAAACAGGCTTACAAGTGTGAGCCATCCATTTTATCTCACCTGATTTAGTAATTATTCGATATTCGAGTTTACAAACATGATCGTTTGGATAGATGATTGTATTGAAATGATCTTCAACCATCTGCCTGTCATCGGGATGAGCTATTTTGTAGTAAAGTGATGAATCTTTCATAAACTCCTCAACATCGTAACCTGTAACTGTTTTGAACGAGGGCGAAATGTAGATAAATTCACCGTTAGTGCCTAACCATGATTCACAGGTATAAGTATGGTCAGCAACAGTGCGGTATTTTTCTTCAGCTTCTCTGAGAAGTTTTTCGTTAATTCTGCGGGTTACGATTTCTTTTTCTAACTGTGCATTCGTTTTCCTGAGAGCAGCAGTTCGCTCATCAACCATTATTTCAAGCAGATCGTTACTCTGGTTTAGTTCAAATATCGCTTTTTCCAGATCTTTATGTAATCTGATTGCTATAATACCTTGCGATAAATCGTTGGCAATCTGTACAAGTATTTTGATTTCATCTTCTGAGAATGCATCGGCTTGCGATGAATAGATTGCAATAGTACCGAACACATTTGAGCCTTCGCATAAAGGCAGAGCAATTGATGAGGCATATCCTCTTTTAGTTGCCTCATGGCGCCAGGGCTCAAAACGCGGATCAGTCATTATATTTCTGCAAACAGAGGGCTTGCCTGTACGAATCGAAGTACCTGTCGGGCCTTGTCCTAATGGATTATCATGCCAAGTCAGGTTTAGTGTATCAAGATATCCCTGTTCAAGTCCAGAACTAACTTTTGGTGTGATAGTCTTACTTTCATCCGAGTTTACCAATCCAATCCACATCATAGTATAACCGCAGTCTTCAACTAACACATCGCAAACTTTCTGCATCATCTCATTTTCAGATGTAGAATTGAGCATGGCTTGTTTAGTTTTCCGCAAGGCTTCAATCTTCCTCTCGGCAATACGATGTTCAAGTTCAGCAGCTGCCCTGATAGAAACTTGTTTAAGCACCATTTCGTAGGTGCGGATATCTGTGATGGTTTTTTTACTAATTACAGCAATCAATCCAATAGGAAATCCATGTGCATCATGTAAGGTAATACCGGCATATCCTTCAGCACCTATTTCCTGTAAAACCCGGTCGTTTGGAAAAAGGAATCTTACACTTTGAGGGTAGCAGCAAATATTACTCCCAAGCACTTTTCCACATGGTGTATCACGAAGCGAATACTTGATGTTGTCCTCATATTTATTATTATAATAAATGGCCAGAGTTTCTGCTTCGAGGTTATTGGGTAACCTGTCAATACAAACATATTCAGCATTCAGCACCTGACTCAGATATCGCGCAAGTGATGTGAAAAAATCCTCATTATTTACTACCCATTCACTACCAAGCAGGAAAGCCTGCGTGTTTTCAATCTTCCTTTTATAAGTACGATCGGTTAATACTAAAACTGAACCTGAGCCTGAAATATCTATCCGGCAAAAGATCTGTTCATTACTCTTGGTAAAAAGACGAACCTCACAAACCTGGTTTGTTGATGAAACAATAGCATTTTGCCTTGCTATCTTATAAGTCATCGCATCATCAATATTGATGTACTGGAGAAAAGTTTTGTGAAGTAACTTTCCTTTCCTTACACCAAAAAGTTTCTCAGCAACTGAATTAGCATAAACAATGATATCTTCCTCATTGACTCTTATAATGGAAACAGGCAAATCATCACCTTTAATATGATCAGGCTCTTTTGATGCATATTCATAACCAGTTGCTAATTCCTTAAAATTGTCGTCGGGTCTCACAGAAGTTGTGATTGGATTTCAGTAAAAACAAAATTAAACAATTTTGTATTTCACTTATCAACTTCATATTAAGAAGTAATTGTTAATGTGCATGGAAGAGGACAGAGAATAATTTTAATGACAGTTATTTTTTGACAAAAAGAGGCCGTCCTTTTGAGACAGCCCCTCTCCGAAGTTTAACACTTATCACCAATTTACTAAACTTAACCTAAACCCACTCTTTGTCATCAGAGTGTATTTTTTATTGCTTTCAGAGTTTTCTTTTCAACTCCATTATCAACTCTTATCAGATAGCCACCATCGGGCATTGTACTCATATCAAGCTTTGCTTCTGCAGTCATTCTTGCAGTTTCCCTTTTAACTAATCGGCCGGCCATATCAAATACTTCTAACTCAGTCTTTTCATAGATTTGGCCAAGTCTTACTGAGAAATGACCGTCTACTGATGGATTAGGATATAGAAGCAGATCTTTTGCAAGAACATCAGCAATTGAATCATTCACTGTAGCATTACCTGATTTGGTTCCGCCATATTCATGAATACCGGCATCAGGAGCACCATTCATTGGAACACTATTTCCATAGTAATCTTTTGTAAGACTTACATTTGTTCCTCTGTTTATTGCACAAGAACCTCCGATTAAGTGGAAATCCTGATTTGACGGATTAACAAAGCCCGGGTTTCCAACTGTTGAATTCTTATCATTACCTGAAGAATTCCTCCAGCTTGTTAAACTGGTAGCACTGTTAATGAAACCTGAATGCTGTGAATTGAATACATTATTATTTGAAGATATTGAACCTCCTGCCTTGATGGCTTTTGCTGAAGTACTAATATTAAAGATGTTATTTCTTACTGTTATACTGGTATTTGAAGTGGTGTATATACCATGTGATATGTTATTGTAAAACACATTGTTACGAATAGTTCCTGAGTATCCACTGTTTATATACAAGCCATTCTTGTTATTGGCAAACACGTTATAATAAGCATCGGTTTTTGCATAAGCATAAATTCCATGCTCAGAGTTTTTAATCATATTGTACCGTACTGTCACAGTCTTGGTTGTTGGTGACAGATAGATGCCACTGGTATTTTTGTTAATAGCGCCAATGATGGTATTTCTTTCAATCACTCCACTATAATTGTTACCCCAGGCTATGATACAGAATTTATTTCCCATGCTGGAGTGGTCAATAATATTGTCGTGAATATTGAAGTTCATATTGTTAGTCGAAGCTATCTGGATACCATCACCTGCAGAATAACTTTCATTAGTGTTAACCAGATACTTTTTATTCACATCATAAATGGTACAGAATCCGATTTCAAGAGTACTTGCATCTTTTACATAGATACCGTCATCTTTGATATCGTGAACTTTAGAATTTAGAATCTTTGTACCTGCAGATGTAGTAAGAACCCTGATACCCCATTCAGTCTTTGTGATTTCACAGTTCTTTACAGTGTTATTCGATGCATTACTTCCTTGTATTATTATCGAGGAAACCCATGTACCGTTTGATGTTATTTGAAGATCTTTGATTGTTACGTTATACGAACTACTTACATTAATAATGTGATTACCGCTACCTGTGGCAACAATCTTAGCTTTTGCAGTTCCTCCATATGTACCAAGAGTAACATTGGATTTACCATTTATTGAAAGAGATGTGTTTGTGTAATAGGTAGTTCCTGATTTTTGAAGGTAAGTATTACCACTGTTAATAGTGAACTTCTTCCAGGAATTATAAGGATTTGAACTTGATCCGTTTTGAGTTGAACCGGTATAGTTTGGATCTACATAGATAGTTGCTCCAAAAAGAACTGTTGACAGGAATGTATAGAATACAATCAGCCCTAAAGTCATTAGCCAGAAACTGCGACGTGGTTTGAACTGTTCTTCGTTAACTATATTGGTTTCAAGGTTTGCATTATCGTTTCTTACATTGATTGCTCTTACATCGTCTGAGCAAATCAGTTCATTTTTCAAGTTTATTCTAGTCATCTTAAATAGTGGTTGAGTGGTTTTTAATCTTGTTTAAGATCACCACCCTACTTTGAAAAATGATGCCGATATAAGAACTGATTACAGTTTACTGATATCCGAACAATGCAATAATCATTAAATCGCCTGTAAAATAAGCCATTTCGGGGAATAATACATCTAATGTATACAGATTTATTTTGCTTGTTCAATTCAAGATAACAGCCTTTCTCCCCGGTAAAATCACCTCCTTTCGGGGAAAGTTTCTACGTTTCACAAGTGAAATTGGAGATAGTTATTGGTAAGATAAAGTCCTGTGAGAGCTTCTATTCTTTTATGAACCTGAAGTCGATGATATTCTTTTCAGACACCATCTTACCATAGTAATATCCGGAAGGTAAATCTTCAAGGCCCAATTCTGCTTTATTAGCATGAGCTCTTAAATTATGAGCACGCACCAGAGTTCCCATTGTATTGAACAGGTATAATGTATACACCGGCTCTGTAAATGAGTCTGACACAACAATTAATTTGTCAGAGGCGGGATTTGGGTAAATATTAGATGCTGTTGTCTTGCTTTCTTCTAATCCTACACCACTTAGATGATATATTACTGTAACTGTGGCTTTTACTGTCTCATCAAATGTGGTAGTATCAAAAACGGTATAGGTAATAGACGACTTTCCCGGAGGAAGCGGAGGGTTTTCAAATCGACGGTAATGAACTACATGTGAGGCAAATGTATAATCAACTTCCCCGGGTTGTATTGTATCAGGATAATCAGTTAAATAGGTATCAGGCCAGCATTTTATACCAAAACAAAAGTAATCAATCGTACTATCATTGATCATGTTTATCTCCTTACTAAGGAAAAGGGATAACGGCTTATCCGTATTATTCTTCATAACAAAGTACATAGTCAGCTCAATAGTTTCTGGATCAGTACCATAAACTGTGACTATAGAATCATTGATGACTTTGTTCCCATTGTATCTGTCAAGAAGCAGTATCTCTTGTGCATCAACTGTTGATGCATTTAAAATCATAGCAAAGAAGAGGATGAATAATGGTAAAACTCTGTTCATTGGCATAAAGTACATGTGACTGCAAATGTAACATCTTTTACATATCTTTGCTTCTGCATAAATCACTATTTCTGAACATTAGGCAGCAATTATTTTGTTAATTTTTTGTTAATGTGAACTCGTGCAGGATAGAGATTTATTCATTGAGATACTTTTGTCAGCATTCATTCAATCAGGTTCTTAAGATGAAAAAACTCTTCACAGTTCTGTTTTCGTTCATACTACCACTGTCTATATTAAATGCGCAGGAAGTGGCAATTGATTTCACTGCAACATCCTGCGACGGAAATGAGCATCACCTTTATGCAGAACTAGATGCCGGTAAAGTAGTAGTGCTTGAATTCGTAATGCTGGTTTGTGCCCCCTGTATAGTCGCCACAAAAGCTATCGAGAAAATTATTGAACCATATGAATCAACCAATCCTGGTCGAGTTAAGTTGTACTCCTTTGGTTTTTTGGATTCATATACATGCGACAATATGATGGCCTGGAAGACATCAAACTCCTTTACTCATGAAGTATTTGCAAAGGGTGAAGAGATGCTCAGCTATTATGATCAAATGGGAATGCCTACCACAGTAGTTTTAGGAACAGCCGGCCATAAAGTATTTTATGAAGCACTTGGCTATACCCCTACAATCGGTACTGAAATGTCAAATGCAATTGAAACTGCACTCACAGAAAGTTCTCTTGGAATTGATGATCCAGTCAGTGATTTGGGTATAAGTGTGTATCCCACATTTTTCAGCGATGAAGTTTTTGTAGATGCCTCAAAATTATCAACTGAAGCAGTTGTGGATTTCTATAGTACCAATGGACTAAAGGTAAAGTCTGTATCAATAAATGCAGGCGCTAAACTTGCAATCCCTACTTCAGAACTTCCAAGTGGCATGTACTTATTGAAAATTCAACCAAAAGAGATTAATCAGCACAATAAAAATATTATTCAGTCAATCAAGTTGATCAAGAACTAATCATAATGACCAGTTACATCGCTCCAATTCCAGGTACTAACTCAATGCAGATAACTTTGAAAATCCGGACCGTTTGTTTAATAATTTTAGTCTCTTTATCTCTTTGTTCCAGTAACTCATATGCTCAGTGTTGTGCTCCGGGAAGTCCTGTTTCAGGTAGCGAACACACCGGTATAGTTGCTCCGGATAACTTTAGGTTCATAACCTATTTCAGACACAGCTTCTCTGATACATATTATGATAAGACTAAGCCTGCCGAGCTACAGGATTCGGAAGCCGGGTACGATTATTTGGGTTTGGTAATATCGTATGGAATTATTAAGAGATTAGCTGCTGAAGTTGAATTAGGTTATTATTTTGATAAATACCAGAATAGTGAAGTACTGGGGAAATTAGTAACTGAAGGGTTTAATAATGCAGTTATCTCAGCAAAATATGCTTTGTTGAATCTTAATGGATTTGAGATTACATTAAGTTCAGGAGTTAAGATTCCTTTGTCAGAGAAGCAATTTACCGATAGCTATGGGATTCCCCTGCCTCAGGAAATTCATCCCTCTTCAAGAGCTTTTGGCTTTGTCGGACAAATTTATTTCTCCAGAGCTTTCTCTAATAAATGGAAATCCGTTTTGACCGGCAGATATGAGACAAATGGTCAGAATAAAGACAAATACCAATTTGGAGATTCATTTATTTCTTCGTTGTTTATTAGTCGGACATTCTCACGCAATTGGGTTGCCACATTGCAATTACGTGACGAATACCGGAACAGAGACTTACAGAGCAAGACAGAATATTCATTTACAGGTGGCAATATTCTCTTTCTTTCACCTCAATTGAGCCACACATTCAAAAACAGGCTGACTCTTGCTGCATCGGCTGAAGCACCAATCTTGCGTAATTACAACGGTGTTCAACTAGGTCCTAAATATGCATTTGGCATTAGCCTTATCAAAGACTTTTGTTTCATTAAAAAATAAACCATAAGTCTTTAATTCTGAGTCTATTGCCAGCATAATACAAAAGTGTATTACTGCACTGATTTGAATAGTGACTTTAATTCTGAACTATTGCCAGCATAGTCCTGTGATGACGATAAAGATAACTACAGGCATAACCACGTAGTGCTAATCTTGGTGAGAGTGAAATAGTCTTTTCGTCATCATTTATAATCATTTCATGGCTATTTCATGATTACAATCGAGTAGGATTAAGGACATGTGCCTTCTCGTTATTAATCAGTAGGGCACTAATCGAGTAGGAGGAAAATAAAATAGTTTTCCTCCTATTTTATTTTCCGACCTCTCACACCACCGTACGTACGGTTCACGTATACGGCGGTTCCTTAATAAACAAATCTAACCTTTAAGTAACA
>JAEZNO010000032.1 GCA_023441805.1 Bacteroidota bacterium
ATCAAAAGATTAACAGAACAAATGCATTGTCGATGACACAAGAAATATTGGTTTGCGTCTTTATACGAAAACAATATGCAAAAGCTTTAGCAGCTTTTGATGAAATTGTATCAAAGACAAGGGAAATTGTCAGACCAAAAAGGAGAAATCCTCGACGAATTATGAGTGGTAAAAAAGGTTACTCAATTAATTACAAGCGATTATGATAATTCCTTAACTAAACGACATTGAATCACTAATCACAAATCACTCAGAACCCAGAACGCTGATCGAGTTAATGTTAATGATGAGTGATGAATAGTGAATCAACCGGTAATCAATAAACTTTTATTTTATCTGAGGGTTACATTGTGAGAAGATGCATTTGACTGTTAGAGTGCTCAATAAAATGTAATCATCATGAAACGGTTTCTTATAGAAGTGCCTCATGGAGAGGATAAAAAATCATGTAATGAGGCTATACAGGTATTTCTTGCTACAGGGTCTCATTTTCTGACACATGCTGATTGGGGCTGCGAAGATGGCGAGCACAAGGCCTGGATAATTGTGGATGTTGAAAATAAAGAGGAAGCAAAAATGATACTTCCTTCATTGTTTCGGCAGGTTGCAAAAATTACACAACTCAGGAATTATACTCCCGATGATTTTAAGACAGATGATAATGTACATGTTTGAATTGATAAGATGCAAGATCAGCAATTCATAGGTCAAAAATCAAATAAGTAAGTATCTTTACCTGCTGCCCGTATGTGACAGGGCCTCCTTATTTAAGATAAAGTATTTGCTTATGGACAATTCAAGAATATTCGGGACTCCTTTTGCCAATGTTTACCCCTATTATGTGGCAAAAGTTGAAAAAAAAGGTCGTACAAAGCAGGAATTGGATACTGTAATTTCATGGCTGACAGGTTATGATCAGGAGTCGTTACAGCAACAAATCGAAAAGAAGGCTGACCTTGAGAGTTTCTTTAACCATGCACCTCAGATCAACCCCAATGTGTCAAAGATAACCGGAGTAGTTTGTGGGATACGGGTTGAAGAAATTCAGGATAAACTCATGCAATTGATCCGCTATATAGACAAACTGGTGGATGAATTGGCAAAGGGTAAAGCTATAGAGAAGATCTTAAGACAGTAGTACAGGTAATCTGTCAGAGATTTTCCAAGTGATATTCGGCAATCTTTCTGAAGAGATGAGCCCTGTCGATTCCAAGTACGTTGTGCTCATGAGTGGGGTACACAAAATAATCGAGCTGTTTTTTATTATCGATGCATGCTTTGATGAATGCAAGACTATTTTGCCAAACTACAGTATTATCAATTCCTCCGTGAATAATTAAGAGTTTACCCTCGAGTTTTCCGGCTTGTTCAATTAAACTTGAAGCTTTATAACCTTCAGGATTCTGTTCGGGTGTATCCATATAGCGCTCACCGTACATCACTTCGTAATATTTCCAGTCGCATACTGGTCCTCCTGCAGTTGCAACTTTAAATATCTCAGGATGATTCAACTTTAAATTGACGGTTTGAAATCCGCCATAGCTCCATCCGTCAACACCAATTCTTGAGGCGTCAACATATGGAAGTGATTTCAGGAACTCAACTCCTTTAAGTTGGTCTTCCATTTCGGTTTTTCCTACCTGTCTGTGTATAATACTTTCAAATTCAAAGCCTCTGTTCGAGGTTCCACGGTTATCAAGTGTGAAAACCACAAAACCCTGCTGTGCCATATATTGTAAAAATAGTCCGCCGTTCATCCAGTTGTCAGTCACTAACTGACTATGAGGGCCACCATAAACGTAAAGGAATACAGGATACTTTTTTGAGGGATCAAAGTTTGCAGGTTTAATTAAACGGTAATACAAATCGGTTTTACCATCAGCAGCTTTAATGGTTGAGATATTCATTTCGCCCAATGCGTATTCCTTTAACGGGTTCTCCGACCTGTTCAGCTCTTTATACTGCTTACCCTTTACTGCTTTTAAATAAGTGACCGGTGGCGTTGAAAGATTGCTCCAGGTGGTGATGAAAAACTTTCCATCGGGTCGCATAGTAATATTGTGAATACCTTTTTCTTCAGTCAGAAGTTGACGATTTCCCGATTTAAGATTTACCTTCCACAGTTGTTCTTCAATTGGAGATTTCTCATTTGATGTATAAAATAATTCCTCACTTTTTAAATCAAACCCTTTGACTTCTTTTACAACCCAGTTGCCGGATGTAAGCTGTTTTATAAGTTTACCACTTATATCGTATAAATAGAGGTGATTAAATCCGTCCTTCTGGCTTTGCCAGATGAACTGATCAGACTTGCCGGGAACGAACAGCATTGGATGTAAGGGTTCAACATATCGGCTGTTTCTCTCCTCAAATAAAGTTGCCACAAAGGAACCATCAGAAACATTATACTTGTTAAGTTTCATGTGATTCTGGTCACGATTAAGAATTGCAATAAATACAAATTGGTTATCAGGACTCCAGGCAATATTTGTAAGATATTGGTCTTGGGGTTCGCCGGTCTTAATGAAGACAGTATTTCCTGTCATCACATTATAAATACCGAGGGTTACATTATGACTGGTCATGCCGGCCATCGGGTAACGGATTTCATCGAGTTCAGCAATCCGGGTTGTAATATCCACCAACGGGTATTCGGTAACCATCGATTCATCCATTCTGTAGTAAGCAAGCAGATTTCCTGAGGGCGACCAATATGTGCCTTTACTGATGCCAAATTCGTTACGATGTACAGTTTGTCCGTTTACAATACCTTTATTCTGATCGTTTGTTACAGTCTTATGGCCTGTTCCATCGGAGACAAATAAATTGTTATCAACTGTATAGGCCATAAATCCGGATGACTCAGATTGATCGGCATTTTCAGCATTATCAGGCAGATTATGTCTAAGTGTAATCTTGTTATCTGACAATTGAAAATTCTTACTTCCTAAATTGAACTCCATTGACTTATCGTCCCGCCAGGAAATGTATGGTAAGCGTTTAACAGTAGATTCACCGGCTGATTGAAGAAGGGTATTAAATTGTTCAAGCGTAATCAGTGTGTCGTTATTCTGCTTGTCGACACTTCCCTGAATTATGGCACTTGAGGTTTGCCATGTATAAAATCCGCTATTGCCTTTCCACTGAAGATTTGATAGAGTTTGGGGATAGAGCTGACGATTTGACATTATCTCTTCAGGGACTAGCATCTTGCCCTGTGAGAATGAGAAAGTGAAATAAAGTGTAAGAAGTAGTGAAAGGAATAATTTTTTCATTGCCGGTATATTAATTTTTGAAGTTGAGGATTTCGGTAAAATACTATTTAATTGCTTTAGCGATATCATTAATAATGGAAGGGTCTTTTTCTGCACCATTGCCTATAACAATAATATCAGCACCTGCAGTAGCCGCTTTGGAAGCAAGTTCTGGTGTTGTGATTCCTCCTCCGATGATTAATGGCAGGTTGATGTTTTGCCTTACATTATTTATCATTGATTCGGAAACAGGGTTAATTGCCCCGCTGCCTGCATCCATATATATAAGTTTCAAACCAAGCATCTCACCGGCCATGGCTGTACAAATGGCAATATCGTTTTTGTCGGCCGGAATGGGATTGGAATTGCTCATATAAGAAACAGCTGTAGGTTTGCCACTTTCGATTAGCATATATCCGGTACCAATAACTTCTAAGTTGCTTAATTTTAGATAAGGAGCTGCAACGACGTGTCTGCCTATGAGCATTTCAGGATTTCTTCCCGAAATGAGCGAAAGGAAAAGTATTGCATCAGCCTTATAGCTTATTTGCATTGTGTTACCGGGGAATAGAATGACAGGTGTATCTGAATTATCCTTTAGTACTTTAATACAATTGTCCAATCCGTTATTTACAAGAAGACTACCGCCAACGAAGAAATAATCGATAGCCTTTTCAGCAGCTAGATGGGATAGAATAAGCAGTTGTTGTTCATCAGCTTTATCAGGATCAACCAAAACCGCAAGTTGTTTTTGCCCTTTTTTTACTGAGAAAGTAATAGATTCTAAAATGTTCATTATTCTTAAAGATCGAGGGCACTAAAATAAGGAATATAAGAATAATAGATGAGGATTAAACAGACTTTAACAAATATACATCCCGGGGGTGGATTTGGGGATTAAGATGCAGGAGTAATTTGAACCATTTAATTTTGTAATTTTGCGTCCTTGAACAGAAAAATATACAATAGAATGAAAAGTACTGAAACTGTGGCATTACCATATAAGATTAAAGATATATCACTTGCTGACTTTGGCAGAAAAGAGATAGAAATTGCTGAAAAAGAGATGCCGGGTCTGATGGCTATCAGGCGTAAGTATGCTCCGGAGCTGCCATTAAAAGATGTAAGAATATCAGGATCATTACACATGACTATCCAAACTGCAGTATTGATAGAGACACTTACTGCTTTAGGAGCAAATGTAAGATGGGCAAGCTGTAATATCTTTTCCACTCAGGACCATGCTGCTGCAGCCATTGCTGAAGCCGGTATACCTGTTTTTGCATGGAAGGGTGAAACTCTTGAAGAATATTGGTGGTGTACTTTACAAGCACTTTCATTCCCCGGTGGACTGGGTCCCCAATTGATAGTAGACGACGGTGGAGACGCAACATTATTAGTGCATAAGGGGTACGCTGTTGAGAAAAATCCATCTTTACTTGAGGCCCATCCTGCAAATGCTGAAGAAGCCGCAATTTTTAAAACTTTACAGGAAGCTTTCGTTGAAGATAACAACAGGTGGCACAGGGTAGTTAAAGAACTGAAGGGTGTTTCGGAAGAGACTACAACAGGGGTTCACAGGTTATATCAGATGTTTGAGGCAGGCGAATTGTTAGTCCCCGCTATTAATGTAAATGATTCAGTTACCAAATCGAAATTCGATAACCTTTACGGTTGTCATGAATCGCTTGCCGACGGAATTAAGAGGGCAACTGATGTAATGATAGCAGGGAAAGTAGTTGTAGTATTGGGATTTGGTGATGTAGGTAAAGGATGTGCACGCTCAATGCGCTCATATGGTGCCAGGGTTATTGTTACTGAAATTGATCCTATTTGTGCGCTCCAGGCAGCAATGGAAGGTTTTGAAGTCAATACCCTTGAAGAAGCTCTTAAAGAAGGAAATATTTATGTCACCGCTACCGGTAACAGGGATGTGATTACTTATGAGCATTTGCGTCAGATGAAAGATCAGAGCATTGTTTGTAATATTGGACACTTTGATAACGAAATTCAGGTTGACAAACTGAATAGCAATGCTAAAAGAATAAACATAAAGCCACAGGTTGATAAGTATGTTTTTGACAGTGGTAAAGCCATATTCCTGTTGGCAGAGGGAAGATTGGTAAATCTTGGATGTGCAACAGGGCACCCATCTTTTGTTATGAGTAACTCATTCTCCAACCAGACACTGGCACAAATGGACTTATGGAAGAATGATTATAAAGTAGGTGTTTATCGTCTGCCCAAACAATTAGATGAAGAAGTAGCACGACTACACCTTGAACAATTAGGAGTAAAGCTTACTGTTCTGACTAAAGAACAAGCCGATTATATAGGAGTTCCTGTTGAGGGTCCATTTAAAGCTGATCATTACCGGTATTAATTATAGACAAACAGTGCATCGCCATTATAACTGGTGCGGTACTGTTTAAGGGTAATTTTAGCAGGTCCTTCAATTGGAGATCCATCCAGAAGGATGAACTTCGAACCACAGACTGTATCAACAGCTATCAGTCCTGATCCGTCAACAACCACCCGCGCTCCTTCAGTCAAAGGATCATGAGGGCAGGCCCTTTCATAGGCCATGAATTCGTTTTCCTGTGGTCTGTATATGATTATACCTTTATAACCACCTGTAAAATACTCATATTGACCAATAGGTATAAAGTCGATAGTATTGGGATACACTGTAAAATTTACTGTAACGTACGGTATCAGATCCTCATTTTCATCACTTTTGCATGATGAAATGAATAAGAAAGTAAATAGCAGAGGGATAAATAATTTATGCATAATTTCGTTATCACTTATCAGATTAAACAAACGAGTCGATAAAGATAATATTTTTAAGGATGAAACATTTGCCACTCATGCATATTCGCACAAAGATTATTTCATTTGTTCTCACCTTCATGATACTTTTCGTAGCCGGAGGCTGTGCGATGATCAAAAAATCGAAGGTTGAAAAAGCTGAGATAAGTGAAGCAAAGGAGATTGCCAAGGCTAATGCTGAATTGCGTGCCCGACAAAAGGCTCATTATAAGAGACAGTCGCCAGATACTAAAAAGATGATGAAGAGGAGCAAAAGACATGCTAAGAAACTTAATCGTGTTAAGAAAACCCTCTGATTTCAATCGATAATATACATTACCTCCATTTTTAGCGATTAGTTTTGAATTTGACAATATTAATTCGTAATTTTACCCTCCTTTTCTATCTTACTATATACAAGGGACATGGAAGATTTTCTATATATAATCTTAGCCATAGGGTGGCTGGTATGGACATTATATTCGAATAAGGTAAAGCAGGATAAAAAAAGAGCAGAGCAGGCAGAAATGAAACGTGCCATGCAACAGCGAGAAGCAGAGCAATATGCCGGAACTCCTGCTCCTGCCGATACAATGCCTGAAATGAGCATTCCACCTGTATATAAAAGACCGGAGAGGACGATTTTTGAGGAACTTTTTGGTGGAGAGGTTGTACAAAGAAATGAGGCAGAGGAAGAAGAGTATACTCCGGAAATTGATGAAAGAGGCTGGCAGGAAAGGATGAGAGAGTATTCGGATCAGGAACAGGCATCATTAGAAGAAATAAAAGATGAAGTACCTGCAGACTATTTTGAAAGGCAATATCAGAGTCGGGATAATATTGTAAGCCAAACGGTTAGTTCGGTGGAAGAAAAACAGGAAGATGATAATTTTATTGAAGAGTTTATGGAAGATTTTGATTTGAGAAAAGCTGTTATTTACAATGAAATCCTTAGGGCACCCTATATTTCAGAGTAAAGTTAAAATTGTTCACTTAAATTCGATTTTTTTGTAGCTCAAAATAATTTATTACTACCTTTACCCGCTTTTAACCGCACACACACAAACACGCATATTCTAACATAAAATTTCATTGGTATGATCAGAAATTTTCTACTAACTTTTTTGTTGGTACTGACGGCAAATCTGGTAGCGTTCTCACAATCGGGAACTCTTAGCGGTAAAGTCATCGATAAGGAGACAAAAGAAGCCATTCCTTTTGTTAATATTATCGTTGAACTGGGGGGGACTCAAGCCGGAGGTACAACATCTGACTTTGATGGTAAATACACTATCAA
The DNA here is from genome assembly GCA_023441805.1 of Bacteroidota bacterium. Classification (GTDB taxonomy): domain Bacteria; phylum Bacteroidota; class Bacteroidia; order Bacteroidales; family Lentimicrobiaceae; genus Lentimicrobium. The sequence goes on from JAEZNO010000032.1 coordinate 7,363, forward strand.
ACCCATCACACCCGGAAAGTATGACATAAAGGCTACCTACGTTGGTTTCAAGCCAGTGTTGATTAAGGGCGTTCAAATCAAATCAGACCAGATAACATTTTGGAATATTGAAATGGAATCTACGATGGTTGAATTGAAGGAGTTTGAGGTTATTGACTACAAAGTCCCTCTAATCGATAAAGACAAGACTTCTGTTGGTGCAACAGTTACTAATGAAGAAATTCAAAAGATGCCCAACCGTTCAGCCAATGCGGTTGCTGCTACTGTCGGCGGTGTCTTCTCATCAGACGGTGAACGTGGTAGTGTTCGTGGACAGAGGTCTGACGCAACCATCATGTATATTGATGGTATCAGAGTTCGCGGTAATGCAACCGTTCCTGAATCAGCAATTGAACAAGTTTCAGTTATCCTGTCGGGAGTTCCTGCTCAGTATGGTGATGCAACCGGTGGTATTATCAATGTTACCACTAAAGGCCCCAGCCGTGAATTTGGGGCAGGTATTGAACTTCAGACTTCTGAATTTCTTGATGCATTCGGTTATAACCGTGCCGGCTTAAATTTACAGGGACCATTATTATGGAGTCGTGATGAAGAAGGCAATAAAAAGTCTGCTCTTCTCGGCTACTTCCTCGCAGGTGAAATCACTTACGAAAAAGACAGCCGTCCGACTGCAACCGGTATTTACAAGGTTAAGGATGATGTATTAAGAGAAATTGAGTTAAATCCGCTCCGCTTAAATGGATCAGGAAGAGGTATTTACTACAATACAAACTTCATTCATAAAGATCAGTTAGAGTTTGTTAAAGCTACACCTAACACTGAAAATATTGATGTCAGCGGATCAGGTAAACTGGATATCAAGACAGGAAAAAATGTTAACTTGTCAATAGGTGGAAATATTAACTATACTAATGGCCGGGCGTTTAACTATTCACAGTCAATGTTCAACTATGACAAGAATGCTCAGGTTATCGGTAACACCTGGCGTGTATTTGGAAGATTTACCCAGCGTTTCCCGACTGACCCTGAAAGCAAGTCATTTATAAAGAATGTATACTACAGCATTCAGGCTGACTATACAAGAACTACGCAAACTGTTCAGGATGCTGACCATAAGGATGATTTATTCAGATATGGCTATCTTGGAAAATATGAAACAGGAAAAGTAAGGTCTTATACACCTGAGTTACTTTTTGATTCAATTAGTGGAAAGACAGCCTATATACATAATGGATTCAGAGATACTCATGTAACTTTTACACCAAGTGATGATAATCCTCTTTTAGCTAACTATACCCGCCAATATTATGAGTTATTCCCATCACTAGCCTACCATTCAAATCTAAATGATATTATTGAAGGTGGCGGATTATTGAACGGAATGGGAATTGACGGTGCTTACGGTATTTGGGGTGCACCCGGTACTTTACAGTCAAATTATCAGTTTACCGACAATGAGCAATATGCTATAAATGCAAGTGCATCAGCTGATATCGGAAATCATGCTTTCCAATTTGGTTTTATCTATGAGCAAAGAGTCGATAGATATTATGTATATGCTCCAACTGAATTTTGGAGCCTGATGCGTGGTTTAACCAATTCTCATATCGAACAGCTTGATGTTGCCAATCCACAATTAGTAACTTTGGATGGCGTATTTATGGATACTATTTATTATAATCGTAAATACGATGCCTTGTCACAACGTCATTTCGATAAAAACATCCGTGAAAAACTGGGCTTACCTATTGACGGAACTGATTGGATAGACATTGATTCATACGACATCAATACTTACACTCTAAACTATTATGATAAGGATGGTCGCTTGATAACTAAATCTCTTGATCAGGCTTTATCAATTGATATGTTTAGTCCGGATGAATTATTCAACAATGGTAATTTCCTTGCAAACTATAGTGGCTATTCATATACAGGAAAGAAAATGAAGTTGTCAGAAAGTCCAAGCTTTGACGATTTCTTTACCAAACAAGATGAAAATGGAATGTTCACACGTGAAATAGCTCCATTTACACCTATATATATGGCAGGTTATATTCAGGATAAATTTGCATTTGAGGACCTTATCTTCAATGTGGGATTGCGCGTTGACCGCTTTGATGCAAACCAAAAAGTATTAACTGATCCTTACCTGCTATATCCCGCTAAGACTGTTTCAGAAGTTACTGATCTTGGAGCACATCCTGCTAATATGGGTGATGATTATGTGGTATATGTTGACAATCTTCGTAACCCAACCACAATTATGGGTTATCGTAATGGTGATAATTGGTATGATGCCGGCGGTCTAGTAGTTACTGACCCGACAAAAACACTTGACGCAGGAAACGGAGTAATACCTTATCTTGTTGACCGTGAAAATATTACTGTAAACTCTAAGGCATTCAGTGATTATGAGCCTCAGATTTCAGTGATGCCACGTGTATCATTCTCATTCCCAATTTCAGATGAAGCTTTGTTCTTTGCACACTATGATGTTTTGACTCAGCGCCCAACATATGCATTGCGCATGAGCCCGTTGTCATATTATTATCTGCCAATGCAAGGAAGTCCTGACATTAATAATCCAAACCTGAAACCTGAGCAAACAATTGACTATGAATTAGGTTTCCAACAGCGATTAACAGGAAGTTCATCATTGACAATTTCAGCATATTACCGTGAAATTCGTGATCAGATTCAGGCTTTCCGCTATACTGCTGCATATCCAAAAACTTATTACTCATACAATAATATCGACTTTTCAACTGTAAAAGGTATAACAGTTACTTACGACCTCAGACGTACAACCAATACGAGAGTAAGGGCTAGTTATACTCTGCAGTTTGCAAACGGTACCGGCTCAGATCCTGAGTTTGCAAAAGGTTTAATTCAGACAGGTCAGCCCAATTTACGTACATTATTCCCAATGAGCTTTGACCGTCGTCATGCATTAAACCTAATGCTTGATTATCGTTATGGTGAAGGAAAAGAGTACAATGGTCCTGTAATCAGGAAGAAAAAGACAAATGAAGCAGGTGAGGAAGTAGCTAAGACTATTCAGTTGTTGAAAAACACAGGAGTTAATTTCACCGTATTTGGTGGTTCAGGTACTCCTTACAGCAGATCATCAAAGATTGTATCACTTGGAGGAACAGGTCGTCTCGACGGTTCATTCAACGGATCACGTCTCCCATGGCAATTCCGTATAGATGGTCGTCTTGATAAAGACATTAACATTCATTGGAATGATAAGCGTTCTTTATATCTGAATGTATATCTCCAGGTTCTTAATATTCTTGATTCAAAGAACATCATGGGAGTATATGCTGCGACCGGAAATCCTGATGACGATGGTTATCTCGCTGCTGCCGAATATCAGAAGCAGATACGTGACCAGTTAGATGAGCAAGCATTCCGTGAGTTATATAGCATTCGTATAAACTCTCCGGGTAACTATAGTTCACCTCGTCAAATCCGTTTAGGGTTGATCTTTAACTTCTAAAAGACTGTAACTGAAAGAATAAAATACAAAAATGATTATGAAAAATATACTCAGAATAACATTTGCCGTCTTGCTGTTTGCGATGTTTTCAGTTTCCGGCTTTGCTGAATATTACAAAGGGCCATCAACGCAAAAATCAGGCTCTGTTGTAAAGTCTACAGCGGCAGGATGTTTGCCGGGAGCAGGTTTTAAATATCTTGAAGTAAATAATGTCAGGGCACGTATCAACACCGGCGGTGACATGTGGTGGGACTTTGAAGTTGCTCAATATGAGATCCCTAAAGGATCACGTAAGACTTCAATGTTCTCAGCTGCTCTCTGGATTGGAGGTATTGACGTTAATGATCAGCTGAAATTGGCTGCATTACGTTATCGTCAGGGACCTAATACAGGAAGTCCGGGAACAGGTAATGATTTCTGGCCGGGACCACTGACTGTAGATGGAACTGCCGCTATTGATGAAGCTACCTGTGCTGAATACGATAGATTATTCCCGATATCACGCGCTCAGGTGGATGAATTTCTCGCCTGGAGAGCTGATCCGGCATCTAATCCAAATTATACTATCCCGACAAGTATCCTCGAATGGCCTGCTCATGGTGATTTGACTAAGAAACAAAGTTGGTTCCTTGCACCATTCTTTGATGCAGATGGTGACCTGTCTTATGACCCTAATAATGGTGATTATCCTTATTATGACTTATCTAATGAATTATGTCACTCAAATACTCCTACTCACGAGACTATAGAAGGAACTGTTAAGGGTGGACTTCTTTCAGACCAGGTAATTAAAGGTGATGAAACCTTATGGTGGGTATTTAATGATAAAGGAAATATCCATACAGAAACACAGGGAACTCCTATAGGTGTTGAAATCAGGGCACAAGCTTTTGGTTTTGCTACTAACGATGAAATCAACAACATGACTTTCTACAGTTATGAAATTATCAACCGCTCAACTTATAGGTTACGTGATACTTATTTTAGCCAGTGGGTTGACACTGACCTAGGTGACGGATGGGATGACTATGTTGGTTGTGATGTAAACAGAGGTTTAGGTTATTCATATAATGGTAAACCTCAGGATGGTGACGGACAGTTCTGGGCTTATGGCAATCAGCCGCCTGCAATTGGAGTCGACTTTTTCCAGGGACCATATATGGATCCTGATGGAAGTGATAACCCTTCATTTAATGGAGACGGTGTTTTAGGACCTTCATTCCATGGTGATTGTAGCATCGTTGGATTAAATGGTGCAACACTCAACATGTCATATGGAACAACTACTAACCCACAAAATGGTAATTTCATTGTTCGCTCTGAAGCTATAAACGGAGTTAACTTTGGTAATGGTATTGTTGATGATGAGCGTTTCGGAATGCGCCGCTTCGTTTATCACAATAACTATGGTGCTCCCGGACCATATATGCTTGACCCGGATTATGCTCCACAGTATTATAATTACTTGAGAGGTATTTGGTTAGATAACACTAAGATGACTTACGGTGGTAATGGACACATTTCAACCGGTGCTTATGGCCCTGCATGTGACTTCATGTTCCCGGGTGATACTGATATTTGTGACTGGGGAACCGGCGGATTGCCACCAAATGGTCCAAAATACTGGACAGAAGAAGCAGTAGGTAATCCTTACAATGACCGTCGTTTTATGCAATCAGCCGGACCATTTATTCTGGAACCTGGTGCTGTAAACTATATCACCGTTGGTATTCCTTGGGCTCGTGCAGCTTCAGGAGGTCCATGGGCTTCAGTAAAATTGTTACAAGTAGTTGATGATAAGTGTCAGCTTTTGTTTGATAACTGTTTTGCTGTAGTAAGTGGTCCTAACGCTCCTGACCTGACTATCAGGGAATTAGACAAAGGTCTTGTGTTTTACATCAGTAACCGCAAGACTAACGATGCCGGTAATAACTTCAATGAATCATATAAGGAATTAGACCCTGCTATCCTTGCAATTGCTAATAGCACAGGTTATGATTTTGATCCTTATTACAGATTTGAAGGTTATCAGGTATTTCAGTTGAAAGATGCTAATGTCTCAGTCGCTGATATTCACGATCAGTCACTTGCTCGTCTTGTATATCAATGTGATGTTAAAAACGGAGTAACACAACTGGTTAATCATAATTTTGATCAACAATTAAATTCAAGTGTACCTGTTGAAGAAGTCAATGGTGCAGACCTGGGTATTCGTCATACATTTAAATTGACTGAGGATGCGTTTACCGGACAAACACTTGTAAATCATAAACAATATTACTATCTGGCTTTAGCTTATGGCTACAACCAGTACATGAAGTACAGTGCTGATCCCGGTGCATTAGAACCAGGTATTATAGGACTTGATGGACAGAAGAAAGTTTACCTTGCAGGAAGAAAGAATATCAGAGTCTATACCGGTATTCCTCATATTCCTGTTGGTACTACCCAAGCTAATGCAAAATTTGGTGACGGTGTTGAAATTACACGTCTGCAAGGTCAGGGTAATGGTGGAAATGTTCTTGAGTTAACAGATGCCACAGTTGCTGAAATATTAAGTAAAAAGCCAATTGATGAGAATGTAAAGTATGGTAGTCCGGATTACCCGATTTCATATAAGCCGACTTACAAAGCAGGTAAAGGACCGATTGATGTAAGAGTAATTGATCCATTAAATGTTAAAGATGCACAATTTGTACTTGCATTTGATTCGCTTACACCATATTATAAGCCAGTTGGTGATGATAGCACACAACACTTCAGAGCACATTGGAGACTAATAGATCAGACAAATAGCAGGACCTATTATTCTGATACCACCATATCCTATAAGAATGAGCAATTATTCCCTGAATTAGGAATTGCAATTACTATAGATCAACCATTATATCCTGGTCCATATAAGGTTGGAGTAAATGCTGATAATGATGATGTATGGGAAATTGCTGCTGAAAATAACGGAGTCCTTGAGTCTTCAATTACATTTGCTGACAGTACAAAACAATGGCTGGTAGGATTTGCAGATATTGATGGAGCTGGTTCTTTCAATTGGATCAGATCAGGTGTTGTTAATGATGTTAGTGATAACGCAAGCAGTGACTGGTTTATGCCTACTAAAGCTTTTGACCCTTCCGGCAATTATGAAAAAGTAGTGTCAGGTACATGGGCTCCTTATTTATTGGTTGCCTCAAGTCAACAAGATCCGGTTTATGGACCAGCTTTTAGAGACATCTCGAAAACATCAGCCTCATTCAATGATATAGCCAGTGTTGACGTTGTTTTCACATCAGATAAGAGCAAGTGGACAAGATGTCCTGTAATTGAGATGTGTTCAGACATGACATTAGCACAAGGTGGAGTTGAGCGTTTTGGGATCCGTAAGGCACCATCAGTAAATGTCAACGGAGAGGCCGGAGTAGTAAGCTCTGATCCTATGCTAAATTCAAATTACATTGATTCTATAGGAATGGGCTGGTTCCCGGGTTATGCTATTAATCTTGAAACAGGCGAGCGTTTAAATATTATGTTCGGTGAGAATTCATGGCTTGTTGGTGAAAATGGACGCGATATGTTATTCAACCCAAGTGCCAATGTTATTACCAATGGCGGTGAATTAGTATTTGGTGGAATGCATTACATTTACGTATTTGCACATACTGAAGGAAAATCACAAACAACTGCTAATATGCCTGCTTACGACGCCGGAGCTACACTAAGAAAGAATATTGCTGCAACATCAGGTATCCAGCGCGGACTTGTTTATTCAAACGCAATGTATGTAAGTATTCCTCATGCTAATCCGGAAGCAGAGTGGTTGAGCAACGATGCAAAGGTTAGAATCAGGATTGCAAAACCTTACCAGCGTTATTATGCAGGAAAGCATACAGGCCATGAATTGTTAGCTAACGATACTGAAAACAGAAATTATCCGATGTACAGTTTCAGCACAAAGAGTGTTGCAACAACTGAGAATAATATTGAAAAAGCTAAATCAGATCTTGACTTAATTTCTGTTGTTCCAAATCCATATTATGCTTATTCAACCTATGAGACAAACCAATTGGATAATAGAGTAAAGATTACGAATTTGCCTCGCAAATGTACTGTAACGATTTATTCAACCAATGGCTCGATGATTAGGCAGTATACAAAAGATGAAGTAAGCACTACTATTGAATGGGACCTTAAGAACTATGCCGGTATTCCAATTTCAGGAGGTGTTTATATTATCCATGTTAAGTCTGATGTTGGAGAAAAGATAGTTAAATGGTTTGGCTCATTAAGACCAATTGACCTTAACTCATTCTAATCATAGTGGTAATGAATATGTTAAAACACAACAATACAAGAAGAATTATGAACAAGATCTCTAAATACATAGTTGCCACACTGATTATAGGATCATTGATTATTCCTTTCAATCAGACCTTTGCCGGTAACAAAGACAGAACCGGTCAGGCAGGTGCATCTGAATTGCTGATTAACCCCTGGGCTCGTAGTTCAGGTTGGGGTGGCGTCAATATAGCTCATGTTAAAGGACTTGAGGGACTTTATTCAAATGTTGCCGGTATTGCTCATACTAAGGCAACTGAGTTGGTATTTTCACACACTCAATGGTTAAAAGGTAGCGAAATTGACATTAACGCTTTTGGTCTGACACAAAAGGTAGGTTCAAGCGGAGTGCTTGGACTGGGAATCATGTCAATGGGATTCGGTGATATTCCCATTACTACTGAATCAATTCCCGAAGGTGGTATTGGTAATTTTTCACCTAGTTACATGAATATTAACATCTCTTATGCTAAAGCATTCTCTAATTCAATTTATGGAGGTGTTAACATTAAGATTGTTTCGGAAGTGATCTCTGACGTTAGTGCTCAGGGCATTGCGATTGATGCAGGTATTCAGTATGTAACCGGTGAAAACGAAAATGTAAGATTTGGAATCACACTCCGTAATGTTGGTCCTACTATGTCATTTAGTGGTGACGGTCTTTCTATCAGGAGTTTACTACCAGGACAGGAAAGTGAATTCACTCTGGAGCATCGTTCAGCTGATTTTGAGTTACCTACTCAATTAGCAATGGGTGCTTCATACGATTTCCTTTTTGGTGAAACACACAGATTAACTGTAGCCGGTAGTTTTGTGTCAAATTCATTTACTAACGACCAGTTTGTCGGAGGCCTTGAGTATGAACTTAAATCATATTTGATGTTACGTGCCGGTTACACCTACGAAGATGGTATTACATCAAAGACTGAAAGAACAACAGCATTCACAGGTCCAAGTGCAGGTTTTACTGTAGGAGTTCCTCTTAACAAAGAAAAAGGATCAACTATTGCTATTGATTATTCTTACCGTGCTACTGATCCATTTAATGGAACACATAGCATAGGAGCCAGAATTAACTTGTAATTTGTTATAATCAGGTAACAATACCTGTTTGAAATAGAAAGGACCCTTGTAATAAAGGGTCTTTTCGCTTATTTTTTGGTGCATTAACAATAAATTGGATTATGTATTATACACTGGAAGGATTAAATAAACTTAAGGCTGAGCTTGATCATCTGATTAATGTTGAGCGACCTGCAATTAGCCAGCAGATAGCTGAAGCACGTGATAAAGGTGACTTGTCAGAGAACGCGGAATATGATGCAGCTAAAAATGCACAAGGTATGCTTGAGCTTAAAATATCTAAGTTACAAGAAACAATAAGAAATGCTAAGGTGATTGATGAATCCAAAATGGATAACTCAAAAGTCCTTATTCTGTCAACTGTGAAGGTTAAGAATGCGAAGAATAATGCGACTATGACTTATACCCTGGTGCCCGAAAATGAAGCTGATTTAAAAGCAGGCAAAATATCTGTGAACTCTCCTATCGCCAAAGGACTGCTAGGCAAAGCAGTTGGCGAAACTGTTGAAATTAAAGTGCCCGCCGGCTTGATTACTATGGAAATTATTGAAATCTTAAGGTAAGAAATTATGGCTACTGTATTTTCAAAAATCGTTAATGGAGAAATACCGGCATATAAAGTTGCCGAGAATGAGGAATATTTTGCATTCCTCGATATTAACCCGTTGGCTGAAGGTCATACTCTGGTCATCCCTAAGAAGGAGATTGACTACATCTTTGATATTGATGATGCAGAGTACAATGGACTTTGGCTTTTTGCAAAGAAGGTTGCACGTTCGATAAAGAAAGTTGTTCCTTGCAAGAAAGTGGGAGTCGCTGTAATTGGGCTTGAAGTGGCCCATGCACACATCCACCTGGTTCCGATTAATGAGATATACGATATTGATTTTAAGAAAGAGAAATTAAAGCTATCGGATGAAAGATTTAGGGAATTAGCCGCTAAGATTTCAGAAAATCTATGACAATGGAGAAAGAGGCAAGTGTTATTATTCCGGCATTTAATGAGGAAACTGGAATAGGTCCTTTACTTGAGAAAATGCATGAAACGGGTTTATTAGAAAAATATGAGGTGATTGTTGTAGATGATGGCTCAATTGATAAAACTGCTGAGATTGTTGCAAGGTTTCCGGTTAAACTTGTAAGGCATGGTATCAACAAAGGATATGGAGCATCCCTAAAAACTGGCATAAGAAGGGCTACAACCGGAAAAGTAATGATGATAGACTCCGACGGCCAGCATGACCCTGCTTATCTTGATATTATCAATGAAAAGCTCAATGATGCCGAAATGGTTATTGGTGAAAGGAACAGTGATTCATTTCAGGTTTCTAATCGTAAGGGTGGCAAATGGTTAATCAGGAAAACTGGTGAATTTCTTGTTGATCAACAGTTGCCTGACTTTAACTCCGGATTACGTGGTTTCAGGAAAGATTTGATAGTTAATCTGTTGCATATTATGCCTAATGGTTTTTCTTTCTCTACTACCTCAACACTTGCATTCCTTAAAGAAGGGTACACAATAGCAACTTTTCCTATATATGTCTCTGAGAGAGTAGGCAGGAACAGCAGCGTGAAGTTTTTTAAAGATGGATCAAAAACAATGCTCTTGCTATTCAGGATCATTATGCTCTTTAATCCGCTTAAAGTGTTCTTCCCCGGAAGCTTTGTATTTGCTGTATTTGGTATTATTTGGGGGGCTACAGGTTATTTATTTTACTCCCGAATACCCAATTCATCTATTATTTTGCTAACGTTGGGTATGTTCCTTTTCTTTTTTGGATTATTGGCCGATCAGATTGCATTATTAAACAGAAAAAAATCATGATCAATATGGGTCAGTTTAAGAATAAGTGGACTGACCGCGATGTGGAACACCACTGGGACAGCGTTGCTGATATTTACGTAAAGGAGAATAATAAAGTAAAGGCTGCTCATGATCAACGATTCAAGGAGTCGATCAACCACCTGCGACTGCAGGAAAATTGCACAGTACTAAATGTTTCGTCAAGGGATTGTGAGGCTAATGACTATATTATAGCTGCAGAGCCCTCGGCCAGAGTTACCAATGCTGAAATATCTTCCGGTTTAATGGAAGTTGCTGCCGGTATCCGCCCTGATGCTTATCAGGTTAAATTAGCCTCATATAGCAATCTTCCATTTAGAGACGGGGAATTTGACAGAATATTGAGCCTTGAAACATTGGAGCACGTTGCAGATCCTATAGGCTTTTTAAAGGAGCTTCACCGGGTATCGATCAAAGATGCAATCATGGTTTTAAGTTGTCCACCTGCAACCAGTGAATTGCCATACCGAATCTTTACGTTTTTATTTGGAGGGCATGGGGAGGGTCCACACAGATTCCCATCATCAGGAAAAGTAAAAACGATGCTTGAAATTACAGGGTGGAATTTGCAATTTCATAAGGGGACAGTACTGTTGCCGGTTGGCCCTGTTAAGCTTCAGCAATTTGCAGAGAAATTTATCGCAAAATGCCAGGGAACATTTATTTCTGAACTAGGAATTCGACAATTTTATGTCTGTACGAAGTATTGATGAGCTAAGAAGTATAATGAAGTCCAACTTTTGTACAAGATGCGGAAGTTGTGTTGGATTGTCAAAAGGGAAAATAGTTTTTACTGATCGTGAAGGTGAGTACAGGCCCAGAATCCTTGAAGAGCCTGATACTGAGCAGGCTGACAGGTTACTTCATGCATGCCCCGGTAAGAATTTCGATTTCGTGCATTATAGGAACAAGTACTATTTCCAACCAGTCAACTACCATACATATACCGGCCCATACACATCCATTTCAATCGGTCATAGTAATGATCCGGTAATAAGAGCGGAGGGAGCTAGTGGAGGCATTATATCAGCTGTTCTAATTTGGCTCCTTGAAAATGGAAAGATTGATGGTGCCGTAGTCACAGGCATGTCTGATGTTGAGCCGTGGCTCACAAAGCCATTTATAGCAACAACACGACAGGAAATACTCGATGCTTCACAAAGCAAGTATATTATTACTTCTGTGAATGAAATATTGCCTGAGATAGAAGCTTTCAAAGGAAAGCTGGCTTATGTTGGACTACCACCTCAGGTTCAAAGTATCAGAAAGCTTCAGGAGATCAATGATCCTTCTGTAGCTAATATCAAGTATATTTTCGGACCTTTTTATGGTAATACACTTCATTTTAGTTCTATAAAGAGTTTCTTGAAGTCGTATAGGATAAAGGATTTCAGGAACATACAGAAGTTATATTTTAGGTATGGGGAATGGCCAGGCAATATGAGGGTTGAAATGAAAGATGGTACTGTTATTCAATTGCCGAAGTTTCATGCCAATTTCCTTATCCCATTCCATATAATGAAAAACTCTCTGCTTTGTACAGATTTAAGTAATGAATTTACTGATATCTCAGGTGGTGATGCATGGGCACCGGTTTATGAGGAAAGAGGTAAGGGCTTTTCAATGGTAATAGCCCGAAGCGAAACAGGCCAATCTATACTCAACGAAATGGAGAAGGAAGGTTTACTTACCCTTACCCCAATTAGCTTAGATGATGCCATTACTATGCATTCGCATGGCTACGACCTTAAAAAGAGAGGAACATTTATCCGTTTTAAATTCAGACGCTGGGTCGGGTTGTCAAATCCGAATTATGGCTATGAAATCAAAGGTTTTCCCAAAAGCCGATACCTTATGGAGCTGTTTATTGATGCTCTATTCCTTATACTCGGAACCCGACATGCCAGATGGCTAATTACACTAGTTCCGCCTTCAATTGTTGGTAACATTTTTGAGAAGACCCGTAAAGTATGGAAAAAGGCAACATTTAATATTAAAAGAGAGAACCTGTAGATGACTAAACAAGCCTGGTCCTTTTTACTTAAAGCTATTGTTAGCGTTGCTATCCTGGTCTTTCTTATCACAAGAGTAGACTGGGATATAGATCAGTTCATTCTAATCGCTAAAACAATAAATATTTACTGGTATCTGATTTCGCTCACCGGAGTCATAATAGTACTTTTCCTTAAGAGTGTAAGGTGGAATCTGTTACTGAGGCAAGAAGGCTGTATATATCCTTTCAAATCATCGTTTGCAGTTTATATGGCGTCAGTAACAATTGGATTATTGACACCGGGACGTATAGGCGAAATTGCCCGCCTTTACTATATTCGGCAGGAACGTGATATTAGTTTCTATAATTCATTCAAAACAATAGTTGTCGACCGTATTTTTGACTTCTCTTTACTTTTTCTTTTCGGTGGATCAGGGCTTTTATTCTATTATAAGCTTTTAGGAAATTTCAATCCATTAATTTATCTGTTCATTGTTGGTCTTGTAATGTTAATAGGTTGGGGAATAATTGCAATCCTTCTGAAGATTGTAAAATCAGAAAAAATCTACTTAACCTTCTTAAAAGAATCCTGGAATAAAATGTTCAACAAGCCAATGGGATACCCATGGCTGCTTACCCTCCTTTCATATTTCCTGTTTTATGTTGCTAACTGGTTGATTTTAATTTCTCTGAATCAACAAATATCTTTGGTTGAAATGAGCTTTATTATGAGCATTATGAGTCTTGTAACTTTAATACCCATAACTATAGCCGGATTTGGAACCAGAGAGGTTAGTATTGTGTTTTTATTCTCGTTTTATGGGATTACTCCTGAAATAGCAATAGTTTTCTCATTACTTCAGTTCATTGCTTTCTTTTTATGGGGAGGTATAATAGGATGGATATTCTGGATTCTCAAGCCGGTAAAAATTGATCTTATACGACAAGATGCTTCTAAGTTGTTTAGTATGCTAAGAAGGGATAGAAACTCCGGGATGAAAGTACTTTAACCGATAATTCTTTTTTATCAACTTAATACCAGCAATATGAGTTATTTGGCAGATTCAGGTCGTTATGAGCAAATGAAGTTTGCAAAATGTGGCAATAGTGGTGTATACCTTCCTCAGGTTTCCCTTGGTCTATGGCATAACTTTGGCGGTAACGACATCTTTGAAAACAGTCGCAGTATGCTGAGGCATGCTTTCGACAAGGGAATAATTCATTTTGACCTTGCTAATAATTACGGTCCTCCTGAAGGAAGTGCTGAAATTACTTTTGGAAGGGTGCTGGCTTCTGATTTTAAAGCATATCGTGATGAGATGATAATCTCAACTAAAGCCGGTTATTATATGTGGCCCGGACCCTATGGCAATGGGGGCTCACGAAAATACCTTATGTCCAGTATAGACCAGAGCCTAACGAGATTGGGATTAGATTACGTTGATATCTTTTATTCTCATCGTCCTGATCCTGATACCCCGCTTGAGGAAACTATGTTGGCACTTATTGACATTGTGAGGCAAGGGAAGGCATTGTATGTGGGGCTGTCGAATTATAATCCCCAACAGACTGAGGTTGCAGCTGACCTCTTAAAACAAGGTGGTGTTCAATGTCTGATTCATCAGCCACGGTACTCGATGTTCGACAGATGGGTTGAGAACGGTTTACTTGATATTTTGGAAGAAAAGGGGATGGGCTGTATTGTATACTCGCCTCTGGCGCAAGGCCTTTTATCTGACCGCTACCTGGGAGGTATTCCTGCCGGGTCGAGAGCTTCTAGGGCTCATTTTCTCAAGCCTGAAAGTATAACTCCTGAAAAACTTCAGAAAATTAGAAAGCTTAACGATATAGCTTTAGGGCGTGGACAATCATTAGCTCAAATGGCACTTGCCTGGGTACTTAAAGATAGGAGAATTACCTCAGTCTTAGTTGGTGCCAGTTCTACTGAACAGATTGATAATAATCTTAAAGCAATCGAAAATACAGCATTCACTTCCGAAGAGCTTAAGGAAATTGACACTATTATTGCGCAGTAATTGAGATTATCGGTAAAATCAGATTACAGTTATAGAAACTTAGACTAATGTTATTAAACCAACCTGTGAGTCACAGAAATTAATATTCATGTAATAGAAAAGAAAGTAGACGCCACGTTGAAAATAAAAACTACGCCTGGTATTTAATGTTGCCTGCAATAGAAAATTAGACTTCTGGAAGAACCAATTAAGGTTGAAATTAAGACTCCTGGTAATAAACCCTTTTTACTCTGCGTGATATAGAGGTTAAGATCTCATAAGGTATTGTATTCATCTGCTCGGCGATTTTATTTATGGGAAGTTCATTACCAAACACTATTACCTCATCTCCCTCCTCTACATCTATTCCTGTAATATCAAGGGCAGTCATATCCATATTGATATTTCCTACCACAGGTACAAGTTTATTTTTCACTAACATACTTCCTACACCATTTCCTAATATCCTGCCAAAACCATCGGCATAACCAATCGGCACAATTGCAATGGTGCTTTCCTTCGTTGCCTTCCAATTGCATCCATATCCGACAGTATCACCTTCCGGGATGATCTTAATTTGAGATATTATGGTTTTAAGACTGTTAACTGTCTCAAGCTTCTGTTGAATATCAGCCATTGATGATATTCCATATATTGAAATGCCCAGGCGGACCATGTCGTATTGTGCATACGAGTGGCGAATTATTCCTGCCGAATTAAGAATGTGCCTCATAAATGAGTAGCCCAACTTTTCCTTTAATTTATGGGTAAGATTCTCGAATTGCTGTACCTGACTTTTGGTAAAGTGGTCTAATTCCTGACTTTCACTCCCAGCTAGATGCGAAAATGCCGAAACTACTCTTATATTGGGATTTTGCCTGAGCTCGTCAGCTAACCGGTCAATTTCATGTTCCATAAACCCAAGCCTGTGCATCCCAGTGTCGAGTTTGAGGTGGATGTTAATGATTTTATCTGTCTTCCCATTGAAAGTTTCTACTGACTTGATGAACAACCGGAGTGTCCTGAAACTATAGATTTCAGGCTCAAGATTATACCTGATCATTGAATCCATCCCGGTCATTTCAGGGTTCATCACCATAATAGGCAATCCAATACCTGCTTTCCGAAGTTCAACTCCTTCATCCGGATATGCTACTGCCAAATAGTCAGCATGATGGAATTGTAACGCATTTGCTATTTCATAACCGCCACTCCCGTACGAAAATGCTTTTACCATTACCATCAGCTTCGTGCCCGGGTTAAGGAGAGATCGGAAATAGTTGAGGTTATGGATCAGTGCATTGAGATTCACCTCCAAAATAGTCTCATGCGACTTTTGCTGTAAGAGATCAATGATCCTTTCAAAGGCAAACATTCTGGCTCCTTTAATCAGAATGCTCTCACTTCGAAAAGAGATATTGTTATAGCTGTCAATAAATTGATCAGTTGAAGGAAAAAATTGTTTCTGTATAGCGAATAAATCACTATGCCTTGATATTGCAGGACCAATTCCTATTAATCGTGTTATCCCTTTTCTTATTAGCAGTTCCGACAATGATGCGTACAATTTGTCTTCATCAATAGAACTTTGCAGCATATCGCTCAGTATAACTGTTTTCTTATCATGTCCTGATTGCTGAACAAGGAAGTCAAGTGCATTAGTGAGTGATTCAGGATCAGAACTATAAGTATCATTAATGATCAAACAGTTGTTGATCCCCTCTTTCATTTCAAGTCGCATAGCAACTTGATGTAACTTTAGCATCCTGTGACTAATAACTTCGGGTCCATAGCCCATATGCAGCATAATGGCCAGGCAATGCATTGCATTCTCTACAGATGCGTCGTCAGTATATGGAATACTGATTGTATAATGTTTTGAATTATAAAGTGATGTTATTCTGGTATGATGCTTATCCTTCTCTCTTTCAATTATTCTTATTTGTGAGTCAGGATGTATTCCCCAATTAAATAGAACAGATGGCGGATAATTCTTAATTTGCTCATGAATCAGAGCAGAATCACGGCAATATATTATGGTGTTACAATGCTTGAAAAATTTGAGTTTCTCTTCGGCTTTTTGATTGTGAGATAAGAAATACTGATCGTGTGCTTTTCCTATGTTAGTGATTATCCCAATCTCCGGTTGAATGATTTTTTCTAAAAGTTCCATTTCACCCGGCTGTGAGATTCCTGCTTCAAAAATGGCAAGATTATGGAGGTTATTTATTTGCCAAACGGATAAGGGAACTCCAATCTGAGAGTTATAGCTAGCCGGGCTTCTTACAATGGTTTTTTCTTCCGATAATAGTTGCCATAACCATTCTTTGACAATAGTCTTTCCATTGCTACCTGTAATGCCTATTACAGGAATTTTGAATTGTTGTCTGTGATATACTGAAAGATCCTGAAGAGCTTTAAGGGTATCAGTGACAACAATAAAATTTGCTTCTGATTGCAGGTATTTTGGAATGTTTTTTACACAGAAATTTCGAACACCTTTAGCTATTAACTCTTCAATATACTTATGCCCGTCATTTCGGTTAGTTACAATAGCAAAGAACAGGGATGTCAGGGGTACATTTACTTTTCTGCTATCAGTAAGCAGTTCATTGATTACAGTATCATTAGTTTGTACAAATAACTCACCCGAAACAATCTCTGCAATCTGATATATTGTGTATGAGTTCAATTATCTGACGATTATATATTCTTAATTTTCGGCTTCATGCCTTGCCGGCTTCAGAGGGTTAGCCGATATTTCAGCATACTCTTTCCGATGGTTCCATATGTCACAGGCAAGATACATTGCTGCTCTGAACGAATCAGGTGATGCCATATCCTTACCTGCAATTTCATAAGCAGTACCATGAGCAGGTGAAGTGCGTATTACCGGCAAGCCTGCTGTGAAATTTACCCCTGAATCAAACGACAAAGTCTTAAATGGAAGCATTCCCTGGTCATGATACATAGCCAGAATTCCATCAAATTTGGTGAAGTTTTCTGATGCGAAGAATCCATCGGCAGGGTAGGGGCCAAATACTAACTTGCCGGCTGCTCTTGCTGATTCGATGGCAGGCTTGATAATGGTGATTTCTTCATTTCCAAGTAGTCCATCATCTCCGGCATGAGGATTCAATCCCAAAATTGCGATTCTTGGTGCTCTTATTCCAAAATCAACAAGTAGTGAATTGTTCAAAATATCAATCTTCCGGAGTATTAACTCAATTGAAAGGTGCGATGCAATCTCATTAACCGGTATATGGCCTGTTACTACTCCAATGCGGAAATTGTGACTAACCATCAGCATCAACGACTCCTTAATGTTGAATTTGTCAGTCAGGTACTCGGTATGCCCGGGGAAATGGAATGTTTCTGATTGTATGGTCTTCTTATTGATAGGACCTGTAACAAGAGCATTTATTTGACCCTTCTTCAAGTCCTCTACTGCCGCTTCAAGTGAAAGTAAAGCCTGCTCACCTGAAGCAAGTGAAGGTTTCCCCAATTCAACCTTAATTTCCTGATCATGCAGATTAATCAAATTTGCTTTTTTCGCATTTATATTCTCTGCTTTTTTAATGATATTAAATGAAAATTCTGAAAGATTGAGGATTTTCCTGTGATAAGAAGCCACTTTTGATGAACCGTAAACTACAGGAGTCATCATCTCCAATATACGGTTGTCAGCAAGTGATTTGAGAATAATCTCATAACCAATGCCATTCAAGTCACCCGTCGATATACCAATAACAGGTTTTACATCACTTTCATTGACTTTAATCATTGCATTTTATTTAAGGCAAAGATAAGATTTTGTATTTTAGCAGGTATGACAACTTGTTATTTTGTATCTGACCTTCATGGTGATAAAAGGAAGTATGATCTCCTTGCCCGGGAGATTTTACATAATAAACCCCCTTTCTTATTTATAGGTGGTGACCTGCTTCCCCACGTCCATATATCTGTAAAACAAAAAGATACTTCTATTAACCCTTTCTTTGAGGATTTTTTGTTCCCTTTATTCAAGAATCTGCAACGCCAACTTGGTTGTAACTACCCTGAGATTTATTTAATTGCAGGCAATGATGACTATAAGTCGGATATTCCTGGTTTTGAATTAGGAGCAAGTAAAGACTTATGGAAGTTTCTGAATAGTAATAAGGTCAAATTTGGGCCATATAAAATTTATGGGTATTCATACGTGCCTCCCACGCCTTTCAGATTGAAGGACTGGGAGAAATATGATATTGATACCCAAATCGCTCCAAATTCAATACATCCCCATGAAGGATATAAAAGTGTAGTGGAGGACCTCGCACCAAAAACCATAGCCGAGGATCTCGAAGCACTTATTGATGAGGATTCTCCCGCAAAAGCTATTTTTATCATGCATTCGCCACCATTTAATACTGATTTAGATAAAATCCCTGGACTTATTAGTGTTGGTAGTAAAGCAATCACTGAATTTATCAACTCTAAACAGCCTTATATTACACTTCATGGCCATGCGCATGAATCGGTGTCATTAACCCGTAAGTGGCATGTTCAGTTTGGTCGTACTCATTCATTCTCTGCCGCTCATGATGGTAAGGAACTTGCAATTGTCATCTTTCAGATTGATAATCCTGCAGTTTGTGAAAGAAAGCTGATTGAATAAGTAAAATACGGGTAGTTGTTTTTAGTGTGGCTTCCTTTCATGAAGACCATTTAAGCTGACAAGATGGTTGAGATGTAATTGCTTATTTCATTCATAATGATGTCAGTAGCACCTCTTCGACTTTGCACATACTCCTGTGCTGATTTTGAATAACTCTCAAGCCTTTCAGATGATTCAAATAATGACTTTACCTCCGATATTAACTCTTCCTCACTTTTAATCGAAATAGCAGCGGCATTTGCAATAAGCTCACGTGCTTCTCTAAACTTGTAATAATTAGGCCCAAATATCACCGGTTTCCCATAAACAGCGGCTTCAAGTGTATTATGGATGCCAACCCCAAAACCACCTCCTACATAGGCTATTTGCCCGAATCTGTATAATTGCGACAGCAAACCTATTGAATCAATAATAAGAACTCTGAATTTATCCGGTTTCGGATATTCACCCATTTGACTATAGAGTATTGATGTCTCTCCAAATTTAGTCTTTAGTTCTTTAATATGATGTGGGTTAACCTCATGAGGGGCAATTATGATTTTTAGATCTGAAATTGACTTTAGTAAACCCTTAAGAATTTCTTCATCAGGAGGCCAGGTGCTGCCGGCAACTAATACTTTGCTGTTGCTTATGAATTCAGTAACCTGAGGAAGCTCAATCTTATGTTCCAATAAACCACTTACCCTGTCAAACCTGGTATCTCCACACACTGTGACATTATTAACATCAATCATGGTTAACAATTCAGCTGATTCTTCATCCTGAACAAAAATCTGTTTCAGATTTCGCAGATGCTTCCTGAACCATGATCCATACCATTTGAAGAAATGCTGTTCCGGACGGAATATAGCAGAGACAGTGTAAACGGGTATTTTATTTTGATGCAGTTCGTGCAGATAGTTATACCAGAACTCGTATTTAACAAATATGGCCAGTGCCGGAGATACAATCCTAATGAATTTCCTGGCATTTTTAATTGTATCTATTGGAAGATAAAAAACAAAATCAGCGTCTGAATTTTGAGCCTTATTATTAAATCCTGATGGTGAGAAGAAAGTTAATAACACTAAATACCCAGGGAAACGTCTCTTAAGTTCTTGTATAATTGGACGCCCTTGTTCGTATTCACCTAAAGATGCACAGTGCACCCATATAATTGGTGAGGGGTTTTCATTAGCGTAGTGAGCTGTAAATATCTCATCCAGCTTTATAAAGATATGTCGCCTGCCATAAAACCAATCCCTAGCTTTCTGATTGAATAAAGAAAGTATCCGGAGTGAAAAACCGTAATGTTTAATTATAAAACTGTAAATCTGCCGCATGCCGTATTACGGTTTATTTATTAGTCAGGTATTAGTAGTAATAAAAATCTTTAGGAGCTCTCTTATAGATTGGAAAAATCCAGCCAACATTCACTGAGAAAATAATATCGGTGAAATTGCCATCATTGTACTCCATTTTAGCGAATGAGTATGGGCGAACATCCTGAGTGAAAGCTACTGTTACATCAAGCCCTGCATAAAAATTTATCACCCTTTTGTTGTCAAAATGTATGAATCCTCCAAAGACATTGATTGCCGGACCGTTTTTTAATTCATCATATCCTTTAAGGTAATCGCCTGTTATTTGAGGTGCAGTCTTGTCTCTGTGGTCTATAAAAATCTTATGCTGTAAATATCCAACTCCCAAGCCGGTCAAGATACCGGAGTTTGGATTAGGTTTATCCAGAGTAAATACCTTACCTGTTTTTGCCAATAATGCAAATCCTCTTTCATAGAAATGATATGTAGAATAAATTCCCTCCATATCAACAATGTTCCCATCTGAAGTCTCAATATTATCAAATATCTTATCAGAGTCCTTTACATCATTGCCAAACATAAATCGCCCGTCTATACCAAACATCCAGTTCTTTTGGGTCTTATACATGTAAGCGCCTCCAATCATTGAGTTGACACCAAACCGTTCACTCATGTCACCTGCAGGTATCTGAAATGCGTACTGACCCATTATTAGATGCATTGAGATAGTCGAGTCTTTTACATTTAGCTGAGCATGCAACTTGTTTGATACAAGACCGAGCAGACTGCAAAAGCAAATGACTCCTGTTATTAATCTATACCGGGCTATTCCTGACATTAATAATGAATGTTAATATTGCCGACAAATATAAGCATTAGAGCAATATTCAGCTGCTTTAATTGTTATTCACTTGAATTTTACCTTAGTTGTAATGTTGTATATTTGCACTCCTGCCACAAATGGCATCCATTTTAATAAAACTCATATTAATTCTTTAATCCCGGCACTGCATGAATAAGATATCAATGGTCGACCTCAAGGGTCAATATTTAAAGATCAAAGATCAAATTGACGAATCAATTGCCCGTGTTATCGATTCTACAGCTTTTATCAATGGTCCAGCTGTAAAATCCTTTCAGGAACATTTGGAGCAATATCTTGGAGTTAAACATGTTATACCATGTGCAAATGGCACTGATGCTCTGACAGTATCCATGATGGCCTTAAACCTAAAACCCGGAGATGAGGTTATCACCACTTCATTCACATTTATTGCTACTGCAGAGGTTATTGCCTTACTTGGCTTGACACCTGTTGTTGTAGATGTTGATCCTGATACATTTAATATTGACCCTGCAGCTATCCGAAAAGCAATAACACCTAAGACTAAAGCTGTTGTACCGGTTCATCTTTTCGGTCAATGCGCTGATATGGAAGCCATCCTTGATATTGCTGCTGAATTCAACCTTTACGTTATTGAAGACGCCTGCCAGTCAATCGGAGCTGATTACATTTTCAAAGACGGTACACGTAAGAAATCCGGTACGATCGGACATATAGGTTGCACATCATTCTTTCCAAGTAAAAACCTTGGTTGCTACGGTGATGGCGGAGCTATTTTCACTAATGATGATGAATTGGCAAAACAGTTAAGAGGTATGGTTAATCATGGAATGACTGTCAGGTATTATCATGATTACATTGGAGTAAACAGTCGACTCGATAGTATTCAGGCCGCAGTTCTTGATGTTAAATTACCGCATCTAGATGAATATAATGCTGCAAGAAGAAAGGCTGCAGAATTCTATGATAAAGCATTCGCAAACAACCCTAAATTGAAGGTTCCTGTCAAAGCTTCCAATTCTACCCATGTTTATCATCAATACACTATTGTTACTTCAAGAGTTGATCGCAATGGACTGGTTGAATTTATGGCACAGCATAATATTCCGGTAATGATTTATTATCCTGTTCCTCTTCATTTACAAAAAGCATATCTCGATCCCAGATATAAGCATGGCGATTTTCCGGTAACTGAAGCTTTGTGCGATACGGTAATCTCTCTCCCGATGCATACCGAACTTGATACTGAACAATTGAATTATATTACCGGAACACTGCTTGAGTTTGTAAATAATCACTGAAAACGATATAGACGGTTTTCCGTTTGATTTAATTAACAAAGGTTGCTTACAATGGAAAAAACGAACAATTACTTCGCCCATGAAACTGCAGTAATCGATGAGGGGTGCACTATTGGTAATGGAGTTAAAATATGGCATTTCAGCCATATCATGGAAGGATGTACTATAGGTGATGACTGTAACATTGGTCAAAATGTAGTTGTTTCACCCGGAGTCATTTTAGGCAGGAATGTTAAAATACAGAATAACGTATCGATATACACTGGAGTCATCTGTGAGGATGATGTCTTTCTGGGACCTTCAATGGTGTTTACCAATGTAGTAAATCCACGCAGTGCTGTTAATCGAAGGGGTAATTATACAAAAACTATCGTCAAAAAAGGAGCATCAATTGGTGCCAACGCTACAATAGTATGTGGTCACGATATTGGTGAATATGCGTTTATAGGTGCAGGAGCTGTGGTTACTAAAGAAGTGCTCCCTTTTGCTCTGGTGGTTGGAAATCCTGCCCGACAAACCGGATGGATGAGCCGATACGGTCATCGGTTGAAATTCGATGAGACAGGTATAGCTGTTTGTCCTGAAAGCAAAGAAAAATACCAACTGAAAAACGGACGTGTTAATATAGTGTCAGAATAGTACAATAAAAATTTATTTTACATGAAGATACTCGTTACCGGAGGTACCGGATATATTGGGTCACACACAGTTGTAGAACTTCAAAATAAGGGTTTTGATGTTGTAATCGTTGATAATCTGTCGAATTCCTTTGAATTCGTAATTGATCGTATTGCTGAAATTACAGGTAAACGACCTGAATTTCATAAAGTTGATCTCTCAGAAGCCGAACCAACTGCCGAGTTCTTCAAAAAGCATCCTGACCTTGATGGAATTATCCATTTTGCAGCTTATAAGGCAGTGGGCGAATCAATGGAGAAGCCTCTTGAATATTACAGAAACAATATCCAATCGTTGCTAAATGTAATGCAGGGTATGAAAGACCACAATATTACAAATCTGGTATTTTCATCATCATGCACCGTGTATGGACAACCGGATGAACTTCCTGTAAAAGAAACTTCTCCAATCAAAGAAGCCTGGTCGCCTTATGGCAATACTAAACAAATGGCTGAGCAGATAATTAAATTCATTGTCAATGCCTCATCCATCAGGGCAATTTCATTACGATATTTCAATCCCATAGGTGCACACCCTAGTGCATTAATTGGCGAACTTCCTATTGGTGTGCCGAATAACCTGGTCCCTTTCATTACCCAGACAGCTATCGGAAAGCGCGAGATGCTACAAGTCTTTGGCTCTGATTATAATACTCCTGACGGCACTGCTATCCGCGATTATATACATGTAGTTGACCTTGCCCAGGCTCACGTCTGTGCTGTTGACAGGATGATATCCGGAAAAACACATAATAATTTTGAGGTATTCAACCTGGGTACAGGAAACGGATTCAGCGTATTAGAAGTGATAAAGTCATTCGAACAAGTTTCAGGACAAAAACTTAACTACCGGATTGTTGACAGGCGGCCGGGTGACATCGAGAAAGTATGGGCTGACACATCGTATGCTAATAAGGAACTCGGATGGGTTGCCCAAAGAACCCTGAATGACATGATGGCTTCAGCCTGGAACTGGGAGCTTGCACTCTCTTCAAAAGAAATTATAACGGATAAATTATAAGCCATGAAAAATATCTTAATTACCGGAGGTGCCGGATTTATCGGATCGCATGTAGTACGACTCTTTGTAAATAAATACCCTGAATATCATATCGTAAATCTCGATAAACTCACATACGCCGGAAACCTCGAGAACCTGAGAGATGTTAAATCTGCTCCAAACTACTCATTCGTTAAGGGCGATATCACCGACGGAATATTTATTTCAGACCTGTTCAGCAAGTGGAATTTTGACGGAGTAATCCACCTTGCTGCTGAATCACATGTGGATAGGTCAATCTCTAATCCTATGGAGTTTATAATGACCAATATTGTGGGAACTGTGAATTTGCTAAATGCCGCCCTTGCAAATTGGAAATCAAATTGCGAAGAGAAACGCTTTTATCACATTTCAACTGATGAGGTTTATGGTTCATTAGGCGAAACCGGGAAGTTTATGGAGACAACTTCGTATGATCCAAGGAGTCCGTATTCAGCAAGCAAAGCTGGCAGTGATCACCTTGTAAGGGCTTACTTCCATACTTACGGGTTACCTGTTATTGTGTCAAATTGTTCCAATAACTATGGCCCATATCAGTTCCCTGAAAAGCTAATTCCTTTGTTTATTCACAATATCCGAAATAAAAAGCCGCTGCCTGTTTATGGTAAGGGTGAAAATATCCGCGATTGGCTGTATGTTGAAGACCATGCAAGGGCTATTGACCTGTTATTCCATAAAGCAAGAATTGGCCAAACCTACAATATAGGGGGTAATAATGAGTGGAAAAACATCGATCTGATCCATAAGCTTTGCGCCATTATGGACGAGCGCTTAAACCGTAAACCCGGTGAATCTGCTGAACTTATCACTTACGTGAAAGATCGTGCAGGTCATGATTTAAGGTATGCCATAGATGCTTCAAAAATAAAAGATGAGTTTAGCTGGGAGCCGGCTGTTAAATTCACTGAAGGATTTGAATCCACTGTTGATTGGTACCTGGCAAATGAAGCATGGTTGAATAATGTTACTTCAGGTGAATACCAGAATTATTACAAACAACAATATGTAACCAGGTAATCTAATCGATCTCCGACAATCTGAAATTATTGAGCACTTAAGGCTTCAACCTCAGGTGCAATCTTCTTAACAAGTCCCTGCAATACTGTTCCCGGACCAACTTCTACAAAAGTAGTTGCTCCGTCAGCAACCATATTCTGAACGGTTTGTGTCCATCTTACAGGAGCTGTCAGTTGCTTAACCAGGTTTTCTTTTATGATTGCCGGATCAGTAACAGCCTGTGCTGAAACATTTTGATATACCGGACAAACAGGAGTGCTGAAATTTGTATTGTTAATTGCATCGGCTAGCTCAATCCTTGCAGGCTCCATAAGTGGTGAGTGGAATGCACCTCCAACTTTGAGTGGTAAAGCTCTTTTCGCACCTGCAGATTTCAATTTCTCACATGCAATTTCAATGCCTGCTATTGAACCTGAAATAACTAACTGTCCCGGACTATTATAATTGGCAGGAACAACTATCTCATCAATGTCTTTCAGAACTTCCTCAACTTTAGTGTCGTCAAGGCCAAGGATAGCTGCCATTGTACTTGGCTCAGCCTCACACGCTTTCTGCATTGCCATGGCACGCGCATAAACAAGCTTGAGGCCATCTTCGAACGACAAAGCACCGGCTGCCACTAATGCCGAAAATTCACCTAACGAATGGCCTGCAGTCATATCAGGCTTAAATTGATCGCCTAATGTTTTTGCTAAAATAACTGAGTGAAGAAAGATTGCCGGTTGGGTAACTTTAGTCTGCCTGAGGTCTTCATCTGTACCCTCAAACATCAAATCAGTAATCCTGAAACCCAAAATTTCGTTGGCTTTCTCAAACATGGCTTTTGCTGTGGGGTTCGTATCATATAGATTCTTACCCATGCCTGTAAACTGTGCACCCTGACCGGGGAATACGTATGCTTTCATAATTGGTTCAGTTATTCATTTGGTGGCGCAAAGATAATACTTTTCGAAAAAGACTATAAAACAGACTCCCATGCCGACAGAGCCTCAGGCATGTTCGATCTCCCAAAACCTATCCTGAAGTGCTTCTCACCATATTCAAACATTTCGGCGGGAACAAGCATTATTCCTGTTCTCTTTACAATTTCTTCAGCATACTCTAGTGTCGGTTTGCCGATATTTACTTCCACAAGTGCAGTAGAACCTGCTCGTGGTTCTTTATATGAAGGGAAATTCTCAGGATGCCTGCTTACAAATTCAGCAAAGTGCTTCTTGTTTTTCCTTATTTTATCAAGATTCACTTCAATGAACTTCTCACTGTTGTTGAGAGCTATCATTGTCAGCACTTCAGCAGGTGCACTGTTACAAATTGTAAA
Source organism: Bacteroidota bacterium (assembly GCA_023441805.1). Taxonomy (GTDB): domain Bacteria; phylum Bacteroidota; class Bacteroidia; order Bacteroidales; family Lentimicrobiaceae; genus Lentimicrobium. The sequence goes on from JAEZNO010000032.1 coordinate 34,309, forward strand.
ATAGTCTTTGTAAGACTGCATTTTTTGCAAAAGCTCCCTATTGTGCGATACAACCCACCCTATCCGTAAACCTGCCAGACCAAAGGATTTAGCGGTTCCCCATAAACAAATACAGTTTTCATACAGATCAACCAGTGAATCGTTAAGATTCGACTTGTCGTGTACCAGTTTATGGTACATCTCATCCGAAAATACAAATGTATTATTCCGCCGTACTATTTGAATCAATCTGTCGAGCTCTTCTCTTGTCGGATAAAAACCTGTCGGATTGTGGGGAAAATTAACAATCAGCATTTTAGTTCTTACTGACACTAATTGCGCCAGGTCATCAACATTATAACCACCCTGATCATTCGGTTCCCAGAAAACCAACTTACATCCGATAGATCGGGCAACTTGATAGAGTGACTGGTATACAGGTCTCATGCAAACTACTTCATCACCTGCACTGAGAACAAGATTCATCAAAATGAAGTTTGCCTCACCCGGTGAAAGCACAAATACATCATCCGGCGTAATTGTGTTGTAATGTCGTGAAATTGCTTCACGCAACAACGGGTGACCGAGTGAGTCGGTGTAGCCAAGTGTGAGGTTATCCCATAATCGTTGTTCACCCTGTTCAGCTGCATCCAGCACGTATTGCATACTAAAACCATCACAATCAGAACTTGATAGCAGGTATTTTACATTGAATTCATACTTGGCAAAATATCGTTCCAGCTTGAATGGTTCAATCTGCATCATAGTGCCGTTTCAATCTTTGCAAAGTGATTAATGAAGTTTCGATCCTATAAGATGGATAAACTCAGCACGTGTTTTATCAACCAGAAAAGCGCCTGTGAAATCAGAAGTTGTAGTAACTGAATTTTGTTTCTGAATACCTCTCATGCTCATGCACATGTGTTGGGCTTCAATAACAACAGCAACTCCAAGGGGCTTAAGTGTATTGTTAATTACCTCTTTAATCTGGGTAGTAAGTCTTTCCTGAACCTGAAGCCTTCTTGCAAATGCATCAACAACACGTGGTATTTTACTCAGTCCAACGATGTATCCGTTTGGAATATAAGCAACATGTGCCTTGCCAAAGAAAGGAATCATATGGTGTTCGCAAAGTGAATAAATTTCTATATCCTTTACTATTACCATCTGTTTGTAATCTTCTTTGAACATAGCAGAGCGCAGCATCTCCTCAGGGTTAACGTCATAACCATGAGTGAGAAATTGCATCGCTTTAGCAACTCTTTCAGGGGTCTTCAGTAATCCTTCGCGGGCAGGGTCTTCTCCTATCAGCTTAAGAATTTCTTTATAGTGATTTCCAAGTTTTACCAAAGTTTTTGGATTGTATGTATCACGACGATGGTATCCGATTTCAATTGCATAATCATCCATCATATTTTCAATGACCATATCATTCAATCCTTCTTTTAATCCGTCATTTTCCATTTCTTCTTTTTTTTTCTTCACGATCCGTAATATTCTACAAAGTTTCTTTCGGTTTCATATAGCTTAATGCAATGCAACCTGGCACCATGCTCAATAATCGTGCCTTCCAATTCTTTCCATATTTGAATGGCGATATTCTCAGCTGATGGCAGTATACCTGTCATGAAATCAACCTCTAAATTAATGTTCTTGTGATCCATTTTCTCAATGATCTTGTCATTGATGATGTTACTCAGCGTTTTTAGATTGATGAGAAAACCTGTCTCAGGATTGACTTCACCTTTTATTGTAACAAATAAGGCATAATTATGCCCATGCCAATTTGGATTTGAGCATTTGCCAAAAATTTCCATATTCTGTTCATCAGTGAACTCAGGCTTAAAGAGTCGGTGAGCCGAATTAAAGTGCTCTTGCCGTGTAATATAGATCATACTTTTATTTTCAATAATTTGTTCTAAAATTTCATTATTTATGTAATCTTCTATTTGCTTTTAACAAATTGAAGACCTCAAAGACAGTAAAAATGAGGTATAAAATGAAGAAACTGACAATAAAGTTGACTGCATCAGCGATGTTATAAATTCCATAAATGATTAAGATTGCCAGATATAACAGTAGTTTTACTGTTGTATTTGTTAGATAAACATTTATGAATTTATTTGGTGCTTTCTCAGTCTTCTTATGTATATAAAGAAATGAAATCAAAGTTGCAGCGGTATGAAATATCAAAAGGAATGGAAGGGTAGGTGTAACGTACTGAGGTGAAATTATTAATACTGTAATAATGATACATATGCCTATGATGGAGGCAAGGATCATCAGCTTTTTTACGAATGCTTTTATTTCACTATTCATGTGGTTTATTATTTGAATTAAATTGTCTGATAAAAAGCCAGATTGCCAGGAAAACAGATCCCAGAGAAAAGATTATTGTAAAGATAGGGAAAGCAATATTGAGCCACTGATCAAGTTTATAACCTCCAAAACTACCACCGGCAATTATAAAGATCATCTGAGCAGCCATGCCTGAGTATCGGGCATAAGGCTTTAAAGGATCTTCATCGTTCTGTGGTTTCATGTTCAGTGTATGAATGAGCCTGTTCAATTGGCATACCATCCATCTTGCATGTTCCGGTGAATCGGGCACCGGGTTCAATCGCTAACTTATTAATAATTATATCGCCTACTACAACTGCAGTTGCTTTTAATGATAACAGTTCTTTAACTCTGATAACACCATTTACTTTACCTTCAACATCAGCATTAATGCAGTTTATCTCACCCTCAACTGTTCCGGTTGATCCCAAAATTACTTTACCACCTGCAGTTACTGTGCCTGTTAAAGTGCCGTCAATTCGAATATTACCGTTCGACTCAATGTCGCCTGTAATTATTGTCCCCGATTGAATCAAATTGGCTGATGGGGGGGCTTCGGGTATGTTATTCTTGGCCATATTTATTAATGTTGGTTGTTATTTCTTGAGGTAGTTCTTGTTGAAGAATTGCACATATGCATCAATTTTCTTCTCCTTGAAGAATATTGGATAATTACCTGATGATATAACAAACTGATTGAACGTTCCCTCAGTTATGCCCGAAAATATGTAATCATCATTGCTTATATGATTAAAGTACTTCATTGCATCCTGACTGTCAGTGAAATTACTTACGGTAATCATTTGTTTGTTGTTATCAAGTATCACACTGTTGACCTGCAACTCCTTTAGTGCATAGTTACGCGAGTTGAAATCGCTTATCCTGACTTTGGTTCCATATACATTAACGGCATTACCGTCTACTATCAATACGTAAAAATGCGCTGCCGATAACTCAAGCGAATATAATGATATATCAACAGGTTTACTTTCACCCTCTTCACCCGGCTTTTTGGGTTTGTCAGTATTACTCTTTGAAGGGCCTAATATAATATTTGCTAAAGGAACAACCGGTGACGAAGGATAATCACTAACCAACTGTGCAAGTTCAACCTTCATTGTATCCTGATTAACTGTTTGACCCAATGATAATGCACGCAAATATTCAAACTTGGGGATCAGTTCATGCTCAGGATATGTACTGATAGCATCATTACTATAAATTACCACTGTTTTATACATACCTGCATTAAATGCACTGTAGGTCTCCTCGTAAAGAGTTCGTACTCTGTTGCTGGCAGCTTCAAGCTCTGCTTTGTAGTCAGGATCGATTAGAATTTTCGCATAGTCGCTTTCAGGATATCGGGTGACTATCTCGTTTTTGTGTGCTTCCATGTCAATTGAATCACCCCGGTCGCGACTTATCCTGTACAGATGATAATGTGCTTGTAATACATTCGAGTCAGCCGGAAAACGGTCAATCAAAGTATGGAGTGTTTTCTCTGCTTCAGGAATATCACGCAATTCCTCAAGATAAATCAAACCTGCATTAAAGAGAGAAGTAGCAATAATTTCGTTACTTGCAGCAATCTGCTCAGGTTTGAATGGCAAATTGTTGAGGTATGTTTGACGACTCTTAAAATCGGTTGCGGCACCTTTTCCTTTCCCGTTTCCTCCTGTTGTATCAACAACAGTATTTTCATCAGCTAAAAGATCCCAATTGACCACACGCTTGTTACTTAAACGCCAGTTATCTTCAAGTTTTCTACGTCCCCATTTCCGGGTAAATTCACTATACCCCATCCCAATTGCTGATGGGTTATAGAAATACCACCCACCACCTGAAATGGTTGTCTGGCCTTCCATATCAGTGACTCTTCGGCCGGTTAAAGCCATTCCTGCTTCAATAGCAAGTCTTTCTTCCTCAGCTTTGCGTTTTGCCTCTTCTTCTTTTCTGACATATTCAGCAATAGCAGCATCAATAATCTTCAGACGTTCACTCTCAGGCATAGCAGCCAATTTCTGTAAGCTATCCTGAATATGTACTGCATGAAGATTCTCCACGAGTCGGGAAATGATTTCAGTACGGGCACTGATTTTTTCGTAATCGGGGTATTCCCGAGGCAGGTAATTTAATGCTGTATCATAATATACCTGGGCAAACCCATACTCCTGTGCCTTGAAGTACAAATCGGCAAGTCGCAATGCAGAGGTTGATTTCTGAAAGTCATTATCAATACTTGATGCAACCGATTTTCTCAGATAAGATATTCCCAAAGTGTCATTTTTCTGCTTTAATGCAATATCAGCCAGTGCATAATAAATCTGATCACGAAAATCCTGATTACGGATTTCTTTGAGCATCTTCTCTAGTACTTTAACTATTTGATACCGATCTCCTCTGCCTGCATCATACACCCTGGCCAGATTAATACGTGCATTAAATGCCATTTCAAAACTGGGTGAACCTTTGAGTACAAGTGTAAAATACTCGGTTGCCTGACTGTCTTTCCCTTCCTGCTGATAAAGCTGTCCTAATATATAATTCAATCGTGTTCTGAATTTCGCTCCTGACTGGAGAGGTAATCCTTCTTCTATCTTAGTTTTAGCTAATGAATACTTACTTTGTGCTATGTAAAGATCAGCGTAAGCAAGTGGCAGGGCTTTACGAACATTCCAGGGCAAAAGTGTACTCTTCGACTCTTCAGTCAGTTGATCAAAAGTAGTTATTGCTTTTTCGTACTGTTTTAGCTTTTGATATGTGCGTCCGGTCCAAAGTAATGCTTCATAACGGATATCTTCTTTACTATACTTATCGGCCACAAACTCAAAAGCTCGGCGGGCTGCATTGTAATCTTGTTTAAAAAAATTTGCTTTACCTATAAGCATATAACTATACATCACCCATTTAACATGCTCTTTGCCGTTGAAGAACATTGAATGGCGCTGAATAACTTTCGATGCTTTTTCAATTGCACGGTCCATGTTGGGATTCACAGCCTGAGCATTAGCTTGTGTTCCGTAATTATATACCGGTAAAACTGCAATATAATTATCCTTGGCTGATTTGGATAGCTGCGTTACACCATCTTTATAGCTCTCGTTACCATTCCAGTAGGCATTATAATGAGCATTAAGGTTATGATAAACCCGTCTGCTGAATGTGTTTTTCTTAGTTGAGCAAGATACAAGCAGTACTGTAATAAAGCCCAGTAACGAAATATTGCGGATCAGTCGCGTATTAGCTGCCAATGATTCTGAAATTTACTTTTCTACCTATTAACTCTTAATCTGCAAAAATATTTTATTTTTCTGAAACTATGTTAAAAAAGAACAGTTCCAAAATCAATTGCTGTAAATGAGCGCCATTTATTATTCGGAAGGTTCATGCCAAATTTAATTCTAGCCATTAAGTCAAAGACTCCACATTAATTCCACATAAACTCCACATAAACTCCACATAAACTCCACAAAAAGGTCTAAAATTGTACAGATCATATACAATCAATGATTAAAATATGACGAGTTAAGATAATTTAACTCGTTCAGTATTCCAATACCTTTAAATAAGTGCTGTCATTGAGCGTTGTTCAGTTCTAACAGTCAATATTGTTTCAGTTGTTGATTCAAAACAAAGTGGTTAATGTGCCAAGCCGGGAAAATTAAAGGGAGATGGGAGACTATTTTGAATTATTCCTGTCTGTTTAATCTTGCGAAAAATAAATTAAACAAAAAAGGCTTTTTAGCACAAATATTTTTGGTTACTATCGATTTTTTCTTCTTAAAAAGTCTGTACTAAGTCCGTATTAAGTCCGTACCAAGTCCGCTCAACTACTACCGGTTGAGCATTGTTTAAGTATATTTGGTACAGAGTATCTATTATGTTAAACACACTCATGTTTAATAACATGCTCTGGTCTTTTTATTCACAGGTATTAAGAAAGTAAGTAATTTTGCCCTGAAACTCAAATTTGTTAATGGGGCGAAAGAAAAAGAATATTGAAAACGAATTTCCCGAAAACAAGGTAAAGTGGTACAGGAAACTTCGCGACAAGTACAGACTGGTCATCTTAAATGATGATACTTTTGAAGAAAAGCTGTCATTCAGACTCTCGCGTTTAAATGTGTTTGTTGTGACAGGTATGATTGCTATCATCTTTATTTTTCTTACAACATACCTTATTGCTTTTACTCCATTGAAGGAGTTCATTCCGGGATACAATGATGCAGGAGTACAGGAAGATATTTATGAGTTGACAATTCAGGCCGATTCACTTGAAAAGGCATTACGTGCAAAGGATCTATTCATTGAGAACTTGCGTAAGGTAATTACGGGTGATATTGATATGCCTGATGAGAGTAAGCCGGTTTCTGATACTATAAATCATGATAAGTATTCTAAGATTACTCTACAGAAGTCTCGCGAAGATTCCATCCTGAGGGCTGAGTACGAGCAAAGTAATAAATATAACATCAGAACTTTCAGGGATGATAATAAGCGTAATGTTTCAACTGTTGGTATACCGGCGTTTTTCACACCCGTTAAAGGTATAGTCACCAACCATTTCAATATTCAGGCTAAACATTTTGGTATTGATATTGCTGCTCCAAAAGAAGAATCAATCAAAGCAGTTTACGATGGTACAGTAATTTTTTCGGAATGGAGTTCTTCGACCGGGCATGTAATTGCACTGCAACATCCTAATAATGTGATAAGTGTATATAAACACAATTCTGTAATCCTGAAAAAGCAGGGATCATTTGTAAAGGCAGGGGAGAGTATTGCCATTATAGGTGAATCAGGCGAATTGTCAACCGGTCCTCATCTTCATTTTGAGTTATGGATGAATGGTAATCCGGTTAATCCCGAGAACTTTGTGATTTTTTAATTGTCGGTTTGTGAAAAGGCGAATTGCTATACTTGGATCAACAGGCTCAATAGGAACTCAGGCTTTAGAGGTTATTGCCAAATACAATCACCTCTTTGAAGTGACTGTTCTTGCAGCTAATAATAACTCGGATCTCCTTATTGAACAGGCCAAATTGTACAGACCTGACAGTGTGGTTATTACCAATACATCAATGTATCAAAAGGTATTCGATGCGTTGACTACTTTTGATGTAAAGGTTTATACAGGTAGCAACTCACTCGAACAGATTGTTGAATCGGATTTAGTCGACCTGGTTTTGGTTTCATTGGTTGGATTTGCAGGTCTTCGACCAACTATAAGTGCTATTAAGGCAGGAAAAGCTATTGCATTGGCTAACAAAGAGGTTCTTGTAGTGGCAGGTGAAATTATCACAGCATTAGCCAAGGAGAAAAATGTACCTATAATCCCTGTCGATTCTGAGCATTCAGCAATATTTCAATGCCTGACAGGTGAATTGTCACTGCCATCAAAGATATATCTGACAGCTTCGGGAGGTCCTTTCAGGGGATGGAAGAAGGAAGATCTGGAAAATGTTAGCATTGAGCAAGCCTTGCATCATCCGAAATGGTCGATGGGAAATAAAATAACTATTGACTCAGCTACCATGATGAATAAAGGGCTTGAGGTCATTGAAGCAAGATGGCTTTTTGATCTGTCGCCTGATAAGATTGAGATCTTGGTACACCCCGAATCTATTATCCACAGTATGGTTGAATTTACTGATGGAACAGTAAAGGCTCAGTTAGGGCCAACCGACATGCGGCTACCTATCCAATTTGCCTTATCGTATCCTTATCGGTTGGATTCAGGATTTAGCAAAATTGACTTCACCAAAATCGGATCGTTTACTTTTGAGTCGCCTGATTATGAAACATTCCCAAGTGTCAGGCTAGCTTATGAAGCCATATCAAAAGGAGGAAATTTACCGTGTATTATGAATGCAGCCAATGAAGTCGCAGTTGCATCATTTTTGTGTGGTAAGATACAATTTTCGGAAATACCGGGTTTAATAGAAACGTGCATGAGTAAAGCAGAATTTAATCCATCACCTGATCTTGATTCGCTTTTCGAAACTAATAATTATATAAGGTCAATTGCCATCGACCTTTGCAAAAATGTGGCACCAAAACCTTAACTTACTATATTTGTTAATTGGAAATTATTAAATCAAAATATGGAAATTGTAATTAAAGCAGCGCAGTTACTTCTTAGCTTATCTATTCTGGTTATTTTTCATGAATTTGGTCATTTTATAGCTGCTAAGATATTTAAAACAAGGGTTGAAAAGTTTTATCTCTTTTTCAATCCATGGTTTTCATTGTTTAAATTTAAGAAAGGTGAGACAGAATACGGTATAGGCTGGTTACCATTGGGTGGATATGTTAAAATATCAGGCATGATTGATGAATCGATGGATAAGGATCAGATGAATCAACCTGCCCAACCCTGGGAATTCAGGAGCAAACCTTCATGGCAAAGATTGATAATAATGTTGGGAGGCGTTACTGTTAACATTTTACTTGCCATTGCAATATATATAGGTATCTTATGGATGTGGGGTGAAGAGTACTTACCTACTTCGGAAGTAAAATATGGAATTGTAGCCGACACAATGGCTGAAAATATGGGCTTACGCGATGGTGACAAGATCCTGTCGGTTGACAATGAGTATGTTGAAGATTTTTACAAAATTCCCGGTAAGATTATCCTTGATAACGCTAAGACAGTTCAGGTTATTCGTAACGACCAGCCATTTGAGGTGAACATCCCTGAAGGGTTTATTGCTAAACTCTTAAAGCACCAATCACCAGAATTCATTAGTCCGCGTGTACCTTTTATTATTGGTAAGTTCCTAAAGGACTCACCCGGTAAGTTAGCCGGATTGCAGGAAGGTGACCGTGTAATTGGAATAAACGATACAATTTTACCGTTCTTTGATCAGTATAAAAATGTACTCGATCAGAATGCCGGGAAAGAAATTAGCTTGAAAGCAATTCGGGCTTCTGATACTCTTAGTTTTACTGTACAGCTTGATGAAACAGCCAAGATTGGTGCATACCTGACTGATCCTTCAAAAATATTTCAGATAAAAGAGAGGGAGTATTCCTTAATCTCAGCAATTCCGGCGGGGTTTACACGTACATGGAAGCAAATGGATAATTATCTGAAACAACTGAAACTTTTATTCTTACCCGAAGTAAAAGCCTATGAATCTGTGGGCGGATTTATTTCAATAGGTAATATTTTCCCGGCACAATGGGACTGGATGTCATTCTGGAGTTTAACAGCATTTCTATCAATTATGCTTGGAATCCTGAATGTATTGCCTATCCCGGCACTTGACGGGGGACATGTTTTATTCCTGCTCTATGAAATAATTACCGGAAGGAAGCCTTCAGATAAATTCCTGGAATACGCTCAGATAACCGGTATGATATTGTTATTCGGACTGCTTATTCTTGCAAACGGTAACGATATCATTAAGTTGTTCAAATAATAGAGCTTAACAGATTGTTATAAAATGTATTGCACCTCCTTAGGAAGGATGTGATTCAACATTAGGTAAGTTGTGATTTATTGTTATTCTTCAAGTTTATCGTGAAGTGATTTGAATCCCTGCCCCAGTATTTCGTGAGCATCCATTATTGTCAGGAATGCTTTTGGGTCAATTTTATTGATAAACTCCTCAAGCATAGCAAGCTCCCGACGATTGACCACTGTGAAGATCACTTTCTTGGATTGACCGTTAAACATTCCTTCACCCTGAAGAAAAGTACCCCCACGATTTAGATCGTTAATTATTTTATCACGAATTTCGAGATGCTTTTCAGAGACAATAAAAATCGTTTTCTCATAATTTACACCTGAGAGAACTGCATCAATGGTTTTCCCCATCACAAATATGGTTATCCATGAGTATAATGGCACCTTCCAGTCGGCAAATGCGGCGAAGCCTATCAGCACAATAATAGAGTCAACCATCATCATCAATTGTCCAAGAGGCAGACGTGTATAACGTGCAATTATCATTGCGATAACATCAGAACCACCGGATGTAGCTTTCGATTTAAAAATCATACCAACACCTGCACCCACGATGGCACCTCCAAATACTGAAGAAAGCAGCGGGTCAGCTTCGACCAATGGTTTGAATTCCGAAAAGTATGAAAGCACATCAACAAACACTGAAGTAAGGACAAAGCCAACAACCGTCTTGGTACCAAATCGCGGGCCTAGTATTTTAGTGCCGATGATTGTTAGCGGAATGTTGAATAACAAAGCAGTTAAACCGACAGGAGTACCAAACAGATGGTGTAAAACGATTGAAATACCATAAATACCACCGGGAACAATCTTATAAGGAGTAATGAAATAAACATATCCGGTGGCAACTAAGAAAGTACCGACAATAATAAGAGAATACGAGATAAACCACTTTTTGGTAAAGATCTTGTCATTTTGAAGAAAAGCCATGATGCAATCTTATTTTGCTAATTAACTGCTTAAATGAATTAAAACTCAGCTACTTTATCACTTAACGACTTGAATCCTTCGCCAAGTATTTCATGAGCATCTACAACAGTGAGAAATGCATTTGGATCAGCTTTATGGACGTAATCCTGAAGCATTGCCAACTCACGCCGACTTAATACAGTGAAGATTATAGTCTTTTCAGTGTTATTATACATTCCTTTTCCGGGAATATATGTTCCGCCGCGATGGAGATCGTTAATTATCTTATCTCGAATAAGGTCAAATTGATCAGATATAATAAGGAGCATCTTATCGTAGCTTACACCCTGCATGGTGATGTCGATAACTTTACCCGTAACGAATATCACAATCCATGAATAAAGAGGAATTCGCCAGTCACCAAAAGCCAATAAACCGAGAAGTACAATTGTAGAGTCGACATAAATCATTAACTGGCCTAACGGTAAGCGAGTATATTTTGAAATTATCATAGCAATGATATCAGAGCCTCCGGAAGTTGCCTTTGATTTGAATATCAATCCTAAACCAAAGCCCAACAACACACCACCGAATATACATGCCATCAAAACATCATCTTTCAAACCAAGATAATCACCTTCACCAATGAGCATTGTCAGAAGGTCCATAAATACAGAAGTGAGCACAAAACCAAGTACAGTTTTAAAACCAAATCGGGGCCCGAGTATTTTTATACCGAGGATAGTTAAAGGGATATTTAGCAAAAGACCAAAAAGTCCGATTGGTACACCGGTTGGCCAGAATGAGAATAAGCCTTTGGTAAGATGGTGTACGACGATACCGATACCATACACACCCCCGGGGACAATATTATATGGATTAATAAAGAGGACAAATCCTGCTGCTAAGATGAAAGCACCGATGACTGTCAATGAGTATGCTTTGAACCATTGTGCTGAAAATATTTTTTCGTTCTGGATAAATGTCATAGCTTTGATTATTTAAAGTGCAAAACTACACAATATGGAAAGGCACTTATCGTTTAGATTTACCAAAAACGTTAGGAAAATTATCAGCAACTTTTTTTTTAATAGTAGTGTTTATAGTTAGAATGTATTACTTTTGTTCATATTTTAGATTAATAAGAGAATTAAAGCGACAAATTACACCTTCTTACTTTCAATGGTCGAAGTGATCATTGCTGTAAAAAATGATAGAAATGCTGAAATGAATAGCATTCCAACAGTAAATCGATTATCAAGAGTTTGCAGGGTATTAGCAATACTTTTATTGTTATTGCCATTAATCAGTATATCACAACAAGAACCTCAATTTACACTCAACCCATTTAATCACATGGCAGTAAATCCGGGCTATGCCGGATTAAGAGATGCAATATGTGTTACCGGAATAATCAGACAGCAGTGGGTAGGTCTTAATGATGAGGAAAATAACCATATAGCTCCTGAAACATTTGTTATTAGTGGAGATGCCCCTATAAGATTATTACACGGAGGGGTCTCAGCAGTTGTAATGCAGGACAAGATTGGATACTTTAAAGATGTATATGTCAAAGTAGGATACTCATATAATAAATCGCTCGCAGGAGGTGAACTTGGTATTGGTTTCAATGTCGGTTTTATCAACAAATCACTTGATTTCAGTAAACTAAAACCGGTTGAACAAGGCGACCCAATATTGAGTAGTGCTGAAGAGAGTACAATGTTCACAGATTTTAACTTTGGGGCATTTTATCTTGAACCCGGAGGTTTATACCTTGGATTATCAGCTTCACAATTATTGGAAAATGCAAGAAATCTTGGGAACAAGTATGAATACACACTTAAGCGACATTATTATGGGACAGCCGGATATGAGCTTTCATGGATCAGAAATCCGGCCTATGTTTTTACTCCAAGTGTGTTCGTCAAATATGATGGCGTCACAGCACAAGTAGATTTAAATGCATTGATCGAATATAACAGAAAAGTGTGGGGAGGAATATCTTATCGTTTGCAGGAGACAACTGCAGTTATGATAGGTTTGAATATTAAGGATTTGAGTCTTGGTTATGCTTACGATATTCCCTTATCAAAAATAGGGGGAGCCGGCAGCCACGAAGTTATGGTACGATATTGTTTCAAACTGGAACTTGAAAAAACAAAAAAATCTTTCCGTAACACTCGATTCTTATAAGGAAAAAGTTGTTTGGAAAATTTATATTGCTATTTTTGTCGTTCATTTTTCAGAAAAGGACTAATAATAATCCGTAAGGAAAACCGTTATTTGCATTAAAATCAGGTACTAAACATGAAAAAACTCTTCAATTTCATCATTGTTGCCCTTATACTGAGTAGTTGCGGTAACTCAGGTAATGGCGAATTGATCGGTGTTACAAAGCGTGAAAAATTCTATCAGCCCGATCCGTATGGTATGGCCTATGTTCCAATGGGCAGTTTTACTATGGGCGTCGGTGACCAGGATGTCCCCTATGCACACATCAATGATCCAAGAACTGTGTCGGTAAGCGCATTCTATATGGATGAAACCGAGATTACCAATAATGAGTATCGCCAGTTCGTATTCTGGGTTAGGGACTCAATTGCCCGCAGAAAACTCGGTGATGTTAATCCCGAAGATTATCTCATTGAAGAGAACAAAAAGACCGGAGAGACTTACGATCCCCCATTCCTCAACTGGAGAACAGAAATTAAATGGAATGGAGAAGAGGAAAGAGAAGCCTTGGAAGATATGTTCCTTCCTGAACACGAGCGATATTTCCGCAGAAAAGAGATTGATACACGTAAGTTAATGTATGAGTATTTCTGGGTTGACTATCGCGCTGCTGCAGGTAAAGACTTTTCATCAGGCGATCCCGTAAATGCCGGTCTTGCTAACCGTCCGCAAGGTTTGAAAGACAGATCACTGTACGTTAGAAAAGAAATTATTAATGTTTATCCTGATACACTTGCATGGATCCATGATTATGCTTATTCATACAATGACCCAATGACTGAGCGTTATTTCTGGCATCCTGCTTACGACAACTATCCAGTAGTTGGTGTTAACTGGAAACAAGCAAAAGCATTCGGAATCTGGAGAACTGAATTACTACGTTCTTATCTAAGCTCAAGAGGAAATGCTGTAGTAAACGAATTCAGAATTCCAACCGAAGCTGAATGGGAATGGGCTGCACGTGGAGGTAATTCATTTAGTCCATATCCATGGGGAGGTCCTTATACCAGAAATGAAAAGGGCTGTTTCCTCGCTAACTTTAAACCTCTCAGAGGAAATTATGTTGACGATGGTGGTTTAACACCTGTTATCGTTGCTCATTATCCTGCAAACGACTTTGGTTTGTATGATATGGCAGGTAATGTTGCTGAATGGACTAATGATGCGTTTGATGAATCATCTTATAATTTCACATGGGACATGAACCCGGCATATAGTTATAATGCTAAGGATAGTGATCCCCCTGCATTGAAAAGAAAAGTGGTTCGTGGTGGTTCGTGGAAGGATATTTCATACTATCTGCAGGTTAATGCCCGCACTTATGAATTCCAGGATACTGCAAAAAGTTATATAGGTTTCCGTTGTGTACAGAATTTCATGGGACGTCAGAAAGATGACAACCCTGCACGTGCATCGAAAATTTATAATTAGAATTTGGATTATATTTTTAATACTTTAGAAATCTATTCATTAATTTTTCACTCAAACAAACAATTACAATCATGGGATTGAACAATTTAGTCAGAGGAAGAGGGTTCAAAAACTTCATGGCAAAACTGTACGGCTGGGGAGCTTCAGTTGTTATTCTTGGAGCCTTATTCAAAATTAATCACTATCCTTTAGCAAATGAAATGCTCATCATCGGATTGGGTACAGAAGCTATTATCTTCTTCTTTTCAGCTTTCGAACCACCGCATGTTGAACCTGACTGGAGCCTGGTTTATCCGGAACTTGCAGGTATGTATCATGGTAAAGGTACCACCAGTGGTAAAACTCCTACTCAGGAATTAGATAATATGCTTGAAAAAGCTAAGATCGGCCCTGAATTAATACAAAGCCTTGGGAATGGTTTAAGGACATTAAGCGACAATGCTAAGCAAATGTCTGACCTTTCAAATGCTGCTGTAGCAACCAATGATTATGCCCGTAACTTAAGCTCTGCAAGTAAATCGGTTAGCGATTTCTCAGCAAATGCTGCAAAGGCCGCTGAAACAACCAGCCAATTTATTGGTACTTACCAACAGAGTGCACAGGCATTGAAACAAACAGTTGACAGACTTGATTTTTCAGGATTGGATACACGCTCATATAATGAGTCATTGCAAAAGTTATCAAATAACTTAAATGCACTGAATGCTGCTTATGAACTTCAACTGAGAACTTCATCTGCTCATGTTGAAGACGCTAATAAGCTACATAACACATTGAACCAATACTTAACTAACATAAGTGATTCAGCTCAGGACATTAACCGTTATCGTCAGGAAATGGATAACCTGACCAAGAAGGTTACTGCTTTGAACCAGGTTTATGGCAATATGCTTGCTGCTATGAACGTCAATATTAAATAAGCAAGTGTCACTAATTGTTAATTAATTAAGTAAAGGAAATATTATGGCTGGATACAAGGAAACACCGCGACAAAAGATGATCGCGATGATGTACCTGGTGTTGACTGCTCTACTTGCTTTAAATGTTTCTGTTGAGATTATCAATGCTTTTGTGGTTGTAAACAAAAGTATGGAAGGCACCAACGAAAACCTGAAATCCAAGAATTTGGAGACGTATGCCAGGTTTGATCAACAGAAGCAATTAAACGAAGCTAAAGTAGGCCCCTATTGGGAAAAAGCCCAGGAAGCTCGGCGCATAGCAGAAGATATGATCAATTATATTGAGAATGTTAAATGGGAAGTCATTGCACGTTCAGAAGGTATAACTATTGATCAGGCAAAAGTAACTCCTCTTGGAGATATTGAAACAAGAGACAAATATGATGAAAGTACTCACTATTTCATCGGTAATTCACCCGACGGTTCTAAAGGAAAAGCTGGTGAGTTAAGACGCAAAATTGAGCAATTTAAGGTTGATATCGTAGCAGGTTTACAACCTGATCAGAGAGCTAATCTTAAGCTCGGTCTGGATACAAAAGGACCTTTCGTTGATGCAAATAAGGACAAGCAGAATTGGGAAATGCATAATTTTTACCATACAATTCTGGCTGCCAATGTTACTTTCCTCAATAAACTCATAGCTGACGTTAGAAATGTTGAGAGTGATGTGGTTTCCACATTGTTTAACTCAATCAGTGCTGAGGATTTCAAATTCGATCAACTCGCTGCAAGAGTTATACCTAACTCACGTATGGTATTCAGTGGTGATCAGTATGAAGCTGAGATCATGGTTGCGGCTATTGATACTAAACAAAACCCTGAAGTTATCGTAAATGGACGTCCTGTACCCGCTGAAAATGGTGTTGCTAAGTATACAGTTAGCGCCGGTGCTACAGGATTACAGACTTATAAAGGAGAAATCAGAGTTGTTGACCCAACCGGAGCACTTAAAACATATCCGTTTGAAGGTGATTACTTTGTGATGACTCCATCACTTAGTGTTGCTCCTACTAAAATGAATGTATTTTATGCTAATATTGATAACCCTGTAACAATTTCTGCTTCAGGTATTCCTGAATCTCAAATTGCTGCCTCTATTAGTGCAGGTACAATCAAAAAGGTAGGTCATGAATGGATTGTAAGAGTACCTTCAGGTAATACAAAAGCAACTGTTTCAGTTAGTCATAACGACAACGGAAAGGTTCGTAACATGGGTAAGGCAGAATTCAGAATTAAGAGAGTTCCAAGTCCAACAGCGTATATAGCTAATACCGATGGAGGTCCTGTTGCTAAGAATATGTTGCTGGCATCAAAGGCAATCATTCCAAAAATGCCTGAAGATTTTGACTTTGATTTGAACTTTGAGATCACTTCATTCACTTTTGTAGGAATCAGAGGTGGTGACGTGGTAGAAGATCAGGCCAATAATAACAGACTTACATCAAAGATGATTTCGTTTATTGAAGGAAGTAAGAAAGGTCAGAGGATTTGGTTAGAGAATATTATGGCTAAAGGCCCTGATGGAACTCGTAAGCTTGGCACAATTAGTTTGATAGTTCAATAATAATGCAATAATAATTTGACGGATGAAAAAAGTATTTAGTATTCTTGCTATCGTTTTACTCACAGCAGGTTTTGCAAAAACTCTTGTTGGTCAGGTTCTTGATAGCCCACCACGTGATGGAGTTTACGATAAGAAAAACACTATTGAGAAGAAACCTATCACTTATCCCTGGGTGCGCGAAGCTGATGTTGTTTGGAGTAAAAGGATATGGCGTGTGATAGATCTCCGCGAGAAGATGAATCAGGCTTTCTATTATCCTGAAGTTCCTCATAACGACTTGAGGAGTCTGATGCAAGTATTAATGGATGCCTTGAAAGAAGGGACGATCACGGCATACGATGCTTCAAATCCATCAGATGAATTTGTAGTACCATTAACGTACGCGGAAATCATGAATCGTCTGGAAAGAACTGACTCTGTTCCAATGCAGCGTCCTTATCCTCCGTACGATTGGTATGATACTGTTATTTCAGTTAAATTTTCACCCACTGACGTGAAAAGATTCAGGATTAAAGAAGACTGGTTTTTTGACAAGCAAAGATCAGTAATGGAAGTAAGAATTCTGGGTATTTGTCCGGTACGTGACAATTTGGATGAAAAGGGTATTTTCAGAGCTTATGATCCATTATTCTGGATAAACTTCCCTGAAGCACGTCCTATACTGGCCAAGGCTGAAGTATTTAACAGGTACAACAGCTCAGCACGTAAGACTTATGATGATATCTTCTGGAAGAGAATGTTCAGTAGCTACATCTATAAAGAAGATAACGTATACGATCGTCGTATCTCAGATTATGCTACCGGCGTTGATGCTTTAATGGAAGCCGATAGAATTAAGAACGAACTGTTTATGTTTGAACATAATCTTTGGGAATTCTAGCTTTTAACCGTATTTGATGAAAAGAGGCTGCCTTAACTGACAGCCTCTTTTTCTTTTTTTATATCTTACACCTTATCTTTGCTTGTCTAAATAAAGTTATTGGTTTTGAATCCACTGGAAACATCAATAGAATTTCTTAAAGGAGTTGGGCCGGCCAGAGCAGAGCTTTTAAAAAAGGAATTGAATATTAAGAATATCTCTGACCTGCTTCTGTATTACCCTTTTAGATATATTGACAGAAGTAAGATCTATAAAGTTAACCAGATAGACTCGGATGCTGCTTATATTCAACTTAAAGGGAAAATAACATCATTAAGAGAAATTGGAAAAGGAAGAGCTGTCAGGTTATCCGGAATATTTGAAGACAATACCGGTAGTATTGAGTTAGTGTGGTTTCAGGGAGTAAGTTGGTGGAAAGATAAAATTAAGATTGGTACTGAATATGTCATTTTTGGGAAGCCGTCGCTTTTCAATGGAAAATACAATATTACCCATCCTGACGTAGACCTGGCAGAGGAAGAGAAACCTCTTCATGCTGAACCATTTCAGCCATACTATTTTACCAGTGAGAAGCTTAAGAGAAAGGGTTTTACAGGCAAGAGTTTCGGTAAAGTAATGAGGAATGCTTTGGTTTTTGGATGCTCTCACATTCATGAAAACCTTAGTTCAGAATTGATTAAAACTCACTCATTACTTTCAAGAGCTGAAACTTTGGCCAATATACATTTTCCTGCTAGTATAGAACTCCTGGAAAGAGCAAGATACAGGCTGAAATTTGAAGAGTTGTTTTTTATTCAGCTTGAATTATTCAGGTTGAAATTTATTAGAAATGAAAAGTCGAACGGTAGGATATTTGACAAGATAGGTGACAATTTTCTTACATTTTACAATAAGTATCTGCCTTTTGAACTGACTAATGCACAAAAGAAAGTAATAAAGGAAATACGAAAGGACTTGAGTACTGGTAAACAGATGAACAGGTTACTTCAGGGTGATGTTGGAAGCGGTAAAACACTGGTTGCCCTGATGACAATATTAATTGCAATTGACAATCAGTGCCAGGCATGTATAATGGCGCCGACTGAAATTCTGGCTACTCAGCATTATAATAACATAAAGAAGTTCCTAAAAGAGATGCCGGTCAGTGTGAGACTACTTACCGGATCGACAAAGAAAAGTGAGAGAATTATTATTCACGAAGGTTTACGAAATGGTGAATTGAGCCTGTTAATAGGCACACATGCATTGATTGAAGAGGAAGTCAGGTTTAAGAATTTGGGTTTGGTAATCATCGATGAGCAACATAGGTTTGGAGTGGAGCAAAGGGCAAAGCTTTGGGAAAAGAGCACATTACCTCCTCATATTCTTGTAATGACTGCAACACCGATACCAAGGACTCTGGCAATGACTGTATATGGTGATTTAGAGGTTTCAGTAATTGATGAGTTGCCTCCGGGACGTAAGCCGGTTCAAACATTTCATTTTTATGAAAAGGACCGATTGAAAGTGTTTCAGTTTATGAAACGACAAATACAAGAGGGAAGGCAAATTTATATTGTTTATCCACTAATCAATGAATCGGAGAAACTCGACCTTCAGGCTCTTATGGATGGACTAGATACAGTATCGCGTTATTTCCCCCTGCCTGAATATCAAATCAGTATTGTCCACGGGCAACTCAAGCCAAATGAGAAGGAAAGTGAAATGCAGCGCTTCATTGAAAGGAAAACTCAAATTATGGTTGCAACCACTGTTATTGAAGTTGGTGTTGATGTTCCGAATGCAAGTGTTATGGTGATTGAAAATGCTGAACGATTTGGATTATCACAATTACATCAGCTAAGAGGAAGAGTTGGCAGAGGAGCGTCACAGTCATTCTGTATTTTAATGAGTTCATATAAATTAACTTCTGAAGGAAAAAAGCGAATTGAAACCATGGTGAAAAGTAATGATGGATTTGAGATTGCTGAGGTTGATTTAAAACTTAGAGGGCCGGGAGATATTCAAGGAACCCAGCAGAGTGGTTTGATAGGCCTTAGAATGGCTGATATCGTTAGAGATGAAGATATTTTAAAGAAAGCCCGTAAAGCAGCTCAGGAGATTATAAGTAAAGATCCGGAACTAAGCAATCCTGAAAATCAAAAGATGGTATCTTATCTGATGGAGAGAAACAAACAATGGGGGCAGATCAGTTGAAAGTACAGGACCTCTAATTTTTCCTTAATTTTGCACCTTCAAATTTAAGAGGATGACAATATCATATAACTGGCTTAAAGAGTATTTGAAATGCTCGCTGGATATTCACAGCATATCGCTTTTATTAACTGACATTGGCCTTGAGGTTGAAGCAGTAAAAGAGTTTGAATCCATTAAGGGTGGATTAAAGGGATTTGTAACAGGAGAAGTGGTCACTTGTAAGCGTCATCCTAATGCTGACAAATTAAGCTTAACTACAGTAAATACCGGTGATGAAAAACTTCTGAATATTGTCTGTGGAGCACCTAATGTTGCAGCAGGACAGAAAGTTATTGTCGCCCTTGAAGGAGCCGTAGTATATAAAGGTGAGGAAAGCTTTAAGATTGTAAAATCAAAGATTCGTGGTGAATATTCCGAAGGTATGATTTGTGCTGAGGATGAACTAGGAATAGGAACATCTCATGATGGAATTTTAGTTCTTCCGGAAGAAACAATACCGGGTATACCTGCTGCTGATTATTTTAATGTTACCGGAGATATAATATTTGAAATAGGAATAACACCAAACCATGCTGATGCTTTATCACATATAGGTGTTGCCAGAGATCTGGCAGCTGCAATAAAGGTAAGAGGCTTAGGTGAAGTAAGTTTGAACTACCCTGATCTAAGTGATTTCAGAATTGATAATAACTCATTGCCTATATCAGTTGAAGTTAAAGACCTTGACGGGTGTATCAGATATTCAGGTATTTCAATAGAAGGTGTTAAGGTAGCTCCGTCTCCTGAATGGTTACAGGTAAGGCTTAAGAGTATCGGAGTGCGTCCAATAAATAATATTGTCGATATATCAAACTTTGTCCTGTTTGAATATGGTCAGCCTTTACATACATTTGACGCAAGTGAGATTGCTGAAAGAAAGGTGATAGTAAGAAAAGCCTATGAGGGATCAAAATTTGTTACACTTGATCACATAGAAAGAACATTGACAGGCAATGATCTTATGATTTGTGATGCTTATAAGCCTATGTGTATTGCCGGAGTTTTCGGAGGAGAAAATTCGGGAGTATCAGATCAAACAACTTCAGTTTTTATTGAAAGTGCATGCTTTGATCCTGTCACTGTCAGGAAAACTTCAAAACATCATACACTAAAGACAGATGCTTCATTCAGATTCGAAAGGGGTACTGATCCTGAAGTAACAGTTGATGCATTAAAAAGAGCTGCTTTATTGATTAAGGAAATTGCCGGAGGGACTATCTCATCTGAGATTATAGATGTTTATCCAAATCCGGTAAAGCATGCAGTCTTATTTCTTAAATTCAAGGATGTTGATAAGCTGATAGGTGAACAGATTCCACGTGAAATTCTTAAAGAAATTCTTAAAGGTCTTCAAGTTGAGATTGATGAACAAAATGATGAAGGGTTTCTGATTGCTATTCCGCCATTTAAAGTTGATGTTAAGAATACGGCTGATATGGTTGAAGAAATTCTTAGAATTTACGGTTATAATAAAATTGAGAGTGGAGCAGATATGAGATCAAGTATCTCATTTTCGGGAAAGTCGGATGGCGAAAGGTTCTATAATATCATTGCCGATTATCTGGTAAGCAATAATTTTAATGAGATAATGACGAACTCACTCAGTAGTTCGAGTTATTATTCTGAAAACAAGTGGTTCAATTCAGCCGAAAATGTTAACATCTTAAATCCTTTAAGTAAGGAACTTGATGTTATGCGTCAAAGTTTATTATTTGGCGGGCTGGAATCAATAGCCTACAACATTAACAGGAAGCAAGCTGATTTGAAGTTCTTTGAGTTTGGAACTGTTTATGCAATGAATCTTAATCCTAAAAGTGATAGTGTAACAGACAGATACAAAGAAAGGAAAACACTTGCATTGTATGTAACCGGTAAGCAACACAATGATCATTGGAATTTTAGCAGTAAGGAAGCTGATTTCTACTTTATAAATGGTCATGTTTTCACCATTCTTGAGAAAATGGGTGTTGACCGAAAAGCATTGACTGAAGATGAATTACCAACTTATCTCTCGTACGGCCAGTCATATAAGTTAAATGGGAAACCGTTATACTCTGTTGGTGCATTGAAAGGTGATTTAGTTACAGTGTTTAATATTAATCAACCTGTTCTGGTTGCTATTCTTGAATGGGATAGCCTGGTTAATTTAGCCCGTCAATACAAAGTAACATATAAGGAAGTGTCGAAGTTCCCGGAAGTAAGGAGGGATCTGGCACTTGTATTAGATAAAGAGGTCAACTATGATCAGATAGAAAAGCTTGCATTTAAAGTCAATAAACACTTATTGAAGAGAGTGAACCTCTTTGATATTTATGAAGGGGATAAGATCGAAGCAGGTAAGAAATCGTATGCAATAAGCTTTATTCTTCAGGATGAGTCCAAGACATTAACTGACAAGGAGATAGATAATTTCATGAATAAAGTATCACGATCTCTGGAACTTGAATTGGGTGCTAGAATTAGAAAATAGTGCCATTTTGGCAGTATTTAACATTTACACTGTCAGCCTTCATCTTAAATTTCGTAACTTTGCAATTATAGCAAGGTAAGACGTATGGACATTCAGTCTATTAAACAACGATTTGGTATTATCGGGCATTCTATGCTCTTGGAAAGGGCTATTGATGTGGCTGCACAGGTGGCGGGAACCGATATGACTGTTTTAATAACCGGAGAAAGCGGGGTAGGTAAAGAGGTATTCCCACAGATTATTCATCAGTTAAGTCCACGCAAGCATGGTCCTTATATAGCTGTTAATTGCGGCGCAATACCTGAAGGTACCATTGATTCGGAACTATTTGGACACGAGAAAGGGTCATTTACCGGTGCTACTGATGCACGTAAAGGATATTTTGAAGTTGTTAATGGTGGTACAATATTTTTAGATGAAGTTGCTGAGTTGCCATTATCAACTCAGGTAAGACTGCTTAGAGTACTTGAGACCGGTGAGTTTATTAAAGTCGGTTCGTCAAAAGTTATAAAGACCGATGTGCGGGTTGTTGCAGCAACCAATGTTAATATTCCGGACGCCATCAGTAAAGGTAAATTTCGTCAGGATCTTTTCTACCGGTTGAATTCAGTGCCAATCTATATCCCTCCACTTCGTGAAAGGAAGGAGGATATAATACTTTTGTTCAGGAAGTTTGCTAACGACTTCGCTGAAAAGTACAGAATGCCAGCAATTGAATTAGACGAGCATGCGAAACACATGCTGACTAATTATCGGTGGCAGGGCAATATCAGGCAACTTAAAAATGTTACGGAACAAATTTCTATTATTGAGAAAGACAGATTAGTGACCAGTGATATATTGCACAATTACCTTCCTGATGAACAACGTGATTTGCCAATGCTCTATAAAAAGGAAACGACTACCAGTGATTTTACTGAAAGAGAGCTGCTTTACAAAGTGTTGTTTGACATGAAGCGTGATATCAATGACCTAAAAAAGCTGGTAGTTGATATAATAAAGCATAGTGAAATTAGTGAAGATGTTCAGCAATATCAGATTATTCAGCAACTTTACAAAGACGTTGAGAACTCAAATAAGACTCCGCATGAGTTTAAATCATCGGAAGAATCTAATATAATGGAGGGCTTTTACACACCTGAAGTAGTAGATGATTCGTTATCTATACAAAAGAAAGAGATTGATCTGATAAAGAAAGCCATAGAGAAACATAAAGGAAAAAGAAAGAATGCAGCTAAGGAACTCGGAATATCGGAGCGAACTCTTTACAGGAAAATAAAGGAATACGGTATTTCGCCTGATTAATTCATAAGGACATCATAAAGAATAAGATGATAAAGAGTAAAAGGAATTGCATCGTTCTGGCTTTATTAATTTCAACCATCTTTTTTACAGGATGTGGTGTATATTCCTTTACAGGTGCCTCAATTCCTCCAGAAGCTAAAACTATATCCATTCTGACATTCCAGAATAAAGCCGAACTTGTTCAGCCTGCATTAAGTCAGACTTTTAGTGAAAAATTGCGTGACAGATTTTCATCACAGACAAACCTTGATTTGGTGGCACGAAATGGTGACTTGCATCTTGAGGGTGAGATTACTGGTTATGCTACTGAACCAGTAGCTATTACAGGTGAACAACAAGCAGCATTAATTCGGTTGAAGATAACTGTGAATGTAAGGTTCGTTAATAAATTTGACGAAAAGGCAAATTACGAAACGGCATTTACACGCTATAGAGATTTTCCAAGCAGTCAAAATCTTAGCTCAGTGGAAGAAGAACTTATCACACTAATCAGTGATGATTTGGTTGAAGATATCTTTAATAAATCGGTAGTAAACTGGTAATTATGAATCCATCTCAATTTCTTTCAATACTAAACCAACCGAATGAGTTGTCATCCGGTACGCTTAGTGATTTAAAGGAATTGACTCAGCATGTTCCCTATTGTCAGATTGCTCAAATAATGCTTGCATTGAATTTAAAAGTAACTGAGAACATACACTTTAGTGAACAGCTTAAAATATCAGTTGCATACGCAGGTAATCGGGCCCGACTCAAAAGGCACCTGGATTCATTGTTATCACATGATGTTGATAGTATTCAGAGTGGCGCAGTTGTAGAAGTTGATGATTCAGTAGAAAAAATTGATGATTCAGCAGTAGAAGTGATTGATGCCGATACTATACGTACGCAAGATATTGAAGAAGGAAGCTCCTTAGCAGGAGAGATTTATGGCGATACTGCACAAGTGATTCCTGAAGCTTCTATACACAATAATCCTGAAGTTATTTCTCAAGATAATCCTGAAGTTATTACTCAGGATAAACCTAAAGTGCATACAGAAGTCTCTACACATGAGGACCTGGAAGTTACTACTGAATTATCAGGTACAAAGATTGAATTTCCTGAGGTGAGTGAAGGGTCGACTGAATTGGTGGAAAAAGTATCGGAAGTGAATGTACAGGAGAATTCATTTACCAGGTCAACAGCAACTGACCAGGTACCTGCGGATACTGAGACAATGACTACAGATGAAGATTATCTGATTGCCTTAAGAGCGTTGGTAGCAAAACGACTTTCGGAAATTGCAAAAGAATCAGGTGGCATTGAAGATCTTCTAAGCCAGCATTCTGATGATGAATTCAAACCGGATGAGAATAAGCAGCATGAAGAACATCAAGATGTAACTCAGGAGGCAGAAAATGAACCATTCGATTTAGACAACGGGCTTCAGTTCCAACATTATGTTTACAATCTGGAGGATTCAGTAGAAGAAAATGCGCAGAATGAAATTGAACAGGCAGTACAGAATACTGATGATGTAGATAAACTAAAACCCGACAAAGAAGAGTTAAGTCAACCCAAATTAAGTAAAAAGGAACTCATAGATCAATTTATCAAAAATGAGCCTAAGATTTCACCCAGGAAGGAGTTCTTTAATCCTGTTGATAAGGCCAAACAGAGCAATGAGGATAACGAAGAAATCGTAAGCGAAACCCTGGCTAAAATACATTTGCAACAAGGCAACTCAATTAAGGCTATAAAAATTTATGAGAAATTAATCTTGATATATCCGGAAAAAAGCATTTACTTTGCAGGCCAAATTGAAAAAATAAAAGAGTCATCACGTATATAAAATATTGAACAATGGCAGCATATGTTTTAGTATCAGTTTTAATCCTCATAGCTTGTGTGTTACTGGCATTAGTAGTGCTGGTTCAAAATTCCAAGGGTGGAGGCTTAGCATCTAATTTCTCTTCTTCAAATCAATTTATGGGGGTTAGGAAGACTGCTGATTTTCTTGAAAAGACCACTTGGACTCTGGCTGTTGTCCTCTTAGCATTGAGCTTGATTTCAATTTTCGTTATCCCTCGTAATCAGACAAGTTCCAGATCAACAGATACTGAATTGCGTCAAATGATAAATCAAGAAGCTGCTCCGATTCAGGATTTTGAAGAAGCACCTCCTCAGGAATAAGATATTATTGATTGAATAAAAAATGTCAGATTGTCACACAATCTGACATTTTTTTATTTATATCAAGACATGGAAAGTTGTTTCTGCAATTTAATTAATCCATAAGAACTATTGAAAATCAGTCTTTTCGTGGTGAACTGCAAAATAAGTGGTTTGGAAAATAGGATTTGGCACAGATTCTGACAGGAGCAATACAACACGAAAAATGTAAAACTTAAAAACCGAATAGCAATGACAAAAGTAAATGTTAAGCCATTGGCTGACAGGGTACTGATTGAGCCTGCTGCAGCAGAAAATAAAACAGCAGGAGGTATAATAATTCCTGATACAGCTAAAGAAAAACCACAGAGAGGTACTGTTGTAGCAATTGGAACTGGTAAGAAGGATGAGCCTCTTACTGTTAAAGTAGGTGACGTAGTTCTTTACGGTAAATATGCCGGAACAGAGATCAACATCGATGGATCTGACTATCTTATAATGAGGGAATCAGATATAGTTGCTATCATTTAATCATTAACTTATTAAAGAAAATCAGAAAATGGCAAAACAGATTATTTATAATACTGAAGCCCGTGAAGAGCTAAAGAAGGGTGTGGATGCATTGGCAAATGCAGTAAAAGTAACACTTGGCCCCAAAGGTCGTAATGTTATTATTGATAAAACTTACGGGGCTCCTGTTGTAACAAAGGATGGGGTTACAGTAGCTAAAGAAGTAGAATTGAAAGATTCGGTTCAGAATATGGGAGCTCAGATGGTAAAAGAAGTTGCTTCAAAAACAGCCGACATTGCCGGTGATGGAACAACTACTGCAACAGTTCTGGCTCAAATCATGGTTACTACCGGTATGAAGAACGTAACTGCCGGCGCTAATCCAATGGACCTTAAGAGGGGTATTGATAAAGCAGTTACTAAAGTAATTGACTCACTGAAAAAGCAGTCGGTTATTATTCAGGAAGGTAGTGAAAAGATCACTCAGGTTGCAACAATTTCAGCTAACAATGATTCATTCATTGGTGAGAAAATAGCTGAAGCAATGAATAAGGTGAAGAAAGAGGGTGTGATCACTATTGAGGAAGCCAAAGGTATTGAAACAACTGTTAAGGTAGTTGAAGGTATGCAGTTTGACAGGGGATATATTTCTCCTTACTTCATCACCGATACAGAGAAGATGGAGGCTGTTTACGAGAATCCTTTCATTCTGATATATGATAAGAAGATATCAACAATGAAGGATTTCTTACCTATTCTGGAGAAAACCGTTCAAACAGGAAGGCCATTGTTGATTATTGCTGAAGACGTTGATGGCGAGGCATTAGCAACGTTAGTGGTTAATAAGATTCGTGGTTCATTAAAGATTGTTGCTGTTAAGGCCCCCGGCTTTGGTGACCGCAGAAAAGAAATGCTTGAAGATATCGCCGTACTTACAGGTGGTACAGTAATATCGGAAGAAAAGGGGTACAAACTGGAGGATACAGATTTGTCCTACCTGGGTCAGGCAGAAAAGATTACTGTTGATAAGGAAAATACTACTATTGTAAGTGGCCGTGGCACTTCAGAAGCAATCACTGCACGTGTTAATATGATCAAGTCGCAAATTGAGACTACTACATCAGACTATGACCGTGAGAAATTACAGGAAAGGTTGGCAAAACTTGCAGGTGGTGTTGCAGTAATTTACGTAGGTGCAGCAAGTGAAGTTGAAATGAAAGAAAAGAAAGACCGCTTTGATGATGCACTCCATGCAACCCGTGCTGCTATTGAGGAAGGTATTATCGCAGGTGGTGGTGTTGCTTATATCAGAGCAATTCCTGAACTTGATGAAATTAATGGTGAAAATGAAGATGAAGAAACCGGTATTGCAATTGTTAAACGTGCTCTCGAAGAACCATTGAGGCAAATTGTAGCAAACGCCGGTATGGAAGGTTCAGTGATTGTGCAGAAAGTTAAAGAAGGTAAATCTGACTTTGGTTTTAATGCTCGTACTGAAGTATACGAGCCATTGTTCCAGGCAGGTGTTATTGACCCGACTAAGGTTGCCAGAGTGGCTTTAGAGAATGCTGCTTCAATCGCCGGTATGTTATTAACTACTGAATGTGTTCTTGCAGATATAAAGGAAGAAAAAGAAACTCCAATGCCTAACCCTGGAATGGGTGGAATGGGTGGAATGTATTAATTCCTTTAATGTTATAGAAAAAGCCGGCTCGAAAAGATTGAGCCGGCTTTTTTATTGAACTTTAGCATCATTTTTGTTTAGGTACATGGTTATGCAATCTGAAGTATTTATATTTGTAAATCAATCAATGTAGTTTTATGAAATATCCTATTCTGTTACTTGTAATCTTAGCTCCGTTTTTTGCTTTATGCCAGGAGAGCGCCATCTTACCAATTGACCCTGACACGAAAATGGCCACTTATCAGGAAGTAGTGCAGGAAAAGGGAACTGCTGATGAACTTTATATCAGAGGTATAGCCTGGGTTAATTCATTTTATAAGAATCCTGCTGATGTAACTCGTGTTAGAAACCGTGAGAGCGGCATCATTGAGTTAATGCACCGTTTTGAAATATACAATAATGTTGACGGTGTTAAGGTTCAGGCAGGATTTGTTAATTATAGTCTGAAGATTGAGTTTAAACCGGGTAGATATCGTTATACCATTAATGATATTAATTGGAGGCAAGCAACCAAGTATCCTATTGAAAGATGGTTAAATAAGGATGATCCTTATTATTCACCACTATATGATAGTTACATTCAGCAAGTAGATGTAGCAATAAATGAGGTTATTGCAAGCTTAAAAAAAGGAATGCATCCTGAAGAAGTGAAGCCTGAAGAAAAATGGTAACAGGTTAAAGCCTGCTCATTCATATCTCTCACATCAGTAAAATTCGGCTACTTTCAATCAGATTGCTTATTGCAGTGCTTTTACTGTTTTGAAAGCTCGTTTCTGACCTGAATAGTTGACCTCTTTCTTAATTGTAAGGAAGTCAATCAGAGTCTGAGCGGTTGTCTTAAACAAAGATCTTCCCTGATCCTTATGATCAAATTTATAGCTACTTGCGATGTAACTATTAACGGCTACTCTATAGTGCTTTTTGTTCTTAAGGCTCTTTCCTTTAGATGTTTCCATAATTACATCCATAGCAACGCCATCTTCATCGGTAATAATGGTGTATTTCATACCGGCAACTTGTAAGTCAATGCTATTGTCAGAATCCTTATATGCATTTATGATGAGGCTTTTTATTTCGTCAGACCTCATCTTGAACAGAATTACTTCATTGCCAAAGGGATCAAGTTTATATACATCTTTTAAAGTGATAGGCCCCTTTTTTAAGTAATCAATTCTAATTCCACCATTATTTTGAAAGGCAAAGTCAATATTTTTTAGAGAAAGAATAGCATCAGTCATCAATGATCCCAGCTCATCTTTATCTAAGATATCTGATAGGGCATATCCAATTTCCCTGTTTAATTCTTTGTTATCGTTGTATTGTTTAATTTTCTCAGCAATGGCTTCGTCCTGCTTATCAAATGAACTGACATTTAGCATTTCGGGTGTGATTATAACAACCTTACCATCTACCAGAAGGATAGTTGCCATACTCAAACTTTTTACACCGGAACCTGCTTGCATGATTGTGACATCATTTTCTATAAATGCCGGTTTAGTGAGAGTGTGAGTATGCCCGCCCATAATAAGGTCAATTTGAGGAACGAGCTTTGCTAATTGCTGATCAGCTTCAAACCCAAGATGGGTAAGGGCAATAAAAATGTTACAGCTATCACGTAGCGATTTGTACTTTTCAATTGACTGTATTCCGTCAGTAAATGAAATATTCTGCAAATTATTAGGATGCGAATCAGGAAGTCCGTTACTGCCAAGTTGAATAGCACCGATAACAGCGATTTTGATGCCATCGCTCAGGGTGAATATTTTATAAGGACTAATTTTCAACTTGCCGGTATTATCAGTTACATTCGCACTCAAGTATGGGAATTTTGCCTGCATCATTCTCTTTAACAGGATTTCTTGTCCATAATCAAATTCATGATTACCTAACGTGGCTGCATTAAAACCAACCTCATTCATTAGATCAATAATCGGGTATCCTTTATCAGGATACATGTCTACAACCGGATTGCCTGTAAAATTGTCACCGGCAGCAAATAGCAGCACGTGTTTATTCTCCTTACGTATTTTATCAACCAGAGCCTTCAGCTTATCATAGTTGTCTATTTTAGCATGTTGATCATTCAGTGAAAGAATGACAATCTTGGTAGTATCTGGATTGATATTGGCAGCAGCCTGAAACGGGAATACCAGACCTAATAGTATCAGGCTCAATAGAAAATTAATCTTTGTTTTCATGCAATTTCTGAATCAATTATAAGTTGTGCATTTAGTGATAACCTTCCGTTATCAGATAATCTATGTCCATATTGATCAGTGACTTCAGTAACTACATGATCTTTTAGGAGGACATTAGAGTTTAGATACAGGTTAATAGCATCAATTACTCTAGCTCCTTCAAAAATTTCGTACTTCTCGTTATTGATGATAATAGTCATTAATCTAAGAATTAGCAGTGCAAAGGTAAGGCTCATTGAGAAAATAGACAATCAATAAATGGAAAAAGGAATGACCTGTTGTTGAATAATATATGTGGTGGTAAGCAGCACTAATAGCAATGAATTATTATTTAATCAGCCTCATTGGATCGAATTTTATAATTTTGTATCATAATATGACAGTGTAAGTCTTTTAACTGATGATACAGCGAAGCGTAATAAAGGGATTTTCCAAGTTCTCGAAGGAGCAAAAAATTGATATCATTGCCTCTTTCCTTACTTCATCGGATGAAGTAAAATTACTTATCAAATCATTTTGGCATAATGATCCAATTATTCAGGGCATATTTGATGAGTTCAGTGAAAATACTCTTACAAATTACTTTATGCCATATGGTATAGCCCCTAATGTTTGTATAAATGGGGAAATGTATATGGTGCCGATGGTTATTGAAGAAAGCTCAGTTATAGCCGCAGCATCCAAGAGTGCAAAGTTCTGGGCTGTTAATGGCGGGTTTCATAGTGAGGTGATTTCAACGACGAAGGTTGGGCAGGTGCACTTTATTTGGAGTGGTGAGATTAGTAAATTAATTGAGAATTTCTCCATTCTTAAGCAAATAATGCTTGAGCGTTCATCATCCATAACTGCTAATATGGAGCGTAGAGGTGGAGGAGTTCTCTCAATGGAAATTGTTGATCGTTCAGCAGATCTGGAAAATTATTATCAGTTGGAAGTTAAGTTTGAGACAGTTGATTCAATGGGAGCTAATTTTATTAATAGCTGCCTGGAAGAATATGCCACTGCTTTGCGAACTTTCGTTAATGAGAGTGGATTGTTCAAAGAGACTGATCTCAAGATTATCATGGCAATTTTATCGAATTATACACCAGAGTGCCTCGTGAAAACCTGGATTGAGACTGATATTAAAGCATTTGATAAGATTGATGAAAATCTGACAGGTGAGGAGTTTGTTTGGAAATTCCAAAAAGCTGTAGAGATTGCGAAAGTAGACAGGTATAGAGCTACCACACACAATAAGGGTGTCTTTAATGGTATAGATGCCGTTGTACTAGCAACAGGAAATGATTTCAGGGCAGTTGAAGCATGTGGTCATGCATATGCATCACGTTCAGGAAAATACAGGAGTTTGACTGATATAGATGTTTCAAATGGTCGGTTCTATTACTCACTCGAGCTACCTTTGGCTATAGGTACTGTAGGTGGATTAACATCTTTGCATCCAATGGCTAAATTGTCGTTGGCTATTTTAGGAAATCCATCGGCAAAGGAGTTAATGCAGATAGCCTCAGCAATTGGACTAGCCAATAATTTTGGTGCGTTGAAGTCATTGACTACTAAAGGCATTCAAATTGGACACATGAAGATGCATTTATTGAACATTTTAAATTTCTTCAATGCTGATGAATCAGAGAAGCTGGCTGCTATTGAATATTTCAAGAGTCGTAAGATCTCCTATAGTGCAGTTCAGCAGTATATAGAATCTCTCCGAAATCTTCCAAATGAATAGTATGGAGAAATTCCGTTACCTTGCTAATGGTAAACTCCTGATTTCCGGTGAATATCTAGTGATGGATGGAGCAGCAGCATTAGCATGTCCTCTAACCTTTAATCAGGTGATGGATATTACTCTTACTAATGATAAGCGGATTTACTGGATAGCATCGGATACCGAAGGGAAGTGGTTTAATGCTGTGTTTTCGTTAGATAAGTTTAACATTGAACGATCATCAGATCATGAACTTGCAGTAAGATTACAAAGATTGTTACTTACTGCATCCGGAATTAATCCATTTCCTTTTCAAGGAGCTTCAATCTCAACTAATCTGAACTTCAACCGATTTATGGGCTTGGGCAGTAGTTCAACTTTAATTTCATTAGTAGCTGAACTCTTTGGAGTTAATAAATACAAGCTCCATTGCTTGGTATCAGAAGGATCCGGGTATGACATCGCATGCACTGATTTCAATCATCCCATCATTTATCAGAAGATTTCTCCCACCGAATTTCTAATTAAGCCAATTAATTATTGTCCCCCGTTTGCCGACTATATTTATTTTGTTTGGTCAGGATCCAAACAAAACACAAACGACGAAATAGTTAAGTATAGAAATAGGAGTGGGAGAGGGCCAAATATCGTTGATAAGATAACTGAGATTACCTTCAAAATATCAGAAGTCAAAGAATTGAGTAACTTTGTTCGTCTAATTGAGTTGCATGAGGATTTGATTTCATCAGTTATAAATAGAATGCCAATAAAGAAAGAAAGATTTAGTGGATTTAAAGGATGCGTTAAATCACTTGGAGCATGGGGAGGTGATTTTTTAATGGCTGCAACTGATGAGGATTTTAACTATGTAAAGGAATACTTTGGAGATAAAGGTTGTAGCACAGTGTATCGCTTTAATGATATCGTTTTAAATGATAAGGTCATTCAGAATGACACTCACATCAGATCATAGGGACAGACTTTCACAGGGAATAATGTCCTGTTGGCAAAGCCCTGCTAATATTGCTCTGGTTAAGTACTGGGGCAAAAAGGGGCATCAAATTCCGGCAAATCCTTCCTTGAGTTTTTCATTGAATGAAGCTTACACAATTACTCGTGTAAATGCATCGCTCAATGAGGCGGGTGAAGGCCCTGTGGTAACTTTCAGATTTGAAGGTGAAGAAAATCCTCTGTTCGCAACCAAAATTGAAGCATTCCTAAAGGATTTACTTCCTCATCTTGAATACCTTTCATGGGTAAATCTCGTTATTGAGAGCGGAAATAACTTTCCTCATTCTGCCGGTATTGCATCTTCAGCATCTGCCATGAGTGCATTGGCATTATGTTTGGTATGTATTGAGCAAAAGCTTTGGGATATTCAATTAGAAGATGCAGAATTTAAGAAGAAAGCTTCATATATAGCAAGGCTAGGCTCAGGCAGTGCTTGCAGATCAGTTTATGGAGGTTATTCTATTTGGGGAGAGCATAGCGACTTTTGGGGATCTTCTGATAATTTTGCTGTCCCTATTGACTTTCCTGTGGGTAAGTTATTTGAAAGCATTAGAGATAGTATTTTGCTTGTAGATACATCACCTAAACAAATTTCAAGCAGGGCAGGGCAATCGATGATGAAGGGCCATCCTTTTGCCCAAGCACGATATAAGCAAGCAATTGATAATATATCGCAATTGAAGAAAAGCCTGCTTGATAACGATTGGGAATTATTTACAAGGATTACTGAAAATGAAGCCTTAACTCTCCATGCAATGATGATGACCTCTTCGCCGGGTTATTTGTTATTACATGGCAATACAATAAATATTGTTCATCGGATTCAGGAAATTCGTAAACGAACCCATATGAAAATATGTTATACTATTGATGCAGGACCTAATATACATTTATTGTACCCTGCAGAAGAGTTTGGTAAGATTGAGCCGGTACTTGAAGAGTTAAGGGATTTCTGCAATGATGGAAGACTAATAAATGATATGATAGGCTTAGGGCCGCAAAACAAGAACTGCAACCATTAATGAAAAAGCGATCGGGCATATTTTATGCTAAAATACTTTTATTTGGCGAGTACAGTATCCTTTGTGATTCAATGGGATTAACTATACCATATACGCATTTTAGAGGGGAATTAAGTTTCATTAACGAAGATAAATACACTGATCTGGATTTTGCCACCAGCTCAAATAAGCTGCTTCGAGAATACGCACTATACATTCGTGATCTCAAGAACAGGGGTGTACTAAAGTGCGATTTTAATATTGAGGCTTACGAAGCAGATCTTGAGAAGAGTCTGTATTTTGAATCTACAATCCCACAGGGATATGGAGTAGGAAGCTCAGGCGCACTTGTCGCTGCACTCTACGAGCGATATGTTAAAAATGCCATTCCCCGCGACAGCAAACCACCAAAGGAAGATATGCTGAAGTTGAAGGAACAACTTGCACAGCTGGAGTCATATTTCCATGGCACCAGCTCAGGAATGGACCCACTAAATTGCTACCTCAAACACCCTCTGCTTATTGAGAGCAGAAAGGATATCAGCATGGTTGGAATCCCCCGAAATAAGCATGATCATAAAGGAGCTATCTTCCTTATTAATACAGGAAATCCGGGGAAAACAAGTGGACTCGTAAATACTTTCCTTGAAAAATGTCGTCGTGATGATTATATGTCAAGGGTAAGGGAAGAGATGATTCCTTTGAATGATCTTTGTATAAAGAGTTTGATTAAAGGTGAAACAAAGCGGTTCTTTAACACTCTGTTTTCTCTATCAGCCTTTCTGTATGAGAACCTTGAACCTATGATCCCTGAGGCTTTTAGAAAAGTATGGCAACATGGACTGGAATCTCAATCCTATTATTTGAAGCTTTGCGGTTCAGGTGGAGGCGGATTTCTACTAGGCTTTACTCAGGATTTTGAAAAGGCAAAAAGTGATCTTAGAAAACTTGATATAGATATAATTCCCGTTTACCGTAATTTCTCTCATCGTTAAACATAGGTACCCAAATAGCATTTTCTACATAAATTTGTGAGAACAATATTTTATGTATTTGGTTTAAAATACTATGCATGAGTACTTTCATCTCTCTTTGATTTCTTTTAAATTAGCACATGGATTGTTATAGACTAAGTGGGCAGATTGCTGATGTGGTAGCCGGTAAAGTAATAACCGGTACAATAGAAGTAAGAAATGGTTATATTCACTCAATAACTGAGGACCCCGGCGTTTATGGTCCATTGATTCTTCCCGGGTTGATTGACGCACATATTCACATTGAAAGCTCAATGTTGATTCCTAGCGAATTTGCCAGGGTTGCTGTATTACACGGTACAACATCCGTTGTGTCTGATCCTCATGAAATAGCCAATGTTCTGGGTTTGAATGGTGTCAGATTTATGATGGAGAATGGGAAATCGGTGCCATTTAACTTTTATTTTGGCGCCCCATCCTGTGTTCCTGCTACTCAATTCGAATCAGCAGGTGCCACTTTAGGACCATCTGAAGTTGAGGAAATGCTTTCCTGGAAGGAAATAAAATACCTTTCTGAGATGATGAATTACCCGGGTGTAATATACAACGATGTAAACGTCATGCAGAAAATTGCTGCTGCAAAGAAATATAATAAACCAATTGATGGTCATGCTCCGGCTGTTATCGGAGATGACCTGGTAAATTATGCTAAAGCAGGTATTTCAACTGATCACGAATGTTCTACAAAGGAAGAAGCTCTTGAGAAGATTTCTCTCGGCATGAAAATACTAATTAGAGAAGGAAGTGCAGCTAAGAATTTTGATGAACTTATCAGTCTTATAAGCGAACATCCACGTATGGTTATGTTTTGTTCCGATGACAAGCATCCTGATGACCTTATTGCCGGCCATATTAATCAACTCGTAAAAAGAGCAATCGACTACGGCTTTAATTTTATGGATGTGCTACGTGCGTGCACCCTGAATCCGGTACGACACTATAATTTAGATGCCGGATTGCTACAACCCGGTGATAAGGCTGATTTCATCATTGTTGATAATGAGGTCGATTTTAATGTCATCTCCACCTACATTGATGGTGTTAAGGTTGCCGACCAAAATGAGACATTAATAGAACGTAAGAAAGTAACCCCGGTTAATAAATTTACTGCACTCATTCCTTCTGTTCAGGATCTTGAAGTGAAGAATGAGGGAGACTCAATTAAAGTCATCCAGGCATATAATGGTCAGCTACTCACCTCTACCCTTCATGTAAAACCAAAGGTTATGAATGGATTGGTGGTTTCCGATACCGAAAGGGATATCCTAAAATTAGTCGTCCTTAATCGTTATCAGCCTCAGAAACCAGCAATTGCATTCATTAAAGGATTCAATTTGAAACATGGTGCTATTGCTTCAACAGTTGCACATGACAGTCATAACATAATAGCCCTTGGTGTTGTGGATAACGACATAGTTGAAGCAATAAAGCTTGTAATTGAGAATAAAGGTGGTATATCGTTATATACTAAAGATATAAATTATTCATTATCTTTGCCCGTCGCCGGACTTATGTCACTTGATGATGCAAGGGTGGTAGCAGCTGAATATGATGAAATCAATAAGGCTGTTCATAAGGCAGGGTCTACACTTGACTCCCCTTTCATGACACTATCATTCATGTCATTATTGGTTATTCCGGAATTGAAACTTAGTGACAAAGGTATATTTGACAGTACGAATTTTTCTTTCACAAAATTGTTTGATAATTAATTAAATAGTGATGTTACATATAATTATTTGTAACTTTGCACAAAACTAAAACCAAAGAGCCATGGCAAAAGAGATTGTTTTAGACATTGTAAAGCTGGAAGCAGCTGCCAGTAAACTTAGAGCAATAGCTCATCCAATGAGAATAGCTATTATTGATTTGTTAAATGAAAAGAAAAAGCTCAGCGTGACGGAGATATACGAATACCTCAAGATAGAACAAGCTGCAGCTTCGCATCACCTCAATATTCTTAAAAGTAAAGGGGTGCTATTATCTAAGAGAGAAGGAAAGCAAATTCATTATTCCGTTAAAGCTTCATCTCTGACTGAAATCGTTCAGTGTATTGATAAGTGTAACGGATAATCAATTCGTTTCTTTAGAATAAAATTAACACTGCGTAAAAACCTGAATCCGGTAACCCATTTGCCGGATTCAGGTATTTTTTTATGCCTAATCCAAAGGGTTAAGAGGCTGTCCTAAAAGGAGCAGCCTTTTTTGTTGTGATGCTCATAATGTTGAAATAAAGTATTGATATTGCAATGAGAATAAAATGAGAATAAAATGATGCATCGATGATAACAAAATGGTCTATACAGCCTCATCTTAATCTAATAACAGCTTAATAACAGCATCAACTATAGATTAATAGTTGTGGACAGGGTGACATTAATCTGTCCTATTCACCTGAGGCGGGTATTGTCCAAGCCTCATCAAGTGTCCAGTTCGCTCTTAACTCAAGTTCTTTTGGATAATAAATTACTCTTTCCGGATATCTATGTTGGAGATATTTTCCTGTATCCCAATATCCATTCCCATTCCTATCGTCAATAGCCTTAATCTTGTACTTGCCGGGTGTAATGTACGGAATTGTTAAGGTCAGGTCTTCCGAGATCATGTATTGTTGTAATACCTTTTCTTTTGTATCAAGCAGTTGAATGATATATGGTGTGTTTTCGGGAAGATCAATAGTCAATGATAGTCTGGCTGTTTCCTCTTCTTTCATCGACATAAATGAAAATGCCAGACTGTCATTCTTAGCACCTAGTACGCTTACAACTGAACTATCCTGGATAATGACTGTATAATGCACATCCGGTTTCCACGGATATTTTATTTCTAATTGCCTTTTTATTGAATCTGCAAAATGCATCATCGGATTGTCAATGTATATGCTGTCCTCCTTTAATGATATGCCTGTGAGATTATATGTGGCAATAGGATCGATAAATATCATCTTAAAAGGTGAAGTTGGTTTTATTCTGCCACCTGTAATATTGTTGTTAATCTTAAGAGTAGGTGTTTGATCCTGTTCTTTCTTCCTTATGTTCTTTCTTACTTTAATTGACATCTCGAGAGTATCCAATACTTTCACCCCATCTGACACCTTTAATTTGATACTATCACTTTCATATCCCGGTAACCACATTGTGAGAGTATCCCCTGCAGTGTTATTAGCAATTAATATTTTTGTATCAGCATGTTCGATGAATTCAAATGATGGTTCTTTTACTGGTACTTTGAATTGAAAACTCAAAACATTATCCCTGAGTAGCTGCGTTTTTAGTAATCTCTGTGTCGAGTCAACTTCCTTGAAATGAAATAACTGAATTGCTTTCCTTCCCAAATCTGCCACTATCAGTGAATCAGTGATCTTTCCTGTAGCCCCTGTTACATGGCTAATTGTATCAATAATCGCTATTGAATCATTTCCTATGATGGCAATTACTACACT
Organism: Bacteroidota bacterium; assembly: GCA_023441805.1. Taxonomy (GTDB): domain Bacteria; phylum Bacteroidota; class Bacteroidia; order Bacteroidales; family Lentimicrobiaceae; genus Lentimicrobium. The sequence continues at coordinate 72,832 of JAEZNO010000032.1, forward strand.
ATCAACCGTCTGGGGCTCATTAAGGTAATCTCTTTTACTCTCTTCGTTAGATTTCCTAGCTACACTATCAACAGTTTCACCAATTGACTCAAAAAGCTCACCCTTCCCGGAAAGACTATCATTGATTATGGAATCATTGCCCTGAATTTTTACATTACTAATAAGATATGCCTGCTGCCCGGAAGTGAGCTTTTTGTCAAGATGCCATGGATTGATGAGTGTATCTAAAAAAGCTATCTCCTCATTCGATTGGTCGAATAAATAATTTGAGTTCAGATCTGTAAGTGCAAAAATCAAATACTCCATATCACGAAGATTGGTAAGCTCAAAATCACCATTATCCCTTGTTCGTGAAATATAGTAAGGTATTTGTTTATATGGAATTGAATCATAAACCGAATCATAAAGCATTACATAGGCACCTTTGACAGGAGTAAGATTAAATGCATTTATTAGTTTGCCTGTGATGATCATTGAATCCAGAACACTACCGGTTGAAAAAGTGAATTTGTATCCTGATAAAGGATTTCCCTCAGTAATATCAACTATTGCATCACCAAAAAAGATGTTATATGTAGTTTCTTCTCGCAAGGGTTCTTTAAAATGAGTAACGAGTCTTTTGCCCTTAACCTTGAATTCTGGAGCTTCTTTCAGCGGAGGCGAAATAATCAGTTGAGTGCTAATGTCTTTAAGGTTAATGTATTCGTCAAAGTATATGCTGATCTCATTCCCGGTAAAATTGGTCGATTGGTTTAAGGGGACTGTTTTAAGAATCGTTGGTGGTTTCTCGTCTTTAGGACCACCAGTAGGTGCAACAGGATTGGCGCATGAAGCTGTCAATAAAAGCAGGATGATATATAAGTTAATCTTCTTCAGGCGAAATTGGCTATTACTCATGGGGTTAAATAAAATGCAAATATGCTAATTTTATAACTTCACATGGATGCATTTAATTGTAAGGATTGTTTACTTTTATGAATAAATTGTACCGGCAAGTTATTATGATTAATATGAGAAGTTCCGCTATCTTCCTAATTGTCTTTATATTTTCTTTATCTGATGTATTCTCACAAATTGATAACTCACTCAATTTACATTCGGTTAATATTACTATGCCGGGTCGTAGTGCTGAGTATTGCTCTGAGTCTCATCTAAGGACTTGCCCTCTCAGAAATGCTGTGGTTGCAGCCAATACATCCACATACGACATGAAATACCTGAAGATGGAGTTTGATATTGACCCGGCAGAAAGGTTCCTTTCAGGCTCAGTAACTTCATTGTTCGAGATTCGGCAAGGTGTCTCTTCAGTTGAAATGGAGCTTAGTACTGATTATGTTGTAGAATCGATTGTTTCTAACAGTAGTTCCCTTAATTTTACCCATAACCCTCCCTATAATCTGATTGTTCACTTTCCTTCCCAGCTTGAACCAGGTTCAAATATTGAGATAAAAATTACATACAGTGGAACCCCCTCCGCCTCAGGCTTTGGCTCAATTGAATTTGCTTACATTGATCAAAAGCCTGCTATGTGGACTTTATCTGAGCCATATGGTGCAAGGGATTGGTGGCCGGGTAAGAATGATTTAACCGATAAAATTGACTCAATTGATGTCATTGTGAAATGTCCTCAACAATACCGGGCTGCCTCGAATGGTTTACTTATTACTGATAAAATAGAAGGCAATTTCCGCATTAACCATTGGAAACACAAGTATCCCATTGCTGCATATCTTATTGCCGTTGCCGTTGCCGATTATGCTGTTTACACCGACATTTCTTACTCTCAAGGTAAGGTAGTTCCAATACTGAATTATGTTTATCCTGCAGGTCTGGAAGCGATCATGCAGCAGACTGCGACCCTTATTCCTGTGATGTCATTGTTCAGCGATTTATTCACTCAGTACCCATTTATTAAAGAGAAATATGGCCATGCCCAGTTTGGATGGGGTGGGGGTATGGAACACCAAACCATGTCGTTTATGGGGAATTTTGATTTCGAAATAATGGCACATGAACTGGCACATCAGTGGTTTGGTGATATGGTTACAACAGGCTCATGGCATGATATCTGGTTGAATGAAGGATTTGCTACATATATGACAGGGCTTACCTACGAGCACTTGTTTGATGGTTATTACTGGCCATTCTGGAAAGAGTTGAATTTGATGAAGGTAGTCAGTTTACCCGGAGGCTCAGTTTATGTTACTGATACTACTGATGTTAACCGAATATTTAATTCACGTCTTTCATACAGTAAAGCGGCCTTAGTACTACATTCATTACGATGGGTTGTTGGTGATGATAACTTCTTTACAGCCTGCAGAAATTACCTTAATGACTCAATAGCTCAATATGGATTTGCTTCAACTGATTTGCTTAAGAACCACATGGAATCTGTCACCGGGATCGATCTGACTGAATTCTTTAATGATTGGTATTATGGTGAGGGACATCCTTCGTACAAACTTACAATTAATTCGGGTGAGAACTTCGATTACGATATGATACTTTCCCAGGTAACTTCTCATAGCTCTGTTGATTTCTTCGAAATGCCTGTTCCGGTCTTGCTTAAAGGAAGGGATAGAGATACTTTAATTATCCTCAATCATACCCACAATAATCAGCACTTTTTAATCAATCCCGGATTTGACATTACTGATACTACCATTGATCCTGACCTATGGTTAATATCAGCAAATAATCAGATACTCACCGATCCGGATGTGCAATTCCTGAATGTTGAAGTTTACCCTAATCCTGCTACTGATATTGTAAGGGTTAAAACGGGTAAGCGAAAAGGTAACCTTTATATAACTGATATCTCTGGTAGGATAGTAAAAAGAATCAATGACTTTCGAGACGTTGAAGAGATTAATGTCAGTCAATTCAGTGCAGGGATCTATTATATTAGGTTTACCGGAAATTCCTCAACTAAAGTGCCTTTTATGAAGTTGTGAGGTAATGTAACCTTTTCTCAGGTAATCTTTTCAAAACTATATCCTAATCCGGTAAAATGTTCTAATACTAACGGTAATGCATAAAGCATCCTTTCTGATGCTTTTATACTATCGTGAAAGACAATTATACTACCATCCCTGCTATGCCTGATGGCATTACCTGCTACTTTTTCTTTCGATAGTTTGATATTGTAATCACCTGTCAATACTGACCATAACACTATTCTATAGGCCTTATTTACCATCTTGTATTGCGACCATGACATCCGTCCATGCGGAGGTCTGAAAAGATTAGATAATACATATTCACTGCACCTGACAGTATCTTGATAATAGACCTCAGCAGGGACTTTAAATCCATTCAAATGACTGAACGTATGGTTGCCAACCGAATGCCCTTCTTCAATAATCTGCTTAAAGATTTCAGGATTCTTACGAACATTATCACCAACACAAAAGAATGTAGCTTTTGCATTATATTCCTTAAGAATGCGAAGTACTACCGGAGTAACTTCCTTAACCGGTCCATCGTCAAAGGTGAGGTAGAGTTTCCTTTGCGATTTTATATTCCATATCAGCGATTTTGGTAATACCTGTCTGATAATTGAAGGAATCACTGGTATATGCATTCGAAATTCGTTTTTACTTATAACCCGGGATTTACACTGTTCAGGGGTGCATTCTCAAATCAATTCAACAACCCTGATTGCTCGTATAATTTAAAGTACTTATCGAGACTCACTGTTGCCCTTTCCTTCAAACCATCAATTCCATTTTCATCGGCTAACGAAACTATGCCGTTTACTATCATGAGTGCATGCCTTATATCCTGGTTTAATGAAGGCAGGCTTCTCTTAGGAAAACGAAAATAGAATTGAAGATCATCTGTGTAATACGCTAATATCTTATTTAAAATGGCAGCACCCTTATCGGTGGCTCCTGCATTTAAATAAGCTTCAGCCACAGGCAATAAATAATAATCAAATGGTATTGACTCTTCAGGTATTGCTTTCAGGCAGTAATCACAAACAGCTAATGCTTTAGCCTTCTGATTCTCATCGTTTAGTGCTGAGGCCAGCCTGCCGAACAGTGTTCTTGCATTATTTAACATTCTGATATTAGTCTCGTCGAGATACACCGATGGGTCATCAGCATTTCCATATGTATAAACATTCATCAACTTATCGTACAGAATGTTGCTGTTTATGTAACCTTCAAATCCTCCGGTTGTATTGGCTTCAATGGGGACTAGCCTATGGGCAAATCCTTCAGTTCGCAGATAACCATTTAATCCCATATATGAACTTGAACCTGCTGTCGCCGAAAAATAAATTGGACGTTCCCAATTGTTGTGAGCTATAATATCTAGTGCAATGAGTTGACTCTTAGTCAGTACCCTGTCTTTTATTTCCCAAACCAGTCTATTTAAAACACTTGCATCCTCTTCAGCAGGAACAGTGCCATTTCTCCTCACGATATTTGTATCTACATTGAGATAAAACATCGTACCGGGAATCAAATCAATAGTACCGATTGAACTTTGGAACTGTAGAGCTTCCGGTTGTTTGTGAATTACCTCGAATAACTCAACCAGTGAAATTGCACCTTGAATCCTTTCATCAGGAGCGAAATACATAACATCATAAGTTCCACTTTTGTATTCCTCATATGTGAAGCTGATTGGCAACGGGTCAGATTCATAAACTTTCCTTTTCATCTGACCTATGTACCAGTCACTGTTTAAGAGACTCAGGTTCACAACTCTTACATCTCTTCTGATTCCTTCAACTTCCTGTGCATACCACAATGGGAAAGTATCATTATCGCCTATGGAAAATATTATGGCGTTCTTATCACATGATTCAAGATAGTTTCTGGCCATATCTCTTGCAGTGTACCTTCCCGATCTGTCATGATCATCCCAGTTTTCGGCAGCAAGTATCCCGGGAACAATAAGGCAAACTAAAGTGGCTATTAATCCTGCCTGTCGCAGTTTTAAGTACTTCTTCAATAATGTGGCAATACTTAAAACACCCATTCCAATCCAAATTGAAAATGCATAAAACGATGCAATATAAGTATAATCACGTTCACGGGGCTGTGGTGCATACTGGTTAAGATAAACTACTATCGCCAATCCGGTCATGATGAATAATAAACTGACAACCAGCGAATTCTTTGTATCACGGTTAATTTGGAAAATCAGTCCTGCTAAACCTAAAATCAGAGGCAATAAATAGTATTTATTGTTTGCCTTGCTTTGCATACTCATCGGCAAATTATCCTGTGGACCTAATCGTATCTCATCTATAAACTTAATCCCGCAAAGCCAGTTACCATTCAGAGGTTCGCCAACTCCCTGCCTGTCGTTTTGCCTTCCTGCAAAATTCCACATGAAGTACCTCAGGTACATATGGTTGATCTGGTAATTAATAAAGAACCTTAAGTTTTCTGCAAAAGTCGGTTTATTGATAGTCTCAGGTTTGCCATCCCTTCCTGCAATTGTAACAGGAGTACCTTTGATGTTTCCGAATTTCTTATAGAAGTACTCATGTGATTTCTCTGACATACTCCACATTCGGGGAAAGATTGTCATAAAATCATCATCATAAACCGGCTCAGTATTACTTCTGTCATTTATTATCCTGTACTTGCCGGTTTTATTATCCTTGTGATAAACAGGAGTGCCGTCTTTGTAATCTTTTACCGGGGCATTATAGTAAGGTCCGTATAAAAGGGGCCAGTCACCGTATTGTTCCCTGTTAAGGTATGAAAGCAAACTAATTGCATTTGAAGGCTTATTCTCGTTAATGGGTGTATTTGCATCCGATCGGATAATTAGCATGAAGAAGCTTGAATACCCAATAAGGATGAATGTAAACGATAAGATAATGGTGTTCCACAGTATCTTGCCTTTTTTTGCTGTGTATCTTAAACCGGCAACTATTCCTCCAATTAATACTACGAAGTAGATCATGGTACCGGTGTTAAAGGGAAGCCCAAATGTATTTACGAATAGAAGCTCACTCCAACCGGCCAGTTTTACAATCCAAGGTATAATTAAACTCATCACCAGACCCAGTATGACCAGTGACAGAATCATGGTAAAAAACGTTCCCTTTAGTGTAGGCTTGAATTTCTTAAAATAGATAACAAGTGAAATCGCGGGAATTGTCAGAAGATTCAATAAATGAACCCCAATGCTTAGCCCAATCATAAACGAGATCAATATTATCCACCTCACAGAATGATCGTTTGATGATTCAGAAGTTTCACCTTCCCACTTAAGAATAGCCCAAAAAACAAATGCAGTAAAGAGTGATGACATAGCATAAACTTCACCTTCAACAGCTGAGAACCAGAAAGAATCAGTGAATGTGTAAGCTAATGAACCGACTATCCCACTTCCGATTATGACGGCAGTAGTATTATTAAACAGTCCCGGATGTTGCGATAATGCTTTTTGTGCAAGATGCGTAATAGTCCAAAACAGAAACAGGATGGTAAACGCACTGCTTAATGCCGACATAGTGTTTACCATTCGGGCAACAGCCATGTTATCGCCAAAAGCAAATAAACTGAAAAATCTTCCAAGCATCTGGAAGAGTGGTGCTCCCGGAGGATGCCCTACCTGTAAGCCTGATGCTGTAGCTATATATTCTCCACAATCCCAGAAGCTTGTTGTTGGTTCTGATGTAATAATATAAACCGTAGCAGCAATCGCAAAAACAAGCCATCCTGCCAGATTGTTGATTTGTTTGTAAGTCATGACCTATCGATAGCACCAAATATAAGTTGCGAAGTTAGTTATTTCTGATTTCATGAACAATATAGCGTAAATTTGCATTTTAGTTTGTCAATAATAAAATTCTAAAAAGATGAAGAAGCTTGTACTATTAAGGCATGGCGAAAGTACCTGGAATAAGGAGAACCGTTTTACCGGATGGACCGATGTGGATCTTTCTGAACGTGGTATTCAGGAAGCTATTGAAGCCGGTAAAGTGTTAAAAGAAAAAGGATTTTTCTTCGAAATTGCTTATACTTCATTTCTTAAAAGAGCCATAAAGACCCTTAATTATGTGCTCGAAGAAATGGATTTAATGTGGATACCGGTCAAAAAAAGCTGGCGACTTAACGAAAAGCACTATGGAAGCCTTCAGGGGTTAAATAAAGCTGAGACTGCCGAAAAATACGGCGATGAACAAGTCTTAATTTGGCGACGAAGTTATGATGTACCTCCTGCTCCTTTAGCTGAAAATGATGAACGGAATCCCAGACGTGACCCGCGATATCATAACGAGGACCCTCAGTTTATACCGCTTACCGAATCGTTGAAAGAAACTGTCGGCCGTATGATACCCTATTGGGAAAATGAAATACGAGAGTCACTTAAGAAATACGACCAGGTGTTGGTTGCTGCCCATGGTAACAGTCTCCGTGCTGTTATAAAATACCTCAAAAATATTAGCGATTCCGATATCGTTTCACTTAATCTCCCTACCGGCATCCCTTATGTTTTTGAATTCGACAATAACCTTAATCTCATAAAAGACTATTTTCTTGGTGATCCTGAAGTCATCAAAAAACTCATGGAAGAAGTAGCTAACCAGGCGAAGGCAAAGAAATAATAATGAATAAATTCTGGGTGATATCTGATATTCACGGGTGCCTTAATACTGTTCGCACCTTAATTGAAACTCTTATCATTCCTGATAAAGATGATACCCTTTGTTTTCTGGGCGACTATATCGACAGAGGTCCGGAATCAAAGGGTGTCATTGATTATATAATGGGACTTCAGGCACAGGGTTATGGCATAATTGCCCTTAAAGGTAATCATGAGGAGTTTCTATCAAAAGCCTGGGAAGAAGAACAACACCTTAAGAAGTTCCTATTCTTCAAAGAAAACAACAAATCAAAAGAAAGCTGGCTTAAGTATGGCGGTTACGACGCCATGTTAAGTTTTAAGGCCGACAGAATAAATCAAATACCTTCCTATTATATCGATTGGATTAATCAACGACCCTTGTATTACGAACTGGATAAATACTTTATCGTTCATGCCGGCCTGAATTTTCAGATTGATAACCCTTTAGATGATAAACAAGCTATGCTGTGGATCAGAGATTACAAGATTGAACCGGCTAAAATTCAATACAAGAAACTGATTCACGGACATGTTCCGGTTAGTCTTGATTTTATTAATCTTACAATCGAATCTGATTCCTATCCATTTATTGACCTTGATAATGGATGCTACATGGCTCATAAAGCCGGATATGGAAATCTACTGGCATTAGAACTGAACAGCCTTGAATTAAAGGTTCAGCCAAATATCGATATCGACTAGGCTATCGTCCGAAAACCCTGAAATAAAAACCGATTATTCCAAAATCGTTATCTTTCACCCTGAAGTAATATAGATTGTTTGCCTGCTCAGGAACTATATTTACTGCTTCAAATCCCAAAGCTCTTACCATATCCGGAATATTGGCCAGTGAAATGACATAAAAAGGAGTATCCTGAGTTAACCCATCACCTGAATTAAAAATAGTTTCAATAATTCGTCCCATCTTAAATTCAAGCTTATTTGCAGTACTGTGATCGTTACGCATCTCACTCGAATAAATTGCAGGATCAAGGGTTCTGATGTCAAAGGGTAACTGCTCTAAGATCTGATTTGAAATTTTCAGTATGGATGAATAATCTGCATCACCCTTGCTGGCATCACTGAATTCTTCTGCGAGCTGCTTCCTAAGTTCAGTATCCTTTTGGGGATTAAATCCTGACTGTAAGGCATAACCATAATAAAGTATATGGTAATCATTTCTGGTAAGTGTAGTGTCGTTATTCTTATAACGATTCATTAATTCAGGATACAGATTTGGATTCTTACTTAACGTTTTGTTAATAATTTTCCAATCAGGGGTTTTTGATGTACCGGGTTTCTGTGCGTTAAGAATGAACGGTATAATGAATACTGAAATGAGCAATACTATGCTTTTCTTCATGGTGGTTGTGAATTTCTGTCACTAAATAAATTTTTACTTCTTCTTAAATCTAAGGGCAGACCAATCGTCATCAATCGAAATCATCCTTACACCGCCATATCTCTCCTTAGTAATTACATCCCAGCCTTTATCCCTGTTATAATCTGATTTGTACTTTTTAGATGTGCCTTTCGGATATGCAAACCATAACACTGTCTCTTTCTGCAAATATGGCAACACAGCCTCACTTAACTTGTCAAGTTCTTGTTTCATAACCGCAAACGTCAATATGAAATCAGGCTTATCCGACCCGACAGGAAGATTTGTTTTTACTTCAGTAAACCTGGCAATTTCATCTAACTCATTTTTAAAACTTTCAGGAGAATTAATGATCCAGATGGGAGACTGGTTCTTATAATTCAGTTTCTTAAAGAGAGGTGTCATTGTTCAAACCTTGATTTAAATAAAACTACGTTCTTTCAGTAATCTTGAAAACTTAATGTGGTCTTTATGCAAATTAATCAGGTAAAGGTAATCAGATATTTTGTGTTTCAACATTCCTGGCGGTTAACAGTTTTCGTGTTGATTTAATACTCTCTTCAAGTGTATTCAAAACATATGCATACTTTGCTACAAGTGTCTCTGCAAATTGATATTGCGACAGATCTTCAACCAAAACAGAGAGTTGTTGAGCCTTTGCCAGCGATTTCTTAAGTGCACTACGGATACCCCGTTTCCTTTTCTTTGAATCGCCGGATTCGATATTGCCATCAACAATGTCCGGGAGAGCGTTTCTAAGCAAATCAGTAGTTCCACGAACAAATCTGCCGATAGCAAAGTCACCGATAGCAAGTAACTTATTTACATCGGCATTCTTCTCTTCAAAGCAAAGCAGATAGCTTTCAACAGATAAGGCAATATTATCAGTCAGCCATGATTTAACTGCTATCTTGAGATGGTAATTTGCTTTGCACCGTTCAAGTTCCTCCTCCAAAACTGTGCCCGGAGTTTCATTTTGTGCAAATTGAAGAACCAGTGGATCGGTCTTTATTGATCTGTACGACAGGGGAGATCTTAACAGCAATCCTTTGAAACTTGTACATCTGCTTAATGCAACATATACCTGTCCGTGGGCAAATGATTCACCTACATCGGCAATCACCTTGTTAAATGTCAATCCCTGACTCTTGTGTACTGTCATAGCCCAGGCCAGCTTTACTGGAAATTGTACGAAAGTCCCTACACTTTCTTCAATTACTTTATGATTCTTCTGATCCCATTTGTAGCGAATGTTATCCCATTGCTCTCTCATAACCTTCACTTCCGTTTCATCAGGAAACCGGACTACAATCTCACCCTCATTAAGACTAACAACATGCCCGATTTTCCCGTTAAAATACTTCTTGTTACGGTCATTTCTCAACATCATTACCTGGGCACCGGCCTTTAATTCAAGCACAACATCGGCCGGATAACTGCTTTCAGGGAATGTACCTTTTATTTCTGCTTCAAAGTATTGTGGCTCTTCGTTTATTTCTTCTAATCGCTTTCGGTTGGTCTCTATAACCATCCGGTTATGTGAGGCAAGGATAATGTAATCATCAGCACCCTCAGGGTCAAACCCATGCAGATATCTGCTGTTAATTAGCTTAAGGTCGTCTGAATGGATTTTATTTAGCCTCACCCTGTTTAGCAAATCAATAAAATCCTGATCCTTTTGACGGTAAATCTTCTTTAGTTCAATGTACACCGGCTTACTTGCCTTCATTACCATTGAACTAAAAAAATAGGGACTTTCATAAAACTCCGACAACAGTTGCCAGTCATCTACATTTGCTATTGGGGGCAATTGAAAAGTATCACCAATAAGAATTACCTGCACTCCTCCAAAGGGTGTAAAGTGTCGCCTGCGTATATACCTTAGCAACTGGTCAATAACATCCAAAAGGTCGCACCTTACCATTGAAACTTCATCAATTACCAGTAATTCAAGATTCCTGATTAACTCAAGTTTCTCTCTCTGGTAGCGAAAATGATCCTGTATTGAGGTTTTATCCTCATCTTTCCCGGGTACATGAAAGCGCAATCTTTTATCACCCGGCACATAAACACTGGGTTTGATATTGAAAAATGAGTGAATGGTTTGCCCACCGGCGTTAACTGCTGCAACTCCGGTAGGCGCAAGTACAACCATCTTTTTATTGCAGGTTGCCCTCAGATATTTCAGAAAAGTAGTCTTACCAGTCCCCGCCTTTCCTGTTAGATATACCGGTTTGTAAGTTTGCATTACAAACTCTGCGGCAAAATTAAATTCCGCATTGTCAGTATCTATTTTTATATCGTCAATATAGTAAGGCATCAGCTTGTTTTTTAAGCAGCAAGCTAAAGTAGAACTTTATTATGAAACCGATAATGCTTTATCTGATTTCTTTTTCAATCCATTTACTCCTGTCAGGAGGTGTTGGAGCCTTAACTTTCTTAACGGGTTTTTGTTTCAGTTCGTCCAGTAATTCCTGCACTGCCCTTTCGATAACCGGGTCCTTACCCTGGGCCATCTGTTCCGGTCGGTCAACTACTTCAATGTCAGGATACACTCCTATGCCTTCAATGATCCATTGTTCATTTTCATCAAAGATGCCGAACTGTGGAACTGATATATAACCTCCATCAACTAACCCTGCATTTCTTGAGATACCAACTAAACCACCCCATGTACGGGTACCGATCAGTTTACCTAACCCCATTTTCTTGAAATAATATGGGAATGCATCTCCACCCGATGAAGAATATCCGTTAATAAGCATAGCTTTAGGACCATCATGTGCAACTCCGGGTGCTCTTCCCGGTTCCAGTCCATTACGATACCAGTAGCTCAATGTACGACGATCAAGAAGATCAGCCATGCGGTCAGGAATAAATCCACCACCATTATAACGATCATCAATAATCAGGGCTTCCTTATCGTGATAAGCATACATTCCTCTGAAAAGTTCACGATTTCCTTCAACTGCTGTATTTGGTACGTGAATGTATCCTATTCTGCCTCCCGACAACTTGTCGACTAATGCTCTTTTTTCATTAACCCAGGTCAGGTACATTAATTCCAATTCGCTGTCAATCGGTTTAATAGTTTCTATTCGGTTAGTTTTATCGTCAGCCTTACTCTTAACCTCAAGCTCGATAGTCTTCTTCATCGAATTTTCGAGGAACTCATATGGGTTGTCGTTAAGAGTAACTTTCTTACCGTCAATACTTACTATATAATCGCCTTCTTTTACATTAACGCCAATATCGCGTAATGGTGACCGACGTTCAGGATTCCAGTTTTCACTATCAAAGATCTTAGCAATCTTATATAATCCGGCAGAAGCATCAGGTACCAGTTCAGCTCCTAAAAGTCCTCCTTCAATTCTTTCAACCTTCTGGAAATCGCCCCAGTCAACATAAGCATGGCCGGTATTTGTTTCTGCAACTATTTCACAAAGAATATAATCAAGATCAGCACGATGTGCAACTGACGGTAACAATGGACTATACCGCTCTTTAATTCCTGCCCAGTCGACTCCGTGCAAATTATTAACATAGAAATAATCTCTGAAAATACGCCATGCGTCGGTATAAATCTGATTCCATTCTTTGCGTGGATCTATCTTCATATAAAGATTGTCGAGGTTCAGCTTTCCTGCCGGTAATTTCTGATCATCCTTTATTTTAACGATACCATAGTCCTTGCCACTTCTGTAAATAAGCATTTTACCATCAGCACTTACACTTGCATTTCCTGCCTTATCAAGCACTTCAACAGTTTTTTCTTCTTCCTGCTTGTACATCATCAACTTACCGTTTGATGAATAAAGTAATCCTCCTTCGGCAGCCATAAGATTTCCATAATTGCCGGCTTCAACAGGTAATGCTAATATTCTGTTTCCGATGTTCTCGATATCAATCTCAACTTTTACCTGATTCTTTGACACAGGAGCTGCATCGGCCACCTTTTCTTTTGACGGTTCTTTAACCTTCTTACTATCTTGTGTTTTTGACTGAGGCAACTCAGGTGTAGCTTCTGCAATCGCTTCTAAATCAACTTTCTTCTTCACAAGTGGAGGTCCATCAGCTTTTAATACCAATGCATATAACCTTGTTGCCTTTGTATAGAGATAATCAAACTCAAAGCTTGAGAACTGCAGATTGAAGTCTCTGTCAGAAGCAAAGAATATATAATTGCCATCTTTTGAGAATACAGGTGAGTAATCATTAAAGCTGTTATTTGTCAGTTGACTGTTTTTGCCTGTTTCAATATTATAAACCCATATTGCTGAGAGTCCATTGCTACCTTCACGTGTATAAGTAATCCAACGTGAGTCGGGTGAGAAATTATATTCCCTAATCTCATTAGCAGTAGCTGAGTTAATTTCAGTCTGCTTACCGGTCTTAACATCCAGCAGCCAGAGTTTCATATTCCTGTCGGAATATACAAGATACTTACTGTCAGGTGACCATATAGCAGGATACTTCCATGCTTTTGATCCTGAGGTTAGTTGTTTTGCCACTGCACCTTTCTGATTTTCCAGAAGGTAAAATTCATACTCTCCTGAAGCATCTGAAACATATGCAATATACTTTCCATCAGGTGACCATACAGGATACTGCTCTCTAATGCCTTGTGTTTGAGTAAGATTGATTATTTCTCCATGTTCGGCAGGAACTGAGAATATATCACCACGGGCATCAAATATAGCTCGCTTCCCGGTAGGAGAGATGTCGAAGCTTCCAATATTGTCTTTTACATTCTTGAAATATGGTATAAGGTTAGGGTTGTCGAAGTTTACATTAACAATTATACGCTCGTTTGCCCCTGTATTCAAATTGAGTTTGTATAAATACCCTCCATTTTCATAAACTAACTGGCCGTTTTCACCTGAGGGCCACATTACATCAAAGTCCTTATGAAAAGTCATTTGCTCAGTCTGACGGGTGACTGTATTATACTTATAGATGTTTAATTTCAGATCTCTGTCTGAAGCATAGAAAATGTTGTCATTGTACCAGGTTGGCCATTGGTCGGCTCCCGTGAAGCTGGTGATCTGCTCTGAACTGTGGTTCTTAAGATCATAAATCCAAAGCTCAGTAGCTCTTCCTCCCTTATATCTTTTCCAGGTGCGGAATTCCCTGTCGACCGGGGTGAAACATACTTTGGATGCATCAGGTGACAAAGCAGCAAAACCTCCGTTCACTATTTCAAGCGGAGTTTCAAGTCCACCATCAATACTTACTAGAAAGTACTTCCCGTTACGATCGCCGAACGAAGTTCTGTTACCTCTGAATAAGATCTGCTTACTGTCGGGTGTCCAGTCAAGTACTACATTATCCCAGCCACCTCTGGGGGGCATAATTCCAACTGAATTGTAAAATGTTAATTGTTTGGGAGTGCCTCCTGTTGATGGTATAACATAAACCTGCCGTGTACCTGAATATTCACCCGAAAATGCTATCCATTTACCATCAGGTGAAATCTTGGGGAAAAGTTCAAGCCCTTCGTGAGATGTAAGTCTTCGTGCGTTTCCTCCGGTCGATTCAACTGTCCAAATATCACCTGCATATACAAATGCAACCAGGTTGTTATTGATATCCGGAAAACGGAGTAACCGTGCGTCATCTAATGAAAATGCCGGTATGGTACCTAGTAATAATAAGGCTAATGTTAGTTTGAAAATATGTTTCATTGGAAAAGGTTATTTATTACGGTGCAAAATAAGCATTTTTCTGCTTAAGCCTGTTCAATCAGTTACAACATTCTGTTATATCATTTATAAACCTCACAGCATCAAAATTTAAAAAGGTATCTCTTGTAATGGGAAAACTGTAATTCCCACACTTCTGATTTGTTTCAAATCTCCCCCATAAACAATCGTGCCTCCTTTATTTCCTGTGAGCTTATTCCAATAAACCTGTCCCTTATAATAATCTGAAGTAATTGTTTTACCTGATTTAATTTCCACCGGTAACTTATTAAAGTTGCAGAAAGGGCAAAAGATATATTTACTGCTTCTTTATATTGCGCTGAAGCACAATCTATTAATTATGAAGTATATCTTCCAAAGCAGATTCAATTTCAGGATACTTAAAATTGAAACCTTCCTGCAACAATCTTTCAGGGTAAGCAGCCTGCCCTGAAATCATGGTTTCAGCTCCTTTGCCGTAAATGATTCTGAGTGCAAATTCGGGAACAGTTAAAAAGGCAGGCCTTTTTAGTGCTTTCCCCAATGCCTTTGTGTAATCAGCATTACGCAGATAACCCGGTGCAGTGAAATTATAGGTACCTGTCTTCTTGCCTTCAATGACAAACATGTATGCATTGATCAAATCGAGTTTGTGTATCCATGAGAACATCTGCTTACCGGAGCCTACTTTTGCTCCCAATCCTAATTTGAACGGACGCAGCATTATCTTCAATGCACCACTTTTTGAGTCAAGAACAACCCCCATGCGTGCTATTGTCACCCCGGTAACATTTTCAGCATCTCTGGCTGAGGCCTCCCAATCATGACATACCTGAGCCATAAAATCATTTCCGTATGAGAATGAAGATTCAGTATTGACCTCACTATCAGAATAAATACCCACAGCAGAGGCGCAAATAAATTGAGAAGGAGGTTTTTTAGCAAGTCTTATTGCATCAACAATCTTTCGGGTAGTCCCAATGCGTGAGTCATAAATCTCTTTCCTGTATGACT
This sequence comes from Bacteroidota bacterium, assembly GCA_023441805.1. Taxonomy (GTDB): domain Bacteria; phylum Bacteroidota; class Bacteroidia; order Bacteroidales; family Lentimicrobiaceae; genus Lentimicrobium. The sequence continues at coordinate 88,513 of JAEZNO010000032.1, forward strand.
CAGTATGTCTTCGAATGACAGGGGCTCCGGCTACATTAACCACAACATCGCAGCCGTCAATTAATCCGGTTAATGCAATATCCTCTCTTGCAAAATCACTTCGCAATAACGGGATGACAGTCCAGTTCAGACTTTCCATCCTCATTCTTAAACTATTCCCAATAAAACCTGTGACACCTGCTATGGCTACTTTCATCAGATTGAAATATCAGCTAATATTGTTAACATCAATCCGGCAAATAAGGTGTCTTATTTTTTCTTCTTTTTTTTACTTTTCTTCACGTAAGTCAATACATCAATCTCCTGCTCACTCATACCTGCCGGTGAGCTTCCAAGATACACTGAATCAGACACTTTGTTTTTTGAAGATTTTGAATTGATTTCACCATTATGGAAGAAGATCCAAAAATGTATTGGTAGGTCGCTTTTAGGTATATTACCTGTAAATACCTCGTCACTTCGTTTTGCTGCCAGATAATGATGCCATTCTATACCTTGTCTTACGTCACTGAACATTACCACATTCAGTTTATCATTAGTTTTACCGCTACCTTTATTATATTTCCATGTGATTGTATAAGTGCCGTCGTTAATCGACAGATTACATTCTTCAGGTTTAGCTAAGTTTCCGCGCGAAATGAGTATATTTTTGTACAGAACAATAATGAATGAACGTTCAACCCTGAAGCAGTTCTTGCAAATGTAAGATTTGGCTTCGTTGTAGGGATTGTCGAATTCGGTTTCCTGATAACCAATTGAAATTGGCTCCTTCAGGGTTCGTAAAAACCTGCTTGCAAATTTCATTCTTGAGCGCTGAATTCGTTGTCCCAATGTTAAGGGGTCGTGGGGATTAGGATTTTGAATACGTGTTACTTCAACACCGTTAACAACAAATGTGACCGTTTGTCCGAGTTTGCCTATCAGATGGTCACCGATTTTTCGTGCCATTGTATTATAAGTTTAGAAATTAAGTTTCATCATCAATTATCAGCTGTCGATAGGCAGTAGTGATAATGATTTTTAGAAATCTGTTGGTGGATTTCTGCAAGTGAATTTAAGCGGTCAACACTATATTAACTCCTACCTCTGCTTACCCTCCCTTTACCCTCCCTTTACCCTCTCCTTACCCCCGGGGTAAAGGGAGGGTAAAGGGAGGGTAAAGGGACCGTTAACGGATAGGCTCGTTGGTATAGTCCAAAGTGCTTACTGTCAAATCACAGGCAAAGTTAGGGACATATTGGAATTTATGTTCCCGGAAAGCAGTAAAAATCACTTACTATTTCAAACACCTTCATAAACGTAAGCATCCGATAAACACATCTAATTTAGGTATTTAATGGCACACATGTTTTACCGGTGGTTTTTAATTAGATTGGTACATTTAATATGCTTCTAATTTTGAAATGTAAGAAGGTGTCAAATGGACAACTAAAGTGATTTTTTGCCCTTACTTAATTGGTATCCTTATTAAAACATCTAACTTTGCACTCGATTTCCAAAAACAAGCTTCTAATCAAAGGTGTTTTTGGAATAAAGGCTTTATGAAGCATTTTGATAATTACACTTACAGAAGATATGGAAAATAAAACCAAATCAGATCGTCTGTTCTCTGCATTCCCACCTGTATCTACCGAACAATGGGAAGCAAAAATTCAACAGGACCTTAAAGGAGCTGACTATGAGAAAAAGCTGATCTGGAAGACTTCAGAAGGTTTTAAAGTAAAACCCTATTACCGTGAAGAAGATCTTAATGGATTTGAGTCGCTTTTGGGTTCATTACCGGGCCAGTTCCCTTATACAAGAGGCACGTCAGGTGATTCAAATCAATGGCTGATCGCTCAGGATGTCGATTCTTCAAACATCAGTGAGGCAAATAAAATTGCTGTTGATGCTTTATCAAGAGGGGCTGATGCAATATTGGTGAATGTCTCGGCAGTGACTTCAGCTGATGATTTGAAGACACTTTTAAATGGAATTGATATCCAAAAAGCAGTCATTAGCTTTAACAGTTCTAATTCTTACATCAAGCTTTTTGATATTTTGTCTGAAGTCGCAGGTCAACAGATAAAGTCATTCAAAGGTGCTTTTGATTTTGATCCCATAAGCTTTGTCTTGCTTAATGGTGATTTTTACTCATCGCAGAATGATGATCTGAATCAGGGTGCTGAGCTTCTGAATAAGTCAAAGTCAATTCCTGAGTTACGTTTACTGAGTGTTAACGGTCAGTATTTCCACAATGCCGGTTCAACACTTGTACAAGAACTTGCATTTTCTTTGGCATCAGGTAATGAATATCTTGCCCGGTACACATCTGCCGGAATTAGTATTGATGATATTGCAAAGAAGATGACTTTCGTGTTTGCTATTGGAAGCAACTATTTCATGGAAATAGCCAAGCTCCGTGCTGCACGTATGTTATGGGCTAAAATTGTTGAGCAGTATAACCCTACTGGTGCTGACTCAGGTAAGATGTATATCCATGCAGTTACATCAAATTTCAATAAGACTATCTACGATCCCTACGTAAATATTCTTCGTTCAACAACTGAGGCCATGTCAGCAGCTATTGGTCATGCCGATATGATTACAGTATTGCCATTTGATTTGAACTATAAGGATCCTGATGATTTTTCTTCACGTATTGCAAGAAATCAACAGATTATTTTGAAAGAAGAATCAAATCTTGATAAGGTGATTGATCCTGCTGCAGGTTCGTATTATATTGAAAATCTCACAGCTTCAATTGCTGAACAGGCCTGGAAACTCTTCCTGTCTATTGAAGAGAAAGGTGGTATGCTCGAAGCTGTTAAGAGTGGATTTGTTCAGGATGAAATTTCTGCAAGTGCAAAACTGAAAAAGGATGAAATTGCAAATCGCCGTACTCTGATACTTGGTACTAATCAACATCCGAATCTTCAGGAACGAATGCTTGAAAAGATACAATCGGCCGGTGAGGATGAAAGCATAAATATTGAGACTATCTCAAAAGAGCGTAAGTTTAAGACCATTGAAATTGTCAGAGGAGCAGATGAATTTGAAGATCTGAGATTGGCTACCGAGATTTGGGAAAATGAAGGCAATAAGCGTCCCGAAGTATTCCTGTTTACAATTGGAAATCCTGCAATGCGTAAAGCCAGAGCAGGGTTTAGTGCAGGATTTTTTGGAATTGCCGGTTATGATATTATAGATAATCCGGGATTTAACTCTGTTGATGAAGGTGTTAAAGCTGCAGCCAAAACAAACGCTGAAATAATTGTGATTTGTAGTTCAGATGAAGAGTATGCCGAATTGGCTGCTGACATCACAAGAACCATTAAACTCAATGATCCTGATAAACTTGTTGTAGTTGCAGGATATCCTAAGGAAATCGTCAACGATCTGAAAGATGCCGGTGTTGATGAATTTATACATGTGAAAAGCAATGCCTTTGAAACGCTATATAACTTTCAAAAGAAACTGGAGATAATGCTATGAGCACATAACCCTTAGATCTTTACAAGAAAGAGCTTAAAGGGTTGTTGATCGTAACAGAGTTTAGCTGAGATGATTGGTAAGCTTAACGAAGTACAGTTTAATCATAGCTTTAAAAATTAATAATATGCGTCCTGATTTTAAAAATATTGACATCAGATCGAACGGGAAGACCAATAAAGCGGTTGATACCGGAAACAGAGAATGGATGACAACCGAGCAGATTCCGGTGAAGTCGGTTTATACTGCTGATGATCTGAAAAAAATGGAACACCTGAATTATGCAGCAGGTATTGTTCCTTTCCTTAGAGGTCCATACAGTACAATGTATGTGATGAAACCCTGGACTATTCGCCAGTATGCAGGTTTCTCAACTGCCGAAGAATCAAATGCCTTCTACAGAAGAAACCTTGCTGCAGGACAGATGGGACTATCGGTTGCATTTGATCTTGCAACTCACAGAGGTTACGATTCAGATCATGAAAGGGTAGTGGGCGATGTTGGTAAAGCCGGTGTTGCCATTGACTCTATCCTCGATATGAAGATTCTTTTTGACCAGATACCACTGGATAAGATGTCGGTTTCAATGACCATGAACGGGGCTGTGCTTCCTGTTCTGGCATTCTATATTGTTGCTGCAGAAGAACAGGGTGTATCAATGGATAAATTGAGTGGTACCATTCAGAACGACATTCTTAAGGAGTTCATGGTACGTAACACATACATATACCCGCCGGCACCAAGTATGCGTATCATTGCTGATATATTTGAATTTACTTCGAAAAACATGAAGAAATTCAATTCAATTTCTATCAGCGGCTACCATATGCAGGAAGCCGGAGCTACTGCCGATATTGAGTTAGCCTATACTCTGGCTGACGGTCTTGAATACATACGTACCGGCATCCATGCAGGCATTCCTGTTGATGCATTTGCACCACGTCTCTCATTTTTTTGGGGAATCGGGATGAACCATTTCATGGAAATAGCTAAGATGAGGGCTGCAAGGTTACTGTGGGCAAAGATTGTTAAGCAGTTTGATCCGAAGGATGATAAATCAATGGCCTTACGCACACATTGCCAAACATCGGGGTGGAGCCTTACAGAGCAGGATCCGTTTAATAATGTTACCCGCACGGCAGTTGAGGCTTTGGCTGCAGCTTTGGGACATACACAAAGTTTGCATACAAATGCACTTGATGAAGCCATCGCTCTGCCTACCGATTTCTCGGCTCGTATTGCACGTAATACACAGATTTACCTGCAGGAAGAAACAAATATTACCAAAGTTGTAGATCCATGGGCTGGTTCGTATTATATAGAATCACTTACTCATGAACTGGCACACAAAGCCTGGGATCTGATTCAAGAGGTTGAGTCATTAGGAGGAATGGCTAAAGCTATTGAAACAGGTATACCAAAGATGCGTATTGAAGAAGCCGCCGCACGTAAACAAGCTCGTATTGACTCAGGTCGCGATACCATAGTTGGTGTTAATAAATACAGATTAGCTAAAGAAGACCCTATTGAAACACTTGAAGTTGATAATACTGCTGTAAGGGAAGCTCAGTTAAAGAGACTTGCAGAATTACGCAAAAACCGTAACAGTGAAGAAGTTGAACTTGCACTTAATGCTTTAACCAAAGCTGCAGAAAGCGGTGAAGGCAATTTGCTTGAATTATCAATTGATGCTGCAAGAAAGAGGGCTTCGTTAGGCGAAATATCAATGGCACTTGAAAAAGTATATGGGAGGTATAAAGCTGTGATAAGATCAATTTCAGGCGTATATTCTTCAGAATCCCAGGAAGACGGTAGTTTCAAAAAAGCTACACAACTCGCCGATAAGTTTGCCGAGCTGGAAGGTCGCCGTCCGAGGATTATGATTGCTAAAATGGGACAGGATGGTCATGACCGGGGAGCAAAAGTAGTAGCAACAGGTTATGCGGATATAGGATTTGATGTTGATATCGGACCATTGTTCCAGACTCCTGCCGAAGCAGCCCGTCAGGCTGTTGAAAACGATGTACATGTTTTGGGAGTATCAAGTCTTGCAGCAGGCCATAAAACGCTGGTGCCTCAGGTTATTGAAGAGCTAAAAAAGCTTGGCAGAGATGATATCATGGTTATTGTAGGAGGGGTAATTCCTCCTCAGGATTATGATTTCCTCTATAAGGCAGGTGCAATGGCAATATTTGGTCCCGGCACCATTATTCCGGAAGCTGCAATAAAGATGCTCGAGATAATGATCGAGGCAAGGAAATAAAAACCACATTTTTAAAGGCGTTATACGATCAAAACATGCAATAACGTCGGTTATAAAAGAAAGCAGAGGCGCAAGTTATTGCGCTTCTGCTGTTTATTTAAGGCTTCAAAGTAATACATTTTAAGGTACCCAATTTAATCGTTTTGGTTTGTAAAACGTAAGCTAAAAATTCGTACCTTTGCTTATCTACAAAATCTTACTATAGTATTGATTATGAGCGAATTAAACAATGACGCTGAAATTAAAAATTTGAATCATCCATCCGATAACGGTAATAGTAATTACACAGCAGAAAACATACAGGTACTCGAGGGTCTTGAGGCAGTTCGTAAGAGGCCCGCAATGTATATCGGTGATATTGGTGAACGCGGATTACACCACCTTGTTTATGAAGTAGTTGATAACTCAATCGATGAGGCCCTTGCAGGTTATTGCGATACCATTCAGGTTACAATACATAAAGATAACTCAATCACGGTAACAGATAACGGACGTGGTATTCCTACCGGTTATCATGAAAAAGAGAAGAAATCGGCACTTGAAGTTGTAATGACTGTATTACATGCAGGAGGAAAGTTTGATAAGGGTTCGTATAAGGTTTCGGGAGGTTTGCATGGTGTAGGTGTGTCATGTGTTAATGCTCTCTCAAGCCATATGAAAGTAACCGTCCTCCGTGAGGGACAGATATTTGAGCAGGAGTATCAGATCGGCAAGCCGTTATACCCTGTAAAGGTTGTTGGTGAAACTGATAAAACAGGTACCATTGTTCACTTTAAACCTGATAATACCATTTTTACCACTTTGGTTTATGATCTTGAAATCCTTAAATCACGCATCAGAGAATTGGCTTATCTTAATAAGGGTATTAAATTGTCGATTACTGACGAACGCGCTCAGGATGATGAAAGTGTTGAATCGGTTCATACTTTTTATTCTGAGAGGGGTTTGCTTGATTTTATCGAATATCTGGATGGCATGCGTGAGAAACTTATGCCTGAGCCTATCTATATTGAAGGTGAGCGAAATGATATACCTGTTGAGATTTCAATGCAATACAACACTTCGTTTAGTGAGAATATTCACTCATACGTTAACAACATTAACACTCACGAAGGAGGTACTCACCTTGCAGGTTTCAGAAGAGCTCTAACCCGTACCTTGAAAGCATATGCCGATAAATCAGGAATGCTTGCTAAGCTAAAGTTTGACATTAACGGTGATGATTTCCGTGAAGGGCTGACGGCAATTATTTCAGTAAAGGTTCAGGAACCGCAGTTTGAAGGTCAAACTAAGACCAAACTAGGTAATAATGAAGTAATGGGAGCTGTTGATCAATTGGTTTCAGAACTTCTGAATTATTATCTTGAAGAACATCCAAAAGAGGCTCGCACTATTGTTAATAAAGTAATTTTAGCTGCAACGGCACGTCATGCTGCCCGAAAAGCACGTGAGTTGGTTCAGCGAAAGAATGTCTTGTCAGGCTCAGGTTTGCCCGGTAAACTTGCCGATTGCAGTGAACGAGACCCGGCAGCTTGTGAATTGTATCTGGTTGAGGGTGATTCTGCAGGCGGAACCGCAAAGCAGGGGCGTGACCGTAGATTTCAGGCTATATTGCCGTTAAGAGGTAAGATACTTAACGTTGAAAAAGCAATGCAGCATAAAATATTCGACAGTGAAGAAATAAAGAATATTTTCACTGCACTTGGAGTAACTATTGGAACTGAAGAAGATAGCAAAGCCCTTAATCTTTCGAAACTCCGCTATCATAAGGTGGTAATCATGACCGATGCCGATGTTGACGGTAGTCATATCGCTACCCTGATACTTACCTTCTTCTTCAGGTATATGAAAGAGTTGATTGAGAATGGGTATGTTTACATTGCTACTCCGCCACTTTACCTGGTAAAGAGGGGTAATGTTGAGAGGTACTGCTGGACAGAGGATGAACGAATCCGACTTGTTGAAGAGTTATCAAACGGAAAGGAAAGCAGCGTTCATGTGCAGCGTTACAAAGGTCTTGGAGAGATGAATTCAGAACAGTTATGGATGACCACAATGAATCCTGAATTCCGCACTTTGAGGCAGGTAAATATTGATAATGGTTCAGAAGCCGACCGTATATTCTCAATGCTGATGGGTGATGAGGTTCCGCCAAGACGTGACTTCATTGAGGCCAACGCTAAGTATGCTAAAATAGACGCATAACACAATCATTTTGGCATCGGAATTGTTATGGGGGTAAATAGTTAACTTATATATTTATTTACCATGAGAAAATCATTTATCTTACTTATTGCAATCACATTACTCAGCACTGTTACATTTGCTCAGAACTACAATACCGGACTGGGTGTCAGGCTTGGATTCTTCAATGGAATTACCGTTAAACACTTCCTCTCCGAAAATAATGCCCTTGAGGGTATTGCCTCTTTCAGATGGGATGGTTTTGTTATAACAGGTCTGTATGAATGGCAAAAAGGAATTTCAGGTGCTCCGGGACTGGATTATGAACTTGGTATTGGTGCACATGTCGGTGCATTTGACGGTGATAACCTCAACTGGCATGATAATGATCCATTTGATGACAACATTACAATAGTAGGCGTGGATCTTTTAGCTGGTTTAGAATATACTTTTGCTGAGGTCCCTATAAACCTTGGACTTGATTGGAAACCTGCCTTCAATTTCGGCAAATACAACAGGTGGTGGGGTGATGGATTAGCCCTGTCAATCAGGTATGCATTCAAATAAAGTGTAATCTATTCAGGTTAATCGTAGAAAGCCCAGGCTATTCCAAATTTAATTGCCCTGTCGGGCATAGGGTACGCCGGTACCAGGAAGTAATCGTAATTTAGCATACCACTGTTCAAGTGTTCAACCAGAAGAAACATCTTGGCTCTTTTTACTCTGATATTTATAAAAGCATCAATATAGGGGTAGTTTCCTGTTTTGTAATTGTTCTGTGTATAAAAAGCTCTTAGAGCAGGCATGTAAGCATCAGCATAATATGAGGTGTTGTACATTGCAGAAAATCCGGATTGAAAATATAAGGCTCGCTTGAACAGTGGTTTATCAAAATAAACAGATATCCTTCCGGCGAATGATGGTAAACTAATCACGTCGTCATTTGAACTTGTCTGCAAAACACCATAAATCTGCGACTTTAAATAGTGCCATCTTATATCAGTGTAAGCCCAGATTTGAGTAATAGATACCGAACCACTGTATTCAACAGGGTGAGCAGTACTGTCAAGATAAACATAATCGCTTATATTGTAAGCATTAAATCCTGCCCTGAAGTATTTGTGTTCATAGAAGGATTTAAATGAAAATGCTGTTTGCTGTCCGAAGGAGTTTTCCCATTGGAAGTGATTGGAATGATAGTGTTGGAACTGATAAAAAGGTTGTTCAATGCTAAGTAAAATACTTGCTTTGAGATTCCCCCATTTGTCAGTGTTATCATAACCGGGGAAGCTTATGGATCCTTCAACACCTTTATCACCATTAAATGGTGCGCCCTGTGTAGTCCAAATCTTACCTTCAACTTTGGTTATCCCAAATGCATTTGCCGACAAGTAAGCGTATGGTGTTAGGTAAGAGAATGTTTTCTTGAAAGCTGAATCCTTCCGATGCAAGGCCGCACTATGTTGAATTCCAATCCTGAGTAGAATTGCCTTTTCAGTGTCTTTTATTTTGCCTATGCCTGCTTCAACTGAAACATCATTCGTTATCTCATGGTAATATACTGAATCAAATGTTCTGGTGGAATCCAAGAGTATCGCATTATAGAAGCCTGCTCTGGGGTTGGCATCGGTGTACTTATTCTGATTTCTTGAGTAGGTAAAAGTGTATCTGAAGAAATTACTCTTTGTAGGGTCATAATATCTGTGCAGTTTCTTAGGGCCTACTGTATCGCTCTTTAAGCTATCAACTACTTTATTGTCGTGCGATTTTCTTCCAAAATAATAGAACTGTCGGATCTGTAGACCGCTACTTTTTATAGTGTTTTCTGCATTTTCAAGATAGATGGGAATTCTGTTTCTGTCGGTTTCCTGATTATTACGGAACAGATTTTCGTTTGAGATACCACCATTTTCTCTCCATGTTAAACGACTGTTGTGGTAGTTGCCAAGTGCAACATAACGCTCATTTTTACTTACGTACTGGAGAGTACCGGCAAATGAAACGTCGTCAGATTTTTGTCTTCGGAAATTGCCAAGTGAATTGATGAGTTTCAAATCAAGTCCGATTGTCAATCCACCCAGAATGTTTTGAGAATGAGTGACATTAAAAATCTGCTCCTTACCCGGGCCCATTAAGTAAAATAATCTGCTGTAAGGTCCTGTTGTGTGGTAATAATTGATATTGCGATTAATCCAAAGGTAATGATTGTAATTGAAAGGGGAATATTTGAAGCCTGAGTACTCAGGGAAAGAGAAAACCAATGATTTGTATGCGAGACCATTGTTACCGGTTAAAGCATATAATGATGTTGCATCTTTTGTCGGCAGGTAATACTGGAAACCATCAAGTATTGTATCATAAAGGTGGATGATTTGTTCTCCCGGCCATCTGTCATTAAGGTTGGTGTAATAAATAGTAGCGGTATCGGGTGAAGGTGTATCTTCTGATTTAGTGCTCTCATTCTGTGCATAGCCATAAAGTTGTAATGCCAGAAGAATTACAGTTGCACAAAATTGGCAGAAGAAAGACCGGAAAGTGTGTTTTGAAGGTTTGATCATTTAATCACAATAGTTGCTTATAAAGCTATTCCAATAACGCTATTGCTGCAAAGATAGTGCAATAAGGTCAATAAGTCAGTTAACTTTTATACTGATCATCACCGGTTCAAAAAGTCAGCTCATCAGGATGTTCAACCGGTGCCTGACATACATGATTGACACAGTTATAGATGAGTGTTTTATTTTCACGGAACTTACCCTGAAGTGCCGGTATTTTGCTTACTTCTGCTGAAGAAGCAATAATAATGAAAGGATTGTATTTAGTTTTTAGATACTTAGCATAGATAAACGCATCTGCTCCGGTAATTGCTATCAGGTTTATGCCATGTGCGTGTAATGCAATACAGGTGGCCCATTGCGCATGATGAGAAGGATAGTTCAGGGTGTATTCTGTTACTCGAGAGCACATTTCGGCAGAACGGGTAATATAGGCTTCATTTTCGAAGTAATTTCCCAAGAGCAATAGTACCTTTGCCATAATTGAATTTCCCGAAGGCTCTACTCCATCGCTTAGCTCTAGTATTCTTGAGATATTACTTAATTGTGTCTCCTCATTGATTTCAGGGAGATACCAAAACATTGGTGAATCCTTTTGAGTGAATTCTTCTAATACAACTTCGGTAATCTTCTTTGCTTTAAAGAGCCAATATTCGTCAAATGTTGCCTGGTAGAGTTCAATAAAGGCTTCTGCTGTAAATGCATAATCATCTAAAAATCCATTAATCTTAGCTAAACCTGATTTCCATGATCGTTTCATGTGGCCGTCTTCTGAAATCATGTATTTTTCAATAAATTTAGCTGCAGTTATAGCTGCATTAAGCCATTCATTGTTATCTGACCCGTTTGCGGCATGAGCATATGCCTTAATCATCATGGCATTCCATGAGACAATGATTTTGTCATCCAAACCGGGATGGACTCTTAAATTACGGTAGTTAAGCATCAGTCTGGAAGCCATGTTTACCAGTTGACGCAATTCCTCACTACTTAGGTGCTCATTTTTTGCAAACGTGTCATCATCGTTAGGTCTTAACAGAATATTCCGATTTTCTTCCCAGAGCCCTTCTTTTTCAACACCCCAGTATCGTGAAAGCAATTCACCATATTCAGGGAGCAATGTCAGGATTTCATCTTTTACCCATACATAGAATTTGCCTTCTTTACCCTCGCTATCGGCATCCAGGGCAGTGTAAAATGCCCCTTCAGGAGAAGTAAGCTCGGCACTTATAAAGCGAAGTGTTTTTGACAGGATATTTAAATATTCTGAGTCAGTAGTAAGTTTATAGGCATCAGCATAAAGAAGACTCAGTTGAGCATTATCATAAAGCATTTTTTCAAAGTGAGGTACCTTCCACTCTTTATCAGTACTGTATCGGGCAAACCCGCCGGCTATCTGATCAAAGATGCCACCCATTGATATCTTTTTGAGAGTAGTAAGATATTGGGTTAATGCTTGTTCTTCTTTGGTTAAATGATGAAATAGACTAACAAATTCCCAAACTGAAGGCATCGGGAATTTGGGTGCACCTTTCAGACCACCATATACTTTGTCGAAATTCTGTGCAAGAGCTTTGTAAATTTCATTTATGACTGATAGATTCAGATTTGATTCTTTAGTAACTGTGCTCACAGTATTTATCCCTTTAATTCCATCTCTGATGCGTTGGGACTGTTCCAGTAGGTCGTTGTAGTTAGTTTGAAAAAGGAGTGACAGTTGTTCCAGGATATCAGTCCATTGCTCAGGACGAAAGTATGTGCCACCCCAAAAGGGGCTCCCATCAGGCAAAGTAAAACAGTTTAGAGGCCAGCCTCCTTGTCCATGAATCAACTGAACCGCATTGAGAAATATTTGATCAACATCAGGTCGTTCTTCCCTGTCAACTTTGATACAAACAAATTTGGCATTCATCAATTCAGCAATCTCGGGGTTGCTGAAAGATTCATGTTCCATAACATGACACCAATGGCAAGCTGAATATCCAATACTGATTAAGATGGGACAATTTCTTCGTTTAGCTTCTTCAAATGCCTCTTTACCAAAAGGATACCAATCAACCGGATTATTTGCATGTTGCTGGAGATATGGACTTGATTCTGTTATTAATCGGTTGGGCATGTTGATAAATAAATCTTAAAAGCCATTAAACATTAAAAGTATGCCTTTGTTAAAAATTCGATAATCAGATTAGGGGAAAGTAAACTGGTGTCGATAGGTTGCATAGGAAGTGCAAAGTAATCAAATTTTAGCTGGGTAAGTTTATTAAACGTGTAGTGCAACCGAAGTTTTTAAATGGTATAGTTTTTGGTGTTGAATAAAGCGCTGATACTTAATGCGATAATTCAGAAAAATGATCTTTATTTGTAAGCTTTATCTAAGTAGTAAATAAATAAAGAACTGGGTATCCGGTAAGTATTAACCGACTAATTCTACTCATTAATCACACAAACTAAACCTGAATTGTCAACACATAAAGGTGAAACAAAAATAAAGTTCATGTCCTCGTCAAAAGCAATGTCCCGGAATGATCAGGCATCACATGAAAATAACTTTAAGCATATTTTCTTACATAATCCTACTCCAATGTGGATATTTGATCTGCAAACACTTGACTTTTTGGAAGTAAATGATGCAGCATTAAAACACTATGGATATAGCAGGGAGGAATGGTTGTCAATGAATGCTCGGGATATCCGTCCTGAAGGAGAGATTGATGCATTGGTGCAAGATATAAACAATAACAGAAATGGGAAAGCCAATTTTGCCGGCGACTGGTTGCATAAGAAGAAGAATGGTGAAATAATACTGGTTAATATTGTTTCACATCCATTTACTTTCAATGGTCGTGAGGCAAGGCATGTAATGGCAACCGATGTCACTGAACAGCGAAGAATAGAATATCGCCTCCGCAGTAGCGAGGAACGGTTTCGTATGATTGTACAGGCAGCTCCCGACCCGATTTATATTCAGGTAGATGGCAAATTTTCGTATGTAAACAACAATACCATTCAACTTTTTAAGGCACAGAGTGAAGATGATCTACTCCACAGGTCTGTACTTGACTTTGTTCATCCTGATTCAAGGGCGGTAGTCAGTGAAAGAATTCACAGAATGAACACATACAGAGAGGCTGTCAAAGAAGTAGTGGAAATTAGATATAAAGCACTTGATGGTTCTGATATCTGGGTTGAAACAGCCGGTCAACCGATCGAATATGAAGGAAAAAGAGCAGGTTTGGTCTTTGTCCGAAATATTACAACTAATAAAAAAGTTGCAGAGGAAATTGGTTATCAGCAATATCTGTTAAAGGAAATGGGTCGAATAGCCCGGATAGGTGGCTGGGAATTTGACCCTGAATCAGGGCAAGGGACCTGGACTGATGAAGTGGCCAGAATTCATGGCATGGACCCTAACGAAGTAACCAGCAGGGATATCGGTCTAAGCTTTTATACTGAAGAATCAAAAAGGAGAATTACTAAAGCCATTGAAGACGCAATATACAAGCAATTACCCTATGATCTGGAACTTGAAATAGTACTTAACGATGGAACCCACAGGTGGGTCGAGAGTTTTGGCCAACCGGTAGTAAGGGATGGGAAAGTTGTAAAAGTTAGAGGTTCATTCCAGGATATAACTGAAAGGAAGCTCTCAGAACGAGCTTTGATTGAAAGTGAACAGCGTTACAGGGCATTCTTTGCCAACAGTCTTGATGCAATGATTCTTTCCAGTCCTGATGGTCGAATCTACGAAGTTAACCAGGCAACTTGCCACATGCTTGGATATACAGAAGAGGAATTGAAAAAATTACGACGTCACGACATTGTTGATCCAAATGATGAAAACCTTGAGCCCTTCCTCAAAAGAAGAGCTGAAACAGGAATTGCGGTCGGTGAATTACGATTTAAAAGAAAAGATGGTAAAATCGTTGAAACAGAGCTGTCATCTGCTATTTTCCTCGATGCAGATAATAACGAGAAAACAAGCCTGATTATTCGCGATATCTCAGAACGGAAGAGGTCAGAGCAAAGAATTAAACAGTTGAATGCTCGATTAGAAGAAAAGATTGAGGAAAGAACAGCACAATTGACTGCCGTAAATAAAGACCTGGAAGCATTTGCATATTCTGTATCGCACGATTTGAGAACACCACTAAGAGGTATAAATGGTCTGACTCAGATACTTCAAGAGAAATATGCCAATCTCCTTGATGAAGAAGGTGCAAAGCTTGCAACCAGAATTAGGGCGAACTCTGTCAAAATGGGAACCTTGATTGAAGATCTTCTTGCATTTTCACGTGCCAGCACTGCAGATATCAGGAAGTCGCAGGTCAATATGAATGAATTAGTAAATAGTGCAATAGCCGAAATTGCCGAAAAAGAACCTGTTGACAAGATTGAATTTATCATCGATGAACTTCCTGACACTATTGGTGACAATGCCCTGCTACTGCAGGTTTGGATTAATCTGATATCCAATAGCTGTAAATTTTCGTCAAGAAAGCCAAATCCCCGTATTGAGATTTCATCTTATGTTGAAGGCTCTAAAAACTGTTATAAGATTAAGGATAATGGTGCAGGATTTAACATGGCATATGCTGATAAACTATTTACCGCATTCCAACGATTACATACTCAACAGGATTTTCAGGGAACCGGTGCCGGTCTATCAATAGTGCAACGTATTATTTTGAAGCATGGTGGTAAAATATGGGCATACGGTGAAGAAGAAAAGGGTGCTGAATTCACTTTCTGCCTTCCCAAATCAGTAAGATAATTGAAAAGGCTGTCTTCTTTCAAATAGCAACATACTACCTTATCCTTGTATCCGGGAAGAATAGCAGAGTATTGAGCTTATTAAAATAAGACAGCCTGAGCGGGATTATTTCTTACCGAAGATATTTAATACTGAATCTACCACATTTCCGCCCTTGCCAAATGAACCGAGAAGGTTCTGCAGATTTAGATCCTTCTCTCCGGGGTCATTAGCTTTACTCCTAAGCATTTTAATGACCGGTGGAATAATTTTGTTAACTACACCTAGGGCTGTAGCATTATCAATACCTAATTTTTTCACCAGGTCGGTTGCCACACCTGTTGATACTCTGTTTACCGAAGGATTGAGTGCAGGATCATCATTGCTCTTAAGTAAATCAAGCAAAGAATGAGTATTACCTGAGAGTGCCTCACCTTTGATGTGTTCAAGAAAAGAACTTGCAGTAGTTTCAATTGCATTCTCATTTTTGTCATTGGGAATTGCCGGATTATTAATAATGGCATCGCCTGAAAATTCCCTTACTATTGATTTTAGCTTGTCAATCATAATTTCCTCCTCCTGATTTTAAGTTGTTAATTACTAAGTTCATAACACCTGATAATCCGTTTGGTTTACTTCAAATTGCAGTCGGATGGCTTTAATTTCATAACTTTGAAGCTTAATCCGGATACTTAAATACTAATATAGAAATGAAAAAAGTAATCTTTACAGAACAGGCTCCAAAAGCTATTGGACCTTACAGTCAGGCAATTGAAAGTAATGGACTATTATTTATTTCAGGACAGGTTCCAATTGATCCTGCAATCGGAAAGGTAGTTAAAGGCGGTATTAAAGAACAGACAGAGCAAGTAATGAAGAATATTGGTGCGATATTGGAAGCTGCCGGTTATACTTATAATGATGTCGTAAAATGTACCTGTCTTTTAAGTGATATGGCCAATTTTGGTGAAATGAATGAGATTTATGGTAAGTATTTTACTGAAAAACATCCTGCCCGTGCAGCTTATGGTGTTGTTAAATTGCCTCTGGGTGCATTGATTGAAATTGAAGTCATTGCCTCACATTAATAACATTGTGGTTATGATTCGGAAAATTAGCATTTGTTTAGTTGTTTTGTTGCTTTCATTAAGGCTGGTATTTGCAGGTGAAGGTATGTGGTTGCCAACCTTATTGGAGCAACTTAATGAACCTGAGATGGTGAGTATGGGAATGCGAATCTCAGCTGAGGATATATATAGCATCAATAAATCAAGCTTAAAAGATGCTATTATGCTTTTCGGCAGAGGTTGCACAGCAGAGATTATATCTGACCAGGGCTTGATTCTCACAAATCATCATTGTGGTTATGGCCAGATTCAGCGACATAGTTCACTTGAAAATGACTATCTGACTAAAGGTTTTTGGGCAATGGAAAGGTCGCAGGAGCTTCCAAATCCCGGACTGTCGGTTACTTTATTGGTACGTATGGAGGATGTTACTCAGCGTGCATTAGAAGGTGTGAAAGATGGACTGACTGAGAAATCAAGAGCTGATATCATTGCATCAAATATTAAGAATATTGAGGAAGAAGCTGTTAAAGGAACAAAATATGGTGCCAAGGTAAGGCCATTTTACTATGGCAATCAGTATTATCTGTTTATTACTGAGACATTCAATGATGTTCGTTTAGTAGGTGCTCCTCCTTCAAATATCGGCAAGTTTGGTGGTGATACAGATAATTGGGTATGGCCAAGGCATACTGGTGATTTTTCTATCTTTCGTATCTATGCCAATAAGAACAATGAACCGGCTGATTATTCTCCTGACAATGTACCTTATAAGCCAAAATATCATCTGCCTATTTCATTAAAAGGGGTAAGTGAAGGTGATTTTACTTTCGTTTTCGGATATCCGGGCAGAACTCAGGAGTATTTGCCTTCATATGCCATTGAAATGATAACGGAATATGAGAATCCTGTAGCAATTAGATTACGCGAAAAGCGACTGAATATTTTTGACAATTTCATGAATAACAGTGATCTTGTGAGGATACAATATTCAGCAAAGCATGCCGGTGTGGCCAATTTCTGGAAGAAGATGATAGGGGAGAGCAGAGGAATTAAAAAATTAGACGGAATAGAAAAGAAGCAGGCCTTTGAAAACGGATTTGCCAATTGGACTTCCTCAGATCCATCAATTAATGTGAAATATGGGAATCTGTTACGGGCTTTTAAGAGTACCTATGAAGAGTTATTGCCATTTAATACTGCCAGAACTTATCTCCTTGAAGGAGGGATGGGTGTTGAGGCGTTGGCATATGCTAACCGCTTTGTTAAGTTAGTGGAGCTTAGCAAGCAGAAATCACTTGACAATGAGAAGGTGAATGAAGCAGTTAATCAGCTTAAAGCAGGTGTATCAGGCTTTTTCAAGAATTACTATCAACCGCTTGATAAAGAGGTATTTGTTGATATGCTCTCAGACTGGTTAGCCAATCAGCCAACTGAGTTCTTACCGGAGAAACTGGTTTCTGAAAGAAATAAGTATAACTCAATGGAACAGTGGGCAGAGGCTTTATATTCAAAAAGTATGCTTACTGATTCACTAAAAGTGAGGAAATTGCTTGATGGTTATTCAGCTAAAAAGTATAAGCAGATTGAGAAAGATCCTGTCTTTAAGCTCTCGTATGCCATAGTTGACTTCTACAGTTCCAAAATTCTGCCTGTGACTAATACTCTCACTGCACGTTTGGATAGCCTGCAGCGTATTTATATGACAGCCCAAATGGAATATATGCCCGGGAAGAGATTCTACCCTGATGCAAATTCAACACTCAGAATTGCTTATGGAAAGATTGATGATTATAAGCCAAAGGATGCCGTAAGGTATAATTACTTTACAACTCTCGAGGGTATAATGGAGAAAGAAGATCCGTCTATTTATGATTATGTTGTGGAGCCAAGACTGAAAGAACTCTACCTGGCTAAAGATTACGGACAATATGCAGCACCCGATGGCACAATGAGGGTTGCTTTTATTGCCAGTAACCACACAACAGGAGGAAATTCAGGTAGCCCGGTTCTCAATGCTGATGGTCACCTAATTGGAATCAACTTCGACCGGAACTGGGAAGGTACAATGAGTGATTTGATGTATGATCCGGATCAATGCAGAAATATCTCACTGGATATCAGATACTGCCTTTTTGTGATAGATAAATATGCAGGAGCGCAGCATCTGGTTAAGGAGATGACGATAATTAATTAGAGTATTACATAAAAAAAAGAGGCTGTATACGTTTAGATACAGCCTCTTTTTTGTGTGCCGTGCATGATTAATAACTTGAAGGTGAAAGTCCTTTATGGGGGTTTTTAGCCACCAACCATTAGCCAAGAGCAAGGGTGTCTGCCGTGAGGCAGAATCTGAAAGAAG
>JAEZNO010000012.1 GCA_023441805.1 Bacteroidota bacterium
GAACTACTTTAACCGGTTGGAGTAAGGCAAATATATCATTCAAGGAGGAGTTGAAACTGGTAACCGACTATTTGAGAATGGCGGATGCTTTTATCACTCGCGAATAATCTTGTAGGTGCCGTTATTATATAACCTGATGATAGTAGAGGCTTTGCCCTGATTAAACTGATCGTGGAAGAGTTTTACTATGTAATCAGCCTGGTTTATCAGATCACGCGAGATTTGCTTGAATACTAATGGGGTTGGTTCACCAGAAATATTAGCCGATGAGGAAATGATTGGCTTACCTAATTCCTTAATAAGATTTCGGCAAAATTCATCCCTAACAACTCGTATTGCTATAGTACCATCAGGTGCTGCAATATTCCTGGGAAGGTTTTTAGCAGTATCGTATATAACTGTAACAGGATTATCAATACTACTTATAAGATCAACAGTAATATCAGGCACTTTGGCAACATAACGGCTTAACGCTGAGTACTCATCAAGTAGAACAATTAGACTCTTCTGGACGTCACGCCTTTTAATTTTGTATACTCTGTCAACAGCTCTGGAATTAAGGGCATCGCATCCGATACCCCAAACAGTATCAGTAGGATAAATCACGATCCCGCCCTCTTCAAGCACTCTGACTGTATTTGCTATCTCAGTTTTGACCTGTATGTCCATAATTCAGCGGTAATAACAATTGATCAATTGAAATAGTTTCAGCACATTTGAAATGGCCTTCGGGGCATTTATCATAGCCATGTATTCCGCAGGGTTTACATGCTAACGGAACGGTTGTCTCAACAACAGTCGAGTTTTCAGACAAAGGTCCGAAACCGAAAGAAGGCACAGTGGAGCAAAAGACAGCTGTAACAGGTGCATTTACAGAAGAGGCCATATGCAAAGGGGCTGAATCGTTTACGTAATTCATATAGGCATCCTTCATCAGGGCTACTGATTGAAGGAATGTAAGTCTGCCTGCTAAGTTATTGATATTATGGTTGGCGCATTTGTTAAATATCTCCTCGCATAAAGGTATATCATGTTTACTGCCTAAGAGCATTACCGGATTAGAGTATGGTATCCTGTCGATCAGCTCAATCCACTTATAGGCCGGCAGCTGTTTAGTGAACCATAAAGAAGCAGGTGAAATTGTCACATATGGCTGGTCCTTCCACTGGATGGTTTCAGCCATATCCTGCTCAGTTGGATACAAACGAGGCATCTCAGGAGATACATTGAGAATTGGTTTTATGAGTTCAAGATTACGATAAATCTCATGAGTATGACCTGATATAACATGAACTGCTTTGTGTGTAAATGTAAACGATAAAGGATTTTTGCTAAAACCGGCTTTGTAAGGTGATCCTGATAATGCTGTAATAATTCCTGAAGAAGCAAACCGCTGTATGTTTAAGACTGCGTCATATCTCCTCTTCCTGATGCCAAGAATTATCTTCAGCAGGTCAGTATATTTCTGATGTGATTTATCCCAAACGATGACTTTATTGATAAAAGGATGTTCACGAAACAGCTCCTCATACGGGTGTTTTACGAGATAATCAATCATACAGAAAGGGAAATGTTTATGCAAAGTTTCAGCCAGTGATGTTGACAGAATAACATCACCAAGTGATGCCGTTTGCATAATCAGTATCCTTTGAAACACATTATCTGAATATTCAGCCATCGTTTTGCATTAGTCAGTTCAAGAAAGCAGAGGTCACATCCTTAAGTTTCAGACATCCACATTGAAATCCCTCAAAGCATCATTGAGTGAAGTTTTACGGTCAGTCGATTGTTTTCTGTAACCTATAATAAGAGCGCAAGGTACATTAAAAGTTCCTGCGTTGAAATTTTTTGATACAGAACCCGGGATAACAACAGCTCGTGGGGGCACAAAACCTTTATACTCAACAGGTTGTTCACTACTTACATCAATAATCTTTGTTGAACCGGTAATTACCACACCTGCCCCTAACACTGCTTCGCGTTTTACATGAACACCTTCGACCACAATACATCGTGAGCCAATAAATGCACCATCCTCAATAATCACCGGACTGGCTTGTACAGGTTCGAGAACACCGCCAATACCAACACCTCCCGAAAGATGTACATTTTTTCCAATCTGGGCACACGAACCCACAGTTGCCCAAGTATCCACCATAGTCCCCGAATCAATATAAGCACCTATATTAACGTACGAGGGCATAAGAATTACACCTTGGGAAATAAATGAGCCGTAACGGGCAGTGGCAGGTGGCACAACTCTGATGCCTTTTAGTGCGTAATCTCTTTTCAATGGAATCTTATCGTGAAACTCAAGAGGGCCGGCTTCGGTCACCTCCATCATCCTGATAGGGAAATAAAGTATCACGGCTTTCTTCACCCACTCATTTACTTTCCATCCGTCGTCTGCAGGTTCAGCCACACGCAGAGTCCCATTATCAAGCATGTCAACGACTGATTCGATAGCGTTAACAGTTTCAGCATCCCTCAGCAGGCTCCTATCTTCCCAAGCCCTGTTTATAAGTTCTATGTCCATATGCGATTTGCGTTCAGCCTTTCTGCGTTCAGCGTTTTGTTCAGCGTTCTGCGTTCAGCGTTTGTTTGGCATTTGACGTCCGGTATTCGGTTTTGCGTTTAAGGATTCGCAGTTCCTGGTTCAAATGTTTCATGTTCCCGTCAGGTCAAATCATTAACTTGTTAAATTACTTTATACTTTGATTTTTTGCCTTTCGCCTTTTGCCATTTAATTCACTATTCGTCATTCAAATCACCTCACCCCAAACCCCTCTCATTTGACTCCGTTCTTAGTTCTTCGTTCTGCGTTTGTTTGGCGTTTGAAGTCCGGTATTCGGTTTTGCGTTTAAGGATTCGGAGTTCCGGGTTCAAATGTTCCATGTTCCATGTTCCCGTCAGGGTCAAATCATTAACTTGTTAGATTACTTTATACTTTGATTTTTTGCCTTTCGCCTTTTGCCATTTAATTCACTATTCATCATTCAGAATTCATCATTTGAGATTGAGCTTGCCTTCTACAAATATATATCAATTACTTGTTCTGTGTTGTATGCGGGGTGAGGTTTTTGGTGGGAATTTTATGAACAAAAGGAGTGATGACTTGTTATTGAGGATTGATATTTAAGGATTTGCATGCATTTAACAATATAAATATGATTGAAGCTGAAGTTCAAACTAAAAAACCTTTCGGTATTAAATACACTGATAAAGAAACTCTACTTAATTGGTACTGGTTACTGGCATTGGGAAGGCGCCTTGACGATAGAGCACCAAATTATCTGAAACAAGCATTGGGGTGGTCATACCATGCTCCCTATGCAGGTCACGATGCTATACAATTGGCTCTGGGACAGGTGTTTGTGAGGAACATTGACCATCTTTTTCCTTATTACAGGGATATGCAGGTTGCAGTATCTGCAGGATTGACAGCCGAAGAGATTATCCTTAATGGTATCTCGAAAGCAACCGATATAGCCAGTGGTGGCCGACATATGTCAAATCACTTTGCCAAGCCTGAGTGGAACATACATAATGTATCATCAGCAACAGGCAACCATGCACAACATGCCGTCGGTGTAGGTCGTGCAATTAAGAAATATGGTGCTGAAGCCGTTTCATTTTGCTCAATGGGCGAATCAGCAACTTCGGAAGGCTATGTTTATGAGGCTATTAATGGTGCTAGTAATGAACGCCTGCCTGTAGTCTTCGTTATTCAGGATAACAATTACGGCATCTCGGTGCCAAAGCGTGACCAGACAGCCAACTGGCGTGCGGCCGAGAACTTTACAGGATTTAAGAATCTGAAGATCATGTACTGCGATGGCAAGAATGTTTTCGATTCGATGAATACAATGACTGCCGCGCGCAAATATGCCATCGAGAAGCAGATGCCTGTCATAGTTCATGCAAGCGTCGTACGAATACATTCACACTCAAATTCCGATAAGCATGAGTTGTATCGTGATGATAATGAACGTCATTGCGCTTTAGCTTCCGATCCATTTGACAGATACAGGAAAACGCTAATCATTTCGGGCAGGGCTACTGAGGAAGAGCTAAATAATATCGATAAGCAGGTAAAAGATGAAGTCAGCAAGGCACATAAGAAGGCAATTGCAGCCCCTGATCCTGATCCTGCATCAATCTTCAAATTCGTATTGCCCGAACCCTACAAACCTGCCGCTTATCCTGATGGAATTCACGACAGCACAAAGGGTGAGAAGATGAAACTCATTCAGGCACTTAACACTACGCTCAAGGCCGAATTTCGTCATAATCCTGATACTTTTCTTTGGGGACAGGATATTGCCAATAAAGAAAAGGGTGGCATTTTCAATGTAAGCAAGGGAATGCAACAGGAGTTCGGAATTGAAAGGATTTTTAATGCCCCTATAGCTGAGGATTTTATACTTGGGACAGCAAATGGAATGAGTCGCTTCAACAAGAAGATCAGAGTGGTGGTTGAAGGTGCCGAGTTTGCCGATTATTTCTGGCCGGCAATGGAGCAGTTTGTTGAATTGACGCATGACTATTGGCGAAGCAATGGAGCTTTCGCAGCAAATGTGGTGGTCCGACTGGCTTCGGGCGGATACATCGGTGGTGGCCTATATCACTCACAAACAATTGAAGGGGCTCTAACCACTTTCCCGGGTATCAGAGTAGTTTACCCTTCTTTTGCTGACGATGCAGCCGGACTGCTTCGTACGGCTATACGCTCTGAAGGTCCTACACTTTATCTGGAGCCAAAAGCATTATATAATGATCCCATTGCCGAGTGCATTGTACCCGCTGATTTTGAGGTTCCTTTCGGGAAGGCACGCATCAGGCGCGAGGGTACCGATATGAGTTTCATAACTTACGGCAATACAACACACATGTGTCTGGCAGCCGCCAAGCGACTTGAAGAAGAAGAAGGTATCCAGGCAGAAGTTGTTGATATCAGATCACTTATCCCTCTCGATAAAGAAACTATCCTTAAATCAGTAAAGAAAACCAACCGGGTGCTGGTAGTTCATGAAGATAAGGTATTCTCAGGTTTCGGTGCCGAGCTTGCGGCAATGATCACCGAGGAAGCTTTTGAGTATCTGGATGCTCCAATTAAACGAGTAGGTTCGACATTTACTCCCGTAGGGTTCAACAGGATACTCGAAAAGGCAGTCCTTCCAAATTCTGAGAAGATTTATAATGCTGCTAAAGAATTGCTTTCTTTCTGATTAGACAAGACAGAATAGAATCAAGTGGACCATGCGGGGCATTTCCTGATGGTCCATTTGTTTCGTTACGTTAAATAACAAGTCTCTTATTCAAGTGAATAGCTTATCTTTGACTGCGGAATAGAAATCGAAGTCAGAACTAACGTATTTACCATGAGACATTACATTTTAGCCTTATTGATAGGTATGGCAACATTAACCATGAATGCACAAACAACTGAAAACCCGCTTTTAAGCAAATGGGAGACGCCATTCGGCATTCCACCGTTCGAAATCATAAAGCCTGAACACTTCATGCCGGCCATTAAAGAGGCAATTGAGGTACATTCAGCTGAAATAAAAGCAATTACAAGCAACTCTCAGCCCGCCACATTCGAGAACACCATAGCCCGGTTAGATTACAGCGGAGCAATGTTAACCAGGATTTCGTCTGTCTTCCATAATCTCAACAGCTCAAACACAAACCCTGAATTACAGTCGCTGGCTAAAGAGATAGCACCCATAATAACATCTCATTATGATAACATCAGCATGAACGAGGACCTCTTCAAAAGAGTGAAAGCCGTTTATGAATCACCCGAGAAAGCAAAGCTTAACACTGAGCAGGCACGTTTACTGGATGAAACATATAAAGATTTCGTGAGAGGTGGTGCAAATCTTGAAGGAGCTGCACGTGAACGCTTTAAAGAGATTAATAGCCGCATGTCGGTTTTAACCTTACAGTTTGGCGAAAATGTCCTCAAAGAAACAAACGCATATAAACTTTTCATCACCAACAAGGAAGATCTTTCGGGATTGCCCAAAAACCTGGTCGATCAGGCTGCCGAAGCTGCTGAGCGTGAAGGCAAAAAAGGGCAATGGCTCTTCACCCTACACAATCCAAGCGTGATGCCATTCCTTCAGTATGCTGATAACAGAAAATTGCGTGAAGAAATATTTAAGGCATATTCATCAAGAGGCAACAATAATAACCAGTACGATAATAAAGAGATTATTAAAGAGTTAACTGCCTTACGTTTGGAAAGAGCCAAACTACTCGGTTATGAAAGTCATGCAGCCTACGTGCTTGACCAAAACATGGCAAAGAATGCTGATAATGTTGAGAAACTGCTCAACCAGCTTTGGGAGCCGGCAGTTAAAAGAGCTCAGGTTGAAGTTGCCGAATTACAAGCTATTGTCGACAGAGAAGGCGGGAATTTCAAGATTCAGCCGTATGATTGGAGATATTATGCTGAAAAGCTAAGGAAGGAAAAGTATGATTTGAGCGATGAAGAGCTTAAACCTTACTTCTCGCTCGAGAATGTAAAACAAGGTATCTTTACTGTTGCCGGTAAACTATACGGTTTAACTTTCACACAACTGAAAAACATTCCGGTATATCATCCTGATGTAGTTGCTTATGAAGTTAAAGATGCTGATAGCAAACACATTGGCATCCTGTTCATGGATTTCCATCCACGTGAAAGCAAACGTGGCGGAGCATGGATGAGCAGTTACCGCAAGCAGTCAATTGACGAAAATGGTAATAATATCAGACCATTAATAACAGTAGTCTGCAACTTCAGCAAACCAACAGCCGATTCACCTGCACTGCTAACTTTTGAAGAGGCAAGCACCATGTTCCATGAATTCGGTCATGCACTGCATGGATTGCTTTCAAATTCAACATATTATAGTCTGTCCGGAACATCAGTACCACGCGATTTTGTTGAACTTCCCTCTCAGATAATGGAGAATTGGGCAGCTGAACCTGAAGTACTTAAGATGTATGCTCGTCACTATAAAACAAGCGAAGCTATCCCTGATGCGCTGATTCGGAAACTGCAAAACTCAATGACATTCAACCAGGGCTTTGAGACTACAGAATACCTCGCAGCCTCATTCCTCGATATGCGTTATCATGATCTCAAGAATGGTAGTGTTAAGGACGTAAATGAATTTGAACAGCACTTCCTTGATTCATTGCAGCTCATACCTGAAATCATAAGCAGATACCGCAGTACTTACTTCAACCACATCTTCAGTGGTGGTTACTCTTCAGGCTATTACAGTTACATCTGGGCTGCAATTCTTGATTCGGATGCTTTTGAGGCATTTAAAGAAAATGGAATATTTGATAAAGCCACTGCAACATCATTCCGCAAGAATATTCTGGAACGTGGTGGTACTGATGACCCAATGAAGTTATATCTCAAATTCAGAGGCAAAGAGCCTGATATCACTCCATTGCTGAAGAAAAGAGGATTGCTGGAGACTTCTGAGTTGTAATTGAAAAGTCAGAATAATTGGGAGGATAAACTAACCGGATAACCATTAACCGACTGAACGCATCCCCTATTCTCAAACCGTAGTCCAGAAGGCTATATTAATTAGATGGTTTAAATAAGATGAAAGAGGCTGGATCTAATATCCGGCCTCTTTTTCTTTGTAATATTAGCTTTGAACGGAATGCCTGAAACGCAGACAATTTCATCAATGTGACAATTGTCTTTCTCTTAGTCAATGAGGGGAAGAGAGTTCCTATGTTCCATGTTTCATGTTTCATGTTTCATGTTACCACAGCACCTTACTATCAATGCGGACTACTTTGTGTGGTTGGTGAGTTTAGAACCACCCTTGGCTTGGATTGGCGCATAGGACTAAAGAAGCGAATGAGGGCTCTGTGGTAATCTTAAAGGTAAAATCTTAAAGCAGATTCAGAAATTGTAACTAAGAGCAGTCAATTATTTTTGATATTCCGGTACTTACCCTGAAAAGTCTGACGTTTCTCCATTTCGTCGGTAATCATAACCATTACCTGATCTGAACGAAGATTCCCCCATGGCGGTGTGACTAGAAATCGAGGGGGTACCTCACCGGTAAAGCGTTCAATGATAAAATCAGGATTCAGTCGCTCAACAAAACGGATTATGAAATCAATGTACTCCTCCAACTCAAACAGGTTAAACTCTGAAGGATTCTTCAGGTACTCATGTGCCATGACGGTGTTCTTTACTATCTGCAACTGATGGAACTTAATGGTGGTTAGTGGGAGAGCTGATAATTGATCAACCCGGTCGAGCATCTCCTCACGTGTTTCGCCCGGTAGTCCGAATATCAGGTGAGCTCCTGTGCGTAATCCCATGGCAGCAGTCCGTTCAATGGCTTCTTTCGATTGTTCCCAGGTATGTCCTCTGTTTATTCTTTCAAGTGTACGGTTATTGGTAGTCTCAATGCCATACTCTACCATGATGTACTTTTCACGGGAGAGGTTGGCCAATAATGCTAGTTTCTCATCATCAATGCAATCGGGGCGGGTACCTATAATAAGACCGATAACATCGGGGTGGCTGAGGGCATCTTCATAAATTCTGCTAAGATCACTGATGGGTGCGTAAGTATTTGAGTATGTTTGCAAGTATGCCAAATACTTCATGGCTCTGCGATAGCGTACCCTGTGAAACTCAATCCCCTCAAGTATTTGGACAGCAATAGGTTTTGAAGGATGACAATACGAAGGGTTGAATGCATCATTATTGCAATATGTACATCCTCCCCTTGCGATGCTACCATCTCTGTTAGGACAAGTAAAACCGGCATCAATACTCACCTTCTGTACCCTCGAGCCAAAAGTGCGCTTAAAGTATTCGTTGTAAGAGTTATAAGGTTTACCCATGCCGCAAAAATAGGCATAAAACGCGTTCAGCGTTTTGGGTTATGAGTTCTGAGTGCTGAGTGCTAAGTGGTCAATGGTCAATGCCTAAATAACGTTGACCGATTTTTTACTAAAATTATTACTTTTTTTTCATTAATGATGATGCTGTTGGAAATGGGAGATAACTCGCAGAGTTATCCTCATTTTCAACAGC
>JAEZNO010000036.1 GCA_023441805.1 Bacteroidota bacterium
GCCGAAAGACGTGCTGAATCAGCAGTTAAATATATCCATGATAAGGGTATAAGTAAAGAACGAATCACGGCAAAAGGTTATGGTGAGACTCAGCTTGTAAACAAGTGCTCCGACGGAGTTGATTGTAATGAAGATGAACATCAGGCCAACAGACGTACTGAGATAAAGATCACAGGTATTACCTATGAGGGTCAAAGCGAAGATTATGAACCATTGGATGCTTACAAAGATGGACAAAAAATCAAGCTTAGCAGCCTCAAAAAAGATTTCTTCTCTAATTGTGCAGAAGATAAAGGGATATGAGCTAAAATTTCAGTGAAAGGATAGTTGATACCCTTGAGTAGCTGAAGAATTTGGGATCAAGTAATCCCTTTTGAAAAGTCCCCCAATAATTCTTTTTAATATCGTTTCCCGGGAAGCTTCTTTTAAGGCTTCCCGTTTTTTAATAATTAAATATCTATATTTGTAAATAATCCTTAGAGTACCCTCATAAACCAGATATACCAGATAATCGTGGATATTTTATTCTATCATTATCCTAAATGCAAAAAATCAAGAGCTGCTCTTGATTTTATAAGGCAAAATGGCATAAATCCCTCAATAAAGCCTTATATTGAAGATGGTATTGAACCTGCATCATTAAATAAAATTTTTAGCCTCCTGAAAGTTAAACCATCAGAAATGATACGTAAGCAGGAAAGCTATTATGAAGAAGAACTGAGTAATAAGGATTTTACAGAGGATGAATGGTTAGAGATATTATCAAAGTTCCCCAGACTGATAAAAAGACCTGTTATTATATACAAAGAGCAGGCAGTACTGGGTGATCCGATACAGAATATAAATCAAATTATAACCGCATACAGAAAAGATCATGAAAACAAGAATTGAACATGACACAATGGGCAACATTGAAGTCCCATCTGATAAATATTGGGGAGCCCAAACCCAGAGATCGCTTGAGAATTTCAAAATTGGAGATGGAAAAATGCCAATTGAGATAATTAGAGCTTTTGCTATTCTTAAAAAAGCAGCAGCTTTGACTAACCATGAGTTGGGTGTTCTTACTGCTGAGAAAGCCGACCTTATCAGTAAAGTATGCGATGAAATACTGGAAGGTAAACTTGATGATCAATTTCCTTTAGTTGTCTGGCAGACGGGCTCAGGCACACAATCGAATATGAATGTGAACGAAGTTATTTCTAACCGTTCGCACGTACTCAATGGAGGTACTTTGGGCGAAGGCAAGAGTCCGGTTCATCCTAATGATGATGTCAATAAATCACAATCATCAAATGATACATTCCCGACAGCCATGTCGATTGCAGCATATAAGATGCTGATGGAGACAACACTTCCCGGTGCTGAATTATTAAAGCAAACACTCAGTAAGAAGGCTAGTGAGTTCAGGGATATAGTCAAAATAGGCAGAACTCATCTCATGGATGCCACTCCATTGACCTTGGGACAGGAGTTTTCAGGTTATGTTTCACAAATTGAACATGGCATTAAGGCAATAAAAAACACATTACCTCATCTCGCTGAACTGGCTTTAGGCGGCACTGCCGTTGGTACCGGTATAAATACACCAAAAGGATATTCCGAGAGTGTAGCCCGTCATATATCTGAATTAACAGGTTACCCGTTTATTACTGCACCTAACAAATTTGAATCACTTTCAGCACATGATGCAATAGTTGAAGCTTCGGGAGCATTAAAAACATTGGCAGTAAGCTTAATGAAAATCTCAAATGATATTCGCTTACTTGCCTCCGGTCCGAGATCTGGAATTGGTGAGATCATATTACCTGCAAATGAACCGGGTTCATCAATTATGCCGGGTAAAGTGAATCCTACGCAAAACGAAGCTCTTACTATGGTTTGTGCTCAGGTCATCGGTTGCGATGCTGCCATTACAGTGGCCGGTACTCATGGTCATTTCCAGCTGAACGTGTTTAAACCTGTAATGATATTTAATTTCCTGATGGCAGCTCGATTATTGGGTGATGCTTGTGTTTCATTTAATAATAACTGTGCCATCGGTATTGAAGCCAATATGCCGGTTCTCAAAAAGAACCTCGAGAATTCGCTTATGTTGGTCACTGCTCTTAATACACATATTGGTTATGAGAATGCAGCAAAAATTGCCAAGAAAGCGCATGCCGAAGGAACCACCCTACGCCAGGCAGCCTTAGAATTAGAATTAGTCACAAATGAGCAATTCGATCAATGGGTTGATCCTGCAAAAATGATTTAAAACGATGTGATTTTCAAGCCATTTATGGATGAAAAAGAGAAACTATCTTATCGGTAGTTTCTTTTTTTTTAACGATATGCTGATAGGTAATATTCGCCAACATCAACAGAGGCAGTCAGGTGTACTCAGTGGAATCACCGTTGATACCTTAATAGAACCATGGTTGATGAGCTTGTTGGTTCATTAGATCGCGGCATAAACGACTATGGCTGGTCAGTACGACGATCTCTCATCACCTTTCCGGTATCACATATTCAGCAGGGGGTAATTTCTTTAAATCGTATAATTTCCAGACATAGAAATATTTAACCAGGAGGGATTGTCTGTAAATCGGGATTGTATCGGGTTCGCTTATAGTGAAATAATCAGAATAGATTAAAGTCGGATCCATGTAGTCGTAGCTTGAAGAGATAAAATATGCATCCATACCTAATTGATAACCTCCTCTGTATTCAGTAATCCAGGCATATTTATGAGTCCTCTCGATTGGTGCCATGGTCATTACTCTTATTCCGGAAGGCTTGCCGACATAATAATCGAGGTTAGCGGCAGGAAACCAACGGTGCGACAATATTACAACACTTGAATCTACTTTATCCTGAACTAAATCATCGTAATACAACTCTCTGAAATCGTGGCTTAATTGCTTCCATCCATACATATCAAGTGTAATGTCCTTTAATCCTAATCTCTTCCCGGTAACGGGATTGATGCCTTTATTAAAAAAGACATTGTAATTCAATTGAGTAAGAGCCAAACCTATAACTATAATGAGAAATCCGGCAGCATATCGGACAGGCATGGGAAGTAAGGCACCAATTTTCCCACCTAAGGTTTTTCTCCTGATCCATAAAGCAGCTAACGGAATCAGGGTCAGATATGCCGGTCCGGTCCAATGGGGTAATGTCGACCGGAATAGTGAAATTCCAAGAAATATGATGATAAGAGGTAAAGCTATGCAGACTAATAATAGCCCGATATCATTTTTTGTCTTCAATTTACCTTTAAAGAATGCAATTAAAGCTGTTACAGTGATTACAACAGTGATGGGATTATTATAAAGTATTTGACCGGCAATTTCAGTAGCGAAGCTCCCAAAACGGAACAGCTGATCTCTAACCTCAACTCTCTCAGTATGGAAAGTAAAGCTGATAAATTGGTTGTTGATGTTCCAGATAATCACAGGTAAGAAGCAAGCCAGTGCTATTAATCCAGCTGCCCAAATATACCATTTTGTCAGATAGTTTCTATGCTTAAACATCCATAGTAAACTTCCTGCAAGAATAAAAATTGAAGTGTATTTCGATAACAATGCTAATCCGATAGCCAACCCGGCAAGTAACATTGCGTAGACATTTGACTGCTTAACATCTTTATTACCGATAGGAGTGGATTGTTTATCTGAACTCCATAATTCATCACCACTGTTATATCTTACAGATTTAATAATCAATAAGATACTCAGCAACCAGAAGAACGTCTGAGGTCCATCAGGCATCATGAAAATACCTGTAATTACGAAACCATAAATTGATATAGTGTATAAAAGGGCAGCATACCATCCGGTTACTTTATCTTCGAGTTCCTTTCCGATATGATATATTACTATTATTGAAAGAGTGCCAAATACTACAGCTCCCATCCTTATCCACCCTTCAGCATCAAATAACAAGTCAAGAGTAAAAAACTGGATTACCCACCCAACCATGGGAGGGTGATCAAAATGGCTTAAGTCGGGATAGAGGGCATAGGTAATGTAATAAACTTCATCATTGCCAAGCTCAACAGAAAAAGCCAAAATTACCCTAAGAAAAAATGATGCGATAACAAGTAGAGGTAATCTGTACCTGAGTATAAAGTTGCGATTAATGAAAGCCACTAATTAAACAAGTATTATCTTAAAAAACCATGGTTGATATACTGTGAGGAAGACTTTTAACAGGAACTGCCTGACCGTCGACCCAAAGGAAGTAATCTGTCTCTTTGTCTGTCTTGTTCATTACAACAACTACAACAGACCCATCCGGATTAATAAAAGCGGTAGACAATAACTGACTTCTGCTTGGAGATGCAATAATTCGTTTAGCACCTGGTTTAATGAACTTTGAGAAATGACCAATGTAATAATATGAATTGGTATATTTCACTTCCCCGGTCCGGGTATCACCATGTATTGGGGCAAAGCAGAAATTGCCAACGTGATTAGGACCTCCGATTTCGTCAAGTAAGATATTCCAATCAGTCCACCCTTCGGCACCATTATTAAAATCATGTATCATTGATTCGCCATATTCCTCTCCAAGCGACCACATTTCATATTCCTCAGGATTAAAATCCTCAGCAGTGCCTTCAGTAAACATCAGGTGGATATCAGGGAAAGCTTCTTTCACCCTCCGAAGGTTATCATACATTGGCAATCCACCGCTCCAGTCCTCGTACCAGTGGAATCCAAGTCCCCACACATACTTCTTAACTTCAGGATCGCTAAAGTAGGTTTGTGCTCTTTGGTAAATGAGGTCACGGTTATGATCCCACATGAGTATTTTCTTATCCTGGAAGCCAGCTTTATGCATTGTTGGGCCAAGGTTTTTTACAAGGAAATCTTTTTCCTCTTCAGCGGTGAAAATGCAACTTTCCCATGTTTGTTTAGCCATGGGTTCATTCTGAATGGTAATACCCCAAACAGGCATTCCCTCTTTTTCATATGCCTGTATGAATTTCACAAAATAATTTGCCCACGATTGATAAAACTCCGGCAGTAGTTTACCACCCTGAAGCATAGTATTTGTATTTTTCATAAATGCAGGCGGACTCCATGGACTAGCGTATAACAGGAGTGATCCTCCGGCTTTGGCAGTAGCCTTTTTTATTAGTGGAATTTTATATTGCAGGTCGTGCTCAATAGTAAAGCTCTTTAGCTCAGCATCACCTTCATTTATGTAAGTATAACTTCCACTTGAAAAATCACAGCTGTGTATTGTAGTTCGGGCAAGAGTATATCCTATTCCTTTATTTTGATCGAAATAGGCGGTTAATATTTCTTCTTGTTTATCAGCAGGTAGTTTAGCAAATGTCTCAGCTGAAGCATCGGTTATAGCACCGCCAATTCCTATGAAATCCTGAAAAGTCTTATTTGGATCAACAAAAACGCAAATTTGACTTTCAAGAGGTTGCCCAAAGGGTTTGAATGTTTCAGATGCATTTTGCGATAGCCGCATATCGGTATTAGCGGCTGTAGTATAAATGGTTACTTTCTTGTCTGCAGGGGCAGGGATTTGCTTGTTTTGCGCATTTAAATTCAGATTTGCCGTAAGCAGACAACATGCAATGATGGTAACAGTTATGTACTTCATTGTTTAAGAATTTTAATTATGTAAAGATACCGGTTTTAGCTCTCCTTATAACACTGCTTTGAATATTAAGATTTTACGTTTTGATAAATAATTTCACTTAAAATTAATCAGATTCGAGAAAATTTAAGCAATTTTTAAAGATTAATGCCGTATTATTTGTTATATGGGCTAAACCTCGTTATCTTTGTGTGAACAGGTTACTGGGTCTCAACGTCTCAGAAGTTATTTTTGTTATAAGACAATTGTAACACAGTTATAGATTAACAGTTATCATTAATTAATTAAACAAAACCAACTAAAAACCATGAAACAGACATTAAAACTCAGCTGGGTGTTAATAGCACTCTTGGCTTTAACAGTTGTTACATCTTGTAAAAAAGATGATGACGATGATGTGACTGAACCTACGGCAGGATTTACTTATCAGATTGATGCTACAAACCCAATGTTAGTGCATTTTACCAACACATCGGTAAATGCAACATCCTATAAATGGGATTTTGGTGATGGAAATACCTCCAATGATAAAGATCCCGACCATGAGTACACTTCCTCAGGTACTTTTAATGTAAAATTGACTGCATCAAATGGTGGAAGTTCTGATGTTATTACAATTCCTATAATGGTTTCAAACCCGGATGCACTAAAAGACATATTAACAGGTGGAGATCAGAAAACCTGGAGGTTAACAAGATCTTCAAGTGGTGTTTTCCCGCTAGAAGTCGGTCCACAAGATCACTCTACAATTTGGTGGAGTTTTGGAGGAAATTCTCCTTTGGTAGAACGTTTATGTTTGCTTAATGATGATTGGACTTTCAAAGATGATGGTACAATGGAATTCAGGGCAAATGGAGACTACTGGGGTGAAGAATTTGTTGGCGATGTCAGGATATTTGCAGCAGACTTAGCCAACAAGTGTAATTCGACTGATGATATGCGCGGACCTAATGGTGAGGATCTTTCTGTATGGGGTGATGGAGACCATCAATTCTCAGTTGCAGGTGGTAAATTAACTGTAACAGGTTTAGGTGCATATATCGGACTGGTTAAAATCGGAACAGGTAAGGAAGTTACCGTACCACAGGAATCAGTAACATACGACATCGTCTCACTGACTGAAGGTACTGTCGATTCTTTGATAATTGAATCGAAATATACAACAGGTGACGGACAACCAGCTTATTGGAGAGTAGTATTAGTTCATTATGACAATCCTGAAGATGAACCTGATCTTCCAACAGGAACACCTCCTGAAGCTAATTTCCAAATTGCAGCCAATGCAATGACTGTTACTTTCACCAACACATCAATAAAAGAGCCTGATACTTACGTATGGAATTTTGGTGATGGTTCTGCTGAATCAACAGAAGTTAATCCAACGCATACTTATACGACACCGGGTATCTATGAAGTAACTTTAACTGCATCAAATGAGAATGGCTCGAATACAGCTGCTGCAATTGTGTTAGCAAGCGAAACTGAACTCACTGAAGCTGATCTGCTTGGAACATGGAAAATTCGGGTAGCTGAAAAATCTATATTTGTAGGTCCTAATTTGGGCTTAAGTCACTGGTGGAGTGTTCCTTTGAATTTCCTTACTGAAGGTGGCGGAAATGAGACTGAAGACTGGAGATGTATGACAGATGACGAATTCATTTTCAGTACTGGCGGTGTTTATGAATATAAGACCAATGGATCTGCAAGGAATGATGGTTATATGGGATCTCCCAACGGTTGCTGGTCAGATGAACAAATAGCCGCTAGTGGCAATGGTGCCGCATTTGGTTCAAATGTTCACTCTTATGTATTGAATGCCAATGGTGCTGAACAAACTCTCGTCCTCACCAATGGTGCAACAGGAGCTGCCTTTGTTGGATTCTATAAAGGCTATTATGGAGGCGAAAATATAAATAACAATGACGCACCAAATGGCGGCAATACAACAAATCAATACCAGGTAATGGGATACGGAACAATTGACGGCGTCGATTACCTGTACTTGTCAGTTGACTTAAATGGAGCTGAAGATGCAGGTAGTGCCTGGTCAGTTATCCTTCAAAGAGAAGCTGCAAGATAATATTTGCAATTGTTCTTAATAAATCAAGAGTGGGATTTTAAGTAAATCTCACTCTTGATTTGTTTATAGTTGATTCATTCTCTGAAATATTTCAGTACTAACCATAATTTGACAATCTATGAGGAGTGTTTTTTCGCTTGCTTTTATTTTAATAACCAGCATTTCATGCTCACAGACAAGTGAGAAGCTTGTATGGAGTGATGAATTTGATGGCGTCGGAGCACCTGATACATCCAAATGGTCATATAATCTTGGCTCAAGCGGATGGGGGAATAATGAAGTTCAGAACTATAGTGACGATTTGACGAATTCTCGTCAAGAGAATGGAAAATTGATCATACAGGCAATTAAAAAAGATGGGAGTTGGACATCTGCCAGACTGGTTACAGAGAAGAAATTTGAATTTACTTACGGGAAGGTAGTTTTTAGAGCTAAACTGCCATCAGGAAGTGGCACCTGGCCGGCATTATGGATGCTCGGCAATAATGCAGATAAACTTGGCTGGCCCGGTTGTGGCGAAATTGATGTAATGGAACATGTTGGAAGACGTCCTGCAGTAATCCAGGCTGCTATGCATACTCCATCCAGTTATGGTAATACTGTCAATTTAGGTTATACTTCAGTAGAAGATTATGATACCGAATTCCACTTGTATGAAGCAAACTGGACTCCTGACAAGATAGAGTTCAGCGTTGATGATAAATTGTTTTACACTTATAATCCTGCTGTTAAGGACAAAGAAACATGGCCATTAGACCATCCTTTCTTCATAATTGTAAACATAGCAATGGGTGGCAACTTTGGGAGTGATCCCAAATTTGAGACTAACAATTTAAAGAATGGTATAGACCCATCACTTGAAAAAGTAACTATGGAAATTGATTATATAAGGGTTTATCAGTTGGATAAAAGTAATTAATTGCATATATTTACATATTGGATATTGATGTATCCATTATCTGGAAAAACTCAACTATTAATATAAATAAACAACTATGAAAAGAATAACTACACTTTTTTTATTATTCCTTTTCAGTCTCTATGCCTGGTCGCAGGGTAGATTAATCACGGGGACCATTACTGATAAGGAGGGGAATGGAATTCCTGGTGTTACTGTGTTACTTGTTGGCACAACGACAGGTGCAGTGACTGATTTGGATGGGAAATTTACTATTAATGCCACACAGGGGCAAACACTCCGTTTCAGTTATGTAGGTTACTTAGCCCAGGAAGTAGTAGTTGGAGCCCAGAATGTGATAAATATCACTCTTCAGGAGGAATTGACTGAATTAAATGAAGTTGTGGTAATAGGGTATGGTGTTCAACGAAAGAAGGATGTGAGTACAGCAGTGGTCGTGGTTGATGATGAGGCAATTCGTGAAAGACCAATTGTCACAGCGGCACAGGCATTACAGGGTAAGGCAGCCGGTGTTCAGGTAGTACAGAATTCAGGGAAGCCAGGTGCAGCCACTAGCGTAAGAGTGCGTGGAGCAACATCAGTTTTAGCAACAAATGAGCCAATGTATGTTGTTGACGGTTTAGTGACCAGTGATATTAGTGCAATCAATCCAAACGATATTGTTAGTCTGACAGTTCTTAAGGATGCTACTTCTCAGGCTATTTATGGTGCTCGTGGTGCTAATGGTGTTGTAATAATAACTACTAAACGAGGTGAGGCAAATGTACATACAATCAGTTTTAATACGTATGGTGGAGCTTCATGGTTAAGGAAACCAATTGAAGTATTAAATACACGTGAGTATCGTAATCTCATGGAAGAACTGCAACCGGGGTCATGGGATCCTTCATGGACAAGCTACACTGATTGGAGCGATGAAGTCTTCGGGACAGGTTGGCAACAATCATATCAACTTTCCTTTAGTGGTGGTGATGCAGCTAACAGATATTATATTTCAGGAAATTACTTTAATGAACTTGGTATGGCTCGTCCAGCCAGATTTGACAGATACTCCGTAAGATTTAATATTGATAATCAGTTGAGGTCATGGTTAAAATTAAGCACAAATCTTACTATAAGCCAGATAAATACAAAAGATACTCCTGATAACTTAAGTTCCGGAAGGGGAGGAGTTATTATGAGTGCATTAAATACTCCGCCATTTCTCAGTATTTATAGTCGTGATACCATAAATGAGAAGGGATGGTTTGCTCCAAATCCTTTCCAACCATCATGGGAAAATCCTGTGGCATATATGGAGGGCCCTGATCAGAGAACTATTGACAGACGAATACTGGGAAATTTTGAAATTGAAGCAAAAATCCACAAGGGATTATTCTATCGTCCACGATTAGGAGTGGATATTCTTAATCACATGTGGGATTATTACCTCGATCCTGTGAGAACCGGTTTCGGTAGGCAAAATAATGGTGTCGGGCAATCGGATAAGTCTTCGACATTTTACTGGGTTGTTGATAATATATTAGAATATTCAACTACGGTTGACCGCCATAGTTTTAGTATTATGGCAGGAAATGTTGTTGAAAGTAGTCGGTATGATCAATCCTTTGAATATGGCACAGATTTTCCACCTGACTGGCAAGTCCAGACATTAAATGCTGCAAACACAATCAGCGCATCGACTGCTATAAGTGAAAGAACCACAGCTTCATTCATAGGCAGAGTAACCTATAATTATGACAGTAAATACTATTTCCTTGCAAATTATAGAAGAGATGGTACATCAGTGTTAACTCATAAATGGGACAATTTCCCGTCAGCATCGGTTGCATGGAGAATCTCTGCAGAACCATTCTTTGAAGGAGTGAATTTCATTGATGACTTAAAACTACGTGCCGGTTATGGATTGATTGGTAATAGTACCGGGTTACCTGATTATGCAGCCTATGGTCTCATTGCCTTTATTCGACGTACGCCAACTAATCCATTATCAGGTCCTTCAGTTGTTCAGGAATCATACGGTAATCCTGATCTTAAATGGGAAAAAACCGGAATGGCTAATCTTGGATTAGACTTGACAGCTTTGGGAGGAAGATTGATCTTTACTCTGGATGCTTATATCAAGAAGACTAAGGATGTAATTCTGCCTGTTCAATTATCATCTACTTTACCAATTACTGAAATCAGAACAAATGCCGGTAAAATTGAAAACCGCGGTATAGAGTTCAACATCAGCAGTATTAATATGGATGGCGAATTCAAGTGGGCAACCGATTTCAATATGTCATTTAATAAAAATAAAGTAACTGATCTTCAATACACTAAAGTATACTACTTTGGAGGTGTATACAGTAATAACCAGAGTGCTGTAGTCGTTAAAGAAGATATAAGCCTTGGATCATTCTATGGTTATATTTCCGAAGGTGTTGATCCTGAAACGGGAGATATTATTTACAAAGATGTTAATGGCAACGGTATTCTTGAGCCTGGTGACAGAACTGTAATAGGGCATGGTATGCCAGATTTCGTGTATGGTTTAACAAACCGACTCAGTTATAAGAAATTTGACCTTAATATCTTTATACAGGGATCATACGGTAATGATATTTTCAATGCCACTAGAATTGACCTCGAAGGAATGTTCGACAGTAAAAATCAGTCTACGGTCGTATTAGACCGATGGACTCCCGAGAATCCGAATACTGATGTTCCGAGAGCAAGGTTTGGAAACTTCGATAATGTTAGAAATTCCAGCAGATTTGTTGAAGATGGATCATACCTGCGATTGAAATCAGTAACACTGTCATATAGAATTCTGGAGAATGGTAATACGTTCAAACTCTTATCAGTGTATGTCACCGGTAATAATCTGTTAACATTGACAAAGTACAATGGATTTGATCCTGAAGTAAGTCAGTATGGAAGTACAGGAACTTCACCCGGATTTGATTATGGAACTTATCCGCAGGCTCGTTCAATAATTGTAGGGATAAATGTTAATTTATAAGGAGAGAAAGCAATGAAAAGATATATAAAAGTCCTTTTTGCAGCTATTTGGCTAATGTCATTGGTTGCTTGTGAAAAGTTCCTCGATGTACCACCTTTATCATCCCCTGTTGGAGTTGGTGCAGGAATGACTGAAGATACTGTTGTATTTGAAAGTGCTGCACAAATTGAAGCTGCATTAGGTGGTTTGTACAGTGATTTTAGAAACGAATATTGGGAACTTGACTATTTTGTGAATGGTGATGCACAATCTGATGATGCTTACGCCGGTGCAGATAATCCTGCAAATTTTCAGATTGATGAAATGCGTATTGATGCAACTAATTCGAATGTCAGCCGCGACTGGGCATATCTGTATGGAACAATCGGGAGGGCTAACCTCATAATAAATAATGTGTTTGAAATAAATGAGGCCGGATTTGATGATCAAAGGAAAGCAGAAATCAAAGGGGAAGCTTCGTTTATCAGGGCGTTCCATTATTTCCAGTTAGTACAATTATGGGGAGCAGTACCATTACAGCTTAAGGAGATAACCTCAGTAAGTGCTGAATTGCTTCCAATAATATACCCTCAAATGTTCCCTGCCAGGGCTATCGAAGAAGAAGTATATGCTCAGATCATCAGCGATCTTGAATATGCACTTGAAACCGTACCGGTTACCCAAACAGATAAGGGATACGTTACAAAAGGTGCAGTAAATGCTGTGCTGGCAAAAGTTTACGCTACCAAGATTCCGCATGAGTACGATAAGGTAATTCAATATGCTGATGCAGTAATCAACGGAGGGTATAGTCTCGTTGCTGATTATGCAACTCTGTTTGATGGTTTGCAGGAGCATGAGAATTCTTCTGAGTCAATATTTGAAATAAACTATGAGGGCACTTCCGCATCCGGTAATTGGGGTGCATCAATGTTCAGAGGTACCGATTGGAAGAAGTTTAATACTCCTTCACACGATCTGGTTGCAGCTTTCGATGCTGCAGGTGACAACATCAGAAAAGCGGTTTCAATTGATTTCCAGAATGTATCCGGTAAATGGGGCGATCCTTACTGGCCGGCTGCAAACTATCCTTTTATTGCTAAGTATCCAATTATAGCCAGCCCTAGTCCTCAGAATTACATCTTCTTACGATTAGCTGATATCATTCTGCTGAAAGCTGAAGCTTTAAATGAAACCGGCGATCTAAACGGTGCCGCTGAATTAGTAAATCAAATCAGGGATAGAGTTGATCTTCCTCCTGTAAATGCTTCAACTCAGGAAGCAATGAGACTGGCTATCGAAAATGAACGCCGACTTGAGCTTGCATTTGAAGGCCATCGCTGGTTTGATCTTAAACGGACTGGCCGGGCATTGGAAGTAATGAGTGATATTCAGGGTCCAAATGGAATGATTAACTATGGTGTTAATGAGAATAAACTCTTTTGGCCAATTCCACAATCAGAACTTGATAATAATGCAAACCTGGTGCAAAATCCGGGATACTAATAATTAATACAAGAAAATGACTTTAAAGGAAAGGTTGGTGAATCCCTGGCCTTTCCTTTTATTTTACTTTTGATAAATTTCAATAACATGACATTCAGAGAGAGAATATTAAGGATAGCTGTCAGGAAGGTTGCTTTGATGCTAATTATATCAACTGCTGCCCTTACCGGCTGTAAAGCAAATAATGATGACGATGATGGGATTATTCCACCCCCTCCGCAAGATACTATTGTTGCTAAAGTTTATCTTACCCGCGGAAATCAGTCAAAGCTCTTCAATAAAGAACCTGAGATCGGCATTAAGACATCCGGCAGTACGATCTCACTAATAACAGTTGATACAGCAATCACCTTCCAGACGATCGAAGGATATGGTGCTGCACTCACAGGGTCATCCGCTTACCTTTTAAATCGGAAAATGAGCAGTGGAGCACGCGGAAGTTTATTAAGAGATCTGTTTGATCCAAATATTGGTATTGGCATTTCTTACCTCAGATTAACCATGGGTGCTTCTGATTTTTCGCTTTCTAACTTTAGTTACGATGATGTACCTGCCGGTCAGACTGATTTTCAACTTGAACGCTTTTCATTAAGCCAGGACACATTGGATGTTATCCCGATGGCAAAAGAGATTCTGAAAATCTATCCTGAGATGACCTGGTTAGGTTCTCCATGGAGTCCGCCAGCCTGGATGAAAACCAGTGGTAATATGGTCGGAGGAAGACTTAAAACCGATTGCTATGATGTGTACGGAGATTATTTTGTGAAGTATATTCAGGCTATGAGTGAAAAGGGTGTCCCTGTTAAAGCCGTAACACCTCAAAATGAGCCATTATATGGTGGTGCAGCCTATCCTTGTATGGATATGTCGGCTGTTGAGCAACTTAACTTTATCAAAAATAGTTTGGGCCCTAAACTGCGGGCTGCAGGCTTAAGTACCGAGATAATCGTTTATGACCACAACTGGGATCATCCTGAGTACCCTATAACAATCCTGAATGATCCTGATGCTGCCCAATACATAGCAGGATCAGGTTTCCATGCTTATGGTGGTGAGGTGGGAGCAATGAGTCAGGTGCATAATGCTCATCCTGACAAGGGCTTGTATTTTACAGAGATTTCAGGTGGAAGATGGGCAACAAATTTCTCTGATAATCTATTATGGAATATGCGTAATATATTCATCGGGACAGCCAAAAACTGGTCGAAGAATGCACTCTTATGGAACCTTGCTCTTGATGAAAATGATGGACCTAAAAACAATGGATGTGGTGACTGCAGGGGTGTAGTAACTATTAATTCAGGGTCAGGAGTAGTAACAAGGAATGTTGAGTATTACGTATTAGCTCACTTTACCAAGTTCGTCCGTCCGGGTGCTGTCAGAGTCTCTGCAATACCATCACAGGAAGCGTCATCCTTAGATGCCGTGGCATTTATGAACACTGATAAGAGCAAGGTTCTGGTTGTTGCAAACTATGGTGATCAATTTAAAGTATTTACTATCAAGCAGGATAAAAAGTACATGAGCTATTCAATCCCTGAAAAATCGGTTGTCACGATTGTCTGGGAATAATGAACCGGTGAATTACACCGTCCTTTTAGTGAGAGAAGCAAACAATAAAGTAAAAGAGGCCGTCCTTTTGAGACAGCCTCTTTTATTATATTCCTGAAAAAGATTATTATTCTTCTTCTTTTTCCTGTTCTTCGTAAGCTTTGAGCAATGCTGTCTGAACATCTCCCGGTACTTGGGCATACTCTGCGAATTTGAGCGAGTAGGCACCACTTCCTGAAGTTAGTGAACTTAGTGCGGTTGAATATCTGTTCATTTCAGCAAGAGGTACTTTAGCCTTGATCTTTTGGTAATTTCCTTCGCTGTCCATTCCCATGATAATTGCTCTACGGCCTTGGAGGTCAGTCATGATATCACCCATTCTGTCAGCAGGAACAATAACTTCTACATCATAGATTGGCTCAAGGATCTTTGGACCTGCATTCTTAAATGCTTCCTTAAATGCATTACGGCCGGCAAGTTTAAATGCAAGTTCGTTTGAGTCAACAGGGTGCATCTTACCATCATACACATTAACAACAATATCACGGGCATAAGAACCTGTAAGTGGACCTTCTTCCATCTTTTCCATGATACCCTTTAAGATTGCGGGCATGAAGCGTGCATCAATTGAACCACCAACGATACAGTTATTGAAAACGAGTTTACCACCCCATGCGAGCTGGTGCTCTTCAGTACCACGTATCGGGAATTCCTTCTGTGGTGTCATATCCTCTGACCATGGCTGAATCAACATGTGAACTTCACCAAACTGACCTGAACCTCCTGATTGCTTTTTATGGCGATACATGGCCTTAGCAGGCTTTGTGATTGTTTCACGATATGGAATCTTCGGTGCATAGAACTCAACTGCAATCTTTTCGATGTTCTCAAGTTGCCATTTTGCGATGTTAAGGTGCAATTCACCCTGCCCACGCATAATTATCTGTTTCAATTCTTTAGAATATTCAACAGTAATTGTTGGGTCAACTTTTTGGAGTTCTGTTAGTGCTGCACCAAGTTTTTCATCATCCGACTGATTTTTAGCCTTAATGGCCATGCTGATTCTTGGTGAAGGGAATTCAATTGGCTCGATAACATCACTCTGATTCTTTGGACTATTCAGTGTGGTGTTAGTACGACTATTTTTCAGTTTAATAGTAGCAGCGATATCACCTGCAATTACTTTCTCAAGCTTTTCACGTTTCTTACCGGCAACTGCAAACAACTGAGGAATTCTTTCTTTTGAAGCATTGCTGCCATTTACGAGATCCATAGCTTCAGTGATCTCACCGGCATATACTTTGAAGTAAGATATTTCACCAAGGTGCTCTTCAATTGATGTCTTGAAGATTAAAGCAGATGTTGGATCAGCAGGATTGCAATTAAGCATTTTACCTGCATTGTTCTTACGACCTTCCATTTCATTAGGAGCCGGGAGGTAATTCACGATAAAATCGAGTAAACGATCAACACCAAAGTCAGGCTTGCCACCGATGCACATTACCGGGAACATTCCCCTCTTCATGATACCGAGCTTCAGACCATGAATCATCTCTTCTTCAGTCAATGTGCCTGCTTCGAAGAATTTCTCCATAAGTGCCTCGTCATTCTCAGCAGCTGATTCAATTAAAGCAGCATGCATTTCGGCAGCTTTATCTGCTTCACTTGCAGGAATATCCAATATTTCAGCCTTGCCTCCATTTGCAGGATATTTCAACATTTTCTGCATCAGGACGTCAATGATAGCATTAAAGCCAACACCTTCATTAACAGGATACTGAATAGGAACTACGCTACCACCGAATTGTTGCTTAAGCTGACGAAGAGTCTCCTCAAACGATGAGTTTTCGTGCTCAAGGTGGTTTACAAGAAATACTACCGGTGTCTTTGATTTGATTGTCTGTCTCCAGTTGATCTCAGTTCCTACTTCAACACCATTATGTCCGTTGACAACCATAAGAGCTGTATCAC
Source organism: Bacteroidota bacterium (assembly GCA_023441805.1). GTDB lineage: Bacteria > Bacteroidota > Bacteroidia > Bacteroidales > Lentimicrobiaceae > Lentimicrobium. The sequence continues at coordinate 16,621 of JAEZNO010000036.1, forward strand.
AAACGTTGAGTGCGGCAACCACTTCTCCAATGAAATCATCGAATCCAGGGGCATCAATAATGTTGATTTTGTTGCCCTTATGTTCAACATACATTACTGTAGATGAAACTGAATTTTGGCGCTCGAGTTCTATCTCGCGATAATCGGATACGGTGTTTTTGTCTTCAATGGTTCCACGTCTGTTGATAAGGCCACCTTCGAAAAGCATCGACTCCGATAAAATGGTCTTACCGGTCTTAGCTCCACCTATGAGTGCAACGTTCCTTATTTCATTTGTCTTGTAAACCTTCATATTTTTAATTAATTACGTAAAAATTTTCTTAATAAGCAGGGCGCAAAGATAAAAAAATATGGATTAGTCTGACAGTATGATGTCACATTTTACCAATCCTAGAAATTGCTGAACTCTGTCGAGCAATTTGCCGTTCTTCAGTTCCACAAGTGCCTCTGTTCCAAATTTCTCTACGGTAAATGACGCCATGGCTGATCCAAATATTATAGCCCTTTTCATGTTTTCAAATGAAATGTCATCCGTATGGGCTAAGAATCCAATAAACCCTCCGGCAAATGTGTCACCTGCACCGGTTGGGTCGAATACATCTTCCAGTGGCATTGCAGGTGCATAAAATACCTGATCTTCATGGAACAATAATGCACCATGTTCTCCTTTTTTAATCACCAGGAATTTTGGTCCCATGCATAGGATCTTACGTGCTGCTCTTACCAGAGAATATTCATTTGAAAGCTGACGAGCTTCTTCATCATTAATGGTTAGTACATCCACCATTGTCAGCACCTCTTTCAAGTCATCCATGGCTGTGTTCATCCAGAAATTCATTGTGTCCATGACTATAAGTTTCGGACGGACAGCCATTTGCTGAATAACTTTCTTTTGTATTGCGGGAGTAAGATTTCCCAACATTAAATAGGTACAATCCTTATACGATTCAGGTAGTTGAGGATCAAAATCAGCTAGTACATTTAAATCGGTTACCAGAGTATCACGACTGTTCATGTCGATATGGTACTTCCCTGCCCAGAAGAAGGTTTTCCCGTTTGCTATGGTTTTTATTCCTTCAGTTGTAATCCCTTCGTTGTTCAAAAGGCTGATATAGTCGCTCGGAAAATCACCACCAACGACTGAAATAAGCTTAACACTATCAGTTAATTTTGAAGCAGCCAGACCTGCATAAGTAGCCGCTCCGCCAAGTATTTTATCTGTTTTTCCAAATGGTGTTTCAATAGCATCAAAAGCAACAGTACCTACTATTACTAAACTCATATAGAGGATCTTATATTTTTAAAAATGTGTAAAAACGAGTTAAGAGATTGATTTTGAACTGCAAAATTAGACTTTTTATCACAATATAAAAACTGAAAACAGAACTCAATAGTTCCTGTCTGCATAAAATGGAATTTATTACGGAATGATGTTGTAATGATAATAAAATGGTCACAACCACTACAAAACCTCAATTGAACAATAACACAATATCATATCAGCATCGCCTGATACTTTATGTTGTGTTGATGAATAAAAAAAGAGGCCATCCTTTTCGGACAGCCTCTCATTGAAAATTCAATAGAATACCTGTGAATTACCAGGGATTTTTAATATCCCTCATTCTGTACAAAAGTTCCGCCCGATAAATCGATTTCTGATTGCGGAATTGGAAGAAATCCCTTTGTTGCAGGCTTAAAGGTAACGTCAAATAACGACTGGTCACCAACATATTTGGGACCTCTGATACCTGAGTATGATAACTGGCTTTCAGCATAGCTGATACCTTTCCTAAGAAGGTCAAAGTATCTTAGTCCTTCAAGTGAAAGCTCCAGTCTTCTTTCTTTGTAGATATTTTCCTCTGTAGCCGGGATGCTTGGCAAATCAACTCGTGCCCTTACCCTGTCGAGGTAAGTCTGAGCGTTTGGGCTACCTAATTCGGCAGCCATGAGTAACACATCAGAGAACCGAATTATACGGGTATTACAGGTTCGATTTAATTCTAATGATCCGTCAGCTGATGTATGCTCTACGTCAGATGTGTATTTCTTTGAAAAGTACCCGGTGTGCTGATATCCCTTGTCAAAAGCTCCCCCAATTTCTTCTTCCTTTAGAACGGTCCATTGGAATCGGGGATCATCTTTAATATCATCCACAAGTTTTTGACTAACTGTTGCAAAACTCCAGCCACGGTTATATTTACTCGATGCGGTTGCTCTTGGGCCCTGCATCTGAGCTGCCAGATTACCTTCACCACCACGTACATAACCCCAATCACCCCATGGAGGAGTATTACCGTGTGAAATTTCGAATACTGACTCAATTCCAAACTCACCTATGGTTTTAAAATTATCCTCATAATTTTGAAGAAGATCATGTCCGCTATTTGCAATCAGATCGTCAAGTTGAGCAACAACATTGGCTCTGTCGATTGTAACATCACCGGCTTTAAGTTCTTTTCCGTAAACTCCGTTATAGAAAAGATAGACCCTGGCAAGTAATGCCTTAGCAGCCCATTTACTTACTCTTCCTGCTTCTGATGCTGAAATTGTAGCAGGTAACACTTCCATGGCTTCAGTCAAATCAAGGGCAATTTGATTATAAACCTCTTCAGGTTTAGCCTGAGGTTGATTATATTCTGATGGTCCCTTGAGCGTTGCAGTTAACAGTGGTACGTTTTCAAAGAATCTTACAAGCTCGAAATGGAAATAGGCTCTGAGGAATTTTGCCTCTCCGGTTAATCTTGTTTTGAATTCTTGCGAAGCATTTACTCCATCAATAACTTCAAGCACTTTATTAGCCCTGAAAATGCCCATATAGTTCCTGATCCAGATAGCATGAGCAAGAATGTTGGTAGTAGGGATATTGAAACGGTTAAGTTCATCTTCTTCCATCCCGTCGTTAGCATCAGCACCACCGGCATAGCTGTCATCCGATAACATATCCGATACAGTGATCAGGGGTGCCCATGAGGGTCCGGCCTGATCATATCCAAGAACATCATACACAGCCACAATAGCCTGCATCGCCTGTTCTTCAGTTTGATAAAAAGTGGTTGTTACTTCCTGGTCCATTGGTTTTAAATCAAGAAAATCATCGCTGCAAGCAGTAAATAATAGGCCCAGAAGTAAAAGTTTTATGTTGAAATTTATCTTGTACATCTTATTTCGTTTTAAAAATTAGAAAGTGATTGTTGTTCCAATTCTGATAGTTCTTGCCTGAGGATAAATACCTCTGTCAATTCCAACGTCAAATGAGCCAAATGCCCCGATTTCAGGATCAGCACCGGTATATTTAGTTAGTGTCAACAGGTTTTCAACTGACACAAATACTCTGAAATTCTCCGAGTTAATTTTCTTTAGCAAGGTTTCAGGAAGTGTATATCCCAACTGAATGTTTCTTAATCTTACAAACGAGCCGTCCTCTATGTAAAGATCTGATACTCTGTAATTGTTATTCTGATCAAATCTGTTTGATACAAATCGGGGAATCTCATTTGATGTACCGGGGCCGGTCCATCTTTCAAGAATCTTAGTTGTCCTGTTAGTATTATCAAGATCCTGACGCTGACTACCGTTAAATATTTCCTGACCGAATGCACCATAAATCAGGAAGGAAAGATCAAAGTTCATGTATTCAAATGAAGCATTTAATCCTATTGTCCAATCGGGATGAGGACTTCCGATCATTGTGCGATCGAGTGGACTAATTACGCCATCACCATTAACATCAACGAATCGTACATCACCCGGTTTAGCTAACGGTTGCAGATAGTCGCCTTCAGCATTTACGTAGCGATAAATATCATTCTGGTCTTGAAACAATCCATCGGTTTTATAGCCGTAGAAATATGCAATTGGCAGTCCTTCTTCTGTTCGGGTAACCGTACCTGCTATTGCCCATGTGGCTCCATTAATGATTTTCTCAGGATTACCGATATAAGTCATTTTATTTTTGTTGTAAGCACCATTGATTCCTATTGAATACTTGAATCCATTGACATATTCACGCCAAGCTATTGAAAGTTCAATACCTCTGTTTTCAACACTTCCGACATTTGCAACAGGGGGATCATTCCCTACGTGTGCAGGTATTGGAATTGTTTCAAGAAGGCCTTCAGTCGTTTTGTTATAAAAATCAATAGTTGCCGTTAGTCTGTGTCCTAATGCTTCTAAATCAAGAGCCAGGTCGGTTTGTATTGATTCTTCCCATCGAATATCCTGATTTTCTACATAGGAAGGGGATGCCCCGATGTATGAACCACCACCGATAATGTACCTTCGCGACTTGTCAATCGTTGAAACGAACCGGTAGTTTCCGATGGCATCATTACCGTTTTTACCATACGAAGCCCTGAATTTAAGTGTATTCATCCAATTGACCGACGGGAAGAAACTCTCGTCACTGATAACCCATGAAACTCCAATTGACGGGAAGTTGCCATATTTATTATTTTCACCAAACTTTGATGAGCCATCCCTGCGGAAGATTGCTGTAAGAGCATATCGTTCTTTATAGTCGTATGTCAAACGTCCGAATAGTGATGCCTTGCTTTCCTGATATGCTGCACCACCTGCTCTCCAGTTTGTATCAGTAGCCATATTCAGATATACATGCTCTGGGTCGATAATGATAACATCAGAATTTGATCCTGAAAGATCTTCATAATCCATCTTATAAGCTGATGTACCTCCAAGCACTGTAAATCTGTGTTCATTAAATGTTTTTGTGTATGAAATCGTATTATCCCACTGCCATCCAAACCAGCGTCTGATATTCTTATATACAGATGTCTTGTTTAGATTGTATTGTGCTCCATTGAGGTAAAACAACGGACTGAAGCCATCATCAAGAACATAAGCTGCATCAACATTAAATCCGGTTCTGAACTTAAGTCCTTCAATTGGTTCTAATTCACCATAGATGTTACCGACAAATTTATCCACCCTTGTCTTACCATGCTGTGTTTCAAGCAATGCTAGCGGATTTACAACTTCGGCACCCACATTTTCAGAGATAGCATAAACATTACCAAACTCATCTTTAACGACAGGCTGCGTGGAATAAGGAGCCTGACTAAGTTTGGCAGGATCGGTCATGTAGAGTGGCGTTAGGGGGTCAAGATTTAATGCACTACTGAATGCACCGTTAAATGACTGATTAGTACCAATTCCTCTTTTTAGTATGTGTGAAAATGATAAGTCATTCCCTACTCTTAATATTTTGTTTACGTTATGTGTGGTATTTAATCTGGCAGAAAGACGGTCAAATTGTGATTTATCACCACCAATAATCCCCTGAGTTGTTGCGTAAGCTAATGAAGAGTGGTAAGTTGATCTTTCATTTCCACCTGATACTGATATTTCATGACTCTGCATTGGCGCATTCTTTTGAAATAACAGATCCTGCCAGTCAGTATTTGGTGTTGCTTCATTTAAATCAAATGGCGGAAGCTGTCCGGCATTAATGGCAGCTTCATTCATCATCATTCTATATTGATCGGCATCAAGCATATCAAGTTTCTTATAAGGGTTTTGGAAACCAGTATAACCCGTATAAGAGATATTCATTTTTCCTGATTTACCCTTTTTTGTAGTAATCAGAACGACTCCATTGGCAGCTGCTGACCCGTAGATTGCAGCCGAGGCAGCATCCTTAAGTACATCAATCGATTCAATATCACCGGGATTGAGGTAATCAATACCGCCGACAACAAATCCATCTACAACATAAATAGGACTGGCATCTCCTGTTGTGCCTATACCTCTGATCCTGATGGTAGGCTGATCACCGGGCTGGCCGGATTGATTCGTAACTTGAACACCTGCTGTGAATCCCTGAAGTGATTGCTCGACTCTTGTTATTGGCACTGCCGTAATTTCGTCAGAATCAATATGGGCAATAGCACCTGTCACGACCTTCTTTTTCTGAGTGCCATAACCTATAACAACCACTTCTGATAAGTCGGCGATTTCTTCATCCAGATTAACAGTAATTACAGCTTTCCCTGCAACAGGGATTTCCTGCTTTTGATAACCTACATAAGAAATCACCAGAACGGCATCTTCTGCTGATACATTTAGAGTGAATCGCCCGTTAATATCAGTGGACGTCCCATTTTGAGTGTTTTTTTCAATGACCGTTGCACCCGGAATTCCGGTAGCAGTTTTCGCGTCATTGATTCTCCCGGTAACCTTAAATCCTTGCGCAAACAGTAAGTTTACGTTCAGAATCATTACCAACAGCATAATGAAATTGCGGAGGTTTTTATTCATGTGATGTCTATTTTGTTGTGTGTGATTATTTTGATTTTTTTACTAAGTGATTCTACATAAAATTGTGATTATTGAAAGACCCTTATATAGTCAACTTTCATTTGTTGCGGAAATATAGTTGTTTCATTCGGGTAACCCGGCCAGTTTCCTCCAACGGCAACATTGAAGATAAAGAAGCTTGGCTGATGGAATTCACTCATATGGTCAGGTGTGATATCTATAACCTTAAATTGTACGTCATCAACATACCATTTCATTGAAGTGTTATTCCATATCAGGGTAAATACATGATACTTGTCGGAGAAAGTACCTGACTGAAGAGTGTATGAGCCACCTGCTTGTTTGTGTCCGTTGAAGTCCCAATGCAGAGTACCATGCACAGTATTCTCTCTTCCCGAACCTCCAATCATTTCCATAATATCGGTTTCGCCGCATGCGGGCCAGCCGGCACTGCCAAAATTATTACCAAGCATCCATAATGCAGGCCAGATACCCTGTCCTTCGGGCAATAATGCCCTTATATCGATCCTGCCATATTGAAACGATTTCTTATTGCGTGTAACCATGCGTGCTGAAGTATAATCATTACCCTGCCAGAGCTCTTTTTTGGCTTCAATGATTAAAGTACCTCCCTCAACCCGGGCATTCTCCTTACGATAAAATTGACGCTCATTATTTCCCCAGCCTCCTGCTCCGGTTTCAAAGCTCCAGAATGATTCATCAACAGCCGACCCGTTAAATTCATCATTCCAGACAAGCTGCATTCCTTCATAAGTCATCGGTGTAGAATATCCTTCACCTATTGGTACTTCACCTCCACCAATCACAACCTGTGATTCGTACTTGATATACTTTCCCGAAGTACCGTAAGCCCTTACTGCAATCCTGTGTTGTCCTTTTGCTGTAAAAGTGTGTTCAAATGCTCCTGTTGTGTTTGTGGAAACAGGATCAGCTTCATCATCAATAAAAAGTCGGTATTCAGTAGCATTAGCAGCTTGTGCCGTGATCAGAACTTTGTACATATCCGTTTCCGAAACAATAACATCGACTATAAGGTTCGACGGAACGTCATTATTATCCTCATCGTTTTTATTGCATGAAATAAGTAAAATTAATAAGGAACTTATAAGAAGATACGTCAGAGTCGTAAGTTGTTTTTTCATCTTCACAAAAGATTTAGTCAGGTTTATGTTTGGCATTGAAAATCAGGGACAAAAATATAATTTTTCATACCGCTTATACAAGTATCGACAATTTATTTACTTCTTGGTGCAGACCTTTAGTTACTTTGGCTTTCTTTACAATTGAATACTAAAAATACGCATTTTTTAGCCATTGTTGGCAGTCGACGCAATGTTTATCAGTTTTAACCTGATTCGATCGGAACACTAACTGAATAATTAGTGTTCAGTATTTTATAAGATATAATTCAGTGAATTGATGATGAATAAAACCCGTCTGAATTTTCTGCTTGTGCTGATTCTTGTTTTGATTTCTACCATTTCTGTCTATTCGCAGGATGAGGAAGTTAAAATATGGACTTCAATTGATCTCAAAAAACAAGTAAATAAATGGGATTTTACTTCAGAGATTGAATTACGTGAGGCATTCTTCTTCGAACAGATGGAGAGGTTAAGTCTTCAGCTTGAAGCATTGTATGATATAACGGATTTTCTGAGTGCCGGAGCTTCGTATATGGTAATGAACTTCTATGACCAAAAATTTGATGATTATCAACTAAGGCACAGGTTTCAGGCTATCGCGAATGCAAAAGTAAATGCAGGAAGGTTTGAATTCTCATTACGTGAAAAGGGCGAAATTACCTTTAAGGACGAAAGCGACAGGATAGAAGATGATGGAGATATTGACACCTACCGGCTTAATCCTGAATCACTCTGGCGTAACAGACTGAAAATTGAGTATGATATTAAGAATGCTCCTTTAACTCCTGCAATAGCACTTGAATCATTTTATTTCCTTAATGATCCCGATGGTAATCAATTCGAGAAGCTTCGTTATACATTGTCAATTGCTTACAGAATCAATAAACAAAACCGAATTACTTTATTTACCCATTATAACAAGGAGCTGCTTGAAGATGAGACGGATAGTTATGTAGCAGGGTTAGGATATACTTATCGATTTTAAATAGTAAGCATTTCGCATTGATACCGCAATTCTTCGCATCCCGGCATCCAAAATTTCATAAAACCCTTATTCTGTTATGTAAATCATAGCTCATCTGTCTTTAATTACTTCTTTGTTGTTTAATATAAATAACGCAAAATGAAGTAATTATGCAAAGCCTCTTGCCCATACTTGACAAATTTAACCATGTAAGTCAGAGTAATCTCGAAAAGGTAGAATTACTTGACAGGATTGATTTCAAGTATGTTTTTGAGTTACAGAAGTTACCCGAAGTATTAAGTAAATTGCCCATAGCGTACGATTTACTCCTCACCGGAAATAAAGGTATAGGTAAATACGAAAGTCATTACTTTGATACTGAGAACTTCCAGATGTATCTTAATCACCATAATGGCTTAGTGAATCGTCATAAAATTAGGTTCAGAAAATATCTGGATACAGGTACCACTTACTTTGAAATAAAGCAGAAAACCAACAAAGAACGTACAATAAAAAGCAGGGTAGAGGTTGATGAAGGTGAATATTCAATAAACAGTGAGGCCCGGGAATTACTTAGCAATATAACAGGACTGGACTCAAAGGAGATATCTGAAGTATTGATAGTCAGGTATAACCGGGTTAGTCTGATAAGTACAAGTTGCCCTGAGAGAGTTACTATCGACATTGGACTACAGTATGTTCAATCAGATAAATCAGGTAAACTCATTACTTTCCCCGGAATTGCAATTGCTGAAATTAAGCAGCAAAGAACCGGCAAGTCTTTTTTCAGGAAAGTAATGCAGGATCATCACATTCAGCCCCTGCGGATAAGCAAATACTGCCTGGGGATGGCAGCCATCATGCCTGATTTGAAAAGAAATAATTTTAAAAGTAAGCTGTTATATGTCACCAGGTTATCGAAGAGCGGCAGTTAATTTTCTGTGTATGATTTTATTGTTTATCACTTTACTGACTACTACAGTAAAGGCCTCCGCCACTATTGATAATGACACAGTGACATCAATTGATGAAATTGAATATTACGATAATGCGGCTGATGTAAAGTTATCCGGTGAAGCGGTATCAATCAATACCGGATTCTTTTACAGCTTAGCAGTTGACCTTCTGACTATCCTGTCAATTATCATCTTTGTCTATTATCCCAACTATAAGAAACTCGATACAGTTTTCACTTTCATCATCTTTAACGTGGTGATATTCCTTATCACATTTGCGCTTAATAAGGTAAGAATCTCAATGGGTGCCGCATTCGGACTTTTTGCTGTATTCTCAATGCTCAGATACAGAACCGAAGGCATTGATATGAAGGATATGACCTACCTCTTTGTATTCATCGCACTCGGGTTATTATGTGGGATTGAGCTTGATTTGGATGTATTATTGACAATTTGCGGAATCGTCTTTGCTCTGATACTCATATTGGAATCCAGAAGAATCTTAAGACGTGAAGCTTACCAGATGATTGAATACGAAAAAATAGAAATGATAAAACCCGAATTACGCAAAGAACTTATTGAAGATCTTAGAAACAGAACCGGACTCAATATCCATCGCATAACAGTCTGCAACCTGAATTATTTAAGAGATACGGCTCTAATACGAGCCTATTATTATGAATAGCGATTAATTTAAATACTTACATTTGGTGGGAATAATGTAAGTGAATGCAAAAGAGTTCAATTCGTATCGGATTTATTGTTGTACTGTTGTTTGCTTCTGTCATGCTAAAAGGCCAGCAACCTTTTATCAGGCAGTTCACTGTTGATGACGGTCTTCCAAGTTCCGAAACTTATCATGTAATTCAGGACTCTAAGGGTTATATATGGGTAGCCACTAATCAGGGAGTAAGCCGGTTTGATGGAAAGGCTTTCAGGAACTTCGATATTCAGGATGGTCTTCCTGAAAGTACAACATTTGAAATCTATGAAGACGAATTATCCAGAATCTGGTTCGTCAGCTACCCTTTCCAATTGTCGTACTTCTATAACGACAGCATACATTCATACAAATACAATAATCTGTTACGTGAGATTAGTGGTCATGGCTTAGTACCCATAAAGAAATCGTTCAGGGTTGAAGCTGATGACGACGTTTACTTCAGTTTCATGACCGACAGGAAAATCTATAAGGTTGATAAAAAAGGCAGATTAAAAATTGTCAATATTATCACTGATACCATAAGCAGTATCTCAATCTTCAGGATAGGCGATCAATTGCTCTCAGCGCAAAACAGGTACACTGCCACAACTTTTTTAAGAGTAAAACTTGTAACAGAATCGTATGGACTGAGAATAGAAAATATTTTCCAGAAGAAGTACTCGTTTGGCAATTTCATTACAGCTCTCTCAAAAGAGAATCAGGTTTTAGTGGCAATAAACAACTTCATAATCATTATAAACCCTGATAAAACTTATAAAATTGCTGAAGTCGGGGGACGGGTGCACTGGTTGAGTATCGACAGATATGGATATGTATGGATAGGTAAGGAGCAGGCCGGAGCCGAAAAGTATGATATCAACAATATTGAGAAAGGCCCTATAGAGTCATATCTTCCCGACAAAAGCGTTTCATCGGTATTTACCGATGAATCAGGCGGTGAATGGTTCTCAACTTTAGAATCAGGACTTTACTACTCTCCCGTTAAGGGTATCTCATCATATAATACCCAAAATGGCCTGTCATCCAATAAAATCAATGCAGTTGAAGTCTTTGATAATAAGGTTTATTTAGGAACTTATAATGGGTTTATTGATGTTGTTGAAAACGATCGCATCATAAAAAATATTGAATTTTCGAAAAATATCAGGATTAACGCACTGGAAGCCTATAAGAATGAGAAACTCTGGATAGCTACTGAAAATTACCTCTATTCATACAATGGCCGGTCTGTTGAAAAGTATATTAATAATCACGACGTCATACTAAGTTCAGGAATTCAAAGCAATAAGGTATTTGGGATAAAAGACTTACATCCTGCCGAAAAAGACAAAGTAATGTTAGCTCAGTTGAAAAGTTTTTCAATTATTTCAAAAGGAAAGGTAGTTTACGATTCTTACTTAGATGATAATCTTGCAGTAAGAATTGAGGCAATTGAACTCTTAAACGACAGTACTTACCTGCTGGGGGCTTTCAATGGTTTGTGGAAATATTCTGATTCAGGACTGGAATATCTGAGCCGGGATTATGAAATGCTTCAGCAAAGAATAACTGATATCTTGGTATTATCAAATCCCGATTGCCAAATCTTAGGCACAAAAGGATCAGGTCTTATCATCCGAAACGGCAAACACATTTCAAATATCACTGAGGAGGAAGGGCTTTCTTCTAACTCCGTCACATCACTCCTCAGGATTGATGATGAAATCTGGATTGGTACCAATAATGGCATTAACGTCATAAAAATTAATCAACTTCAAGACCATTCACCTTTTATCAGGGTTCTGAAACGACAACATGGCCTGATCTCTGATGAGATCAATGAAATCAGCTATTACAACAATAAGGTTTATATCGGATCCAATGGCGGGTTGACTATTATCGACAAATCAATATACAGTCCTGTGGCAATCGCCCCTCAGATTTATATTGAGAAGGTTGTAGTTGATACAATGGAATTTGTTAATACTGATCAACTGAATCTCAAGTACAATCAGAATTTTATCAAAATCCTTATATCAGCGATTGATTTCCGGTTTGCTGCCAACCTGAAATATCAATACAGACTGGTGGGTGTCTCTAATCAATGGTCAACCACTAATAACACCTCAATCGACTTTTCATTCTTGCCAACCGGAAAATATATATTTGAGGTGCGGGCAGTTAATTCTGATCGAAAAACAAGTGATCCTGTCTCAATCAACATCATCATAAAACCTCCTTTCTGGGAAACATGGTGGTTCCTTGTAATCATTTTTGTAACCAGCGTTTTCTTTATATACGTATCGGTAAAATACCTGATTCTTCACCTCAGACGGCAACATCAGCTGCAAAACGATATTTACAGATATCGCCAGGAAGCCCTTATAAGGCAAATGGACCCTCACTTCGTATTTAATACGCTTAACAGCATTCAATCATTTGTAATACGTAATGATTGTATGACCTCTTCAATTTACCTGACTAAATTCTCAAAATTAATGAGGATGATACTTAATAACTCACAAAAGCAGGCTGTTACATTAAAGGAGGAAATTGACTCGCTGAATCTCTATATGGAAATTGAGTCCATAAGGTTTGTTACCCAATTTACCTACTCAATTGAAGTTGAACCGGGCATCGATACTGATTTTATTCAAATACCTGCATTTGTAATTCAACCCTTTATTGAAAATTCAATATGGCACGGAATGGTGAATCTGAAAGAGAGGAGCGGTAATATTTACACTGAAATCCGTAAAGCAGACAAGTACCTGCAAGTGGTTGTTGAAGATAACGGGGTAGGGCGTAAGAGAGCTGAGGAAATCAAATCGAGACTGGATGAGGGAAAGAAATCATACGGACTGTCGATTGTGGAAAGCAGACTTTCACTGCTCTGCCGGAAACTGGAAGTCCCCAGGAGACTTGAATTCATCGATCTCTATGATGATAAGGGAAATCCTGCCGGTACAAGAGTTACTATTAATATCCCTATCATAAACTAATATTTGGACCCATTCGGGTATGAGAAGGCAAAAGACGAAAGGCAAAAGATAAAAGTATAAAGGACTCGAACAGGTAATAGAATTGACCCATACGGGTATTGGAACAATGGAACCCGGAACTAAGAACAAAGAACAAAGAACAAAGAACATGGAACATTGGAACATAGAACTCCCCTAACGCCGAACCAACGCTGAACGAGTGTTTGCTGAACGCGCTTTACCGTGTTTTTTTCTTACTGACTATCAGCAACCCTATATAGGTCAGAAGCCCGTTGAGAATCAATAACTCAAAGCCAAATCTGTAACCAATCCACTCATATGAGTTGGCGCTTACCACATAGCAAATTACCGGAGCCAGTACTGCTATTAATGGCACCCACTTGTCTTTTATTGAATGTTTAGTAAACAGCCCGAATGAATAAAGTCCCAGTAGTGGTCCGTAAGTATATCCGGCAATAGTGAATAACTTATCAATTAAAGCTTTATCGTAAAACGAACGGAATGTTACGATGACCGATAGCATAATGACGGCAAACCCGAGGTGGACAGCATATCTGATATTGGTTTTCTGCTTATCGGTTAAGCGCTCATTATTTGGCAGCCCCATGAAGTCGATTGTAAATGAGGTGGTCAATGAAGTAAGTGCCCCGTCGGCACTCGGGAATGCCGCCGAAATCAATCCTATAAAGAAAATCAATCCTGCAATCGGTCCTAAATGCTTAATTGCAATTGTAGGGAAAACATCATCAGTGCTGCCAATTGCCGTAAGATCAATGCCTTTTTCACCCGCATAGATATAAAGTGCTGCTCCCAGAAACAGAAAAATAAAATTGGCCGCTACCAGGATAAAGCTAAAGCTGATCATATTCTTCTTTGCATCACCGATATTCCTGCAACTGAGGTTCTTTTGCATCATCTCCTGATCCAATCCCGTCATTACAATGGTAATGAAAATACCGCTCAGGAACTGCTTAATGTAGTTGTTTCTGGGAGCCCAGTCGGTTACAAGGACTTTCGAGTAATCACTGTCAAAAACCCTGTTCACCAGTTCGGTGAAACTAAAATCAAGATCCTTTGATATAAGTACAATCGACAAAATCAGCGCCAGCAACATAAAGGTGGTTTGCAGTGTATCAGTCCAGATAATTGTCTTTATCCCGCCTTTAAAAGTATACAGGATAATTAATGAGATAAAAATCACGACTGTAGTCCAGAAAGGAATGCCCCATGCATCAAAAATGTAATGTTGAAGTACGTAGATAATCAGAAACATCCTCAACGAGGCACCCAGCACGCGTGAGAGTAAAAAGTAAAATGCCCCTGTTTTATACGACCAGAACCCAAAACGCTGATCAAGGTATGTATATATTGATGTAAGATTAAGCCTGTAATAAAGCGGCAACAGTATATTGGCTATTATCAGATACCCGAACAGATACCCGATTACAACCATAAAATAACTAAACTGACTGGTACCAACCCATCCCGGTACAGACATGAAAGTAACCCCCGACATTGAGGCTCCTATCATTCCGTAAGCTACCACAAACCATGGCGATCTTTTATTTCCGATAAAAAAACCTTCGGTGTTAGCCTTTCGGGCCGTCAGGTATGTTATTAAGAACAGTAAAAGCGTGTATGCAATAAATGAGGCAAGTAATAATGAAGGTGTCACGGTTGTCAGATCTTTTTACAAATTTATCAGAAATAACTTGAGCCATCCCAGCAATGAGTGCAAAGTTTATCTTTCGGTAACCCGATGGCATCAACAAGATCATCAAGCTGCTGAAACTTTAGCGTTGTAAGATTCAGATTCTCCCTGATCTTCTCAACCATTGCATGATGCTTTTCGGTTGTGGGATCTGAATATTCACTGTAATCAACCTTCTCAGTGCCCTCTAACTGTAGTATCGCCTTGCGTGTTGCCAGTTCACCGCTGCTCCTTGAACGTGAAAAATTTAGAAACTCACAGGGATAAGTAAGCGGCGGACAGGCTATACGCATATGAACCTCCTTTATTCCCGCTTTGTACAAATCGGCAGTGTTATCCTTTAACTGGGTTCCCCTTACAATTGAATCATCAAGAAACACACCTCTCTTCCCCTTTATAAGCTCGGCATTGGGTATCAGTTTCATTTTGGCAACAAGATCACGCATCTCCTGGCTTTGCGGCATAAAACTGCGAGGCCATGTAGGTGTGTATTTCGAATAAGGCCTCATGTGAGGTATTGACCGCTTATTGCTGTAACCCAGTGCATGCCCTATCCCTGAATCGGGGATGCCTGCAACAAAATCAGCCTCAACATCATCCTTTTCGGCAATTGCGGCACCGCACTTGTATCGGCATGCATCAACATTAATTCCCTCATAGTATGATGGCGGATATCCGTAATAAACCCAAAGGAATGAGCAAATCTGCATCTTCTCGCCCGGAGCAATCAACTGCTCATAGCCATCGGCCGTAACCCGTACAACTTCACCCGGACCCAGATTGTATTCAATTGAATAATCAAGATTTGAGAAAGCACAAGTCTCTGATGCCAATGCATACCCGTGTGAGTTTTTACCGATGATTACCGGTGTTCGGCCATATTTGTCACGTGCGGCATAAATACAGTCAGGCGTGAGTATTAAAATTGAGCTTGAGCCTTTTACCCTGTTATAGAAGTTTTTTATACCCGTCAGGAAGTCATTGCATTCGCAAATCAGCTTTACAATAACCTCCGTAGGATTAACCCCTGTTCCGCTCATTTCCGAGAAGGTCTGTCTCTTAAGCAGGAATTCCTGTTCCAGTTCTTCAACATTCACCACTTTACCCACATGGGCTATTGCAAACCGTCCAAGATGCGAGCTTACCTCAACCGGCTGGGCCTCATAGTCGCTAATAATCCCGATTCCCTTATTGCCGCTGAAGTTCTGAATATCTTTCTCAAATTTATTCCTGAAGTACCCGTCCTGCAGGCTGTGAATTGCTCTCTGAAATCCTTTCTCACGACTCCAGAAGACCAATCCTGCCCGTCGTGTCCCCAGGTGTGAATGATAGTCAGTTCCGTAAAAAACGTCATGTACGCAATCACGTGAAGTAATACAGCCATAGAACCCGCTCATAAAATTTAATTTAGTCAGAAAAAGAGAGCAAAAGTATCAAATCCTGAAGGTAAAAGAAGAAAATTCAAGAAAAAGATGAAAGTTGTTCAACGTTCCAACGTTCCAACGTTCCAATGTTCCAACGTTCTTAGTTCTGGGTTCCATTGTTCCATGTTCCAATGTTCCTATCAATGCGGGCTCCCTTCTCCTTCAGTGCGTAGGATTGGCAATTCACTATTCAGCATTCAGCATTCAGCGTTCAGCGTTCAGCGCAAGTTTTAAGTTAAGTGTTCAGTATTGCGTTTAAGGGTTTTTAGTTATTAGAGATTAGTGATTTGTTCTTTGTTCTTTGTTCTTTGTTCTTAGTTCCGGGTTCCATTGTTCCAATACCCGTATGGGTCAATTCTATTACCTGTTCGAGTCATTTATACTTTGAATTTTTGCCTTTCGCCTTTTGCCTTCTAATACTCGAATGGGTCGATCTTGTGCGTTGGATTGTCAATTCACTATTCAGCATTCAGCATTCATCATTGATAAATAAGCGGTTTGAAGTAATCGATGGTCTTAACCAATCCCTCGTCGATCTGGATTTTAGGTTCCCAGTTGAGTACTTTTTTAGCCAAAGATATGTCGGGTTGTCGCTGCGACGGATCATCGGGAGGCAGAGGTAACCTTATGATTTTTGATTTTGATTGCGTTAACTCAATGACCTTTTCGGCAAGCGACAGGATGGTGAATTCATTTGGATTGCCGATGTTTACGGGTCCGATAAAATCATCATTTGTTGCCATCAGTTTTATTAATCCTTCAACCAGATCATCGATATACTGGAAGCTTCTGGTCTGCTTTCCGTCGCCATAAATAGTGATATCCTTATTTTGCAATGCCTGCATGATGAAATTGGATACAACGCGGCCGTCGTTAGGGTGCATACGGGGGCCATAGGTGTTGAAAATGCGGGCAATCTTGATTTTTACATTATTCTGCTTATAGTAATTGATAAAAAGCGTTTCAGCAGCTCTTTTGCCCTCATCATAACATGACCGCTCACCGATTGGATTAACATGTCCCCAGTAATTTTCAACCTGAGGGTGAATCTGCGGATCGCCATAAACCTCACTGGTTGATGCCTGTAATATCCTGGCTTTTATTCTCTTTGCCAGACCAAGCATATTGATTGCGCCCATCACCGATGTCTTGATTGTCTTTATGGCATTGTACTGATAATGGATGGGTGATGCAGGACAGGCAAGATTGTAAATTTCATCGACTTCAATAAAGAAAGGCATTGTTACATCATGCCTTATCAGCTCAAAGTACGGATTGGAGAGCAGGTGAACCACATTTTGCTTCTGGCCGGTGAAATAGTTGTCGAGGCAAACTACTTCATTTCCCTCTGCCAGTAATCGTTCACACAGGTGCGATCCCACAAATCCCGATCCCCCTGTGACAAGTATTTTCTTACGGATCATAATCTGAAATAAAGTGTAAAAATAGTCAACTAATCGGAACAAAAGCAGGAAACTCGTTCAGCGTTTTGCGTTCAGCGTTGGTTCGGCGTTAGGGGAGTTCTATGTTCCATATTCTTTGTTCTTTGTTCTTTGTTCTTAGTTCCGGGTTCCATTGTTCCAATACCCGTATGGGTCAATTCTATTACCTGTTCGAGTCCTTTATACTTTGAATTTTTGCCTTTCGCCTTTTGCCTTCTAATACCCGAATGGGTCGATCTTGTGCGTTGGATATTCAATTCACTATTCAGCATTCAGCATTCAGCATTCAGCATTCAGCGTAAATACCCGAATGGGTCAATTCATTGTCCTGTTAGAGTCCTTTTTACTTTGAATTTTTGCCTTTTGCCTTTTGCCTTGCATTGTTTGGGCTTTGGGCACGTAAAGGCTGAAATTTAGTCGATGTACCCGTAGCCACACAAAAAGCCTTTTTTGCTACTTTTTGTGGCTCGGACAAAAAGTAGAAAAGAAAGCAGGAATTTGCGATGCTTTTCAAAGCTTCTACCGTCAGTATGGCAATGCGTTGAAACTTTATCGTGGAATAGGTAAGATCGAGGAATAGTTTTGAAATTCTTGATTTGTTCAGTGAGATTGCTACCGGAAGATCCGTGCAGATTTCATTGTACTTTTTCAAAATTTCATAACAAACAACTTTATCCTCAGCTTCAGAGGGTGAAGAAGTTTTTTCTTCTTCACCCAGTTTTTTTTCTTTTCTTTTTTTCTTTTTTTTATTT
>JAEZNO010000030.1 GCA_023441805.1 Bacteroidota bacterium
CCTCCAGCTTCTTTCAGATTCTGCCTCACGGCAGACACCCTTGCTCTTGGCTAATGGTTGGTGGCTAAAAACCCCCATAAAGGACTTTCACCTTCAAGTTATTAATCATGCACGGCACACAAAAAAAGAGACCATGCAATTAAGCAGGCCTCTCATTTACTTTATTTATGTACCCCGGACCGGAATCGAACCGGTACGAGCTTTCGCTCATCGGTTTTTGAGACCGACGCGTCTACCTATTCCGCCACCAGGGCAAACGGATTGCAAAGATATGAAATTATTGATTTGAATGTATGGGCTATTTCACTTTCTTCCAAAATCAGCAGCTATTTCTCCCCACTGCAATGTGTGCCATTTAAGTACAGGGTTTTCATACGAATTATTCTTCAGCCAGTTCTCGGCTCTTTCAATTAATTCGAATAGAATGGCGTTTTGTTTTGTCTTAACAAGTTTGGTATTGGCTTTTTTATCCTTAACCCATTTAATTGCAGTCATTGAATCACTATACACAGGGATGTTCAAACCTCTTTGTTTGAGGAATCCCAAACCGTGTACTATGGCAAGAAATTCGCCTATATTGACGGTTCCCTGAGGAAAAGGACCCTGATGAAACAGCAATTTCTTACTTGCAGTATCAACTCCCTGATATTCCATGTCTCCGGGATTTCCTGAACATGCTGCATCAACTGAGATACTTGGCGTAACAGGTTTTCCTGCACTTGCAGCAGTTATTTTCGTAGTGGCCTTAAAAATGCGCGGAGGACCTGAAGCAAGTGCATTAACAGCTTCATTTTCTGATTCATAAGCTTTATAACGTGCACCATCGAATCCCTTTATCTGCGCCTCACAATCCTTCCAATTGTAGAAAATGCCCGGTTGCCTTCCTTTCCAAACTACGTAATACTTTTGTTTTGCCATTCCTTAAAATTCTAATATGCAAAAATACGAAGTCACAGCTCTGTTTTGTATTTTTGTTTCGAAAGGATTAAATATGCGCCGCTTTCTATTTATCGTTATCATAACAGTTATCGGGTTATCGGGATGCTCAAAAAGGAATATCTATCGTGAGTTCCACAAATTTGACAACTACACCTGGAATCGCTTCGATAAGGTGGTCTATAATATGGACATAAAAACCGGTGATGTTAATGCTGAAATCATCCTATCGGTACGTTACCTTGAGCAATTTCCTTATGAAGAAATTCCTATTCAGGCAATTTTAAATACACCGTCAGGGGAAGAACGTATAATTGAGCACACCATCAAGATTAAAGATGAAAAGGGAAATTTCAAGGGTGAAGTTGCAGGGAGTTATTGGGATCTTGATGAGGTTCTTTGGAAAAGTTTCTACTTCAATCAGGCAGGTAAATACTCTATTGAAATTGAGAATATTAATCCATACATGGGAATCCCCGGAATTGTTGACCTGGGATTGACTGTTAAGAGAAAATGATTCATTCTCCTAATTGTTTGTAAATCTTTTGCGTGAAATTCATGGGAGGTTTTCTTTTTCGTGATCCGTAAGTAAGATAAAATGCCATCCAAACCATCAGTACAAATCCCGTTAGGACTAATCCGTATCCGGTGTATAAAGATGAAAAGGTAAGAAGTATATTTTCCTGAGGATCATCCTCTTTGTATATCACTGTGATTTGTTCACCGATGTCGAATACTGCATTCAAGGAAGAGTAAGTTTTATATTGCTTTCCATTTGCTTTAAAACTAACGATGGATATATTACTTATACCGGGCATCCTATCATTTCGTGCATTTCCCTTGATCATATCATATTCTACTACAGTACCTACTACCCTTTTACCAAAAAGTAAAAGTTTCGCATTATGTGAAAGTGGCAGTAATAAAATTAAAATTAGAATAAGGTAAAAAAGAGGAGTGCTGATGTAAAAGCGCATATCATTTATTTAAAACTCTCAAGGTATCGGCCATGTCGATCTTTAACTGGTCTTTGAGTGCATCAAGGTCATTAAATCTCTTCTCATCACGTAGCCGGTCAATAAGTTTTAACGTCAATTTCTCATAATAAATTTCCTTATCGAAATCAAAAATATTGGCTTCAATAGTGAATTTATGAACATCAAGGGTTGGGCGGAAACCAACATTTGTCATGCTGAAATACTCTTTACCGTTGTATTCAACAATAGATGCGTATACGCCCATCGCAGGTATCAATTTATGATCATCCTCAACATAGATATTTGCAGTTGGGTATCCAAGTCGTCTTCCTATCTGATTTCCGCGAACCACAGTGCCGGTTAACGAATAAGGTTCACCAAGTAATCGGCCTGCCTCCTTTACGGCACCTTTTGTTATCAGACTTCTTATGTATGATGAACTAACCTTATTTTCTCTCTCTTCAACTGCAGGAATATTGACCACCTTAAAACCATATGTAACTGCTAAAGCTTCAAGTACATTAATATCACCTTCTCTGTTTCGGCCAAAACCATGGTCGTATCCAATAATAATCATGGAGGGATTTATCAGATCGACTAACATTTTGATGAATTCCTCAGCCTTAATATCAGAAAATGCAATGGTGAAGGGAATTTCTATCAGATAATCTATTCCTAGACTTTCTATTATGCTTCGTTTCTCATCTCTTGTGTTCAGTAGTTTAACTTCCTGTCCGAGAACAATTCGTGGATGCGGATAAAAAGTCACTACTGCACTATGGAAACTTCCGGCTATAGCTTCATCTACAACTCTTTTTAGGATTAAGCGATGACCTATGTGAATACCATCAAAGGTGCCGATTGTTATAACCGGCCTGTTTAGATTGTGAGGAATTGTGATATCGCTGATGATTTTCACAACAGATGTTATACTTTAATAAACTCTTTCCCTATCAATAAAGCAGCAATCTGTACAGCATTGGTGGCTGCACCTTTCCGTAAATTATCCGATACAACCCATATATTCAGACCATTGGGTACTGACTCATCCCTTCTGATTCTTCCCACAAAAACTTCATCCCTTCCCTCAGTATACAGGGGCATCGGATAAACCGCCCTGTCGATATCATCCTGAATTACGATTCCACTTGATTTTGAAAGTACTGAAAGTACATCATCAATCTCAAAAGGATTGTTAAATTCAATATTTACCGATTCG
Organism: Bacteroidota bacterium; assembly: GCA_023441805.1. Classification (GTDB taxonomy): domain Bacteria; phylum Bacteroidota; class Bacteroidia; order Bacteroidales; family Lentimicrobiaceae; genus Lentimicrobium. The sequence continues at coordinate 3,133 of JAEZNO010000030.1, forward strand.
GAATGACCACCTGTAACAGGCACACGAACAACTGTTGCTGTTACGGCAATGGATTGGTCTCTCATGATTTTCCTGGTTTCATTAACCAGCTTAATTTCTTCGGTAGTATAACCGTTATTGGTAAATACTCCTCCATGAGGCAACACATTCAGGTCGATTGGATGAGGATATACTTTTACTCCGCTAATACCCTGTCGCTCCTGCATTAATTGTGTCAGGGCCTTTGCACCTGTACCTGTAACACTTTGATAGGTTGAGATTACTATCCTTTTAATGCTATACTTTTCGTGAAGCGGGGCAAGGGCAACAACCAACTGAATTGTACTGCAATTAGGATTAGCTATAATCTTATGCGAAGCTGTTATCACATCACCATTTACTTCAGGAACAACTAAAGGTACATCATCTTCCATGCGCCATGCAGAAGAATTGTCTATAACAATACTACCCTGTTTAGCAAACAGAGGTGCATATTCTCTCGACACATCTGATCCTGCTGAGAATAGTGCAATATCCGGTTTCCCGGTCAATGCATCCTGAATGCTGCAAACTTTATATACTGAGTTGTTGAACCTGATATCCTTCCCAACTGATTTCTCAGATGCAGCCGGTAGTATACTTTCAATTGAAGATGCCGGTATATACTTACCTTCATTTAATACCCTTATCATTTCGCTTCCTACAAGTCCGGTAGCTCCTATAACTGCGATCTTCATGAAATTATAATTTGTGTTGATTTAAAAGTGACTTATATCAATGTTAGATAAACGAAATTCAGCGCAAAAATAGTTATAAACATGCTTTCTTAATCAGTAATAATAAAGCATTGACCGGCTGTAGATATTTAATTACCTTTATTCCGTCAATTCCCTCGGTCATGAAACTCATCTTACTACTGTCGCTACTACCTTTCATTTGTCTTTCACAGGCAAACGAATATTCTAATGATTATCTTCAAAAGTCTGGCAATCAAAACGTAAAGACATTCGATATTTTGATTAATGAGATAATGGCTGATCCTAATCCTCCTGTTGATCTGCCCGAATGTGAATACCTCGAATTCTACAACCGTTCTGCTCAATCTGTTGATTTGTCAGGTTGGTGCCTCGTTATTGGTGAAAGTCGTAAAGCTCTACCTCCAATTATCATTGAGGCAAACGGTTTTTGTATCATTACCGGCAAGAATGATACAGTAATGAACGATTTTGGCAAAGTAATTCTGATGTCAGGATTTGAACTGAAGAACAGTGGTAACATGCTGACCCTGACTAATGAAACCGGCAAAGTTATACATGCTGTACACTATGAAGATTCGTGGTATGACGATCATTTCAGAGAAAATGGCGGATGGTCACTTGAGTTAATCGATCCCCAAAATCCATGTGGTGGAAGTGATAACTGGCGGGCTTCGATCGATCAGTCGGGAGGCACTCCCGGAAGGCAAAACTCGATAATGAGCTCCAATATTGATGACCGTGCCCCTTCTGTAAGTTTTCTTTCGATCCCATCAAATAATTCACTTACTATACATTTCGATGAACCAATGGATAGTATTTCGTTAGCTAAACCATCAGCTTTTCAAGTTGAGCGGGATGGCGAACCGGGCAACTCTTTTGCTATTCCTTATATTTCGAAACCACTGGCACCACTCTATGATGAAGTAACACTAACCTTTGACGAAGAATTTGAAGAAAATATGTGGTATTCATTGACAGTGAATGACACAATCACTGATTGCAGCGGCAATCAGGTACTCTTAGGATCGAATTACAGGTTTGCCTTACCATATGATGATTTGTCGACAGGTATAATCATCAACGAAATATTATATGACCCTTACGCATATAGTGCTGAATTTATTGAGATTTATAACCGCACTGATACGGCCTTTCATTTAAAAGACCTTATGCTTGTAACTCTCGATAATGTTACAGGTTCAATAGATAAGACGTCTGATATTACTGAAACACAACGATTATTTATGCCGGGAGAATTTCTTGTTTTAACCGACAATCCTCAGGCTGTAAGGAAAGAGTACTTTACCCCAAATCCCAAAGCATTTATTAAGATGTCGGATTTCCCTTCACTTGCTAACTCAGGAGGAACTATAGCCCTTGCAACCCAATCAGGGCAAATAATTGACCGGTTGCAGTACAGTGATGATTTGCACTTTGCACTATTGCATACTACCAAAGGAGTATCGCTTGAGAGAGTAAACCCTGGAAAGGCAACTAATGAACCAGGCAATTGGCATTCTGCCTCGCAAAGTTGTGGATTTGCGACTCCGGGTTATATTAACTCACAGTTTATGAATCCAGGTAAAGGAGCAGATGAGACAATAACAGTCCGTCCAAAGACTTTCTCACCCGATAATGATGGTTATAATGATCAGTTGACAATTATATACAAACATGCTGAGCCTGGTGGTTTGCTCACAATAAGGATTTTTAGTTCAAACGGTTATCCGGTAAAATTCCTTACAGGAAATTATCTGGCAGGTACCGAAAATACATTTATTTGGGATGGAATAACTGACGACGGAGGGAAAGCTCCTGCCGGGGTTTATATTGTTCTCACCGAAGTTCTTGATGTTGATGGCACTGTTAAATCATATAAGAACGTGGCAATAGTTGCAAGCCGGTAATTTGTTTAACAAACACTGTATAATAACCTATATTAAACATTCTTATTCAACCGGTGTTTATGAGAAAAGGTTAAACTATGAAGAAGAAATGGTTAGCTGCCATAGGTATTCTTGCAATAATTGGAATCATTGCAGCAGTATTGATTTACATTTTCATTTACAATAAACCACAACCTGATTATTCAAAGATTAAGCCTGATTACACAGTCAATGCTGAGGAACTATTCACAGAATTCCAGTCTGATATTTCGACTGCAAGTGCAAAATATACCGGCAAAGTATTGGCTGTTGAAGGGAATCTAAGCTCCATCGAAAAAAGTGATTCACTCCTTATTGCAGTGTTTGCAATTGATGAAGGTCTGTTTGGAGAAGAGGGAATTCGATTTGCCTTTATTCCTGAACTAACGGCTGAAATAGAATCTATTGCACCCGGTACTCCTGTCACTATTAAAGGTTACTGTACCGGTTATAATGATACAGATGTAATCATGGAGCATTGTTCCTTAATGAAATAAACAATCACTGTTTTGTTTCTGTTATTAAGCCAAAGATTAAACACTATTGTTAACATCCATTTTATTCAAAATCACACAATCTCATGAAAAAGATAGTTCTCTTCCTGATATCATTTATAACACTGGTCACTGTGGCGGAGGCTCAAAAGTTTATCACAAAAACAGGCTATATCCGTTTCTTCTCAACCACTCCGATGGAAGATATTGAGGCACATAACCGCCAGGTAAATGCAGCTCTTGATGCCGAAACCGGCGATCTGGTATTTAAAGTACTGATGAAATCATTTCAATTTGAAAAAGCACTGATGCAAGAGCACTTTAATGAAAACTTTGTTGAATCAGACAAATTTCCAAATTCATCATTCAAAGGAAAAATAACCAACCTGCAGGATATAGATTTCACAAAAAACGGGAAGTACGACATAAACATTGAAGGAGACCTGACAATTAAGGATGTTACTAAGAAAATTAATGAGAAAGGAACAATTGAAGTAAATGGGGATAAAATAAAAGGACTCTCTACATTTTATACTCAGGTTGCTGATTGGAATATTAAAGTGCCGGGGACAGTTGCAGCCAATATTGCTAAGAGCATCCGTGTGGATGTAAACGTTGATCTTGAAAAATTTAACAAATAACACAAATCATATAAGACTATAGAGTTAAGATAACCTGATTGTAATGCTAAAATGTGTCGGGATGTAGTATGCTACACCCGGCACATTTTAATTTTTATTACTTTCGCATCCTATAATCTTTTGTATGTCAGACAAGGAAGATAAATCAAGTAGGAGAAGGTTACAGGCATCAACTGTAACTACTATTATCAGTATCTCTTTAGTCCTGTTTATGCTGGGTTTACTGGGATTGATTGTACTACATGCCGGTAAATTATCTGATTATGTAAAAGAAAACATTGGCTTTTCGGTCATCATAAAAGAAGATGTTAAAGAAGCCTCCATATTGGAATTTCAGAAGAATCTGGATACAAAGCCATTTGTCAAATCAACTGATTATATTACCAGAGAACAGGCAGCTGAAGATCTGACAAAAGAATTAGGTGAAGACTTTGTTGATTTCCTTGGATACAATCCTTTGCTGGCTTCAATTGATGTCAGGCTTAATGCCGATTATGCCAATAATGATAGTTTGAAAGTTCTGGAACAACAACTGCTGAAGAATAACGTTGTGAAAGAAGTATTTTATCACAAGTCACTGGTTGATGCCGTAAATCAAAATCTCCGGAAGATTAGTATGGTGATCCTGTCATTCAGTATAATACTACTGCTGATTTCAGTAGCTCTGATAAACAACACTATCCGACTCAGTGTCTACAGCAAGCGGTTTATCATAAAAACTATGCAATTGGTAGGTGCTACAAAGACATTTATAAGTAAACCCTTCCTTGTGAGAAGTCTGATACATGGACTGGTAAGTTCGATTATAGCGATAGCATTACTAATTGTAGTACTTGTATTTTCAAGAAGAGCATTACCAGAATTAGTCGACATACAGCAAATTGATATTTTCCTTAGTCTTTTTGGAATAGTCACCCTGCTGGGTCTGTTTATCACAGGTTTTTCCACATTGTTTGCAGTTGGAAAATACCTTAATATTCAATCCTATAAAGTACACTGAAACAAATTTTTATTTGAATGGATAACAAGAAACTAAAAACCCAACCTGCTGAGGCTAAGAAATCGACAGAAAAGAACACCTTGCAGTTTGCCTTCGAAAGAGAAAACTACAAATGGATGCTGATAGGTTTGGCTTTTATTGCAGTCGGCTTTCTTCTTATGATAGGTGGAGGCTCAGATGATCCAAATGTCTTCAATGAAAAGATATTCAGTTTCCAGCGTATTACATTAGCCCCGCTGCTGATTATTGCAGGATATGTAATTGAGATATTTGCCATCATGAAACGCCCACGCGACTAAATATCATCAATGAGCATTTTTGAGGCTGTTATTATTGCCATCGTCGAGGGAATAACTGAATTTCTGCCAGTTTCATCTACCGGCCATATGATCATTACCCAAGAACTCCTTGGGATGTCAATTGATGATTTTGTGAAGGCTTTTACCGTAAACATTCAGTTTGGTGCTATTTTATCTGTTATCGTGCTCTACTGGAAGAGATTCTTTCAGAGTTTCGACTTCTACTATAAACTTTTTGTAGCTTTTCTTCCTGCCGCTATTATAGGGTTCCTGATGATGGATTTAGTAGATCAGATGCTTGGAAGTGTTCTTGTGGTTGCAATCATGCTGGTAGTGGGTGGAGTTATCCTCATTTTTGCCGACAGGTGGTTCAATAAACCAAAAGAGCAACAGGAAATCTCCTGGGCTACTGCCTTTAAAGTAGGACTATTTCAATGCATAGCAATGATTCCCGGCGTCTCACGATCAGCAGCTACCATTATAGGTGGAATGACACAGGGACTGAATCGAAAAACGGCAGCCGAATTCTCGTTCTTCCTCGCCATTCCTACTATGTTTGCCGCTTCAGGATACAAACTCCTGAAGAATTATGAAATCATCACGCAACAAAACATTAGCGTACTGCTGATTGGTAATCTTGTTGCTTTTATTGTTGCCATGATAGCAATAAAGACGTTCATCACCTTGCTCACCCGATATGGGTTCAAGTGGTTTGGATACTACAGAATCATTGTCGGAGTGGCCATCCTGGTCATGCTTTCATTAGGTTTTGATCTAAACCTGGCAGACTAGACTAATGATGAGTGATTAATGCTGAATAGGTCCAACAGCAATACAGTAATAATTTCTTGATAATTGAATAATAAAGTGTCATTTGATTTTGAAGTTGGTGAGGTAATTCTCGTGAATAAGCCTTTGGGTTGGACATCTTTTGATGTGGTAAATAAAATTAGAGTTGCTATTCGCGAATCATTAGGAATTAAAAAGATTAAAGTCGGCCATGCAGGTACGCTTGATCCTTTAGCTGATGGGTTGCTTATTATTTGCACAGGAAGGTTTACAAAGAAAATTGACGAGTATCAGGCTGAAGAAAAGGAATACACAGGCACTTTTAGAATTGGTGCCACTACCCCATCGTATGATCTTGAACACGAGATAGAGAAAGAATTCCCGTACGGACATGTGACACCCGAGCTGATTATGGAAGCTGTTGCAGGTTTAACAGGTGAAATTCAGCAAATACCTCCATTGTTCTCGGCTATTAAAATTGACGGTCGACGAGCTTATAAATTTGCCAGAAAAAAGCGTGATATCACACTTGAAGCCCGTTTGGTAAATATTAGCGAATTTGAAGTGACAGGCATTGAACTTCCCGATGTCCATTTCAGGATTGTCTGCAGCAAAGGTACTTACATCCGTGCATTAGCCCGTGACTTTGGGGAAGCTCTTCAAAGTGGGGCCCATCTTACTAAATTAAGGCGTATTAGAATAGGGCGCTTCAAACTAAGTGAAGCCAAAGAACTGGATGAAATTATCCAGGAAATTCGATTGAGTTAATACACTTATCCCGGATCAATTACACTTTTTTTCCCGTTATAGCAGTATTTTACTAGAAATAATAATGTGAAATTTTAGCTTTTAAGTGATAATTACCTCTATAACGGTATATATTGCAAATAAGCTTGACTTATGTTTCCAATTTACTTAATTTTACCGCTATAACATGAGAAATATGCTTGAGCCTCTTGTATTAGCCCGGATAGTAAAAAAACATCGTAAGGCAGCTGGACTTAGTCAAATGGAACTTGCTGATTTAGCAGGTGTTGGTAAAACAGTAGTTTTTGATCTTGAGAAAGGAAAAGAAACTATTCAACTTAACACGCTAAGAAAGTTGTTGAAAGTCCTGAACATAAAGGTTGTATTGAGCAGTCAGTTGATGGATAAAATTAACATTGATGAGAAAAGCTAAAGTATTTGTTGCAGACAGAGCTGTAGGTGAACTACATGAAATTGAAATTGGGAAAAAGTACAGATTTGAGTATTATGAGGATTATGATGGAGAACCTGTTTCAATTACTATGCCTTCTTCAAAAAAAGTATATGAATATGATACCTTTCCACCTTTCTTTGATGGTTTACTGCCTGAAGGTTATCAACTTGAAGCACTTCTAAGAACCGCTAAAATAGATAGAAATGATATGTTTAAACAGCTTGTCGCAGTCGGTGATGACATGATTGGTAATGTCAGCATTCAAGAAATCAATCAAAATAATAACACTTTATCCATTTAAGGACTAAGATGAATAAATGTCCGATTTCTTACTTACCATGTGGTGATAACTTATACAGTAAAGAAGGCTTGCGACTACTTTCTCCAATATTAAAGGACCTTTCGCTACTTCCATATACTGCTCAGGAACTTAGAGATGAGGCATATAGAAGAGTGACAAAGATCTCAATACAGGGAGTACAACCCAAACTTAGTGCTATTCTTAATATCAAAAAAGGGCAGTTTGATATAGTTACATTAAACGGTCGATATATTCTAAAGCCTCAACATCAACATTACTATCAGCTTCCTGAAAATGAAGACGTCACTATGCGATTGGCTAATACTATAGGTATTAATACACCATTACATGGATTGATTTATTCGAGGGATCACTCACTGACATACTTCATTAAGCGTTTTGACCGTAAGGGTCAAAGAGACCGAATACATGTTGAAGATTTTGCTCAGATTGCAGGGATGAGTCGTGAGACTAAATACAATTATACAATGGAAAAGTTAGTCAGGCTTATAGATGAGTATTGTACATTTCCCCTACTTGAGAAGGCAAAACTATTTCGGTTGACAATTTTTAATTATTTAACCGGAAATGAAGATATCATTTAAAAAATTTCTCTGTAATAGTTCAAAATGGTAAAACAGAACTTACACCGGCATATGATTTACTTAATACAACAATTGTCCTAAAGGGAGACCCTGAAGAAATTGCATTATCACTTATGGGGAAAAAGAGTAATCTTACTAGTAGCGTGCTTATAAACTATTTTGGGAAAGAACGGTGTGGTTTGCCTGACAAAGTGATTGATAAGATCTTGTTGGAAATTAAAAGTAAATTAGCCGAATGGCCAATTATAATTGATAGTAGTTTCCTGTCTTCCGACCTAAAAGAGAAATATAAGAAATTGTTACAAAAAAGGATCAAAAACTTATTTTGAACCTAATCCTAATATTATTCTATTGCTTCAATCTTTTTTTTTAATTCCTCATTTCCCTCCTCTTCGGTTTGTTCTTTTTTGCCGAAGAACTGTTTCTGGAATAGTACCATGATGATTACACCAATGGTGATTGACGAATCGGCTATGTTGAATACCGGTCTGAAGAATTGGAATTCACTCCCTCCGAGTACAGGAACCCATTGAGGATATACGCCACTTATTAAGGGGAAATAGAGCATATCAACCACTTTGCCATGCAATAATGACGCATAACCACCTTCCGGAGGGAGGAAGCGTGCAACTTCAAAATAATTGCTGTCACTGAATAGTACTCCATAGAATGCGCTATCAATCATATTACCGGTAGCACCGGCCAATACGAGTGAAAGACTTACTAACACAACATTTGAGACTTTATGCCTTGTGAGACTATAAATGTAAAATGTGAGCACAGTAATAGCAACCAGGCGAAACAGGCTCAATATCAACTTCCCATAATCACCTGAGAACTCCAGTCCAAATGCCATCCCCGGATTTTCAGTAAAGTGTATGATGAACCAATCACCAAACACATGATACTCCTGGCCTAAAGCCATGTGGGTTTTTATCCAGAATTTAAAAGCCTGATCAATGATCAGGACTATTGCAACAATAAGAAGGGATTTTTTCAAGGCAGATGGAGTGGCTACTACTTCGACTGATTAAGTTTAGCTTCAATTGATAGTGTTGCATGAGGTACTATGCGTAACCGCTCTTTCGAAATCAGTTTACCAGTAACTCTGCATATCCCGTATGTTTTGTTTTCTATCCTTACTAGTGCATTTTCAAGTGCAGTAATGAACTTGTCCTGACGAGCAGCAAGCTTACTGTTTTCTTCTTTCGAATTAACCTGATACCCTTCTTCAAGTACTTTGAAGGTAGGTGAAGTGTCACTAATATCATGCTCATTACTGTTGGCAAAAGCCTCAGTAAGCATCTTCAGATCACGCCTTGCTTTCTCAAGTTTTTCGAGTATTATTTGCTTAAACTCTTCGAGCTCCTCATCACTATATCTGATCCTTACATTTTCATCCTGCGATTCTGCGTTTTTCATAGCCTTAACTAAGTTAATACTTTAATACATTAATTGACAATCGCCTTCTTAACAGAGATTGCAACCTGCATTTCATCTGCTAAATCAACGACTATCCTATCACTAAGTTCAATTGCCTCCCTTATTTCCAACGACGACGATAATGTCTCTGAACAAATATAAGCAATATTATCATTGATAGCATCTACAAGTCTATCGTTTTTTTCTATCTGGAGGATTATTTTATCGGTTACTTCAAAACCATTGTCTTTCCTGATGTTTTGTATTCTGTTGATCAGTTCACGGGCAAGTCCTTCATTCCTTAACTCGTCTGATATTGTTATATCAAGAGCAACTGTTATATTTCCATTAAAAGCAATAACCCAACCGGGTATGTCTTCGGTTATTACATCCAGATCACCTTCCAGAAGTTCAACTTCTTCATTTTCAATATTGAGTAATAGTCTGCGATTCTTTTCAAACTCAGCTATCTGAGCCTGGTCAAGTGAAGCTACAGCTGCAGCAAGCTGCTTCATTAGCTTGCCATATCTTGGCCCCAGTACTTTAAAGTTTGCCTTAGCTTTTTTAACTAAAACACCCTCACCTTGTATGTACTCGATATTCTTAATATTTACCTCTGAAAGTATTAGATTCTTAACTGCCTCAACCTGCTCTTTCAATGTCTCATTGGTTAGAGGTATCATTATCCTCTGCAAAGGCTGACGAACCCTTATTCTATGCTGTTTACGTAACGAAAGTACCATTGAGGAAATTTGCTGTGCCAACTGCATTCTTTCTTCAAGTTCCTTATCGATCATACTTTCGTCTGCCTTACTGAAATCAGCCAGATGAACAGATATTGCTTTGTTCTTCTTTGTGATTCCATTGAGGTCCATGAACAACCTGTCGGTGAAGAATGGTGCAATTGGTGCAGCCAAAATAGCCAGTGTTTCCAAGCACTTGTATAATGTCTGATAAGCTGATATCTTATCAGTTGTATAATCACCTTTCCAGAAACGGCGACGGGATAACCTTACATACCAGTTGCTCAGATGCTCATCGGTGAAATCAGCGATTGCTCTACCGGCTTTTGTTGGCTCATAATCTGCATAATATTCATCAACGCATTTTATCAGACTGTTTAATTCTGATAAAATCCATCGATCTATTTCAGGACGCTCTTTATAATCGATATCCGGCTCTTTGTAATCAAATCCATCAATATTTGCATAAAGAGCAAAGAATGAGTATGTATTGTAGAGAGTACCGAAGAATTTCCGCTGAACTTCAGATATACCTTCAATATCAAATTTAAGATTATCCCACGGTTGTGCGTTAGTAATCATGTACCAGCGGGTTGCATCAGGACCATACTTTTCGATTGTAGTGAATGGATCTACTGCATTACCCAAACGCTTCGACATCTTATTGCCGGCCTTATCCAGTACCAGTCCGTTAGAGATAACAGTTTTAAATGACACCGAATCAAATGCCATAGCCGCAATTGCGTGTAGAGTAAAGAACCAGCCACGTGTCTGATCAACACCCTCTGCTATGAAATCAGCCGGAAAGTAATCATCCAGATTTTCCTTGTTTTCAAAAGGATAATGGAATTGAGCAAATGGCATGGCACCTGAATCAAACCATACATCGATAAGATCAGGCTCACGCATCATCTTTTGGCCTGTGGATGAAACAAGGATTATCTCATCAACATATGGCCTGTGAAGATCAAACTTTTCATAATTCTCATCAGAGTTATCGCCTGGGACAAAGGCTTCGAGCGGATTCTTTGTCATGAATCCTGCCTTAATTGATTTCTCAATCTCTTCTCTCAGTTGTGCAACTGAGCTGATACATATCTCTTCAGTGCGATCTTCACTAACCCAGATTGGGAGTGGAGTACCCCAATATCTGGAACGACTCAGATTCCAGTCAACCAGATTTTCAAGCCAGTTACCGAAACGTCCACTTCCGGTTGACTCAGGTTTCCAGTTGATTGTTTTATTCAGTTCTATCATCTTGTCGCGATAGGCTGTAGTTTTAATGAACCATGAATCGAGAGGATAATACAATATCGGCTTGTCGGTTCTCCAACAATGAGGATATGAATGCTCATACTTCTCACTCTTGAAGGCCCTGTTCTCTTTCTTTAACTTGATAATTATATCGATATCAACATTTTCCTCTTTTGCTGGATCATAATCAGCAGCATATTCAGCTTTCACATAACGACCGGCAAATTCACCCATCTCTTCAGTGAAACGACCCTGGCGATCAACTAAAGTAAGTGCGCCTATTCCGTTTTGTTTAGCTACTTTAAAGTCATCCGCACCAAAGCTTGGGGCGATATGTACGATTCCGGTACCATCCTCTGTTGTAACAAAATCACCGATGACCACCCTGAATGCATCTCCTTCGTCAGGTTGTGCATACGGTAGTAACTGCTCATATCGTATGC
>JAEZNO010000022.1 GCA_023441805.1 Bacteroidota bacterium
TTGAATAATTATAAGAATTGAAGCGTACCATGTATGCTCCATTCGTAGGAGTAAAACCTGAAGGACTGCTAGAAGAAGTAACGAATCCCAGTGCATCGGAACCCGAAACAACAGTCTTAGCCCAACCAACAGGCATTGCACCTCCATTTTCAAAACTCTCTGTCATCAACACTTCCTGTGCAGAGACAGTGAATCCTAAAAACAGACATACCAGCATAAGTAGAAACCTGTGCTGCAACTTTTTGTGTGTACTGTTTTGCATAAACTAAAGATTAAATGAATATTAATTTTGACAAACTAGATTAATAATTACTCAGAATGCCCATTGAAGGGCTATAGTTTATTCTAAATTAATCTAAATGGATTTGATCAACTGAAGTTTGCCGGGTCCTCCTTTCCTGAATTGACAATTAAATGAATATTTAACTTATACTTAACTTAATGAAACTCAACAAAAACAATTAAAAATTGAGTAAAGTTTGTAGCATTCTGAGATAAAAAATGAAATAGTCAAACTACTTCTTTCACCTCTTAGTCATTAAATAGTGCAATAAGTAAAAAACTCTAATCAGTCAGGTCAGCAAACAATTAATTGATGAAGAAACCAGGTTTCTTCCTTTAATCTATAGATCAGCGAGTTATTATAAGAGTGCGTGGGAAGATTCCCACCTTAATCATAGACAAAAAAAACAAGTTTTACCCTAAAGAAAATTGTAATTTTCTTTAACAATTTTTAAATATTTTAGTGTACGACCAAATATGAGCAACTGCATAGCCAGCTATATATCTCTGAGACCCTCATATTATACAGAATACTTCAATAGTATAAAATAGCAAAAGCCCCGTTTCCGGGGCTTTTGCCTAATATCAATTTAATGATTAGATTACTTGGTAACAGCAAGTTTCTTAGTGAAACTTTCGCCATTATTAGTGATGAATTTAATCAGATATGCACCTGCATCATAATTATGTACATCAAGTTGTACACTCTTATCCTTAGCTATAGTCATTTCATTTACCACCTGGCCAACACTGTTATAGATAACAATATTGCTGATATTGTTGGTAAGTTCGATGTTTACAACACTATTTGAAGGATTCGGATAGATGCTAACTGCACTTTGTTCCGGGTCTTTAGTTTCAAGAATTACTGCACAAGCATCATTACTGAATTCTGATTCACAGTCTGTGTAAACAGCAGTTACACGATAACAGAAATTCTCATTAAAGATAGAGATTGTTGGATCTGTATCGAGATATTCAGTCTCAGTTGTATTTGCAACTAAAACACCATTACGATAGATGTTATATCCAGTAAATTCACGGCTTCCGGTAGTTGGAGCAACAGCACCATTAACATGAGTTATACTGCTTCTGGTTAATGTACCCTTAGCATTGTATACTGTGTTGTTTGCTAATGGAAGAGCTTCCGGTGTAATTCCGGCAGGTGTTTCAACAAATCCCTGGATGTTCCAGTTGTAATTCAGAGCTGAGTTCAGAGAATAGAGAGTTTCCCATACACCGTCCAAATTAACCATGTTACCGTAACCATTAATTGCAGGTCCAATATCGCAACCACCCGGGTAGTCAGCTGCTGCCTGAGTTACTTCATAACCAAACCACAATTCTGTAGTTCCGGTGATTGAAACAGGAGTATTGAGTGTGTACTCATTCCATGTACCATTAATGAATGATGAAACCGGCTGACTTAGTACAAGAGTACTTGCATTAGCACCTGTCCATACTTTTAGTACAAATGAACTACCAGCAGCTTCAGCAGGAATAAATCTGATCTTGGTCAGTTTGGTTCCGGCATATTCAGCTAACTGAGCTGTAGTAAAGCGAACTGCAGCTGCCCATGTTGCATCAGCACCTACACCTATACCTGAATAGTTAACACCATTATCATAGAATAACCATTCTGCAACTGGTTGTGGAATGTCCGGACCTTCCCATGTTAACAGAATCTGATCACCATGAGTAGTTGGCTGTGGTATAGTAGCAACAAGATTGGTTGGAGCTTCACAAACGCGATAAATATGAACGTTGTCAATTAACCAGTTGTTGATGTCAAGTGAATTAACACCTACAGCTGTAAAGCGTACGCGGAATACTTTACCCTTAGCATTGCTAGTGATATCGATATGTTTAGATACCCAATCAGTATCACCATTTGCTGATATAGTAGCAGCAGTAGTCCATGCATTTCCATCATATACATCAACAAGCATTTTCTCATCACCTGTTGCATTGTTGTCGTCAAGTTTTATGTCAAAATCAACATAGATTTTTCCATCAACAAAACCTGCGCCAATCATCCATGAACTGGATAATGAGAGAGAGTAATCCTGTTGTGCAGGAGCATATGTAAACATAGCTGATGGCAATGGATTTCCAAGCTGACCAGCTATCTGCCAGTTAGATCCGTTACTTGACCAATTATTAGTTGAGAATACGCCAGTTGAGAAATCTTCAACAAATGGTAATTCATAACCATAAATTACATCAACGTCAATCGGACCTTCTATCATTGATTCACCTGTTTGGAATGGGAATCCATAAGAGGTTAAATCATAAACAGCAGTAATATGATATGTATAGGTACCTGGCTCAAGGTTAAGATCGAAATATTCAGTTGTTGGATGAGCAACATAAGCAACCTTTTCACCAGCTCTGTATACGTTGTATCCAGCGATACCACGAACTGAACGAACCGGAGTTTTAGATACTGACTCATTGTATTGAGCAAGTTTATTGCTTATTTGAGCTGCATCCATTCCACTTGTCCTGAATGGCATAGCCTGACTGATACCTGGTTGAACAGGAGCAGTAGCTGGCCACATTCCTGTAGCATTTGCAATGCTGATATCATCTATCTTCAGGAAGTACATGTCTGAAATATCGGTGTGAACGAATGCAATGTAAGCTTGATTACCAGCAAAGTCACTAAGATCAACAACGATTTCCTGCCAATCACCGCTAGCAACACCAGTATAAACAGTTTCAAAATCGTCAATATCAGTACCTGTAGTAGATACTCTTACATAATATTTCTCAGCTGCATAAGCCGGATCCTGACCATCAACCCAGAAACGCAATTCAGTTTGTGAACCAATTTGAACTGCAGGAGTGATTAACCAGTTATTTGGATTCAGTACACCAACATCATTGCGGTAACTTGCACTTGTCATACAATATGCACCTGTGTGTGCATCAAATGTTGAAAACTCAACAGCTGTGTTATCCCATTTATAACCGTCACCATCTATATCTAATGATAACCAGCCTTCCGGAAGTGTTCCAGCTTCAAAGTCTTCGATCAAAGTTCCGCCTTGACCACCACCGGTTGCCACCGGCTCTATCCATGTAAGGTGAACATAATTTGTTCTGAATGGACTTTCACCCTGTAAACTGTCAGGAGGAGCAAGATATAAACTCTTGAATAAGTATGTATCGAGTTCTGAGTAGCCTGAGCTAAAGAGAGCTGCAACACCTGCAAGATATTCCTGACCGTAGTTCAGGTTGGTATATGTAAAGGTTTCTTCCATTGTGTTAGCAACAAGAGTACCATCAAGGAATACACCATAACCCTGTAGTGGAACTCCGCCTGATGCAATTTGAACATCGTCAATTGCCCATCCGGTAGCCCATTCACCGTTATCATCAGCATGGAATGCTAATAATACATTGTTAAGACCATTAGCACCTGAATACTGAGTCAGATCGATTTCTATATCGGTCCATGCATTAGCAGGAGATAAAGTATTGATAACTGTCCATGAAGCACCATTATCAGTACTGATCTCAACGTAAGCACTCTGTGAATATTGACCATCATAGAAGCTTGCGAAATTCAAACGATATGAATCAAGATTTGTCCAATCCATTGCTGGAGTGATCAAATAGTCGCAGCATCCGTTTCCATTATCAGCGTCATCGTTTACAACAGCATACTTAGTATGTGATGGAACTGTCCAGTTTGTACTGCTACCATCGGTTGTTGCATACCATCCTGTAGTATTCTGAGTAACAGCCTGCCATCCTGCCGGTGGGAAGGTTGCTCCTTCAAAATTCTCAACAACTGCTATTGCAAGAGGCTCATCCCATGTTGCCACGAGTGTAAGACCATCAACATACAGATTGCGTGGTTTGTATTTGCTTTCAGCAAGCATAACATCAAAAGTGCGGTTGCTTTGAATGTTTACATCAAAAACGTAATTATCAAAACCAGCTTTGCTAACAAATAATTCATAATTACCTTTAGCCATGTCTTCAAACACAACAGTACCATCTTCTGGAACAGTTTGTGTAAGAACAAGCTGTGGATAATCATCACCTGTTAATGTTACTACTGCTCCGGCAGGGCTACCACCGGTAGTCAACATTACATTTACAGTAACATTTACTGATTTCAGATGTCCTACTATATTTGAGTAAGCTTTTGGTGACTGACCGCCATTTGTATAATTAGCTGCAACAGCATAAGCATACCAACCTTGTGGTAAACCGCCAAAAGCAGCATCATTAAAGTTAGTGGTTGCAACGTCAGTTAAGTAAGTCTGAACGCCTGATTGCGGACCATTTTCAGGTGTAGCAAGAGCAATACGCCAGATACTGTAATCGGTAACCTCACGACTGCTTTGTCCGTTCTGAATTGCGCGATATTCTGCAACACCTTCAACACCTGATTGTGCAGTAGCAGGAGTTAATGAAATCATTCCTAGTTGTTTCTTAGGAGCTCTGATTTCTGAAGAAGCTTTAGCTACATCATCAGAAGCAGGACCACTTACGAGAGCATGCATCATCATATCCTGATATGGTGATAATGCCCATGTGCCACCGGCTACTGTATTTAATGAATAACTACGATAAGCTATAGGATTAGTCTGATCAATACCAACACCTGCAGTGTTTGGTGATACAGCTGTCTGTAACATTACAAGATAGAAACTACCTGATTCGATTTCAGCAGCCATACCTGTAAATTCAACCCATCCGTAATTTTCTACGGTTACTATGATTGAATCAAGTGTAGTGCCTGGTAATCCATTAACACCATCATCGTCTTTTACAAGAGCGGTAAATTTAGTACCAATTAAACCGGTATTATTAGTTGGGAAACTACCATCACCGATGAAAATCTTACCACCGTAAACTGTAGCAGGATATCCGGCAGGTGTAAATTTCACTGCATTCATGTTTCCTGGCACTGCCCATGCTGTAAAGTTTTCAGCAACACCGTCATCATAGAACATTTCATATTCAGGTGATGGAAGACCCCAGGTAACTTCAGCCTGTGTATCAGCTTCATTCACTTCAGCATTTACAAATGTAACAGGGTAGAATTGTTCTTCAAGAACTGCATCCAAATCAGTTGTAGCAGTTTCGGTAACAGTAATGTTATTAACTGTAACTGAAGTGAAACCAGTCTTGCTGAATGTAACTGAATATGTTCCGGCATCCAGAATCATGCTGTAATTACCGTTAGCATCAGTTAATGCTGAATAATCACCAGCAACTACTAGTGCAGCTTCAATTGGAGCACCATTAACAGCACTGGTTACATTACCTGCAATTGTACCAGGATTGTAAACTACCATGGTAGCAGGGATTATTACTGATGAATGAGCTACATCATTAGTAGTAAGTTCAACTTCGTCAGTATATGTTCCTACAGGATGATAAGTAGCATCAGCTGTAAATTCAACAGCAACATCAAGGTATTCACCTGCAGCAACCTGACCGGTAGCCGGTGTAACATTGGTGATAAATGATGGAACCGGATAATCTATAGCAATAGCTAAGCCATTGTGTGCATAATTAGCATTGTATATAATATTAGTACCGATTGTTCCGGTGCTGTTTTCAATACCAATGGTTGCACTATTAAGTGTCAGACTTGAGCTCAGATTATTGTAGTACATACGGATATTACCATTCGGGAATAAATGTACCTGAGCGGTAATTGTACCTCCACCAGAAAGAGCAGGATAATTAGTAAACTGAACTATCCATCTGTCGCCCATATTCTGATAATGAACTGTACCACCTCCTGTGAGGTCATCCCACCACCAAGCAATAAGATTATTTGGTGTAGATGAACTTGGAAGATTCTGGTTTGTCCATGAATTTGCGTTTCCACCAAATTCGAGGAATCCGTTTGAACTAATGCTTACACTTGAATAGAAGTTTTCATAGAATGGGAAGTTGAAACCAATATTAAATGGTCCGAGCACACTCTCATCTGAGAAACCTGTAACTAATGTACCGGTTGATGAAATGTCAGTCCATGTATATGCAGGACCACCAACTTCATCACTATCAATCCAAACATAACCAAAAGCATCAGGACCACCAGCACCACGTAAATTGCGGTTACCTGCACCGTCGGTAGGATCAGTTTCACCCTTTGCTACTTCAATTTCCTTAACAGAAGAACGAACATTAGGTGTAAAATCAGGTGAATTTACAAGCTGACGAGCTGCAAATGCAGGGAATGAGAAAGCTAATGTACCTTCACCGGTATTTGAAATACGTAAAGTAGTATTCTCAGTTGAAGCAGGATACTGCTCGTTATAGAGAGCGGTTGGATTCAACAACAAGGTTGGATTTGGCCATTCAACTTCAACTGGTCCGTCAGGAATAGAATTTCCTTCTGCATAAACAGCCTGAACTGTAAAGTTATAGATTCCATAAGCAGGAAGTATGTTTGTGAATGTTGTACCTGTAGTAGTTCCAACAGCAACACCATTGCGTTTAATCACAAAGTTAATATAATTAGCCTGTGGAGCAGTCCAACTCATACTAACCTGTCCTGTAATAGGATTAGTGAGAACAGCTGTGAAATTATCAGGAGCTGTCAGAGCGTTTCCAGCGATTGTCATTGTAACCGGAATAGATACGGTTCCAACATTAGGAGTACTGGTAAATTCAACAGTTGCAGTGTAAACTTCACCCGGTTCAGTACCGGCAGCGTTGAAGTATACTGGTAAACTTAATGTTGAATAAGGACTAACTGTACCGGAATAGCTACCTAAGGTTAACCAATCACCCATACCAGAACCTGGAATAGCGAAACCGTCAATCTCAGCACCACCCGGGAAAGCACCTACTAATTGTGAAGTACCTGTTTCCTTATTTACAAGGAGTAATTTACCTCCTGTTGCATTATCATATGCGGCCCAGTATAATTCGTTAGTGCTGTGGTCACAGCTCATATCCTGAGCATATGCAGCATCAAAACCAACTGGTCCTATAGCTGTCCATGCACCTGTGGTAAGATCAATTGTACCAAACTGGTCGGTAGTCATATTAACAGCATAACCTACACCGTCATTATCAATTTCAAAAGCAATAAATCCTGTAGTACCGGTATTACCTACCTGAGTAGCAGCACCAGTTGCAAGATTGATAGTGTACAGTTTACCATCATTGCTTAAACTGTACATCTTGTCATCATTGAAATTGTATGAAATACCAACTGTAGCAGCAGTAGTTCCAATAGAAGTATAAGCGCCTGTTTCAGGATCAATAGTTAAAAATGCATTGCCTGCATAGTTAACAGCATACCATGTATCATTAGCCCAATCAGCTGCACAAATAAATGCATCAGTTCCTGAAACTGCATTACCGAAACGAGTAATTGAAGCCGGATTGTTCAGAATCATTGATCCGGGGCCTGCAGTCAAAGAACTGGTTCCTTCGTAAGCAACATACAGATAAGATAAGTCACTCGGATCACGTAATGGGTAAGTTTGATCTAAACTATGAAGTGCCGGTGAAGTAGCTCTGCCGGTTGATTCAGTTGATGAACCTGTGTTATATTGACTTGCTATAGGAGCATAGTCAGGATAATTGGCTCTGGCAGCTCTGTCAGGGAATACAATTGTAGCTTCCCAGCCAAGTTGGCCATTACCATTATTAATAATATTGAATGCACCATCGTACAATTCACCCGGATTAACAGTTACATTGTATGGATTTGGTGTGACTGCCATTGATGGAGCAGTTAAAGCTACATTCTGATAGGTTACTACATTAGGAGCAACAAAGAGTGGCATTGAAGCTGAATTGTAACCTGTTAATGATACTGAAAGAGTATAATCACCTGCAGGTACGTCATCAAATGAATATGCACCATTTGCTGCACTGGTTGTTGTCGCTGTTCCTAGAGTATTTGACAGAACGATAGTTGCTCCGTTAATAGGAATACCAAATGCATTAGTAACATATCCTTCAACAGATCCAATTCCTAATGATGTGGTAAATGACCAAACAGGACTACCTGTTGTAGCACCTAAATTATTATAAGGAACCACCTGCCAATAGTAAGTAGTAGCTAATGCAAGATCTGGATCCGGATCATAGCTGGTCACATTTCCAAGATCAACACCATTAACAATATTAGTTGGTGGATTATCGGTACCTAGATAAAGAGTGTATCCAGCAACAGGTCCACCTGTTGTTGAAGGAGCCCAATGTAAGGTAGATGTAGTTAAAATTCCAGTTGATTCGTTTCCTGGAGCTGATAAAGTAGCAATACCAGGTACTTCAGTTGGTATATATGCAGGACCTGTAACATTGTCTACATATAAACGCAACTTATCAAGTGAAATGGCTTGAATCCCAATATAAACATCTTGTCCTATATAGGCTGAAAGATCATATATATACTGGCTGTAGACTGTACCAGGGCCAACATTTGAAGCCAGGGTCACAGTAAAGTCTGATTCATTATTACCAGTTGTAGATAGTTTTACATTAAACAAATCAATATAGGTAGAACCGCCATTTTTTGCCCAAAATGAAAATGTTGAATTGCCGGCAACTGGTCTCAGTTTCGGAGTAATCAGCCAATCATTATGGGCATAAGTAGAATGATAACCTATAGCAGCGCATGCATTACCGGCATATGCTCCTGAGGTGTATCTTTCCCAACCATTTGGGTCACCTCCATTGATCACTTTCCAGCTATGAGGTGGGAAAACCGTACCTTCAAAGCCTTCAGAAAGATTCTGCCCATTTACAGGATTCACTCCTGAAACAAAAAACAGGGCTAAAAGCAATCCTAGTAACCAAGTAGTTATAGTAAATTGTTTTTTCATTTTTGTTTTTACTTGTTTGAATTTTAGTTAACTAATAATTTTTAAAATCCTTGTGTTAATAACACAATTAATTCATTGTTTCTGTGGTTGTTAGTCCTCCTTTCTGTCGTATCGACGTGGTTAAATTAGTTGTAGATTATATTTCGAATTTTCATTACCCCTTAAAATAAAAAAGCCCAATACACTATCATGTATCAAGCAAAACAATATAAATTGCACATTACAAGTGATTTATCCACCTTGTTCAACGAGTTAATACCAAGTTATCTATAGTTCTAGTCTCCGACTCATATCAAAGACAACAAAATCGCCTTTTACCCTAAACTTTTAGAGCACTTTTTTGATTTTTTTTGAATTTCTTTATGGAAAAAATTATGCGGGAAAATTCACAGTTGGGTTATTTACCTGATTGTAACCTTATTAACACACCTGCACCCTCTTGACGATGTGGTAATGCAAAAATATAGCCCTGATTTCAAATCCGAAATATTAACCGGACCAAAGCAGTTTGCCGAACTTCTGCTTATATTCCGGTCAATAACCTTTACACCTTTTTCATTGTAAAGCTCAAAATGAAGGCTACTTTCATCAGGAAAATTTCTTGCACTTACACAAAATTCCTCAAATGCCGGATTCGGATAAGTGTCAAAAACTTCAATGTCAGGCTCTGCTATGGTTGATTCAATAATCCTGTTTTTAACATTGACATTCAATGTTACATCTGTTACTTCTTTATTCTCAGGAGTAATATATATTATTGTCGATACCTTATTTGAGTAACCAGCCTTTTCACCCCATAATCTGTATTCTCCAAAAGGAAGTTGGTTGAAAGTAAAATGTCCTTCTAAATCCGATAATGTCCAACCTATAATCTTTGTCAGTGATGTATTCATTAAATATACTACGTGATTTCCTGCCGGTTCAATATTCTGAACATTATCACTTCCACCCGGTGAAAAATCAAACCATCTCTGATTAAAGATTATATTATCAGAATCCGGAATATCATCATATACAAATGTACCTGAAATTGATCCCTCTCCTTTTGGTAAAACCAGGTCAACCGGCTGCAACCTGATGTCAACATCAAAAACATCATTCCTTAGTTGTAACAACCAGGCATCCTGCCATTTATAACGCATGGCGTAATACGTCGGTAAGTATTCGGTAACGATTGAAGGATCCGGAATTAAGTATAAATAGTAATCGCCTTCACCAATGTCTTTAAGCAAAAACTTGCCATTAACATCGGTTTCTGTCAGTGATATAGCTCTTGTTAGTTCAGCTGATTTGTTTAATGCCAGAATTATCCCTCCGCTTAAGGGCATTTCGGCTTTATATGCTGTGCCTGATATATCATGACTTCTGATGATTTGAAGCTTCATATCATCACTCACTACCCCGCAGCCTGAATTAATTCTGAGTGTCAATGTAACAAAACCGCTCAGCTTGTCATTCTGGCCGGGAATATAATTTGTTATAAGTGAATCAGAATTTTCAAAGACCCCGTCACCTGATGTAATCCAGGTCAGAGTCATATAATTTTCTGCATTGGCCTGGCTTGTGTTAAACACTTCAGCATCAGTAATTGAAGCATCAGGACCGGTATCGACAATCAGGTATTCAAGAATACTCAATTTCAGTACATCGCTCAAGATCAAACCTGTTGATGTAACAATGCGCAATGTAAGATTTACTTTCCCATTAATCTTATCATTATTACCCGGTACATAATAAGTATGCAATGTTTGATTGTTGGCAAAAGTGCCATCTCCGTCAGTTGACCAGCTTAATGATTGATAGTCTATTGCAGTTGCTGAGCTGGTAAAATAGTTGTCATCTGAACAAACTGAATTAACTCCTCCGGCATACGGCCCTGCAACAGCATATGTGAAATTACTCTCATGCCCTTCGTAACGGTCATTAATTCCGTCGGCCATATTATCAAAAGCTGTTACTCCGATTTTTTCTGTAAGCAATATCCCGGGAATAGTGTAAGATGTATCATTGACAATCACATCCAGAAAGTCATTATCTTCACCGGTATATATTTTATAACCTGCTAAATCACTCTCATGGTTCTGCTGCCATGATACAACAACATTATTATCAATCAGTCTCTTGAATGCCATTCGTGGCCTTGTTATAGGACTCTCAATATTAGTTGAATCCAGTATTGGCTTATAAATGACTTCACCAAATTCAGGAAAATCAAACTTATCTGAAATTATTAAATCAATAATGGTTGTGTCAACAGTCCCCCAGTAATTATTTTGAGCCAAGACATCAAATTCACTCTTGTTTACAAATGTCGAGTCCTTAGTTGAAATTATATTATTATTCTCAATAGTTGCCTGTGGCCCGCTTAAAATCAAAAATGTAGCATCTTCATTTTCTGAGATGCTGTTATATTTGAAAGAATTTTCTGTTGAAGGTTTTCCTTCTTTAAATGATAATCTTACGGCAGCCTTATTCTCTGATATATTATTTTGTTCAACTAAGTTATTATCAGATCCTCCATCTATATTAAGCGCCCATTCGGAATTGTGAATCAGTATATTTCTGTAGATATGGTTATAACTGGCAGTATTCATCATCAACCCAATCCTGTTTTGTTGAATCAGGTTATAAGTAATCGAATCATTACTTTGTAGAACCTTTATGCCGAAATCATTGTCACTTACATGATTACCGGTAATAACATTATAACCAAAGTCATTTTTTTGGCCATTTCCAATATGGAGCCCAATATTGTTGTTAATTATTGTATTGTTACGAATTACGTTATATCGAATCTTGCTATAGCCCTGCGAGATGAACAAGCCTACGTTTCCATTATTGATTATATTATTATTTTCGATCAGGTTATGTTCTGAATATCCCTCTGAATCTGAAAAAAACATTATACCGAAGTTACAATTTGTAATATCGCAATTTGAAACATTACTATTACTTGAAGCCTCAAATGAAATCCCGTAGCTACAATTAAAAATATGCGAATCCGTTAATGATATTTCTGATTGATTTTCAACCTTAATACCATAACCACAATTATTAACATTAAGGTTCTTAATAGTTAAAATCCCTGAATCCCTGACTATCATACCGAATATCATATCTGAAATGGTCAAACCATTCAACATCAATTCAGAATTTGACTCTGCTATAATTCCATCTGAGAAGCAATTTTGAAGTGTAACATTCCTAAAAAGCAATTTGCTTGAATCCGATACTATAATACCTGTATGAGCTTGCGAAATAACCATATGTTCCAGGATTGATCCGGAAACAAATTCTCCTTCATCATCAAGGATAGTCTTACAATGTAAGAACTTTATACCATTCCATTCTCCGGGTACACCCTGTTGATTCAATAAACTGCAATTTATGGGATTTAAAGCTGTACCTCTTGCAACCAGGTTACCGTAGACTTCGAAATAAGTAGCCGGCATGAATTTTAATATAGTACCCGGTTCAATTGTTACAGTTACACCCTCCGGTATATTTACTATATCAAATACAGTAATTGGATTATCGGCAGGCGATAATGTTGTGTTCTCACTGATTGTACCACCAATAAAACCTCCATCGGCTATTGATAGAAGTGAATGCCCAACCATTATAAAAGTGATAATGAATGTAACTATCCTTTTGGTTCGACCCTTCATTATTTCTCAGTTTTCACAATTTGTTCCAAAAATACGAAATATCGGAATTAAACTGACCGGTCGCAATTGTATCATCCTAATATTTCAAACCTCCTGATAATTTATATGATAGTCCAACCATAACCCCAAAAGCTGAAAATCTCGTTTCAATCGGAAAATCTTTGTAAACACTGCTTATGTGGTTTCTATAAAAAAGCTCAGGCTGTAATATCATCTTACGACTTACCGGAATGGCAGTGCCCACAGATACTGTATAAGAGACAACTACCTTTTTATAATCCATCTCATCTACTGAAAAAACTCCATTTTCATGAACATTGATTTGTTTCCCGTCTGAATTCAAAAAGAAACCGGTTATAATTCCTGTATTGGCAAAAAGCAAAATGTTTGCAACAGGATAGTTGTATCCAATTGTTAAAGGTATCTCTAAATATCTATTGTGGTTAGTGATTTTGTAATCAAATAAGTATTCATTAACAGGTACATAGACTGAATCCGTCAGATAAGTCCATTTTTGCTCACCTTCAATGATCTCATAGTATGAATCTAATGTATCAGTACGGTAGTAACCACCGGTTTGAACAAGATATTCATAATCCATCCGTTGATTGAAAGAAGTATACCTGATACCGGTTGAGAATATCCACTTTTGATAGGTTGCTCTTGCATCCAGTCCTATTGATCCGGTCAAACAATTATCAGAATAAGCCTTTTTAAACTGATCACGCTTTTCAGTGAGTTCTTCAGGAGCGCTAAAACCCTGCCCTGACGAAAACATTGACAACGAAGCACCAACTTGAAATTTCAAAGTTTTTGTAAACTCATCTCCCAGTACTATCGTATTTCTAAAAAATTCACTTTTCGAAACAGGAGTCGCAATTTTTTGAATGACAGTATCAGTCTTTGTAATGAATTCAGTGATCTTGATAGTGTCATGAATATTTTTAGTGATATAGACAGTATCAGTAATAGCAACAACTTTAGGAATTGTTTTCGAAGCTGCACTTGGATCGTCAGCAGATTGTAGAACTTCATCTATTTGAGACGAGGCAATTTCTTTTTGTCGGAAAATTACAATCTGATTTCCGAATTGTTTGAAATTATAGCCTTGATTACCCAATATTTCCACCAGTACATCTATTAGTTGACGATCGCGTAGATCAACTTTAATGGTTCTGGAGGTTTGGATATGGTCAGGATTATAAGAGAATGTATTTCCTGTTTGGCTCGACAGGAGATCCAGTGCATCGGTGACAGAAATATTTTTAGCAGAAAATGAAATCTTATCATTAAGTTTAACGGTTTGCCCAATACATGGAAAAACCAACACTAAGGCAATCAGGGTAAGAAAAACTGATAATGGCTTTTGAGAAATCATCATAGTTGCATAGTCTTAGTTACCAAGAAGGTTCCAACGACACTTATTAATGCACTATGATATGCCTTTCTTTATTCTCAAATTTAACATTGAATATTAATGAAAGTGTCTCTAGTGCATCATTCAATGATTCATTCTCAAAGCGGGCTGTCAGGCGTTGATCAAGGATAGTACTATCATCAATAACGAATTGTTTTTGATATTTTTCCTCAAATGCCTTTAAAACCTCTGAGAGTCTGGCTTCTTTGAAAGTCAGGACTCCGGTTTTCCAGCTCAAAACATTGAGATCATCATTGACGCTTTTTAAAATTACTCCTGTTTTAGGACTAAACGTTGCTGTTTCGCCGGCGGTTAGCAGTTGACTACCTTTAATAATATCTGCATATGCAGTACCGGTCGGGTAAACTGAAACCTTACCGGTATTAACGGTTACTTTAACAAAGTCATTACCCGGATACGCTTCGACATTAAACGAAGTGCCCAGAACTCTAATATCCATACCATTTGCATGAATAATAAAAGGTCTGTTCGGATCAGGGGTTACTTCAAAAAACGCTTCGCCAAAAATAGACACTTCTCTGACATCTTTTTCAAATTTATCAGGAAATTTCAGTGTAGTGTTCGAATTTAGCATTATTGAACTACCATCCGGTAATTTTGATGGTAACACTGCAAGGCCTGATGAAATTTGCTTAAGGGGAGTTTTTTCCTGTTTAATGAAAAACAAAAATCCAACCAGCAGGACTAATACTGCAGCAGCTGAGGATAATGCATATCGAAGTACCGGAAAATGTTTACCCCTGTTTATTAGAGTTGATGGCTTAGCAAAGTTTTCGTCCTGATTAATCTCAATCCTGTGTTTGACTTTCTCCCAAGCTATATCTGCATTATATTCAACCTTCTTCTTCTGGGTTAAAAACATAAGGCCTCTATAGGATTCAAATAATTGCTTGTTCTTGTCCGAAGAAGCAATAAAATCCTCCACCTGCTTCTGCTCTTCCGGTGTGGCTTCGCTCTGCAGATATTTTACTATTAAGACTTTATATTTATTAGCACCTAGCATATTAAAGGGTACAGACCATTGCTGTGTATATTAGACAATAAAAGTTCGTTTTACCCTAAATGAAAAGTCAACATTTTTTTACATTTTTTTACTCACGACTAGCATGAAAATAATAACCGGCAGATAATCTGAGAGTTTACTTCGAAGAAAATCAAGTGCTGCAGTCATATGGTACTCTACAGTCTTAAGGCTAACACCAAGTTGCTGAGCTATCTGATGATTCTTCATCCCCTCAAAACGACTCATTTCAAAAATAGCTCTTCTTTTTTCAGACATTGACTTCATTAAGGTGTTGACCTTTTTCTCAAGATCATTATGAAGCATCGACTTATCAGCAGAATCACTTGTATTGTCAATTTCAAAACCTATATAATCCTGAAATCTTACTGTTTTTTGCTGAAACTTCAGATAATTAAGAGCGTGATTAGTAACTGCCTTTCTCAGATAAGCCGGCAGTGAAGTGTTAATTATAAGAGAGTCGCGTTTCTCCCAAAGCTTGACAAATAAATCCTGGATAACCTCTTCTGAAGGTTCAATATCAATCAGAATCCTTCGGGCAGCCCTCACCATTGAAGAATAGTTTTCCTTAAAGACAGATTCGAATACTTTAAGGTCTCCCTGTTGAAAAGCTATAACTACCAGCTTGTCAGCCTCTGTCATTATAATTGGTTGCTTAATAGAAACAAAAGTAACGATTTTTTTTAAAATTCGTCTTTAACCATAACTTTTGCTTCCATCATTTCTTTAATTGCATATTTAACACCTTCTCTTCCATAGCCTGAATCTTTAATCCCGCCATAAGGCATATGATCAGCCCTGAAAGTGGGCCCGTCATTTATTATCACTCCACCAACTTCCAATTCATTAAAAGCTTTGTTCATTTCACTAATCCGGTTTGTAAATACACCGGCCTGTAATCCGAAACGAGTATCATTAATCATCTTTATGGCATCATTGTAACTTTCATACGGCTCTATTGCTACAACCGGTCCAAATACTTCCTCACGGCAAACCTTCATTGAATTATTCGTACCTGTCAATATTGTAGGCGAATACAAGTTTTTTATTCTTTTACCGCCTGTGACAATTTTAGTACCTCCGGACAGTGCTTCATTAACCCATTCTTCAACTCTGACAGCATTTTGCTCATCAATCATGACCGACATGTCGGTTTCTTCACTTGTGGGATCACCGGTAACTAATTTTCCGGCACCCTCTTTCATGCCCTGTAAGAATTCCTCATATACTCTTTTTTGTACAAAAATTCGTTGTGAGTGAATACACGTTTGGCCTGAGTAAGTAAATGAGCTGTTAAGGCATTTTGTAATTGCTGTTGAAAGTTCTGAATCATCAGAGACAATAATACCTGCATTACCACCCAGTTCAAGGGTGATTTTCTTTTTCCCTGATTGTTCTTTCATTTTCCAGCCAACATCAGGTGAGCCGGTAAATGAAATCATTGAAATCCTTTCATCAGTTACAAGCTTGTTGCCTGTTTCCCTGTCCATTGGTAATATTGATATTGCTCCTGATGGAAGGTCTGTCTCAGCTATAACACTTGCTAATAAAAGTGTTGATAATGGTGTGGTTGACGACGGTTTCAGGATAATGGGGCAACCGGCTGCAATTGCCGGTGCAATTTTGTGGACAGCCAGGTTTAATGGGAAATTAAATGGAGAAATTCCTGCAACCAAACCAACCGGAAAGTATTTTACCAATGCCTCTTTTCCATTACCTGACGAAACCCAGTCAATGCTAAGATATTCCCGAGGAAGTCGTTTTGCTTCTTCAGCAGCAACTGTAAAAATACCAATGCTTCTGTCAACTTCTGCCCTGGCGTTTCTAATTGGCTTACCTGATTCTGCTGTTATTGTCTGAGCGAACGTCTCTTTCATTTCAATAAGACGATGTCTTAGTTGAGATAAAATAACGCTCTTTTTAAAGGCTGGCATTTTCTTCAGTTCACCTCTGACATTCTCAGCTGCTTCAACTGCTTTATTGAGTTCTTTTTCCCCGGCTTTATAGGTAGTAGCGAACAATTCGCCATTGTATGGATAGTAAACTTTTAATGTTTTGTCGGTTTCAATAAATTGACCTGCCAGGAAGATTTTGGTGCTTTCCATATGTGCTTTCGAATTTTTTTATTGACTTATAATAAACAGGAACAACTATTGGATCAACAAAAAAATTATGAAACAAAGCTATCCTGACAACGATTTTAATGCTCGGACAATCTCAAGCTTTGGGCAGCAACGAATAACCAAAATTAATCAACTAACTATTCTCAAATTGAAAACTCCGGTCTTTTTTGCGTTCATTATACGCAACCAGGTTGGCAGATACGATTCTGTTCCCCTTGAAGCTGATATATCGCCCAGGTCAAGTATATTTTGATCTTTCCATCCCATATCGGTGAGCAAATTCCTTACAGTTTGCTTGGCATCATTATCATTTCCGCAAATAAAGTTGGTGTGGTCACCATTATTGAGCATAAGAGGATTTACCATTAACCCCGCATACATTGTATTAAGTGTTTTTACCACTTTCGCATCGGGAAACTTAGATTGTATTTGCTCTCCTAAAGAATTTGAATTAGAAAGATCAGGAAGCAAAGAAGGTGGGAACCCACTTGATCCGTCAAGCGGATTTCCAACATCAATAAGTACTTTTTCTTTCAAATTATCCTCTCCTGCAAGACTCAAAGCCTCAATTGAGGCTCCGCCTTTTGTAGCATTGATAATAACATCTGAATTCTGAGCTGCTTCTTTAAAAGTAACCAACTGAATTTCAGGATGATTTTTCTTCCATGCACTGAAAGGAGGATTGCCATACTGATCAACTGAGTCATTTGCCATTTTTTCTTCAACATTCCTTGTGCCTATAACCACCTGATGACCAACTTCAGAAAGTCTGGCAGCCAATGTCTGACCAACAGTGCCTGTGCCAATTATACCTATTTTCATTGGATTTACGTTTTTTGTTTCAGGTTTAACAAATGAACACTGATTATGTCACTATTAAATGTTGCTTTAAAATCTGTATCGAAAAGCTATTTTCTTACAATTGTGTAGAGTTATACAGACATATAGAGAAAGTATATGTTTTAAGCCAAAGTAGAGACATAAGAAAGAGTGCCTTTAACCAGATAATATTAGAAGCACAGCTGTGGATAATTTTATGGACATACGGTTGTAGTCCTAGTTATCGTGAATTATAGTCTTGTTTTTATAGTATTTGGGTGTTGTTTAATCCTAAGAATTTAGCATAATCTCCTGCTGCCCTTTCTACCTTTGTATGAATGGATTTATTCGGCTTGATGAACCATTCTATCGAAATTTGTAGCGTATCTTTCTTAATAGCCTTGTTCCAAAGTCCTAAAACCTGCCCTTCATATACTACAACAGGCCGGAATATTCCGTTAGAGGAAACAGCACGACTATGACCTTCATAATTTATTACAGCTGATCTGTCCTTATAAGCAATTATGAATTCATCAAAAGCAGGCAGAAATGCAAGCTCCGGCACTCCTGAGTATGAAATTTCAGTCTTGTTATACCAATATACTGAATTTTCCACTTTTTCTGATACTAACTCATCCTTTACCATATCCAAGGCTTTACGACAATCGCCTGCAGAGAGACCTGACCACCAAATAAAATCGGCTAATGTGGCCGGACCATGACTTTTAAAGTATTTATCGGCCAAAACCCTCAATGTATTATCCCTGTCAAAATTGGCAGTTCTGTCAAAATTCCCTATTCTTTCATTTACCAGAGCGTATGTCGGTTGCTTATTGATAATTCTACCACTGCAAATAAGGCTGTTCATCTCGGCTTCCATGAGAATGTGGTTCATCTTTGAACTGTCAAGGTCAGGAATTAGTTTTGCCATTTCAGTGGTAATCTGCTCCCTGGTAAGATGATTACCATTTTTAAGCATCTCGTTTAAGGCAGGGTTGCTTATAGCGAATATTTTCTCATCAAGTTTGAGCTGAATTCTCCTGTATTTGAGCGACGAATTAATATTTGGCGCTGATAATGCTAAAAATGAATGGTAATCGGCTGCTGAAACGAAATGCCATGTAGGTCTTAAAAGATGAGTGCGAATAATTTCACCATTGTTAATAGCTTCATCGATTGTCTTTCCGGTTGAATTTGGTATCCTGATTCCGATTGCCCATTTAGCACTATTCAGATCCTGAGCCTGAATGACTCCCATCCAGGCGACTACTTCCGCAGGAGTGTTGAAGCGATTGCCACCTGTATGCTGATTGAATAACCTTTGTAATCCTATGCTTTCCATTCAGTTTTTTAAGCAAATTAACAATATTCTAACCACAATCACCAAAATTTTGTTATCTCTCTTATTTGTGTATTTTTCTGCTACTTTTGCGCACTTTTATCTGAGTGCCGAAATACAAAATTAACCCAAATAAATACTTTTCATTCATCATTAGTCTGTAACCGTTCATGACATCCCGTTCCTGGTTTCCATATGCAGTACTTGTTTTTCTTGCTCTTACATGGGGTAGTTCATTTATCCTGATAAAGAGAGGTTTGGAGACATTTTCAAGTAACGAAGTCGGGGCCTTAAGAGTTGTTATAACCTGGTTGTTTCTTTTACCGGTAGCATTAATCAGGATGAAAGGATTTCGACCTGTACAATGGCTTCTTTTTGCAATTGTAGGCATTGTAGGAAGTCTGGCACCGGCATTTCTTTTTGCTGCTGCCCAAAAAGGCATCGACAGTTCACTGGCCGGTATTTTAAACTCATTGACTCCACTATTCACTCTGATATTAGGCGTTCTCTTCTTCAAACTAAAACCAAAATGGTTCAATATACTGGGAGTTTTCCTTGGATTGATTGGTGCTGCAGGATTAGTAAGTGTAAGTGGATCGGGAAGCTTCAATTTCAATATAGGTTATGCTTTACTGATAGTTATTGCAGCCATACTTTACGCCACCAATGTCAATGTCATAAAAGCTTATCTTCAAAAAATCCATCCTGTAACAATCACAGCAATGGCATTTTTTACAATAGGACCAATTACCGCCATATATCTTTTCGCATTTACTCCATTTATTAACACGATGGCTGAAAATCCGACTTCACTCATCGGCCTGGGTTATGTATCTATTCTTGCGATAGTAGGAACCGGAATTGCACTCATGCTGTTTAACAGGGTAATACAGATGACAAGTGCCGTATTTGCATCATCAGTCACTTATTTCATTCCGATAATTGCTTTGCTTTGGGGAATTGCTGACGGTGAAACATTCAAGGCAGGATTTGTTTTTTACGTGGCAATGGTAATAGTTGGGGTACTTCTGGTAAATACATCCTCAGTTAAGTTACGAAAAGTCATTACCAAAGTAAAAAGCCCGTTGGAGTAAAATTATCAGGTTAAAAGGATTATGGTACTGACAATTTTTTTACAAAACTATTGGAAGTTGCTGAAAATGTTTTAATTTTGCACCCCCTATAAAGGAAAAAATCAAATTTAAAATTTAAATTCAATGTACGCAATCGTAGAAATCGCCGGCCAGCAACATAAAGTTATGCAAGATCAGGTGATATTCGTGCATCGTCTTGAAGGTGAAGAAGGTTCGGAAGTAAAATTCGACAATGTACTGTTGTTGGATAATAACGGATCAGTAACCATCGGTCAGCCGAATGTCTCTGGCGCTGTCGTTACGGCTAAAATCCTGTCGCATTTACGTGGCGATAAGGTAATCGTCTTCAAAAAGAAGAGAAGAAAAGGATATCAAAAGCAAAATGGCCACAGGCAGTACCTCACAAGGGTGCAAATTAATGCCATTAACGCCTAATTATTAACCGATAAAAACGAAAAGAAATGGCTCATAAAAAAGGTGCCGGTAGTTCGAGTAACGGTAGAGAATCACACAGCAAACGTCTTGGTGTTAAGATTTATGGCGGACAAGCTGCCCAGGCAGGAAATATCATTATTCGTCAACGCGGAACAGTTCACAATCCAGGCCTTAATGTAGGTATGGGTAAAGATCATACTCTATTCGCTCTCGTTGATGGTATAGTGGAATTCCGTACAAGAAAAAATAATAAATCTTTCGTATCAGTAGTTCCTTTCGAACAAACTGCTGAATAATCGATCTTCTAAAACTTTATAAAGAGGCTGTCTTAAAAGGACGGCCTCTTTTTTTTTGTCGTAATTGCAAATTTAACATTGTACATGAATTGTACATTACTTAATCATTATCTGTACTAAAATGTGGACTTTTGTGGAGTTCATGTGGACTTAATGTGGATTTAATGTGTAGTTAATAACATAACAGTACATACATCTTCAATCAAAACTTCTTCATTCCAACCTTAGCTGAAGATTTGAGACAGTCTCTTTTTTTATTATAGAAATCAAAAAAAAATCTCCCATTTACAGACTATATAAGTACACTTTCAGAACGGGTTCCCGCCTCCAATTAGTGATACTATACTGGTCTTTAACAGGTCGCAATCCGGTCGGCTACCGGAAATAAGAGTGAGTACTTTTTAAGGATTTCGTATTGATTAACCAAGTGCAACATCCAGGAGCATCATTACTACGAAACCAAGCATGGCACCAATGGTTGAAAGATCAGTTTCATTGCCTGTCTGGGCTTCGGGTATTAATTCTTCAACAACAACAAATATCATGGCACCGGCAGCAAATGACAGTGCATATGGAAGAATGGGTGTTATTGAAAGCACCAGGTAAGCACCTACAACACCTGCAATTGGTTCAACAAATCCCGATAATTGTCCGTAATTAAATGCCTTCGATCGCTTAAATCCTTCCCTGCGTAAAGGAATTGAGACAGCAGCACCTTCGGGAAAATTCTGCAGACCTATTCCGACAGCCAATGAAACAGCACCCCCCAGCATTGCAAGGTCAGGTTCATGAGCCAGAGCACCAAAAGCAACTCCTACTGCAAGTCCCTCAGGGATATTGTGCAGGGTTATTGCAAGGACAAGCAGCACACTCCTGCGCCAGGTGGTATGAATTCCTTCAGCCTGTGATGTGGCAAGTCCCATATGTAAATGAGGGAGGATTTTATCAATACCATATAGAAATGCACCCCCCAGCAGAAAACCAACTGCTGCAGGTACCCAGGGTATATCTCCCCTTTCTGTGGCCATTTCAATAGCAGGTATCAATAACGACCAGATACTTGCCGCAATCATAACCCCCGCAGCAAATCCAAGCATCGAATTTAATATCCTCTTATCAATCGACTTAAAAAAGAACACCATGGCTGCCCCCATAGCAGTCATAAACCAAGTAAAAAGTGTGGCACCAAGAGCAAGTAGTATAGGATTGGCCTCCAGTAATCTCTCCATTATTATAACCTATATTGATCTATTAAACTATATTGAACTATCCTGAACAATTTTAAACATTTGAACTATATTGAACAACCTCGAATAACTTTAAACCTTTTCGTCACATTTCAAGCATAAAATGCTCCTCATTATATTTTCTTAAAACCACATCATTAATAATGACTTTCATTGTATCGGCATCCATATATGGATTTTTTACAATTCTGTATACTTTGCCCCTATGGTACGGCTTCTTAAGTTGCATAGTAGTATCGCCATGGAAAATAACCTCAAACCCAAAATTGTATACATCATTTGCCTTTTGGATTCTAAGTCTTTCATATTCAGGATGCAGACTGTCCATAGGTTGGAATACATTTGCATAACCCTCACGGAGTATTTGTATCTGAAACCCTGAAGGTGATTGCCAAACTCCGATAAAAGCTTCTTTCTCTTTGGGAATTGAATTTGTCCTTCCACATGAGCAGAGTATTACTCCAACTATCAATACAACACCGGATATTCTTAGCATAGTTTTAAGTTTTAAGTCACAGAATTATTTTGATTTATGGATAAAACTGAGGGATTTTTCTGTGTTTGGTTCCCTGTTCAAAAGCGTATGAAATTTCGAGTAAAAGTGGCTCACTCCATGCCCGGCCGAAAAATGAAATTCCAACCGGCAATCCGTCAATTTCGCCCATTGGCACCGTAATTCCCGGGTAGCCTGAAATTGCGGCTGGCGATGAACTGCCTAACTGAAAGCTGTCACCATTGGTGAGGTCAGTCCTCCAGGCAGGAGCACCCGTTGGGGCAATTATGGCATCAAGCTTATTATCGTTCATAACTTTATCTATTCCCTCTTCTCTCATCCCCTTCTGCATTTTCATAAGAGCATTCTTATACTCAGATGAATTAAGATCTCCCTTTTCAAGTGCCATCTCAAGGTATTTCTGATTGAAATGCGATAGTTCAATTGAATCCTTCCTGTTAAACTCAATCAAATCCCTTATATCTTTTATGCTGTTTCCCGGGCCCAGTGAGCTAAAATACTTATTCAATCCATCCTTATACTCATATAGCAACACCAGAAACGAATATTGTTCCATCTCGGGAGATGCAATTCTCTCTATTTCGATTATCTGCGCACCCTGACTCTTGATGAATTCAACAGCTTTATTCATCACTGAATCAACTTTGAAATTAACTCCGTATGTCTCTTTCATTAGTCCGATACGCTTACCCTTTAGCCCCTCCTCTTTAAGAAATACAGTGTAATCAGTAAATGATTTACCCTTACTTGCAGCTGTGAGTTCATCAGCAGGATCTATCCCGACCATGGCACCAAGACAAATAGCTGCATCTCTTACAGTTCTTGACATCGGGCCGGGTGTATCCTGTGTAAACGAAATAGGGATGATTCCTGATCTGCTAAGCAACCCTACTGTAGGTTTAATACCAACAATCCCGTTACTGTGCGAAGGGCAAACAATTGAACCGTTTGTCTCAGTCCCTATTGCAACTACGGTAAGATTAGCCGAGACAGCAGCTCCCGAGCCTGAACTTGACCCGCACGGATTACGCGAAAGACAGTATGGATTCATCGTCTGGCCTCCTGCCCCGCTCCACCCACTGGTTGATAGTTCGCCTCTGAAATTTGCCCATTCGCTGAGATTCGTCTTCCCTATGATAACAGCACCCGCCTCGCGTAACTTAGCAGCAATGAAACTATCCTTTAAAGGAAATGAATTCATAAGTGCTCTTGACCCCGCCGTGCATGGCATTAGATCGTGTGTATCGATATTATCTTTCAGTAAAACCGGAATACCATGCATCGGACCTCTGTGCTTCCCTTCCTTCAGTTCTTTGTCTAATTGCTCAGCAATCCTTATGGCATCCGGATTAATTGTAATAACTGAATTCAGTCGGGGACCTGCCTGGTCAATCTCTTTTATTCGCTTTAAATATTCTTCTACTACTTCCTTTACGGTAAAAGTCCCTTCGGTATAACCCTTCTGCAATTCTGTAATATCGGTTTCAAGAAAACGAAAGTCATTATAGCCCTTCCCGCTGCGGAATAATTTCTTCTCCTTACATGAAACTGTTGAAACCCCTGCAACAATAAGCCCGATTGCTATTATGACAATATACGCTGTATACCGCAGACCCGGTTTACCAAATAATCTGACTACCTTACCTGTAGACATAACCATTCTGTTTAAGTGCAATAAAAGAATACTGTTATATTCCTTTTATGACTGAATATTTAAAAAGTAAAGATACAAAACTGATGCACTATTTCTTCTTCTTATTGAGATTTTCATTTACACGGAATAAAACGGCTTCCTTAATGAGCTCTTCAGGAAGAGGTTGTCCATATTGAAAATGAACCGATCCCTTGGTGCCTTCAAAACCTTTCTTCTTAAAGAAATCAACAGTTGAAGTACCGGCAGGATATAAACCAATATGGTTAGTATGACCGGCAAAATAAACGAGTGGCCGGCCATTCACTTTATAGGCAGGCATACTATAACTTATCATCTCAACTGCCATCGGAGCACTCGTCTTAATAAGCTCACGCAGTCTGTTCATTAATTCCTGAACTTCAGGTTTAAATGATGATATATACTCATCAACACTCTTTGGTTTTTCCATCTTTCTTCAATTTATGAAGTAAATATAACAAAAAAGCGCGGGAGTCCGCGCTTTAATATTCATGATTGCATCGTATGCCTCTGTTTACATTCTGTGACCGGTTGAGCGACTGTTTGAGCTTCTGCTGTTCGAAGTGCGTCCGTTAGCGGTAGTTGCACCCCTGTTATCATTCGAAACCTTTTTTGTGGTTATGGTGCTTTTTTTGGTATTGTTGCTCTTGCCATTGTTGCCGTTGTTTAATCCGCTACCGCGACTTCCTCCGTTCCTGTGTCCGTAAGTTCCTTTGCCTGATCCGTTATTGTTGCCTTTCCCATCTTTATAGTGGCCGTTATGGTTGCCATTATCATGTTTACCTTTCTTATAATGATTGTCGTGGTTATGCTTTGGGCCATGATAATCACGGTATTTGTGATGATGTTTGGGGGTGTACGAATAGTATTTGTGGTGGTGTCCGTATTCCCTGTAATCACGCCTGCTGTAGTGGTGATGATAATCTCTGTAGTGAACTACATGATATTCATTATAGATAAAAGGTCTGTCGAGGTAGAAGTCAAGTTCAACAATCGGTTCGTATGCAAGATCAACATGGGCATAAACTGCCGGGACAGTCAGGCTGAAAACCCAGGTATCACCTGAAAGATAGATAAAGAGTGAACGATGTATATCGTAATACATGTTATACATAGGGAAGTAAACATGGCGTGTTTCAACCCTGCAATGATGTGCACCAATCCAAACAGGGTGACGATGTGGTTTGTGTGCGTTTGCCTCAGGCATCGAAAAAGAAAGTGCCAGAACGAGCAGAAGTGCTGAGAGTGAGATTGTAGGTTTCATGGCATTTGGTTTTTAATGTGTTCTGACTATACACATACCACAATCGTGCCAAAGTGCTTTAAATATGTATCCGGTTAACACAGAAAATAATTTATAATGTATTCAGGAAATTGAATACACCTTCAGCACTTTTTCAAACTCAACTGTTTTATTAAAAACCAATTCTTTAACAAATGAGAAAAACAACATTCAGCAATTTCTTATTATTAATTACGGCTTCTCTGCTCCTGGCCTCTTGCATGGGTAATAAACAAAGTAATGATCAACAAAATGATGCTGTATCTGATGCTGCCGATATACCAAAGGAAATCGTCAGTGAGAAAGTTACCTACAACGACGGAAACGAAACTCTTATCGGTTATCTGGTTTATGATAAATCAATCACTGAAAAAAGACCCGCAGTCATTGTAGTCCCCGAATGGTGGGGCAATAATGATTATCCCCAAATGAGAGCCGGAATGCTGGCTGAACTTGGATATGTTGCCTTGTCAGCAGATATGTATGGCAACGGCAAAGTAGTCGACAATCCAAAAGATGCACAAAATAATGCCGGTAAATTCTATTCCGATCCCTCAAAAATGAAAACAAGAATGATGGCTGCTTATAACTACCTCAACAGCAATGAAAAGGTTGAAAATGGCAAAATAGCCGCAATAGGTTACTGCTTTGGCGGTTCGGTATGCCTGAATTCAGCAGCCATGGGAGT
This sequence comes from Bacteroidota bacterium, assembly GCA_023441805.1. Taxonomy (GTDB): domain Bacteria; phylum Bacteroidota; class Bacteroidia; order Bacteroidales; family Lentimicrobiaceae; genus Lentimicrobium. The sequence goes on from JAEZNO010000022.1 coordinate 26,741, forward strand.
GCCTCTAAATGCAATTGTAAGCTTTCACGGCGGACTGCAGGGGTTTAAATCTTCGTCTCAGATGAAAAATGTTCATACACTTGTCTGCAACGGAAAAGCTGATGAGTTTGTATCGGATAAGGACATCGAGAACTTCAGACAACAGATGAAAAGTACTGATGCTCCCTACGATTTTAAAGAGTATGAAAATGCAACTCACGCATTTACCAACCCTGCCGCCACTGAGAATGGTAAGAAATTTAACATGCCGATAGCATATAATGAGAAAGCCGATAAGCAATCGTGGAATGATATGCTCGATTTCTTTAAAAAACACTTTCCGGTAAATGACTAACTGTTTGGCATGAGGTTTGTAATCGTTATTCAAAAAACAATAAACATCATGAAACAAATTTTATTCACAATCATCACACTGTTCTTTGTCGTCAGTGTATCAGCCCAGCAAAAACAACCATCATGGAAAGCTCCTGATAAATACAAGACAATGGTACAAAAAGAAAAAGGTGACCCTGCAACCGGTAAGGAACTCTACTTAAAGCACTGCAAATCATGCCATGGCTCAAAAGGTCTGGGCGATGGTCCTAAAGCTGCTGCTTTAAAGACCTTCCCCGGCGATTTCTCAAAACCCTATTTCAAGAAGTACAACTATGGCGAACTCTACTACATCACTTTCGTAGGTCATGACGAAATGCCTTCGTACGAAAAGAAAATAATTGATGAGGGCGACAGGGCATCACTTATCGAGTACATCAAGAAATTTTAATCTCATTAGTGTCTGTTTTTAAAAAAAGCCCGTCGGAATGCGGGCTTTTTTTATTAACGCTCATTGAAAAATGTAGGTCCGTGCGGATACCATTGCTCCTTTAACTTATACCCTATTGAGAATCCAATCATTGCCCTGAATGATTGCATCTCAGGCAATACATCAAACAAACTGTAATAAGCTTTAAACCGCGGACACAAATACCAGTTGCTTCGCTTAAATTCAAATAAATACTCAAGATTCAGCACAACACCAAAATCCGATTTCCTGGCAAACTCATCATCCAACGGTAGCATCATTCCAAAAGTCTGTCCCTCATCACTCATCTTCTCGCCTTCAATCTTCGACTTTATCCTTGCAGTCCATTCAATGCCGGGTTTAATTATAAATGATTCATCAACATCAAAAATCATCGGTATAACATATCCACCCAACATTATCTTCGAAACTTCACCATTCAGGTACTCAACCTCATTCATCCTGTCACCATATTCACGAAAGGTTCCCGAATAATAGTCGCATACCAGCCCTATTGCATACTGACCGGGCAGATATTTCGTACCACTTATATATCCCAACTCAAGCGAACCGGCCTTCCCGAATTCATATTCGGTAATGGGATGATTAAAATCGCCTTCCAGTCCGAAATATCGGTTAACACCGGCTGTGGCACTCAAATGCAGACTCTTTGGTTGCGATATACCGATGGTTGGTATTATCAGCATACCAAGTATAAATACAATAACACGGAGCATCATTATCAAAACATTTATTGATATATCTCCGAAGTTACAAAAAGTAACAAGTCAACATCAGTATTAATTAATTCAAAAAAAGTCAATGTTATTCAGGCAAGCTCAAATGATGAATGTTGAATCAATGTCGTTTAGTTAAGGAATTATCATAATCGCTTGTAATTAATTGAGTAACCTTTTTTACCACTCATAATTCGTCGAGGATTTCTCCTTTTTGGTCTGACAATTTCTCTTGTCTTTGATACAA
>JAEZNO010000039.1 GCA_023441805.1 Bacteroidota bacterium
AAAAAAAGCTGTTGAAAATGAGGATAACTCTGCGAGTTATCTCCCATTTCCAACAGCATCATCATTAATGAAAAAAAAGTAATAATTTTAGTAAAAAATCGGTCAACGTTATTTAGGCATTGACCCATTGGTACTCAGTACTCATAACCCGGAACTAGAACTCAGAACTCTACTTACCTCTAATGTCATGTCCCTTGCAAATGCAAGGTTTCTAACAACTTTGAACAACCTGGAACAACTTTGAAAAACGTAGAACTACTTCCTGCACGTTTTTCGTTAACCGCTGAACGTGTTCCATCTCTTTCGTTGAAGCAATGTCTTAACAATATAGAAGCGTTTCCTAAGCGTTCTATAAAAACGCTTAGGAAACGCTTAAAAAACGCTTAGATAACGCTTCGATGAAGGAGATACTTGTAGCCGACGAATCAGAAGGCAAAAGACAACACTTCGACTTCATTTTCTATAATGTCACCCCTACGGGTTCTTGTATTGGATGGACTAGTTGTCTTTCTATAATATAGAAAGCCCATTGCCTTTAGGAAAGGGGGCTGGGTGAGGTGCTGAATGCATTGAATGATATAGGTTTGGGGTGGTCAAGGCTCAATTTGAAACAGATCCGATGCAATCCCGTCAGCCAGCAGCTTGCCTTCATCATTTAGTGTATAACGCGATTCGTCGCGGGTCATGTAGCGGCTCCATTTTGTGGTTCTTGATTGGAAATAGGCTTCAGAGGCTTCGCCAAAACGGTCTTTGATTATGGCGCTATCGCATCCCCACATGGTTCGGAGGCCTGTCATGACATACTCGTTGTATCTGTCAATTTCAGTCAGTTCTTCTGATTCGGAGGGTATAAGTCCCTGATTAAGGGCATTTAGGTATTCGGTAACTGATGACACATTCCATTCGCGTTTATTGTCGTAATACGAATGGGCTGAGGGGCCGAAACCATAGTAATCAACTCCTTTCCAGTAAGAGACGTTGTGCTTTGCAAAATGACCGGGCTTACAGAAATTTGATATTTCGTAATGGAGATAGCCATGATTGCGCATAAACTCCATCAGTATCATGAACTGGTTTGCCGATTGCTGTTCATCAACCGATTTTGCTTTACCCACGGCTATTTGCCTGAACAGTGGTGTTTTGGGCTCAACCGTTAATGCATAAGCTGAGAGGTGTGGCAACGAAAGTGATTGGAACAACTGCAGATTTTCAATCCAATGGTTATCCGACAAAGTTGGAATGCCATAGATGAGATCAATGGTCAGATCGGGGAAGCCGAATTCACGGGCCAGTCTTATGCAATCGATGGCAGTTTCGGCTGAATGCACTCTGTTGAGATATTTGAGATCCTCGTCACGGAATGACTGGATTCCGATGCTTAATCTGTTGATCCCTATGCTTTTCCAGAATGAAAGATTGTCGGGGTTAATATCATCGGGATTGGCTTCGAGGGTAATTTCAGAACCCTCAGAGATTGAAAATTGTCGGTTTAACGTATCGAAGAGTTGTGAGAGCAGTCTTTTATCAAGCAAAGAGGGTGTTCCTCCACCAAGGTAGAGGGTTTCAACTGAGAGATTCTTTGAGGATGTCCTGATATCAATTTCACGACAAATGGCTCCGATTATTTCGGGTGCACTCTTTCGTGATACTACCGAAAAGAAGTTACAGTAATTGCACTTCTGTCGGCAATATGGGATATGGATATAGACACCGGCCATTTGACTCAGTTAACGGTTAATTAACGACTACGGTTATGCAACGGGGCATTATTTCGAAAGTCATAGGAGTATGACCCAGTGATTCACCGTCAGTTTCAAGGTAAAGCCTCGGGTCGGCTTCCACTTTAACGATTCGGCCTCTGAATTGCTTAACCGGTTTAAGTTTAACGAATGAGCCGTCGTATAATTTTGCAACATTGCGAATAACAGTCATTCTACTCACTCTGGTTATTACTGTAATATCAAACAAACCGTCATCGGGAATTGCCCCTGGTGCCTGCATCATTCCTCCACCATTGTACTGGCAAATGGCAACGCTCATTGTGAAGATTTCCTCATCAACGGGCTTATTATCGATGATTAATTTGGTATGAGAAGAGTGGTGAGCTATGAGGCTGGTAAACAGGTTTATGAGGTAGGAGAGCGGACCGCCTTTGCCCTGCAATTTTTGTTTGTTGGTTTTCTTAGCTACAAGTGCATCGAAACCAATACCGGCCATGTTGATGAAATACCTGCATAACTGCTTGTCGTCTTTATGGTAAGTCACGTTGCCGATATCCTGAAGGAGGGTTTTATTTCGTACAATGACATCAATAGCCTCTTTATAATCAGCCGGTATATTGAAAGTTCTTCCCCAATCATTTCCTGTCCCAACGGGAATCATTGCAATCACAATTTCATGAGGGGCATAATGGTGCTGACGGAAGATACCATTTATCACTTCATTAAGAGTGCCATCGCCACCAACTACGAGGATCTTTCTGAACCCTGCCTCGATGTATTTACGAGCAAGCTTAACGGCATGATTTGGTGCATCAGTGAATACCGATGTGAATTCCAAACCTGCTTCAGTAAGAAGTCGTGCAATTTCGAGCCAGTCTTTTTCACCTTTACGTCGACCTGCATTAGGGTTAACTATTACAAACCATTGCTTCCCGGTTTCACTCATCAGGGTAATAAGTTAAGTTTCTTATAAAACCATCTATTGGTTGCTATGATGTTCAGATTTTGTTTTATCGCCGGATATCTTGGTTTCTTTGTGCAATTGGCGCAATTTGGCATATTTCATGAATGTAGCGAATGCTGAGATTCGGCAAATGATATACCCGTAATATCCATCCATAAAACCGGCTTTAAGGAAATAGTCGCGTATAAATTTAACAATCGGACTGAGGACAACTTTAAAGAGAGAGGCTTTTTGCCCAGCCTGGAATGCTTTTTTGGCAGCCAGGTCGGTGAAGTGGTTCGATTGGCTGACATGTTCGGCAATTGAGGCATATGAATAGTGCAGGATGTCGCCTTTTAAGTGTTGAACAGGCGATCCGTTTTTAAGCTGAAGCGTTTCATGAACATGTGAACCGGTCCAGTAACCTGCATCGTTATTGAATAATCTGATTTTAACATCGGGATACCAACCGCCATGGCGTATCCATTTTCCACAATAGTTGGTAAGACGGTTCATGCTGTAAACTGAGGATGTCTGGTTCTGAAGTACCAGCTTTATGCTTTCGCGGAGTTCATTCGAAAGGGCTTCATCCGCATCAAGCGATAGGATAAGAGGATTCTTTGCCAGAGAGTTGGCATAGTTTTTAGTCTCGGCATATCCCATCCATTCATGAGTATAAAAGCGCACTCCAAATGATTTACAGATTGATTCAGTAAGGTCATCCGAACCGGAGTCCACAACTATGATATCATCACTTAATCCGGCAATTGATCCAAGGCAACGTGCAATATTTCGTTCCTCGTTTAGGGTTATGATGACTACCGACAGTTTTGACATAGTACAAATATAGCAATCTTATCGGGTTATGATGTTATTGGGCTTAAACTTTGGATACAACTGTATCGATACCCGGTTTTTTAGCTTTCCAGTAACCTGATTTGATATAAAAATATGAGAGAGTGCCAATTATCAGGAAATACATTACTTCAACAGTCCAGACATAATGAACCGGGAAGACAAATTTAAGTGCAAAGAGATAGGTAAAGATCAGATAGATGACAATAGTAATAACCTCAATAATAAGGGCAATTTCAGTACGTGCGGTTCCAGAAACAGCATTGAACATTATACTGGCTATTGAACCTATTGCAAGGCCGGCCATTATCACATAAAGCACCGGTACCGTCTGGTCAATCAGCGAGGGATCGACTGTATAAACTGAGACTGCAAATCGTGGTGCAAGCGAGAGAATGATGATGATAAACAGGGTAATTCCAAAACTTAGTCCTGATATTTTCTTCACAACCGGCAGCACACGATCACTGTTTCCTTCACCAATCAAATTACTGACCAACGAATTGGCCGTAGAGCCAAATGACATGATAGGAATCAGGAAGACGATATAGATGCTTCGTATGATATTGGATATTGCAAGCGGACGTTCGCCCATCTTTTCTATGATCATGAAGAAAATGAACCATCCAGCAAGCGAAAGGAAGGTTTGCAGCATAATAAAAACCGAGATGTTGAATGTGTTTCTGATGACTTTCCAGTCGATATTACCAAACCTGAAGAGGTTGTACTTTTTCAGATCAACAACTTTAAGAGTATAAGTGAAGAAGAATATGGCTGAAATGGCTTCAGCTATAGCAGACGCTAAGGCTGCACCCTTAATTCCCATCTGCGGGAAGCCGAAGTTGCCGAATATCATACAGTAATCAAGGAAGATATTTGATCCTGCAAGAATTAGTGCATTGTAAGTGAGCACTCTTGTTTTGGTTGTACCGATATAGAATGCCCTGAGCAGTACATTCCCGAAGGCAAAGAAAATACCATAAATCCTGTATTTCAGAAAATCGGTGCTTGCTTCAAAAATAGCAGGCGAGTGTATGAGTGTTTTCAACAGTAACGGTGCAAAAAAATAGATCAGCAGGAAGAGTATAGTACCCAATCCAAATAGAAAATAGATGCTATTATCGGTAATTGAGCCTATCAGATGGTAGTTTTTCTCACCATTACGTCGTGCAATGAGTATCTGCCCTCCGATGCTAAATCCAAAGCCAAGCATGAAAAGCGAGATATAGAAGAGACCGCCAATGGCTGATGCACCCAGTTCAACTTCACCTACTCTTCCCAAAAAAGCAGTATCTGTCACATTGACTGCATTTTGAGCTATAAGACTAAGAATTATGGGGTATGATATTTTCCAGATCCTGTTATAACCGGGAGTCTTGTTGTCATTCATTTTGCAAAGCTATGACTTAATATAACACGAAAGAGGCCACCCTGTTACAGATGGCCTCGTTATCACTCAAACTCAATTCACCAATTAAATCAACTAAGCTTTTAATGAAAAGATCGGTGCAATTAAATGCACTGTGTCATTCCGGGCTTACATCAACTTAGGGTTAGCCTGGATAAACAGATCAAAATGTATTGTTATCTCATCGCGTACTTTTATGAGTCCCAAAGCAGCAACCGGTGTTTCAATATCAAAGTCTGACATTTTGAGTTTTTTGTCTCCGATGAACCTGTAAACATTTCCACTTACCTTTTCCCAATGGATAATAAGCTGGTCAGCTTTACTGTTGCCATTGAGAGTGATAGCAACGTCGGCCATGAAACGTCCGTTGCCTGATTTCAGGATTTTGCTGTTATTGAGCGGGGTAGCACTTAAAAGTTCCACATCAATAGTAGGTGACTCATTTGCGTTAAGTGTTTTATAGAAGTCCTTATTCAGGAGGGGGTTTGCGCAATCAAATGATTTAACATTAATCTTTAGTATGGCATTAGTAAATCTAACGTAATCCTTTTCGTCCTCTGTAATAATGTAGATGTACCCGTTTGAAAGATTCTCACTGGTAGTACACTGGAAGTTATTTACATTGCTTGAACCCATTAATGTAAGTGAGCTGTTTTCCTTAATGGAGTAGCTAATGCGGTTACTTGTAACGGGTGCAACAATATTCAGAAAGACGAGAAGAAACAGATTTAATAACATTGCCTTGTGGGTTTTATGGTTAACCTGAATTATCGGGTCAGCCGGTTATTAGAAGGCTAAAGCAGCCTCAATCATCACACCGTCGAATTTTAGACCGTTCCTGTAGTCGTTAGCAGGAAAGTCGTTGTACTTCTGATTAACATACTCAAGTTTCATGAGGATATTCTTTGTAGTGAACCATCCAAGTGAAATGGCAGTACGATCAATTGAGATATCATCAGCGAAACCTTGTAATTGGCCTTTTACCGTGTTATAGCGAGCACCGACAAACACCTGTTCTCTTGGGAGGAAGCGATAAACGAGTTCGCCATCCAGTTGGGTGAACTTTCTGGTTTCAGGATCAGGATTAGCCTTTGTGCCACTCTCTGAACCACTGGCAAATTCAACTGCACCAAAGAATTCAAGTCCACCGAATTTTACAAACGGATTGATCATCATTGAGGTAACATTACGTGTGAAATTAGGATTTAAACGACCTGAAGTAAAGTTAGTACCGGCAGCTGTAGCAGTATAAGCACCGCCTGAAACTGCTCCTGCAGGTTCAGCAACCAGATAATAGCGTGAACCTGAGCGGTCACCTGCATAAAGAGTATTACGGGTAGTACCGGGGTTGGTGTATAAACTACCTGTTAATCTGAATCGCAGGTCATCAGTTAATTGCTTATCAAAACCTGCTTTTGCGAGGATAGAAGGGTTCTTGCGAATAACTTCACCATCGGGGCCGATAGCTTCTTTAACATCACCATTGAGCAAACCACTGGTCAATCCTCCCATAAGGAAGAAACCGTCAGCAGGATAAACATATACCTCGGCACCAATTTCAGTTGCAAAAGCATCTAATATTAAATTGCCTGCAAACGGATTATATAAGGTTAATCCATTGTCACTTCTGCGGAATTGCTGGTCACCATAATTAATTCCAAAGTGACCTACTTTAACGCTCATATATTTTGAGAACCATTCAGGATTACCGAACATCGGGAGTTTATCAATCTGAATATATCCGCCTTTAACCCAGAATTCGGAGTGGTGACGTGATGACATATAGTTTTCGAGAGTTAACCTGATACCATCTTCCAATTGAACATTTACAATGAGATTTGCTGTGGCTAGGTTAAAACCGGGAGCTAAAGGATAAAGTTCATTTAAGTTATAAGCTGTCCCGCCAATGGTATCTCTGTTAGGAGTGGCAGTATTACTATGATTCAGACTCTGATATTGCTGTGTAAAAGCACCGCCTATTTTAACTTTAAGTCCATCGAATGGAACTGTATCAAGTTTACCTGTCTCAAATTTATTCACACCTCTTTGATCAGCAGGGCGTGAGAAGTTAATATCCTGAGAGAAGCCGGCAAAAGTGGTAGCTGATAAAACAACAGCAAGTAAGGTTTTAATCGTTTTGTTCATATATGTGTGTAGTTATAATTATTGGTTAATAGTCAGATTGTTAGAGTCACCGAGAACTACCTTGAATTGAAGGATAACTTCATCACCGGTAGTAAGTGTTCCAAGCATAGCAGTTGGAGGATCAACTTTATAGTCGGTCATTCTGAGTTTCTTTGTTCCGGTGAATTCAATATCACCGTTAGGCATAACTTTACCAAGAGCATCAATTGTTACTCTTTGTGAATTGCCTGCAATAGTTAGAATTCCGTTAGCTGTTACTTTATAAGTTCCTGATTTTTCAGTAACAGTACCACCGGTTGATTTGAAAGATATATATTGATTTTTATTTGCATTCAGTGCTTCAGCAATCTTTTTATCCATGATATTGCCTTTTGAACCTTTCAATGATTTGGCATCAACTTTCAGATCAACTGCATTTACTGCGGCAATTTTTCCATCGTTAACAACTACATTGAAATTACCATTGGCCTTTTCTGCATTAGCTGTCCAGTCGTGCAGGTTTGAAGTTCCCTTTACAATGATTGAGTGGTTCTTTACCTGGTAAGCCTGCTGGGCGAAAACAGGAGCAGCAAACAGGAATCCTATGAGAATTACTACGAGATTAAGAGCTGTTCTTTTCATTTTAATGTATTTTGGTTTGATTTATTAATTATCACAATACCAGGCAATTACCTGTATGTGGCCACATTAGTCAAAAAACAGACCAAACTTGATAAAATTGTAAGATTATATTCTCAACCCCTTGTTTATCAACCTAATAGATAACAACTGGTCTTTATGGTAAGTTTTTAGATGAAGATTTTATAGACGAAACTTCGTCGATTTCGACGAAATACAGGCGATTTTTAACTGATGACTGATGTAATCTCTCATTGGGTTATTCTTCCTGAATTCCCAACTTCTCAATTCTTGATTTCAGAGTTGAGGCAGGTACCTGCAGCAGATTAGCAGCACGTGCCTTATTACCACCTGAAGTACGAAGTGCTTCACGGATAGCACTGGTCTCTACTTCTTTAAGAATTTCATCAAGTGGTTTGTTTTCATAATAGATCACATTGCTTGCCTTATCGGGATATCGTATCTCATTTGGAAGTATTTCTTTAGTTATAAGTCCATTGCGGGCAAGTAGTACCAGGCGTTCCATAAGATTCCTTATTTCGCGCACATTACCGTAAAATGGATGCTTCTTCAAAAGGTTGAGTGCATCTTCTTCAATCCTGATATTAGCTTCGCCTGAGTAAACATTGGCAAAGTGCTTAGCCAACAATTCAATATCACCGGGGCGTTCACGTAATGGAGGAAGATGAATGGGAAATACATTCAGCCTGTAGTACAAGTCTTCTCTGAATTTACCTTCAGCCACAAGCTTCTTTAGGTCTTTCTTTGTTGAAGCGATGACTCTTACATTTACCTTAATGGTTTCAGTTCCTCCCACTCTTTCAATTTCGCCTTCTTCGAGTACCCGTAATAGTTTTACCTGAAGTTCATAGGGAATATCATCAATGTCATCAAGGTATATTGTGCCATTATTTGCCAATTCAAACCTACCTATTTTCTGTTTCTCGGCACCTGTGAAAGCACCCTTCTCATGGCCGAAAAGCTCACTTTCAAATATCTCACCCGATAATATTGCGCAACTTACTTTTATAAAAGGTCCCTTTTTGCGGTTACTGTTGAAATGGATGATATTGGTCAGCAGTTCTTTGCCGGTACCGGTTTCACCGACTATGAGCACTGTGGTGTCTTTGTCAGCAACAATCTTTACCAATTCAAAAACCTGGTTTACTGCCGAGTTCATGCCGACAAATGACGATAAGTCAAATTGTTTCCTGATCTGAACTCTTAGTTGGCGGTTCTCATCCTTAATCTCATTAATTTCCTTTATACGGTTTATGATAAGCAGTAGTTCATCAATGTTGAATGGCTTGGTAATATAATCGAAAGCACCTGATTTCATTGCCTCCACGGCTGTCTGCACCGACCCGTGGGCTGTCATCATCAGAACATTAATGTCCTTATTTATCTGCTTTATTTTCTGCAGGAATTCCAGACCATCCATCTCAGGCATTTTGAGATCGGTAATAATAATGTCAATCTTCGAATCTGTCTCCCTTATGTACTGCAAAGCTGAAACTGCTGACGAAAACTCCATCACATCAAACCCTGCATCGCGCAGGTCATCAGCGATGGTTACTCTTACAATGCGTTCATCATCAACAACAAATATTTTCATAGTATTATTAGTAATCTGATATTAGTTATAGTTTTCCCTCTTCCTGAGCTTCATTAAAGATCATCAGGGATGGTTAGTGATATTACAAAACCACCATCGGATGCGTTCCTTCCCGTAACCGTCCCGTGATGATTGCGTATAATATCACAGCTTACCGCTAAGCCAAGACCTGTACCTGATTTGACTTTCTTTTCAGTGAAAAAAGGCTCAAACATGTGTGGGATTTTTGATTCAGGCAGTCCCTTACCATTATCAATAAAATCAAGAAACACTGAGTTATGTGATCTTCTGACGTCGATGATTATGGTGCCTTTATGATCAGGTTCTGTCAGCTTTCGTTCGTCAATAGCTTCGATGCTGTTCAGAATCAGGTTAACAAAAACCTGCTCAAGATGATTAGGACTACCGGTTATCATTATCTCAGGTGACTCAAATTTCCTAAACAACTGAATATTCGACTGTCGCAATTGGAAATTTACCAGTGAGATACTGTTTTCAATATGTTGTATAAGGTTTATCCTGCTATAGTTCATTTCATGCTTACGCGAGAAATCCAACAGTCCCTTAACTACCCCTCCTATTTTATCGACTGCCTCAGTCATCATCTGGATGTATTCCTTATTCTGGCTAATATTTTCAGGCTTATCCGATATACGCCGTAAGCAGTTATTTATACCCGCAAGCGGATTATTAATTTCATGTGCCAATCCTGCCGCGAGAGTACCTACAGAAGCCAATTTTTCGGTTTGAGTGAGTGAGTCGCGGATTTTCTGCAGGTCAATATATGCCTTGTTTAATCTGTAAAGCATCTCGTTAAATGAATTTGCCAGTACATCAATTTCATCTGTCATATTCATCATATTCTTCATTCGAAGTAGCAGGTTGCCCGTCTTCAGATTGATCCTGTAACCATGAGCTTCAATTGATCGAAGATTTACCTGCGACAACTGCTGACTCATTATATTGACAGGTTTGGCTATAATGTACGATAGGAAAAAGGCAGCTATTATTCCAAAGATTAAAAGCAGGACCACCAAAGCAATAAACATCCGGGTTGCATGGCCAAGCTGTTGACTTATGACACTCTCGGTAAAACCAATTCTTAAAGTACCAAGACGCTTACTCATGATTGGTACAGCAATATCTCTGATTATGGTATCATTGCTTGACAGGCTATGTATAATCCTGATGTTATAAGGGATAGCGTCGGAGAGGTTGTTTGCATTCACAAGATCCTGCGAAGGGGTATTGGCGAACGTATGCGAGATAAGCATTTCATCAGGCGATATTACCATCAGGTACTCTATGTCGTGACTGACTGATTTTGTTTGTTGCAACACTTTATTGATAGCTGCAGGCTCATTGTACAGGATTGGATCAATGAGCTGTTCGGCTGTCAGTGATGCGATACTTAAGCCACTACGCTCAATTTGTGCTTCAAAAGTCCGGTATACCTGGTAACGGATAAACAACAGGTTTAATGTTCCGAATAAAATGACGGTAATGGAAATAGCTATGGCAAACTTCCAGAAAAGTGGTAATCTAACCTTATTTAGCGGATAAAGTCGCCTCTGTGTCATGGCTGTTTCTAAATGATTTATTATAAATGCCCTCGTACATTTTCCTGATCCCGTCATACAAAGTGTCGGAATCAGTAACAAAGCGATTTATCATTAGGCTTTTCAAAATTTGTCTCCCTTCCTTCTCTTTAACCATATTGGTCATTACTGAATGAATTTCTGCCTCCAGCCTCTTGTCGATTTTATTTGACACAACAACAGGTGGCATGCCAAAGAGTGTGCTTCTCTCGATAATTTTCACATTCATTACCTTTTCAGGCTCAGTCATTTGGGTGTAGTCATAAATCAGACTGTTCACTGAAGCAGCATCAACTATTCCACGATTTACCAGGACAATTGAATTATCATGAGCGTTCGACAGATAGGTATTTGCGAAGAACTCATCAGGAGTTGTATTTAAATCACGTAATCGCTTTATAGGATAGTACATACCCGTGTTGGATAAAGAATCAGAAAACACAAACTTTTTGCCTCTCAAATCCTCCAACGAGTTATACGGGGAATTCCTGTTTACGATGATATATGCCTGATAGTATCTTTGATTATCACGTTCAGGTATAAGAAAAAGCCTGAATGCTGAGTCAGCTCTTCCGGTGATGTAAGCACCTGAGCAAATAAATGCCATATCTATCTTATTCTCTTTCAACAAATCATTTACTTCCTTATAGGTTTTACGCTGAACCAGAATAATTTTCCTGTTCAGTTTGCTTTCCATATAAGTAAAAAGATCATGATACTTGAAGAAAGTTCCCTGGGCAGTCGTCATCGACGAAACAGCTATCTTGATATCACGGGTGGAATCATCTAAAGAAGATTCTTTGCTGACTTTAGCCGTACTATCATGAAAATCGACCCAAACATTCTTATCGAGATCTACCCATGCATCAGTGCACCCAAATAAGAAGAATGCCAACAGAATCAGGTAATATTTCATTGCTCATCTATTATTACTCATGGTACTCAAAACTGAGTCTCAAAACACAATCACCATAAAACCAATAAGTCAATGGATAGTTTGAAGAGATGCTTTAATGGCATAAGAAGATAAAAGTGCCTTTTGTTGTTTAACATTATAGTAACACTCTTACAGATAACATATGACTAAAGATGACAGACATCGGAATGTGATTAAGGATGGCAGCCATCGTAAAGGAGCATTTACCGGCAGGAATCAAAGAAGATTACCCCGCTTTAAGGATGCCACATTGCGATCGATGACCAATCTAAGCGACAAAACATTACACAAAAAAGAAGAAGCCGATAACTTCCTTACAACAATTGCCGATGCATACTTATTCATAGTCAAGGTTGTCAGGGAAACGTTCACACGGGAGTTTGAATGGAAAGAGTTCTTCAAGCAATGTTATCTCGTGGGGAACAAATCACTGGCACTGGTATCAGTCACGGGTATTATCATGGGTGCAGTACTTACCATACAATCGAGGCCTGTGCTTGATGATTTTGGTGCTGTTTCAATGCTTCCGGGCATGGTGGCCATCTCATTAGTTCGTGAAATGGGACCTGTTATCACAGCCTTAATCTTTGCCGGTAAGGTAGGCTCAGGAATGGGTGCCGAACTCGGTTCAATGAAAGTAACCGAGCAGATTGATGCGATGGAGGTTTCATCAACTAACCCTATCCGTTTTCTGGTTGTTACAAGAGTTCTGGCAGCTACACTTATCTTGCCCTTACTTGTGTTATTTGCCGATGCCATGGGCTTATTCGGAAGCTGGGCAGCTGCAAATATAAAAGGTAAGGTCACACTTACACTCTTCCTCTCACAGGCATTCAGCTCACTCGACTTTATTGATCTTATGCCTGCATTTATTAAGACTTTCTTTTTTGGAGCAGTTATAGGACTCGTCAGTACCTATAAAGGGTACAATGCAGGAAGAGGTACTGAAAGCGTTGGTGCAGCGGCTAACTCTGCTGTGGTTGTTTCCTCATTACTGGTGCTTGTGGTTGATATTATTGCAGTTCAGATAACAGACATGATTTCATGAATAAGAAGAAAGAGACCATAAGTGTTGATGAGCAAGATCCGGTTATTGAAGTTAAGGACCTGAGAATATCATTTAGCGGGAATGAAGTTCTGAAGAGTACTACTTTCAAACTCAATAAGGGTGAGAATCTGGTGATTTTGGGCAAATCAGGTACAGGCAAATCAGTTCTGATTAAATGCATCGTTGGATTGCTTACCCCCGATTCGGGCTCTATAAAGGTGTTCGGACAGGAAATACGATCACTTAATAAGAAGCAGTTGGGTGAGTTCCGACAGAAAATAGGGTTTCTGTTTCAGAGTGGAGCACTCTATGATTCAATGACAATAAAGCAAAACCTTGAATTTCCGTTAGTCAGGATCAGGAAAGATATATCACGCAAGGAGGTTGAAAATAAGATACAATCAGCACTTGAAAATGTTGGATTAAAAGAGGCCCTCCATAAAATGCCCTCCGAACTATCGGGTGGTATGCGTAAACGAGCAAGTCTGGCAAGAACCATAATCGTTGATCCCCTAATTATGCTTTATGATGAGCCGACTACAGGACTGGATCCCGTGACTTCTGATGAAATCAGTCTGCTCATCAATCAGATTAAAGAGAAGTATAAAACATCTTCAATCATCATAACTCATGATATCAGATGTGCAACCAAAACAGCCGATAGAATAATAATGTTAAATAATGGAGTAATCCATAAGGAAGGCTCAATTGAAGATTTTGAGAAATCGGACGATGAGATGATTAGCGCATTTTTTAATGAAAAAACTAAATAGACATGGAACCTCATTCACAAAAATTTAAAGTCCGACTCGGATTATTCATTACCGTAGGGCTGGCATTGTTTGTAATCGCCATATTTATAATCGGGAAACAACAGAACCTATTTAACCCTGTATTCACCATTAAAGCTGATTTCTTTAATGTAAGCGGACTTCAGGTAGGCAACAATGTACGATTCTCAGGCATTGATGTGGGTACTGTTGACAGAATCGACATAGTCAACGATTCAACAGTGACAGTTAAAATGCTGATTAAAAAGGAAGTTCAGAAGTTTATTAAAACCGATAGTGAAGTCAGCATCGGGTCAGAAGGCTTGATTGGCGACCGAATAGTTATCATATCGCAGGGGAGCTCAGGGGCTTCGGCTGCTCCCGACGGGTACCAACTTTATTCAAATGAACCAACCGAGACCGATGCTATCATTGAAAGCCTCGGTGTTACGGCCGGTTATGCTGAGGTGATTGCTGACCAGATGGCCGAGATTATGATTAAGATTAATAGTGGACAGGGTGCTCTGGGACAATTAATACAAGATTCAACCTTTGCCAGGAACCTTAATCAGACAATGATAAATCTCAGAAAAAGCTCTAAAGGCCTTAATGAGAACATAGAAGCTGCCAAACACAATATTCTGCTAAGAGGATTTTTCAAAAAGAAACAACGAGAAGAGGAGAGAAGAAAAAAGGAGGAAGACAAAGAAAAATGATTTATTCGACCGTTGCATCCAAATTAATTATTGAGTATTTCATCTCTATTAAGTTACTTTATTAAATATGTGCGATTAATCATTAAATCTTAAACAGGGGCAATGAAAAATCGGCATTTTCGCTTAATTAACCTCAATCTTGTTATTTTAATCTTTCTCTCGTTTTCATGTGAAAAGATTGACACTAACTATAACAATGAAGATATAGTGGTAAAGTCACAGGAAATTCCGGCTTATACTGATGAGTCTTCCAGGAGTATCCAAAAGCAATGTGTTGTAGTCCCATGCAAATTGTATGTAAAAGGTGGCATGCCTGTACACGAAAATGGTGACTATAGCTTCAGTATACCCGAAGGCTCTGAGATTCTCGAAGGACTAGTTCTGGATTCGCAAACGGGAGTGATATATCCCGTAAAGAAACATCTAAAGTTAAAAGAAGGCCCGGTTGAATTTGCCGTAAAGGTGACTGATGGCACCAAATCATACACCACCAGGTGCATCTTGAATCCTCAACTTCCGGGAAGGTCGGCTTTGCCCGCATTTCAGTTTAACTCACCCGAGACTAATCTGATATCCAAATCTGGATCAGGATACTTTGCAGCTTCGTTTAGTGTAATGGGGGGTAATCCTCCTTACACGTTCTCACTTGATGAAAAACAACCATTACCGGGTAAACTGTCACTGAATCCGCAAACCGGAGTTATAGCCGGTGATATAAGTAAACTTGAGCCTGGTAAGTATCAATTCAGATTGATCTGTACTGATGCTGATTCAAAAAGAGCCATCAGTTATTGCACCGGCACTAATTACGAGGATTTCAACCTCATAATTAAGTAGACTGTTAAAGGAAATATATACTTCCTGTCTTAACCGATTGAAAAGGGTTTCGACTCTTAAATCACAATAAAGAATTTCTTTTGAATCACGTCAGAGGGCTGACGAAGGGATTTATTTAAAATTAGCGTAATTTTACGCGTTCATATCACTATAAAACCCTGTCGTAATGCCTATACTAGGATCGATCATTAAAGGAGCAATTGAATTTCCAAGCAAAATCCCATTTGAAAAAATGAGGAAACTTACTCCGGTAAAGCAACAGGAAAACACTCTTCGCAAATTAATAAGCAAAGCACAATATACTTCATTCGGAGAGGCATATGAATTTAGCGAATTGCTTAAAAACAAGCAGTTGACTGAGCTATTCAAACAGAGAGTGCCAATTCATGATTACAATTCAATACACCAGAGGTGGTGGTACAGGACCTTACATGGTGAGAGCTTTGTAGCCTGGCCCGGAAAAGTGAAATATTTTGCACTTAGCTCAGGTACAAGTGAAGCTACAAGCAAATATATCCCGGTTACACCTGATATGCTCAAGGCCATTAAGCGAACAAGCATACGTCAAATATTTTCGCTTAGCAGATATCATTTTCCAAGAGAATTCTTCGAGAAAGGGATCTTAATGTTGGGTGGCAGTACCCACTTGCAGTATAACGGCACATACTACGAAGGTGATTTATCGGGTATCACCGCGGGCAATATCCCGTTTTGGTTTCAGCATTTCTACAAGCCGGGTAAAAGAATCTCAAAAGAGCGTAACTGGACAAATAAGCTCGATGAGATTGTAAGAAATGCAAAAGACTGGGATATCGGTGTAATTGTAGGTGTGCCTGCCTGGTTACAGATTCTCATGGAACGAATCATTCAGCATTATAAGGTGAAAACAATCCATGATATCTGGCCAAACCTCTCTATATACGTTCATGGAGGTGTTTCCTTTGCACCCTATCAGAAAACCTTTGAGAAATTACTTGCCAAACCGATTACTTATATTGAAACCTATCTTGCATCCGAAGGCTTCATTGCTTATCAAAGTCGCCCTGAAACTGAGGGGATGCAGTTAGTGCTTGATAACGGTCTTTTCTTTGAATTTGTCGATTTTAACAACGAAAACTTTGATAATGAGGGTAACATTCTTCCGGATGCAAAAACAATTACTATCGACAAAGTGGAGGAGGGAAAAGAATACGCTCTGTTATTGACCACCTGTGCAGGAGCCTGGAGATACCTTATTGGTGATACAATTAAATTCACTTCGAAAGAAAGATCAGAGATCATCATTACCGGACGCACCCGTCACTACCTGAACCTATGTGGCGAGCACTTATCGCAGGATAATATGAACAGGGC
Source organism: Bacteroidota bacterium (assembly GCA_023441805.1). Lineage (GTDB taxonomy): Bacteria > Bacteroidota > Bacteroidia > Bacteroidales > Lentimicrobiaceae > Lentimicrobium. The sequence goes on from JAEZNO010000039.1 coordinate 16,565, forward strand.
AATACAGTTATTGGAGGAACAGCTGAATGTTTCGGTGCCCGAGTTTACTGTTGCCGGCATTAAACACGATAGTATGTTTGCTCATAAATGGTATCTGGGAATAACAGGCAATTTTAAAGATCTTGATGTTGAAACGGTAAAACGACAAATTGATCAGAACCTTAAAGACCTCAATGATGACTACCGTGTTGAGCGTATAGCTGCCATTCGCGATGTTATTGTTGAGCTTTTACCGTTAGACCTGTTTTACAAATACCTTAAAACACTCGGTAAAGAAGGCGGTCAGCATAAATTCCCCAGGGTAATAAAGAAAGACCAGCACTTAAAGTGGGAAGAATATCTAAATAAAAACTTCAGGAACCAGACTGATTTATGAATCCGTTGATTGAAGGTATGATATTGGGGCTGACCCTGGCCGTTATGCTGGGGCCGGCTTTATTCACACTCATTCAAACAAGCATACACCGTGGATTATATCGTGGAACCATACTCGCTGCAGGCATTTTCCTTTCGGATGTTACTCTCGTTTGGTTCTGTTATCTTGGTGCCGCACAAATATTTGGCAACAACCGCAATGGATTGCTCTTTGGCATTGTGGGTGGCATTATACTCATCGCATTTGGCATAGTAACTTACTTACGAAAGGTATATGTTGCCTCCGATGAAATGTTGGATGAAATTAAGAAGCCGGGACCGCTAACCTACATTCTGAAGGGCTTCTTTTTAAATTTCGCAAATCCTTTTGTCTGGTTATTCTGGATGTCGGTCATGGTAACAGTTAGTGCCAGTTACGGAGCCAATTCACTCGACGTAAAACTCTTCTTTGCTGGTTCACTGCTAACAGTCTTTACAACCGATTTACTAAAAGTATTTGTAGCCAACCAGCTTAAAAGATACCTCAAAGCACGTTATCTGATTGCTCTGAATCACGCAGTGGGAATACTGCTTGTGGTGTTTGGAGTATTTCTCGTTGTAAGGACATTCATGAATTTTTAGTACAACATAAAAGCCTCGGCCTCTTAAGGGATTATTTTTATGCAATCACTACTTCTCTGAACAACTTTCCCTTGCGCTTTGTGGCGTTTCCTTCGGAATTACAGGCATGATTTCTTTGATGTTAAGCTGTATCTCCTTTTTGTTGTTCCAGTCGTTTTCTTCAATATGATAGCAAATATTGAATGGCAAACCTTTGATTATGTGATTGAAATGCTCACCCATTTGGAAGGCTATGGCAGAAATCGGGTTGGAGGCATATTCGGTGTGACCGATAGTTAGTTTTAGGTGCTTATTTTTAAGCAACCGAACGTTGCCGTTATCAATAACACCATCAGTCTGGAATACTGGGGAGGGGTTACCCGGACCAAATGGTGCAAACTGTCGTAATATTCTTAGTAATTTTAGGTTTATCTCATCGAGAGTCAGCTTGAGATCAATTTCAATCTCAGGTATCATCATTTCACTGGTAAGCTTTGATGAAACTACTCTCTCGAACTTCTCAATAAAAGCATTAAGGTTCTCAGGCTTCATCGATAATCCTGCTGCATATTTATGCCCGCCGAAGTGTTCTAATAAGTCGCTGCACTCATCAATTGCATCATAAATATCGAAATCCTTTATTGACCTTGCTGAGCCTGTGATCAATCCATTCGACTGGGTAAGTACAATCGTTGGCCTGTAGTAGGTTTCGATTAATCGTGAGGCTACAATGCCAATGACTCCCTTGTGCCACTCTTTATTGAAGACGACTGTCGACTTTGAATTCTTGAGTCTGGAGATATTCTTAATGCTGTCGAGAGCCATGTCGGTAGTATTCAGATCAAGGTCGCGGCGGGTAGTGTTGAATTCATCGATTTGGCCGGCAAGCACTGCTGCACTTTGCATATCATCGCAGATCAGAAGCTTAACTGCATTTCTGCCACTTTCAATTCTTCCTGCTGCATTAATACGCGGGCCTATAAGAAAAACAAGGTCACTTATTGTCAGCTCTCTGCAGAAATATTGCTCTGTGTTACCTGAAGTACTATTTTCTTTAGTGTTTGATCCCTCGCCATTTGAGGATTGTACAAGGTTTCTGTCGGTGGTACTTGTTGAAGAAAGCATCTGCGTACCGGAACCATTCGATTCGATGGTTGGGGCGCATATTGTTTGAGAGGATGAACCATTCTTTGTGACATTAGCATATTTCAAAATAGCTTCGAAGCATGCCTTTGGTTTGGTATTCAGCAGCTTGAGGCCATAATATGCCAGTATTCTGTTTTCTCCGGTAATTGGAACAATATCAGAGGCTATGCTGACAGCTACCAGATCGAGGTATTTTGTGAGTGATTCAAAAGGGATATTTTTCTTTTTTGCGATAGCCTGAATGAGTTTAAAGCCTACCCCGCAACCTGAGAGTTCTTTATAAGGGTACAGGCAATCAGACCTTTTAGGATCCAAAACTGCAATGGCACCGGGTATTTCGTCACCCGGTCGGTGGTGATCGCAAATGATGAAATCAACCTTCAGCTCATTAGCATAATTGATCTTCTCAATGGCTTTTATGCCACAGTCGAGTGCTATAACCAGACTGAATCCATTTGCTTTAGCATGGTCGATACTTTGGATAGAAATCCCGTAACCTTCCTGATACCTGTCGGGTATATAGAAATCAATCAAATCAGTATCAATGCCTAATTCAAGAAAGAAAGTATATAAGAGTGCTACTGCGGTAGTGCCATCAACATCGTAATCACCATATACCAGAATCTTTTCACGGTTTTGAATTGCAGTGAGTATTCTATCAACAGCAGGTTCCATATCTTTCATCAGGAATGGATCATGCAGTTGGTTCAGATCAGGTCTGAAAAAGGACTTAGCCTCTGAGAATGAGGTTATCCCCCTTTGTACTAACAATTCAGCGACTACCTCACTTACACTTAGCTCGACCGCTAAAGAACGCACCTTTTGGGGGTCGCCTTTAGGTTTGACAACCCAACGTTTAAGCATTATATTGTATTTGAAGGGGTAAAAATAGTGATTCTATAATGAATCGTCTAATATTTTTATAAACAGAGACTATAATTTTTAAAATGTTGACCTCATTGCATCAACGGGATTTAATTTTGATGCTGAAAGTGCAGGTATAAATCCTGATACCAGTCCGATTACAGCTGAGACAATGATACCAAGCATTATATTTCCAATTGTAAGTATTAGTGGCATATCAAAAGAAAGCCGCAGAATCAGTACAATCATGTAAATAAGCAATAGCCCTACTATACCGCCAAACAGAGAAAGGAAGACTGATTCGAAGAGGAATTGCTGAAGGATAAATGAATTTTTGGCACCCATTGACTTCTGGATTCCAATTTGAGGTGTACGCTCTCTGACAGATACAAACATGATATTTGCGATTCCAAAACCTCCTACCAGTAATGAAAAACCGCCTATAATCCAACCTACGGTATTTATCACACTGAAGACTCCCTCGAAAGCCTGACTGATGATATCGGATTTATTTATAGCGAAGTTGTCTTTGGTTCCAGGCTTTAGTTTCCTTATTGATCGCATTATCCCCTTTAGCTCATATGTGAGTTCATCGTTTGATACATTTGGTTTGGCTTTCACCATAATTGCCGCACCAATGTTATCACTTCGGAGATCAATAAATTGCCGCGCAAACTGTATGGGAATTATTACCTGAGTATCGGTTGAATTGCCGAAAGTTGATAATCCTTCCTTCTTCAGTACACCAATAATTTCAAGATTTCGGTTGAATACCTTAATTTTCTGACCAACCGGGTCGGCATGACCATAAAGAGTGGTTGCAACTTCATTACCTATGATAGCAACTGCTCGTCCTCTGTTTGATTCATCGAATGAGAAATACCTTCCTGTTGAAAACTCAATAGGAGTAACTTCAGGATAATCATGCGAGACACCGACTATGGTTCCTGTGATGGAATAATTGTTATGTTTCACCTTACGCATTGTACTTACCATGTAAGCCGATGCTTCGGATGCCTGACTGCGTTTCTGAATTTCTCCCAGTTCAGATAATTTCGCCTCGGGTCGTTTCATATATTCCCACCAGGGATAATCAGCCTCAAATGCCCATGGCCATTTTTGTACATATAGCACATTACTGCCGAGCGATTTAACCGTATCAGTAATATTTATCTGTATTGAATCAAAAACTGTAAAGACTGAAATGATTGAAAATATCCCGATTGTAATACCTGACAGCGACAGGATAGTCCTGATTTTATTGACCACTATGGCCTTAATTGCAAAAATGTAACTCTCCCTGAGTAATTTTAAGAATCTGATGAACCTTTCCATGTGGAATTTTGAGATTGTAAATTTAGTGATAAAACTTTCAATGTTTTATGGTGACTAATATTTGGACAATGGCATAAAAATTAATAAAATTGCATCTTTCTTTTACCCCTAAAATTTTCCCAATTCAACACTAAAATGAGCAACCTAAAACCTATCAGGAAAGCCCTTATATCAGTTTATTACAAGGAAGGTCTTGAAATTATCATTAAAGAACTTGCAACAAAGGACGTAAAACTTTTTTCAACAGGTGGCACGTACGACTTCATAAAATCACTGGGATTGGAATGTACAAAGATTGAAGAACTGACAGGTTATCCGTCAATTTTGGGAGGCAGAGTGAAAACCTTACACCCAAAAGTGTTCGGTGGAATACTGGGACGCCCTGATGTTGATACTGATGCTTCGGACATGCATACGTATGACATCAATACCTTTGATTTGGTGGTGGTTAACCTTTACCCGTTTGAAGAAACACTGAGGGCGGGGGCTTCTCACAGTGATATAATCGAGAAAATCGATATAGGGGGTATCTCTCTGATAAGAGCTGCTGCAAAGAATTATACTCATGTAGTTTGTATTTCCTCACCTGACCAATATGGCACATTGACCGAAATTGTTAAGCGTGCAGAAATATCAACCACTGAAGAAGAGAGGCTTGAGTTTGCCTGGCATGCATTCTTACGTTCATCATCTTATGATAGCGCAATTGCAGCTTATATCGGGAAATATCAGAGTGTCGGAAATAGTGAAACTCCCGGTGAGTTCAGTATCATGGTTACTAACCCTGTCAGCATGAGGTATGGTGAGAATCCTCACCAAAAAGGAACATTCTATGGCCGACTGGATGAGGTTTTTACTCAGTTACATGGGAAAGAACTCTCGTACAACAACCTGCTTGATCTAGAGGCAGGAATTGCACTCATAAGCGATTTTCAGGAAACTACCTTTGCCATACTAAAGCATAATAATGCATGTGGTATAGCTTGCAGACCATCAGTAAAGGAAGCCTGGAATGCAGCACTTGAGGCTGACCCCGTTTCAGCATATGGTGGTGTCCTAGTTACTAATGCCCCTATTGATGAAGAGGCTGCACATGAAATCAACAAGATTTTCTTTGAAATCATACTGGCTCCGGGGTACGAAAAAAATGCCCTGGAAATTCTACAGTCAAAGAAAAATAGAATAATTTTGCAGACTAAATCATTTGATTTTCAGCATCAACAGTTTAGAAGCATACTAAATGGTGTGCTTGTTCAGGATAAGGACCTGAAGACTGAAACAACAGATGATCTCAGGTTTATAACAAACAAGCGACCGGATAGTGGACAAATGGAAGATCTCCTTTTTGCTAATATAATTGTAAAGCACAGCAAATCAAACGCTATTGTCCTGGCATCCGGTAAGCAATTACTTGCAAGTGGAGTTGGTCAAACATCTCGTGTTGACGCCCTTAAGCAGGCAATTGAAAAAGCAAACTCATTTGGCCTTAACCTAAAAAATGCCGTTATGGCTTCCGATGCATTTTTCCCATTCGCTGATTCAATCCAAATAGCTCATGAGGCAGGTATCACCAGTGTTATACAGCCCGGCGGTTCAGTGAGGGATAATGAGACAATAGAATACTGCAATAATCATGATATCAGTATGGTCTTTACCGGTATTCGCCATTTTAAACACTAATAAATTTAATTTATTGATAATCTTTTGAAACACAGATAAACAATGGGACTTTTCTCCTTCATGACAAAAGAGATCGCAATGGACCTTGGCACTGCCAATACAATCATTATTTACAATGACAAGGTAGTTGTTGATGAGCCTTCAATTATTGCGATAGAGCGGAATACAGGTAAAATTATTGCGGTAGGTAAAAGAGCCATGATGATGCATGGCAAAACACATGAGAATATTAAAACAATAAGGCCATTGCGTGATGGAGTAATCGCAGATTTCCAATCGGCTGAGTACATGATCAGGGAACTGATAAAGATGACAGGTCCTACCAGAAATCTATTCCCGCCTGCACTTAAGATGGTTATTTGTATTCCATCAGGTATCACTGAGGTTGAAGAGAGAGCAGTAAAGGATTCAGCTGAACAGGCAGGTGCAAAAGAGGTTCGATTGATTCATGAGCCAATGGCTGCTGCAATCGGCATTGGTATTGATGTACTTGAGCCAACCGGTAATATGATCATCGACATAGGTGGTGGTACAAGTGAAATTGCGGTTATTGCATTGGGAGGTATCGTTAATAATAAATCTATCAGGATTGCAGGTGATGATTTTAATAACGATATTGAGGAATACATGCGTAAACAGCATAACATCAATATTGGTGAGCGTACAGCCGAAGCTATTAAGATTAATGTTGGTGCCGCCATCACTGAGTTAGAGAACCCTCCATCAGATTACCCGGTTCATGGAAGAGATATGCTTACTGGTATTCCTAAGGAAATTTATGTTAACTACAGCGAAATTGCCCACTGTCTTGATAAATCAATCAGTAAGATAGAGGCTGCAGTACTCAATGCACTTGAAATGACACCTCCCGAATTGTCGGCCGATATTTACCGTACCGGCATTTATCTTGCAGGAGGAGGCTCAATGCTGCGCGGATTGGATAAGAGATTACATCTGAAAACCAAACTGCCGGTACATGTTGCCGAAGATCCTCTAAGAGCAGTGGCAAGAGGTACAGGAATTGCACTTAAGAACTTTAATAAATTTACATTCCTTATAAAATAAAAATACAGTGGTGGTTGTTGAGAATCAGGCATTTGCATGCAGCATATCAGCAACCTCACAAATTCAACCACATGCGGTATATTCTGGCATTTATATGGAAGCATAGCTTCTTCTTCCTGTTTCTGTTGCTTGAATTTGTCTCCGTTGTGATACTCGTCAATAAAAGCTATTTTCAGGGGTCGGTGATTACAAATTTCAGTGACAGAATCACAGGTAACATCTTTAGTGCCTATTCATCTGTTACTGGTTACTTCAATCTTAGGGAAGAAAATGAGCGTCTTGCTGCTGAAAATGCAATCCTATGGCAAAAGCTCAACCAGGGGCAGGTGACTACTGATACCTCATCTACTCTCATGATTGATACCCTGAACCGACAGACTTATTCATTTACAGTAGCTCGTGTAATAAGTAATTCAACGAACAACCGTAATAATTATTTAATGCTCAATAAGGGCAAAAAGCACGGCATTAAACATGATATGGCTGTTATCAATCCTCAGGGTATAGTGGGAACTGTAGTCAGTGTTTCAGATAACTTCTGCTGGGTAATGTCGGCATTGAATAAACATTCAAAGATAAGCGCACGTATCAATCGTCTTAATCAGATGGGTACAGTTGTGTGGCATGGCTCAAACCCTGTTATAGGTAATCTTATCGACATCCCAGAACATGTGAAAGTAGTAAAGGGTGATTCAATTTATACCAGTGGTTATAGTCATATATTCCCCGAAGGAATCATGATTGGAACCGTTGAGGACATTGCAGTGAAGGAAGGTGAGTTCTTTTATGATATTGATTTCCGCTGGTCAGCTGATTTTAATAGTCTGACCTATGTGTATGTTGTAAAGAATCTTTTCAGAGAAGAGCAGGTTGAACTAAGCAAACAGGTGATAGATGAATAACAGGTCATACCCGTTTCTGTTAGTGCGATTAATTGTGCTGGTAGCAGTGCAGGTGCTGATCATTGATCACATGAGTCTGCGGGGTTTCGTTAATCCCTCGCTTTACATACTTTTTATTTTATTGCTGCCATTTGAGATTCCGGGCTATGTATTATTGATTTCTTCCTTTATACTGGGACTGTCAATAGATTTTTTCAGTAATTCGACAGGACTTCATGCTGCAGCATCGGTTTTTATGGCATTTATGCGCCCGACAGTCATCAAGGTCGTCGGGGCACCTGCTGAATACGAGGATCATTTGATACCCGGTATCCGTGACATGGGAATGCGATGGTTTTTAGTCTATTCGCTGTTTCTGACAATGCTTCACCAGTTAGCACTAAGTCTGCTTGAATCATTTTCTTTTGCTGAAGCAGGCATAATATTGTTACGAATGCTACTTAGCAGTATCTTTACTCTCGTGCTTATAATTCTTGTTGAATACCTCTTTATGAACAAGAGGAAATAGTTGTATTAATTGAAAACTAAACATAATACCATGAGAAAGCTGATTTTATTACTATTAGTTGCAGTCACATTAGTTTCGTGTGAATCAAGGAAAAGCAACGAATTTCTTATTACAGGAAAGATTGAAGGCAAGGCTCCTGAACAAGTTTACCTGCAAAAGAGTGTGGATGGAGATCTTAAAGTACTCGACAGCGTATTGGTTGATAATGGTAATTTCAAATTTAAGGGTCTTATTGAATATCCTGAATTATACTACATTGGACTTGAAGCAGGTAAATACGTTGGATTTTTCAATGAGCCAGCTAGTATAAAGATCACTATTAATGTTGATAGTATCGAGAAGCCTATTGTTGAAGGTTCTGCTTCTGATGCAGAGTACCGTAAGTATACCGGATTGATGGATCAACAGCGTTCAGTAATGATTAGCCACTATACTCAGTATAATGAAGCTGCGCGTGAAAAGGATTCAGTAAAGATGAAATCAATCGAGGAACAGATTGAATCAGTTGAGAATGAAAACAAAGCACAACTAATCAATTTCATCAAGGAAAATTCATCATCTTTTGTTTCGCCGTTTGTTTCAATGCGTCACTCATACGAGCTTACCCTTGAAGATCTTAATGAAATTTACAGTCTCCTTGATTCAAAAGTTAAGAAATCATCGGGCAGCCTCAAACTGGAAGAGAGAATTAAGATACTTGAAAATGTTGCCATAGGCAAAGTAGCACCTGACTTCACAATGAATGATCCTGATGGAAATCCGGTTACCTTATCCTCATTGAGAGGCAATTACGTACTGGTTGATTTTTGGGCATCTTGGTGTGGACCATGTCGCCGTGAGAATCCAAATGTAGTGGCTGCTTATAAGAAGTTCCACGATAAAGGATTTGAAATTCTTGGTGTATCGCTTGATAGAGAAAAGGAATCATGGTTAAATGCAATAAAGGCTGATAACCTCACTTGGAAACATGTTTCTGATCTTCAATACTGGAATAATGCAGCCAGTCAGCAATACGGTGTTATGGCCATCCCGGCAAATGTGCTGTTAGATAAGGATGGTATAATCATTGGCCGCGACTTGAGAGGTGATGATTTAATTAAGAAACTCGAAGAGGCAATTCTTTAAGCATTAGTTACCTTGATTTAGGCTCATTTATTAAAAAATCAGAAAGGAGTCATTGGCATTAATCAGCCGTGACTCCTTTCGATTTGCTTCAAATTTACTTTGCTCTTGATTTTGCAATTACTACTAACGCCAATCTATCCGGAAATAGAAGCATTCTTTTTTGTTTAATTTTTTTTAATTAGAAGCAAGAGGTCTGTTAAACAAAATGTTATTCCTTGTAATTTTTTGCTTAGTAACATGTCTTTACTTTCTCTTGGTTAACTCAATACCAAGTCTTACAGTTTGGATACGAAGTATATTGTTTAAACTTTGTAAGAAAATGGTTAAACAAAACTTGGCCATAGAGGGTGATAAATTAAAGGCGATAAATTAATAGTCCTTGACTCAAATTAAGGGATCAATGAAAGATTGAAATAGATGTAAGCATTACTTGCTTATCTCTTTGATTTAAAGAAATCGGTTAATAGTTTTTGGCATTCTTCAGCCATGACTCCTTTTGTGATTTTAGTCTTAGGGTGCAGTAATTTTGAATCTATCAGGCTAAAACCTCTTTTAGGGTCAGACGCACCATAAACCAGTCTGCCTAATTGAACCCAATAAGATGCAGCAGCACACATGGGGCATGGCTCGATTGTAACATAGAGGGTACATTCGTCTAAATATTTTCCTCCAATAAAATTAGAGGCCGCAGTGAAGCTTTGCATTTCAGCATGGGCAGTTGCATCATTGAGTGTTTCCGACAAATTATGGCCCTTAGCTATTACCTTATCGTTACTGACTATTACTGCGCCTATAGGAACTTCATCCTTATTTAGAGCTTCAAGGGCTTCGCGGTAGGCAAGTTTCATAAAATGCAGGTCTCTTTTAGCTTCTTCCATACTGAAAAATCATAATAAAATTCTTGTTTAGCTTTTTACCTTTCTTTTGACACAAAGCAAGAACACTTTGTGCCTTTTGTTGTTAATAACCGATAAGTTTTTTTGGCATATAGCTGCTTGATCGCTTATCTAGATGAACTAAATATTCAGAGAAATTAAATAAAGTGTATCCAAAAAAGTCTTATTATTGCAACACCTTAAATTCAGGAACAGATAGCATCCGTATTTCAGTAATGAGAAAATACTTACTTTTCATTGGCCTAATTTTCAGTGCTTTATTTGTTTGGTCATCTACACCCGACAACAGCAGTCACAAAGATACTACTGATGACCATGCAAAACATCAGAAAGAAGAATTCAATGCAGGATATCTTATTATTGACCACATTGTTGATGCTCATGACTGGCATATAGCCACAATAGGTAGTAAACATATCTCTATCCCTTTGCCTGTAATCTTGATTGATGATGGGAAACTTGTAATGTTCTCATCTTCACGCTTTCATCATGGACATTCTACTTATAAAGGTTATAAACTTGAAATAGAGAGGAATGCCGACAAGGGCAAGATAGTAAAGGTCATACCCGGCACTATGGAAACTGATAAATCGGCCGGTAAACCATTAGATTTATCCATCACAAAGACCGTAGTCGGCATATTTATCAGTGTTATTCTGATGTTACTACTTTTCTTTTCGGTTGCAAGAGCTTACAAGAAAAATGCCGGCCATGCGCCCAAGGGACTACAATCATGGCTTGAGCCCTTGATATTATTTATTAGGGATGATGTTGCCGCTCCTTCCATCGGAAAGCATTATAATCGGTTTATGCCCTTTTTGCTGACAACATTCTTCTTCATTTTCTTCAGCAACCTGATAGGCTTAATTCCATTTTTCCCCGGTGGAGCAAATGTGACAGGAAATATTGCTGTTACCCTTGTACTTGCGGCGTTCACATTTGTAATCATTTTGATAAAAGCCAATAAGAACTACTGGATACATATCTTTAACCCTCCCGGAATACCCTGGTGGTTGAAATTTCCAATACCATTGATTCCACTTATAGAGCTGGTAGGAGTGTTTATTAAACCGTTTGTATTGATGGTCCGTCTCTTTGCCAACATAGCAGCAGGTCACATCGTGGTACTTGGATTTATAGCATTGATATTTATCTTCGGACAGATGAGTCAGGCACTGGCATATGGTGTTAGTGTGGTTTCAATCTTCTTCTCAATATTCATCAGCTTACTTGAACTTCTGGTTGCATTTATACAGGCATATGTTTTTACGATGTTGTCGGCACTATATATAGGAATGGCAATTGAAGAGCATTCGCATGCTGGTGCAGCACATTAATGTAATTTCAATAAAACCCTAAATACAATTAACCATGACACTTTTAACATTACTACTGCAAATCGCAAATGATCTGGCACCTTTAGCAAAGGCCGGTGCAGCAATCGGAGCAGGTATTGCAGCCATTGGAGCCGGTATTGGTATCGGTAATATTGGTCGCAGTGCTCTTGAGTCAATTGCACGCCAACCTGAATCAGCAGGTGACATCAGATCAAACATGATTGTGTCGGCAGCTCTTATCGAAGGAGTTGCTTTCTTCGCAATCGTTGTTTGTTTGCTTGTATTATTTGTAGGTTAAAACTATATACTGCTGTAACGGTTGGTTACAGCGGTATATTTTAATTAAAATGTCAACTAAAATCACTGAGAAATGGAATTAGTAAGTCCTGGCATTGGATTGATCTTCTGGATGACACTGGCATTCGCAATACTATTACTCATCTTGGGTAAGTATGTATGGCCACCTGTCATGAGAGCATTAAATGACAGAGAAGTAGCAATAGAGCAGTCACTTCATCAGGCAGAAGCTGCCAGAAAAGAGATGGAGAATCTTCAATTCACAAATGAGAAGCTGCTTAAAGAGGCAAAAGAAGAACGTGATGCCCTGCTACGCGATGCACGAAAGGTGCGTGAGAAGCTGATTGATGAGGCCAGGGAGAGGGCTGCTGTTGAAGCCGAAAGGATTCTTGAATCAGCAAGAGAAAGAATTCAAAATGAGAAAATGGCTGCTATCACCGACCTGAAAATTCAGGTTGCAAACCTTTCAGTTGAAATTGCTGAGAAGCTTCTTGCACAGGAACTCTCCGATAAGACAAAGAACGAGCAGTACATTGAGAAATCACTCAACAATATTAACCTGAACTAAAAAATGAACGATCACAGGATCAATCTTCGTTACGCTACCGCATTATATGAGTTTGCTGCTGAGAAAAACAAGATCGAAGATGTTTATCAGGATGTTCGGGTGATCTCAGATATCTGTGAACAAAGCAGAGAATTAAGGTTATTCCTTAAAAGTCCTGTTATCTTTTCAGATAAGAAAATAAAGGTGTTTCACGATCTCATCAAATCGAAAGTGAGTGATGTGACCTATAATTTTATCGAAATACTTATCCGTAAACATCGTGAGGAGTACTTGCCGGGGATTTTAAAAGCGTTTATTGACTTGTATCGCAAGCTAAATAACATTAAGGTAGCTGAAGTTACTTCAGCCATACAACTCAATCCTTCTGTAAAACAGCGCTTAATAAGTAAGCTGGAAGCACAAACAGGTGCATCAATTATCCTTAAAGAGATAGTTGACCCGGGTGTAATTGGTGGCTTAATTGTAAAGATTGAAGGTGAAGTGTTTGACGACTCAATCAAGAAAAAGGTACTGCAGTTGAAGCAGGAATTCAATGTAAATACTTATATAAAGGGATTTTAAACAGTAAAAATATATGGCAGAAATAAAACCTGCTGAAGTATCAGCAATCCTACGACAACAACTTGCCGGATTTAAATCGGAAGCCGAACTTGAGGAAGTAGGCACAGTATTGCAGGTAGGAGATGGTATTGCACGAATTTTCGGACTATTTAATGTACAGGCCGGTGAGCTTATTGATTTTGAGACTACCGGAGTTAAGGGTATAGTCTTGAATCTTGAAGAAGATAATGTCGGTGTGGTAATGCTTGGTGATGCTACAGGTGTTAATGAAGGTGACCAGGTAAAACGTACCCGTAAAATTGCCTCAATAAAAGTAAGTGAAGGCATGCTTGGCAGGGTCATTAATACAATCGGTGAACCAATTGACGGTAAGGGACCGTTAGTTGGTGAAACCTACGATATGCCGCTCGAACGCAAGGCTCCGGGTGTAATCTTCCGTCAGCCGGTTAATGAACCTCTGCAGACAGGTATAAAGGCTATTGATGCTATGATTCCTATCGGAAGAGGCCAGCGTGAGCTTATAATTGGTGACCGCCAAACCGGTAAATCGGCTATTGCTATTGATACTATAATCAATCAGAAAGAATTTTATGATAAGGGCGAACCTGTATATTGTATCTACGTTGCAGTAGGTCAGAAGGGTAGTACAGTTGCCAATTTGGTGCAAACACTTGAAGCTAAAGGTGCAATGAAATACACGGTAGTAGTCGTGGCAACTGCCAGTGACGCTGCTGCAATGCAATTCTATGCACCGTTTGCAGGTGCCGCAATAGGTGAATTTTTCAGAGATACAGGACGACCTGCCCTCATTATTTACGACGACCTGTCGAAACAGGCTGTAGCATATAGAGAAGTTTCATTATTACTTCGTCGTCCTCCCGGACGTGAAGCTTATCCGGGTGATGTATTCTACCTGCACTCACGTCTGCTTGAGAGAGCAGCTAAAATCATTAAGAGTGATGAGATTGCAAGAGGAATGAATGATTTACCTGAATCAATCAAACACATGGTAAAGGGTGGAGGATCGCTAACAGCCTTACCTATTATTGAAACGCAGGCAGGTGACGTTTCGGCATATATCCCGACAAATGTAATTTCAATTACCGATGGTCAGATATTCCTTGAATCCAATCTTTTCAATTCAGGTATCAGGCCGGCTATTAACGTTGGAATTTCAGTTTCAAGGGTAGGAGGTAGTGCTCAAATCAAGTCTATGAAGAAAGTAGCCGGATCACTAAAGCTTGACCAGGCTCAATTCAGGGAACTTGAAGCGTTCTCCAAATTTGGCTCTGACCTTGATGCTGTTACTAAATCTATTCTCGACAAGGGAATCAGAAACGTTGAGATTCTTAAGCAACCACAGTACTCACCGCTACCGGTTGAACAACAGGTTGCAATCATATTCTGCGGATCAAAAGGTTTACTACAAAATGTACCTGTTGACAGGATTCATAGCTTTGAGACTGAGTTCTTGCACTATATGGTAGAGAATAAGGCTGTGTTGCTGGAACAATTGCGTCAGGGTAATTATTCAACTGAGATAGAAAGTGAGCTTGAAGCGGTAGCTAAAGAACAGGTTCGGAAGTACGAAATTTAAGTGCCATATTTATTATGCCAAGTCTAAAGGAAGTAAGAAACAGAATTGCATCTGTTAACTCAACCCAACAGATTACAAGCGCCATGAAGATGGTTGCCGCATCAAAGTTGAGGAGAGCCCAGTCGAATATTCTTCAGTTGCGACCATTTGCACAGAAGCAGCAGGCTCTTCTTCAACAATTAAGTGGCGGTGCAGATGTAGTATTACCAGGTGGATTATCTGAAAAAAGAGATGCAAATAAGATACTTCTGGTTGTATTATCTTCCAATAGAGGATTATGCGGAGCTTTTAACTCAAATGTTATAAAGCAGACAACCGGTTTTATAAATACGGTTTCTAACACCGATAAGAATGTTCAGATTGATCTGATCACAATTGGTAGGAAGGTTAGTGAATTCTTCTCCAAATCGCAGAAGAATAATATAATTGAATCTCACGATGACATTTACGATAACCTTACATTCAACGCTGCCACTGAATTAGCCGATAAGCTTATCCAAATGTTCACAACAAAGCAGTATGATAAAATCTTCATTATTTATCATCAATTTAAGAATGCAGTTGTTCAATATTTGGTGACTGAACAATTTTTACCGGTTGAACCTGATGACGATCAAGATGATCATAATGGTCAATCACAGTATATATTTGATCCATCAAGAGATGAAATATTAGAGACAATAGTTCCGCGTATATTGAGAACACAGCTTTATAAAGCATTACTCGATTCGTGGGCATCAGAACAGGGAGCAAGGATGACTGCCATGTCGCAGGCGACTGATAATGCTACCGAGTTATTGAAGGAACTAAAATTAACATACAATAAAGCCCGGCAAGCTGCAATTACCAATGAGATATTGGAGATTGTCAGTGGGGCCGAAGCACTTAAGAGTAATTGATAAAAAATTTTAAAACGTTAAAAGTATGATCTCAAAGAAAGTTGAAGAAGCTATTAACAGGCAGATTAAGAATGAAGAGCATTCTGCACGTATCTATATGGCCATGGCTTCATGGTGCGAGACACAGGGATACAGAGGTGCTGCTGCCTTTCTTTACAAACAATCGGATGAAGAGCGTATGCATATGCTCAAGTTCATCAAGTTCCTGAACGACAGAGGCGGATATGCCCAATTACAGTCACTCGAAACTCCAAAGGCTGATTTCACAACTATACTGGATATCTTTGAAGGTGCCTTGAAACATGAACAATTCATTACTAAGGCCATCAATGACATCTACGAAATTACACTTGAGGAAAAAGATTACACTACCGGTAATTTCCTGCAATGGTATATCAATGAGCAGATTGAGGAAGAAAGTACTGACCGTGAAATCATCGATAAGATTCACCTGGTTGGCGATGACAAAGCCGGCATGTTCCACATTGATAAGGAACTCGAGGCTATGGCTGCTGCCAGACCGGCACTTTAGTTATAAAGTGAACTTATTTCGATAATCGAGAATTACCCTTTAGCAGGTTATGCTTCAGAAAAATAAGGGGTAGAACTACTAAAAGGAAATAGGCTGAGCCATCCGGTTCAGCCTATTTCCTTTTAGTTTTTTTGTCTTACTGTTTTATTTTTTTGTCTTTTTGTTCTTTTCCAGTTCCTTATCCAATTCCTTATAATACTCATCACCATACTTCCTGATAATTGCCTCTTTCAGGAATTCATGAACCGGTAGTTTAATCTCTACACCCTTTTTACGGGCAGGCTCACATATATGCCATTGGTGATAGTTCACTGCCTCAAAATCCTTATACTTTGAGAGCCTGATAGGATATAAGTGACACGATATAGGCTTTCGGAAATTGGTTTTGCCTTCCTTCCATGCTTTCTCAATTGAACACATTGCTATTCCGTCGTCACTGAAAACGACAAAAGCACATTCCTTTCCTTTGACCAAAGGTGTCACATATTGTCCGGAAGCATCAAAATCAAATACTCCATTTTTCTTTACTTCATCAATTCCCTCTTGTCGCATATATGGGATAATATAATCGAGTGAATCTTCCAGTAAAGAGATCTCTTCTTCTTCGAGTGGTGCACCTGCATCTCCCTCAACACAACATGCTCCTTTACATTTCGTCAGATCGCAAGCAAAACAAGCTTTCTTGAAATCATCCGATACTATGGTATTTTCAACTATCAGCATAATTAAAGTTCAAAAGTAGTTCAAATAGTAAGTTAATAAAGTACAAAGCAACGATCACATTAAAGCTTAAGGCTCAAAAAGCTAACTGTCGGGTAATTTATATCTTACAGAGGGTAAGGCAGTTATTATTTTATCTCTGTCCCGTTCTTAAATGCCTTAACAGGTGAAATAAACGATAATTCACCATCATTACTTTCAGCCATCAGGATCATACCTTCTGATTCAGTGCCCTTTATGTTTCTTGGGGCAAGATTTATCAGAATGACAACCTGCTGACCCACTATAGCTTCAGGCCCATAATAATCACCAATACCTGAAACTACCGTTCTCTTATCTATACCGGTATCAACAATCAACTTTAACAGTTTCTTGGTCTTTGGCATCTTTTCAGCTAATAAAATAGTACCAACCCGTAAATCCAATTTTGCAAAATCATCAAACTCAACTGTTGGTTTCGAGGGTGCAGCTGTGTAAGCCTGTGCCTCATTTGCCTTTTTTGTATCAAGTAATTTCTGTACCTGAGCCTGGATTACATCATCTTCAATTTTCTCAAAAAGAAATGCAGGTTGATTCAATACATGATCAGCCTGTATTAAACTGGCACTCCCTGCTTTATCCCATTTTGAGGGTTGAAGATTAAGCATATTATTTAGTTTAACAGCAGTAAACGGCATAAATGGTTCGCATAGGATAGCGAGGTTGGCACAAATCTGTAAGGCTAAGTTGAGAACTGTCTTCACTCTCTCAGGATCAGTTTTGTATACCTTCCAGGGTTCAGTATCAGTAAGATACTTATTACCTAATCTTGCAAGGTTCATGAACTCATTTAATGCCTCCCTGAATCTGTAATTTTCTATGCTATAGCTAATCTTCTCAGGGTAAGTCGACATTTCCTCCAGAACTTGTTTGTCGTAATCAGTAAGCTGACCGACAGGGGGTACTTTCCCCTCAAAATATTTATGAGTAAGAACAAGAGTTCTGTTTACGAGATTACCGAATATTGCCAGCAATTCACTATTGTTCCTTGTTTGGTAGTCTTTCCATGTAAAATCATTATCCTTTGTCTCTGGAGCATTAGCCGTGAGCACATATCTCAGGACATCCTGTTTGCCCGGAAGCTCTTCGAGGTACTCATGCAGCCAAACAGCCCAGTTTCTTGAAGTGGAGATTTTATCATTCTCAAGATTAAGAAATTCATTGGCTGGTACATTATCGGGAAGAATATACGTGCCTTCAGCCTTTAACATTCCCGGGAACACTATACAGTGAAACACAATATTATCTTTCCCTATGAAGTGAACTAATTTGGTTTCTTCATCTTTCCACCAGGGTTTCCAATCATTGCCACTCTGTTCAGCCCATTCTTTTGTGGCCGAAATGTATCCTATCGGGGCATCAAACCATACATACAATACTTTGCCTTCAGCACCTTCAAGTGGTACTTTTACACCCCAGTCGAGGTCACGCGTAACAGCCCTTGGTTGAAGACCCGTATCAAGCCATGATTTGCATTGACCGTAAACATTAACCTTCCAGTCATCTTTATGGCTCTCAAGTATCCATTGCCTGAGCCATCCTTCATATTTATCAAGTGGCAGGAACCAATGTTTCGTTTCACGCATTACCGGTACGGTCCCGCTTAATGCTGATTTTGGATTAATCAGATCAGTAGCATTCAGCGAAGTGCCACAATTTTCACATTGATCACCGTAGGCTCTTTCGTATCCGCAATGTGGGCAAGTTCCTGTAATATATCTGTCGGCGAGGAATGTCTGATGTTCTTCATCAAAAAACTGGCTGGAGAACTGCTCTGTAAATTCACCTTTATCATAAAGTGTCTTAAAAAACTCAGCAGCTGTTTCATGATGTATCTTGTTTGAAGTCCTTGAGTATATATCGAATGAAATACCAAAGTCTTCGAAAGATTTCTTAATGATGTTATGATACTTGTCGACAATCTGCTGTGGTGTAACACCTTCTTTTCGAGCTTTAATAGTAATTGGCACTCCATGTTCATCCGAACCGCCAATGAAAACAATTGACTCTCCTTTTGAGCGGAGGTACCTTGCATATATATCAGCCGGAACATAAACACCTGCAAGATGACCTATATGGATTGGTCCGTTTGCATAAGGAAGCGCTGATGTAATTGTATATCTCTTGAACTTTTTTTCTGATCCCGAAGCCATATGTAATTATTTAATCAAGGTTGCAAAGATACGTTGATTGATGCATTTAAAACTGATAACTATATATAAAAACAGAGACGCAGGAGCCTGCGTCTCTGTAAGATATTGAATACCGTCATAAAACAATTGAATCAGTTACGATTAAGGCAGTTCAGATCTTCAAACGCAGTTCTGAGTCTGCCTATCATACTTTTTTGGCCTTCAGCCAGCCACTTGCGTGGATCGTAATACTTCTTATTTGGTTTATCTTCTCCTTCAGGATTGCCAATCTGTCCCTGAAGGTATCCTTCATTTTTCTTATAATAATTCATTACACCTTCCCATGTTGCCCATTGAGTGTCAGTATCGATATTCATCTTGATCACTCCATAGGAAATAGCTTCACGGATTTCTTCACGACTTGAGCCTGAACCACCATGGAAGACAAAGTTCACAGGCTTTTCAGCTGTGTGAAGGTTATTGATGATGTAATCCTGTGAATTCTTAAGGATAATAGGCTGTAATTTCACATTCCCGGGTTTGTAAACTCCATGAACGTTTCCGAATGAAGCAGCAATTGTAACCCTTTTGCTTATCTTACTCAATTCAGTATATGCGTAGGCAACGTCAGCCGGTTGAGTATAGAGTCGTGAAGATTCAACACCTGTGTTATCAACTCCGTCCTCTTCACCACCCGTTACGCCTAACTCAATTTCGAGAGTCATACCTATTTTGCTCATACGCTCAAGGTATTTCTTACAGATGCTAATATTCTCTTCAAGAGTTTCTTCAGAAAGATCAAGCATATGTGAGCTGAAGAGGGGTTTCCCTGTTGCTGCAAAGTGTTTCTCCCCTTCATCCAATAATCCATCAATCCAGGGTAAGAGCTTACGGGCAGCGTGGTCAGTATGAACAATTACAGGCACACCGTATTGTTCAGCAACCAGGTGTATATGCCTTGCTCCGGATATTGCTCCGGCAATTGCAGCCTTTTCACCTTCATTATTCAGGAATTTGCCGGCATAGAAATGGGAGCCTCCGTTTGAAAATTGTATTATTACCGGTGAATTTACTTCTTTTGCAGCCTGAAGCACTGCATTCACTGAGTCGGTTCCAACAACATTTACGGCAGGAATTGCAAAGTTATTTGCGTGGGCAATTCTGAATACTTCCTGCACATCGTCACCAGTTACAACTCCGGGTTTTACTTTATCAAAAATACGTTCTGACATGTTAATACTTTTATAGATGGAATGGATTGACTTATCTTCGCAAAAGTAAACAATATACCAATATGTTGGTTCAGATGATTCATGCTATCAAATCTAATGAACAGATTAACAATAGATACAATGTCATTCGAGATAAAAATCAAAGAACTGCTTTCTGATAATTATTCAGGTTCAGCAGCTATCCTCGATAAGCTCATGAAGTCAATTCAAACTTACATCAACAGTCGGGAGATTGATACATTGTTACTTCGTGAGTATCTTGAAAAGGTTTCACGCAGCTTTCCTGATCTTGCAGTATTACATCATTTCTTACAACATTTCTTTGAGTTCCTCGACAGGCTCGATGAGCATGAACTGAGCAATACTAAAAAGAAGCTTCGCATTGAATACTTTATCAGTGAGTACGATCGTGAATGGGATGATAGCATAGATTTGGCAGCTGAGAGAATGGCACGGTTGATACAATTCTCTGACAAAAGGATTCTGCTGCATAGCAACAGTTCAAGTATACATATCCTATTTCAGCATCTGGCTGTCAGAAAGATATTTCCCTCAGTTTATCAAACAATGTCAGGACCTGTATTTGAAGGCAAGATACAGGCAAGCTTTCTCGCGGATCTTGGTTGCAAGGTTCATTTCATTAATGAAGCTGCAGTAGGGCGTTTTATTCATGAAATTGATTTTGCAGTAGTGGGTGCCGATAACGTTTTTACTGACGGCTTTACCAATAAAATAGGAACTTACCCTATAGCTCTTGTTTGCAAAGAAGCTAATAAACCGCTGTATGTTATTTGTGATTCAAGAAAAAGATCGCCGGTTGACTATAAAAGCCGAACCAATGCCATGCTTGAAAAAGAAGCCCCGGCCGGTGAGTTGTGGTCAAAAGCTCCAGAATCAGTAAGACCTGTAAATTATTACTTTGAATTTACACCCAAAAATCTGGTTACTGCTTATTTCTTTGAAGACTCATGGTTAAATGTTGCTGAATCAGATGAACATTCATGACAACCTTATTGGGTTTCTCACTGACATTTAAGGTTTCGGACTTAAATCAATCAGTAATTCCCTGCCTTTCAAGAATAAAAGCAAGTTCGAATGCTGTTTCCTTCAGTGCATCAAACCTACCTGTAGCGCCCCCATGCCCTGACTCCATGTTAGTTCGTAGAAGTACGATGTTATCATTTGTTTTGTAGTCACGCATCTTGGCAACAAACTTGGCAGGTTCATGAAAACCTACTTGCGAATCGTTTAATCCGGCGGTTACAAGCATATTCGGATAATCGAGCGAGCCAATATTGTCGTAAGGTGAGTATGAAAGCATGTATTCATAAAACTCTTTCTTATTCGGATCACCCCATTCCTCGTATTCCTGGACTGTAAGTGGAAGACTTGGATCGAGCATGGTGTTTATTACATCAACAAAAGGAACTGAAGCCACAACCGTTTGGAATAGCTCAGGCCGGATATTGGTTACGGCGGTAACAAGTAACCCTCCCGCACTTCCACCCATAATTGACAGTTTTGATGCAGTAGTAAATCCGTCTTCTATTAATTTCTCGCAACATGAAATAAAGTCAGTGAATGTGTTTTTCTTCTTAAGAAGCTTACCGTCTTCGTACCAAATTTCACCCATATCACTACCTCCTCTGACTTGTGCGAGTGCAAAAACAAATCCCCTGTCAACCAAAGAATAGAAGGATGAAATAAATCGTGCATCAGTTGGTACTCCGTAAGCACCATAAGAATATACAAGCGAAGGATTGGATCCATCCTTTATTAAATCGTTCTTGTAAAGAACAGCCATTGGTACTTTTGTCCCATCAGGTGCTGTTACATGTATCCTCTCAACAGTGTAATCATCAGGATTAAAACCTCCCGGAACAAGAGTTTCCTTCACAACTTCACTAATTCCTTCAACGGGTTCGTAATCATAAATAGTCAAAGGACGGTTTAGTGATGCATAGCTGTAACGCAATTTCTTTGATTTATAATCAGGGAGTGGATTAATTGACACTGAATAGACCGGTTCGGGAAACCTGATTGTCCTGACGTATGAGCAACGAATTCCAACGACCCTAATTTCGGTTAACCCATTTTTACGAAGTTGTACTGCATAGAAATCATTTAAAATATCCATGCAATCAACCAGTGTATCATTCTCATGAGCCAATATTTCAACCCATTTACTCCTGTCGGCATAATCTTCAACAAGCACTTCGAAGATCATTCCATTCAGCTTTTCTTTGTCTTTATATTGAATATAGAATTTCTCTTTATGATGATAAACACCGTAATCTACACCTTTAACTCTGGGCATGAAGACTGTGAATTCATCAAGAGGAGTATTTGCATTAAGCATCCAATACTCGCTGGTAGTAAAACTTGAACTTGAAATGAAAATATAATCTTCAGTCTTGGTTTTCTGCAGATTTACGATAAAAAGCTCATCATTTTCCTGAAAAACAACAACACCAGGAATGTTTCCGCAAAGGTCTTGCCTGTAAACCCTCCATGGTCTGAGGCTCTCATTGCTAACTGTATAGAAAAGTGTCCTGCTGTCATTTGCCCAAACTACATCCTGCACTTTATCAATCTCAAATCCTTCAACATCCAGGTTTGTCTTCAGATAGCGCACCTTCAATGTAAATTCAGCGTAGGAACCTGTAATATTTGTCAGGTAAGCTGCATATTTGTTATCAGGACTTACTTCATAATCAGCAAACAAGAAAGTGTCATTATTTTCAGCCATCTTATTGACATCAAACAGAACCTCTTCAGTAGCTGAAAGCGATCCCTGTCTACGACAGTATATTTTGTACTGTTTCCCTTTTTCAGTTCGTGAATAATAATAGTAGCCATTATACCAAACAGGGACAGACTGGTCTTCCTCATTCAGGCGTTGCTTTATTTCATTAAAGAGCTTCTCCTGAAGTGATGATGTTGAATTCATAACCAAATCGGCATACTTATTTTCAGCTTTGAGATATTCGATCACCAATGGGTTCTCACGATCTTTCATATAGTAGTAATCATCAATTCTTACCTGATTGAAAGATTTGAAAACTTCAGGCTTTTTAAATGCAACCGGAGGAGGAGTGAAGTCTTTCTCTCCTTTTACAACTCTAACCTTTGTGTCAATATTTCCGTGCACCAATCCTAAACCGGCGGTCTGTATAGTGTTTAAATTACTTCTGTTAATCATCAATAAACGAATATTCAATAGAGTTAAAGTACTGTAATTGATTGAGTTAGCAAAATTAGACAATAAAATAACATGCCAAACTGATGAATGTGGAGATTGTGTAAAAATTTATGGAAATTATGAAATGCACGAAGGTGAGGTTCAAAACATCATGCACTTTAAAACTACCGGCTGTTTATTCTCTGGTCTTATATATACCTACATTATAGAATTCAGGAAATGCAGCCTTCTTAATAAATGTATGGCTTGTATGAAGTGCACAGTTCATTATTTCAGTTTCTCCTGAACCTGTATTTGATAATAAAATTATATCCTTGTTCTTATTACTTAATGCTATTTCAGCAACATTATTAGAGTACCATGCTCCGATTAATCCGCGTTTACGACAATTATCTTTATAATCGGTATAATTCTTAAAAAGCTCCAAATCATAATGATAAACTAATTCTAAATCTGTCCAGGCAGGATAAATAATTATAATTCGATCATCTAATTCCTTTTCTTTATGCCTTATGAAGATAGCTGCTTTCTTTATATCACGCCAACCGAAATCATGAGGTAAAATCCTGAGGTGCAGACCCATGACAATCACTGTTACCAAAAGGGCTATTATTTCAAGTAACTTTATTTTGTTATAAAGTGTACTAATCGTAACAGTTGCTAATAAATAAAAAGCTGGTGCTGTATAAAGAATATATCTACCGGTGAAGATGGGTATCTTACTTGAAATGAAATACATCAGCGAAAAAGGGATTACACTCCACAATAAAAGCATGATGTAATTTGTATTAAAATTTGGTTTCCACTCCTTGTGTATAAAATATCTGAACAGCATTAATGCTACTCCGACTATAAGTATAATCTTAAATACTAATATCAGACTTTGATGGTTAAACACAAAAAGTAGTTCTTTCTTAAAATCCCCGGCCGAGGGCGATGACAACCACGTTCCTCTATTTGATAGAAAAAACTGGTTAATCATTATCCTGATCATTGGCACAAATCCAATTATTGTTAATCCTAAACTTAAGCCTAACCGTTTAAGAGTATTAGTTTTATTAAAAAACAAAAGAGTTGCAATTCCTTCACTTATTATTATAAACCAACCGAAATAATGTGAATAGACAACAAAAAGATTTGAAACAACCAGGAGGATAACATTAAAAACACTGCCTTTTCGTACGACATTTAGAAAGCAATAAAGTGTTAAAGCAGTTGCCAATATGAACATTGAATAGGTTCGAACCTCCAGTCCGTGAAAAAATTGACTTAATGAGAGAATAAACATGAGGCTGGCTGCTATTGCAGATTGTACATTAAAGAAACGCTTCCCTATTTTATAAATAATAACAGCAGTAAGCGAATTAAAAATAAGTGGCAGAATCCTTAAAAGAGTTCCATCATAGCCAAAGATTTTTATCCAGAAATGAAGGATGATAAGAAAGAGTGGAGTGTTTGGTTCCCCTTCGGTTGAAAGGTTAAAAATATGCTTTAAGTCTTGTTGAGCGTGAAAAATACTGAAAGGCTCATCAATTGATATATCGCGTTTATCGATGAAGGCAAATTTAAATGCAAAGCATATAATGAAAATGGCAATCGGAAGATAAGTATTGAATATACTTGAGAGATGTTTATTTATCATATAGGAAGATAAGCCTGTCGGGACAGTTTTTTCAAATAACGAAGTTAGAAAAAATAACACCGACAATATTCTTAATTACCTTTGCAGGCTAAAATTTTAATAATGACTGCAATGAGAAGATTTTCAGGCGATAAACCTGAGAAAAAACGTCCTACGGGAAAAGGTACGGTTGGGAAACCGGAGAAAGAGCACTTCGGCAGCTCTGGATCGCGATATGGCGATAAAAGCCGGAAAGAAAAAAGCGATAAACCATGGAAGAGTGAGCATTCGGATGCAAAACCTTGGAAAAAACGTGATGGTGACAGTGATGCCCCTAAATGGAGAAGCAGTCATAGATCTGATGATAATACCGGATTTGAAAGAAATAAATCCGGTGACAGACTTTGGAGGGGAACGAAAGACACTACTGAAAAACCATGGCGAGAAAAACGTGATTCAGGAAAGAAATCGTGGCGTGAGGAGAAAGATTCACATGGTAAATCATCTTGGGAAAAGAAAGATTCATCAGAAAAGAAATGGCAAGATAGAAGAGAATCATCTTCAAAATCTTGGGATGACAAGCATCATGATGACAAACCAAGAAGAAGTTTCCGGAACGAAAGGAGTGATGAAGATAAACCCTGGAAGAGCAGAAAACCCTCTAATGACAAGCCATGGCAGTCTAAAGACGACGAGAGAAAGACAGGATGGGCTTCAAAGAGAGATTCTGATGAGAAACCATGGCGTGAAAAGAAATATTCTGAGAAAGACCGAAAAGCCGGCCAGGACAAGGAAGACAAACCATGGAAATCAAGAAGCGACAGGGATGAAAAAGGTCGTGGTTTTGGTTATGATAAACCGAGAAAGTCAAAGAAAGAATTTTCAAGGGCAAAAAAGAGTGATTCAACGGGTGATGGCTTAATCCGTTTAAATAAGTACATAGCCAATGCAGGTATTAGTTCGCGCAGGGAAGCTGATGAGATGATAGCTGCAGGAGCTATTAAAGTTAATGGTGTAATAGTAACTGAGCTAGGCACTAAAGTTGGCCCAAACGATAAAGTGCAGATAGGTGATGAGACATTGAATCCTCAGAAAAAAGTATATCTGCTTCTGAATAAACCCAAGGGTTATATTACTACTGTTGATGATCCTCAGGAACGCAATACAGTAATGATGCTTGTCAAGGACGCATGCAGAGAACGCATATATCCGGTAGGAAGGTTAGACAGAAACACTTCGGGGTTATTGCTGATGACCAATGATGGTGAATTAGCCAAGAAACTTACCCATCCATCACACAAGGTGAGAAAGATTTATCATGTTGAATTGAATAAGGCATTTTCTAAATCGGATATGATTCGAATGACCGAAGGAATTGAACTTGAGGATGGAATAATGGCTGTTGATGAAATAGCTTATACAGGCAAAGGAGATGATAAGAAAAACCTTGGAGTTGCCATTCATTCAGGCAAAAACCGTGTCGTGAGACGGTTATTTGAAGCACTTGATTATGAGGTAGTAAAACTCGACAGAGTAGTCTTTGCAAATCTCACTAAAAAGGACCTGCCCAGAGGCCGTTGGAGATTTCTGGAAGAGAGTGAAATCAATATGTTGATGATGATATAAAGTTGTTAATTTTTTTAAATAAAGTTGAGGCTGTTCCTAAAGGACAGCCTTTTTTAATTTTTCAACATAAGTTGATATTAAAAACAGGCTATCCTTTTAAGCCGGCATCAGATTTTTTATCAAAAACTCAACTAATAAAATTGTATTAACTCCACATTAACTCCACATTAACTCCACATAAAGTCCACAAAAAGCCAAAATTTTGTATAGAAAATGTGCATTTACTATACAACCTATGTGTAGTTTATTTATTCTCTATTTATTCTAAGATGATAAAAATTTCTCACATTGTGTCTTACATTCTAACGTCAGTGTCTTCTTTCCATGGACTATGCCTTTCATTATTGTAATTGGAATTGTAATAAGTGGCAGTTTTTTGTAGTGAGAAGGAGATTTTTGTGAAAACAGAGCAAATAGTAACTCATGATCATCTCTTGGTCAACTCTATGCCAAGTCTTGCTATTTGCGAAAGGGGTCAAGATTTTGACATTTTATGAATCAAACCCTCTTTGTATAGCTTCAGACTTTGATATAGTACGATTCAAGCAAAAAGCAGTGTGTGAATCCTCGCATTTGATCCATCAGAGGATTGTAAGAGAATGATTGTTTTCGATAGAATAAGGCAAGATCACAATACGACAAACTACGTAAACGGATTATACGTATCGGGAAGAAGACAATTATGGTAAGTGAGAATCATAAATGCAAAACACATATCAAGAGTATTCTAATCCATTAATTAGCAGCAAAATACAGTTTGCAATTCAAATACTAATGACCTGAATGTCCCGATTGGTGATAGTTAGGGTATACGTGTTTATACGTATTTTCTAATCTAAATTGAACAAAAAAAAGTAGTATTAAAACGTATTGCGCTGACTTCCAATGTAAAATATTTTTGTACTGATCAAAAATGTAATGCAAGGTGCATGCGACTTTGGGGGAAGTCACCGTACCAGCCTAACAAATTGCATTCGCCCCTTTGAATTAAAAAAGGATAGAACAAGGGAACGTAGTTTAAAAAGAATTTATGTTGGCAAACATTACTCCCAAGAGGGGGAGAAGTATTTGTCATTAATGTAAAACAACATTGCCATTAATATCACACATCATGAAAAAGTATTTACTTTCTTCAGAAAAAGTAAACGCCTTAGCAGGAAAAGTATTCTTTACAATGCTGATGGCGTCATTATTTCTTGGTTTAGCCCAAAAAGTAAGCGCCCAATGTACAATTGACCAGGTAGCACCTTGTCCCGACGAACCAATTACGGGTTGTGCGGATCATTCAGTTGGTGGCTATTATGGTTCTACACTGATATGGACACCACCGGATTATGAACTGGACTGTGGTGGAACCTCAGGTGGTTACAATTGGGTAATGTTATTTGATATACCTGAAAGCCAATCAAGTTGTTGGATCTTTAATTTAGTTCAACGCGTTGGAAACAATGGTGGACAACTTAGATTGAATCAGTCATCCGGTACCGGGTTACCTTCATTTGTTACTCCTGCATTCTTATTCTCAGGTCCAACAAGTTGTGCAGTCGATATTAGTGCTGAAGTGAACTTTACAATGAGAGTTTATTATGCTGATGACAATGGTATAGCATTAAGTACAACTCCTGCAGCAACAGTAGTAGTTAACGCCGGAGTAGGAGTACAGAATATATCATTCCAGCTTGATGATCCTCCATCAATCAACTATTATAGGTTGAAATTTGAGTTCACCGGGGTGACCGGCAATAAGAGCTTTGTCGATAATTTGATGATTGATGCCCTCATTAGTGGATCGGCCTGTACGGGTGATATTAATTTTTATACAACAAGCAGTGTTACTCCAAGCATTCCGGGTACGCTAACACATACCGGAACTTTTTTCCCGGCAGGAAATTATACAATAACTTATACGGCTTATTATAATGATGGATCGAATACAACCAGTGAGAGCTGTAGTTTCTCAGCCACTGTAAATGAAGTTACGGCTTCGGTTTTTACAACCCCGGCCGATTGTGGTAATAATAATGGAAGTATTACAATTCATGCTCAATCAACTCCAACGGCACTATCTTATGAGTATTCACTAAATAATGGTGCATGGACAACTTTTAGTTCACCTTTAACAATTTATAATCTTGTAGCTGACAATTATAATGTTAATGTCAGGGCTAATTTCGCATCAGGCGGCACATGTTATATTCAATCACAGTTAACAGCAGTTGTTGGTTTAAATGTTGATCAAACACCACCTGCAATTAATTGTCCTGCTGAACTGAACTTAATTGGATGTGATATCACTGCCATTACTGTTGCAAATTCAGGGTTATCATATTCTTCTACTGAGACTACCATTACTCCTGCCCAGTTTGCAGCAACAGGAGCAACAGCAACTGATGCCTGTGGAATCGTTACCTATAAATATAAGGATACACAATCTGGTACTTGCCCTCTAATAATTACCAGAACATTCACGGTAATAGATAACTCAGGTAATTCATCAAATTGTAATCAAATTATTAGAATTTCTGATAACACAGCACCAACATGGTTAACTGAAGCAGGTGCTCTTAACAGAACAGTAGAGTGCAGTGATGCATCAGGACTTGCAGCAGCACAAGCACTTTATCCAGTAGCAACTGATGATTGTGATTCAGATGTCACCAACATAGTAAAGATTAGCGGAGCTTTTGTATCTGGAGGTGAATGCTCACAGGAAGGTACATATACCAACACCTGGACAGTAACTGATGCGTGTGGCAACACAAGTGCAGTTTACACTCAGGTAATTTCTATAATTGATGAAAGTGTACCTGTGATAACGGTTCCATCAGAGAATCTTACTATGAGCTGCTTTGATGCTAGTTTGGTAGCCGCATGGGCCGCCACAGCAAGTGCCGTGGATAACTGTTCAGGCTCACTGCCGGTGACACCAACTT
>JAEZNO010000017.1 GCA_023441805.1 Bacteroidota bacterium
GCTTGAATTCTTCACTAAAGTAGCGATTTCTTCTTTGTTTGAGTTCGATTTGTTTAAATGCTTCTCTTGTTGCCATTTTTGGTTCATTTTTAAACTCAAAAAAGGTCAACTATTTTAGGCAAGGACATATTAGTTCTAGGTTCTGGGTTCCAATGTTCTAATGTTCCATTGTTCCATTATTCCATTGTTCCAGGGTTCCAGTGATAATACCCGAATGGGTCATACCAATTACCTATAGATACTTTTTCCTTTGAGTTTTTGCCTTTCGCCTTTTGCCTTCTCATACCCGAATGGGTCCATCATGATCGTTGAATGGGCAATTCACTATTCAACATTCATCATTCAGCATTTCGGATTCATCATTCATCATTCATCATTCGGATCAGAAGATCATGATGAAAGTGGATAGCAGTATGCTCCAGCCGACTACAGAGATGCTCAACCATCCTAACAGGTCTCTGCGACGGGAATAGTATTTTACGGCAATAAATGTCCCGAGAGGTATTGATAAGAGTACGGGAGTAAGAATAATAAGCCCTGCAAAGCCAAACTTCTCACGAATCTTTATGATAGTCCTGTTTTTGCGGGTAAAGACTTTTTTGGGGACGTAAAGTTCATTAGCCTGTTTTATCTGATAGGGGATGCCCAACAACATGTGGTAGAAACGAATCACTTTTCTTTTCCACACAGGATAATGAGCAAATAACCATCGTCCTGAATAATAGAAAAAGAGCACCCCGATAAGTCCACCGATGATCATATTAATGATTGTGTGCAAATATGAATATCCGAAAAGGTAAGAAGTGGGAGCTGCAACGAGGAATTTTATTGCACTGATAAACAGTATACTCAGTTGCTTTAGGATTATTTCTGCAATCATTTAAAGTCCTCTTTTGTTCTTTGAGCAATTATTAGTTAATATCGGAATATCCATAAAGTAACTGTCTCGGTTTCTGATAAACAGCTACCTGAGTGATTAGTTTAGCAAAAAGTATGCCGCCGCATTATAAAAATCACAAATATGGCAAACCATTTGCTTGTCTAAAGTGGTGCTTTAAAGATTATTAGCTTATTTTTGTTACTATGATCAATCGACTACTCTTCTTAATATTACTTTGTTCATTATCAATATTGCATACAGAGGCACAGCCTTACATAGCAGGCAATTTCATCCCGCCACTTGATGGAGTATTACAGGTGTCAGGCTCATTTGCCGAATTGCGCGGGAATCATTTTCATTCAGGTGTGGATTTTCGTACCGGTGGTAAAGAAGGTTTACCGGTAAAGGCTATTGCCGATGGTTATGTTGTGAGAATTAAGATTTCGGCAGTTGGCTTCGGAAAGGCAATATATATTAATCATCCTAATGGCTACACCAGCGTATACGCTCACATGCAGAGCTTCGATTCGAGAATTAACGACTGGATAAGAGCAAGGCAGTATGAGAAAGAGTCGTTTGAGGTTGATTTGTTTCCACCGAAGAATCTTCTGCGTGTAACAAAGGGGGAAATAATCGGCAAATCGGGGAATTCCGGTTCATCAGAGGGGCCGCATCTCCATTTTGAGATCAGAGAAACCGACACAGAGTATCCCGTAGACCCCTTGCTGTTTGATTTTCCTGTAAAAGACTGGATTCGGCCAACGATGCTCGGTTTAAGAGTTTATCCTGAAAAGCAAGGTTCACTCATTAACAATGAGACCACTCCGGTTTCGTTTGAACTGGCAGGCTGGGGCCCTGTTTATAGATTGAAAATCAACGATACCATCAATGTAGCAGGCCATTTCTCCTTAGGCATCAGTGCAATGGATTTGCTGAATGAAACCAGCAATAAGAACGGTATCAACACTTTCGAGGTATATATTGATTCTGCTCTTACCTTTCAGTGGAAAGCAACAAAATTCAGCTTCAGCGAAACAAGGTACATAAATAGCTTTATTGACTATTCCCACTACTATCAAACCAATCGCAGATACATGCGTACACATATTGATCCGGGAAACCGTCTAAGCATGTATACTAATAAAGCAAGCAATGGTATTTTTAAAGCAGAGCCGGGAAGCCTTCATTATGTAAAACTTGTGTTAAAAGATTCGAAACAGAATGAGTCGATTCTTCGATTTATAGTGAAAGGCCGACCTGTAGAGGCAAAGACTGAGGCTGATCAGCTAAGAGCTGATATCTCAGGCAATGATGCATCAGGGTCAACAATAGCTTCAGCTATAAAACCGGCAGGCACTGCTAATGGTTCAAAGGATAAAACATCAGGTTTGATATTCAGATATAATACAACAAATACATTTTCAACTTCATCAATCAGTCTGGTGATGCCGGGTACATGTTTATATGACACAATAACTTTCAGGTACTCTGAATCACCGGGGGCAGCAGGAATGTACTCTTCAATACATCAGATACATACACCCGAAGTGCCGCTTCATGACTATTATGATCTGAGTATTAAACTTGATAAAAGCTTTAAGGGTGACACCAGGAAACTGGTCATGGTAAAGTTAAATAGCCAGAATAAGCCTTCGTCTGTGGGAGGGCGTTTTGATAACGGGAACATTAAAGCAAGGGTTCGTGATTTCGGGCGATACACAGTAATGGTCGATACAACAAAGCCGCAGATTAAGCCTCTGAATCTTAAGGATGGACTGAATATTGCAAAGCTCCAGGAGTGGCGTGTAAACATCAGCGATAACCTGAGCGGCATCAAATCGTACAGGGCTATATTAAACGGGGGATGGATATTGATGGAGTACGACGCTAAAAATCGTCTGCTGACGTACCGGCCTGATGCTTTGCTCTTACCGGGAGATAACAAATTGATCATCACAGTAGAAGATGGTGTGGGGAATACCACAGTCAAACAGATGACACTCAAGAATCAGACAATCAGGAACTAAATGATGAATAAATTTTAATTTGTACAATAAAAATCAAAAAAGGCAGTTAATTGTTCCGAGTAAAGGAAGTATTAGTGTCAGATTATTAAGTGAATCCAGATTACTAGTCAGACCATTAGCTGATACCTGAGTAAATCTGCCAAAAGTCAAGACAGTACAGTGCCGAAGTCATTAATAATGTTCTACTTATTAACATATTGAAAATAATAATTAAATTTGCACCTTTCATTTTACAAATACAAGAGTATGCACTTTAAGCCTCTTTTCGTTACCGGTATTATTACCGGATTAATTGCGCTTGCCGGAGTAAATTCCTTTTCACAGAGTCAAAAGCCTAATTACATAGGTCAGGAATTAAATACGATAACAACAGCAGTCCCATTTCTGCAGATAGGCCCGGATGCCAGATCAGGCGGTATGGGTGAAGCCGGAGTTTCAAGTGCACCGGATGCTAATTCAATGCATTGGAACCCTGCTAAATACTCATTTATAGACAGCGACATGGGGTTCTCGCTTTCATACAGTCCATGGCTCAGAAATCTCGTTAAGGACATAAACCTTGCTTATCTCACAGGGTTTAAGAAATTAGATGAAAATCAAGCTATTGCAGCTTCACTGGTTTATTTCTCTCTTGGAGAAATAGTATTTACCAGTATTACCGGAGATGTTATCGGAAATTATAATCCAAGTGAATTTGCTATAAGTGGTGCATACTCCAGGATGCTTACCAACAGATTATCAGGAGCCGTTACAGCAAGATACATACATTCAAACCTGACACAAGGACAGGAAGTAGCCGGTGCTTCAACAAAGCCGGGTAATTCAATTGCTGCCGACATTGCCATTTATTCAGAGAAGCCTCTCGAGTTCACTTCAATGGCAGGTGGTAAATTTGCCTGGGGTATCAATATCAGCAATATAGGTGCTAAGATCTCTTATTCTGATGATAACACCCAGCGTGACTTCTTACCTACAAATCTGCGAATCGGACCATCACTCACACTTGATGTTGATGATTTCAATCGCCTTACTTTCATGGTTGATTTCAATAAACTGCTTGTTCCGACACCACCTCAATATGAAATTGATTCTATTAGTGGCGAAGTAATTATTGACAATAATGGCAATCCTGTAATCCTAAACGGAAGAAATCCTGATGTTTCTGTACCTGTTGGAATGTTCCAGTCGTTCTACGATGCACCGGGTGGTTTCAATGAAGAGCTTCGCGAAGTAGCTATTGCTGCAGGTATTGAATATTGGTACGATAATCAGTTTGCTCTAAGGGCAGGATATTTCCATGAACATGCAACAAAAGGTAACCGTAAATTCTTCACACTTGGCGCAGGGTTACGGTACAATGTGTTTGGCCTCGACTTCAGTTATCTGATTCCTACCGAACAGCTTAACCCACTTGGCAACACATTGAGATTCACCCTTCATTTCGATTTTGACGCATTTCAGAGCCAACAACAGCAACCACCAACGAAATAAGACATTCAAAGATTATTCAGGATATCTTTAGAATTAATACAGAAAGCCCGGTGGGAGACCGAGCTTTTTTCATGCAACTTAGCAGCAGCAAGAATTTAAATCAACTTAGCAATATTTACCTTACAGACCTTATCACGGGTACTAGCAGTCATTACTGTCAGTCACATTGTTACACGTGATGAATAGTCTTCTATTGTTTGATGATTGTGGAGCTTATTATATTTTGTCCATTTAGAGTAATCTTTAACAGATAAGTACCGGTATTGAGTGATGAAAGGTCATTCAGACTAATCATGGCTGAATTTCCTTTGTTAGCTTCGTATAATTTCCTTCCCTGAAGATCATAAATTTCAACCTTCCACGATTCATATAACTCATTACTAATAAGTGTAATCTTCTCAGAGAACGGGTTTGGATATACATGAACCTTGTCAGCAATAGTGACCTTCAAATCGGAAGGGCGATATGCATCCCAATTGATTGGAATACCCCTGTCGTCCCAAGGTATTTGGTTTCTCACAATTTCAGGTGAAGAGCGTAGATTAGTGCCATTACCGATTGCAGCAGTAAAGTTTGAACCGTTAAAGGCATGAAAACCAGGCTCCAGTCTGATTGTTGTCATCGATTCAATGCGTGCACTTCTTGAAGCCGGAATCTGGAAACCATCGCCTGCCTCAATAGTGTATTGATAAAAGAACAGCTCAAGCGGATTATAATTATTGGTAACTGAATAATTGTCCAGTACGGCAAGCTGGTTATTTGCATAGAATATACCATACACACGTCCATCAGTTATAGAATTTGGATTAACCGATGGAATTGTCTGACCATTAAAGACATAGGTGCCATCGTAACGCACCATATTTGTACGTAAATATGAGGAACTCTGCCTCAAGTCTTCCCACTCCTGCCACAATTTGTCAATATATGCATGGTGCAAATAGAACACGGGATCGCGTGGTGACACTGTGGCACTCATAATTCCGCCTACCCATCTGTGGGCGCCATGGTGAACAGGTCCGCGTTCAACCATATCAGAATATAGGAAGAAATTAGTCTGGGCCTGAGCTGCTGCTACTTCTGATGGCATTGGTAAATTGTCATTTCCCCCTAAATTTCTCTGCAGATTCCAGTCTGAGTTAAATTGACCCATGAAATTCTGATTCCACAGGGGTGAGTTGGTCGACTGGTCGGTAGAGCTGTTCCAGTAAGGAATTGAGATGTAAGGATTTATATCCTGCATGGCCTGTTCCACCTCAAAGATCTGTCTGCGATGCCATGCAAAGAAGATCTCCCTTTCAGGTTCATCGGGCAGATTGAAGTGTATATCAGGTTGTGTAAAATTGGGTGTATCATCAAAATTGAAAAATGCCCCATGAAATACAGCTAAATCATTTATCAGATCAGGCCCTGTGCGCAACTGATAAAATGCATTGACTAAATTAGTGCGCTCAGTTGCGGTCATCTCATTGTAATTCTTTCGAATAGCCTGTGAGTTGACCTGAGTGCAGAAAAGCGACCCCAGAATCAGTAGAAGTATAGTTTTCATAAAGACATAAGGATTTGAGATTGGAGATTATACCATGTTAGTTCTTGGAGATTAATTATCATCATTGTTTGTAACCTTAACTGCTGATGAATTTGCTTGTTTCAAACGCTCAATTCGCTTGTTTAAATCAATTATATAAAGAGTCATCTCTTCAATTTTCTGCAATAGCAAGGTATTAATTTCAGCTAACCCTACTCCGTTTGCCTGTACATCAGAGGCTTTGGGAATATCTTTAAGATGCCCGTTCTCCTTGATGAACTGTTCCACTTCATCCAGCGTCGGCAGTATGTAATCCTTCTCAAAGACAAAATCCGACCATCCTGATTCCACGACAACCTCTTTTGCCCTGATATCGCCATTAACTGAGAGTTGGAAATTAGAGTTCGGATTAGTGCCTATCCCCACAACTCCGGCTGCAAAGAAATTCTGCGCCTGCCAATTGACTGTAGGCAGGTTTGCATTTTCGGTAGTATAAGGCGTTCCTCCACCGCCACTTCCTGAGGTAGTGGTGACATTAATCGTATTACTTGGATTTGACAGATTACCTGCAGCATCTAAAGCCCGAACGAAAAAGCTGTAGTTTGTAGAAGCTGTCAACCCCTGAACGTTAAAAGTAGTGGATGCATTACCTGTTGAAGCCAGGTAGTTGTTATTTCTATAAATATTGTAATTCGTTACCCCGACATTATCAGTCGAAGCATTCCAATTGAGGGTCAATGATGTAGAGCCAACATTCGATGAGGTGAGGTTAGATGGGGCACTCGGCGGCTGTGTGTCGTTTCCGCCACCACCACTGGTCGTTGTTGGATTAATCGTATTACTGTTTCCTGATATATTACCGGCTGCATCAAGTGCTCTGACATAGAAACTATATGTAGTTGAGGCCGTGAGACCTGTAGCATTATAAGTAGTTGAGTTATTGCCGGTAGAACCAACCAAAGTGTTGTTTCGATAGATATTGTAATTCACAACACCCACATTGTCAGTCGATGCTGTCCACGTAAGCGTAAGAGAAGTAGATTGGATATTTGATGCCGCAAGATTTGTAGGTGCTGAGGGTGCCTGTGTATCATTTCCACCACCCCCCTGAGCAGTGACTGTAATTCCATCGATAAAGAGTTCCATTCCTTCAGCAGCACCGATTGGAGAAGTATAAGCAATCATCACCGGATTGGTGGCTGTTGCTGTAAGTGTCCAATTGTATTGCGTCCAGGTAGTATTGTTGATCAAAGTAGTGGTAAATCCTGAGAACCCTGTCCAATTAGCAAAAGCCGGACTATTGTTAGGATTACCTCTTCTGGCCCAAATAGTAATGTTATAAACAGTTCCGACAACTGCATTGAAGGTA
This sequence comes from Bacteroidota bacterium, assembly GCA_023441805.1. Taxonomy (GTDB): domain Bacteria; phylum Bacteroidota; class Bacteroidia; order Bacteroidales; family Lentimicrobiaceae; genus Lentimicrobium. The sequence continues at coordinate 7,296 of JAEZNO010000017.1, forward strand.
AAGCGTGCATCACGTCCTCCGGCGGCTGTCGACACAACCCTGACCGCCCAACTGCCATTTTGTGGGGTCGTAGTAACTGAAGAAATGTTAGCTGCTCCCGTGATTCCGGTGGTAGAGTTAGCTTCATTTGCTACTGAGGCTGCATTTGAAGCAGTGTAAAGGTTCTGTGCATTAAGAGAAAGTGAAATAATCAGTACAATCGGCAATACATACAGGATTTTCATAGTCGTCCGTGTTAGTTGAATTACAGTAGATTCGTTTTGACGTGTTTGTAAATGTAACGGACTAATAATGAGAATGTTCACGTTTGATTTTATAGCATTCATATATACTTTTATTACCATTGTTCATAGAAACAGAACAGTGAAAAAAAACTTAACCATAAACTCGTTCAGCGTTTAGTGTTCAGCGTTTAGCGTTAGTTTCACGTTTTGCGTCAGGCGCCCGTTTAGCGTTTCGTTCAGCGTCAGGGCGTCTTGCCTTAATACCGTTACCGTCAGCCTGATCGTCGAATGGAATTCATCAGTTCAGATCACCTCACCCTAAATCCCCCTCCTCATGGAGAGGGACTTCCCCACAGAGGATAGGTAATTCATAATTCTTGTTTCGGTTGCCTTTAGTTGGTCACGGAATTGGGATTCATCATTCATCATTATTTATCATTTATCATTCGATTCAATGGCAGTTAGGCGTTTATTTAACTCTATTATGTACAATGTTAACTCTTCTATTTTCTGCAGCAGGAGGGTGTTGATTTCAGCTAAGCCTACACCGTTGGCTTTTACGTGGGCCTCTGACGGGATGTCTTTCAGATGACCGTTCAACTTGATGAAGGACTCAACTTCATTAAGCGGGGCCAGATAGTAGCCGGGTTCAAAGACAAAATCCGACCAGCCTGTTTCAACAATGATCTCCTTTGCTCTGATTGCACCGTTTACCGACAGACGGAAGTCTGGATTTGGGGCAGTACCTATGCCTGCAACTCCTGCTGCAAACATGTTGTTTGCCTGCCAATCAACAGTCGGCAAATTAGCATTATTGCTAGTCCAGGCAATTACCCCTGACACATCCAGGGTGGTGACCAAAAGTGGTTCGCTCAGTTGTGAGGTGTTGCCCACAGCATCAGAAGCCGCCACTCTGAATGAATATTCGGTAAGAGGTGAAAGTTCTGTGAACTGATATGATGTACTGTTACTGCCAGTTGATACCGGTGGTAGTGAATCTCTGTAAATCAAATAATTAGTCACACCTACATTGTCAGTCGAGGCACTCCACATTAGTGTGAGGCCCGAACTCGTTACATTGGATGTCGTGAGACCAACCGGAACAGATGGAGCTATACTGTCAACCGGTGGGGGTAACGTTGAAAATTCAACAGGAGTGCCGGGCAGGGATGTGTTACCGGCTGCATCGCTTGCTGTGACTGTAAAGGCATATGCTGTCTCAGGAGTGAGATTATTAGCCTGATACTGTAATGTGTTTCCATTCACAGAACCGACAGCTGAACCATTTTGAAGGATCGAATATGAAACTACGCCAACATTATCAGTCGAGGCATCCCATGATATGAGAGCGGAGTTCTCAGTTATATTGCTCACCGCCAGACCTGCAGGTACTGAAGGAGCCTCGGTGTCGAGAGGCACTTCAGGAAAAATGCTCACTGCATCAATAAACACATCCACACCGTTGGCAGCACCGATGGGACCGGCATAAACCCTGATAACCGGATCAACTGCAGTTGCTGTAACCGTGAAATTGTACTGCGTCCAATTCTGTGAGTTGATAACAGTTGTAGTGAAACCTGTAACACCAAGCCAGTTAGCGAAAGCAGGATTGTTGCTGTCAGGGCTTCTTCGGGCCCAGATGCTAATATTGTACACGGCACCCGGCGTGGCGTTAAAGGTATACCTGGCCTCCCGCCCTTGACCCTGAACAGCAAAATGCAGCGAATAAACCCCATCCTGGGCAGTTATATTATCCGAACTGATGGTTGCAGTACCTGTCCAGCCGGTGGTTGCATTAGTCTCATTTTCGATTGAGGCTGCATTTGCTGAATTATGCAAATTCTGTGAGTAGATAGTCAGGCTCGAAACCATGCTGACAAGAATAGCTAACACAATGATTTTCATGTAGATACGATTAGATATGAAATTGATGTTGACTAGCTGATAATTAAGTTAATAGTCAAACGACAATCATTGAGTAATGTTCAGGTATATCAAGGGGTTGAAGTGTTATAGAAATGTTAAATCCCACGAAATCGTTTTGATTGTTTCGGAGAACGGTCACTGAGCATATTCTCAATGTTTTTTAGAATAAGATGAAGTCGAAGTGCGATTATTTTCGATTGTCTGAAAATAAAACGATGAACACGCAAAGCATAATGTGTTTCAGCCCTGGAAGGGATGTATATCTTAGCGTAGGGCGAAACCCTACGATGGAATCGCCCCCTTATTTCAAAGCCCTGAAAGGGCGGTATACTTTCGGAGAACGGTCACTGAGCGTAATCTCGTTCTTTTTCAGAACAAGATGAAGTCGAAGTGCGATTGTTTCGATTGTCTGTGAAATTACATCCTTAAACAATGAAATGGCTTATCAAATACCAGTACCTCCAAAATTTGTAAACTGAACCCCGTATGGGTGACATTATAAGAAAGGTTGGCTTTGTTTCGATTGTTGCATAGTTTCAATAGTTATAACTGTAACTCTGACATCATGGTCTCATGGACATGGAATATCGGGACATGGAACATCGGAAACATTGTAATATTGGAACATGGAACATCGGAAATATAGAATAACGGAACATTGGAACATGGAATATCTATGCCAGCCTGATAGAACTCCTAAATTAGCGATTACGTAAGAAAGTTAGGCAATTCATCATTCATCATTCAATGTCGTTTAGTTAAGGAAGAAAAAATGCGCTGAAAGTATTGATATTGTTGATAAAATAGTTCTTTGAAATCATTGTAATGTGAAAAAAGAGTGTTAAATATAGCGGGTATATAAGGGGGGTGTTGTAACGCCCATAACCAAAACAACTGACTATCGAAAGACACTATCACAAAATATAAGCTATGAACTTGAAAATAAGAGTTTTAACAGCCGTTCAAAAGACGGCTCCGCGGGTGTCTTTAGTAGAAAAAGAAAAATCACTTTAAAAAATCTTATCTTACTTATCATCTTATTCAAGAGTTCAATACA
>JAEZNO010000004.1 GCA_023441805.1 Bacteroidota bacterium
GTTGCAACGAAGCGTAGCGAAGTTGCAACTCCTCTCTCTCAAAAAGATAAACTAACACGAAAAATTAAACTTAAAACTGATGATTTACTTTTGCGAAAAACTGGTGAAGTTTAATTTGCTAATTACATTTTGACGTTTACTCTCTTCACAAAAAAGGAAAATACCATGGTGACTGTTGGAGATAATGGGGAAAAAGAAATAAGAAGTTCTTACCCTTTAGGGAGTTAGAATCCCCCAAAAGGTTTTGCGTTGTCGGTGGGTCGAAAACAAAAATGCCTTGCTAATTGCAAGGCATCAAGATGATCTGGCGGAGAGAGAGGGATTCGAACCCCCGGACCCTTGCAGGTCAACGGTTTTCAAGACCGCCGCAATCGACCACTCTGCCATCTCTCCGGGGGCAAAATTACACTTTTTTTCGTTTGTCTGACACATAGGCTTAATTTTCTTCTATTAGCCGAACATACAGTAACTTACATTGTTAATTTGCAAAAGTTTTACACTATGAGTTCAGTAATTTTACGTACAAATAAGTTAGGTTTTCAATGGAAGGTGCAGGATCCTTTCCTGTTTTGTGCGCACCACAAGGATGATTATCCTAACGGAAATAGATCTAAAGGCCCCGCTTCAGGTGTTAAAGGACATTATCTTGGGAATGATTTCGACGAACGGCTTGATTGGAGAATGTACCATGGTAAACAGGTTCCGGGGTTTCCGGTACACCCTCACAGAGGATTTGAAACTATTACAATAGTTTTGAAGGGCATTATTGATCATACAGACTCAGCCGGAGGTGCAGGCAGATATGGGAACGGAGATGTTCAATGGATGACTGCCGGTACCGGTCTGCAACATTCCGAGATGTTTCCTTTGGTTAATGAAGATCAACCCAATCCACTTGAGTTATTTCAGATTTGGTTGAATCTTCCGCGGTCAAAGAAACTGGTTAAACCTTATTACCGGATGTTGTGGAAGGAAGCTATTCCAAGAGTCAATGTTGCGGATCAGGGTGGTAAGAATACTGAGGTCATCATAATTACAGGGAAAGCATCAGGGGTAGAGGTTAAATCTCCATCTGAAGATTCGTGGGCAGCTGATCCTGAAAACGAAGTTATGATATTACGTGTTAAGATGGATCCCCACGCTTCATATAGTATTCCGGCAGCTGTTAATGGAGTAAACAGGTCATTGTTCTTCTACAAGGGTGATGAATTGAAAATTAATGGAGAAACGTTGACGGGTGGTTATTCGGCCGACCTGGTCAGTGATGTTAATATATTGATTGAAAATGGGTCACAGCAATCGGAGCTGCTTATTTTGCAGGGTAAACCAATTAATGAACCCGTGGTGCAATATGGCCCCTTTGTTATGAATTCACAGGCTGAGATTCAACAGACTGTTTCAGAATATCGAAGGACAGAATTTGGAGGGTGGCCCTGGCCGGATGAAGAATACGTTCATGCCGATGAGCCCCGGTTTGCGAAATATACTGACGGGTCAATTGAATACCCTCACGAAAAAGCAGGGACAGCAAATACTAACAGATAGCGGTTAAATACATTTTTGAGTTTACCAGCTTCCGGAGGCTCCACCGCCACCAAAGCTGCCACCACCGAAGCCGCCAAAGCCTCCGCCACCGAATCCACCACTGCCACCTGAGAATCCTCCCCATCCTCCGGAGCCATGGCTTCGTCCTCCACTATTAACCATCATTGATAACAGTAACCAGAATGGCAGACTGTTGCCTTTACGTCCAATTGTGTGATTGTTATCGCGATTTTTGTTTAGAATCGAGAATATAATAACAAGGAACAAGATAATTAGAAAGATTATCACGCCACCTGCTTCATCATCTCCTTTGCCATAATCATCTGCTTTATATTTGCCAAGAAGCAGATCGCTAATAATATTTACTCCGGCAACGATTCCATCATAATACTTGTTTTCCTTAAAACGAGGAATCATTTCATTATCAACGATTCTACGGGATACAGCATCTGTTACAACATCCTCAACACCGTAACCGGTTGAAATAGCTGCATAACCAAGATCATTACCTATTTTAGGTTTAACCAGTATCACGATGCCATTGCTGTAATCTTTCTGGCCAACTCCCCATTCCTGCCCGATTCGTTGTGCCATATCATCAGGATCATATCCCTGAAGATCAGGCAATATGACAACAGCAATCTGTGTAGAAGTACTGTCACTGTATGCAACAAGTCTTTGTTCCAGTTGAATTTTCTCATTTTCTGAAAGTAAACCGGCCAGGTCGTTAACCAACCTTGGTGGGTTTGGGCGTGGTGGAATCTGTGCTATGATGTTAAGGGAGCTCAGCACCAGGAGTACAAGGAAAAATGTGATAAATCGTTTCATCCGAAGGTTTTTTATCTACAGGACTTCGCCTGTTAGTTCGTTAATGATCAAATGATATTTCGTCGGTGAGTTCGTTCACATCATCTTTATGATAAGGGAAATGCTTCTTAAGCTGTTCACCTGCTTTTGTAATTCCTGCAATCAATCCTTCTGTGAAGCGCCCTTCTCTGAATTCATTGATCATTAAGATTTTAGTTGTCTCCCAAAAATCTGCCGGTACTACCTCATTAATACCGGTATCACCAATTATAGCAAAGCTCCTGTTGTCAACAGCCAAATAAAACAGTACACCGTTGCGGGCTTTGGTTTTATCCATGCCAATCTTTTTGAATATCTCTGAGGCACAATCAAGTACATCACCCTGGCATTTTTTCTGTATGTGAACTCTGATCTCACCTGAAGTATTAAGCTCGGCATCTTGAATAGCCATCTTAATATCCTCCTGCTGCTCGGGGGTGAAGAAAGTCCTCGCTGTATGTGGCATTACTTTACTAATTGAAATTATGTTACTGAAATCGGAAGGATCTCCTCCTGAGAGGATTTCCTTCTGATCTCTTTAAATATTCGTATTTTAAACTATTAGCTAAAATTAAAACTGCACTTCAGGTGCCTGTTCGGCTCCTTGCTCGGCTTCGAAATATGCTTTTCTTTCAAACCCAAACATCCCGGCAAAGATACTGTTCGGGAATCGTCTGATCTGTGCATTGTAAGTTTGCGCAGTCTGATTGAAATTGCGACGTTCAACAGCGATTCTGTTTTCAGTACCTTCTAGTTGTGATTGCAGGTCGAGGAAATTCTGATTAGCTTTCAAATCAGGATATCTTTCTACCACAACCATCAATCGTGATAATGCAGAACTTAATCCTTGCTGAGCCTGTTGAAACTGCTGAACAGAGTTCTCATCCAATTGCTCGGCATTAACATTAATGCCGGTGGCCTTAGATCTTGCTTCGATTACTTTAGTGAGTGTTTCCTGCTCAAAATTAGCATACCCTTTTACGGTGTTTACGAGGTTTGGAATAAGATCTGCTCTCCGTTGATAAACATTCTCAACCTGTGACCATGCTCCCGTAACGCTTTCTTCCATAGAAACGAGGTTGTTGTATCGTCTCGTCCCCCACATTATAAGGATAATGACAATACCTACTATAACCAGAATGGTGACTAAAGATTTTTTCATTTTTGTGCTGTTTAGTGATTAAGTAAAGTTAATTCATTTTTATATCCGCTATAAACCGGGGGATTACAAAGTGATGTTTATTCAACATTTATTTGAGGATATCGATACTTCTTTTTATAAAACTCGTAAGGTCTTCACCTTTAAGGAGATTTTGCGATAGCTTAGCTATATCAATTAGTTGCTTAGCCATATTTTTGCGAGTTTCTTCATCTTTCTCTTCGTGTAGCTTTCCAATCAATGGATGATTCGAATTTACAACCAGATTAAATGAGTCGGGAAGGTTACCCATGTAGCTCATACCTCCGCCAAGCATTGACATGTCCTTCATTCTACGCATGAACTCAGGACGTGTGATTTGAACCGGCATGCTGCTTTCACTCATACTCTCGAATATGACAGTATATTTTTCTTTACCTGCTGCTTCCTCAAACAATGGCTTTATTGATTTCTGTTCTTCCTCATTAAGCTTCGAAGGCATAGGCTCTTCCTTGTTGATAAGCTTATCGGTTACATTTGAATCAACTCTGACAAAACTTGAATTCTCAAATTTTTGTTCAAGTGTATTGATATAATGATTGTCGAGTACGCCATCCATCACCAATACATTGTATCCAATTTCCTTAGCCGTTTCGACAAAACTATGCTGTTCAACAGGATCAGATGTATACAGATAGACAAGTTTCTTATCCTTATCGGTTTGAGTGTCCTTGATGACGTTTTTGTACTCTTCAAATGTATAATACTTGCCTTCAGTATCTTTAAGTAGTGCAAATTTCTCTGCTCTTTCCCAGAACTTAGGTTCGCTAATCACTCCGTATTCAATAAAGATCTTTATATCATCCCATTTACTCTCGAATTCCTTGCGATCGTTCTTAAAGATATCTTCAAGTTTATCAGCCACTTTCTTCATAATGTGGTTTGATATCTTCTTCACATTTGAATCGCTCTGCAGATATGACCTTGAAACATTAAGTGGTATGTCGGGTGAATCCAGAACCCCATGCATGAGAGTCAGGAAATCAGGCACAATTCCCTCGACCGAGTCAGTGACGAAAACCTGATTTGAATACAATTGAATCTTTTCCTTTTGAACTTCTATATTTCTCTTGACCTTTGGGAAATACAGGATACCGGTAAGATTAAAGGGATAGTCAACATTTAAATGTATGTTGAATAAAGGCTCTTCAAATGTGAATGGATACAATTCATGATAGAAGTTCTTATAATCTTCATCGGTTAATTCTGAAGGTTTGCGTTTCCAGGCAGGATTGGTATTATTGATGATGCGTGGTTTCTCGATTTCATCGTATTTATCGTTGCCTTTTTCATCCTTTTGGCCTTCAACCTTTTCCCATGTTTTCTCATTTCCAAACCTGATAGGTACCGGCAAGAACTTACAGTATTTTTTTAAGAGCTCCAGTATTCTGCTTTCTTCAAGGAATTCAGTTGAATCATCTGCTATATGTAAGATGACATCGGTTCCGCGGTCACCTTTTTCTGCTTCAACCAGTGAATATTCGGGACTACCGTCGCACTCCCATTTTACTGATTTAGATCCTGGTCCTTTTTTGTATGTTTTAGTGAGAATTTCCACTTTAGAGGAAACCATGAACGATGAGTAGAAACCCAGACCAAAATGTCCGATTAATTGTGCTGCATCAGCTTCGCTCTTGCCCGCATATTTCTTTACAAATTCTTCAGCACCCGAGAACGCGATTTGATTAATATACTTATCAATTTCTTCGGCTGTCATCCCGATACCTCTGTCACGTACAGTGAGGGTTTTTGCATCTTTATCAAGGATTACTTCTATTGTAAGATCACCCAGGTCATCCTTAACCTGCCCCATTGAGGAGAGTGCTTTTAGTTTTTGAGTTGCATCAACAGCATTTGATATTAGTTCCCTAAGGAATATTTCATGATCTGAATACAGGAACTTTTTAATGATAGGAAAAATGTTTTCCGTCTGAACATTGATCTTCCCAGTCTGCATAGTTTATATGGATTTAAAATTATTATCTGTGCCAGTTCAAAACCTGTGCCATTGATGATAACTGACAAAATGACTGAGTTAATGAACAGATGCAGAAATATACATGTGAGGTTTATTAGGAAATTACATATGGAATATCATAACAATTTTCATTTTTCCATTGTCAGATGCAGGAATCTTACTAATTTAGCCTCATCATAGGGAGAATTAAAAAAACCTAAAATATACGCATTATGTTAGAAATAGATTGGAGTCACCTGCCTTTCGGCTATGTTAAGACTGATTACAATGTACGTTGTTATTACAGGAATGGAAAGTGGGGTGAATTAGAGGTTTCATCTTCTGAGTATGTAAGCCTGCATATGGCTGCATCCTCTTTACATTATGGACAGGAAGCATTCGAAGGAATGAAAGCTTTCAGAGGAAAAGATGGTAAGATCCGTTTATTCCGTTGGGAAGAGAATGCTATCAGGCTGGAAAGTTCTGCCTATGGTGTAATGATGGCAGAAGTGCCAAGAGAATTATTCTATGAGGCTATTGTTAAAGCTGTTAAATTAAATGAGCGTTTCATTCCACCATTTGGAACAGGTGCATCATTATACATTCGCCCATTATTGATTGGCTCAGGCCCCAGGGTAGGTGTTAAACCGGCTGATGAGTATTTGTTCATAGTATTTGTTACTCCTGTCGGCCCTTATTTTAAGGAAGGATTTAAACCTGTAGCTTTACAAATAGCACGCGATTATGATAGAGCTGCTCCAAAGGGAACCGGTAAATATAAAGTAGGTGGTAATTATGCTGCCAGCTTACGCGCCGGAGAAGAAGCCCATGCTGATGGTTACGCATCTGCACTCTTCCTTGATGCCCGTGAAAAGAAATATATTGATGAAGCCGGTCCGGCTAATTTCTTCGCTATTAAAGGTAATAAGTATATTACTCCCAAATCTGAATCTATTCTTCCATCTATTACCAATAAGAGTTTGATGGAAATTGCCCGTCATCTCGGTATGGAAGTAGAAGTCAGACCAATTGAAGTTAGTGAACTCGATTCATTTGACGAAGTAGGAGCCTGTGGCACTGCAGCTGTTATTTCACCGGTTTGCAAAATCGATGACCATTTGACAGGACATGTATATAAATATTGTCACGATGGCCAGGCAGGACCTGTTTCAACCAAACTATACAAATTTTTACAGGGAATCCAATATGGTGAAGAAAAAGATATCTTCAATTGGATTACCATTATTGACTAAGATTTACCATACTAATTAATAATAATTGAAGAGGCTGACTCGTGTGGGTCAGTCTCTTTTTTATATATATATCTGTGTATTTACATTAACTCAAATAAATATAACAATGTAAGAACTCAACTTAAAATATGGTGTTAGTTTGGTAATAATCACATTTATTAACCAAACTTAAACTAAATGAAATCATTAGGGAAAATTGCAGTGCTTGCATTGACAATGGGCATTGTGGTTTCTTTTCAGTCTTGCCAAAAAGATGAAGGACTGAAGAAGCCAACAACAGAAGCTGAATTGAAAGCTCAGGGGACAAACACATTCTATGGACCCACAGTTCCATTTATGGGTGGTACTGCCCGTGCATGGGTTAAAGTAAATGGTAATGGCAACGGCGATCCAACTGCTGTTGGTATTGATGTTTCAGAGAAAGTACTGGAAAATCTTTCAGATGATCAGATCAGAGTTGTTCTGAATATGCCTAATAATAAAGGAGGTAATTTTTACACACATATGATGGTTGATTGGAATCCAATGGGTCACCTGCCTATATATGGTGCACCACATTTTGATTTCCATTTTTACCTTGTTCCGGAATCTCTTCGTTTGCAGATTGAAGAAGATGATCTTGAAGAGTTCGAGAACATTCCCGAAGCGATTTACCAGCCTCCACTATATTTTAAAGTCCCGGGTGGAGTTCCTGAAATGGGTGCACACTGGTTAGATTTGCTGTCTCCTGAAGTAGCAGGTACCGGTGAGTTTACTCAAACTTATATTTGGGGTTCCTTTGATGGTGATTTTATCTTCTTCGAACCGATGATCACAAGTGCATATTTACTTCAGCATCCTGATGTTACTTTCGAAGTAAGACAACCCGAGGCATACGAAGTCGATGGATGGTATCCTACCCATTACAGTATCAAGTATTCTACAAGTCCCGGAAAGTACACGATATCACTCGACAATCTTGTATTTCACGAAGGACAAGAAAGTAATAACATGTAAATAGATAATCTTTACCCGATAAATAAAAAAGAGAGGCTGTTTCTGATGTTGATACAGCCTCTCTTTTTATAATGTCTTCCTCCAGTTTTACTTTAGTGTCTTACTCATTTGCGACTGCATTGACTTTGCTTCTTCCATTGCTTTTTCTGCAAAATCAATTCCTGAAGAAGCAAAAATGATACTTCGTGATGCGTTTACCAGGATGCCACAATCCTTGTTAAGTCCATACCTTGCTACTTCCTCAAGACTTCCGCCTTGTGCACCTACTCCGGGTACCAGCAGAAAATGATCAGGAACTATCTTGCGTATTTCAGCAAGCATCTCAGCTCTTGTTGCACCAACAACAAACATTGTGTTATCAGGAGTTCCCCATTGGATTGTTGTGCGAAGTACTTTTTCAAAGAGGCGGGTACCTGAATTATCTTCTATGAGTTGAAAATCATTGGCACCTTTATTTGATGTAAGTGCCAGTACAATTACCCATTTATCTGAAAATTTAAGAAATGGAGTTACTGAATCCTCACCCATATATGGTGCAACTGTTACAGCATCGAAATTGAAACCCGATTTGCCAGGATTAAAGAAGGCTTCCGCGTATTGTGTACTTGTGTTACCGATATCCCCACGCTTTGCATCTGCAATTGTTAAGCACTCATCTTTATGTTTTTCAAGGAACTGCATGGTTTTATGCAGACTCTCTAAACCTTTAATTCCCCTTGATTCATAAAAAGCGAGATTAGGTTTATAAGCAACCGTATATGGCAGAGTTGCCTCAATAATCTGTTTATTGAATTCGAATACGGGGTCAGAATAGCTCAACAGGTGTTGTGGTATTTTCGAGATATCACTGTCAAGTCCAACGCAAAGATAGGATCTCTTATTCCTGATAAGGTTGATAAGTTGGGTGCGGTTCATAGATGTTCTGGTTGAATTGATTGTATATTAACAATACAAAGATGCACAAAAATGCAATACATCCTGATTGCTATATTCTTAAGAGTGCCGCTAAGATTAACCAACGGCTTCTTTCAGTCTTTCTGCATTTTCTGCCAACTGTAAGGCATCAATCATATCCTGAATATCACCATCAACAAAGGCAGTAAGATTATACATGGTAAGATTGATTCTATGGTCGGTTACGCGGCTCTGAGGGTAATTATATGTTCTGACTTTGGCCGAACGGTCTCCGGTTGAAACCATGGTTTTACGTTTCTTTGATATTTCGTCAAGGTATTTCTGGTATTCCTGTTCAAACAACCTTGTACGAAGTACAGTAAGAGCCTTATCGAAATTCTTCAGCTGTGATTTCTGGTCCTGACAGGTAACAACAATACCTGTTGGAATATGAGTAAGTCGAACGGCTGAATAAGTAGTATTAACCGATTGTCCCCCGGGGCCTGATGAACAGTAGGTATCCTTACGGATATCAGAAGGTTTAAGTTCCACATCAAATTCATCAGCTTCGGGAAGCACAGCAACTGAAGCTGCTGAAGTATGAACTCTGCCCTGAGTTTCAGTTTGTGGTACTCTTTGCACACGATGAACACCTGATTCATACTTTAATTGGCCATAAACATTCTCTCCACTAACATTGAGTATTATTTCTTTGAACCCGCCAACTGTGCCTTCAGTATAATCAACCAGTTCAATCTTCCATCCTTTGTTTTCGCAGTACTTGGTGTACATCCTGTAGAGATCACCGGCAAATATACTGGCTTCATCTCCACCGGTGCCTGCTCTTATTTCAACTATAGCATTCTTTCCATCCTGTGGGTCAGATGGGATAAGCATGAGCCTGATTTCTTCTTCCATCTGCTCACGCTTTTCAGTCAGTTCATTCAGTTCTTCCTTTGCTAAAGATCTGAATTCTTCATCTTTTTCCTGGTACAGAATTTCCTTTGCATGAGCTATGTTGTCCATTACAAGCTTATAGTCCTTATAAGCCTTAATGACAGGATTCAACTCCTTATAATCTTTGCTTAGCTTGATGTATGCCTTCATATCATTCATGATACCGGGGTCATTCATCTGCTTTTCAATCTCAACGTAACGGTTATATATAGCTTCAAGTTTATCGAGCATGACATTCAAATTTGAGGGTGCAAAGTTACTAATTTATTAGACTGATTTTTAGGGATCCTCATCAGCCAAGGTTATTTAGTATACAACAGGTTTAAGGGTAAAGTTGTGATTAAATATTGGAATTTAGTCCTTAAAACCAATCGGGGACTTAGTGCGGAATGTAATAATGTAATAAAATAAGTATTAGGTTTAGATAGTTGAAACGGTTATGTAAAATTCTAGTAGCAGCACTGATACTCCAATATTGAGTATGACTTACCGATATTGAAGTAATCTGTTGAAACCCATAGCTAGTATTCTAATATTTCTTCAGGAGAGGTAATGGTCAGACGCTTCCTGTCAGACGCTTCAACATGGCCAATAATCTTTGCATCAATGTTAAAGGATGCAGCAATTTCAATTATTAGGTTTGCAAACTTTTCAGGAAGATAAATCTCCATGCGATGCCCCATATTAAAGACCTTATACATTTCACTGAGTGGGGTATTGGATTGTTCCTTAATGATACTGAAAAGTGGTGGGATGTTGAACATGTTATCCTTAACAATGTGCAGGTTGTTAATAAAATGAAGCACCTTAGTCTGAGCTCCTCCTGAACAGTGTATCATTCCATGAATTTCATGTCGTAATTCAGCTAAAACTTGTTTGATTACGGGAGCATAAGTGCGGGTAGGGGAGAGTAGAAGTTTACCATAATCCAGCCCTTCTATTGGAGAAGGCGCCGTAATGTCAATGCTGCCACTATATATCAATTCCTCCGGTACTTGTGGATCATACGATTCAGGGTAATGGCTTGCATATTTATCCGAAAGCATATCATGCCTTGCGGAGGTTAAACCATTACTCCCTGTACCTCCATTATAGGTTTCCTCATATGTAGCCTTACCAAAAGATGCCAATCCAACAATTACATCACCGGGTGCTATTGCATCATTTCTGATAATACTGTCACGCTTTACTCTGGCACTAACAGTTGAATCCACGATTATTGTACGAACAAGATCTCCAACATCGGCAGTTTCACCTCCGGTTGACCAGATGCTTATACCGTGTGATCTTAAATTCTCAAGGAAACTCTCTGTACCGTTAATAATCTCGGCAATTACACTTCCCGGAATTAGGTTCTTGTTTCTTCCTATGGTACTTGAGATTAGAATATTGTCGGTTATACCAACGCATAAGAGGTCATCAGTATTCATGACTATTGCATCTTGAGCAATTCCTTTCCAGACTGACAAATCACCGGTTTCTTTCCAGTAAATATATGCCAGAGATGATTTAGTGCCTGCACCATCCGCATGCATTATATTGCAATAGTCAGGATTATTACCTAAAATATCAGGGATTACTTTACAGAATGCTTTTGGGAAAATACCTTTATCTATAGTCTTTATTGCATTGTGTACATCTTCTTTATCAGCAGATACCCCTCTGCGAGTATAACGTGATTCCTGATCCATCCGATCGAATAAGCTATTAGTTGAAAATCAGTTGCTTCTTATCTGTTGCAAGTTTAAACCTTCCAAGCATACTAATGGTACTTTCGCCCATGATAACTCCTTCTGTTAATTTATGCGAAACAGAGGCTTCTATATTTGATACAGTTTTTGGTCCAATCCTGAATTCCTTGATTTTGAATACAGCCTTATCAGCAATACTACCTTCGGCAAGTACAATAGCTGGATCACCTGTAAAATCTTCCTTTGTGATTGCACCGCTCTGAAGGAGTTTCTGTGCCTCAGCAAGTGAGAAGATAAATCCACGGTCATTTGGATCAATCATAATATCAACCGTAATACCGTTAATCACAGCAGGAACCATCATTGAACTGCCTTTGCCTGATTTCAGATTTACAATATTATCTTCAGGATTTATTTTAATGTCAACTCTTTGCTGTGCGAATTCCTGATTTTTGGCCCGTGGTACAAAATCCTTACTCAAAACCCTGAATTCAGTACGGCGGTTCAATGCATGAGCTGCTTCCTTCTGATCATTCGTTGGAAGTGAATCAATAAATTGTTGAGTAAGTACTGTTCCGGCTTTGAAAAGAAAACCATCTTTTACTTTGTTGTTTGGCAAAACACGCGGGACTCGTTCACCGTAACCCTTTGCAACTAATCTTGCAGGATCAATACCTCTTTCGATAAGATAATTTACTACCGATTCAGCTCTTCGTTGTGAAAGGATATCATTCCTTTCTTCAGTGTCACGTGTGTCAGTATGTGAAGCAAGCTCTATAACAATAGTTTCGTTATCAAGTAAGGTTTTAATAAGTCCCTGTAATGAATCCTGATATTGTGGTTTAAGATCCCATTTAGCCAAATCATACAGAATGTCAGGTAGTACAACAGGCTTTTCAGGAATTGGCTGAAGCATAAAATCTATCACAAAGTCTTTGTTCTTCTCCAGACCTACTGTTGTCTCCCTTGCCTTAGTATTAAAGTAATTATCTTTAGTTACTGTAATATCGTAAGTTGTGTTGGGTTTGATTTGCGACTTGCTGAAAGAGTAGAAACCTTTCGGGTCAGTTTTTGCTTCAATTGACGAGCCATCTGAACCAACAAGTTTAACTGAAGCCATAGGAACAAACTGCAGTGTACGATCATCTTTCACGGTGCCGGCAAGAGTGAATACCAATGGTGGATTATTGAAAGCGTAAATGTCATCACCTCCACGACCTCCCTTACGGTTTGAAGTAAAAACTCCTGCATCTTCACCTGCCTTGAATACCATTGCAAAATCATCTCCGCTTGAATTGACAGGAACTTCCATGTTGACAGGTTTAGTCCATCCGTCCTCTCTTTTGATACTCTTAAAGATATCTAACCCACCTAAACCGGGATGCCCATTTGATGCGAAATACAGGATTGTGTCATTCCTCAGGAAAGGGAATACTTCATCACCCGGTGTATTTATAACATCACCAAGATTCAGAGCTTTATTGAATTTATCTGTGGTAGTGGAACGTGTTGCTATCCAAAGGTCTTTACCACCTTTCCCACCTTCACGGTCACTTGAAAAGATAATTGTCAATTCATCACTACTGATTGCAGGATGGCCATTAGTGACAGTACTGTCAGTTCCTAAATCCAGGACTGCAGGTTCACCCCATCCTTTGCCACTTTTTCTAATGGTCATTATTCTACAGTTAGTATTCTCTTCATCTTCATTTCCGCAACGAGTGTAATACATTGTACTGAACGAACTGTTGAATACTGGAACTCCTTCGTTGGCAGTGGTATTAAGTTTTCCTTCTGATTCGGTAAGTGTAGGTTCACTCCAGTCACCTTTACGGTCCTGGCGACTTTGATAAAGATCACTAAAGTTCTGTCCTGTCCAACCATCAAGACCTTTACCTGTGCTACCTTCACGTGTAGAAGTGAAAATCAGAGCATTGTAAAATCTGTCTGAAAAAGTTGCAGCAAAATCATCAGCTTTCGAATTAACTTTTTTAATATTTTCTACACTGTATTTAGTAGGATTTTCAATCCATTCCTGTATCATGGTGCATGATTGTACTCCATTCGGACCTCTGGGATCATCAGGAACGCTTTCAGCATAACTTGCATAATAATCTCTGGCCAAATCATATTTCTCATTGGCCTTCAGCATATCGGCATAATTAAGGTATGCGATAGGATTTTTTCTTGCAAAATCGCTGTTAATCATGCGTTTATAATTAACCTCAGCTCTCTTGGTGTTATTCATTTTCCTATAACACTCTGCCATCTGATATGAAATTCTATCCTTTTCAGGGCGGCTCTTGGTTCTGGAATACGCTTTCTTGTACCGATTTACAGCAAGATTGTATTGGAATGTATTGAATGCATCATCTGCTGCTGCCATTCTCCGGCTTTGGGCTGTAACTTCCGGCAAGGTAAACAGTGAAAAAAGGAGGATAATAAAAATTACTCTAAGGTTCATGAACATATTGTTATAATGCTAAACCACTGATTTTACTGATCTGTATTGGGGTTAACGCTTAAATCCTGCTGAATATTGTTACTATTTGGTGCTTCAAATGCTTTACTGTCATTAGTAACATCACCTGCATCAGTAGGTTTATTATTTCTACTGTTTTTTTGATTAATAGCCTTCATCCTGTCTGACTGCTCCTGTTGTATCGTGATACTCAGGTCGGGTGTTTCATATTCAATTTTTGCAGCATCTCTTGCAGACTTAAGTTCTAAAGTGATATTCCTTGTCTGGTCAGTGAATTCACGCGTTAGCTCACCTGAAACACTCTTGATTTCATTCATCGTCCGCCCCATTTTTCTTGCAATTTCAGGAAGCTTTTTTGGACCGAATACCAGAAAAGCAACAATGAGAATGACTAAAAATTCTCCGCCACTTATATCCAGAAAAAGCAATGGGCTCATTGGCATGATGACAACTAATTTATTTGACCGGTAAAGATACGCAATTATAAAGACACTTAATTAGGTTTGTAACCAAAGGTAAACAGCAATAAAAAAAATAGCTGCTCTTGTAGGAGCAGCTATCTGTAAATTATTCTAATCTTATGCTTATTATCCATGTATTACATGGACGAGCCTTTTTATTTAGCTCTTAGCTTTTTTTAGTTCAAGTGATTTCTTAGCAGCTTTCTTTTCACTAAGGCCTATGAAGTCGTATGCCAGAGCAGCTGCGTTGAAGATAGAAGAGTATGTACCAACAGCGATACCAACCATCAAGGCGAATACAAATCCTCTGATTACTTCACCGCCAAAGATGAAGATTGCAATCAATACAACCAAAGTAGTTCCTGAAGTATTAAATGTACGTCCTAAAGTGCTGTTCATAGCGTTGTTCATGTTCTCTTTTAATGAGCGCTTTGGATGTAGTCCAATATACTCCCTGATTCGGTCAAAGATGATCACGGTATCATTGATTGAATATCCGATAATAGTCAACAATGCAGCTATAAATGCCTGGTCTACTTCAAGATTGAATGGCAGTATTCCATAGAATAACGAGAACACTCCAATAGTAATCAATGAGTCGTGTGTTAAGGATAGCACACCTGAAAGACCGTATTGCCATCTCTTGAAACGTATAGCAATATAGACAAACATTACAATAAGGGCGAAAACAACTGCCATTACAGCACCCTGTTTAATATCATCAGCAATAGTAGGCCCTACTTTTTGTGAACTCAATCGACCTAATATTTTTGTATCACTATCAGAAGTGAAGTCAGCAAAACTCAACGGTTGTTTATAAAGACCCTTAACACCTTCATAAAGTTTTGCCTCAACCAGACTGTCAGCAGCTCTGGAATCATCTTCAATACTAAATTTGGTAGTAATTTTTACCTGGTCGCTTCCACCGAATGTCTTAACTTCAGGAGATTCTCCAAAAGCAGTACTCAGGCTTTCACGGACATCATTTGTTGTAACAGGTTGGTCAAAACGTACAATGTATGTACGACCACCTGTGAAGTCAACACCATAATTTAGTCCCTTAGTGGCTAATGAAATGATACCAATTAAGATGATAATACCTGATACAACGTAAAGCTTCTTCCTTAGACCGATAAAATCAATATGTATGTCAGTGAAAGCATATTTTGTGTATGAATTGAAGAAGGTAATTTCCTTATTTCTCTTTAGCAGATTTTCAAAGATAATTCTTGAGATAAAGATAGCTGTGAAGAGTGAAGTGATAATGCCAATAATAAGAGTAGTAGCAAAACCCTGGATAGGACCACTACCAAATATATAGAGTACTATACCTGTTAATATTGTTGTTACGTTACCGTCAATAATAGCCGAGTAAGCATTTTTGTATCCATCGGTCAGAGCGAGTCTCAGACCTTTACCTGCACGTAACTCTTCTTTAATACGCTCATAGATAATAACGTTAGCATCAACCGCCATACCTAAAGTAAGCACAATACCTGCAATACCGGGTAATGTAAGCACAGCTCCCAGTGATGTCAGAACTCCGAAGATGAAGAACACGTTTGAAACAAGTGCAAGGTCAGCAACCCAACCGGCCCTGTTATAGTATCCCACCATGTAGATCAGTACAAGAACGAATGCAATAATAAAAGAGGCAAGTCCTGAATTAATTGACTCACGTCCAAGTGATGGTCCTACAACTTCTTCCTGAACAATTCTTGCTGGAGCCGGCAGTTTACCTGCTTTAAGGATATTGCTAAGGTCCTGAGCTTCTTCAATAGTGAAGTTACCTGAAATGGATGAACGACCGTTTGGTATCTCACCATTTACAACTGGTGCACTGTATACATAGTTGTCGAGAACAATTGCAATTTGGTTACCGATATTGTCGGCAGTTAATCGCTTCCAAACTTTAGCACCTTCATTATTCATGAGCATAGTAATCTCAACACGTCCGTTTTGGTCGTAATCCTGGCGTGCATCAACAACTGCATCTCCGCCTAATGGAGCTCTGCCGTCACGGTTAGTCACTTTCAGAGCAATAAGTTCAAGTACGTCGGGTCTGTCTTTTTCAGGCTTAACTGTCCACGCAAGTTTCAAATCTCTTGGGAAGATATTGGCCACTTTTGCTAAAGCCCTATTCACTTTAGATGTATCTTTTATTGCAGCAAAGCCAACTGTAGCTCCATGACCCGGGAAATACTGTCCTTGCTCATTTTGGAAAATTGCAGGACGCAGATATGCAAAAAGTGGATTCTCTTTGGCATATTGTTGGAAAGACTCTGATTCTTTTGCTGCAGCTGATGTATCACTTATTCTGTCGAGCAGTGATGTATCAGAAGCAAGTAATGTGGTATCGTTTTCTGTTTCGGTAGTAGTTGTAGCAGGTTCTGTTTCATCAGTTGCTGATTCTGTTTGAGTAGTGTCAATTTCGGTTGCTTCAACTGATGCCAGACGTTTGTTGGCCTCCTCAAAATAATTTACAACATCTCCAAACTGGTAGGTTTCCCAGAACTCAAGCTGAGCAGTACCCTGTAAAAGTTTCCTTACACGTTCAGGCTCTTTAATGCCGGGTAACTCAACCAGAATTCTGCCTGCTGTCTGCATTTTCTGGATGTTCGGTTGAGCAACACCGAAACGGTCAATACGTGTACGGAGAATATTGAATGTACGATCAATTGCACCATTTGTCTCTTCTCTGATGACTTTTAATACTTCATCATTGGTTGAATTGAAGGTAACCCTGTCTTTCAGGTCAACTGTATTGAATATGGCTGCTAATTTTGCATTCGGGTCAATTTCTTTGAAGGATTGGCCAAACAAAGTAACAAAGTCATCCTGACTGTTTCTTTGTTTTTCGACAGCTTTTTGAATTGCCTGTACGAAAACAGGATTATCACTGTTATCAGCAAGAGCTTTAACGATGTCAACAACAGAAACTTCCATTGTCACGTTCATACCTCCCTTGAGGTCAAGCCCCAGATTCAGCTCGCGTTCTTTTACTTCCCTGTAAGTATATTTCCTGACGAGGATGTTATATACCGGCTGGTTTGCAACTGAATCAAGATAATAAGCTTCGCGTGCTTTGGTTATTGAATCTAAAATTGCTGTTTCAAGAACTGCATCTCCTTTAGCTAATTCTTTTGCCTCCCGAACTGCTACTTCGCTCTTGGCATAACTTCTTGCTTTGCTCTCAACTCTCTTTGAAAAGTAAGTGAATGAAAGCTGAAAAAGGCAAACAAGTGCCAATGCAATTGCGAAAAATTTAATAGCACCTTTATTCTGCATGTGTGGTTGGATTAATAACTTATTTAGACTATTTTTTTGAGTTTGCAAATATAGAATAAGTATCGTAATTAACCAATGTAACTTTTGAAGTTTTTTTACCAAGTTTTTTAGCCTAAAATGATATAAATGAGAATGTTCAAATTTCATACACTCACTTTGTATCTTTGCATAAGATGAACTCACCAATGATGAACACGCCCTTTTTACCCCGATCAGTCACATTTTTAATCGTATTTGCATTTCTTTTTTTCAAATCAGGAATTACACAAAATCTTAATGATTATGGTTTTGATCCCTGGCTTACTCCTAAAGTGTATATAAATAATGAAATTCTTTCGAATGCCTGGGCGGGAGGCTTAAATAATGTTCAACTTGGTGAGATAGACCTTAATATGGATGGTCGTAATGACCTCGTTGCGTTTGAAAGACATGGTAATAAGCTAATGCCTTTTGTTTTCAATCAACTTCGTTCAACTAATGCAAGTTCTCAATATATTTTTGATCCCTCCTATCGCCGGTATTTTCCATCCATAAGGAACACTTTTCAAATGCATGATTATAATGGTGATTTGTTGCCCGACATCTTTACATACACTACCGGTGGTATCATGGTGTATAGAAATATATCCAGTCAGGAGCTAAAATTCGAGAAAGCGGTTAATCAGTTTATTAGATCACTTCAGGGAAATGTATTTACAAATCTTCTGGTAACTGATGTTGATTATCCTGCCATTTATGATCTTGATCTTGATGGAGATCTTGATATTCTCACTTTCTCCGGACTCGGCTCTTTTGTTGATCTGCATAAGAATATGTCGATGGAGACGTACGGCAGTGCTGACTCACTACTTTTTCATAAGGTTGATTACTGCTGGGGACAATTTGCCGAAAATGATGAATCCAATGAACTCTTACTTGATACTTGTGTGAATTTTCTGAAAAATACTCTTAGTTTACAAAATGACAGACACACAGGCTCAACTCTTAACGTCATGGATATTAACGGTGACAATAGAGTTGATTTGATGCTGGGAGATGTTGATTTTATGAATATTCAGGCACTAATTAATGATGGTGACGGTATTAGTGCCCACATGACGCAGGTTATTGATTCTTTTCCTGCGAATTCTCCTGTAAACCTGGTGTCATTTCCTTCAATGCAACAGATTGATGCATACAATGATGGAATTCGTGACCTGATTTTGTCACCCTTTACACCCTCATTAATAAAGTCTTCGGGTCAGAATTCTGTGTGGCAGTATGAAATACGGGATGGAGGTAATTTAACAAAAGTGACTGAATCATTTCTTCAGGAAACAATGATCGACAGGGGCATTGGAGCCTATCCTGTGTTCAGGGATGTAAATGACGATCAGTTGATTGACTTGGTGGTAGGTAATTATGGTATGATCGATTCTTCTTATTATGATGTTAACGGCATACTTAAGTGCAATTATGTGGCATCGCTGGCTTTCTATATTAATAATGGTACAGCCACTGAGCCATCATTTAGATTAGTCAGTGAAGATTTGGGGAATTTGTCGCAACTCAATACTATAGGAATTAAAGCCGATTTTTCTGACTTAAATAATGACGGGAAGTCTGATATGATTGTAGGAACAGGTGATGGGAAGTTACGAATTTACTTTAAGACCGGTATGATGAATGATGTACCTGTGTTTGGCGTTCCTGTTGAAATAAATACCAAAAGCGGCGGTGCTTTTCAGACTCCGACAATTGAGGATATTGATAATGACGGCTTAAAAGATATAGTTAGTGGAAATATTCACGGTAAGTTAAGTTACTTCAAAAATACAGGTTCTTTAAATGCACCTGAGTTTAGTTTTGTAACCCATGATTTTGGTTCTGTAAATGTAACTGACCCACTTCAATCATACACAGGCTACAGTGTGCCTTTCATTTTTAGGAGTAAATCAGGAAACTTAAGAATGGTAGTTGGTTCTGAATCCGGAAAGCTTTTTTATTATCCTGCACTACCTGCCACTCCAACTGAAAGGATCAGCCCCAAGGATGATGTTTTCATTACTATCAAAGAAGGTTTCAGGACTTCAGTTTGTATTTCTGATATAAATAATGACAGTTACCTGGATATGGTTGTAGGAAATTATGCAGGAGGTGTTAATCTCTTTAAGGGCGTTCCTCCAGGACCATCAGGAATAGGAAATTTTACAAAAGCTCAGCAACTTGAAATGTATCCAAATCCGGCTGTTGATGAAGTTATTATTATCCTTCCTGAAACAGGTAAATGGGAAGTCTACTGTTATGATATATTCGGGCAGTTGGTTGCAGAAGATTTTCTTAAATCAGGCAAGAACCGGATAAGCTTAAATAAAATGAGAAGCGGACTATACTTGATAGTCGCTTCTCAAAGCAATATTTTATTAACCGGAAAACTAACTATTATTCGATAACTTCGTTCTTTGCCGGTTCGGCTGGTTCTTCAAGGGCATGTAATTCGAGCACTCTGTCCTCAAAACGAATAACAGATTTGCAGTGGCGTAATAAGTCACAACCAAGTAAGCCATCAATCTGAGGATTACCCATACTTCTGAAAGCGCGATTAGTAAGTCCAAGGTCAACAGCAGCTGCTTTATAGTTATTAATGACAACTGAGCCGATCTCTAACTTATCAATAGTTGCGATGTAAGTGTAAACACTTGTAATACCTGCTAAACCTTTGCGTGGATTGCGCTTTAGTTCAGTTTGGTTTACGAATTTCTGTAGATGATCAGTATCAAGAACAGTTGTAGGAGAACTGGTATCAACCATCAAAAGTGCTGGTTTCCCATTAATGATCACTCTTGCAAGTAGGTTATATCCACCAGTCTCAAAATTTAATTGAATCAGCTTTAATGATGTCATATTGTCTGTGTATTAGTAATATTAAACATAATCCTGGTTCCCGGCCAGACTTAGAAATTAGGTTTTAATGCATACTTATTATAATACTTTTCTATAATCTCAACGGCTTCATCAGCTGTATCCACAATTGAGAAAATATCAAGATCGGCTTCGGCAATATTCAATTCAGCAAGCATTTGATCTTTAATCCAATCTAACAATCCGGTCCAGTAGTCCTTTGAAACCAGAACAATTGGGAATCTGACAGATTTATGTGTCTGAATCAATGTAATAGCTTCAAATAACTCATCCATAGTACCGAAACCACCGGGTAAAACAATATACCCTTGTGAATATTTCATAAACATCACCTTTCTTACAAAGAAGTAGTCAAAGGTGATTAATTTATCCGGATCAATAAAGGGATTTGAACCTTGTTCAAATGGCAATTCGATGTTTAAACCAACTGATTTGCCACCTCCGAAATGAGCCCCTTTATTAGCCGCTTCCATTATTCCGGGTCCGCCACCTGAGATTATGCCAAATCCTTTCTTTGTTAGCAGGTAGGCGATCTCCTCTGCCAGCTTATAGCACCTGTTGGAGGAATGAGTACGTGCCGATCCAAAGATTGAAACACATGGCCCTATACGACCCATTTTCTCAAAACCTTCAACAAACTCCGACATTATCTTGAATACTTCCCAAGAATCGCTGGTCATGATTTCATTCCAGCTTTTCGGTGTTATGGCCTCCCTTATTCTATCCTCCTCATTTAGTCCTAACGGATGCATTCAAGTATAGTATGTTATTAGCGATTGTTTTATCAGGCTGTAAATATAATACCTTTTCATTAAACAATCAAAGTTAATTATTAGGTGAATTTAAAACGTTTTTAATTCTCAAGTTCTTTCTTAAGAAATTGAGATGTAAGACTTTCTGTATTATTAATAATCGAATCAGGTGTACCTTCCGCAATTATCATGCCCCCTTTTCTCCCTCCTTCAGGCCCAAGATCTATTATGTAATCGGCCACTTTTATCACTTCCATGTTGTGCTCTATAACTACAACAGTGTTCCCTCGATCAACTAATTTGTGCAATACTTTAAGCATTACGTTTACATCCTCAAAATGTAATCCTGTTGTTGGCTCATCAAGGATATACATTGTCTTGCCGGTATCCTTCCTTGCCAATTCTGCCGCTAATTTTACACGCTGCGCTTCTCCTCCCGATAGTGTAGTCGACTGTTGCCCTAAAGTTATGTAGCCAAGTCCCACTTCTTTCAATGTCCTTATTTTCTGGATTATCGAGGGTATATTCTCAAAGAATTCAACTGCCTGATTGATAGTAAGGTCCAGCACATCGTTTATTGACTTTCCTTTGTACCTGACTTCCAGAGTTTCAGGATTATATCTTTTGCCATAGCAGGTCTCGCAAACAACCTGAACATCAGGCAGAAAATTCATTTCAATGACTTTCACTCCTGCACCCCTGCAAGCTTCGCATCGGCCACCTTTAACATTAAAAGAGAATCGTCCGGGTTGATATCCTCTAATCTTAGCCTCCGGCAGAGCTGCAAATAATTTTCTTATATCATCAAAAACTCCGGTGTAGGTTGCAGGATTTGAACGCGGTGTACGTCCTATTGGTGATTGATCAATTTCAATAACTTTATCAATGTTCTCTAATCCTTTTACACTCTTAAATGGTAACGGTTTCTTGTCTGACCTGTAAAAGTGCTGACTCAGAATAGGGTAGAGGGTCTCATTAATAAGTGACGATTTTCCGCTACCCGAAACTCCCGTTATACAGATGAACAGTCCCAGGGGCAGCTTTAGTGTTACATTCTTTAGGTTATTCCCGGTTGCTCCTTCAATTGTTAGGAATTTGCCATTTATAGGTCTCCTTTTCTCAGGAACAGGAATTTTCAGCTCACCGGTAAGATATTTGCAAGTTAAAGTGTTGAAGTTGAACATATCCGATGGTGTTCCTGCAGCAACTATTTTACCTCCATGCTTACCGGCACCGGGACCAACATCAACAATGTAATCAGCCGTAAGGATCATATCCTTATCGTGCTCGACAACTATTACTGAATTACCTAAGTCTCTCAGGTCTTTCAGAGCACTTATAAGTTGCATATTGTCGCGCTGATGCAAACCTATGCTTGGTTCGTCAAGTATATATAATACCCCTACTAATTGTGACCCAATTTGAGTGGCCAGTCTGATTCGCTGAGCTTCACCTCCGGAAAGACTTCCCGTTGAACGACTTATTGTCAGGTAGTCAAGTCCAACGTTTAACAGGAATCTTATACGATTTCTGATCTCCCTGATGATCTCATTGGCAATCAACTCCTTTCTTTGATCATCCTTAAAGTGGTCTTCCTTAAACCACTCATCCAAACCGGTGAGTTCAAGTTCAGAAAGCTGGGCAATATTATAACCATCAATCTTAAAATTCAGTGACTCCGGTTTAAGTCGCGTACCATGGCATGCCTGGCATTTTACTATGTTAGTGAAACCACCTGCCCATTTTCGGAGCCCTGTTGAGTTTTCCGATAACTGATCATTAATAAAATTGATAATTCCCTCGAAATGCATTGAGTATGAGGAAGTCACCCCAAGATATTCATTCTTTACCTTTAAGACTTCTTCACTGCCATAAAGTATTGAATTTATAGCGTTCTCAGGAATATCTTCAATTGGAGTGTCAAGTGTGAATTTATACTTTTCACCTAATGCTTCAATTTGTCTGAATATCCATGTGCTTTTAGCTTCTCCTAAGGGTGCGATCCCTCCCTTGCGGATAGTCTTCCTTGGATCGGGAATTATCTTATTCATGTCGATTTCAGTGATTGTACCTAAACCATTACATGAAGGACAAGCTCCATAAGGTGAATTAAACGAGAAAAGATTCGGTTCGGGTTCGTCAAATGCAGTGCCGGTGGCAGGGTCCATGAGCTTTTTGCTTAGATACCTGCTCTTCATGTTGTCAACCTCAACTACAATTAGCATTCCCTTCCCTTGCTTTAGTGCAGTTTGTACTGATGATTTGATTCGCTGTGATGCTTTTTCCGAAACAGTTATTCTGTCGATAACAAGTTCAATATCATGAACTTTATACCGGTCAAGCTGCATTCCGAAGATGATCTCTTTCAGTTCACCATCAACTCTGACTTTCAGAAATCCCTGTTTTCGGTATTGCTCAAAAAGTTCACGATAATGACCTTTCCTGCCTTTTACAAGAGGAGCAAGAATGAGAATGTCTTTTCCTGATAAATCATCAGTGATCTGATGAATTATCTGTTCTTCAGTGTAGCGAACTAACTTTTCACCTGTAACCGGAGAGTATGCTTCGGCCGTACGTGCAAAAAGCAGTCGCATAAAATCATAAATCTCAGTAATGGTACCAACTGTTGAACGTGGATTACGTGAAGTTGATTTTTGCTCAATTGAAATTACCGGACTTAATCCGTTGATTTTATCAACATCAGGTCTTTCCAGATTGCCTATAAATTGTCGTGCATAGGCAGAGAAAGTTTCCATGTAGCGGCGTTGACCTTCAGCATAGATTGTATCAAATGCAAGTGACGATTTACCGCTTCCGCTTAATCCGGTTATCACAACCAGTTTATCACGGGGCATTGTTACATCAACATCCTGAAGATTATGAACCCGCGCACCAAATACCTCAAGGTTTGAATTTGAGTTTTGTGAACCTATATTATTGTAAATGGTAATGTTATCTTCTTCTTTCATTCAAGATCTCACCTGTTTCAGCATCAATGAGCAGTATTAGCCGCATTATCATTGATCTGAACTCACCTCCACCGGAGTGTCAAGATTTCCTTTACCAACAATTTCGTCGGGATCCTTAAGTTCTGATTGAAGCTTTTTGTATCCGGTATAACCTGGTTCAGGCAACTGAATAAGATAGCTTTTACCAACCGGAACCGTAAGTTTATTTGAACGAAGCCATGGATTGAACTCTTTCAATATCCGGTAATTAACCTTATTATTGGCTGCAAAGGTAATAAGATCAGAAATATCAGAAGTAACCTGCACAGCTTTTGTTGGAATTGGAGGATAGAGATCTCGCTTTCTGATAAAGAATCCGTAAACGGTAGGATCCTCATAAATAAGTTTCATTGCCAGAATACGAAATATATATCTTGAAGTCTCCTGATTCAAATACATGTTATAGAAATCCGCAACCTTTTGCTTTTCAATTTCTCTTGTAATTCTTCCTGCTCCGGCATTATACGAGGCGGCTGTAAGAGTCCAATTCTTGTATTTTTCGTAAGAAGCCAATAAATATCTTGCTGCAGCAGCGGTTGCTTTCTCTACATTATATCGCTCATCAACCTCTTCAGTTACTTCCAAACCATATTGTTTAGCTGTATTGTCCAGAAATTGCCAGAATCCTGCAGCATTTGAGGGTGAAACTACATTCAAAAAACCACTCTCTATTAATGCAACATATTTGAAGTCGTCAGGTATATTATGTTCCTTAAGAATTTTCTCTATTGTCGGAAAATAACGAGATGCCCTCTTGAGCATCAGTATAGTATTTGAATGCCAGTAAGTATTTACAAGTAATTCACGATCAAGGCTTTCACGCACATAAAATAAATCCATCGGAACCTGCTCACCTGCAAATGAAATAGTATCAGGAAGTATGAGTGCCTGAATTTTATTGTGCCTGGCAAAGGATTCATAGTACATTTTGTCATTATCCTGATCTGAATCAGTGAAATATGCTAATGTGCCAATGGCTAATACGGCTATGATTATTACAAAAATAGATGCTAAAGAGAAAGGATATTTCATATAGGAACGTTTATCACACACTATAACGCAGGATAAAGGTATTTCGTTTATCAGATTGACTGAATATATTCTTTAAAAGTAGGAGCAGTCAGGTCTTTTGGAGATAATACCGGATTTGAAATATTCCAGTCTATCTTAAGATCAGGATCATTCCAGATTATTGATGATTCAGAGGGTTTGTGATATACTCCTGTACACTTATAACTGAATATGGTGTCATCCTCAAGTGTCAAAAAGCCATGAGCAAAACCTTCGGGTATCCAATACATTAGTTTGTTCTGTTCGGATAGCATAATTGAATTCCATTTACCAAAAGTCGGCGAGTCTTTTCTTATATCCACTGCAACATCCAGGACAGCACCCCGTATAACTCTCACTAGTTTCCCCTGTGCAAATGGTGCTCTCTGAAAATGTAAACCCCTGAGTACACCTTTAGCTGATTTACTTTCATTATCCTGTACAAAGTCAACATTAATACCAGCTTCAGAAAATTGCTTTTTATTATAGGATTCGAAAAAGTAACCTCTGTCGTCAGCAAAAACATCAGGTTTAATAATAAGTAATCCCGGAATTTCGGTTGAAAGAATTTCCATCAGTTATTATGTATACAGTTTGTGTTCAGATCAATTGGTATATCTGTGAATCGCTATCCCTCTGAAATCAATAACAGTTTTAGATATGGATAACTTCATCGTATGCAGCAGCAACGGCTTCCATAATGGCTTCTGACATTGTCGGGTGAGGATGCATTGATTTAATAATCTCTTCACCTGTTGTTTCAAGTTTACGGGCAACCACAACCTCAGCAATCATTTCAGTAACATTATCACCGATCATGTGAGCGCCAAGCCATTCTCCATATTTAGCGTCAAAAATAACTTTAACAAATCCTTCCTTACTTCCGGCTGCACTTGCTTTTCCTGATGCTGTGTATGGGAATTTGCCCACCTTAATCTCATATCCTGCTTCGCGGGCTGCTTTCTCAGTCATTCCAACTGAAGCTATTTCAGGATGTGTATATGTATTGCCGGGGACATTGTTGTAATCAATTGGCTCAACTTGTTTGCCTGCAATTTTCTCAACACAGGTAATACCCTCATGCGAAGCAACGTGAGCAAGAGCAGGTCCGTTAACAATATCACCGATGGCATAAACACCTTCAATATTTGTTCTGTAATATTCGTCAACTACAACCTTGCCTTTATCAATTGTAATGCCTGTTTCCTCGAGTCCTAAGTTCTCCAGATTAGTAGTGATTCCGACTGCTGATAATACAACATCAGCTTCAACTATTTCCTCACCTTTCTTTGTCTTGATCGTTACCTTGCATTTCTCACCAACCACCTCAACTGATTCAACGGTTGATGATGTCATAACTTTCATCCCTGCTTTCTTGAAGCTTCTCTCCAGTTGTTTTGAAACTTCCTCATCCTCAATTGGGACAATATTTGGCATGAATTCAACCAAGGTAACCCGGGTGCCCATTGTATTATAGAAATATGCAAACTCAGAACCAATTGCACCTGAGCCGACAACTACCATGCTTTCAGGAAGACTTGGTAAAACCATCGCTTCACGATAGCCGATGATCTTTTTACCATCCTGTTTCAGGTTTGGTAACTCACGTGACCTGGCACCGGTAGCAAAAATGATATGAGGTGCATTATATTCGGTAGTTTTTCCTTCGTTATCAGTGACTTCAACAACTTTTCCGGGTTTTATTTTCCCGTGACCATTAATAATATCTATTTTGTTTTTCTTGAACAGATACTGTACTCCTTTGCTCATGCCATCAGCAACAGCGCGGCTTCTTTTAACAACAGCTTCAAAATCGGGCTTTACTTCTCCGGTCAGACTAATACCATAGTCCATTGAGTGTTTCATGTAATCAAATACCTGGGCACTTTTGAGCAGCGCTTTTGTAGGGATACAACCCCAATTCAGACAGATACCGCCTAATTCAGCCTTTTCAACTACAGCTGTTTTTAATCCTAATTGCGAAGCTCTAATAGCTGCAACATAACCACCGGGGCCTGAGCCTATTACAATCAAATCATAATTCATAGCAAGTCATTATTAATGTAGTGCAAAACTAATTATTTTCCCTCGCATCAACAAGGTTGTTCATGTTTTGTTCTTTTGCATACTTTAACATGACGAGTCCGGTATTATATTTCTTAACATCTAACAGTCTTAGCCCGGTTTGTGGGAACCCCGGTTTGAATAGTAATATGCCTTTACCTATGAGTATTGGAACTATCGCAATGTGGAATTCATCAATGAGGTTCTCTTGCAATAATTGAAGTATTATCTCACCACCTCCTACAATAAACAGGTTTTTACCCTGTTCAAGCAAATTCCTGACCAATCTGCATACATCACCCTCAAATTGAACGATATTATCACTATTAGTCCTTGCATTTGAAGGTAATTCGTGGTGAGTAATTACATAGGTTCGATTCATCGTACTGACATAAGATGGCTCATGTTTCATAACCCAGTCGAACGTTCTTCTTCCCATAATTGAGACATCAATTGACTTCATGAATTCTTTAAATCCATAATCTTCATCCTTTGATTCAACAACTGAAAGGAAGCTGAGGTCCTCACCCTCGCCGGCAAGGTAACCATCGAGTGTGATTGCAGCATTTAGAATTGACTTGCCTGAATTTTGTTTCATAGTTCCAGTTGTCTTTCAAAACCTGTTTCAAGTGAGATAAAAGTTTCGGTAAATGTTATTTCCGGAATTGATTGTATCTGTTCAACAATAATTTGTTTCAAATGCTCATTATTACGGGTGTAAATTTTCAGCAGGAGTGAATATTTGCCTGAAATGTGGTGACACTCAACTATTTCAGGTATTCGGGTGATTTTCTTAAAAACTTCATCGTGTGTGGAGGTGGAAGTTAAATTAACCTGTATCCCTATAAATGCGCATGTGTAATATCCCATGCCTTTAGGATTGAGTAATACTGATGATCCCTTTATAACACCGGCTTCTTGAAGCTTGCGAACCCTCTGATGAATTGCAGCTCCTGATACGCGACAATTTTTTGCAATTTCAGTGAAAGGAATCCTTGAATCTTCAATCAACTGTTTCAATATCTTCCTGTCGAGACTGTCAATATGAAAGTTTTTCTCAGTTTTTTCCATAGGTGAATTAATGATATTTTGATTTTTAACTGCTTTTGCTTTGGAGTTTTAAATATTATTGACAATTTTCAGCAAATATATAAGTAACATGTTGATTAATTGATAAGATTGATATTTTTGTGGGAAACTAAAATTCAAACTTCATGAAACACGATCCGGCAAATCAAATTCAAGACTTACATCAATTTGGTGAATTCGGTGATGTTAACCCATCTATAACTGATTCAGCCACTTACACATTTATGCAAGCCAAGACCATGACAGATACATTTCATGGTGAAGGGCCAGGATGTTTTCTCTATTCAAGGCACTGGAATCCATCAAACAAATACCTGGCTGATGCTATTGCCGCAATGGAAGGCACTGAGGCAGCATGGGTTACTGCTAGTGGAATGGCTGCTATTACAAATACAATCCTTCATTTGGTAAATAGCGGCGATCACATCGTTAGCAGTGTTACTACTTACGGCGGCACTTTTGCTTTCATGTCGAATTATCTTAAGAAATTTAATGTCGAAGTAACTTTTGTCGACATAACCAACCTTGAGTCTGTAAAGGCAGCTATTCGTCCTGAAACAAAGCTGATCTATACTGAGACAATGACCAATCCATTGCTGCAGATTTCTGATATACCGGCACTGGCTACGATTGCAAATAGTCACAATATTAAGCTGGTGGTTGATAACACTTTTACACCTATGATTGTGAATCCTGCCAAGCATGGTGCTCACATCGTTGTGCATAGTATGACAAAGTTTGTCAACGGTAAGAACGACTGTGTTGCCGGTGCTATATGTGGAAGCAATGAATTTATAAACTCACTTATTGATGTTAACACAGGTACATCAATGTTATTAGGACCGGTTCTTGACCCACTACGTTCATCATCAATCCTTAAAAATCTGCACACTCTGCACATCAGGATGAAACAACATAGTCACAATGCCATGTTTCTTGCTAAGAAATTTACTGAATATGGTATAAAAACTAATTATCCCGGTATGCCTGAACATAAAGGCCATGAAGTACTTACCAAAATTATGAATAAAGATTTCGGATATGGCGGCATGCTGACTATTGACATGGGAACTGCTGAAAGAGCTGCTTCGCTGATGGAAAACATGGAAATGAGCGATGTTGGATATCTCGCCGTTAGCCTCGGATACTTCAAAACATTATTCAGTTGTTCAGGAAAGAGTACTTCGAGTGAAGTACCCGAAGATATTCAACATGCAACAGGAATGAGCGATGGTTTGATCCGTTTCAGTGTTGGTTTGGATAACGATATTGAACGCACTTGGGAACGGATAAAAGTTTGTTTACAGAAAGAGCTTGAATTAGCCACTAATAAGATAATCTAAAATTCAACTCTCAGAAACTAACTCGTTATTTGATCTCATTGCAATACTCGTTTTACTACTAGTGTTCTGATAGTCGGTTTTAATAAGAAGGTCGCGTTTGCGGCCTTTTTTTTTGCACTGTTTTTTATTGAAAAAATGGGTTTTTTAAATGGATTGTTATGTGCTGTTAAATTATTAGATACACATTAAGTCCACATTAAGTCCACATGAACTCCACATAAGTACACATATTTGTACAGATAATGATTAAGTAATGTACATTCTATGTGCAATCTTTAATTTACAATTACGACAAAAAAAGGCCGTCCTTTTGGGACAGCCTTTTTTTTAAAATCTAAAAGAAGATTGTTAGCTATTTTGTTCCTGATAAGCCGACACAGGTGCACAGGTGCAAACAAGATTCCTGTCACCAAAAGCGTCATCTATCTTGGTTACTGTTGGCCAGTACTTATCTGATTTGTCAGATGGAACAGGGAAAGCAGCTTTCTCACGTGAGTATGGTAAATCCCAGGAATCACTTGTTACCATTTCAAGAGTGTGAGGAGCTTTCTTTATGACATTAACCTGTTTGTCGGCCTCTCCACGAATGATTTCATCTATTTCAGTTCTAATGGCGATCATGGCTTCGACAAAACGGTCAAGCTCTTCAAGTGGTTCACTTTCAGTTGGTTCAACCATCAGAGTTCCATGAACAGGGAATGCAACTGTTGGTGCATGGAAACCATAGTCCATCAAACGCTTTGCAATGTCGATAACCTGTACATCTGCCGAACGGCTGAATTCATTACAATCAAGGATCATCTCATGAGCTACCATATTATTCTTGCCTGTGTAAAGGATCTTATAATAAGGTGCGAGTTTTGCCTTGAGGTAATTTGCATTTAGTATAGCAAATTTGGTTGCCATGGTTAAGCCTTCACCACCAAGCAATTTTATATAACCGTATGAAATTGGCAATATAGAGGCACTTCCATATGGTGCTGATGCTACAGCAGTAATTGCTGATTCACCTCCTGTTTTGGTTTGAGTATGACCGGGCAGGAATGGTTTAAGATGTTTTGCGACACCAATAGGACCAACACCGGGGCCGCCACCACCATGAGGAATTGCAAAAGTTTTGTGAAGATTTAAATGGCATACGTCAGCACCAATGAATCCCGGACTGGTAAGACCAACCTGTGCATTCATATTAGCACCATCCATATAAACTTGTCCACCATTTTGATGAATGATTTCCATTGCATCGCAAATACCTTCTTCAAATACACCGTGAGTTGAAGGATAAGTAATCATACATGCTGCCAGAGTGTCCTTGTATTTCTCGGCCTTCTCCTTTAAATCATTCAGGTCAATATTACCATTTTCGTCTGATTTTACCACAACAATAGTCATTCCGGCCATAGCTGCACTGGCAGGATTAGTGCCATGTGCTGATGAAGGTATCAAACATACATTTCTGTGGCTATCGCCCCGGCTATGATGATAAGCTCTGATTACCATCAAACCTGTATATTCGCCTGCTGCTCCTGAATTAGGTTGGAACGATACGGCAGAGAAACCTGTGATTTCGCACAGAGCTTTTTCTAACTCATTAATCATCAGTGTGTACCCTTCGGCCTGTTCGGCAGGTACAAAAGGATGGATACTATTGAATTCAGGCCAGCTGAGTGCAAATAATTCTGCGGCAGCATTGAGTTTCATGGTGCAGGAGCCCAGTGGAATCATTGCTTTGTTTAGAGCAAGATCTTTTGATTCCAGCTTCTTGATGAATCTCATCATGGCTGTTTCCGAGTGATATGTTTTGAAAACTTTGTCCTGCATGTAAGGAGTCTTTCTTCTCAATTCCTCAGGCATAGAAAGCTGTCCCTGACATTTCTCGGTAACTACTATATTAGGATCAAAAACCTTGCGTGCAGCTGAAGCAAAGATGTTTACCAGAGTCTTTAGTTCTTCAAGGTTAGTAGTTTCGTCAATGCTGATGCTAATGGTTCGATCATCAAGATATCTGAAATTAACCTGATTTTCAAGTGCGAGTTTCTTTAATTCAACCATTCGCACATGCTCAGGAATTTCAATTCTTACTGTATCGAAGAAAGTCTTATTTAACTGCTTATAGCCGTATTTCGCAACCTCTGCAGAGAGTAGGGTAGTGAAGGTGTTTATTCTGCAGGCAATTTGCTTAACACCATCAGGACCATGATATACTCCGTACATTCCCGACATAATCGCAAGCAGAGCCTGAGCTGTACAGATGTTTGAGGTTGCGCGCTCTCTCTTGATATGCTGTTCGCGAGTCTGCAAGGCCATACGTAAAGCTCTGTTGCCTTTTGCATCTACTGAAACACCTATTATCCTGCCGGGAAGTGTACGTTTGAAATCTTCACGAACTGCAAAATATCCTGCATGTGGACCACCGTATCCTAAAGGAAGTCCAAAACGTTGGCTTGAACCAAATACGGCATCGGCACCCCATTCACCCGGAGGGGTTAATACAGCCAGACTCATTAAATCGGCTGCAACGGCTACCATGAGGCAGTCAGCATGAGCTCTAGCGGTAAATTCACGGTAATCGTATATTTCACCTGTCTCATCCGGATACTGAATCATAGCTCCAAAGTAACTTCTGTCGAATTCGGTTGTAACATGATCACCAACTACTAATTCAATACCCAGTGGTGCTGAACGTGTTTTCAGAATATCTATAGTGTGGGCAAATAGTTTATCGGAGACAAAGAATTTATTGGCATTTGCTTTAACAGCTTCACGCGACCTGGAATTATAGAACATAATCATGGCTTCGGCAGCTCCTGTTCCTTCATCCAGTAATGAGGCATTAGCCAGTGGCATTCCTGTAAGATCGCTTATCATGGTTTGATAGATCAGCAGGGCTTCCAAACGGCCTTGTGAAATTTCAGCCTGATACGGAGTGTATGAAGTGTACCATCCGGGATTTTCAAGAATGTTCCTCTGAATTACTCCGGGTGTGATACTAGGATAATAACCCAAACCGATATAAGATTTAAAGATCTTGTTTTTTGCACCCAGTTCCTTTAGATGACTAAGGTATTCCCATTCATTCATTCCTTTAGGCAAGTTGAGTGATTTCGGTAAGCGGATCCTTTTAGGTACTGTTTGATCAATAAGAGAATCAAGATCGGCTACACCAATAACATTGAGCATTTTAGCAATTTCATCTTCCCTCGGTCCATTATGCCGGTTGATGAAATCATTGGATAGTTTGGCCATGATTTTTAATGTTATTATAAAAGTGGATGAAAACTTGAAAAGTCAGGCAAAGATAAATATTTAACTTTTGTTGCGTGGAATGATTGTATTTGTTTTTTAACAGTAAAAGATGTACGTTTGTAGCTGAAAAACAACACATAACATGAACCATAAACATTACTTGTATCTTTCAATGACTCCCGAAGCACTCATTGCTTCAATGTTGCCTCCTGAAGAATTTGGTGTTTATTATGCTGTAGGGACTAACAAACGTACTCAGGGCCAGGCATTCTTCTTTGAGATCGATCCTGACTTTAAGAGCGACTACTTTAATCTTGAAAGCATTGCACAAAGATGTGTTCCTCATATTGATGGTAAGCCAAAAAGATCAGTTTACCTTTCAACTTACAGGGTACTTGAAAATATCCCTTTAAGCGCATTTCGTAATCTTTACCTTACTACAGCCGATGGCAAAGTACTCGAGTTAACACCGGCTACTTTTGTGCCTGAGAATAAGCCACAATTGCACTTTTATCAGCAACTGTGTCCTGTAACACCAAGAGTAGTTAGTAAACTCGATCCTGTACGTTTTACAGAGTGGGTTACTGAAGGAAAGAATCCTGTTTATTTCCCAAAAGTTGTTTTCGTAGAACTTATTCTGAATCGGTTAGCTGAGGATCCTGTTACAGCTCCTGTAGGCAACTTGCCATACTCAAATAAAGATCATTTGCGCGATTGTCTTATTGGCTTACACATGGGTTACCAAAAACCTACTAAAACAGTTAACAGATTTTATCAGGGTGATGTCCTCTATCGTACAGTGAAAAATGGTTTCTTCGTTGGTGCTCAGGAAGGTTTTATATACTATAAATTCCCTGAAACTGATGAGTTACAAAAGTACTATTATCCCTGGTGGAGATCTGCATTAAATCTGGAATTTGCCGAGAAATAATCCCTTTTCTGCAACACAACCACATGTTTCTTTAGCTTACTCCAGAATTAATAATTTCTAAAATCGTTAAATAAAAAACAGAGGATCAAGCATTAGCTCGATCCTCTGTTTTTTTAAGATTGCTTAGATATTAGTGCGTTAATGCTTTTTCATCCATGCTTTTATTTCCGGTGGATGATTTTTCTCCAACACCCTTTTGGATTCTCATGCCATAGAATGACCGGTAAACAAAGAAAAGGCCAATTGCAAAGAATAAAATTCCAATTACAGGAGCATAATTTGTTGTACCTGCATCACGTGCTGAAATTCCCATTTTAACAGCTATTTCAACTGCCAGAAGGCCAAATAATGTTGAAAATTTAATGATAGGATTGAGTGCTACAGATGAAGTATCCTTATAAGGATCACCAACTGTATCGCCAACAACGGTAGCATCATGAATTGGTGTATTTTTCTCTTTGAGATCCACTTCAACAACCTTCTTGGCATTATCCCACGAACCACCTGCATTGGCCATATACATCGCCTGGAACAATCCGAACACTGCTATGGATACAAGATATGAAACGAAGAAATTGGGGTCAAAGAATGCAAATGCCAAGGTGAGTGAGAATATAACGCCAAAGATATTCCACATACCCGATTGTGCATATTGAGTACAAATCTTAACAACAGCTTTTGAGTCATCAATGCTTGCTTCAGACCTGTCGAGGGCAATGTTTCTTTTAATGAACTCAACTGCTCTGTAGGCACCGGTTGTAACAGCCTGAATAGAAGCACCCGAGAACCAGAATATTACTGCACCTCCTGTGATGAATCCCAGTAATACAGGAGCATCAGTCAGGCTTAGATTCAGAAGGCCAAGGTTCTTTAGTAAAAGAATGATGGCAAAGATCATTGTTGTAGCACCAATGACTGCAGTACCGATTAATACAGGCTTGGCTGTTGCTTTAAATGTATTACCTGCCGAGTCATTAGCTTCAAGATAGTGCTTACCCTGTGTGAAATCAGGTCTGAATCCGAAATCTTTTTCAATTTCGCTCTCAATTCCTGGCCTGCGTTCAATTTGTGATAACTCAAATACTGATTGGGCATTATCGGTAACCGGTCCATAACTGTCAACAGCTATGGTCACAGGTCCCATACCAAGGAATCCGAAAGCTACAAGCCCAAATGCAAAGATTGCAGGGTATGTCATGATTGCATCGAGACCCATTGTAGAAACAAAGAAAGCACCGGCCATAAGCCCTACTATAACCATTCCTTTCCAGAATGCACTGAAATTACCTGCAACCATACCCGACAAGATTGTCAATGATGATCCACCCTCGCGTGATGCAGTCACAATTTCATTAACATGACGTGATTTCGAGCTTGTAAATGCTTTAGTGAATTCAGGTATGATAGCAGCAGCAAGAGTACCAAGACTAATGATGCTTGCAAGTTTCCACCATAATCCGGAAGTCATGTCACCGATAAGGATATAGCTTACGATATAAGTTACAATGATTGAAACAATTGAAGTAGTCCAAACTAGTGAAGTCAAAGGAGCTTCGAAGTCAAATTCAGTCTTATTGCCATAACGGGCTTTTGAGATAACCTGGTTTATTCCATATGAGAATATTGAAGTGAACACCATCAGGATACGCATTGCAAATATCCAAACAATAAGAGTAGCCTGCAGGTCAATACCAATAGCAAGTACAATAAAAGAAATGAGTGCCACGCCGGTCACACCATAAGTTTCAAAACCATCAGCAGTAGGACCAACACTATCACCTGCATTATCACCAACACAGTCGGCTATAACGCCCGGATTTCTTGGGTCATCTTCACCAATTGCAAAAACTATCTTCATTAAGTCAGCACCAATATCAGCGATCTTGGTAAAAATACCACCGGCAATTCTCAATGCTGAGGCTCCCAATGATTCGCCGATTGCGAAACCAACAAAACAAGCACCTGCACTTTCACCCGGTATGAATAAGAGTATGAAGATCATCATTATCAATTCAACTGTAATGAGTAGTACTCCAACACTCATACCTGCCTGGAGAGGAATTGAGACAACATTCCAGGGTTTGTTTCGCAATGATGCAAAGCTCGTCCGGCTATTAGCTAATGTATTGATTCTGATCCCAAACCATGCAACTCCGTATGAACCCAGAATTCCTAATATTGACCATGCAAGAACCAGTAATACCCTGTTGAATTCCATGTGGTTTAATCCGAAGAAATAATAGAAGATTGCAGCACCGATAATAAGAAACAGGATTACCAGAAAACGCCCTTGCTGAAACAGGTAGGTTTTACAGGTTTCATAAATGATATGTGAAACATCGAGCATTGAGTGATGAGATGGTAATTTTTTGATCTTCAAAAACTGCCATAAGCCAAAGAGCATGCCAAGCACAATGATAAAAATACCCCAGGCAAGAAGTGAATGACCATCCATACCTAAGTTATTGAAATAACTTTTACTTAGATCGGGAATTGGCAAATCAGCTTCACTGGCTTTTGAAAGAAATGGTAAAATACTCAACGCAAGAAGGGAAAGAATTTTCTTCATAAGCACTAATTTGGATTGTTGGATATGTTGATTATTATAATTCTGGCAAAAATAATGAAGTAAAAATAAAATCCAATAGCTAAAATTGTAGCTGCACTTGACAAAAAGGCACTTAAATAACCAAAATCGACATCAATAGTTTATCAAAGTAACTGATTTATAGCATATTTTTTGGAGTTTTTGCAAACGTTTGCATTGAAAACTGTTGATAGAATTATGGGATTTTTTTTTAAGTTTGGAAAAATAGAAATCTCCTTAAACATGTGGAGATAAATTGTTGTAATTTTAACCCTTAATTGAAAACACCGACTAGATGGATAAAATTCCATTGAAATTACTTGGAATGATTAACAGCCAATCGCAGAGTGGAGCTTATACAATCATTCTCGGAGAAACAGAAGGTAAACGCAGATTACCCATTCTGATCAATACATTTGAGGCACAGGCTATTCTTTTTCACATTGAAAATATCAAGATTCCCCGTCCCTTAACACATGATCTATTTAAGAACTTCGCTGATACTTTCGGCATTGAATTTCAGGAAGTCATCATCAGTAAGTTTGCTCAGGGGATTTTTTATGCAACTTTGATTTGTTCTGACGGGGTTTCAATAAAAGAGATTGATTCACGTACATCTGATGCCGTTGCTCTGGCAGTCAGGTTTAACTGTCCGATTTATACATACGAATCAGTTCTTGCAGGTGCAGGTGTATCAGTTGAGGAGGAGCCTGACATTGATGAGTTAGCTACAGGTGGTATTGAGTCGGATGATTACGATTATAATAAGTTCTCAATAAATGAACTTGAGCAGATGATGAAAGAGGCCATTGAACATGAGGAGTACGAGAAAGCCTCGCAATTGAGGGATATTATCAGGAAACGAAAATCATCATAGAATTTTTACGAACGAACATCATCTTTGAATCTAAATAGACTAAAATCTTCTTCGAATATTATAAAAAAAAGAGCCTTTCGGGCTCTTTTTTTAACTAGTGTTCAGAGAATACAAGTTCACCAAATCTAACAATTATTATCAATCAATCATCTATTAGTCGTCACATCTGCCATCTTCAATCTTTATCGCAAGATTGCATCCGTTGGCAATATACTCTTCAATTACTTCTGAGGTGTTGAATGGGATATCATCTACATATTCTTCTTCTTCAGGCTGGATAGTGTTGGCAAAATAATTATAAGCTGCAAAAACTTTTTC
The DNA here is from genome assembly GCA_023441805.1 of Bacteroidota bacterium. Lineage (GTDB taxonomy): Bacteria > Bacteroidota > Bacteroidia > Bacteroidales > Lentimicrobiaceae > Lentimicrobium. Next base: position 37,735 of record JAEZNO010000004.1, read on the forward strand.
AGTACTGAACGGAATATCATTTACATAAGTTTCTTCATCAGGCCGTACCAGATTCACAAAGAATGAATTTAGAGCTACAGCTTCTGTGTCGAATGGGATGTCGTTAATATAAGCTTCTTCTTCAACTGCTGGTAGTACTATAGAGTAGGTTCTCATAGCAAGAGTATCTTCACTTGTTGTTGCTGCACTGTTCTTTCCGCCGGCTATTACTACATTAATCAATAGGGCTAAAATTGCGAAGGTTATTTTGGTTTTCATGGCACTGTGTTTTACCGTGTACATACCATGCTTAACCAAAAGCATGCCAAAGCAACGAAAGCCTTGATTATCAAGGCTTTCGCAAAGGCAACCATCTTCTTTTTTGCTAACAGGTGTTCGTTTTCGGATACTGCTTTTGCACTATCGAACGGACACTTTTTTAGTTTACTGTACAACTAACTTCCCGGTATACTGAACCCCATTTTCGATGACCAGGATTGAATAAATTCCCTTCCTCAGATGATTGATTTGTAGTTCAATTCTACTTTCTCCAATACTATAAATCAGGTTGTTAATCTCAATACCGGCCATATCTATAATCCGTATTACCGGATTTTTCCATTGCCTGTTAGTTATGAACACCTTGTCGGAGGCAGGATTTGGACTGATGATCAATGGCCTGTAATTTGATTCTCCCAGGCTGTTGCAAAGTTGGAAAGTTACAGTAATTTCATCCGAACCCACACATGTGCCCTTCTGAAATTCGACTTTGATAACAACAGAACTTAACCCTCTACCTGTTGTATCAATGCTAAAGGAACTGCCTGTGCCAAGTAAATTACCATTAACATACCATTTTATGAAATCGTAGATGCCTTGCACATTGTATGTATATGTATGTCCAGCGCAGACGGTTGTGTCATTGCCCAATGAAACCCTCTCGAATGGTATAACATCAACAGTAATTTCATCATAAACAATGTTTTGGTTAGCATCAGTCACGGTAACAAGATAACTGGTGCTTTCCTCAGGTGATACACTTATCGAGGAACTAGTTTCTCCTGTACTCCATAGTATTGAATATGGTGGTTCACCTCCTTTAATTGTAGCGGTTAAGATTGCGGATGAACCATCGCATATTTCAATGTCACTACCTAAGTCAACATTTAAAGGGGTTACGTTTCTTACTGAGTCAATATATTGAATACTATAAATTGGGCCTTCGCTCACGATTGTTAATAGTGGTACTTTGAATAATGGGGATAGCCATTTATATTCGATAATGTTTCTGATGATTGGGAATCCCATTTGCATTGAATCAATGTATGTGCTATCGCGTTCATAAATCACTGATTTAAGACGGATTGTATTAAAAGATCCATAAGGAGTAATCAAAGTGCCTGATCCGTCAACTTCATTTACCCTCTTTTTTAATTGATTAAAGTAACCAAATCCCGGGTATGATATCACAAGTTCAGAAGTGCTGGAATCGGGCTGTGATTCAATACTTAGAGGGAATTTGTATAGTACTTCAGGTAGGTCATATTTCAATGGGACAGGAACTATACCGAATGTCATGGCATATCCTGCCCTTGAAAAGTAGAAAGCGTTTGCTTTGTAAAACTCATACGTGTTTGTGACATTAAAATCCAGGAAATCGATGCCTTGAATTGGTGCTGCAAGGTTTGCTACGTTTGAATTGAATACTAACTGATAAACAGGAGGGGTTTGACTTGGTGCTACAAATTCAAGCACTTTCTGGGATGAGGGATTAAGACTACTATAATCCCACAAATGATCATAGCCGGTAACGGCAGGGTCGGGGATGTTCAACATGTTGCTATTACTAACCCTGATTGTGTCCCCTGCAACAGGCATGTTGTCGTTTGTAATGACTATTTGACAAAATAAGGAAGTTGTCGAGAATAGCAGAAAGGCTACCACGACGTTAATTTTGTAGAGAGTCTTCATGATCAGTTTGGTTTTATTTCATAAAAATAAATCATTCTGTTCAGATACATCTATTTTATCCGATTATTTTATTCAAAAAGCAGAAATAATTGGAATCAATTACCTTTTTTTTCTTTTGCGGTTAAAGATATCTGATATTCTGTCAAATTCATAGCGATAATAAACACCAATACCCTGCTTGTATTGACTGTAGGGTAAGGCGCTCATTTCAAATGGATTTGATTTGTTAAAGGCCTTGATTCTGAAACGACCGTCAGGTGTGATTTTAACATCAATTACAACATCACCAACTATGTTGCTTGCATTTTCGGTTGTACCCTGGGTGTACATACCAACGTTACCATCAATCGAAACTCTGTCGTTAAACAGGTTAGTCGAAAGTGCCACTTCAACTTCTTCGTCTGTTAAAGTAGCATCACCGGTACGATATTTAACTCCAATATCAACATCTTTTATAATTTGTGACAACATATTACTGAGTTGATCGGTTAACACTTCAATTGATGAAGAACTTACACTTGTTGTGATATCGGGTGTTCGGTTGAATGCGAAGGTTTTTAGAACAAGAAGTGAAACAATCTGTTGGGTCATGATCACTTGGTTACTTGTGTCGATTTCGGCAAACACAAGTTGATTGAGCTCATTATTTGCTTCGGGAAGGTTTATGCTAAATGAGATATCAGGGTTATAGAGATCATTTTTTAGTCTGATTATACAATCAACCGGAACCGAAGTGCCTGAGTAATCTTCTGTCAGGCCTTTCAATGATGCTTTCAGGCGATATACAGCACTCAGGTCGATATCGGCTTCATAAGGACTTCCTGTAAAAGAGATTGTACTCCCGCTTCTTATATCAAATACTCTGTTAATTACATTTCCTAAAGTGAACATGAAGGAACCTTCTGCAAGAACATAATCACCGTACATGGACAAATCACCTTGTTTGTTAACTCCAATTTGTATGTCACCTCTTCCGTTTCCTTTGATATTACCGATATTTTCAGGCAAGAATAATTGCATATTCGCTGAAGGTGTCACTTTAAGGTTCATAGTAACATCAGTGCCCGATACTTTTGGGATATATTCATTTCTTACTTCTTCCTGTCCCTCATTAAGGCTTTTGAATTTGATAAAATTATTCTCTTCAGCATCAACAGCAAGATTTATAGGAATGTAAACGAGAGTATTGTTTTCACTGCTTGCATCAACTTTAATTGAAATATCCTTAAGCGAGCCGCTGATATTCACATTACCTGTTCCAAATGCTTTACCATAGAACAAATTGTTGTCTTTATACGAAGTGTTAAGAACATTCATTTTATTTGCTGCAATGTCGAGATTAAGCCTGATATCCCTGAAATTATTATGCCTCAATGCGAAATTGAGAATTCCACTGTTGCCAAGTGAATCATATACAGCAACATCTTTTACCTGGATTAGTCCTTCTTCAGCTGTAACTTTATCTGCAAAAGAATATGTCACATTCAGGTAATCAATTTTCATTTGGGTTCTCTTAAGCTCAAGTTCGCCTGTAACACTTGGTTTGTCGAATGTTCCTTTCAAGGTTAGGTCACCACTTGCGTATCCGTTAATGTTAGAAGCAATTCCACGAAGGAATGGATTTAATGATGCAAGTTTATAATTAAATACTTTAACGTCAAGATCGAAGTTCCCCTCAGGGCGTTTGGTAGTATATATCAGACCTTTGGCTGAAATTGGTTTGTGACTGCCTACATTTCCATGGTAGATGATATCGGTCTTTATATCAAGTGCTGAAAGTGTATGATCCCAGGTGCTTTCGATAATGGCATCACCCATTCGCTCCTTGTTGAATGCAAAGTCTTTAACTTCAACCCTTGCTTCAATAACCTGTGATTTGTAAAGATCTCGAACAGATACGGCCCCATTCAATATACCGTCAAAATCAACATTCTTCACGTTAATTAGCATGTCTGCATTCGACACATCGAGATTGTTAAAATTGAGGGTCAGTATATCAGCAGGGTCTTTTGAGATTACACCGGACAGATTCAAAAGCTGCTCTTTGCTCAATATCCGCACTCCCGGGATCTTGATTGTGCTTGAATCGATTAACATGTCGTTATCCTGAAATGCAGTCCATGGCCTGTTGTTTACTTTAAGATTGAACTTTTGAAATCTGCTATGAATTCCCGGCCAATCTGTAAATGAGATATACCCGCTTATGTCACCGAGGTCTTTGTCTTCAACAATATTATCATTCCAGTTGATGTTATACTTTATACTGTCACCTTCCATGAATGCTTTAAATGCGAAATTCTCAATCCTGGTCAACTGTTTACTGTCTTCATCGTTTCGGTTCAACTTAATTGCTGAAGCACCGCTTTCAAGTTGCATTGAGGCACCATAGTTCTTTCCCTTAATATACCATTTATCAAATGCGATCTCTTTGAAATTAAAGTGGTCAGCCCTTCCATTGAGGATAATGGTATTCTGTGCTGAGTTATAACTTCCATAAAGCGAAGCCTCTGAATTCAATGTAAGCTCAGGCAGGAAGATCTCAGTTAAGGGCTTTGCATTTTTAATTTGAATATTATAATCGAACAGCTGGTCTTTAGTAATCGTCTGTTTAGTGAATTCACCTATTTGAACGGATGGTAAATAAAGACTAATTATGTTGGTAATAGAGTTGTAAAAATCACCGAATGAAAATACTCCGTAAAATGAAGCGTCCATTAAATCGGAATGCAGGGCTAATTTTTTAGTTTCGTGGTTGATCTTCTCAATGGTCAATTCAATTCGATCGACAAAATAGTCTTTACTTCCTTCAGAATAGGTTGTGCTGTCAAATCGCAGATAACCCAATAAGTTGTCAATATTTGAACCTTTGAAATTAAGGTCCATCTTAGTAGTGAGCACTGAAGTTGAATCGCGTTCCCATAAGTTGAGTTTAGTCAGATAAGCATCCTTCAATGTAGCCTTGAAATCCATCTCCGGCATTGACCCTGTAAAATCGACCATTCCATTGAAATCAAGGTGTGCATATTCATCATTCATTACCAGCCCACCGGTAAATTTCCTGTTCTCGAGCTTTCCATTGATATTAATTTCATTGAACTCATTATTGAGAATTACTGCTTTTTGTATGAGCGCAGCAAGGATTACGTTATTATGATTTTTATTAAGGAATTCTCCATTCAATGATGAATTGATGCTTACAACTCCTACCTTGTCGCTTACATTAAATGTTTTCCCTAAATCCCATTCCTTAAGGTTAAACTCTCCTGAGTAGGTGAGTAGTTTTCCTTTGCCGGTGCGTAAACTGATATCAGTTTCTAATTTACCTATTGGAGTATAGAAGTTAGCTGATGACACAAAGTCATAAATAAATCCTGTAAAGAAGCCTTTAACGTCGATAGTACCTATATTCTTAAGTTCCTCGGGCAGTTGTAATGTCTTATTTCCAGGTAGTCTGATATTGCTGATATCATAATAGTCGGTCGATAGTTTTTTGACATTCAAATGGATAAAAGTCTCATCAATGTCAGGTAATCCATCCATGGATATTTCACCATCAAATGAGGAGTTGTTGCCAAAACCGAAGTGGAATTCACGGGCTTTCAATGAGGCAACAGTACCTTTTACATTTCCATGGAAATTGATGATATTCTGCATCCCTGAGATGCCATCTGTGAAGTACTTTAATTCATCCAGGTCAAGCATTGAGGGACTGAATTTAGCTTCAATCTTTACGCTGTCAATGAAATGGGCAAATGCATCCGGACTTTTGTATTGAAGTGTAAGCTCAGTCTGGATTTCACTTCCCGGGGTTTTAATTTTAAGTCCTTCAGCTTTTATTAGCCCCTGATTAATAGTGAAAGCTCCAATAAGTTGATAAAGATTAAAACCTCCGGTTTCTTTGACACTCAGGTTCTTGATATTTGCTTTTATACTATCACCTGCAAAAGCAATTTCATTTGCATGCAAATAAAGGTCAGTCAAATTCAGGTGGTCGGTATCAATAGTTTCGTTGCCCTGCTCGCGTACCGTTGTTTTATGGTCATTGTTATACCTGAATGTACAATCATCAAACCTAATATCCTTTACTGAGATTTTCCACGGTTTACTTGTCGTCTGAGATTCCCCATTAAAGTAATCAGCTAAGAAAGTATAGTTGAAGGTGCTATCGGTAGTGTACTTTTTAAGATTAATGCTTGCATCCTGTAATTCCATAGAATTTAAATCCAGTCTTTTGTGCTTAAAATTTATCTTACGGATGTCAACTATTACTGAAGGGCTTGATACAAGTACAGAATCGTGTTTATCATAAATGGTGAACTCTTCAATCTCAATATCCATAAACCAGGTGATATCGAATCCGCCTATTTTGACAGTAGCACCAAGCTCTGATGAAAACCAGGCAACAGTCTTTTTAGCCATCCAGGTTTGCACCTGTGGACTACGAAGAATGAGATAAGCAGCTAACAGATTGCCGGCCAATGCAATGAGCATTAGAACCGGAATAACTACGTACTTTTTGATAACTTTGCCCGTTTATTTTTTAACTCAGCACACAAAGATTATGCAACAAGTTGCAAAAGTCTGAAAATTTACTTTTTAATCATACTAATTAGACAGTTTAGTGAACTATATACTTGGAATCGAGTCATCGTGCGATGATACTTCAGCAGCAGTGTTAAGAGATACAACTTTATGCTCCAATGTTATTGCAAATCAATCAGTGCATAATAAATTTGGAGGTGTTGTACCTGAATTAGCATCGCGTGCTCATCAACAGAATATTATTCCTGTAGTTGAACTTGCCTTACAAAATGCCGGGATCAGGAAGGAAGATTTGTCGGCTGTTGCTTTCACCCGCGGCCCTGGTCTGTTAGGTTCCTTACTAGTCGGAACATCTTTTGCAAAGTCGTTTTCCTGGGCGCTTGGTATTCCTCTTATTGAGGTTAATCATATGGAGGCTCATGTTCTGGCACATTTTATTAATAATGAAAGTAATCAAAAACAGGTACCATCATTTCCATTTTTATGTTTGACTGTTTCGGGAGGGCATACTCAGATAGTTAAAATGAATGATCATTTTTCAATGGAAGTCATTGGAGCAACTATAGATGATGCAGCAGGGGAGGCATTTGATAAAGCCGCCAAAATAATGGGACTTCCTTATCCCGGAGGGCCTTTGATAGATAAATATGCAAAAGAAGGAAATCCTGATGCTTTTGTGTTTTCAAAGCCTTCTATCAGTGGACTAAACTATAGTTTCAGCGGATTGAAGACTTCATTCTTATACACAATAAGAGATTATCTCAAAAAGGATCCTGATTTTATAAATAAGAATCTGAATGATTTGGCTGCCAGTATACAAAAGGCAATAATATCCACTCTAATGAAAAAACTGGAGTTGGCGGTTAAAGAGACGGGAATTAAGCAAATAGCCATTGCAGGAGGGGTTTCGGCTAACTCAGGTTTAAGGGAGGCTATTCTGAATAAGGTAAACAGCGGATGGTCTGTTTTTATTCCTGAGTTTCAGTTTACAACTGATAATGCAGCTATGATAGCAATTGCCGGGTATTTTAAGTTATTAAGAAAGGAGTTTACTGATCTTTCAGCTGCTCCTTTCTCACGTTCTAATTAAAATTAATTGGATTATTTCAGTTACTCAGTTTCAGTTATTTCAGTGAAAGGATCCCACTTCAGTTTCTTCAATAAGCGATATTCGTAATTGTAAGTGTACCGCTTTTTTGTTGACGTACCTGCCGGTAAATTCTTTGCTATATAATCATTTAATAGGTAATCAAATAACCACTGAGCATGTCTGAATCCCAATGTAAAGGCTGAACTATATAGCTTTTCAACCGATAAACTGTCAATAGAATAATTGTATTCAAATTCATCTGCTAAAGGATAGTAAACAAAATACCCCTTGAAGTCATCATATATCATCTGACTACTGTAAAGCATGTTGTAATCAGATTTTTCATGATTGAGTTTGGTGATTTTAATCCAGTTATTAAGGTTAATAGCGGTGATATAAATAGCATTAGGATTAGAAGAAGCTGAATCGTAAGAAGTTTGGTCGCTTATGGAGTCATAAAACTCTTCAAGCTGTATTTGAGCTATATTAAAGATATAAGCCTGCTCGCCATTATCGAGGAAGTCACTTGCATCATTGTCTTCATAGACAGGAATCTTTAAGTACTCGAATCCTTTTTCCAATCCTGCAATAAAATGACCAATGTAAACAGAATCCTCGCAAAACTGAATAATATCACTGTTAAAATAGGCTATTGAGTCTATCACATTCTGTGACAGTGCATTAAAATTCTCAATATCCGGAATCTTAAAGCTGGATTTATATACAAAATCAGGTGCAATCAACATTATTGCACCTGGTTTCTTATCCTTAATAAATTGTTCAGCTAACTTATGTTCAACACTGCACGAACCTAGCAGTATTATTGCCACTATTGTAAGAATTAGGTGATTAACTTTGTTCATGTGGTGTTAAATTCTGAATTGAGGCAGCTCTATCAAGGATTGCTTTGCCAAACTCCTTCCCAAATTCATAGCTTTTAATCAGGTCATCCTCGTGAGGTGTAAATTTAAAAAATAATGGTTGACCCACAATCTTTAATTTCAAGTTTACGAGATTGTTCTCAATGATCTTTGCGCCTTCACCACTCCATCCATATGAGCCAAAAGTACCTGCCAGCTTACCCTGGTCACGAATTGGGTTTATTAATGCAAATAATTGATAAATCTGCAAAAGGATATTCTGATTAATAGTAGGTGATCCGATTACAAATCCTGATGCTTTTGAAAGATGATCTTCAATTTCTTCAAAACCCATGGTTTCGATATCACAAACATGGACTTCAATGTCACCTGCACTTCTGATTCCTTCTGCAATACCGTAGGCAAATGTGCGTGTGTTCTGATATGCTGAGACAAACGGGATGAAGACTCGGTTCCTTACCGGGTCACCCAAAGCTTCTTTAGCAAGTTTTTCTGACAGGGCAACTCTCTCCTTCCATGTAGTTCTAAGTATTGGTCCATGACCTGTACAGATTGTATCAATATCAAGGTTTCTGATTTTCTCAATAGCCCTGAGCATGAACTTACTGTATGGCTTCAGAATGACATCAAAATAGTACTTGAAAGCATCATCATAAGGTCCGGTCAGATCATCATACATTGCATCGTGACAAAAATGAGCACCAAATGAATCACATGTAAAGAGTAATTTGTCTTCTACCAGGTAAGTATAGATTGAGTCAGGCCAATGAAGGTTAGGGGCACTGATGAACTTTAATGTTTTATTGCCCAGTGAGAGGGTATCACCATCTTTTACCTGTAAGGATTTAAAGTCATGCCCAAGCATATCCTTAAGATATCTGATCGCATTTCCACTACCTACAACAATAGCTTCGGGTGCCAGTTCGAGCAATGTTTGCACATTACCTGAATGGTCAGGTTCGGTGTGGTCAAGAATGATGTACTTAAAATCAGCAGGATTAATCAGTGAGTTTATCTTGTTGAGGTACGTCTCACGAAATCTTTCTTTGACTGTTTCAATAACAGCTATTTTTTCAGCATTTATCAGATAGGAATTATAGGTAGTTCCATACTTTGTCTGCATCACAACATCAAAAGTGATGATGTCATAATCCAAAACACCAATCCATTTTACATCTTTACTTACGTCAAGTACTTTTGTGTCAATCATTTCTAATGTATTCTTATTATAGTTCAGTATATAGTGTTATTCTCTAAAAATCCAGAGTCATCTGCTTGGCTTCATCATCCTTATCGTCCTTCTTCTGGTTTTGTTCATTCATTTCTTCAGCAGATATATCCGTATCTTTCGGACGAGGCCTTACAGGTAATTCTATTTCTATTCCTTTTGGTAATAAATCTTCTTCAGGAAACAAAACCTGATCATTATCTTCATTCTCAGTGTTTTCAACTGGAGGCACATAGGGCAATGGATCCATCATAACTATTTTCTTAATCCTATATATGGTCATCCTCTTACCTTTTGCCCTGAAGCTCTTTACCTCAATAAACTGCGATGCTTCGATGGTCTCATCAGGAATCACACGATTATTAAGCTTTTCATCAAAGATCATTTTGAATACCGGAAGCCAGTCAGTCGTTACCTGAATGAGTTTAGACTCAGGATCTTCATTCAGGAAGCCTGTTTTCTTGTCAGTAACTTCAACCTGAAAACGTTTTAAGTAATACGACTGCTTTGTGCCATGATAATAAATCGCAGTAACAGGCTTTTCAGGGATGAACTTCTCTATTATAACCAGATCTTCATCAAAATGAGTAGAAAGATCATAATTATACAGTCGGTATTCGCCTGATTGCATAATGGTTAGAATTTTATCGTCACCTGAGAAAGCACCAAGATGCCGACCTCGCGATTCAGTGTTTAATCTTTTAATTGACTCATCGAACCATATGTCTCTGGCTCCAAGGGTTGATAAACCGGCTTCTGATAAGGTAATCTTCTTAACAGGATGCTTTGTAAGAATATTCCCCTGTGATGCTCTCCCTTTTATAATCAGATCTGTGAAATTGTAATCGAAGGCAGTCTTCTTAATGCGTGGTCCCGGCTTCAGGTATACACGGATAATCTCAGCCTCGCCGTTAGGATTTGAGGTAAAGTATAGAATTCGTGATCCTGTTTTTCCTTTCGTTACATAGTATTCCTTATCTCTGCTAACACCGGTGACTGCAAATCTCTTCACATAAGCAGGGCCTGATTTCCCATCCTGATACACAAGATTGTATATTGTCCTATCGTCATTCTTCCTGAAAACATCAATGTGTATTACATTTTCACCTACAAAGACCTTCTCTGTAACTTTGGTTACTATAAATGTGCCGTCTTCTCTGAATACAATGATATCATCAATATCAGAGCAATCGCACACAAATTCTTCCTTCTTCAGTGAAGTACCTGCGAAGCCTTCTCTTCTGTTTACATAAAGTTTTTGGGTTGCGGCTGCAACCATTACAGCTTCAATAGTATCAAAGCTTCTTAATTCAGTCTTGCGTTCTCGGCCCTTACCATACTTACGTCTGATATTTCTATAGTACTCAATAGCATATTCGGTAAGATTATCAAGATAATGTTCCACCTGAGCCTTCTCATCGGAGAGGTTTTTCATCATTTCCTCAGCCTTGAAGGTGTTGTATTTAGAGATACGCTTAATTTTTATTTCTGTAAGTCGCAGAATATCATCAGTTGTTATTTCCCTGTAGAAAGTTGATTTATATGGGTCGAGACTTTTGTCAATAGTATCAAGGGCTTCTTCCCAGCTTTTACTCTCTTCAATTTTATGATATATTCTGTTCTCAATAAAAATCTGTTCAAGTGAAGCATAAAGCAGACTTTCGAGAAGTTCATTACGACGAATTTGTAACTCTAGTTTCAGCAGTTCAACAGTATTCTTCGTTGATTCTCTGAGAATGTCCTTAACACTTGCAAATCGTGGTTTTCCATCCTGGATGACACAGTTATTGGGCGATATTGAAACTTCACAATCAGTAAAAGCAAAGAGGGCATCTATAGTGGTGTCCGGTGATACTCCCGGAGCCAGATGTATCAGAATTTCAACATTGCCGGCTGTATTGTCGTCAATCTTGCGAATCTTGATTTTGCCCTTTTCGTTTGCCGAAATTATAGTATCAATCAAACTGCCAGTTGTCGTACCAAATGGAATTTCAGTTATTACAAGCGTTTTCTTGTCCAGTTGACTAATCCTTGCGCGTAATCGTACTTTACCCCCCCTCAGGCCTTCATTGTATTTTGAGCAATCCGCCAATCCACCGGTCGGAAAATCAGGGTATAATTCAAAATCTTTATCCTGTAAGATCTTTATCGAAGAATCAATCAGTTCAATGAAGTTATGAGGTAGGATACGTGAAGCCAGTCCAACAGCAATACCTTCAACGCCTTGTGCAAGCAGCAAAGGGAATTTCACAGGAAGAGTTACCGGTTCTTTGTTTCGACCGTCGTATGATAGCTTCCATTTTGTGGTTTTGGGATTAAAGACGACTTCCTTGGCAAACTTACTTAGACGGGCTTCAATATAACGCGGTGCAGCTGCACTGTCACCTGTAAGGATATTACCCCAGTTTCCCTGTGTATCTATTAGAAGGTCTTTCTGACCTAACTGAACCAGCGCATCACCAATTGAGGCATCTCCATGAGGATGGTACTTCATGGTGTGCCCAATGATGTTAGCCACTTTATTGTAGCGACCGTCATCCAGTTCGCTCATCGAATGTAATATACGTCTCTGTACAGGTTTCAAACCATCTATGACCTCAGGTACTGCTCGTTCGAGTATTACATAAGATGCATAGTCCAGAAACCAGTTCTCGTACATGCCTGAGAGCTGTATGGTTTTATGAAGCTCAACTACTTCAGAGGATTGGACTTCCGGGGCTTCTTCTGATGTGTTTTCCTGATTAGTTAATTCAAGATCGTCTGACATTCTTTACTTCCTTGTTTCCTGTTTTGAATGTTCCCGTTGAGTTTATTGCTCAATCTGTAAACTTAGTGATTTTATACTGCAGAATATCTTCTTTTGAAAAAAGCAAGCAATATTACTTCTGCTATGAGTGAAATTATTGCAGCTATTACAAATATTTTCCAAATGTTTTTACCTCCTGTATTGTCCTGAATTACTTTATCGAGTGATTTTGGAGTATTTTCAATAATCCTCAAACCTGTTTTTGCACGTATATCTTCAATTTCCTGTTCAGTGGCAACGTTTAAATCCGACTCATTCCTGTTGTAATTGAATGCAAGTACTTGTATCTCCTTGTTGTTCGAAATGATTTTGTACAAACCTGCCCTTGTCACCTGATTGTTAGTGAAAATGAAGTTTTGCCCATTGATTAGTCTGAATTCGGGAATGAATTCAAAATTCCCTTCCATTTCAGCTATTTTCAATACATTATCACTGTGCTTGTATTCTCCTGTTATAGCCACCGGCTTGTTATTGTCAGTATAATACATCAACGGTGCAATTTGCTCACTCAGGAATGCAATATTCAGCATGGTTGGCACAAATAAGGCATGCCTTACAAAATTACCTGTTTTATCGTCAAGCGATGTGCTGAAAAGGTATGTAGTCCCGCTCCCAGTTGAATTTACTGTCAATAACGGCTCACCATTTGCCAGCTCGAGTAATGTTTCAGTTGATGTCGACCCGGTAGGTGAAATCATAAATCTTTCGTTTATAACAGGGTAATCAATATTCTCCATTCTCAATGCTCCCTGTTCAAAAACTTCACTATAAAGAGGATGGTTAGTGTTAATTCGACTTAATTTAACCTGACTATTATCTAATCCACTCAACATCCGGGCACCCAATGCAGTAAGTAATGAGTTCTGAGTTTCTGCCGGCACCTCCAATGAAGGGATATACACCACATGTCCGCCATTTTCGGCAAATTTAGCAACTTCCTGAACCAATCCTGTGCTGAATGTCTTTATGCCATTCAGGATGATCAATTTATAAGTTGAAAGTGATGAAAAATCTATCTGCCTGACAGTAATGTTGTTAATCCTTATGATTGAATCAACCCTGTATACTGAGTTTAAGTAAGGATCAGGTTCTTTCTCGTTGATACACAGAATGTTTATCTCAGGTGCTATGTGATAGCTGAAGTAGTATATGTCGTCGTATGTTACAGGATAGTCATTGATTTCAATACTTCCTCCAATATAACCTGATTTATTATTTGTGAAAGTGAAACTAATTTCCTTTGATCCTGCAGGGTCAACATCAACGCTTGCAACTGCACGTTGTACATTGTCAATCATGAGTCGTACGGGTATTTTTTCAAGTCTGGTATCCGAAACATTACTAACGCGAACAAAAAGTGTTGCATGTTCATTTAGTTGAAGCACCGGGTTGCTGAACCAGCATGTGTCAATGAAAAGATTACTGTTTGATGCAGGCTTTAACGGAATTAAATATCCCTCACCGGCAACACTGTCAGGTACTGACCTTAATATAGTGCTCCGCTGAAAATCACTTATGTAATGTAATATTGAATTTGAGTTTTTATGCTGATTCAGCAGGTCATTTTGTCGGGCTGTAATCTCACCAAGAGATCGTACTGAAGGTGAGACTTCAATGTCATTGAGCATAGTAATGAACTCATCACGACTAACCAGTCGCTGGTGCCTACCTTCGAAATCATTGGTGAGAATCTGAAACTGATCACCCTGTGAATATGCATTAGCAATTTCGCGAGCTTTATCTTTAGCTTCATCCAGTAATGTTCCTCCGCTGCCCTGAGCTTCCATGCTGAATGAGTTATCAAGAAATACACTAATAATATTCATGTTCTTGAGTGAAACATCCTTCTTTGCTGAAATGAAAGGTTGGGCAAAAGCCAGCACAATAAATGTAAACGCCAGAATTCGGAAGAGTAAGATTAGTCTGTGTAATAAATTCGACTGTTTCCTGGTCTGTTGCTTCAATTCTCTAAGGAACTTTACATTGCTGAACCAGACTTTTCTATATCTCCTGAAATTAAACAGATGCACGGCGATTGGGATAATCACTGCTGCTAACCCAAATAAGATTAATGGATTTATAAACTGCATCTGTTAATATTTTAAGGGCAAAGTTAGTTAATTTGGTTCAAAAGGAGAGAAGCAGAAACAACTGTAATTAGAATACTGTTCAGTTGTCTGGTAAAATGCCAAAAAAAAAGAGGCTGCCTTTTTTAGGCAGCCTCTTTTTAGTTATCCAACTTGCATTGGTAAAATGATATTAATCGAAATTAATTGCAATTAATATTATATAACACCACAATCAAGCATAGCATTAGCGACTTTCAGGAAGCCTGCAACGTTTGCACCTTTTACATAGTTAATGTAACCGTCGTTTTGTTTGCCATACTTAACACACTGTTCATGGATGTCTCTCATGATTTGGTGTAAGCGCTGATCAACTTCTTCAGCTGTCCAGCTAAGTTTCATGGTGTTCTGAGTCATTTCAAGGCCTGAGGTAGCAACACCACCGGCGTTTACAGCTTTACCCGGAGCAAATGGAACCTTTGCATTTTGGAATGCAGAGATAGCTTCAGGAGTACATGGCATGTTAGCACCTTCAGCAACGTATTTTACGCCATTCTTAACAAGGTTTTCAGCGTCTTGCTTACCTAATTCATTCTGAGTAGCGCAAGGAATAGCAACGTCGCATTTAACTTCCCATGGGCGTTTTCCTGCGTGGAACTCTGAACCTTTAAATTCAAGAGCGTAAGGAGCAACGATATCCTGATTTGAAGCTCTCAGTTCAAGCATGTAGTTAATTTTCTCGCCTGAAATTCCGTCTGGATCATAGATATATCCGTCAGGGCCTGAAATGGTAACAACTTTAGCACCGAGTTCAGTTGCTTTTGTAACAGCTCCCCATGCAACGTTACCAAAACCTGAAATACAAACGGTCTTACCTTTGAGGGTATCGCCATTCATCTTCAGCATCTCAGATGTGAAATAAACGGCACCAAAACCTGTAGCTTCAGGGCGAAGAATACTACCACCCCAGTTACGGCCTTTACCTGTTAAAACACCGGTATGCTCCTGAGCCAGTTTCTTGTACATTCCATAAAGGAATCCTATCTCACGACCACCAACACCTATATCGCCGGCAGGAACGTCAGTTTCAGGACCAATGATGCGCCATAATTCTAACATGAATGATTGGCAGAAACGCATAACTTCACCACTTGATTTTCCTTTAGGATCGAAATCACTGCCACCTTTGCCACCACCCATTGGTAATGTTGTAAGACTGTTCTTAAAGATTTGCTCAAAGCCTAAGAACTTAAGGATGCTAAGATTAACGCTCGGGTGGAAACGGAGTCCGCCTTTGTAAGGGCCGATAGCGTTATTAAACTGAACCCTGTAACCAAGGTTTACATGTACCTTTCCATTGTCATCAACCCAGGGCACTTTAAAGGTTAAGATGCGGTCAGGCTCAACAATGCGTTCAATGATTCCTGCAGCTTCAAACTGAGGGTTTTCATTGTAAATTTCTTCGATGGATTCAAGAACTTCGTGAACCGCTTGTAAGTACTCAACTTCACCTGGGTGCTTTTTCTCCAGGTCAGCCATAATTTTTTCCAGTTTCATCTCGTAGATGTTTTAGGAGTGATTAATTTATCTGATTGGTTTAATTATTGTTATATCAATAACAAGGCAAAGTTATCGGATAATATTTGATATTTCCAAATGAATTAGAGGTTAAATTTTCTCTCGGTGGCCAAAGCCTTGATAGCAGTGATTTTGGTAGTTTTTATTATTCCTTTATCGGTATATCATCTTTATAAAGCGTACGACTGACCTCCACTCCATCTTTATTGTATGCAATTTCATAGCCATTTCGCTTATTGTTTTTATATGGTACCAATAGTCTTACCCGGCCATTGGGATAGTATGCCTTCTGAACACCGGTGCCTTTATCATATTTCCCGTCACCGACTTTTAACCCCGAAATGTCATAATAAGTCCATGTGCTATCATATTTTCCCATATAATATGATCCTTCAATTCTCACAAGTCCACTCTCATAATATTGCACATAGTGGCCGTGAAGGGAGTCTTCTTTGAAATTAACTTCTTCAAGTAACCTTCCCTGAATATCCCACTTGAATGATGGCCCATTCTTTTTGCCATTTTTATATGTTTCCTGCAGTTCTTTCCTTCCTGAATAAAACCAACGGGTTGAAGTTCCTTCAGGTAGCCCATTTACATAAGTGATCTCGAGTTCTTTTGAACCATTGTTGTAAAACCATGTGCTTACGCCGTTTTCCTTTCCATTCTTGAATACCTGACGTGATCTTATCGTTCCGTCAGGGTAGTGGCTTTCCTTTACTTTCCTGCATGAGGATGTAAGAATTGAGAGAAGTATTATGGTTGTGAACAGGATAGTGTTTCTACTCATAGTTAACATGACTGTCTAACGATTTCAAAAAGCATAATACCGGCAGCAACTGATACATTAAGCGACGAAACACCACCCTTCATTGGTATTTTGACGATTTCATCACTTCTGTGGAGATATTCACCTGAGATTCCATCTTCTTCTGAACCAAGAATCAGTGCCACAGGCCCTGTAAGGTTACATTTAAAATAATCTTTATTGCCGCGTTCTGACACTGCCACAATCTTCAAACCGCTTGCTTTGAGATATTCAATTGTAGACTTTAAATTCCTGCTTTTATGTACAGGTATAATATTCAGCGCACCGGCTGATGTCTTTATTGCATCAGCGTTTACCGGAGCACCACCACGATCAGGGATTATCAGTCCATGAGCACCTGCACAGGCTGCACTTCGTGCAATTGCACCCATATTCCTGACATCAGTTATTCTGTCGAGGATTACGAAAAGGGGCGTTTCTCCTTTCTCAAAAACCGACATTAAGAGTGTGTCAATTGGTTGATAGCTAATCTCTGAAATATAACATGCCACTCCCTGGTGGTTCGACCTGATCATCCTGTTTAACTTCTCAACAGGCACATATTGGTAAGGAATTTGAAATTCATTAATCAATTTCCGAAGTTCAGGGATCAATTCACCCTTCAATCCGTTTTGAATAAATAATTTATCCACTTCCTTGCCTGCTCTGATTGCTTCAATCACAGGCCGGATGCCATATATGAGGTTATTGTCTTTCATCAGGTTCTTTATTAAGTTGCAAAAATACGATTTCTTATTCATGAAGGATTGTTGAAACCTAAACACGTTCAGCTACAAATTGCCTACATTTGTGCTTTTGATATGGGCTCGTTTGTTGTATATAAGTCATCTGCGGGATCAGGGAAAACTCATACTCTGATGGTCGAGTATCTTAGCCTTGCGCTTAAGTATGTCACATCTTATACCCACATTTTAGCCATTACTTTTACCAACAAGGCTGCAAACGAGATAAAACAGCGCATACTCGAGAGTCTGAATGATATTGCAGGGGCAGAACCGGGTAACCTTAAAGGTAAGCTTCACGACCTGATCAGCACTTTATCGAAGAACACAGGTTTAACTGAAGCACAGATTATTTCAAATGCCTCAAAGGTACTCTCTTCAATACTGCATCATTATAGTGACTTTGCCGTTTCAACTATCGATAGTTTCATGCATCGCGTGATTCGCTCCTTTGCATTCGATCTTAAGCTGTCAATGAGTTTTGAAGTTGAACTGGATGTGGCAAATTTGATCAATGCTGCTGTTGATGAATTAATCAGTAAAACAGGGCATGATCCCGAGCTTACTGAATTACTCAGAAATTATGTTGTGCGACAAGCTGAAAATGATGAGAATTGGGACATCAGGGAGGATCTTCGCAAAACAGCATCGGCACTCTTTAAAGAGAAAATGCTTGGACTGATTCCGGCACTCGAAAAGAGATCATTTACCGAAGCTGATTATAAAGCAATACACTCTGCCTGCAGTTTGATGAAGAATCAAATTAAAGGACTTGGGAATGAAGCACTTTCCCTGATTGATTCATTAGGATTCTCACCTGAAGATTTTGTCTATGCAAACAGCGGAGTGGGTAACTTTTTCAAAAAGGCTGCCCGTGGTGTGTATGCCGATTATGGTGAACGTGTGAGAAATGCTGCCGAGTGCAATGTATGGTTCAAGAAAGGTTCGCCACTTTACAATGTTATAGCCGGACATGAAGATAAATTAAGCAGTATCATTAAAAAAGTATGTAAAGTACAGACTGATCTTAAATTTCTTGAGATCATTCGAAACAATTTCCACACAACGCTCCTCATGAAGAAAATAAATGATGAGCTTGAATTTATAAGGAAACAGAGGAATATTGTTCCGATTAATGACTTCAATACTCTCATTGCAAATGTTGTAAAAGAACAACCGGTTCCGTTCATATACCTGAGGGCGGGGGAGAAGTTCCGCCATTTTATGATTGATGAGTTTCAGGATACTTCTCAGATGCAATGGGAAAACTTCCTGCCACTGATTGAAAATTCACTTTCTGACTCAAAACTTTCGTTGATAGTTGGTGATGGCAAGCAGGCTATTTACAGATTTAAAAATGGTGATGCCGAGCAGTTTGTTAGTTTGCCGGGTTTAAGAAATAGTCAATTGAGTCCATATACCCTGGGGCGTGAGAATCTGTTAAGAAGCCAGTATGATGAGAGGTTTCTTGATCGCAACTTCCGCTCTCGTGAAGAGATTGTGAATTTTAATAACGACTTCTTTACATTTGCTGCTCCTCTGTTTGTTCCTGAGTTTGCTCATTTCTATCCTGAAAAAGAGGTAAAACAAAAGTCAAGGCCCGATAATGCAGGTGGCCTGGTTCAGGTTGATTTCGTGCCATCCGATAGTGTCATTTCTCAAATACAGGAAATTATCAATAAAGTCATAACCGATGGTTATATGCCCGGCGATATTGCCATACTTACCCGGGTAAATAAAGATGCGGTTTCTATTGCATCTGCTTTACAAAATGCCGGCATAATGGTTGTTTCGTCTGAATCATTGCTTCTTTCAGCTTCCCCGGAAGTTAATTTCCTGTTGTTGTGGATCCGGCTATTAGCTAACAGTGAGGATAGTATTGCTATTCAGGGTATTATTCAATATTTAATTCTGAATAAGAAAAATGAATGTGAAATAAGTAATACGGCAATTCCTGACAGAAATTATCTGAATCGTATCCTTGAGGAGTTAAATATTGCTATCAATACCGGGTATTTTGACCATCTGTCGTTCTACGATTCTGTTGAATATCTGGTTAGATGTTTTGATTTATACAATACAAATCCTGTTTATATCAGGTTTTTCCTTGATGAAGTCCTCATGTTTACTCAAAAGAAAAGTTCTGGTGCCATCGGTTTCATTGAACACTGGGATCTTAATAGTGAAAAGCTTTCAGTAAGCATTCCAAAAAACAAAGATGCCGTTCAGATCTTAACTGTACACAAGTCTAAAGGTCTTGATTTCCCTGTTGTTATTTATGCCTACCCCGATCAGAAAAGGGATATCTATGATCTTACCTGGAGCGAGTTGAAAATCAAGGTTCCCGACAGTGATGGTGTTAATGAGATGGAGCTTCCACTCGTATACAAGTACAGCCCTGATCATAAAGGAACACCTCTTGAGAGCGAATTTGAGGCTGAGAAGGCTAAAATGAACCTTGACAAGTTCAATTTGTACTATGTTGCCTTTACCAGGGCATCTGAACGTTTGTACATTGTGCTTGAAGAAGCAGGTAAATCAGTTGACAAGCCCGCTAGGCTCAATGAACTGATGCAAGTATATTTTGATCAGCATCAAATGCCACATGTTTATGGAACCGGAAGCAGGATAAAAGGGTGGTATACAGCAACTGAGACTACCGGACCACTTCAATTGGAAGGTAACACGATAAGTACTATTTATAAAACTGCCGACTGGCATCAGAAACTGATCATTTCAAAGAGATCACCACAGGATTGGGGCCTTGATGAAGAATTCTCATGGTTATCCAAAATCGAATATGGGAAGCTTGTTCATCGGATATTTTCGAATGCAAGCAGATTAGATGACTTGAAGCCTGCCATTGAGAAAGCGTTTGATACACTTACAGATCCCGATGGAAGTTTAAAAAATAAACTGTTATCAGTGGTCGATAAGATAATCACCTTACCTGAAGCGAATACACTATTTGGTGGAGGAACCGTTATCAGAGAGCAGGAGATAATTACTCCTGAGGGTACAACCTATCGTCCAGACAGGGTTGTTCTATCGGAGAATGTCACGTATGTGATTGATTTTAAAACAGGCAGGCAAAGTGATAAGCATCATGACCAGGTTATGTGTTATCTTAAACTAATTGAAAAGATGGGATACCCTGAGCCATGTGGTTACATATTTTATATTGGTGAAGATGTGAAAGCGGTTAAGGTTTTAACTGCTCAGGAGAGACTGACATTATGAGGACTATAGAGTTTTCGAAATTTTATGATTATAAAGGCGTTCCTGTAATCGATGTCAGGACACCTGCTGAGTATAAAATCGGTCATATACCCGGTGCTGTAAATATCCCAATTTTTAGTGATGAAGAGCGTGCTCTGGTTGGAACCAGATATCATCAGGCCGGTAGTGATGCAGGGTTTCTATTGGGACTTGAATTAGTTGGTCCTAAGCTGGCTTCGTTTGTCAAAAAGCTTAATGCAATTACATCAGTACACGGACCTGTAATAGTATACTGCTGGAGAGGTGGAATGCGAAGCAATTCAATGGGTTGGCTCTTTGAACAAGCCGGTCATGAGGTTATTATCATAAAGGGAGGTTACAAAGCATATCGCAGCTATATAAGAGAACAGTTGTGCAATGGTTGGGACTACAGGATTATAGGTGGTTTAACAGGTTCAGGTAAAACTGACACTATTAACCATCTGGCACAAATGGGCGAGCAGGTGGTCGATCTGGAGTCTTTGGCTTCGCATAAAGGATCGGTTTTTGGACATATGGGACAACCTGAACAGCCTCACAATGAAGAATTTGAAAATAATCTTTGGGAATTAATAAGGAACTTTGATCCTTCAAGGCCAATTTTCCTTGAAGACGAAAGCCGCTCAATAGGTAAAGTCAGTTTGCCTGAGCCTTTCCATATTCGTATGCAAAGTTGTCCACTCTATCTGCTGGAGGTGAATTTTGATGACAGAGTTGCACGGCTGGTTAAAGAATATGGCTGTTTCCCAAAAGAAGAGATTATTGAAAACATTCAAAAGATAAGTCGGTATCTGGGTAGTGAAAATTGCAATAATGCAATCAGGATGCTACGTGAAGATAATCTTGCCGGTACTGCCGCTCTTTTACTCAAATATTACGATAAGAAATATCGCGAATCAATAGTTGCTTTTGGTAAGAGGGAGATGATTGTCATTAACGGCAGCAGTAGTGACGGACTTCACAATGCTAAGCTTATTAGGGCAATTACTGAAAAAGTATCTTAAACAAATCAGCCTGAGAAGGGTAATTCTATATAATTCCAAGTAAGTAGTAATGAATCCGATATACTTAGATTATAATGCAACAACGCCGGTTGACCCGGAAATTTTATCGGCAATGATGCCTTACCTTACTAAAGTCTATGGTAATCCGTCAAGTAGCCATAAATATGGGACTGATGCCCGCTATGCAGTTGAAAAGGCTCGTGAGCAGGTTGCTGCATTACTGGAATGTCACCCTGATGAAATAATCTTTACAAGTGGAGGTACCGAGTCAAATAATATTGCCATACAGGGTGCTGCCTTTGCTAATAGAAATCGTGGTAATCATATAATCATATCGGCTGTTGAACATCCCGCTGTTACGGAGGTGGCCAGATACTTGCAACAACACGGATTTTCAATTTCAATTGCTCCGGTTGATTCTTTCGGCAGGGTGGATCCTGAAGTGCTTGAATCACTAATAATTCCATCTACCATTCTGATCTCGGTTATGCATTCAAATAATGAGACAGGTACAATTCAACCTGTAAATGAAATAGCTGAGATAGCACACAGGCATCAAATACTATTTCATTCTGATGCTGCACAATCAGTTGGAAAGATCCCGGTAAGTGTATCTGATCAGGATATTGATTTATTGAGTGTTGCCGGTCATAAACTGTATGCTCCTAAAGGTGTAGGAGCTTTATACATAAAAAGGGGTATAAAACTGATGAAATTCAGTCATGGTGCTGATCATGAAAGCAATATTCGCCCAGGTACCGAAAATGTAGCTTATATTGTTGCCTTGGGAAAAGCATGTGAGCTCATAAGCAATAGCATTGACAGATATGTGATGTCAATGAAAGAATCACGCGCTAAGATTGCAAAAGGATTAAAACAGCACTTCCCTGATCTCAGAATTAATGGTCATCCTGATTTTTGTCTTCCAAACACACTGAATATTAGCTTTAAGTCAGTTGCAGCTAAAAACATCATTGCCGCGCTTGATGAGGTAGCCGTTTCGGCAGGTGCAGCCTGTCATTCAGTAAGTGGTGTTTCCGGTACTTTGGATGCATTGAATCTTCCCCCTGAGTACTCTTTTGGTGCTCTTAGAATTTCAACCGGAAGATATACATCCGTTGAGGAAGCTGAAAAAGCTGTTGGTTTCATTGCAAAAGCTGTCAAACATGCTATGGGAGAAGAATATAACACTCCTGACTCTGTGCCCATGGGTGCAGAGTTGAATCATTCATCAGGTAATTTGATGTTCTCGCATTTTAACGGTGATATCCTGACAACAGTCACACCTGAGTCGTCAGCTATAAAGCAAATTGCAATTGCAGATTACAGAATTACGCAATTTGACTCAGGATTAGGCTGTGGTTGTAAAATGAAACCACGTGATCTGGAATATATACTGAAGGAGTCACATAAACTGCCTGAAAGTGTACTTGTCGGAATTGAGACAAGAGATGATGCCGCTGTATGGAAAATAAATGAAAGTGAGGCAATTGTGCAGACCGTTGACTTTTTCACTCCCATGATTGATGATCCATACGCATTTGGTGCAATTGCTGCTGCTAATTCGCTCAGCGACATCTATGCTATGGGGGCAAAACCTTTGTTTGTTTTGAATCTTGTTGCGTTTCCTGTAGATAAACTGTCTTTGGATGTATTGAAGGAAATTATACGAGGTGCAACTGATAAAGCAACAGAGGCCGGCATCCCTGTGTTAGGTGGACATTCAATTGAAGACAACGGAATTAAATTCGGAATGGTTGTAACCGGACGTTCGACGCCTGACAAAATAATAAAGAATTCAGAAGCTAAGGTAGGAGACTTTCTGCTCCTTACAAAACCTTTAGGCACCGGGATTTTGACCAAAGCATTATCAAAAGGGTTGCTGCAACAGAATGACCAGGCTATGGCTCAATGTATAGAATCGATGATGACATTGAACAATAAAGCAGCCGAAGTCATGATCAATTACCCTGTGAATGCCTGTACCGATATTACAGGATTTGGACTTTCAGGCCATCTGCATGAGATGCTTCATGGTTCAGCAACAGATGCTGAGGTTTATTTTAATCAGATTACTTTTTTTCCTGAAGTTGACAGATTGGCAAGAGTGGGGATGATCCCCGGCAGTACAGCCAATAATTTAGATGAAAGTCGGAAATGGATGGATTGCTCCTTACTTAGTCCTGCTCATCAGGCAATGTTGTGCGACTCGCAAACATCAGGGGGCCTACTGATTGCGGTTCCTGAAAATGTCTTAACTGACATTCAACAGGAGATGAGCAGCCAAGGTATTAAAGCTGATATTATTGGTAGAATAACTTCAGAAGGAGAAGGGAAAATCACTGTTATGTATTGAGATCAGACGGGTCTGATGTCAGACATTAAATCTTATGTGCATGATATCACCATCCTGCACCACATAGTTTTTACCTTCAACAAATAGTTTTCCTGCTTCGCGGCATGCATGCTCTGACTTATATTTCATAAAATCATCATATCGCATTACTTCTGCGCGAATAAAACCACGTTCAAGATCACTGTGTATAACGCCTGCGGCCTGAGGGGCGGTCATTCCTTTCTTTATGGTCCAGGCTCTTACTTCTTTAGGTCCTGCAGTGAAGAACGACATCAGGTTTAATATATCATATGCTGATCTGATAAGTTTATTTACTCCGGGTTCATTTAATCCTGCGTCTTCCAGAAAAGCCTGGCGGTCTTCTTCACTTTCCAACTCAGCTATCTCTGCTTCAAGCGCCCCTGCAATGATTAACACTTCAGCTTTTTCATCCTTTACTGCTTCTTTGAGCTGGTCAACATACTTGTTGCCTGTAACTGCTGATTTAGCATCAACATTACATACATAGATGACCGGCTTAGCTGTCAAAAGAAACATATCTTCAATGATTTCCTGCTCATTTTCATCAAGATCAAGACTCCTGACTGACTGGAAGTTCTCGAGGTGTGCCTTGATCCTTTGAAGCATCTCAATATTGCGTTTTGCTTCCTTATCACCGCTTTTTGCAATCTTCTCCATCCTTGCAATCTTGCGTTCAACAAGATCAAGATCCCTTATCTGCAATTCAAGGTCAACTATTTCTCTGTCCCTTGCCGGATTCACTGATCCTTCAACATGAGGCAGGTTATCATCATCAAAACAGCGTAAAACATGGATAATTGCATCGGTTTGCTGAATATCGGCAAGGAACTTATTACCAACACCTTCACCCTGACTGGCACCCTTAGCTAATCCCGGTATATCAACAATTTCAACAGTAACCGGAACAATCCTGGCCGAATGTATCAGACTGTCAATTTCATATAAGCGTTTGTCAGGAACTATTATTTGACCAATATTCGATTTATTAGTACTGTAAGCAAAGTTACTTGTCTGGCCTTTTGTGTTAGAGATGCAATTGAAAAGGGTGGTCTTACCTATATTGGTAAGTCCTACGATTCCACATTTTAATGACATATTGAAGATAATTTTAGCTGCAAAGATAGCTATTAACCATGAGATTATAATACCGATACCTTTATGCGCATGGAACTTAAGCGTCCCATATCGTCAATACATGTGATTTGATGTTCACCGGCCGTAGCTTCCATATAGACGGATTCAGCAGGTCCTGCTTTCTGGTGTAGTTTCTTATCAATATACCAATAAACGGCCCGGGTTCCATTCAAACAATTGCTTTTAAGCATAAGCTTCTGCTTGCGTCCGGCAATAATGAGGTACTCGGCACCATCGGTAAGTGATGTAATCATAGGACCTGTTTCATGCGACACATAAGTACATTCAGGATTGTGTTCGGGAATGTGAGTATATGGAATTGACATCTCCTCATAGTAGCTTATTAGTTCAGGCGGGTAATTGTTATAGAATGTGGTTTTGTAACCCTTTAATGGCAGACACTCACTACAGTAAGAAATTGTTTCATCTTTATCGGTGAACACCGGTTTCATATGGTTACATCGCATTGATGGTGAAATGCCGGGAAGGAAAGTTTCCATGACTCTGTTAGTGCAGAAAGTATCAGGTACCATACCACTTTCAGAACATACTAATCTGAAATCAACATCTTTAGGCGGAAAAAACCAATCTTCACCGGTTTGCCTTAATTGATTGAATATCATGAAAAGTAGTGGTACAGCTATGTCGGTTCCGTTGAGCTCAGGCACTCCTTTACCATCAAAGTTTCCGGTCCAGACACCAACCGTAAAGTCAGCATTATAACCTATAGCCCAACCATCCCGGCGACCATAGGATGTTCCGGTTTTCCAGGCAATCTTGGGTAAACCTGCGCTTTCGAGATATTCATTAGGAAGATCAGGCCGCTTTAGTTCAGTAAGTATATCTGTGATCATATATGCACTACCTTCTGAACTTATCCTTGTACCTGTTGGTTGTCCCTCTTCATCCCTGGTATATTTCATTGGCTTCCACATGCCTTTATTAGCAATGGCTGCATACAATCCTGTAAGTTCTTCAAGAGTAGCGCCACAACCTCCCAAAATAACTGAAAGTCCCAGTTTCTTTTTATTTTTATTTATCCAGTCAAAATGTGCTGATGACAATAGAGTAGTTAAATCGTTTACACCTAATTGGTCGAGTAAGTTAACTGCCGGCACATTAAGTGAGAGTGCAAGTGCTTCTTCAACTGTTATTTTACCGCGGTAAGTTTCATCGTAATTCTCTGGTCTGTAACCGCTGTAATTGACAGGAACATCAGTAATGCTGCTCTTTGGTGAGATTAAGCCTTTATCAAATGCCAGCATGTAAAGAGCAGGTTTTAACGTTGAACCGGGTGACCTGATTGCTCTTACTCCATCAACTTGTCCACTAAATCTGTCTTCATCAAACCCTACCGATCCCGCATAGGCTTTAACCTCCATTGTTTTATTGTCGATGACAAGTACGGCGGAATTTGTAATCTGCATATTCCGCAGAGGCCTGATGTAGTTTCTTAGCGAAGATTCAACGATATTTTGCAATCGCATATCAATCGTCGTATATATCCGGTCGCTATTGTTTTTCAGTCTGTATGAAATGTGTGGAGCATGTTTTGGTAACGGAAATTTATTGCTATTAAACTCTTCTTGAAGACCATCCTCAACTTCCTGTTGCGTAAAGATGCCCTGATTCCCCATCCTTATAAGCCATCTGTTTCTTTTTTCAAGCAAAGCCTTCCTGTTCGCCGGGTTTAATACATTAGGACTATTAGGGATGACAGTAAGCGTAACCAACTGTGCCGGACTCAGTGCATGGGGTTGTTCATCAAACCAAATCATAGCTGCAGCTTTAACACCTTCAATATTACCACCGTAAGGAAGCAGATTCAGATAACTGGTAAGTATTTCCTTTTTTGAGTAATGCCACTCTAACTGCAAAGCTCTGAAAGCCTCTCTTACCTTTGACTTCCATGTTCTTGGAGCAGGCTCAAGTAGTCGGGCAAGTTGCATTGTTATGGTTGATGCTCCCGAAGTACGTTTACCTTTTATCACATTATTCCACATGGCTCTTGCAACGGACGCTGCATTGATTCCGGGATGCAAATAAAAATACTTATCCTCCTTAAAGATGATGGCTTTCGCCAAATCACCTGAAATCTCCGAATAATCAGCACGTATTCTCCATTTGTCGTCTGAGCTAAGAAAACAATGCATGATTTCACCATTCGCTGAATAAACAACTTTTGAATAACCACGCTTATCTTTGGGAAGTGGAAATATCTGATCACAAATAATAAACAGCAGCAATAGGACAATCGGGATTGCTATGATGGTGATAATGCGCCCTTTACTTAATTTTTTCATTGTATGCTGTTAAAGCTGACCGATCTTACTAGCTAATGTTCGTCAAAAATACAGAGGATGTACTTTCACTCCATTCTTATTGAATTCAATGGCCGGCATTGGCAATTTAATGAAACTTATTACCTTGAAGAAAATACTGAGCGTTTTGCTCCTTACCGGGATTTTCGAAAGCTCTATATCGGGTGATATAAAATATCTTCTGTATCGATCGAAATAGGGGAGGTTTACATCATTGTGGGAGACAGGATTGCTGAATGCTCCTGTCATGCCAGTCGCACCATAACCTGCCGCAATATTTAACCATTTGGGAAATTTGGTTTCATCGCTCAGGAACGACTTAACATTTACCGAAAGCCAGTAAGTATGTCCATTGTAGTCTTTTAAGGTTCGCTGCAAATGATTTTCTCCTAACAAATCTGGTCGGTATTGTGCATATTTGGTCGGGTGATATGACCATTTCAATTTTATTCGTTGTTCTTTCCAGATAAGTTGCTGACTTACAAATGTTATGGTACCGGCCGTGTTGGCAACAACATCACCCCAGGATGCTCCCCATCCGGCCGAGAAACCATCAAAAGTTTCAACAGTAGACAGATAAAGTATTGCAAGCGCGCCACCTGACACTGCTGATGCATTATTATTTAAACCTGTTAGTGATAATGCTTCATACCCAACCGAACTGATATAATAAGCTGATGTTGCATGCCCGATTTTATCTATTTGCATCCACTCGGCATTATCATTGAAAAAATGGAATGAACTATGCTCATAATCTTTATACCATAGCTGATAGAGTCCATAAATGCTGCCGGTGTATAATACACTCGTTCCAATAATCAGATTCCTAAGCAGTGGCTTGTTGATTTGGTTATCATCAAGATAATCATTTTGAATAGGTAGCCCATTACTGCATTCAATCTCAGAGCATAGGCTGTCAGCCTTAGCTTGCGTCACATTATTGAGAATGATAAATTGAAGAGCTAAAAAGCTAATGAATATTCTGACTGAAGTTTTTAAAGCAGATTCTACGAGTGTATTTTTCATTCTCTAAAACCGGCTAAGCAATGCCAGAGCTTTTGATTTCTTATCTTCGAGTAAGGCTGATGTTTCGGCCTCAATAATCAGCCTCAGATAAGGTTCAGTATTTGATTTCCTTACATTAAACCACCACTTGTCGAACTCTAATCTGTAGCCGTCAAAATCAAGAACTTTCAAAGGAGATTCTTCTTTAAAATACTCAATCAGCGCATTTATGGCTCCTGATTTATCTTCAATTCTGAAATTAAGCTCGCCTGAACTATGAAATACCGATATGCGGTTGATCAATTCTGATAGAGTAATTCCTTGTTTTTTAGCTTTGCCGATTTCTCCAAGCAAAATTAGTGCTGCAAGATATGCAGAGTCAGAGTAGTAAAAATCACGGAAGTAATAGTGGCCGGCAAGTTCTCCACCGAACAAACCGCCAATCTCTTTTAATTTTATTGCTGCATATGCTCTTCCCACCTTCCAGATGTTCATCTCGAAACCCAATGACTCAACATATCGGGTAACTGATTTTGATGTCCGAATATCCTGGATACATTTTCCTTTTAATCCGGATGATGCAAAGTAACCTGCAAGGATGGCAATCATCATATCGGGCTGAATAAAATTACCCTTTTCATCAACAAACATCACCCTGTCAGCATCACCATCAAATATCATCCCCACATCGCATTGATGTGTAACGACAGCTTTCTTAAGCTCCACAAGGTTTTCCTCTTCAAGCGGATTGGGTTGATGGTTGGGAAAAGTGCCATCAGGTTCATCAAAAAGATACAGTGGCGATTTTCCAAACAAATCTCTGACGAGCAAAGCCCCCATGCCGTTTGAGCAATCAATTGCAATCTTTAATCCGGTAAGGTCAGGGATATAAGGTTTAAAAAAATCTAAATAATCAGGTTGCAAATCAATATGATGAAGAGTTCCTCTTTTCGCAGCAGGTGAGGATGTGTTATTTTTCTCTGTCATTCGCAGAAGAGCGGACAACCCGTTATCGAATCCTATGGGTAAAGCATCTTTGCCTGAAATCTTCAATCCATTATACTCAGGAGGATTATGTGAGGCCGTTATCATTACAGAGGCATAATAATCGTACCTGGCAGTTGCCCAATAGATCATTGGAGTTGTGGTTAATCCTGCAAAGTCAATATCTGCTCCTGCATCCATTATTCCTTTGCTAAGATTCTCAAATATGACCTTCGATGAAACTCTGACATCCATGCCGATAAGCACTTTGTCAGCCTTTAATAATGTCGGGAGAAAATAACCTATTTTATAAATGTCTTCTTCAGTAAAATCCTTTCCGAAAACTCCTCTTATATCATATGCTTTGAAAGCATTTCTCATATTGTACCAGATTGGTTGATTAATAAATTGCTCTAAAGCATTCAGCCCTGTGATCAATTGCTTTAATGCATTAGCCTTTTGTAATAACGTCTATTTCATTATTCTGCGTTGATTCAGTGCCTGCTGGTATTTCCATGCATTTAAATTGTGCTGTTGAAGTGTTTCAGCAAAGGCATGATATCCTGAGAAATCATCTTTTGCACAGAAGAACATGTAATTGTGGTCCTCATGGTTCAACACAGCATCAATTGATGAAACTGAAGGTAAATATATAGGTCCGGGTGGTAATCCTGTATATTTATAAGTATTGTAGGGCGAATCAATTTCTTTGTATATGTTGAGCACTCTTTTTATATCAAAGTTCCCATGTGCAAACACAATTGTCGGATCAGCTTCAAGTAGCCATCCCTGTTTTAATCTGTTTAAGTAGACACCCGCCACACGTGCCTTCTCATCATTCATGTTAGTTTCTTTCTCAACAATTGAAGCAAGTGTAATTACCTGATGACGATTGAGGTTCAGCTCCTTTAATTTACTATCACGGTTATTTGCCCAAAATTTCTCTGATTCGTCTTTCATCCTCTTAAAGAAGGCTCTTGGAGTGGTTGTCCAATAAAACTCATAAGTGTTAGGTATCATGATGGTAAACAGACTCAATGGTGTGACTCCTAATGTGTCGAGGAATGTAGTGTCGAACATTAGTTTAACCAACGAAAGAGAGTCTGCTTCAAGCTGATGAGAAATTATTCCGGCCAGATCAGCTGCATAGCGAACATTATTGAATGTGACATTTACCGGATCCTGTGCTCCTGACCGGAGTTTATTTACAAGATCAAGGTTTGTCATGTTGTCACTCAGTTTGTAGTGTCCCGGTTTTACAACTTCAGGGTATTTTTTAAGATCAGCCACCAACTCAAAATTATTCCTGTGTACTATGATCCCTCTTGAGTAAAGTATTTTTTTTACACTGTCGAAGTTGCTACCGGTCGGGATGTTAATGAATGCCTCCTTTTTATTCAGAATGTAGACATTAGGTGCATAAAGAAGGGTGTAGGCATAATAAGCTGTTCCGGCTATAATGAGAAGCAGTATGAATATCCAGAGACGTATTCTTCTTTTTTTTCGTGGTTTCCTGCTGCCATAGCCGGGGTGGTATGATTCTCTCATGACAGTTGATTGTTGATTGGTTTTATTGTTGTATCAGTTGCATTACGTATTCATCGAGCCAGGTTTTATTGTTCCTTCTCCATGATTTTAAGGTAGAGGTATGCACAAATCCACATTTCTCGAACAAATGTAAATTTAATTCCTTATTACACGGGATATGGGCATATAACTGGTGAAGGTTTAATGTATTGAATGCATAGTTTTTCATCAGTTCAATGGCTTCGGTTGCAAATCCTCTGCCACGAAAGTCATTTGCTATCAATATTCCCAACTCTGCTCTCAGGTTTTGCGGATCAAAGTCAAACAGGTCAATTGCACCTACTGCAGTTGATGGTTCCTCATTCAGAATGATCATCAATCGTAGTTGCTTGGATGTGTAAATATCTCCCGAATTGAGGATATACTGGTCAATTGCAAATTGTGAATACGGGGCTGAGGTATTACTTACAATCCAAACTTCCGGATCATTTTCCCAAAGATAAAGTAATTCGCTGTCGCTTGGTTCAAGTGCTCTTAGACTTATATTCTTACCAATCATTAATGGTTTCCTGATTAATCTATAATTAATGCTAATCTATCAAACTTTACAATTGCCTGATTTGGTAATTGCCAATATGCTTTATATTATAGGTGTTTCGCCTGTAAAAACCAGTTTTGCAGGACCTTTAAGCTTTATGTCTGTAAATAAGTCATCGCTTATCATGAAGCTCACCTCCAGAGTACCTCCCTTAGTTTCAACCTTCCAGGTGTTATCATAAGTGAGCATGCCTGCAACTATAGCTGAGGCAGTAACCCCTGTACCGCACGATAATGTTTCTGCTTCCACACCTTTTTCATAGGTCCTTACAGTTATTATACCCGGCAACATCGATATCCAGTTAACATTCACTCCTTCAGGTCGGAAGCGAATATCATTACGAATTATGGGTCCATCAATGGCAGGGTCAATTTCAGCAACGTTATCAATAATCTTAACTACATGTTCAGTGCCTGTATTTACGAAAAACAGATCATCTCTCTTAACCGGATAGTCAGTGTCGCCCATGGTGATTTCTACTTCCCACAGGGCTTCGTGTGATTTGGTTACATCAGCATAATGCAAACCATCTCCGGCTATAAACGACATATGCCCTGATGCAATACCAAGCATTTGACTGAACGCTGCCGCACACCTTGCTCCATTTCCGCACATCTTGGCCTTACTGCCATCAGAATTAAAGTAGATCATCTCAAAATCATAAACCTCCGATGGTGCAACTACTATAATTCCGTCAGCTCCAATGCCTGTGCGCCTGTTGCAGACTTCTTTTATTTTCACTGATGATAAAAACGGAGTCGTAGTGAAACCGTCGATCATTATAAAATCATTTCCGGTGCCATGAAATTTATAAAATGGTGTCATATATTATCGGTTTTGACAAAATGGCACAAAATGTGCTGCAACTTAACAAGTCAAAATTACAATTTCTTTGAAATTTTAGTGAATAATTGTGCTATATGTATGGTTAACAATTTTTAACAGGCAGAATAGCAGAATGGTATTTAAATTGCGTTGTATATATCAACCAGTAATCTAAAACGAAAAATTGCAAAGAAGGTAACTATGAAGACTCTATTCAAAAAAATCGGAACAGGACTGCTCATTGCCATTACCGGTGGTCTTATCGCATTAGGAGCTGACAGGTTGACAGATGATCAAAAAATCACTTTTCCGGAGAATGTTGCTCATAATGTGCCGGCATACCTGACACGGAATAGTGAATTTACCCCAATGACGCTGCCTGATTTTACAGTTGCCGCCGATAATACCATTCATGCTGTTGTGCATATTAAAACTGAGTACCAAAACAGGAAAAGCAGCGTGTATGATTATTTCTTCGATTTTCGTGATTTCTTCGGCGAAGGCGGCCCACGGCAACCTGTCCTTGCTTCAGGATCTGGTGTGATTATCAGTCCTGATGGCTATATTGTGACCAATAATCATGTGGTTACTGAATCAGACAGGGTGACAGTTACATTGAACAACAAGAGAACTTATGATGCTGAAATAGTAGGCACAGACCCGTCAACCGATTTGGCGGTCATTAAAATTGATGCTAATGAGCTTCCATATATGACTTTTGGAAATTCAGATGACCTTAGGATTGGTGAATGGGTGCTTGCAGTCGGGAATCCTTTTAACCTGACCTCAACTGTTACAGCAGGTATCGTTAGTGCTAAAGCGAGAAATATTAATATCTTAGGCTCACCTGATGGAAGTTCTATTGAGTCGTTTATTCAGACTGATGCTGCTGTTAATCGTGGTAATAGTGGAGGTGCTCTTGTAAACACCAACGGTGAGCTTGTTGGAATAAATGCAGCCATTGCTTCCGGAACAGGTTATTATGCAGGTTATTCATTTGCCATACCATCAAATATCGTTCGCAAGGTTGCTTCTGATTTACGGACATACGGAACAGTGCAACGTGCATACATTGGTGTGAATATACGAGAGCTCGACAGTGAGCTGGCAAGTGAAGCCGGTATTCAGGATATTACCGGAGTTTATGTTGCTGATGTTACTGACAACGGTGCTGCAAAAGTAGCAGGTATAAAATCCGGCGATGTTATTTTGAAAGTTGAAAATACTAACGTAAATTCACCTTCTGAACTTCTTGAAATAGTCGGTCAACATAACCCGGGCGATAAAATCGACCTGGTTGTACGAAGAAATAATAAAGACCTGACTTTTAACGTTCAGCTGAAGAACCGGGATGGAAGTACTGAGTTAACAAAGCGTGAGGAATTTAATGCCAGAAATCTCCTGGGTGCTTCGTTCAGACCGGTACCTGAGAATTTGAAAAAGGATCTTGGTATTTCAAATGGACTGCAAATTACATCATTGAGTAACGGTAAACTGCGTAATGCAGGAATCAGGGAAGGTTTTATTATTACTCAGATTGATGGTAAGGAAATTAACTCTGAACAAGATCTCAGTTCAGCACTGGCTAAGAAAAAAGGTGGTGTCCTGGTTGAAGGTGTTTATCCTAACAGAACACGTGCCTATTATGGTTTCGGACTTTAATTAAAAATGACGGTCGCTATTACATTCTGTCAGTAGATTAAAGCATATTTATAAATATCAGGGAGGATAGGTCATATTGACTGTTGCTTCCCTGATAATACGTTTAAATTGTCAATTGAACTTTAAACGATGTTAAAATGTTATTAAACCACATAAAGATGAGTACAAGGGAATACTCTGAAAACCCACACCTATGAGACAATTAAAGATCATTAAATCCATAACCAACCGTGAAACTGCCTCTCTCGATAAGTATCTTCAAGACATAGGTAAAGAAGAACTAATCACAGCTGAAGAGGAAGTTTTACTGGCTCAACGAATTCGTCAGGGCGATCAGAAAGCTCTGGATAAATTATGTAAAGCTAATTTACGCTTTGTGGTTTCTGTTGCAAAGCAGTATCAGAATCAAGGCCTTAGTTTGCCCGATCTTATTAATGAAGGAAACCTGGGTTTGATCAAAGCAGCACAACGTTTTGATGAAACACGTGGCTTTAAATTTATTTCTTATGCTGTTTGGTGGATTCGTCAAAGCATCCTGCAGGCACTTGCCGAGCAGTCGAGAATTGTACGTCTTCCACTTAACCAGGTAGGTTCACTCAACAAGATCAAGAAGGAATCATCGCGTCTGGAACAGAAGTTCGAGAGAACACCATCACCTGATGAAATTGCTGATTCACTTGAAATTCCGGAATATAAGATTGATGCAGCATTGAAAATATCAACCCGATATATATCAATGGATGCGCCTCTTACTGAAGATGAAGATATGAAGTTCATTGATGTCTTTGTCGATGAAGATACCCCTGTTACAGATGCAGGTTTGATGCGCGAGTCACTCGCTCGTGAAATTCAGCGCTCACTGGCTACTCTTACCGAAAAAGAAAGAGATGTTGTTAATCTGTACTACGGTATCGGAATGAATCATGGTCTTACACTTGAAGAAATCGGAGCTAAGTTCGACCTTACACGTGAACGTGTTCGTCAGATAAAAGAGAAAGCCATCCGACGTCTAAAACACACTTCAAGAAGTAAATTATTGAAATCTTATTTGGGGCAATAATGGCTTGAATGCTAATATTTCGAGGCTGTCTTTTAAAAGATAGCCTTTTTTTATTAAACAGGGTATTACCTTTTTTAATTTTCAGGATATAATAATTCTAAACCCAGACTTAAAACTAATAATAACTGATAAACATGAATTTCCCTCTTAAAGTCCTTATTGCTGAAGATAACATTCTAAACCAGAGAATTATAAGCATCATGGTTGAAAAACTGGGTTGGGATTATTGTCTTGTGGATAATGGACAGAAAGCGGTTGAAGCATGTCGTTCAGAGAGTTACGATGCAGTGTTAATGGATATTGACATGCCTGTTATGAATGGGTGGGATGCTACTATGCAAATAAAAAAAATAAAGCCTAACCTGCCAATAATAGCTCTTACAGCCTTCTGCGAAGAAACTTTTCGTGAACGCAGTTTTGCAGCCGGGATGGATTATTTTCTTGCTAAACCTTATAACCATGTTGAGATCGAAAGAACCGTTCTCAAAAGTATCCGTCCTGAATTTTAATTTAATTTGTCAATAACCTCTTCTGTTTAATCATTGCTTTGTATTTTTGCAGCTTGTTGTTAACGGCAGCCTGTCGTTGTCTGATATTCAGGACGTTTTATGGAAAAGAAATCATCTAACTCAAAAACCACTAAATACATATTTGTAACCGGTGGTGTCGCCTCTTCTTTAGGCAAAGGTATTATTTCAGCTTCTCTTGCTAAATTACTACAAGCTCGAGGCTATTCTGTCACTATCCAAAAACTGGATCCATATATTAATGTTGATCCCGGTACACTGAATCCTTATGAACATGGAGAGTGTTTTGTGACTAACGACGGGGCTGAAACTGATCTCGACCTGGGTCACTATGAACGTTTCCTGAATGTGCCAACATCACAGGCAAATAATGTTACAACTGGTAGAATATACCAAACTGTCATCGAACGTGAACGACGTGGTGACTTTTTAGGTGCTACCGTGCAGGTAATCCCGCATATTACTGATGAAATAAAACGAAGGATTAAACTGCTGGGCCAGACCTATAACTTTGACTTTGTCATTACCGAGATAGGAGGCACAGTAGGTGACATTGAGTCACTACCTTACATTGAAGCAGTTCGTCAGATGAAATGGGAGATGGGAACCGATTGCATTGCCGTGCATCTGACATTGGTGCCTTACCTTGCTGCTGCCGGTGAACTCAAAACTAAGCCAACCCAACATTCTGTTAAAACACTGCTCGAGCAGGGAGTTCAGCCCGACATCATTGTTTGTCGCACTGAAAAGCATCTGAGTGAGAGCATGCGCAATAAGATTGCCCTTTTCTGTAACGTAAACCCAACCGCAGTAATTGAATCAATTGATGCATCCACTATCTACGAGGTACCCCTTCTGATGCGCGATGAGAAACTAGATGTTGAAGTACTTGAGAAAGCAAGAATGCCTATCGACAGGCAACCCGACCTTACAAGATGGGAAGAGTTCCTGTATAAACTTAAACATCCTAAGAATGAAGTTACCATTGGTTTGATTGGGAAGTATGTTGAACTGAAGGATGCATACAAATCAATAAACGAGGCCATCGTTCATGGTGGTGCTGCAAACCAATGCAAAGTGATAGTTAAACCTGTTCACTCTGAGGGTATTACTGAAAATAATCTTGAGGCATTAAAAGGCCTCGATGGGTTATTGGTGGCTCCCGGATTCGGTCATAGGGGAGTTGAAGGTAAAATTCTTGCCATAAAATATGCCCGCGAAAATAACATACCTTTCCTTGGCATTTGCCTGGGTATGCAATGTGCCGTAGTTGAATTCGGACGCAATGTTCTGAATTTGAAAGATGCTCACTCCACTGAAATGAATCCCGATACTCCTCACCCTGTTATTGATATAATGGAAGAGCAGAAGAAGGTTTCAAATAAAGGTGGTACAATGCGCCTTGGATCATATTCATGCAAAATTGACAGAGACACTAAGGTTTTTGAGGCTTATGGTTCAGAAGATATCGAAGAACGTCATCGTCACCGTTATGAGTTCAACAACAAGTATCTTAGGGATTACACTGCAGCCGGTCTTGTTCCGGTAGGTATGAATATTAAAAACGATCTTGTTGAGATAGTTGAACTACGGGGGCATCCATGGTTTGTTGGTATTCAGTTCCATCCTGAATATAAAAGCACTGTTGCAGAGCCACATCCATTGTTTGTACACTTTATAAAGGCTTGTGTTGAATATCACAAGCAACTGAATTTTGTTAAGGTAGCTCAGTGATGCTTCACTGGTTTTGACTACCTTTGCAGCCTTATAATGATCACATCTGTTGAATACTATGAATAAAAACACCTTACTGGGAATTGTATTAATTTTTGCTCTGATGATTGCGTACACCGTAATGGTGTCACCTTCAAAAGAGGAACTTGCCGCGCGAAAGAAAACTCAGGATTCATTATTGCTTGTACAACAACAGCGTCAGCTCGATAGCCTGCAAATGGCCATTGAAGCAGCTAAAGCTGATTCATTACCTGCCGTTAGTTCAACAGGTACCGGTTCTGAAACCATAGATTCAGCTGTTGTTAAATCAAAACAGTATGAACTATTCGGCGAATTTGCCCATTCAGCTACTGGTACTTATGAGGAATACATTCTTGAATCCGACTTGCTAAAATTAACTCTCAGCAATAAGGGTGGTCGAGTCAATAGTGTTCAACTCAAAGAATATAAGACATTCGATGGTCGACCACTGATTCTTTTCAGTGAGGATGCTTCTGATTTCAATATTGCTTTTTTTGCAGGTGTTCGTTCTCTGAATACCCGCGATCTATACTTTAAGCCTTATTGGCCTAATGCCAATACAAAGGGTAGTAAACAACTTACTGTTACAGGAAATGACTCTGTTAGCTTTGCCTTGAGGGCATATCCCGGAAATACCGATTCGGTTGCAGGAAACAGCTATATCGAATTCCTTTATACCATAAAAGGTAACAATTACATGGTTGATTATAAAATCAACTTTGTAAACATGGGCAATATTATAAAGTCAAATACTAAGGATATCAATATCGACTGGATGGCTCGCCTGATAAACCAGGAAAAGAATATCCAGAACGAACGAAATACCAGCACAATATATTACAGACATGCGGATGAAGAGGTTGACAACCTGAGCGAACGTAAGAACACCGAAGAACATATCAGTACCCCGGTAAAATGGGTTTCATACAGTCAGCAGTTCTTCTCGAATACCTTTATTGCAGATGATTATTTCCGTGACATTTCAGTTGTTAAGACAGTTGAGCCGGAAACCGAAGGTAAGTATCTACAAACAATGATGAGCACCATTACGATGCCATTTAAATCGCCCGACAATCAATCGTTTGATTTTGCATTCTATTATGGTCCCAACAAGTATAACATACTTCGCAAATACAAGATGGATCTTGAAAAACAGATCCCATTGGGATGGAGTTTCTTTTTAATGCAGTGGATTAATCGTTATGCTGTAATTCCTGTCTTTAACTTCCTTGAAGGTTTCAACCTTAACTATGGAATCATCATCCTGATTTTGACTATCCTTCTCAAGATAGTGCTCTTCCCAATTGCATATAAGACGTACGTTTCGTCAGCTAAAATGCGCTTGCTTAAGCCTGAGATTGATGAAATAAACGCCAAGTATCCGAAGCCTGACGATGCAATGAAAAAACAGCAGGCAACAATGACACTCTACAAAAAAGCAGGAGTGAATCCATTAGCCGGATGTGTACCAATGCTTCTTCAGCTCCCCATTCTCATTGCGATGTTCCGCTTTTTCCCGGCATCCATTGAATTGCGTCAGGAAGCTTTTCTTTGGGCTAAAGACCTTTCAAGTTACGATTCTGTCCTCGATCTTCCTTTCAATATACCATTCTATGGTGATCATGTGAGCTTATTTACGCTCTTGATGACCATTTCAACTATTATCTATACCAAGATAAATAATGACATGATGGCTACCGGAAACCAGATGCCCGGTATGAAAACCATGATGTATCTGATGCCAATCATGTTCCTTGGTTTCTTCAATAGCTATTCTGCCGGTCTCAGCTACTACTATCTGCTTGCTAACCTTATAACTTTTGCTCAAATGTTTGCTATAAGGCGTTTTGTTGATGAGAAAAAACTTCACGCCCAAATACAGGAAAACAAAAAGAAACCCGTGAAAAAATCAGGTTTCCAGAAACGCCTGGAGGATATGGCAAAACAGCAACAGCAACAACGTCGTAAATAATATTACAATTAGCGACTGTATTATAGGGATATAAGCTGAGTAACTACATTACTATAAAAAGCTAGTTAAGGAAGATTACTAAATCGGTAAATTTTCATTAACTAGAAAGAACCGAAACAAGTCAAACTAAAAACAGCCAGAGCGCCGGACAAGAAATGGATGAATTAAAACCCGGACGGGTAACAGGATTAGGTGGGGTCTTTATTAAGTATGATGACCCTGAAAAGATTCGCAAATGGTATGCTGAATATCTGGGCATTCAAATAGATGAATACGGAACCAGTTTTGAATGGAGAGATGCACGTGATCCTGATAAGAAAGGTTTTACTGTTTGGTCGCCATTTTCGAAAGCCAGTGAATACTTCAAGCCTTCAAACAAGGAGATCATGCTCAATTTCATAGTAGATGATCTTGACGCCATTCTTGAAAAGCTGGCAATGAAAGGAGTTTACCGGCTAAGTGCCATAGAGCGTACCGATTATGGCCGATTTGCACATATCGTAGATCCGGAGGGTACTAAGATTGAACTGTGGGAAGCAGATGCAGCTTCGTACGATAAAATGATCGGAGAGAATAGAACCTATTAACTCTTCCTGCTTTCAATTGTACTCAAGAAGTGAATGTCAGGCCTTCAAACTCCTGGTGAGTTCTGATTGTACTGCCGTCTCTCATTAAAGTCCTTCGGTGCCTGGAAGGTTGTTGTTATCGATGTAAAGGTAATTTGATTATTTTCGTGGCAAATGATGAGGAAGATTAACTTTTTTTCTTTAATCCTTGTTTGTGTGATGATGATGGCATCATTGCAACTATCTGCTCAGCACCAGCCTTCATCAAAGAAACCATTGAAACAGCTTATTAAAGAAGGCACTGAAAGCAACTTCATTGGCATTTATACACTTATTACCTGTAATGAGGACAGTCTTTTCTTTAAGAGTGATACAATACATCTTTATGATAATGCATACTACTTCAATACAATAGGAATATGTTGCGAATTTATAGAATGGGAGTTTATTGATGATGACCTTATACGCCAACAACAACCTCAGACGTGTCTCGATCCTCCAAGTATGCTAACCTCTGATATACATTATTACAAATACCGCATTACTAAACACAAAAGAAGAGCCTACCTTAGACTTTACACGAAAAAAGATGTCTTTGAATCTTACCTCGTCGAGAACATTGAGTACTTTGAGCTGCCGGGTGAAAACAACTGCAGACATATCACCCTTATTCGAATAAAATAATTCAGACTTCTCTCCCTTTAAGGTAATAATTATTTCCTACCCCAAAAACTTTCCCGGAATCGATTACTGCAACATTCGACTTACTGCATGTTAAAACACTATGCGCTCTTCATCCGGCTATATACTCTCTTCAGCAATATAATTCCTTCCTTCAGCTTAAACACTCACCTTCAGGTCTATGCGCTCTTTTTTCGGAATACGATACCATGAATAATGTTGAAAGTGGTATCGCCGGAGACGGGTAATTCTTTAGTTTCAACATCGCTAATATCGCATTCTGACGGACCAGTCTGTGCCCAGTTTACAAATTGCTTCAATCGGTCGGTGTCACCTTCAACTTCTATCAAAATATCATGGTCGATATACATGGCAGTCCCTGAAAGCTTGAGGGTCTTTGCCATTTCGACTGCTGCTTTCCGGAACCCGCAGCGCTGCACGTTATTACCTTTGATGGTGATCTGTAATCTTTTGGTCATTGGATTAACAGTTTTATGTTGCGAATTTAAACAATCACCACCTAAGAGTGAATATAATTTGATAAATAAATACCGGCGAATATTCATTAAACCCATACACTTGTTCAAAGTTGGGGATTTCAACCCATCACCCGAATTGTGATAACGATTGTGATAACCTGTACTTTTTTGTAGTTAGTGGTACACCATTTTGCATTTTACACCAAATACTTTCTACCATATAACTACCATATAACGACCAGTATACTACCACTAATTGTAGTTGGGAACTGGTTGCAATCCGGTACTTAGGTGGTTGCAAAGTCTGAAACAATAATTACAGACCTGCTTTGGGTAAAACTAGTTCAGATTTAATCGTGTAAGTACAGATAATTACCAGGGACTGCAGGGATATGCCTGGACGAACGAATTGCTGCCGGGAGTTATAGAATAAACCAAACCCACTGAAACAAAAGTATAATGATCGTTTGCTGTAGTGGCTGTCCCTTCGTAACCATCCAATTTATCGTTACGAGTATTGTGAATGCTCAATCGTAAAGTACTTCTTAAATGCCTACTCAGCGAATAATCAATGCCTATTCCTGATACCAGAACAGGTTCTAAACTGACATCTGAAACATATTGTAAATTGGGCTGACCTGCATCGGGAAGCATAAGATTCTGTGATGTATTGGTAACACTGCTATTCAACAATCCTACTCCAATCATACCTATTGCCCTGAAATGAGTCTCTGATGAAGGTGACAGCAGACTTATCACATTTAGTTCGGTTGAAAGGCTTATTTCATTGAAACTACTGATAAAAAATGACTTCAAACCCGGATTGATTCCCTGCATTCTGCCCTTCAAATAGTTTATGTTTACTGAAATGGAAGGTGAAAATTGCTTGCCTGCCATTAATGAAAAGCCGACATCACTTTCGTTATTAAGCTTCAAGAGTATGTCGTTGTCGTGAACACTCAAATCGCCGAAAAATGATACAAAACCACCATTTACACCCACCATCCATCCTTTGTCAGCCGAATAAGATTGTGCCTGTATATTCATCCCCATTAACATTATAAGTATCATAACCCATAATGTGATCTGGTTTGAAATCTGAGATTTGTAAGGAAGACTTTTGTCCGACATTTATATTAAAGTACTGTAGATACTATTAATACCAAATTCTTGCAAAAGTAATGCTTTAATTCCACTTCTTAGGAATTCGCTGAAGTTCATATACATTAGTTCGCTCCATTTTGATAATAATGAGGAGTGACCTTCAGCCTTTCTACTCTTTTAGTATCTTAGTTGAGTAGCCATTGTACACAATAGCCCTGAATTGGGGTAATATCAACCCAGTTATCTCCATCATCATACGATCTGTATGCTGCACCGGTTGAACCAAACCACACACGATCATCAGGACTCACTACTACGGTTATTCCATCGAGCAAATTGGAACCATCCATAAGCTTAGTCCAGTTCATTCCATTATTGTTGACTTGAAAAGGCCTTCTTCTTCACCAAAGATGCTAAAAGTAGCGACTTAACTCCCGGAAGGTTATTGGGGGTTAGGTTTCAATCAGGCCTTTGCTGATTGCATATTTCATTAACCCGACTATTGTCTTAGTTTTGGTTTTGATGAAGATATTACGCCGGTGGGCCTCAACAGTCCTTTCGCTGATGAATAGTTTCTCAGCTATTTGCTCATTGCTGTATTCCTTGGCGACAAGGTTAAGAACCTCGATTTCACGTGATGATAGTGTTGGTTTTGGTTCTTCTGATTGATCCTGTTCTTCTACTGAAGTGCCAAGATTGTCCATTATAATTTGCTGCGTATTGATGCTGAGGTATTTGCCTTTGCTGTGTACAATTCGAATAGCCTCGATAACCTCATTCATGTTAGTACGTTTCAACACGAAGCCCGCCGCACCTGCTTTTATCATCCTGGTGATGATTGAAATGTCGTCGTGCATAGTGAGGGCTATAATTCTGACTGAAGGATACATCCTGCGAATTTTCTCTGTCGCTTCAATGCCTGAACCTCCGGGCATGTTTATATCCATCAGAACAACATCAACCTGATGTTCCTGCAGAAATGCTAGTGTCTCATCCATCGAGTTGGCACCTCCGGCAAAAACTATATCCGGTTCGCATTCAAGCAATGATTTCAATCCCTCAACCATCAATTGATGATCATCAACTACTAAAACTCTTATCTGTTCCATCACATAAACTTGTTTAAATGCTCCAAATAGATACTAAATCGTTATAAATAGTTGAATCTTGCTAAATACTCACCTCTCATAATCATCGCAACTCATTTGTATTATTACATTGCTAATCATCTTAACTCACTTGTATCAGTCATCGTTAATCATCTCAACTCACCGGTATCAGGATATTAATGATAGTCCCCCTGCCCGGTGCTGAATCAATGAACATCGTGCCGTTAAGGTTCTCTATTCGTGATTTCATATGGGCAAGACCGTAACTGGCATGTTTGCTGACCTCTTCATAGTTAAAACCTTTTCCGTCGTCTTCTGCCATGAGTGATA
The DNA here is from genome assembly GCA_023441805.1 of Bacteroidota bacterium. Taxonomy (GTDB): domain Bacteria; phylum Bacteroidota; class Bacteroidia; order Bacteroidales; family Lentimicrobiaceae; genus Lentimicrobium. Next base: position 81,705 of record JAEZNO010000004.1, read on the forward strand.
TCTCGTTGTTACCCTGTGTTATCTGAATAAAAAGCCTTGATGCGGAGGCATGTTTAATAGTATTGTTTACAATCTCCTGAATTGTGCGAAACAGTATGTTTTCAATAAGCTCATCAGTTTTCCCGTTCAGTCCAAAGATATCATAAGTCATCTTAACACCGGTACTTTGGTTAACACGATCGGCGATACTTTTCAATGCTCCTTTCAGTCCACTTTCCGATAGCAGGGAAGGAGCCAGGTTATGTGAAATATTACGTACTTCATCAAAAGCATCATCAATAATCTTTACCAGCGACTCATTCAGCTCTTTCTTTTTCGCTTCAGGCAGATCATTGCGATTTTGCATACTCACGTGCAGTCCGGCAAGTGACAATAAATGGCCAAGACTATCGTGCAGTTCCTGCCCGATTCGTTTTCGTTCTCTGATTTCCGCTTCAAGAGCAGCATTCGATTTCTTCTCAGTCCATTCAACTATTGTCTTTTGCAATCTGACTTCCTGGCTGTGGCGATGGTTCTGATAAACAAGGTACAATCCGGTGATTAACAACACGAATGTAAGCGAGACAAAAAACAGAAGTGTATTCTTATTACTTAATGCAAGTTCCTTTTTCTCAAGTTCTAACTTCTGCATCTTATTCAGTTGGTCAAGATAATCGAGTTCGACATCATAAATCTGATGAATGACAGTTTGGCTGATAATATCTTCCTGAGTTTTGATGTGTTCACGATAATTCAGCAAACTCTCGCGATAATTACCCATTTGTTCTGAGATATCAGAAAGTAACTCATGTGCATCGCTCTTGAGTACCAAACTGTTGAGGGTGTCGGCCATTGACATTACCTTCTCAGAAATTTTAAATGCTTCCTCAGCCTTGTTTTGTTTCAATAATACTCTGGCCGTACCAAGTTCTGCCATTGCTAATTGGTATGTGAGGTTCGCCTCCTGAGCAATTAAGGTGCTTACATGGTATGCTTCCAATGCTTCATCGTTCTTATTTAAAGACTGATACAGATTTCCTTTTAGCTGATATGAAATACATAAACCGTACTGGTTATTTACCTTTTCGGAGAGAGCGATAGCGCGATTAAGATCATTAAGCGCATCCTCATAATTATTTAAAGAAATGTGACAAAGAGCTATGTTGTTTATAACTGAAACTGTTAATATCGTATCACCGGGAGAAATTACAGGGCTGAGGGCCTTATTGAAGTAATCAAGTGCCTTGGTATAGTTCTTCAGATTCTGAAATACAATACCTATATTATTGTATGCGGCTGCTTTCTTTTCGGGAACTGATGCCTGATCAAAGAAATTCAATGCTTCAATCAGATGCATGTACGAAAGTTTGTAGTTGCCAATCTCATTGAAGATTACACCCATATTGTTATTTATATTGGCAATCTCAAGCTTATAGTCAAGCTTTTTGGCAATCTCAAGAGCTTCGTTATAATATCGGATGCCCTCAGGATAGTTAGTTTCAAATACAAAAGAAGAGCCAATATGTTTCAATAGAGTTATTCTGGCATAAGGGTTATCTGAACCCGCCGAGTCGAGTGATTTAAGTGCCTGAATTCTTGCCTCCGATGGATTAAGGTATATTTTGCGGTGGATCTCATCAAAAGTAGCTTTATTAACATCAGCCCGGTTAAGAGTGTTGTCAGTGGCTGATGTCAGGTCAATACTGCTTGTGACTTCTCTTTTGCATCCAAAAACCATCAACAACACCAATATCGCAGGTATCAGGGATCCGAACATTGATAAAAGCACTGCCCTGGGTCGGTGAAGTGTATTGTACATATTAAGGTTTATATAGTGCAAGGTACTTATATAGTACTTTGCTCTGAACTATATTGCAAATCTAAGGTGATTTATAATAATATTTTTATTCCTGAAGGTTGACTATGAATAAATTAGGCGTTGACACTATACCTTACTAAGTGCTGGCACCTATACGCACTAACTCAAAAAATAGCAATCAGTACCAATTGACCGGGGCCGGTAAAATACGTTATTTTGTGGCAGTATATCATTTAAACCAATTACAATGAAAACCTTTTTTACTCCACTGTTTACAATAATGATTTTGTCAGGGCTGATCATTAGTCGGCCGCTTTGTGCACAGACAACTGACACATTGCATTATGAAGCGTTTAATTATCCTGTGGGTGCACTTCCACAGGGATGGACACTTGATGGTGCTCAGGCTCCATGGTCAGTTAACCAATCACAGATGGCCGGTGGTTCAGCACCTGAATTGATGCTCGGCTATAGTTTCGCCTCCGGATTAAGTCGCCTTATTTCGCCGGTAGTTGATATTACCGGATACCGTAATCTGAAAATCAGGTACAACCAGTATCTGGTCAATTATGAGGCTGATGCAGGTGAGATCATTGGTCTTGACGTTACATTCGACGGTGGTGCAACATGGCAGACTTTATGGCAGCGTCTGCTGGGCGTAACCAGTATTCCTCCTGATCCTGTTGAATTCTACTTTATAGCTCCCGAAGGTGCTACTCAGGTGCAATACGCCTATAGGTTTGAGGGTAATAATAATTTCATCAACCTGTGGCTCATTGACGATGTCACGATTGAAACTGTTGTCGACAACGATCTTCAAGCACTTAAAATGAGTGGCACAAATACTCCGGTTGAAGGTGCTGAAAGTATGTATACTGTTGAAATACTGAATGGTGGCAACTTAACTCAATCGGATTACACAGTAAAGCTCATTAAAGAAGGTGGAGTTGTAATTGGTTCTGTAGCCGGACAGGCTATTGCTTTCGCTGAAAAGAAATATTATAATTTTAACTGGACACCGGCTGTTGGTGAAGCAGGTAATACTTCACTTTATGCTATGGTTGAATTCGGGGACGATGAGAATTCAATGAATAATGTAACCGGTACAATGGATATAATTGTGCAGCCTGATAATATTGCCATGGTAGAGATAGGTGATATGTTCTCACCGCTCAACTTTCTGCCATATAATTACTTCAACTATTACAGCATGACCCAAACCCTCTATTTCCCTGATGAGATCGGGCTTGCCGGCGATACTATCATTGCCCTTGGATATACCGGACAGTTTGATCAGGATACTGACAGTGTTCATCTTCAGATAATGCTCGGTGAAACTACTGCCACCAACCTTACTGATAATTGGCTTGATCCTTCAACACTGACAATGGTTTATGATGGCTACATGAATTTCAAAAAAGGAATGAATCCATTCTATATTCCACTTGACAACTCATATACTTACACAGGAAAGAATCTTGTTGTACATTCAGTAAAGAACCTTGAGCGCCAGCTATTCCTGACACCTACTGTCTGTTCAATTGATACCGCCTCACAGCGTTCACGTTGTGCAGAGCAGGATGGCGAACCATTTAATCCGCTGGTTCCGCCAATGTGGGGATATACAGTTGATTACTATCCAAACATTACCCTATTCTTTGCCACTGAACCAACAGGTATCGAAAATCTGAATTCACCGAAAGTGATTGTATATCCTAACCCCGCACATTCAACAATAAACGTACACTCAGGAAAAGAGATCATAGAAGTTCAAATGCTTAACTCTATTGGTCAGATTGTTTATCGCGAAACCGCTACAGGAACCAACCATCAGATAAAGGTAAATTCTTTTAACAGGGGCGTCTATTTTGTACAATGTGTCACTGCTGAAGGGACAGATGTGAAGAAGATTGTGATTGAATGAGGCACCTTGAACGCGTTATGCGTTCAGAGATCAGCGTTCAGCGTCAGACACTGAACGTATTTTATCCGGGAACAAAAAGCACCCTGGTATTAACCGGGGTGTTTGCCTTTTTTTTATTTTTACTGCCTTATGTATAAACTACTTAGGCTTTTAATTGTAGGGTTAATTTGTTCATCTGCTCAGGTATTCGGCCAGAATGCTAAGCTTATTGAATTACTCGACAATACCATTAAGAATGCACAGGTTTATGTTGATGCAAAAGAGGGCAGACTGTCGGAGTTAAGAGCACAACTTGCCACTGCGAAGTCAGATGAGCATCAGTACGAAATTTCTTCTCACTTATACGATGAGTATCGTTCATATAAATACGATTCGGCATATGCATACGCCAACCGGATGATGAAGTATGCGGAAATGTTGAATGATCCCAACCGGTTGTGCGAATCAAAAATGGCACTTGCTTTTAGCTGTGTTTCTGCCGGATTGTATAAAGAAGCTAACGAAATAGCCAATACTGTTGATACCATTAAAATTGATGACGCACATAAAGCTGAGTTTTATTCGTTTCTATCGGTATTCAATCTGAATATGTCTGATTTCACGGGGACAGAGCCATATTATAGTAAATATAGGTCACTCGCACTTGAATACTCTCGAAAAGCTCTGCAACTGCTTGATAGCGATAGTCCCCAGGGCATGATGGTTAAGATGCGCGAAAGCCAGCTCACAAATACGTACAGTTTGGCACTCGACATAGGAGAGAAGTATCTGGCTGATAAGCGAATAGACCTTCATGAATATGCTATTGGGGCTTCAATGCTTGGCTTTTTCTACGAAGTGAAAGGTGACACGGCCAAAGCCATTGAATGCCTTATAAATGCTGCGGTATCTGATATTAGGATGGCAATCAAGGAAACATCTGCCATTCGTCAGGTTGCTGAACTTTTATATTCCAGAGGGGACATCAGGCATGCTTATGACTATGCATTAAGGGCACTTGATGATGCTAACTTTTACAATGCACGTCAGCGTAAAATTGAAGTGGGTCGCACTCTGCCCATAATTGAGGCAGGTCGTTTTGCCATCATTGAGGAACAGAAAAATAAGCTGCTTACTTATGTAGTGATTATTTCAGTCTTATTCGGCCTTTTTATCATAGCCACATTTATTATTCTCATGCAGAAGAAGCGCCTGAGCAGGGCCAGGTCGATGATACTGAAGCAAAATTCTGATTTGCGGGAATCAAATGCTCAACTTAAAGCCATCCAGGAGAAGATAAGTCAACAAAACTCCGATCTCATTTTAATGAATGAGAAGCTTAAAGAGGCACACAGAATCAAAGATGAATACATCGGTTATTTCTTTAGTGCAAATTCATCATACATTGAGCGAATCGAGGATTACAGAAAGATGATTGCCCGCCATGTCAAAAACGGCAGGATTGAAGAATTATTGAAGTTTGCCTCTGCAGGATCACGAAAAGAAAAAGAAGAGATGTTTGCTCTCTTCGACAGGATCTTCATCAAACTCTTCCCTGATTTTATTGAACGGTATAACTTGTTGTTCAACGAAAGCGACCGGATTAACATACTTCCCGAAGGAACACTAACTCCCGAAATCAGGATTTTTGCCCTGATACGTTTAGGCATTACCGAAAGTGAACGAATAGCACGTTTTCTTGATTTCTCTGTGTCTACTGTCAAAAACTACAAAACCAAAGTAAAAAACAGATCAATCATACCTAATGAGCTTTTTGAGCAGAAGATAATGGAAATCGAATCAGTTGTAGTTGAAACAATATAATGCCGAATTCTCACCTTAGGAGTAAAATCAGCCATAATTCTATTCTTTCCAGTACAATCAGCCGTACATTTTTTATCAATAACCATTCAATATACGTCTTGTAAATCAACAAGTTAAGTAACTTTGCCGGTCGTTTAGGCGTACATTTTCATGTTTAGCCTAAACAACTTGTATATGTCATAGATATCTTTGACTGCACAAACGATTCAATTTTATAGTATCGACTAACAATCATAAAATCAAATCTGTATGAAATTAAGATTTTTCCTTAGCTCTATATTGTTGCTTCTATCCGTAAGCATATGGGCGCAGGGCAGTTTTACTGTTAACAGTAAGGTTTCAGATTCCCGAAATGAGTCCTTACCCGGTGCCACAATACTAGAGGTTGGAACAACAAACGGTGTTATCACCGACCAACAGGGCAAGTTCACAATTAAAGCTGCATCTGCAAGTTCGGTGATCAGAATCAGCTACATTGGGTACAAGACTGTTGAATTACCTGCCGGATCAATTGGCAATACGGTAGTTCTGGAAGACGAATCCTCAACTCTTGAAGAAGTAGTTGTTGTGGGATATGGGACAGTTCGCCGTAAAGATGTTACCGGAGCTGTAGTAAGCATCGGAGATAAGAACCTGAATGAGGGTGCTGTTACCAATCCTTTACAACAAATGGCCGGCAAGGCTGCAGGTGTTGTAGTAACCCAAACAGGCAGTGAACCGGGTTCAGCTCCGGGTGTGAGAATACGCGGGATTACTTCACTAATTGGCGGTAGCAACCCACTGGTAGTTATCGATGGTATTCAGGGTAACCTCGACTTGTTGAACCAGTTACCACCTAATGAAATAGAAACTATCGACATTCTGAAGGATGCTTCTGCCACAGCAATTTACGGATCAAGAGGGGCTCCGGGAGTAATCCTTGTAACTACTCGTAGTGGCAAGGCAGGTACATCACAAATTGAGTTCAGTTCGACTACTTCGCTCGATATGATTTCACGCAAACTTGATATGCTTACCGCTGACGAATGGCGTGCTCAGCGGGCACTGTGGGGAGTGCCTGTTTCAGCTGACCATGGATCGGATACAGACTGGTATGGCTTACTTACTCAAAACGGTAGCACTCAAAATCACAGTATTGCGATAGGCGGAGGTACAAATGATTTCAACTATCGTGCTTCTGTTTCAACTATTCTGCAGAACGGTATAGTCATTAACTCAAACAATGAAAACTATATCGGAAGGCTTCAGGCTTCACAGAAAGCACTCAATGGCAAGCTGCTTATTTCAGCAAATGTAAGTGCTTCAACCCGTGATAATACCGGAAGTCCTTCAAGCATTGGCCGTGCTGCATTTACATCAAACCTTATCAGTAATACATATCACAGCCGGCCTACTGACCCTGTGTTAAACACTGACGGAACCTGGTTCAGTGATCCTAATGTTTTTCAATACATAAACCCTTATGCCGTAGCTCAGACAATTGTAAATGAAAGTACAACCAACAACCTGTTTGGTAGTCTGAAGGCTGACTTAGACCTCTTCAAAGGATTCAAAGTTTCATGGTTTGGAAGTTGGCGTAAACTGGACGGTAACTCAGGATACTATCTCCCGGCTTCGTCGACTGTTGCTTCAGCCATTGATAATAAAGGCATAGCAAATATCAATAACTGGCATGAAGATGAGAAACTTACCGATATAAGTCTTAACTACAAAGCTCTTGTTGGTGATCACAGTCTTGATGCAATTGCCGTTTACGAATGGCAGAAACAATCGTACAACGGTAATTTCTCACAAATGAAAGGTTTTATAAACGATATAACCACGTTCAATGCATTACAGAATGGTGACCTTAGTAAGATAGTACCGGGCGATATCAATTCATATAAGAACGACCGTAACCTGGTATCATTCTTAGGCCGTGTCAATTACTCATACCTAAACCGTTATTTACTGACTGTAAGTATGCGTAGGGACGGTTCATCGGTATTCGGAATTGATCATAAATGGGGTAATTTCCCTTCGGCTTCTGTTGCATGGCGTATTAGTGAAGAGTCCTTTATGGATGCAAGCACATTCTTTAATGATCTGAAAATTCGTGCAGGTTACGGTATGACAGGTAACCAGCAGGGACTCTATCCACAGAATTCACTGCAACTTGTGGCTGCATCAGGTCAGGTTTATTTTGGTGGTAATCAGATTACCAACTTTGCTATTTCACAAAATGGCAATCCTGATTTAAGCTGGGAAACAAGGGAGCAGTTTAATGTTGGTGTTGATTTTTCAATTCTTGACCACCGCATTTCAGGATCGGCTGATGTATATCGTGCCACCACTGAAAATCTGTTATTCTACTATACAGTGCCACAGCCGCCTTATCCGTATAATAGTATAGTTGCAAACGTTGGTAGTCTGCTTAACACAGGTCTCGATCTCAATCTTTCAGGAGTTGTTTTGGATAATGAAGATCTGAACCTTACTATAAACGGTAATCTCTCACTTTTACGCAATGAAGTTCTTGAACTGAGCGGCAGCATTGGAGGCGTTCCTCTAATTACAGATTACGTGCCATGGGGAACAAACAGTTATCTGATTAAGGGACAGCCTGTAGGAACATTCAATATTTTACAGCATGAAGGTAAGAATGAAGTAAATGAAGAAACTGTGGTTGATGTTAACGGCGACGGAATCATCGATGGCGGAAGCCAGAGTCCTGATCGTAAAATAGCAGGCTCAGCATTGCCTACTTACACTTTTGCAATCAATCCTGTACTTACTTATAAGAATTTTGACCTTTCAATGCTATTCCGCGGACAAGGTGGAAATATGATCTATAACAGTATCAGATCATCATTCAGTTACTATGAAAACCTTGGTAAGTCGAATATGCTTGCTAGTGCGGAAGAATTAGGATTATTCACATCAAAATATGCTTCTGACCTATGGCTTGAAAAAGGCGACTTTGTTCGTTTTGAGAACCTGACACTTGGTTACCGCATTGATACCAAATCAAAGCATATCAGCAACATGCGTATTTCAGTTACCGCTGCCAACCTGGCTTTGTTTACAAAATACACAGGTCTGGATCCCGAAATAAATATTAATGGTGCCAATGGCTTTGGTACCGACAGTGGCATTTATCCACGTACAACTTCAGTGGCAGTTGGTCTTAACATTACCATTAAATAATCTTAAAAATACGAGAAATGAAAAATATACTGGCATTTGCATTTATAGCATTCCTACTAACGGGATGTACTAAAGTAGATGAAGAGGTTTATGATAAATATGCGGCATCAGATTTTTACTCATCAGCAACAGGAGCCGACGTTGCGTTGGCAAATGTGTATGCCCAGATTCCGGGTAACTGGGGTGGGGTAGGGTATGCCGGTGCCGACAACGGATGGTATGATGTTAATACCATGTCGACCGATGAACAAGTTGTGCCTCACAGGAATACAGGTGACTGGGAGTTAACTTTTGCCTGGATGTATAAACGTGAATGGCTACCCGACCACTCGCAGATCAACAATACATGGAACTGGCTTTACAAATCAGTTTTTAGTGCAAACCTGGCTGTTGACTTATTACAAAAAGCCAATGCCGATGAATCGAAAATAGCTGAAGCAAAAGTATTACGTGCTTTCTTCTACTATCTGCTGCTTGATGATTTCGGCTCGGTTCCATTTTACACTGAAAACAATGTAACAGTTGATCAGATGCCACAAAAGAGCCGTAGTGAAGTCTTCGACTTTGTTGTGAATGAAGTTAAGGATAACGCTGATAAACTTTCTGCCTCAAAAGGCGGTGAATATTATGGACGCTTTAACCGTTGGGCAGCTTATACATTACTTGCAAAACTATATCTGAATGCCGAAGTATATACAGGCACCCCGATGTGGGAAGAATGTAAAGCTGCATGTGACAAGGTGAGCGAGGGAGGATTCACACTTCACTCAGGGGCATCGGATGCTTCCAATCCTCTGGGTTCAAAATACTTCGAGCTGTTTGGTGATGTTTGCCCCGACGACGAAACTATCCTTGCCATTTATACCACAGTTGACGTGGTTGGACGTAACATTTTCACTGTTCGTAGCTTAGGCGGTGCCGATGGCACAAATCTTCTTGGCTATGGAGCATGGAATGGTACAATTGTTCCTGAGGATTTCGTGAATAAGTTCAGTGATAATGACATTCGTAAACGTCAGTTCCGTTATGGTAACAACCCTTATGGACCACAACCTGCCGGGTTCTTTGTCTATTCACTGAGTGTAACTAACTTAGACAATCCGGGTGCAGCACCTAACGAGGGAGCACGCAGTCAGAAATTCTGGCCTGCCGAACCTGCAAACAGTGGTGGCGCATCAAACGACTTTCCAATATATCGCTACGCTGATGTTATGCTGATGAAGGCTGAATGCCTGGTACGTACGGGTAATGCTTCGGCAGCTAAAGAACTAGTCGATGCTATTCGCCGGCGTGCAGGGCTTGAAGGATTAAGCGGAGACCCTACACTGACTGATATCTATAATGAGCGTGGGTTCGAACTTGCCTGGGAAGGACATCGCCGTCAGGATATGATTCGATTTGGAACATTTACACAGGCACACGGCCTGGCACCTGCTGTTGACCAGCACTTTACCCTATTCCCGATTCCGACTTCAGCTTTGAATGCTAATCCTAACCTGGTTCAGAATCCCGGTTACTGATAGCCGATATACAGATAAGCTTATAAATAACAAATTGCTTTAATCAGTAGAACAATGAAAAGAAATAAAATAATAACACTGAGCTTACTACTCCTGTTAACACAACTCTTTTCCTGCAAGAAGGATGCTGAAATAACCATTCTTGGAAAAGTTGATTTCCCTGCCGGTCTTACCGCATCGACTAACACACTGGTGATGACTGCAGAGAACGATTCAAGCCGGGTAATCGATTTTAGTTGGCAGGCCGCACATTACGGAATTGAAGCTCCGGTTACTTACTCCCTGCAATTCGACAATGCTTCCGACACATCAGGTGCCAATGCATGGTCGGGTGCGTGGGAAATTGTGGTTGGTGATGATGTCCTGACCACAAGTCTAATGGGATATGACATCAACAATATTGCCGTGAACGGTCTTGGACTCGAAACAGGGCTAATGTCAAAGATTGCAGTTCGCGTAAAGGCTTATGTTGATCGTCCCGCATGGTCTAATGTCCTTACACTGGATGTTACGCCATATGCCCCTCCTTTGCCGGTTAACGAATTTCCATCCCTGTGGGTTCCGGGAGACTACCAGGGGTGGGATCCGGCAACTGCTCCTACCATCGCTTCGGTAAATTCCGACAGCCTGTACGAAGGTTATGTTTACATACCGGACGGTGGTACACTCGAATTTAAATATACAGCTCAACCCGCATGGGAACCAATGGCATACGGTGACGGTGGCAATGGCAATCTCATCGAAGCCAACTTCCCCGGCGGTAACCTTAAAGTGCCTTCGGGTGGTTACTACGAACTCTCAGCTAACCTGAACACTATGACCTGGACTGCAACCAAAACTACCTGGTCGGTAATCGGGGATGCAACCCCGGGCGGCTGGAGTACCGATACTCAAATGGAATACGATGTGGAAAAGAAGGTATGGACTGTTACCCTCAATATGATCACTGCCGGTTCATTTAAATTCAGGGCCAACAACGCCTGGAATATCGACTTCGGTATTGATTCTGAAGGAAATCTGCAGTATGCCGACAATCCATTGTATCCTTACAACCCTAATCTTTCAAACCTTACGGTTCCTTCTGATGGTAATTATACCATAACACTCGATCTGCATATTGCAGGTCAGTACACCTATAAACTAAAGAAAAACTGATAATATGGCCGGACACCTGTAACAATTCAGGTGTCCGGCCGTTTTCTTATCAGGATTTCTAATTTGCAGATTATGAAACTTTTAGCAACCACATCAAGAAGAAATATGCTCAACTATATCCTCGCGATGGTGATGTTGGTGGTGACTGCTGCCTGTGATAAAGGCGACGACCCCGACAATACCGTCAAACCAAATCCTAATCCCGACCCGGCCCAGTATGGCACACCGTTTACCGGTGTTCCAGATGCCCGTGATGCTGTCATATATCAGGTAAACATCCGATCATTCAGCCCTACACGTAACTTTGCCGGTGTTACTGCCCGCCTCGATTCTATTAAAGCTCTTGGAGTGAATGTTATTTACCTCATGCCAATACACCCTGTAGGACAATTAAATGCATTCAATTCACCGTATTGCGTTAAAGATTATAAAGCCGTTAATCCGGAATTCGGAACCCTGGCTGATCTGAGAACTCTTGTTGACGGCGCTCATGCCCGCGGTATGGCCGTTATGCTCGACTGGGTTGGCAACCATACTTCGTGGGATCATAAATGGATGTCGAATACTAACTGGTATGCAAAAGATAATACCGGTAAGATTATCAGCCCCAATGGCTGGAACGACATTGCCCAACTGAACTTCAATAACCAGGATATGCGGAAGGAAATGATCAAATCAATGAAATTCTGGGTGCTGACCGCAAACGTGGATGGGTTCAGATGCGACTATTCCGACGGCCCTCCGGTTGATTTCTGGAAACAGGCCATTGATACACTTCGCAAGATAAAGACCCATGATCTGCTTCTGCTGGCAGAGGGAACCCGCCCGGAAAACTTTAGTGCAGGATTTGACTATAATTTCGGCTTCCGCTTCTTTGAACAACTAAAGAAAGTGTATGGAAACAACCAGCCGGCCTCATCACTCGAGGCGCTTAACAACTCTGAATATACTGGTGCCGGATCATCAAACATGGTTGTGAGGTATATCACAAACCATGACGTTAACAGCTCTGATGGCACCCCTCTCGACCTGTTTGGCGGCAAACCCGGATCAATGGCTGCTTTTGTGGTAGCAGCTTATATGAAAGGGATTCCAATGATATACAGCGGTCAGGAAGTGGGAACTCCTTACCGTTTATCTTTCCCGTTTACAGGTACCGTTATCGACTGGTCGCTGAATCCGTCAATGGTGGCTGAATACAAAAAGATAATTGCTTTAAGGAACAGCTCTGAAGCCTTAAGGCGTGGCAATGTGTCTACATATTCAGATGCCTCGGTTTGTGCGTTCACTAAGTCGACTGCAACCGAAACTGTCTTTGTAGCAAGTAACCTGAAAAACGCACAGGCAGTTTACACATTGCCTGCCGGAGTAGCGGGCAAAGTATGGCATAATGCTTTCACAGGCGAACAGATAAGTGCCGGAACTCAAATTACTCTTGCACCTTATGAGTATATCGTTTTGAAATGATGTTTAAATAGTAAAAACCATTATTAACCAACTAAACACTTACACCATGAAACGTCAATACATAATGATTATGCTGGGGCTGCTCTTTGCAAGCACATTTGCAAATGCGGCTATCACAGTTAAATTTCACAAGCCCGATAGCTGGACAGCTGTCAGCCTTTATACATGGGGGCCCGAAGTCCTTGGGGGATGGCCCGGAGCACCACTTACCGAAGTTGATGGATGGTACGAATACACCTTCGATGAAGCGTTCACAGGTGCTAACCTTATCTTCAACAATGGAGAAGGAACTCAGCAAACCGAAGACTTTGTAATCAGCTCAAGCGTTTGTCTCGAAGCTGAGAACACTCTTAATACAAACGGTAAATATAACATCTCAGTGGTTTCATGCGACCCTGTAGGCTGGACTGTAAAATTCCATAAACCCGATTCCTGGACTGCAGTAAGTCTATACACATGGGGCCCTGAAGTCCTTGGCGGATGGCCCGGTGCCCCGCTTGATGAAGTCGACGGATGGTATGTATATACTTTTGACGCCGCCTTCACCGGTGCAAATCTTATCTTCAATAATGGAGGTATGGGTGAACAGACTGTTGATTACGTCATTTCGGGTGATGTATGTCTCGAAGCATCAGATACCCCCAACAATGAAGGCAAGTACGATATAACAGTTGTACCATGCAACCCTGCAGGATGGGTAGTTCGTTTTATCCCTCCCGATTCATGGACAGCCGTAAGTCTCTATACCTGGGACCCTGAAGTCCTTGGCCCATGGCCGGGTGCAACTTTGACTGAAGTTGAAGGATGGTATCAATACACATTTGACGGCACATTCGCCGGCGCAAACCTCATCTTTAACAATGGTGGCCAGGGTGAACAAACCGAAGATTATACAATAAGCGGAGATGTTTGTCTGCAGGCATCCAACACCCTCAACACCAATGGCAAATACGATGTAACGGTCATCGACTGCACAACAGGCTTGAACGAAAAATACGTGACTAACCTGGTAAAAGTCTATCCAAATCCGGTGGCATCAAACATCTCAATAAAAGGAACAACCGGGATTGATCAGATCAGGATTCTCACCATGACAGGTGAAGAGGCCCTACTACTCAAAGGTGACCACAAGAACATTGATGCAAGTACCCTCCAACCCGGAGTATACTTTATGAGGATAGAATTTGGCAATGGATCGGTTCAGTTGGAGAAGATTGTGAAGATGTAAAACGCGTTCAGCGTTCTGCGTTAATACCCAAATGGGTCGATCTTGAGCGTTGGATTGGCAATTCACTATTCAGCATTCAGCGCTCAGCGTTAAGCGTTTGTTGGGCGTTCTACGTTTGGTGTTAACCAAATTCCACAATTTCGCCGATTATAACCTTTGGTGGGTAATAAGCAAATGGCACCCAAAACCCTTAAGGGGGTTCTAAACCCTAAAGGGTCTTAAACATGAGATTGTTAATACCCTTGCAGGTATAAACTCCAGACGCCCAACGCATAACCGGCGCCAAACGCCAAACGCTAAACTACGGAACTCGTCAGAGTTACGGAATCAACGCTGAATGCTGAATGCTGAATGCTGAACGCGAAGCACGTTTTTCGTTTGGGGAAATGTTCTATTTTTGATTCCTTAAAGGTATATCGCCCCGGATGAAAAGGAAAATTGCTGTTATCGCTCCTCTGATTGATGAATCACACTTCAATCTCGATTTTACTCTCAGGCTTAAGGATAATAATGAGGAACTCTCAATTGCCAGACTGCATCAGATTTTCTCAAACGAGAAGGGGCATGCTTCAATGGCATACAACTATGATGACGATATTCCTGCTGCAGGGTATTATCTGCAAGGGGTTCTGCGACTTAACGGCTATGATACCATCCTCACCAATCGATACGACAAAGCCACTCTGAGAAGCATCGCCAACAGTGATGTCTTTGCCGTTTGCGTGTCGACTACCATGATTTTGCAACCATGGTCGTTCATTTCGCTGATGCATACTATTGAAGAAGAATTACCAGGCGTACCCATAATCTCGGGCGGGATGTTTCTGTGGAAACAATACCTGCAGTATGAGAGGGTTCGCACAAACAGTATGGAGGCGGGAAACGGACATTCATCATCCGGTGATACCCAGGAAAGTTCAGCATTGACACTCAATTTCTTTCACAACGATAGCACCCTCTCACCCTCGAACATTATGGTGGTATCACCGCATGGCATCCTCTCCATGATGAGGGTTCTGAAATTATTGGAAAAAGGGAGCACTGCCGATTTCTCCGACGTTCCTAACCTCTGTCTGCCCAGGCCCGGCGGTTTCAACTATACCCAAAGGGTGGAGGAGGAGATTGACTATAACAACGACTTCACGCGATGGGACTTTGCCGATGAGATCCCTGACAAGGTGAAGCTGCGTACCTCCGTTGGATGCCCGTACAGGTGCGGGTTTTGCGACTTCTGCACTCTCTTCCCGCGCATCTTCCTGCGGACGCCCGAGAGCATCAACAATGAGTTGAGGATGATACGCGATGGCTCACGTGGCAAGGCTGTCGTGATAAATGTCACCGACGACAACGTGTTCATTAACTCCAGGCGCTTATTTGAAGTGTGCGACATATTTGCCAATTCGGGATTTGCCAATTGGATGGGCTTCATGCGTGCGAACGTTTATACCCCCGACGAGCTGAAGGCCATCAGTGGCTCGGGCTTGCGAATGAGCCTGCTGGGAATAGAATCGGGTGACCAGCATCAACTTGACCGCATGAAAAAACATCAGGATGCAGCACGGATGAGCCGGGGAATTGCACAACTTGATGACCTCGGCATAATGACACTCCTTTTTTTCGTTGTCGGCTACCCCGGCGAGACAGATCAAACCCTCGAAAACACTGCCAACTTCCTGCGAAACCTCGAGCTCCCGAATTATCTCACCAGCTACCATGTGTATCCGTTGATCATCATGGGTCTCGCGTATGTGGCCGAACAGGAAGCCCGCGAAAAGTGGAACATTAAAGGTTCCCTCGCCAATTGGTCGCATTACACCATGAACTCATCGCAGGCAGTTGAATCATGCTACCGTCTTTTCCGCATGGTCGACAACATCCCGTACCATTATCTCACAGAAAGCTACTTTTTTAACCGTGGCATGTTCAGTCGCAATCAGCTGATAGATCTATACAAACTCAGGCACAGTCTGACGCTGAGCCTGATTGATGGAGCAGGCAAGGAGCAGCAGCAGCAGTTGCTTGAAAGGATGGCGGGGGTGATGGGGATTCAGTCTGCGAATACAGACTTGAATCTAATAGTGAATGCTGAATTGTGAATAGTGAATTGCCAATACCACGATCTTCCTATTCCACGATCAAACCAATTCCACGATCAAACCAATTCCACGATAAGGATTTCAACGCATTGCCATACTTGCCGGTTGAAGCTTTAGAAAGCAACGCAAATTCCTGCTTTCTTTTCTACTTTTTGTCCGAGCCACAAAAAGTAGCAAAAAGGGCGTTTTGTGTGGCTACGGGAACATCGACTAAATTTCAGCCTTTACGTGGTCCAAAGCCCAAACTTGACCTTCGTGAGGCCAGGACGCTGTGCTGCCGGCCATTCCTTTATGTCTCTATTTTATTTCAGGAGTCTTCGAACAGTGGGCTTTGACTTTTGATACGTTTAGGCTGAAATTCTTAACGCCGATGTACCACTAGGCCTACAGGTCGGCATTGGAGGGGTGTTAAATGCTGAATGATGAATAGTGAATTGAATATCCAACACACAAGATAGACCCATCCGGGTATTAGAAGGCAAAAGGCGAAAGGCAAAAATTCAAAGTATAAAGGACTCATACCGGTAATAGAATTGACCCATTCGGGTATTGAAAGTAGGGTGATGGAACAATGAAACTGACTCGTCCTAAATTTTGTTTACAGTTTTGGGGTTAATACTATATTTAATTGACATTTCATTTTAATGATAATGGGCAATGTTGAGCCAGAGCTTTGTTGGGCCAAAAACGAAGGGGCTCGATGCCCCATTCGTTTTTCCTGACAATGGTTTAATGTTTCACCATCGCTTTGTTGGCTTTACAAAGTTAAGATTTCATCGTATTCTTTAACAGTTTGCTTATGACCATAGTAGTTCTTCCAACACCTTGATAATGATTCACTTATTGTATGTGCTAACGCAGGAGTTTTCATGCTTATGCTACTATGAGGTCTCATTGTGTTATATATCCATATGATTCTTTCCAGTTCATATGCTGCTTCTTTGCGTGTTTTTAGCTTAATCTGGTTCAACCATTCCATCTTCAGAATGCCATTAACTCGTTCTGCAACAGCATTTTCTTTGGGATCACCATTTTCGGTCATACTTATTTGTATGTTATTGGTTGTAAGTTTTTTAACATACTCATCACAGCAATATTGTACGCCTCTGTCTGAGTGATGGATGATTCCTGTTACTCCTTTTGGAACCTGTGAAAGTGCCATTTCAAGAGCTTCAACGGTGTACTTAGCTTGTAAGGTTGGGCCTAAACTCCAACCTATTATCTTTCTGGAGTACAGATCAGTAATTAAACTGAGGAATCCAAAGCCTTCAGATGTATGGATGTAAGTGATATCACTTACCCATATTTGATGAGGCCTGGTTGGGTCAATATCCTTTATAAGGTTCTTGTATTTGTGTAGCCAGTGGTCGCTGTAAGTGGTTCTAATTCCTCTTATACGCCTAACCAGCAACTGATTGTCTCTTAAGAACTTAAAAAATGCATCCCGACCAATGCT
>JAEZNO010000009.1 GCA_023441805.1 Bacteroidota bacterium
GCCTGACGCTGAACGAGTTTCCGGCCTACAGGTCGGCATTGGAGGAATGTTGAATGCTGAATAGTGAATTGCCTGCACGCCTATCAAGATAGACCCGATCGGGTATGAGACTCAGAACAAAGAACAAAGAACAAAGAACAAAGAACAAAGAACTAATCACTTCTAAACTGCTGAACGCTGAACGAGTTTTTCCTGTGGGATTTTTGATTCCTCTTTCGGTATTGGTCAACGAATGTTATCAAAAATATATTGAGAAAAAAAATAATTGCCGTAGCTTTGCATCTCAACAACCAATTTAATAACACTTAACTCACCCAAGCATGAAAAAACAAATCTTAATCGCGCTATTTTTTATGGCTCCGGCCTTTGCGTTATTTGCACAGGATGAATTTAAACCAAGTGGCAGTGGAATTGGCACTGTTTTCTTTAATTACAAGTACGACCTGACCGAGGATGTTGACCAAAAAAGCTCATTTAATCTTGAGAGAGCTTATCTGGGATATAAGTATGATTTTGCTAAAAACCTCTCAGCCAGAGTGATCTTTGATGTAGGATATGATGGT
This sequence comes from Bacteroidota bacterium, assembly GCA_023441805.1. Lineage (GTDB taxonomy): Bacteria > Bacteroidota > Bacteroidia > Bacteroidales > Lentimicrobiaceae > Lentimicrobium. Next base: position 564 of record JAEZNO010000009.1, read on the forward strand.
ACAACCAAGCAATTCTCTGCTTTCGCTAAAAATGCATTCGTCGACTGGGCAATGTGCTCACATTTTAAACTTTCAGTTGGTCTTATTCCTATCAAACACTATGATTTACAGGAGAAGATGTGGGGATACCGCTACATCATGAAACCGGTTGCCGATGAATACGGCATGGGCACTACCGCCGATCTTGGTGTAAACGGTGAAATCACTGTTAATGAGATGCTTTCATTTAATGCTTACTTTATTAATGGTGAAGGATTTAAGAGCATTCAGGATCCTTTCGGAATTCACAAATTTGGAGTAAATGCTACCGTAAAACCTGTTGTAGGCCTGGCTTTCAGACTGCATTACGACATGATGCCAAATAAATACCCTGAAGCAGCCCGCAGTATCGAGCTTAGGGATACTTGTACCATTTCGGTCGTTTCAGCTTTTGTAGGCTATGAAGTGAAGGATAAATTCAGGGTAGGTTTTGATTATAATCTCATGAACAATGCCACCAGGTTTACCAAATATGCTGAAGATTATAAACTCAATGCCTTCTCAATTTTCGGAACCTATATTTTCAATCCTAATTGGGAGGTATTTGCTCGTTTCGACAATGTAAGTTCAAATGAGTTGGAAGGTTCAAGTGTTCCATGGAATGCTAATGATGGCTCACTGATAATGGGTGGTATTCAATACAAACCAATTAAGAACGTTAACTTTGCCCTCAACTACCGGACATTCATTTATAAAGATAGTGACGATCTTTACGATCAGGTTAATACTTCGGCAATTTACCTGAACTTAGGGTTGTTCTTCTAAGATACTGAACAAGGATAACAAAGGACAACAATAAGCTTATATTAAGTATGTCTATTTGATTGCTTTAGCTCGATATCTTCGTAGGATACCGGATCTTCGATAGGCTCAAGATGAGTAATAACAGTTAAATTAGGCAGTACAGCGGTAAGATCAGCCTCTATTTCTTCAAGCAATTCATGGCCTTTCGCCACTGTCCACGAACCGGGGACTAAAACATGGAAGGAAACAAATTGCCATGCACCGGCTTGTCTGGTCCTTACTGCATGGAAATGAACATCCTTTTGGGTATGATTGTGTAAAACATCAAGTATTTTCTTGTACTCATCAGCATCAAGAGCCTTATCCATCAGGCCGGCAATTGATTTCTTAAGAATACCGATACCGGTAAAGATGATATTAGCTGCTACAAAAAGTGCCACTATCGGGTCAATGCGATTAATTCCTGTCAGGGCAACTGCAGCAATACCTATCAGCACCCCGGCTGATGTCCAAACATCAGTCATCAGATGCTTGGCATCGGCTTCAAGAGTAATTGATCTATACTTTCTGCCCGCTTTTCTAAGAATAAGAGATACTACCAGGTTAATCACCGAGGCAGATAATGATACAGCCATCCCTGTACTGATCTGATCAAGGGGTCTTGGCTCAAATAATCGCTCAATGGCTGTAATGATGATTAGCACAGCAGCGATAATTATCAATATTCCCTCAGTGCCGCTGGAGAAGTACTCTGCTTTACTATGTCCGAAGTTATGATCATCATCGGCGGGCCTGATTGCAATACGTAACATGGCCAATGCCATCACTGCCCCTGCCAGATTGATGAGTGATTCGAGTGCATCCGACAGCAGTCCAACAGATCCTGTCAGAATATATGCCAATGATTTAAGAGTGATTGTAGCAATAGCAGCTGCAATTGATAACCATGCAAAACGCGTAAGAGATGATTTTGCAGCCTTTGTTTTCATCAGGAATCTGTGTTATACAAATATAGTTATTTCAATAGATTCAATCTATGCACTCAGTAAATTAAACAAGTATAGCTCCATAGGGTAGCATTACGGGATATAAATTTTTAAAACATTACATCCCCTTTCACCCAGGAGTCTGCCGATATAAATTCCCTGAGGAAGATCAATTCTGATATGCTTACTGCCATTAAACTGATAAGTGCGTTCAACTTTTCCGCTAAGTGAATAAAGAGTGAAAGTTTGTTTGCCTGTACTTAACGGTTCAATTATGATCTCTTTCCCTGCGATGGTAATCTTTGTCTCATTAAAACCAGTTTCTTTAGTGTCAGTTATCACCGTACCGGTAATTACAACATTATCGTATCTGATTGTTCCGACGGTACTGTATGACGATTCGGGTGATGCTGCTACGTATGAAGTTCCAGCGGCAAATTCCGTAACAAATCGTACTGCAAACAGAGGGTTATCATTGACATACTGAAAAGTTCTGAAACTTGCACTTCTGTCGTACCATACTTCACCGTCACCTGCAATAAAAGTCCCATTATCAAATCCTACGGAAATATCGTCATCAGTATTAGTTGCATTTTGTTCTGTTGCTTCAAAGTTTATCCAATCGCTACCATTGATCGTATATTGCAGTCTCAACCGATTGGCGGCTGTTCTACTCATCCTGTTTTGCCATGAAATGGTAACATCGCACATCTTATCAGTTGGTGCAGAAAACTGCACTCCTGCGGTCCCTGAGTTAGTACCCTGAGCGGGATAGTGTGACGTGTTCAATGCCTTACCGGGATGACCGCTTACAAAGGTGTATGTTGTGCCACCCACATTAATTGCCATACCTGTACCTGTGTCAGGCTCAAGTGTTTCCTGATTAAAAGTCCATTGAGTTATAATGCTCTGAGGCCGGACTGTTAGATTGCAGATTAAAAGTAATAGTACAAGAAAATTAGAGCCAAACTTATTCATTGTAAATCACTTTGATGAGCATATCACCAATGAGAGCAGCAATTGATTGGGGCTATAATGATATGTTGTGTTTTTCATTGCAAGTTAGTAACATTTTATGTGTTATTGGAGGTCACCATGTATAATCATTATAATTAGTGAATGCAAACCGGCAATTTGTTATATTTGAATGAAAAGAATTGTCTGTGACAAATTATGATTGAAGAACAGGTTAAGATACACGATAAATTTTCTCTTGAAATAAAATTAGGTTTCCTTGCGAAGAAGCCTCACATCAGTGAGTTCTCTGTTAGTACATGGATTTTCATTCCTAACAGCCTCGATATCAACCGCTGGAATTATCAGAAAGGTGATTTTTATAAAGATCTCAAAGCTAATATCAGGTTAATTACACCCGTTTATACCCTCGCCGAGCTGGCAGATGAAAACGAAGAGCCTTACCGTTTCCTAAAAGAAGCTGTTATCCATTTATGCAAGCATCCAAGCAGTCCAACTTCAGCCTCTTACGAGTACCATATCAGGATGTTCATTTCAATTATGAAGAGTGCCCTTCGCGAAGAAGTGAATTTTATAGTTGGCAACAGGGATAATAATCTTCATGAACTGACCGACAATTTTATCAGAAATGCAACGAAAGCTGCCGCGCTTTACAGGGATTTGAAAAAGTACGTAGACAAGCCGGGAATGAAGGGTGATTTGATGAATTATTACCTGTTTGGCGATGAATTCATGAGCAATCTTATTGAACAACATGCATTTAAATTAATAGATAACCTGCAACGTAAGAAGCGGCTGAATGACGAAATCAGAAAAGCTTTGATGGATCTCATTCATTTTGAGCTTGATTATAAGAAGGAGAACGGATATGTTTACGTCGATAAGAACAGTAAGGATAATAACCGGGAAGTGGTTTTCCGCCTGAGTCTGTTAAAGAAGTATGCGGAGAATGAGCTGTTTCTGGATGTACGCCGGCGTCGTGAGGGTGTCTGGATTGAGCAGATTTACTTCAGTATAGCCGCAGGAATCTCTATGATCTTTGCAACTGCAGTGGCATTCTCATTTCAGCGCCAGTATGGGAATCTTACGATGCCATTCTTTGTTGCACTGGTAATTAGTTACATGCTAAAAGACAGGTTAAAAGAGCTTGCCAGGTACTACCTTGCCCATAGATTGGGAAGGCGATTTTTTGATGTAAAGACCGATATCAGTCTGAATGAGAATAACATCGGGTGGCATAAAGAGGGGATGGATTTTATTTCGGAAAGAAAAGTACCGGCTGAAGTGATGAGAATCCGTCAGCGTTCATTTATTCTTGAAGCTGAAAACAGGAATAATAAAGAGCAGATCATTCTGTATCGTAAGCTTGTAAGGCTGAAGCGTGATAAGCTTGAACAAGCCAGTCCATTTCCTACTGCCGGAATGAACGATATTATACGTTTTAACGTTTCGAATTATATCCAGAAGATGGACAATCCTGAGGTTCCTCTGTTTATTCCTGAGGAGGATGGAAGTATCGGGATCATTAAGGGTGAAAAGATGTATTATATAAACTTCATCATGCAGTTAAAGCACTCGGGAGGAATGAGATACAAACGTTACAGGGTGGTTATGAACAGGAAAGGGATTCAGGGAATAGAACGATTTGAAGTATAGAATAATATTACGCATATGTACAAAACATCAAGAGGAAACGAGATTATCCAGCTGTTGAGCGGAAGAAGTAATGTTTTCATTATCAAGCATTATAGCGGTGGGATATTGATGGTTGACTCAAGTGTTAAACCGGCACGCCGATTTCTTACCTGGGCTCTTGAGAAGCAGAAAATCGAGAGCATTAATTACCTGATTCTTACCCACTGTCATTACGATCATGCCGCCAATGCAAATTTCATCAGACAAAAAACAGGGGCAATGACTGTCATCCACAAGAGTGAAGCCGATTATCTTCGTCAGGGTGTGATGGATATTCCCGAGGGCACAAATCCATTTGCCGATACTCTGGTAACTATAGCCCGAAAGATTAATTTTAACTTCAGGGTTGAACCTTGTGAAGTTGATATAGAGATGGAGGACAATCTTACATTGCAGGGATTCGATGGCATCGTCATTATTCACACACCCGGCCACAGCAAAGGATCGGTTTCTGTTTTGGTTGATGATGAAATAGCCGTTGTTGGCGACACAATGATCAATGTTGCATTGTTCAAAGTTCTGCCACCTTTTGCCGACGACGCGGCTCTACTAAAAGAAAGTTGGAAGAAACTACTTGCCACCGGATGCCACACATTTCTGCCTTCACATGGTACCCATATTAGCAGGGAGGAGTTAAACAGTGCGCTACAAAAGCCTGTTGCCTAATTACACATTACTTCGGCAAAAGTCCTCCTGACTGTTTTATGGTATTTGTATTTAGGATAACCGACGATGAGGACCAATGAATCCTTCATTTTTTCAGGAAGGCCATATTTGGCTTTAAATGGTTTACCCATTCGTTTGAGGAATGGGCCAACGGTTCCAATCATACAACTGCCCAGTCCGAGTGATTCGGCAGCCAGCATGGCATAAGTGGCAGCAATTACAGGATCAGCCTGATCAGCCGTTTGTTTGCTGTAAAACATGATCATTAGAGGAGCATCATACAGCAGGTAGTCTTTCCCTTCATTTTTGCTTTTGACAATAAAATCGACCAGAGGTTTAAGGAATTCTCTGGTAGCTTTCCTGTCATCTTTACTCATTGTCAGGCTCAACAATGCAAAAGGTACAGGTTTGAGCATTGTCTGCATTTGTTTAAGAATCTCAATAAAATCAAACGAAAACTCTCGAACCTTATCCTGCCCCTTTATTAAAAGAACTCCTACATCCGAAGGCGGGATTCCCATAGGAGCTGTTGAAGCCATCCGCAGAATTTGATCAATAAGTTCATCAGGTACAGGTTGCGACTTAAAATCACGGATACTCCTTCGGTTAAGCATAAGGTTATACAATGATTCAGGGTCAAGACCAACGTGCTTTAAAGGAGAATAATCGTCAATCGTCAGCGTTCGGCCGGTGACTATAATAGCGTCATTCGCACAAACAGCCACACATTGTCCGCATCCGATACATCCAAATTTGGACTCATTGGTTAGCAATAACTTTTTTCCGTCAAGTTCAAGGCAAAATGACTTGCATACATTGACGCAGATACCACAGCCATTGCACTTTTCATGATCAATGACAATAGTACCGTCTTCTGAAGTACGGCTTGTTGATATCATCTTTTTATGGATTATAATATAAAGGTAAGGATAATTGCTTAAACTAACCTGTCGGTTTCCGATTTAAGATTATCAATCCATTTAGTATCAACTTTCAGGGGGATGTACTCTCTAATCATTTGTATAAGCTTCACCGGATCACTTTCAATGATGAGGTTGCTGAAGTGCTCCTGTCTGACAAAACGCTCACGCACAGTATGTTTCAGAAACTCTATCAGGTGATTATAAAATCCTTCAACATTATAAAGTGCAACAGGTTTATCCATGATCTCCAGTTGGTTCCACGACATAACCTCAAACAGTTCATCAAGTGTCCCGATACCACCAGGCATAGCAATAAATGCATCAGAAAGTTCCGACATCTTTTCTTTGCGCTCACTCATTGTGTTCACTACATGAAATTCCTTAAGGCTCAAATATGCTACTTCGCGTTTTACCAAACCTTCAGGCATTATGCCAACCACTCTGCCATGGTGTTTCAGTACCTCGTCGGCAATAGCTCTCATCAATCCTATATTGCTTCCACCATACACTAATCCAATCCCCTCAGCAGCCATCACTTTCCCAAGCTCCCTCGCTGATTTCGAATAATCACCATTGGCCCCCGGTGAGGAACCACAAAAAACACAAATAGATTTAATATCGTTCATCGGACTTCGTTTGTTCAAAGCGTTCAATGCTGCGCTTTCAAAGGTAGTTCAAATATTGTTCCCAACTCACCGGCTGGCACTAGAACAACGTTTGAACTATTTGGAACTACTTTGTAACTACTTCAGGTAGCTTTCAATCATCTTGGATAGTGCATCACGGCAAACGGGGCAAAAATTGTCGTACGAGATTGACTTCATGCTACAATCGTAGGATGGGCGGTAAACACCCTTCGACACATATCCACCACCCTCATAGGCTCCCAATTTTACTTTGTCTTTAAGATCAACAGGTGTTGGTATGGGTGTGCCGCCATCGACCATGTTTTTCCATTTGCTGTCGAAGTTAACAAGGGTTGTCAGGTTTGGCTCCCATGGCTCATAATTAAGATCATAGAAGTCCTCATAGGCAACTGATGAATCATAATATTCATCTCCCAAACCACCGAAACTGTGACCGAATTCATGTACGAACACATAATCGGCATTAGTATTATCACTGGTACCAAGTGCGTAGAAGTTATAGATGCCGCCACCACCGTAGACTGGTGAATTCACCACAATGCAGATTGCATCATAAGGTGCATTTGCAGCAAGATCGCGTACGCTGGTCATGTCAGTTGTAGTCAGATAACGTTCAATATCAAAGGTGTAAAATGAGCTGTTCATTAGAGTGCGTTTCCACACTCCTTTGCCTGGTAAGTCAGCCCCCTTTTCGGGTGATGGAGCCTCAACCCCGTATATGTTAATTCGCTCAGTGTACTTGTCGTACGGCTTGTTTTTAAGGAGATAACCCGACAATCTGGTACAATCGGCTTTAAACTTCTCCATGTCCTCCTGAGTATAGCCTTCTGGAATAAAAACGATGTCGAGTGATGTATTAGGATTGCCCGGCGCCTGAATTGTGAAGTAAGGATATACCATACGACGCTCTTTCTTAATGAAATAGCTTGAGGGATCAATAGTATAGCTAAACTTCTCAATCCACTGCTGCTGCTTGTTGCGGTTATAGAACTTTGCCACTACCTTCTTTTTCGGGAAAGGGAACACAACATTCTCGGCGAATGCCTTGGTAACCTGGCGTGCTTCAGCAGTAGTCTGCCACTCTGAAAAGAGCGAAGAAAAACCCTGTGACCAGATCACCTGACCGGTTTTCTCATCAGTCAAAGTGAAGCGGTACTTACCATAATTAAACGGACTAACCATATTAACTTTCGATCCCGCATAGTAAGGTTCTTCAATCAATTCAACCAGAGAATACGAGTCGGTACTGTCAGTTCCTGAGTGGATATAATCGAGCCTCAGAGTCTTATTGTAGAAGTAGTCGTCAAACTTAATATCCTGTGCTGAAACACAATTGTACCCGAGTGTGATAGCGATAATGGCAAGAATTAATGTTCTCATAATGAGTGAATTTTGTAGCAAAGATACAAAAAACGCGTTCATGGTTCAGGGTTCTCAAAGTTCCGGGGTTCAGGGTTCGGAGTAAGTTGAGCGTTTTGCGTTATGCAGGCGTTCTGTGTTCAATTCAGATTCAGAAAACAACAACTCAGCCGTAATTAGTTGTAACTGAGGGTGTGATGTATGCACTTTTGTGTCATCAACAATAATGTTAAACCAAAAACAAAAAACAATGAAAACTTTTCTCCTTTCTATTGCAGTCGTATTTATGACACACACAGGATTTTCTCAAAAATCACCTTATTTCCTTTCTCTTTGTGATGCAATGCCCGGTTTCCAAAATTGCAAAACGAGTAAAGATTTTATAGAACTCGGTGACAAATTCTCAGGGATTGCAGCTTCTGACACAACTGAATGGCTGGCTGATTATTATTATGCTCAATGCTACATCGTCAGCAGCTTAATGGAGCCGGTCGGTTCTCCACAAAAGGATAAGTTGCTGGATAAGATTGAAAAGTCAGTCACCAGAATTACACGATTAGTGCCTGAAGAATCTGAAGCATGGACCTTGTTAGGAATGTACTATTCTGCACGTTTATTGGTAAATCCTCCAGAAAGAGGATACACATATATTGGACTCTCGAACAGGGCACTTGACAAGGCAAAGAATCTTGATCCAACCAATCCACGTGTCAAACTAATGATACTCAAAAATGAAATTGGAACCAGTCAATACTTCGGTGGACCTATAAAGGAATTTTGCAATAAAGCCCAAACACTCCTTGCTGAATGGGATAATTATAAAGTAAAGAGTCCTGTTCACCCACAATGGGGTAAGACACAAGCCGCTGAGATTGTTGCCGGATGCAATTTATAACTATATTTACATTTGATCAGATACTTAAACTACTTTAAACAGATACTTAAATACCCATAGAAGTGAAAGCAACAAGATCAGAAGAAAGTAAGGCAATTTCCTTTTTTCAACCCCTCACTACAATTCAATTCATCATTGTCAATTTTCTGATCTCTTTTATAATACTGGTTATCTTTTTCAGAGACGCTTTCAGCAATATTGAATCATTTCTGATTAGTCTCGGCTGGTCCTTTGCCATTTGCGCCACGCAATGGCTGGGACCGGCTCTTATTAATCATTATTTGGATAAGAGGATAAAATGGATTGAAAAGCCTGTTTTAAGAACCATCATTGAGATCATTCTATTGGTCCTATGGTCAATTACAGCATTCATTCTAGTGCAGTCAATAATGTACTACCTTGTCTTAGATCTCCCACTGTCAAAATCGTGGTATGCAATACGATCAGCAGTTGTTGTCACTCTCATGATAGCACTATTCCTCTCACTGTTTTTCACTCTGATTTCCTTCTTTATTTCTTACCGCAAGTCGATTCTAAAGGAAGCTGAGCTACGGTCAATGGTCATAAATTATAAGTATGAAGCATTGCGTGCTCAGCTTAATCCTCATTTTCTTTTTAACAGTCTGAATGTTCTGAGCGATTTGGTTTATACCGATCAGGATCAGGCAATTAAATTCATCAGGCAATTAGGTGAGCTGTTTCACTATGTAATAGACAGCAGGGAAAAAGAGCTGGTTCCTCTGTCTGAAGAGTTACGTTTTATGAATTCTTATTGCTTCCTATTGAATATACGCTTTGAGGAGAAATTGAAGGTAAGCAACACTGTTGACTCAAATACACAAGGTTTGATTGTACCCATGTCGTTGCAACTACTTGTTGAAAATGCTGTTAAACATAACGAGGTTTCAGAAAAGTTCCCTTTGGAGATAATTATCCGGGCCAATCATGAATACATCGAAGTAGAGAATGCAATTAAACTAAAGGAGACAGGTGAAGTATCAAAAAATTCAGGATTGGCAAATATTATTCAACAGTATGGTCTCTTCACTGATCTGCCTGTTGAAGTAATAAATTCTGATAGTACCTTTAAAGTCAGGCTTCCAATAATTAATCTCGTGGTAAAATGAATGCACTGATCATTGAAGATGAGCCAAGGGCTGCCGGTCATTTGGGCAGGTTGTTGAGGAAAGTTGCCCCCGATATTAAGATATTAACGACTATTGAATCGGTTCGTGATTCAATTAATTACCTCAATAACAATTCACATCCCGACATTATCTTTTCGGACATTCAGCTTGCTGACGGCATCTGCTTTGAAATCTATAAATCAGTGAAAATCAATTGTCCGGTTATCTTTACAACTGCCTATGACCATTACGCCATTGAAGCATTTGATACTAATGGATTAGACTATTTGTTAAAACCTGTTGAAGAGGAACGATTGAATAAGGCACTTGAAAAAGTGCAACATTTCAGCAGATCACTATCAATTGAAACATTGGTTGCCCTAGCTCAGGCTCATAACCGTCGGCCCTATAAGTCAAGGTTTATGGTCAGGATTGGGGATAAAATAAGGACTGTACCTATCGAAGAAATAACCACTTTCTACGTTTTGGGCAAAGGGACTTGGATACACAGTCGTGACAACAGAAATTACTCTATTGATATTCCGCTTGATGAACTTGAATTGATGTTAGACCTCTCGAAGTATTTTCGCATAAACAGGAGATACATCGTATCAGCCGATGTTTGCAATAACATCACAGCATGGTCAAACAGTCGCTTAAAACTCCGAATAGAAGGCATTGATGACAATGATATCATCGTTGCGAGAGAGAGAGTAAGAGAATTTAAAGAGTGGTTAGATAAGTAACCCAAACTACTCTTTCACCACCTTAGCTTCAGCAGCCTCGAGCACTTCCATTGTGTCAGCATCGTAAACAAAAGCTGCTATATCACAATTTGCTGCAACAAAACCTTCAGGAATCACGTAGTTGAAAGTTTTTACAATAGCATCCTGCGGGACAGTGCCTGATTCAGTAATTGTAGTTCCCCATGCGCCATTTATACAACCTCTCAGCATGTGATTATGGACATAGTCATAAATAATCGGAGTTTCACCAACCTCAGGATCATTATTCTTTTGTGGAGAAACAATCCCACTTTCAGTTATTACGACTACCAATTTTAGATTCTTGTCAACCGGACTAAGAAGATCAGTTTTAACTGTAGTCTTTAATTCCCTTGTAGCGGCAGAGTATTCATTTGTAATCTCAAGATCAAGTAATGCAGGTTCCTTTAAAGCACTTAAAATTGCATCGCTCCATCCACCCATAGGCAGGATATGCTTTTTATTGGAATAACCGATACGATTAACCATTCCGCTCGGATAACTTTCGAAACCAAATTTAGTGTTCCATTCATTACCCTCTTCAGTTCTGTAATCTGCATAAAATCCTTCTATTGGCTTCGGTTGTGAAAAGAACCCTGCATGTACGGCAATAATCACAACTCTGTCTTTCAGATTTTCTTTTAAATCATGCGACATTACGGCGGCAGTCGGACAATTGACACATCTCTGCCCTGTATAATCTTCAAGCAAAACAGTCTTTGTTACTGTATTATCAATTGTTAGTGGTTTGGTGAATGGCTCATCAATTTTATCACATGAAGAAAGGAACAGGTTTGCTATAAAGAGTGACACTGCTCCGATTAATATTTTCAATTTCATTTTGGTTCAGTTGATGGTTGCTATTTAAAAACTGCTGGTGAGGGTTACAGTCAGACCATTGGATGCAGGTACTGCGCGACAAACTCCACCAATACAAATAATACCTTCGCGCTGCTTACCATAACTAATCTGCAAACGGTTGGCATCCTGAGTATATCCTAATGCAACTACCGGATAATGGTATCTTTTATCCTTATTGTCATTGCCATAATTATACTGATCAGTGAGGGTAATAAACCAGGTAGGTGCCAGGTTCAATTCAAATAACAACTGAGCCCAGTCGCCATCATCTTGTTTGGTTGAAAGGTGCTGTATCTCAGTCTTGAGCGATGTCCTGGCATTAAACTTATAAGTAGCATCGGCAATAAGGATATTGGCTTTAACCATCGGGTCACCTTCATGACCTTCAATAACATCAATATTATAGTTCAGGTTAACCCATGATACCAATGCCTTGAAATTACTATTAAACCTATGCTGAATTTCAATATTAAAATCCTGGAAGTAAAGCTCATCACCAAAAGCAAAGAAGTCAGTCTTGTATCCCAGTGTACCCCCCTCGCCTATTCGGGTGGAATCATTAATTGAAGAACATTTCAGTGAAGTTATTCTTGAGAAATTGACTGCTACATCAGTGCCGTATTTGCCACCAAGTACGGTATTCTTCTTAAACTTATAATTCACCTGACCCTGGATTGCAACCTCTCCATTAGGCTGAGTAGCATATGGATACATGGCCGACAATGAGTAGGTGTGCTGACGGGTAAGAGCAGGTAAATAATTGATATCGAGTACACTGCCGTTTTCAAGACGTTCTGATTTAAAACTCATGTTATCAGTAACCTTTCCTGATAATATAGCCCCGAAACCTTTAGTTGAATATGAAGTTTGAAGCAGTAATGTTTGTCCTGCCTTGTATATGAACTTATTTATTGAAGAAGGATCATTGTACTTGTATGTATACTCACCATCAAGGATAAAACCTCTATAATTTAAATTCAAACGCCCTGAAGTCAATGCAACATTTTCAGGAAGAATAAGAAGTTGTGTACCACCTTCACCAACAACAATGTCGGCCGATGGCTCATATTTGCTTACAAAACTACCACCCAGAGTAATACGGGGAGCATTGCCACTGAAGACTTTCTTACAGATGTCATTAAGAGCAAATTCACCATCAAGGCCTCTTACCAAACCATCCCCTTGCTCCCAGAAAAAGCGTTGTGTACCGATTAAGCCTTTAAGGGTAATACCATGAACAGGTTTAAAAACTACCCTGGCACCATAAATTGCGTTATCATATCCGAGGCTTCGCTCTTCATAACTACGAAGTGCCATTCCACTGCCAAACTGCTCATAGAAATGACCAACTGTTATACCGAAACTCTCTTTCTCCCATGAAGCAAACCAGAATGGGACTCCGGTTCCTTTATAGCGAGTATCATATCCCTGTAATGGATTAAGATACGACTCAAATCGTAGTCCTGCATTAAAATTGCCCTGCGTGTAAAGTAGATTAGCGAATGCATTCATGAGCATTTTCTCTCTTACCTCTTCTGCACCAATGGCCGTATCGGCCTTATATAGCTGGGCATCTATCTGAAAGTTGCCGGATATCTTTCCCGACAGCAAATCCTGTGCACTTGCCGCACCAACCGTTACAATCAATGCTATAACGGCAAAGAATAGTTTTCTCATAACTGGCCGGCGTTAAGTTTTCTTACCATTTCGATAAGTTCAAGTTCACTGCCTTCGCTGAAAGAAGTGTGCTGCCAGACAATCTCACCATTGCCGTTTACAAGAAAAGTATGAGGTATCATATTGACATTCATAGCTCTCTTAAAATCGCCGTTGGCATCTAAAAGAACTTCATACTCCCAGCCTTTGGCATTAACTGTAGGACCGACTTTTGCAGTGGAACGTGAGTCGTCAATTGACACTGCTATTAATTTAACACCTGTTTCAGCAGTCCAGTCATCATAAACATCAGCAATCGTTGTTAATTCATTGATGCATGGCTTGCACCATAATGCCCAGAAACTGATGATCATAGGCTTGCCGTTGTTTGATAGTTCAGCCGTAATAACGGTCTCACCGGCCAGGTTCTTAACAGAAACCGATGGAAGTTTTTTTAGAGTTTTATCGGCTTCCTGAGCTGTAACCACTCCGATACTTAGTACCACGAGTAATGTAAAAGTAAAGATATATTTCATGATAGTTTGGTTTTTCTGACAATAGTCGGTTGCAAAACGGATGCTAATTTATAAATACTTCCAATATCTTTGATTCTTCGGATGGAATTAGGTCGACACGATTTATTATTGCAGGGATCAGCACTGCTTCTCCCTTTTTAAGAGTCACTTGCTTTTCTTCACTACCATCGTGTACAATGGTGAGTTTGCCCTCTACACAAACATAAATGACAAATGAATCAAGTTCAGCGTAATCCTTTGCGATAGCCTTATCGAGGACAATTATACTTGTGTTGAAATATGGCGAGGTTACCATATTTGAAGAAGCATTTTTTACTTCCTTGTATTTGGCTTTATAATCGTCATGCGCTTCAAAGTCAATTGCTTCCAATGCCTCATCAATATGCAGTTCGCGTGAATTACCCTTATCATCTACTCTGTCCCAATCGTAGATTCTGTAAGTAGTATCGGAAGTTTGTTGAATCTCGGCAAGCATTATACCCGGGCCTAAAGCATGAACTCTTCCGGCCGGCATATAGAAAACATCCCCCTTTTTAACTGATTCGCGGTTTAGTATTTCGGTAAGTCTCTTTTCCTCAAGAAACTTAACATACTCTGAAGGAGAAGAATCCCTTTTGAAACCGGTTATAAGTTCAGCATCATTATCGGCATCCATTATGTACCACATTTCACTTTTGCCGTTTCCAAGACCTCTTTTGGCTGCAAGCTCATCATCAGGATGAACCTGTATTGAAAGCCAGTCGGCTGCGTCAATGAACTTTACGAGAATAGGAAATTCATTGCCGAAACGGTTAAAAATTTCATCACCTACCAGGTCACCCATGTATATTTCAACGAGTTCATTCAGTTCATTACCTTCAAGAAATCCATTGGCAACAAGAGTAGGATTATCTTCAACACCCGAGAGTACCCAAGCCTCTCCGCAATTTGGTAATGGAGCAAAGTCAATTTTCAACTGATCTTTAATCTTTGAGCCTCCCCAAATCTTATCTTTTAGTACGGGTTTAAATTTTAGCGGATAGAGTTTATGTTCCATTTTTGTGTTATAAAGTTTGGTAAAATTAATAACAATAATGACGCCTGAATTTTATACTTTTAAAACTTAAGGCCGATTTATGTCAAAAAAAGATTTAACAAACTGTCTTATTTTATTGTTATACCCTCTATAATTACCAAAGCAGAAAAACTGAGAGTACCCAAATGAATG
Organism: Bacteroidota bacterium; assembly: GCA_023441805.1. GTDB lineage: Bacteria > Bacteroidota > Bacteroidia > Bacteroidales > Lentimicrobiaceae > Lentimicrobium. The sequence goes on from JAEZNO010000009.1 coordinate 15,644, forward strand.
AGGAAGAAATGTTCATACTGTTGGCTGAAGATGATGAAGACGACAGGCAATTTTTCAGAGAAGCTATTGAGAGGATGAACTTGAGTACCAGATTAGAGATGGTAACTGATGGAGTTTATCTTATTGAATATCTCAAGAATCACCCTGAAAAGAGACCACATCTGGTGTTTTTAGATCTTAACATGCCGAGAAAGGATGGATTTGAATGCATCCATGATATCCGTAATGTACTTGAATTGAAGGATCTTCCCATAGCCATTTACTCAACCTCCAATGCATCGGTCGATATGGAGGAAGCCTTCCGTTTAGGGGCAAATATATATATCCGAAAGCCGTCAGAATTTGACCAGCTTCAAAAGATTATCACCAAAGTAGTAACCATAAACTGGCACTACCACAATAATGGTTTGAATATCAAGAATTTTGTGATGTCAGTTTAATAAAGCGGCAACGCTGGACGATTCACAATTCATCATTCATTATTTGAGCTATTCTCTGCTCCAAACCGGCAGTCGTCCACTTGTATACGGTACCCCTGCCTGCTCCATTTGATTTTCAAGATCCTTGAGTTTTATCTCACCCAGTTCTCTCAAACGTGAAATGATGGGTGGAAAGTCTTCATTAAGGATTTCAAGGCTTCGTTTTTGTGTTGATGTGGGTGCAGATGTTGATGCCCAATGTGCCCAAATGATATGGTTAAGCCTTTCCATCAATGGAACCTGTGCCGGTGGAAGCTCTTCTCTGCTTGCCTTAGGCTCCGTTCCATGAAGCAGGAACAATATGTCGTCAATTTCAGCTGTTGCTTTTAAAAGGTCATTTTCTAACTGAGGTGATACTGAAGGGGTTTGATGAACTGCCTGCAGCATTGCAACAAGCTTTGATGATAGCTCCTCAGCATAAGTTTCAGCACCCAATACCTTTCGGCCTGTAGCATATACTTCTTTCTGGAATGCCACTAACGCTGCCCTGTCAGGAGCAGGTAATGTTGTATTGTTCAGCACTTTTGTCTTAAATGGTACGGGGCCGGCAAGTAGCTTTGTTTCACCTGCGGCGTACATCGATAAGGTAACCGTGTAATTACCGGGCATTGCCAGCATTCCACTATAACCCTCCTGAAACGGATCAAATTTATCACCGGCATGTCGAACCGGATAGGTGCCATTATATTTAAGATTCCAAACTTTACGACTTACTCCCTCCGACGGCTTTGCGTATAATCTTCTAACTTGATTTCCAACTTCATCGGCAATATCAAAGATCAGATACGGGGGGATTTCTTTTTCCTCTGCCCGGAGCTCTGCTACTGTTGGCTGTGGAATCGGTTCACCTTTCTTAAATAGCTCTTTTTCCCTTTCTTTCCTTTTTTCTCGAAGTGTCTTTGGCACTTCCTTCAGATAATAGGTGAAGGTTGCCCCGAATTCAGGATTCTTTGCAGCATAGTAATTTGAACCCTGTCCATACTTGCCACCGGTTTCAATATACATGAGCGCATCCTTGACCGGAAAGATGTGTGCTTGTTTGTCTTTTATCTCATTTTTATAATACCTCAGTGGAGTGTAATCGTCCAAAATATAGAAACCTCTTCCGAATGTAGCCACAACCAAGTCGTTCTCACGCTCCTGAATTACGATATCTTTAACGCATATAACAGGAATTCCGTTCTTAAGCTGTGTCCATGTTTTTCCTCCATCCAGAGTAAAGAAGACACCAAATTCAGTACCTGCAAATAGCAGATCCTGATTCACATGATCCTGTGCCAATGTGTGAACAGTGCCATTTACCGGCAGATTTCCGCTAATCGATGTCCATGTTAATCCTTTATCGGTACTCTTAAGTATGTAAGGTTTGAAGTCATCACGCAGAATATTGTCGAATGAAGCATAAAGTATGTTCTCATTAAACCTGTCGGCCAGGATATCTGAAACATAGGTATATTCAGGAACACCGGGGAAGTTGCTAATCTTACGCCATGTTTTGCCATCCTCAGTTATCTGAATTAGGCCATCGTCAGTACCTATATAGATCAAGTTTTCCTTAAGAGGTGATTCGGCAAACGATACAATGGTTCCAAACAAGGATGTAGAGACATCTTTTGAAACAGCATCAATGCTCCAGTATTTATCCATAACTTTCCATGTGTTGCGATCAGTACCTGAAGTAAGGTCTCCTGATATGGGAATCCAGGTATCACCACGGTCATCACTTCTGAATACTTTATTAGCGGCACAATAAAGGCGATGCGGATTATGTCTGCTTAAGACCAATGGTGCATTCCAGTTCCATCTGAAAGTTTCTTCACCTTTTGCAGGTTCCGGTCGTATATCAATGGCTTCACCACTTTTCCTGTCATATCTGACCATGTTACCGTACTGTGCTTCAGCATATACTATATTAGGATCTTCAGGGTCAACAGCTGTCCAGAACCCGTCGCCTCCATTGGTTACAAACCATTCATCATTTACCACACCCAGGCTGCTGGTATTTCTCGACGGGCCTCCCATACTGTTATTATCCTGGGTTCCGCCATACACATAATAAAACGGCTCGCTGTTATCAACATTCACCCTGTAAAACTGTGTGACAGGCAGGTTGTTTTTAAAACCAAATACTTCACCGCCATCATAGGTTTCATATATTCCACCATCGCCGCCAATAAGGAAGTGTTTAGGATTTTTAGGATCAATCCAAATGGCATGGTCATCAACGTGCCGTGAATTCAGGCCAAGATTCTTCCATGTTTTCCCGCCATCAAGTGTTACTTTTGATACAGTTTCCATCGAATACACGATGTCAACGTTCACGGGATCGCAGGTAATCTCATTATAATACTGCCCCTGCGAATAGTGATCACTCATTTTTGTCCATGAAGCTCCTCTGTTTATGCTTCTGAAAAATCCTCCTGCATCATTTGCAGCCTCTATGATTGCATAGACATAATCGGGATTAGCAGGTGAAACAGCAATTCCGATACCTCCCATATCTTCGGATGGGAGGCCTGAAGTTAATTTCTCAAAAGTTGCGCCTGCATCTAGTGAACGATAGATGGCTGATTCAGGGCCACCGCCAATTTTGGTGTTAACATGCCTTCTGCGCTGTTCACTGGTAATGTAGATCACATCGGGATTGCGGGGGTCAAGTATCACATTGTTAACTCCTGTGTGCTCACTTATATAAAATATTCTGTTCCAGGTTTTACCACCATCGGTAGTCTTATACAATCCTCTTTCACCCCCCGGACCCCAAACTGACCCTTCGGCAGCAACGTAAACCACATTGGTGTTACGTGGATCAATGGCAATCATTCCTATTTGGCGTGATTCCTTTAGGCCCATGTTCTTCCAGGTTTTCCCTCCGTCGATACTCTTGTAAACTCCGTCACCATAGCCTAAAGCCCTCTGATGATTGTTTTCGCCGGTACCTGCCCAAACAACATTAGGATTGGTCGGGTCAAGCACAACACAGGCAATTGAATATGAGCCATAATTATCGAAGACAGGCTCCCATGTGATGCCGGCATTTGTGGTTTTCCATATATGTCCCGAAGCAACGGCAACAAAATACTCATTTGTTCTTTCGGGATTCACGGCAAAGTCAGCAATTCGTCCTGAGCAATAAGCCGGTCCTATTGATCTGAATTTAAGACCATTGAATGCACTGCTTTTCAGGGTGTCTCCTTTTTCGGTCGTCGCTTTCTTCTTTTGTGCATAAGAAGTTCCCAAACTGAAGGTCAATGCCATCAGAAATATGAGGGTAAATCGGAAATGGTGGGTTAATGTTTTCAATGTTACCTTGATTTAATGTTGTTAATCAATCAGTTGCGAAAATAAATAAAAATGAATGTGTGTGACTCATCTCTTTAACAAAGTTAATGTCTAATACTCTCATTTTTCGCTTACTTTTGGATTTATTAGTAAGATGTAAAAATTATGATCCTTGTTACCGGCGGAACCGGACTGTTGGGAACCTATCTGCTGTACGAATTGGTTGCTTCGGGCAATAAAGTTAAAGCGCTTATTCGTCCTGGTCGAAAAGACAGTTTCAGGCAATCACTATTCAATTGCTTTAGATGCGATACAAAACAAATTGCCGGAAGTATTATCTGGGAAGATGGTGATGTGCTGGACTACGACTCAGTTTGCAAGGCAATGCAGGGCGTTGATGAAGTTTATCACTGCGCAGGGATGATCTCATTCAATCCAAAAGACAAGACATTGATGCATAAAATCAATGTTGAAGGGACGGCTAATATCGTTAAAGCATGTTTAGATAATAATGTACGTAAACTGGTGCATGTAAGCTCTATTTCAGCTGTCGGAAGGTGTGATGGATTAATTGATGAGAACATTAAATGGATGGTGAACGACAGGCATTCGGAATACGGCAAGAGCAAATATTATGGTGAGCAGGAAGTATGGAAAGGAATAAACTCAGGACTAAACGCTGTTATTGTGAATCCTTCAGTGATCATTGGAGCCGGAAGTCATGATAAAGCCATGACTCCCTTTTTTAAAGGATTAAAGCGAATGCTTCCATTTTACACAAAAGGAGTTACAGGCTATGTTGATGTGCGTGATGTGGTGAATGCCATGATATTATTGATGCGAAGCGATGTTTCGGGAGAACGTTTTATCCTGAATGCCGATAATGTACCTCAGAAATTACTTTTTAAACATTGCTCCGAAATATTGGATGTCCCCGGACCCAGATTCTATCTTGCCAAACCGGTACTCACCGCTGCCTGGTTTGCCGAAAATATAAGGTCAAAGATCTCAGGAACAACACCCGGACTTACACTTGAAAATGTACGATCGGTGATCGGTGTAAACCGTTACTCAGCCTTGAAGTTCAGTAAGCTCTTTGACTACAAGTTCATCCCCATACGTGACAGTCTCGAATACTCCATGTCGGTGCTTGGGTATAATAAATCTGAACAGAAGACTAAAGAAGTAAACTGAACAGAATATTAGCTGTTGACTGAGCAGAATTTATAGCTTTCAACAGAATATTTATCAGTCAGTTTGAAACATGATAGCGGTCAGCTGAAACGGAATAACTAAGCAGTGAACTTCTGCTTAGTCACATCCTGATTTTCAGAAATTGTCACCTGTGGTGTTTCTTCAACTTTACCTACAGGTTGCGTGTTACAGGTAGCTTTTACTTCCTTACTAAACTCACGACTAAGTATTTTATGTTGCAGTGATAACGGGATGATTTTCTGCAAAGTGAGCAAAACATAGTTGATCTCTCCGGGAATGATTACCTCTTTTCCTTTAAGCATCCCGTCAATTCCCTTCTTTGCAACTGTCTCAGCACTGATTTCAGTGATTCTGCCTATAAACCCGTGAGCATCAATCCTTTGATTGGTAGTGTTATTAGTCCTCACGCCATTGGGACAAACTACCGAAACGCTGATGTTTGTATTTCTTAACTCAGTTCTCACTGACCGACTAAAGTATAGCACGAAAGCTTTACTTGCCGAATAGAGACTTTTATAAGGAATAGGAAAGTATGCTGCCATGCTGGCAACATTCAAAATGTACGATTTTGGATGCTTACGGAGGACCGGGATAAACAATCGGGTAAGCATTACCAATGCTCTTACATTAAGCAGTATGCGGTCATCGATATACTTGAACTCTGAGCTTTCAAAAACCGAAGCACCTGCAACACCGGCGTTATTTACCAGTATATCAACATCAAGATTTTCCTGTTGTGTCCAGTTGAATATCTCTTCAGGAGCACCTAAATGCGATAAGTCTGTTTCAAAAAAACGAGTCTTAACTTTATACTTCTCAGCAATCTGCAGTGCAACTTCGCTAAGGTTCTCACCGGGAAGTGATATAAGAATCAGATTCTTTGAGAGGCTTCCGCAATAAAACGCCATTGCTTTGCCGATTCCGGAACTGGCTCCTGTAATCAGAGTGTAGTTTTCCTTACTCATACGCTAATTTTTCGATTTGAGCCAATCGATAGTCAGACCGGCACCGGTTTTAAAATCTGTTGGATTATAATTGAGTTCAGCTATTGCTTTTGCACTTGAGACACTCCAGTTATATGAATATTTCCTGACCAACGACGGAGTTATCAATGGAGCCTTGCCAGTAACTTTCGCAACTGTAAATATCAATTTGGCAGCTATTTCGGTAACCGGTATGGGTACATGTACCATTGCGTATTTCTGACCGGTCAGTAAAGCCAGTTCATCAAAGAACTCATCATAGGTGAGGTCGGTACCTCCAAGAAGGTATTTCTCACCAGTCCTCCCATGTGCCATTGCCTGAATATGACCAGTAACCACATCGTCAACAAATACGTAGTTACCAACACTCTTACCGTCACCGGGAATGATGCGCCACTTTCCTTTCAAATACTGCTGCATCATTCGGGTAACTCCATTGCTGTCACTCAGTAACCCGGGACCGTAAACTCTGGTGGGACTAACTATAATTATGTCGGTTCCGGAAGCCGAAAGAGTCTTTATCGACTCCTCCATTATCCTTTTCGAACACTCATAATCAAGAAAATAAGTTTGCGGATGCTGGGTATTTTCATCTGAACAGTCACCATTCTTCGAATATCCAAGCACACCGGCAGTTGAAGTACATACAATTCTTTTAACACCTGCTTTTATGCCGGCACGTATAACATGCATCGCTCCTTCAATATTCTGACGGTAAATTTGCATGTTATCCTTTTGCCACACCTTTGCATAGGCTGCAGTGTGATACACCTGCTCACATCCCTGCAATGGCTTTACAAGACTTTCGTAATCAAGGATATCGCCTTTATAAAGATGAATGTTCTTATGCTGTATGTTCTTTGTCTTTTGCTCGTCTCTGTATAATGCATTAATATCATGACCTTCTTCGGCTAAGCGCATAGCCAGTCGGCTGCCGATATATCCGGTAGCACCGGTGACGAAAATCTTCATTGTTTATCGCTTTTTATTATAACCTCCGGATTCTTAAGTATCGAAAACCACTCATTTGATAGTACCATGGTTGAATGTGCCAGTACTGCTATCCAAATGCTTCCCGTGCTGTAACACAGATAGCAAAGTATAATACCAAATGGCAGGGATCCCACCATCTCCTTTATGCCTTTATGGAAATGGACCAGCGAGTATATTACCGTATTGATGATAATGGCAGGCCATAGCCCGACAACCGGTATGGCTGAAAATAAAAGATATCCGCGGAACAGAAACTCATAGGCAATTATATATGCAAGCCAACTCAGGGCACTTACCACCAGCAATGAGTAACTCCATTCCTTACGCCTAATCTGGGGATACATGGCAAGATTTTGTGGACTGGAGGCATTGAAATAGTTGATTATGATGATAAGGGTCATAAGCAACAAAGCCCATAATCCCGTGGCTGCTGTGGGGGCTTTAAGTCCAAATTCCTGATAAAGCGAATTGCTGAATGTAACTATGGTCAGCGGAAGCAAACCAAATATCAGGAAACCTGTAATACGCTGATATACAATGTGACGAGGCTCGCCAAACTGCAAGTGCAATTTACCGGTAACAAAGTTTGTAAATGTGAAATAATAGAAAATAAGAAATCCGAAAGTTGATATTGCTAAGGCTGTGTAAAAGTGAAATGCCATGTGCTCACTCATTTAATTTTATACAAATTGAGCTTTTTCATGGGTATAAAGATAAGCAACATCATGAATAATAATTCAAGCAAAAAAAGAACTTCTGCAATTTTTTTATCCGATTTCAAAACATCTGATAATCAGACTTTAAGCCTGCAACGGAAACCTCTTACGGCATAATATGAGTCAGCTCCGTTGTGATAAATAAACACATGATCATACCTACGGTCACCAAAAATGGCACCCCCAAGCTTCCTTATCGGCTGGGGAGTCCTTATCCAGCTCGATGTCTTTGTATCAAATTTCCCAAGCGTCTGCAGGTATCTGTACTGCTCTTCATCAAGCAGTTCTGCACTCATTGTTTCAGCCATATCCATTGCATTGTTTGCCGGACTGAATTTTTTTCTTCCTTCCTGAGCCTCACGGTCATAACATACATTCCGCCTCTCAGATGGAGTTTCAGCCGAGCAATCATAAAACACATACTCACCCGTACCCTTGTCATGCCCAACCACATCAGGCTCCCCACCCGATTGCTCCATCGCATTTAATGCCCAAAGCTTTAATGGATTGGCTTCCAGCTTTGCCAGCACCTCTTCCCATCTGATATCACTATGACGGCTCATGTTTTTCTCAAAACGTGTTTTCAGAGTAGTCAAAAGATCATTCTTCGCATCCGCCGGTAATGTTTTATTGTTATTCATCGTTTAAGGAGTTAACATGTTCATTAACAAGTAAGGAGGGGAATCGTTCAGAAGGCAAAAGGCAAAAGCTTAAAGTAAAAAGTACTCGAACAGGACAATGATGTGACCCATTCGGGTATTACGCAGAACGCCTAACGCCAAACCAACGCTGAACGCAGAACGCCTGACGCTGAACGAGTTAATGATGAATGATGAATGATGAATAGTGAATTGACTGACGACCTATCAAGATCGACCCATTCGGGTATCAGAAGGCAAAAGGCGAAAGGCAAAGCTCAAAGTACAAAGGACTCTAACAAGTTAATGATTTGACCCTTCGGGAACATGGAACAATGGAACCCAGAACTAAGAACAAAGAACAAATAAAAGACATCTAAGTCTTTTTCTCTTCTCCGCTGTTATACTATTACCAGGGAATTTTAAGAGCATTAGTATGGTGGGGAAAACAACAGAGTATGCCATAAGGGCACTGGTCTATATCTACTTGCGTAATATGGCAGGCGAAAGACCCGGTTTCAGAGAAATAGCCGAAAAGATATCGGCACCCTCAGAGTTTACCGGCAAAGTGGTGCAGACACTTGCCAAATCGGGCATCATCCAATCAATGAAAGGCCCGGGGGGTGGTTTTTCGTTTGCCGATATGGATGCGCCGGTTACCCTCATGCAGGTAATCAATTATTTTGAGGGCGTTGAGTTCTTTCATAAATGCGTGTTCGGATTAAGTGGCTGCACAAAAAGTTCACCTTGTCCGCTTCATAATGAGTATGCCCCGGTACGCGAAAAACTGAGCAGGATTGCCTCTGAAAGTACCATACAGCTTCTTGCATCCAGAATTAAGAAAAACAAGGCTTTTCTGATCCGGAATCCTGATTGAGTTGATTATATCTGATTCGGGATCAGCTTATTTGTTCAAACTAAAAATAAAAGATAATGAAAACAACAAAACCTAGAACCCACAAAGTAAATCTGATCATACTGCTTTTAGCATCGATCGTAATAACAAGCTGCAGCACATGGGGCGGCAGAAACGGATCGGTCTTTGATGAAAGTGAAGAGATGGACAAGGATATTAAGATGGTTCACCAAACACTAGTCGACCCGCCTGCCTTACCCGAACATTCGCAAAAAGCCGGCGATGATCCTGTTATTGTAGCGGTTGAGTTACTGGTTCAGGAAAAACAGATTGAAATAGCTCCCGGTGTTAAAACCTGGGCACTCACCTTCAACGGCACGGTACCGGGTCCTATGATTGTCTGTCATCAGGATGATTACGTCCAGGTTACTTTAAAGAACCCTACAACAAGTACCATGTTACACAACATCGATTTTCATGCAGCCACAGGGGCCATGGGAGGGGGCGACCTCTCGGAAGTGGGTCCCGGACAAACCAAGACATTCAGATTTAAAGCCATAAAACCGGGCGTTTTCGTTTACCATTGTGCTCCCGGCGGTTTGATGGTCCCATTTCATGTGGCTTCAGGAATGAATGGAGCCATTATGGTACTTCCCCGTGAAGGGCTCACCGACGAAAACGGAAATGAAGTTGTGTACGATAAGGCATTTTACATTGGTGAACAGGACTTTTACATCCCAAAAGACGAGAAGGGAAACTATAAAACATACAATACTCCCATGGCAGGTTACGCTGAAATACTTGACGCCATGCGAACTCTTACTCCCACACATCTGGTTTTCAATGGCAAATTAAATGCCCTGACGGGGGAAAATGCCATTAAAGTAAATAAAGGTGAGAAGGTGTTATTCATCACCTCGCAGGCAAACCGCGACACGCGCATTCATATCGTAGGCGGTCATGCTGACCTCGTATGGTTGGGTGGTTCGTTCAACGATAAGCCTGCAACCAACTATGAATCATGGTCAGTTGTTGGTGGTTCGGCGGTTGCAGCTCTCTACCAGTTCCGCCAGCCCGGCAGGTATGTGTACCTGAATCATAACCTCATTGAAGCTTTCGCACTTGGGGCCCTTGCCATCATTGAAGTTAACGGCGATTGGGATAATAACCTCATGAGGCAGATAGAATAACGGGACAGGGGGCTTGCTCTAATTCAGCATTCATTATTCTTACCACAGCAGCCTTATCGCGTTCTGCGTTCTGCGTTCTGCATTAGTTTGGCGTTTGGCGTTCTCGTGTGGCGTTTGTTGTTCCATCTCTCCATCGAAATGAATGTAAAGTTTCACTGACGGAAAGGGTAATGAGCTATTCTTATAACAGGTGGCATTTCAACTCATATGTAGAATCCTGACTTTACTAGCGGTTTTATAAGTGGCTTAAAATTGGACTTGGCAGGAGCTATTCTGGACTTGAGGTAACAAGTTCAATAAGGTATTAAGTCCGTATTAAGTCCGTACCAACTCCGTACCAAGTCTGCTGTCAGTATCCCGGGTTAGCAGAGATGAAGCAGGCATAATCCATACAAAGTATATAGGCACACCCCAAACAGTCCAATGCTTAAATATGGAATAATGTAATGTGTCAGCAAATTATATAGGTTAATCGTTCATTGCGAGTTCATCATTTCCTTTTCCCAATAACAATAAACCGTGTTTTTGAGTTAAAGATTTCAATTCGTTCCAAACCTGCAAGTATCGTATCATTATCCACTTCGCTACCTTTTCGTGCGAAATTAAGAGTAGTATCTCTTGTAAACCCGTTAACAGAATCCTTTATGGATGATCCATTACAATTATAAAGGATCAGGCAAAACGCTAGCATGATATAGTGAAGAATTAACTGGCTTTTTATATGAGGGTACACAGCGCTTATTTTATTACTATTTTTTCAACTCCCATGCGGCATACCTGCATTAAGAGGTCAGTAAAGGCCCTTGCCGGTGCAGTGCCAAAGTCAATATAGAAGACCACTCCACCGGTTTCTTCCTTATATGGGCCGGTTATTCCATGGACAACATTAAGAAAAGTACCGGCTTTTTTATAAGGCTGGTACCATTTCATAAACCATAGATCGATGAGTCCCATAACTGCCTCGGCTGATGGGTAAAAGAATATTTCGCAGTTAAACCAGGGGATTGGACTGACCTCAACCCTGGTATGACCAAATCTAGTCTTATATTGATTAAAATCAGGAAAATCCTCCATTTTGTACTCTTCGTCAATAGAAGGCACCATTGGCCAGCACATAACATGCTCAATCACTTTAGTGCCTTTAACTATTGAAATATCATTGCGGAAAAGTTTCCTTGATGGGGTATTATTTAATATACCAACGGGAATAGCTGAGGAATTTAACTGAGTGAAATCTGTCAGGACTAACCATTGGTCTTCATTTTCCCTGGTAATGTTTCTTTGGCTTGCACGATGCTGCTGCAAGTGATACTCGGTCATAAAAAGCCTTAAATAATGGTTCCGTGATAACCTGGCTATTTCTGATAACATCTGGTATCCGGTATTAGAAATATTCAGGTACTGGCCTCATAATCCGAAAAAGCCTGATGATATTCGGATCACCGGTTAACTGGGTTGGCCTGCTCCAGTCCCTGACAATATCGGCCCTGCCAATTTCAACAGTCCTGGCAAGGTCATACAGATCGCTGTAACTCACAAAGGGTTTACCGTCAGTTCCGGGTTTGGTAAGGTATTGAATGAAAGTGAGATTATCAATGGCAAGTGCCTTATGGACAATGCTCATGATCTCATCCTCTGTCATTGGCTGTCTCTTTTTGATTTTTACTGCTGCAATCTCAGCTTGAGGGGTATACCCTGGATATTCCCGACAGCCCAGGATATGAAGAATCATCCATGCGCCAACATTATACAAACGACTATCACCATTAAACAATAAATGGCATTTAACAATCAGATTTTTATCATTCCAACGCCAGTTTCTCAATACATTCATCGTCTTTATAAATGGCGTCCTGGCCGCTTGGATTGATCTGTAATGCGTATGGCTCTTCGTGAGATAATAAGATTCAGCAATGCCCTCATTACGAAATCTTAATAAAAGTCTGACAAATGCTTCCACCATATCTGGTTTATCAGGGTGATACTTTAATTCTGTGAGGTTGCGGTGATCAATCATGTGAATAAGTTCATGAACCCAGGTAGTAGAAGCAGCATTGCTTAGAGATAAATCCTCTATAAAATAGTTAAGTATATATTCAAAAATGAGCGTACTATTCGCGGTAAAAAAGTATTCGCCCTTTATATCGTCAGATTGTCTGGTACGGTAGGTAGCCAAGGTAGAACCTGAAGGAGCTAATGATATCGCTATATGTATTTTATTGATTGTAATTGTCTGAAGTGCCGGCATCATAAGACACAATGCTTCATTGAAATGTTTTTTAACAAGACTGATAACCACTTCCTCAAAATTTTCATTATCACCCTTTATAAGGGTATATAACTCCATTAAAGCATCCGGTTCTGGTGGCTTATTCTTTAATGGTATGAGTGAACAAGTAACTTGGATTTCATCGGTTTTTATCATGATCTGAATGTTTAGCTATTACTTTATTAACCGCTTATTGCTTAAAAATTTTCCGTCCTCAACAAAATACTGAAATTTTTCTGAAAGGAAAAAAACTCAGGAGATTTACCTTATGCAGTTTTTTCCTCTCAAAATTTTATTATATCATTGTAACCATTTTTAATTTGAATATACAGTCATTGGTGACCCGGTTTAGCAATGCGTTAGTTCCGGTCATCATTTAAAAGTTAAAATTATGGAAACTGCCTTTCCACATGATCTGCTAAGAAAGCTTATGAATGCCGTTAAGGAAGAAAAACAAAGCCAGGCCTATGATGTAATTCTTGAAATCATCACAGTGGACACGGTGAAATTCTAATAACCTTACTCGGTAAGCAAGAGCTTAGGTCTTTACCACAGCAGATGCTGGATTTTTATATAGTGAGGGAGGAGTATGAGAAATGTGAGGTTGTGAAGAAGCTGATTGAAAACTTGCAGCAGTTAGATTAAATTGCTTTTGCCGATTAATCTCTAAATTCGTCATTATTAATCATAAAGCATAAAACCATGAACAACCAGACCCATGATTTATTTTCAGCTTATCCGTATATTCCATGTCATTGCCATGATCTAATGGCTTCGTATGTACCGTTAAAACCACATCATGTTCCTTATAGATTACTCTATCCAGAGCCATATTATGGTGATTGGAAAAAATGTAGTACTGTCTTGCTTACACATAATCCAGGCAACAGCACTCCTTTTTTTAAGGGGGGGGATCAGCTTTTGAAAGCATCGTAATGCACGGACCATTATCAGTTGAACATAATTATTTTGGATTAGCATCACCCAATCCAAGTAAATTTCCAAACGCAAAAACTAATAGTTGGCTGGATAGAATTAATGCGCAAATGAATAGTCTTTTTACAGGGCTCCAGGTATTTGTAAACCGAACGTTTGTAAGGGATTTGGTTCCTTATCATTCTGGTTCATTTGGTTATGTAAACATGACCACTTGTACTAACTACATGTATAAGTACTTCTTTAATCAAGTTATTGCAGCATCGTTTCATAGTGAGTTATATGACAGAATTAATCATGACAACTCTAAACCTGCGACAATCATATTTGCTCGTGGTGCTGCCTGGAATCATAAACTTGCACTTCAATCAATCGGTTGGAGATTAATAGGCCGTATCTATTGTAACTGCACAATTTACAAAGCTGATTTTGATAAAATAAAAAACTTTGATGCCTTCAATGTCGAGAAATATTCGGATCATGATATTTATATAGTTGTCTTAACTCAAGCTAAGCGAGGTGCTAAGTTAGGAGTATATGTGAATAGAAGTGCACCTTTAATTCCGGTTAATTTGCTTACAGTAATAAATAATTACTATGAAATAAATGATGTTTCAGATAAACAGTATATAGATCATAATCCTGAACTCGACATATTTTTGAAAAAATTATGTAGTGATTAGATGAAATTAAGTTCAACACAAAGTTGTTAAATAGTGTCACAGAATCAACATAGTTACTCAGCAGGCAATCTGTCAATCAGTAATGTTGTATATCGCCAGTAAATTAAGGGAATATTACCTGCAGCAGTTGTCTGAAGTCATTTCCCTGGTTTTGCTGCGATATCAGATACTATCCAAGCACAGAGCCAGTAAAAGGATTAATTTATTACTGGTTTGAGAAGTGGTATAATTCTGAACATGATGCACAGGTCTGTTTTTAAATGTCGTGCATATCATAACAGGACCATACCGGAAAGATGGAAGTGAAGTTTATTGTTGATTTCGGAACGGCGCCTGCAGAAGCGTTTTGTGAACTGATCAAACTTTGCAGCATAGAGGGAATTGAGCGGATAGTAGTAAATTAACAGCATACTTGATGGCTTTGATTTTTCCCTTTCGGAATTACTTTCTATCTTTGCTGAAGACGATCAATTTGAACTTTATAAAAAATGCAGATATGTATAAAGAAACAACCAAAGCTCAATTGTTAACAGAAGCCAATAGAGTTAAGAACTTTGTTCTGACACAAGGATACAGCAAAGAGCAACTGATTGAAACAGCAAATGAATTAAAAGAAAAAAAGGAAATTATTACTGAGATATTCTGGCTTGATGGAGGTGATGAAATGTATTATCCGTCTTTTGATTCAATTAAATTGAATCCCAGGTTCGTAATTATCGGAAAAAGTATCAGAACATCTACCGATGGTTTAATCTTCCCTCAGGAGGTGCCAATCATTCTTGTCTTCAATAATTTTAACAGACTCCCTCCGGACGAAAGAGAAACATATATTGAAAGAATATGCAAGAAGGAGGATCATGATTATTACCCTCACAACTATCTTCATAAAGAGAGTATTGTAATACTCGGACTGGGCTTAAACGATGATATACCAAAGATAAGCTATAAATTAGAGACGAGAAAATTGATTTGAAATAAGCAATCAATTAAAAGTTTAACATAAAAGGATATAACGATGTTAGTAAATATCAATTTTATGGGCTAACAGTATTCCTTGCTTTTGAGTTAAGGATTTCAAAGCGTTCCAAACCTTTTGGATGGTAACATTATCAACTTCGCTTAGCGCAGTCGCCATTCTCATTATAGACTTATTATCTGTTCTTAACACCTCTTACCAGGAAGGAAGAGTTGTACCACCAGAAATATATGTAAATTCATCCTGGCATTCGAATACATGGCATATGATTCCCTGGAGAATAAATTGAGGAGGTAAAATAAGCAGATGTACCATAGCAGCAGAAGGGCGAATTATTATCTTCTCCGATCTTTATTCCTACGAAACCAAATCGATCAGTAGGAATACAATTGGGTCCCCATGTATTAATATCTTTAAACTTACGAACTGCAATGTTAAGACCGTGCCAAGGTTAAACCAATCAGCTTCTGTTGAACATGCCATCCTTCAGGACATATACCCTGTGCTCCATCTTGTAAGGTGTACTGCATTACTTCATTGGCTTGATGTCCAAAAAAGGTCGAATTATTAAGATAACCGAAATCACCGTAAGAACCTCTTAAACCTCTCGTCAAAGCAGTAAACCCACTGCTATTTGAATTAGTCCCTTCAGTCTAGCCATAATGTGACCTTAATTTATGAGCCACATTATATCCAAACCATCCTGTAGCACAATTCACTGTGTTGTCGAGATAGTCTTCATATAGTCACCATCCCATATGTGTTTTGATTGACTATTCCGGACTACATCACCGGAATTTACACCTTTTCTCCTTAAAAAGAGGAATAAATGACGAAATTGATAGAATGCATATGATTAAAGAATCTTCGTACCTTCACAGTACTTAGTAAGTGTAGGCATGGTTGTTATATCTTTGATTGTTAAAGTGTGCAATTAAACTACCTACAAAAAGTCAGTGGTAATTTCTAAGATTATTATTGAGATATTATTGCAGAATTAATAAAAAGGGGTACAATCTGGGGGTACAATAAAAATTAAACCCCTCAAGTTGAATAACTTAAGGGGTCAATCTTGTAGCCCCGATAGGAATCGAACCTATATTTAAAGTTTAGGAAACTTCCGTTCTATCCATTGAACTACAGGGCCGCTATTTGTGGTGCAAAAGTAACTATTTTTTAAACGATTGTGAGCGATTTATGACCGTACATTACTAAATTTTCTTAATCGATTGATATCCAGGTATAATTGTTGATAACAGAACAGTAATGATAAATGTTAAACTGTTGGTGATAATCATATTTAGAAACCTGCATGTTACATTTAGATAAGAAAAATATATTTTGCTGAAACCTATTTAGTTAGCTGATATCTTGGTAACTTTGCAAAGAATTCAGGTAAATCATAAATAGTATATACGTTTATTTTATATTAGTTACAAGGTACAACAAAATGAATAAGAGACTACTGATCAGAGATTTGACATTAAGGGACGGACAACAATCGCTTTTTGCCACCAGAATGAGTCAGGCACAGATTGACAGGGTATTGCCATTATACAAAGAGGCAGGGTTTTATGCAATGGAAGTATGGGGCGGTGCAGTGCCCGATTCAATTATGCGCTACCTTAATGAAAATCCCTGGACACGTCTGGAGAAAATTAAGGGAGCCATAGGCGATGCATCGAAACTTACAGCCCTCTCGAGAGGAAGAAACCTTTTTGGATATAACCCCTATCCCGACGATGTTATTGACGGTTTTAACCGTAATGCGGTAAGATCAGGTATCTCGATTATGCGAATTTTTGATGCCCTCAACGATACTGATAATATTGGCAGTACCATTAAGTCAGTAAAGCAAAATGGCGGCCTGGCCGATTGTGCCATATGCTATACCGTTGATCCGCATGTTTCAACACGGGTTAAATTAAAAGCAGTGTTGCAGCGTAAACCATTGAATACTCGCATTTTTACCGATGAGTATTTTATTGATAAAGCCATTACCCTCCAGAAGATGGGTGCCGACATGATCTCAATAAAAGATATGGCCGGTTTGATCACTCCCCTGAGGGCAGGGCGACTGATAAGGCTGCTGAAGAAGGCAGTTGATGTTCCCATTGATTTTCACACGCACTGCACCCCCGGTTACGGGCTTGCATCTACACTCATGGCAATTGTTAATGGTGTTGATATTGTTGATACCAACATCATGAGTTTCTCAGGCGGTCCGGCTGCAGCATCTTACGAAATTATCCAGTTATTCTGCAATAAGCTCAATATCGACACAGGTGTTAATCCCGAAGTTGTCGTTCAGATCGATAAGCATCTGAGAGATATCAGGACCGAGCTGGCTGAATTCGACAGCTACAAGCAATTCCCTATAGAATTTGATATAACACAGGATAAGCTGCCAAAGGATATCGATAACCTTTTTGAACTGGCAATAGGTTATGCTAAGGCTGATAAGGAAGATGATCTGTTAGAAACCATACATGCCATTGAGCGGTATTTTAATTTTCCTGAGCCGGATGAAAAAGTTAAAGAAGCCGAAGTACCCGGAGGTATGTACACCAATATGCTTGCTCAGCTAAAGCAGCTTAAGATGGAAAAATACCTGCCCCGTACGCTCGAACTGATACCTTCGGTACGACTTGCTGCAGGTTGTCCCCCGTTAGTTACGCCAACTAGTCAGATAGTCGGGGTACAGGCTGTGAATTGTGTTGTAGATGAGACGAAAGGCGAGCCACTGTATACAACCCGCTCAATCCAGTTTGTCAACCTGGTGAAGGGCATTTATGGTAAGACCCCTGTTCCGGTTGATCCTGAATTCCGTTACAAGATTGCAGGTGTAAGAGAAGAGACACCGTATGATACAAGATATTATAAGAAACAGGACAACCCTGTTTTCCATGAATATGGCGGAGTAAAACTGGCAAAGGACGAGAAGGAAGAGCTGTTGCTTGAGCTATTCCCGAATGTTGCAACCGATTATCTCAAAAAAGGAATAGAGAACAAGTACCTAGCCGAGATCCATAAGATAGAAGAAGAGAAGAGGCGCAAGTTTGAAGAAGAGAAGAGAGCCTACGAGTCAATGTCACCTGAAGAAAAGCGTGAGCGCCTTCTCCAGGGTCTCTATAACTACCACTGGTCAACAGAAGAAGGGGACGTTCTGGGACTGTCCTAATGCTGGATGATGAATAGTGAATAGTGAATTTCCTGTCCAACTTTCAAGATCGATCCCGTTCGGGTATTAACGCAAAACGCTGAACGCAAAACAAAACGCTTAACTCTGAGCGCTGAAATTTTTCTTAATTTCGTGACGGATTTGCATTTAATAAACAAACTCTATATGTCTGAAAACCAAGGAGCAAGCAAATATATAAGACCTACGTGGGATGAATATTTTATGGAAGTAGCCAATACTATTGCAAAGAGGGCTACGTGCGACAGGGGAAGGAGTGGTTGTGTGATTGCGAGAAATAAGCAGATACTGGTGACAGGTTACGTTGGCTCTCCAATTGGATTACCACATTGTGATGATGTAGGTCACCTCTTCAAACAGCTCACTCATAGCGACGGAAAAGTAACTAATCACTGCGTAAGAACTGTACATGCAGAACAGAATGCAATTTGCCAGGCAGCCAAATTGGGTATCGCCCTCGAAGGAGCAACATTGTATTGCAGGATGACCCCGTGCAGAACCTGTGCCATGTTAATAATTAATTGCGGAATAGTCAGGGTGGTTTGCGAGCACCGATATCATAACGGCGAAGAGTCAGAAGCAATGTTTCGCGAAGCCGGCATCCTCTTGGATTACGTAAATGAGGATGTACTCAAATACGATAACCAGCAGGGGTGAAACACGTACAGCGTTCTTCATAACAAAGCCAACATTTCCACTGTATTCGAAACAAGATGTTACTTGAGAACGCCAAATACCAAACAAAAACTAAACGCAGAACGCTATACTAACGCTGAACGCAAAACGCTAAATCCGTTTGCCAGTGGTTTGTAAAATTTGGCGTTTTCTTTGTTTTCACGGCTTATTATTCTGTCGTTCGTATCGACAATTTCAATCACATAGATTATTGCAGCTACAATCAACAGTCCTTTTAATACACCCAGGAGGGCACCCATTATTCGGTTGATGATGCCCAGGGGGGTAAGTTCAACCATTTTTTGCACAGTTTTACCAATGAAATGCACTGCTACCACCACAAGCGAAAAGCAAATGATGAATGCCAGGACATGAGTAAGCATAGAGCCTTGTTCGGCTGATCCTTTCAGGAGATCTTCGAAATACCAGGCAAAACGTACTGAAAGGTAATATCCGAGTATCAAACCAAGCAGGGAGGCAATACTCACTATGAACCCTTTGAAGAGTCCCTGTATTAATCCAAGTCCGACGATTACAAGTATTGCGATATCAATTTGATTCATGGGGCTAAATAAACATGGCTACAAGGCATTCATCCAAAAGCATTTTCTTCTTTCAATTGCATTTTCATCTTTCAACGGAATTCTAATGTTGAAGTCTCATTAGCCATCAGACTACACCGGTTTGATTTTTCTGGTTAGTTGTGTGGCAAAAACAAAGTCATTTAATTCCTTATTGTCGCTGGTTAAGATGGTATCCTTATTGCCATCCCACCAAAGCTTCCCTTTATGGATATAGAATACTCTGTCACCAATTTCAATTACCGAATTCATATCGTGGGTATTGATGACGGTTGTCATTTGGTACTCTTCGGTGATTTCCTTAATAAGATTATCGATAACGTTTGCCGTATGCGGGTCGAGGCCCGAGTTTGGTTCATCACAAAACAGGTAACGAGGATTCATGGCGATAGCTCTGGCAATTGCAACACGCTTTTTCATTCCTCCACTGATTTCGGCAGGATATAGTTTATTTGCATTTACCAGATTGACCCTTGAGAGGCAAAAATTGGCACGGTCGCGTCGTTCCTGCAATGACTGCTCAGTAAACATCGAAAGCGGGAACATTACATTTTCCTCCACGGTCATCGAATCAAACAATGCGCCTCCCTGGAAGAGCATTCCAATATCCTGACGCACAAGTTTCATTTCATCGAATGACATTCTTGTGAGAACTTTCTCATCGAAAACTACATTTCCCCTGTCAATTTCGTACAAACCAACCAGACATTTCATGAGAACAGTCTTACCTGAACCGCTCTGGCCAATGACAAGATTACATTTTCCTGTTTCGAAACGAACGGAAATGCTATCGAGTACAACATTATCACCGAATGATTTGGTTACATCTTTAGCTTCAATCATGCCAATAACAGGTTGGTTAATAACAGGTTAAAAATGATAATTGCAATGCTGCTATGAACAACACCTTTAGTACTGGCTTCACCTACTTCAAGAGCACCGCCTTTGGTGTAATAGCCGTGGTAGCCTGAAATAGAGACGATCAGGAACGCGAACACCACAGATTTCACGAGTGAGTAAAAAATATCATAAGCTTCAAAAAATGCTTTGAGTCCGTAAAGAAATTCGGATGAAGGAACCATTCCTGTAAGTGAACCAGCAAGCCAGCCTCCCAGATTAGCCACAAGGATGCTGACCATTATAAGAATCGGGTTAAAGAAAAGAGCTGCAACAATCTTCGGAAAGATGAGGTAAGTAGCTGAGTTAATACCCATTATCTCGAGGGCATCGATTTGCTCGGTTACCCTCATTGTTCCTATTTCGGAGGAGATTCTTGATCCTACTTTACCGGCAAGAATGAGAGAAATGATAGTTGGAGAAAATTCAAGAACAACCGATTGACGAGTGGCGTAACCAATAGTATAAACTGGCACAAGTGGAGTATCGAGATTGAATGCCATCTGGATAGCCAGTACCGCCCCCATGAAGATTGAGATAAAGACGACAATACCCAGCGAATCAAGGCCCAGGTGCTCTATTTCGATCATGATCTGCCTAAAATAAAGTGACTGTTTTTCAGGCCTTTTGAAAACAAGACGCATTAACAGGATATACCTGCCTATGTGCATTAAGAACAACTTCATAGTATCACTTCGGAATTGCTAAGTTAGATATTATTCTTTTATTGCCGGATGGCACTCAATAAGATTAGTAAAGTAACGTTACAAGTATAAGAAATGATTATAGCGCAGCAGATACTTTGTATTAATATTTTGCTAATTTTGGAGCCAGTTAAAACAATAAAATACAGGAACAAATGAAACTCAAAGCCAGGTATTCATTTTACTTATTAGTTCTCTTCATCTCAGTTATGATCGTTTCGTGTTCTACCCCGGCATACAGGCAAAACAAGTACAGATCAGGCAAACGATTCAGGGATTGTGGTTGCATGTATACACCCGATCACAATCAAATGATGCTGACTCTTAATGAAACAAAATAGGAGCCTGCATCAGGGACTTCCGGATTATATACCCGAAGCTGCTGTTGATACCATTGCTGATTGGTTCATCACTAATAAAACTGTATTAAATATTACCAGGGACCGACGCTCTAAACTTGGCGATTTCAGGAGTGCGCGTAATGGAAATCCGCCTATAATTACCGTCAATCACAATCTTAACAAGTATGCGTTCCTGATTACATTGTTGCACGAAATGGCTCATGCAAATGTTTACAGGAATAATAAAAAACGTGTAGCCCCTCATGGCACTGAGTGGAAGAAAGAATTCCGTGCAATTGCAATGCCTTATGCTATAAGCGGCATATTTCCATCAGACATTTCTGAAGTTTTCATCAAATATCTTGAAAATCCGACAGCTTCAAGTACTTCAAGTGTATCACTGGCTTCAGTTTTAAGAAATTATGATACAGGTACTTCCGAGACATTAGTCTCAATGCTTGCGCCTGAAACACACTTTGTCTTTGGCAAGAATAGAGTCTTTAAAATGATTGGTAAAGTGCGAACCCGCTACAAGTGTTACTGTGTAAGCGACAAAAGAACATATCTCTTTAGTCCGATGGCACCTGTTATCCCGCTTGATGCTTTAAAAACAAACACAGATCATTAACTTTGTGAAAATTGTCCTGTTGTTATTAAAAAATGAATTAAAACCCATATAATGAACAAAAACAATTATTGTATTATTATGGCAGGTGGAATCGGCGCACGCTTTTGGCCTATGAGCCGTAAAGACCACCCTAAACAATTTATTGATATCCTGGGAACAGGAGAAACATTGATACAGGCTACTTTCAAAAGATTCCTTAAGATCTGTCCGCTTGAAAACATCTACATTGTAACAAACGACAGTTACAAGAAGCTTGTTTTAAAGCAGTTACCCCAACTTAGCGAAGAGCAGGTTCTGTGTGAGCCGTCACGTCGAAACACTGCACCGTGTATTGCATATGCCAACTACAGGATACTTCAACGCAATCCTGAAGCCAATATCGTAGTAGCGCCCTCCGATCATATTATACTAAAAGAAGATATTTTTACCGAAGTCATACTTGCTGCACTAAATGCAAGCAATAACAACGACTGGCTTCTCACTCTGGGCATTCAGCCAAACCGGCCTGATACAGGTTATGGTTACATTCAATTTGACGAGGGTAAGACTTATAAAAACGATAACAGGATTAAAAAAGTGAAGACATTCACTGAGAAGCCACAGCTTGAAATGGCTAAGCAGTTTCTGGCAAGTGGTGATTTTCTTTGGAATTCAGGGATCTTCATCTGGAAACTAAAAACCATAATGCAGTCATTTACACAATACCTGCCCGATGTTGATCAGCTTTTCAGTGCAGGGATCGGAAAGTATAACACTGCTGAGGAAACCCATTTTATTGAACAGACTTATGCCATGTGTAAGAATATTTCCATTGACTATGGTGTGATGGAAAAAGCTGATAATGTTTATGTTCTCTCATCCGATTTCGGATGGAGTGATCTTGGCACATGGGGATCATTATACGAAACGAGAGCTAAAGATAATGAAGGGAATGCTGTTGTAGGTCAGAATGTAATGATGTACGATAGCCGTAATTGCATCGTCAACATGCCTAAAGAAAAGCTTGTTGTACTTCAGGGGTTGGATGGGTATATTGTGGTAGAGGAAGAAAACACCCTGCTGATATGCCGTAAGGAAGATGAGCAGCAAATAAGGCAGATTGTAAACGATGTTATGATTGAAAAGGGAGAAAAATACGTTTAACATTTTAAGTTTTTGCATTATGAGAAGATTGATTCTTTTATTTTTTATCTCAATCAGTACATTGGTGCGTGCTGATGAGGGTATGTGGCTGCCTTTATTCATTGAAAGGCTGAATTATGTTGATATGCAGAAGGAAGGCCTGAAGCTTACTCCTGAAGAAATATACAGCGTAAACCATTCAAGTCTTAAAGATGCCATCATACAGTTTGGCAATGGCTGTACAGGTGAAATAGTCAGCTCACAGGGACTCGTATTCACAAATCATCATTGCGGATACGGTGCCATCCAATCACACAGTACTATTGATCATGATTACCTTGCTGATGGTTTCTGGGCCATGAGCATGAAAGAAGAGTTGCCTAACGAAGGTTTAACTGCTCGTTTTCTGGTTCGTATTGAAGATGTTACCAAACGCGTACTCAATGAGCTGAATGATAAAATGACTGAAGGTGAGAGAGCCGCTAAGGTTAGTGAAATTGCAAAGACTATAACTGATGAAGCTACAAAGGGAAACGGTTATCAGGCAAGAGTAGCAAGCTTCTTCGAGGGTAATGAGTATTATCTTTTTGTTTATGAGGTATTTCGTGATGTAAGATTGGTTGGTGCACCACCTTCATCAATTGGAAAATATGGTGCTGACACCGACAACTGGATGTGGCCACGCCATACTGGTGATTTCTCAATCTTCCGCGTTTATACAGGTCCTGACGGGAAACCTGCCGATTACTCTGAAAACAACATTCCTTTGAAACCAAAGCATCATTTGCCAATATCATTAGCAGGAGTTGAGAAAGGTGATTTTGCCATGATTATGGGATATCCCGGCAGCACTGAACGTTACACTACCTCATGGGGTGTTGATCAGTCGATAAATATCAACAATCCTACCATTGTAAATATCAGGGCAAAGAAATTGGGCATCATGCGTGCAGATATGGATGCCAACAGAGATGTAAACATTAAGTATGCATCCAAATATGCAAGTATTGCTAACTATTGGAAGTATTTTATCGGCCAGACTAAAGGACTCAAGAGACTTAAAGTTTACGAAGAAAAGCAGAAGATAGAATCAGATTTTGCCAACTGGGTTAATTCCTCACCTGAACACAAAGCCAAATATGGGGAAGTACTGCCCGGTTTTGCAAATGCTTATAAAACACTCAAT
This sequence comes from Bacteroidota bacterium, assembly GCA_023441805.1. GTDB lineage: Bacteria > Bacteroidota > Bacteroidia > Bacteroidales > Lentimicrobiaceae > Lentimicrobium. The sequence goes on from JAEZNO010000009.1 coordinate 40,193, forward strand.
GAATATCTTACCCAGCGTATATATTATTCTGAGGCAATTGCCCGTGGAGCTGAGATAATGACACTGGCTAATGCATTTATGGGACTGGAGAAGGAACTATCGCAAGCTGAGCCAAATCAGGAAAGAATTGCCAGGATGAAAGATGGTCTAAAGAAGTACATTGAGCGCCATTTCAAGAACTATAATGAGCCAACCGACCGTAAATTGCTCTCAGCGATGCTGATGATGTATTATAAGAATGTTCCTGAAACTCAGCAACCAAAGGACTTTAAGGCACTGGTTGCCTCTAACAAGAGTGACTTTGATAAAATTGCCAACAGAATATTTGATAAATCAATCTTCAGCAACAGAGCTGCAGTTGAAGCAATGGCAGCTAATCCTGATGCTAAGAAGTTAAGAAAGGATCCTGCATTTAGTTTGATGAAAGCGTTTTATGATCAATATTGGGCAAACCAGAAGAATATAGAAGCTGCTGAGGATATGCTCAAAAAGAGTAACCGCTTGTTTATTGCCGGATTACGTGAGATGCAGCCAAATAAAGTCTTCTATCCAGATGCCAATTCTACAATGCGTTTGACCTACGGTAAAGTACTTGATTACTATCCTGCTGATGCTGTTCATTATGATTTCTACACTACAATGGATGGAATAATGGAGAAAGAAGATTCGTCAAGCTGGGAATTTGTAGTACCTGATAAGCTAAAGGATCTTTATAAGAATAAGGATTTCGGTGAATATGGTATTGACGGAAAAATGCCTGTATGTTTTATCAGCACAAATGATATTACAGGAGGAAACTCCGGAAGTCCTATTATGAATGGGAAAGGTGAATTGATTGGATTAGCATTTGACGGCAATTGGGAAGCCATGAGTGGTGACATAGCCTTCGAACCTGAGCTTCAGAGGACAATTAATGTTGATGTCCGTTATGTGCTTTTTATCATCGATAAGTATGCAGGTGCTAAAAACCTTATCAATGAGCTTACACTGGTTAGGAAAGATAAAATGAAAACTGCTGCAGAGGTAATCCAGGCAACTGAACTGGTACCATCTATGAATTAATTTCATTGAGATAATAATATACCACTTAAGATTAAATGAAAAAAGAGGCTGTCTCAAAAGGACGGCTTCTTTTTTTTGTCGTATTTGTAGATTAAAGATTGAACATACATTGTACATATATTAATCATTATCTGTACTAAAATGTGCACTTATGTGTAGTTCATGTGGACTTAATGTTGACTTTATGAGCAATTAATAACTTGACAGTACATGTTTATCCAACTGAAAAACTTCTTCAATCACAACATCTGCTGAAGAGAGTTCCTGCATCAATTGTATTTGAGATAGCCTTTTCCCATTTCTGGGTGAAGTAGATTTAAGGTAGCCGTCGTTATGATTGTAAGGCCGGAGTTAAGCAAAACAGGAAGTTTATAAAATAAAAAAGTCCCCGACCAAACGATCGGGAACTAACAAAAAACGAAATGAAAATTATGCAATCATTAATTAGTTTCAGCAAACTGTAGTTCGTTCAGGATGTGCTTGCAACCGGCATATTTATCAATTACAAACATTACATAACGAATGTCTACATTAATAGTTCTTTGGAGGTCAGGCTCAAATGCAATATCACCACTCATAGCTTCCCAGTTTCCATCGAAAGCCAGACCGATGAGATCACCGTTTCCGTTAAGTACAGGGCTTCCTGAGTTACCACCTGTAATGTCGTTATTGCTTATAAAGCAAATAGGTAATCTGCCTTCTTTATCCTGCCATCTGCCGAAATCCTTAGCAATGATTAATTCTTTGAGCTTCTTAGGTACGATGAACTCGTCGTTGGTGGGGTCCTCTTTCTCGAGTATGCCATCAGCGTATGTTACATAGTCATAGTGAACTGCATCAGCCGGATAATAATCAAGGACTTGTCCATATGACATACGTAAGGTTGAGTTTGCATCAGGATAATAAACCTTATCAGGATTAGCCTTTCTTAGACCGTCAACAAACAGGCGTTTGGCCATATTCATCTTTTCCTGAGCAGGGCCTGCTGACATTGCCATAGTCATCAGATAGCTATAGAATGAATTGGTCAGCTTATATGCAGGATCATTTTCAAACTTCTTGAGTGATGGATTCTGCATGAACTTGTTGAACTTATCTTCAGAAACCATAAAAGAGTTATTGAATACATAGTCAACGTACTTTTCAACACTGCCCTTGAATTTTTGTGCAATTACGTTGTAGAAATCAGGCAAGGTACTGCCATCCAGATCTTCACGATAAGTCTCAAGAATTGCAATCAGAATTTTCTTTTCTGTTGCTGCATTATAATCCTTAAAATGGTCCTTAGCGGCTTCCAACATTGGTTGAAGGGCAGCTCTTTGTTCATTATCATTGAGTTTGGCCTTCAGCACATTAATAATCCCCTGATTTTCTAACGGGAAAGGTAATACCTGGGATCCAAAGAATGCCATCTGGAAGTACCATAATTTTGAATTGTAACCTGATGATGACAATTGGTCATATACATTAGCCATATCCTGAAGAGCACTACCATATTTCTCTTGGCGCTGAGGATCAGCATTTACCCATGACATGAAATGCTTTTCAATCTCTTTCTTCTTTTCATATACATTAAGTCTCTTTAGTCCCCTTGATTCTCCAATTTTATTCTTCCAGAAATTGGCAAGCTGAGCATAGTGAGATGCATATTTAATCCTGATTTCATCAGATGCATCCATATCTTTCTTCATTTCATCGAGAATAGTACCGGCAACTTTGATAATAGCAGGGTTAATTTCTTCGAGAGTAACTCTGATACCGTCAGAAGTTCTGTACCTGTCAGTTGTGCCGGGATATCCCCATATCATTGTGAAATCATTGGGTTTCACTCCTGCCGCTGATATTTTCAGGAAATGCTTGGGTTTGAAAGGTACATTATCTTTTGAATATTCAGCAGGTGAACCATCGGGGGCTGAGTAAATACGGAATATTGAAAAATCGCCGGTATGGCGGGGCCACATCCAATTGTCGGTATCTCCTCCAAATTTGCCAATTGCTGAGGGAGGTGCTCCTACTAAGCGAATATCATTGTATACCTGATATACAAAACGGTAGTACTCATTTCCATTGTAAAAGCCTTTAACTGAAACTTCATACTTTCCACCTTCTGACATCTCCTGTTTCAACGATTCAATTGCTTTAGAAATTGCTGCACTTCTTTCACTCTCATTCATTTCAGGATTAACGTTTTTCAAGACAGCATCAGTAACATCATCCATCTTGACAAGGAATGATACACTCAGCCCTTCATTTGGAAGTTCCTCTTCGTAGCTGTTTGCCCAAAAACCATCGGTCAGGTAATCGTGATCAATTGAACTGTGCGATTGAATAGCATCATAACCGCAATGATGGTTTGTGAAAAGCAATCCCTGTGGGGATACAACCTCGGCAGTACAGAATCCGCCTAAATTGACAATAGCATCTTTCAGACTTGAATTATTGATATCATAAATTTCTTTAGGGGTTAATTTCAAACCCATCTTTTGCATATCCACGTAGTTGAGCCTTTCAACAAACATCGGAAGCCACATACCTTCATCAGGTAAATTAGAGGAACGAGCCTGCAATAAGCCTGTGAATAATAGAGAGATCAATAGTAATTTTCTCATAATCATTTGGTGAATTATTGTTAGGTAATTTGATAATTGTTCTTTAAGCGGTATCTCAAAATCATGCCATACTATAATTTATTCGATGTCAGTGCTGTACAAGTAAAAGAGCAGAATAGTTTAAGTCATTCTGCTCTTAGTTGTACGCATCTGAACATCTAATTCCCGTATTCGTACAGCCTGATTTGTTATAAACCTAATGATGCTTTTCCTTGTTCAAACACTATATCAACAGGAATATTTGCATCTTTTAGTTTATCCAAATCCTTTTGAAGTCCCTGAGGGATTATTGATTTTTCAGTAATTAACTTCTTAACTCCGGCATAGTCAGCATCACCCTGCATTTTGAGGATTAAGCCGCCTAAGCCTTCAACAGCCTTTTTCATCTCATCAAAATTAACCAGATACTTGCCATCCTTATACGTAAAGGCATTGTTCTCAGAGAAATAGTTAAATGTGAGCATATTAGCTTTCCCGTGAGCACTTGCTGCACCAAATCTTACTGAGCGGAATATGCCTGCCATGAAGGTTACGTAGTTATCCATTACTTCACCATCCTTCAGTTCACCCATCTCGTACAGCTTGGTTACCATATAGAGCCCAAGAATATCAGCTTTGGCCTCTTCTATGGCTGAGTATTGTTCTTTAAGAGCTTCACGAACAGTTCCTTTGCCGTCTAAGGTATTTTTAATTCCCAAACCATGAGCAACTTCGTGGAACATGGTATTAGCAAAGAAGGCATCAAACTTAATGTAGTTTCTTTGAGATTCATCCATAAGGACACCGGATATTGGAACCAGAATCTTATCGAATTTAGCTTTCATTGCATTCTTAAGCTGTAACTTTCTGGAGCCTTTTTGCAATTGCACCTGCTCGTCATTTGGCAGGTTGATAGCGATAGTTTTACTTCCGCCATTACAATCACCGGCATAATACAGAACATCATATGCATTCAAATCAGCATCTGCTCCGGGAACTTCATTCTTGTATTTCTGGTCAACAGGCAATCCTTTCTGTAATTCGGGCAGAAGTGATGCAAAATGTGAGAGTTTATTACTCCATTCAACATCTTTTAACAGAACGTATGCCTCTTGTGCGGCCTTCTTACCAAATAAAGCATCCTCATAATTCTCAATCGGACCTACTACAAAGTCAATGTTTGAGTTCTTCATGTCCATCCAGGCGAAATCGCTTTCCTGATAGTTATCAGTAAGTAAGGCTTCTGCTCTCAGTTCCAGGTATTTCTTTAAGCCCGGGTCTTCAGCAAGAGCTGCGGCCTGTTTCAGGAGATCAGCAGCTTTGTTGATTTTTGAGGCATATGCCTCATGATACCATACCACTTTTAGAGTGCTGTCATCATTACGGCGAATAAGAGTATACATACTCAGTTTGTTGGTATCCTGAAGTGCTTCAAACTCTTCAGCTGTCATGTCAACCGGATAGAAGTTTGCTCCAAGTGGCTTCTCGCCAATACCTTCAATGAATGGTTTGTTTCCATTCAAACGATCCCATGGTCCATAGTTTATCTCGGCAAATCTTCTAACGGTTTCATCCTTTATAGCTGCAAGGAAACCTTGCTTGTCGCCGACTGCCTGCTGCCAGAATATCTCATCCATAATTGCCGCAGCATCAAGTAGCAATGGGAGAATCTGTTTTTCCTTTGCTGACAGGTGACTAATATCTGCGGTGAGTGTAACCGGCGCATAGATTGATAATCGCTGGGCTACATCAGTTCCCGGATCAGCTTTCAACACCTTTCCGGCTGTCTGTATCACAGTTTGTGTCTTTTCCATTTCTTCTACACTTTTAACAGTCGATTTGTTATTACATCCTGCTAATAAAAATACAGGTACTAATAAAGCTATTGCATAACGATACATGATATTATAAGTTTTGGTTTTGAGAAATATTTACGGATGGATTAATTTATTGAATACTCAGTTTCACTCTACAGGAATGGTAAAACTAAATTTAGAGCCCTCCCCTACTTTACTTTCAACTGAAATCTTACCACCATTCTTTTCGATAAATTCCTTACACAGGATGAGCCCAAGCCCGGTACCCTTTTCATTAGCAGTACCTTTTGTTGATCTGACCTGTTCGTTCAAGCTGAATAGAGTAGACAGCATTCTGGGTTCTATGCCGGTACCGGTATCGTTAATACATACCATTACCATATTCTCATGTTGTTTTGCTTCAACTGTTAAGACGGCCCCTTCGTATGAGAATTTAATGGCATTTGACAGTAAATTCCTTATTACTGTTCTGATCATGTTTACATCAGCAAACACTTTTGCTTTTTCAATTCCCAGAACTTTTATAGAAATTCCTTTAATTTTTGCCTGTGGAAGAGCCAGATTTATTGCTTCAAGTACAAGAGCTTCTATCTCGAATATCTCGGGTGTGAAAGCAATTCGTCCAAGCTGAGTTTTAGCCCAGGTAAGAAGATTATCAAGCAGTTGGAAGGTTGTTTCGGTAGAATTTAATATCTGCCTTATCATCATCTTTCTTTCATCATCACTGAAGTCGTCGTATTCTTCATTTAACAACCTTGAGAAACCAAGTATTGAAGTAAACGGACTTCGTAAATCGTGTGCTATGATAGAAAAGAAGCGATCCTTGGTATTATTGGCATCTTTGAGCTTTTCACTGAACTGCTTTTCAGCAGTGATATCAATCATGTAACCTGTTATATGTCTCGGCAGGTTATCAGTTGCCTGAACCACATATCCGGCTATACGTATCCATTTGACATTATTATTAACCACTATTCTGAATTCAACCTCAAACTTCCGAGGCACGTCAATCAACTGCATCCACCTCTGTTGTACATGCTCCCTGTCGTCAGGATGTACTTTATCAATCCAGGTTTGTAAAGTTACATTGGTTGACGGTTCATCGAAAAGTTCAGCACATTTCTCATTCCATGCGACAAAACCGGTGTCAGGCATCCAACTCCAGGCGGCAGCATCCATTGCTTTCAAACATAAAGCCAAACTGTCCTCCCGGAGAGAGGATGTAAATTTAGGGTTTAAATCAAGTGGTAAAATGTCACTCATACAATTAATATTACCTCACAAATGGAATAAAGCACCAATTCCCGTGTGAATACAAAGATAACCGGATAAAGGTATTACTTTTTCAATAATCCAATTCACACAAGTCAGAATTATTTGGCTTCGTATTGATATTTTTCATTAATAACTATACACCGGTTTTGTAATTCAATACCGGTCATTTATTTGAAATCCGGGCTGCCCGACTGATGATCAAATACCCCAGCACCCCTGCTACCAGTGATGTTAATAATATTCCAAGCTTAGCCTGCTCAACAAATTGCTTATGCTCAAAAGCAAGCTCACTTATGAAAATCGACATAGTGAAACCTATACCTGCCAACACTCCTACTCCAATTATATGAGTCCGATTGCAACCTTCAGGCAATGGACTGATTTTTAAGATGTACATTAGGGCAACCATCCCGGTAATTCCAATGAACTTTCCGACAAACAGACCAAGTGATACACCCATTGTGACAGAATTGGTTATGTTTGCAAGGCTCTCAGCATTTATTTCGACTCCGGCATTACTTAAAGCAAATATTGGCATGATGACAAATGCCACCAGGGCATGCATTGAATGCTCCAATCTCTGCAAAGGAGTGGTAGCAGCTTGAGTTAAGTTCTCAATCCGTACCAGTAATTCATGCTGTTCACCAGTGATTGTAGGATTATTATCTGTTTCACTTTCTCTGAATCTGTTCATGAGATTCATCATTCGCTGATAGAATGGTTTCTCTGAAATTGTTGTCCTGGCAGGAATGGTAAATGCCGCAAGGACAGCAGCAATTGTAGCGTGTACTCCCGACATAAGGAAAGCTGTCCATAATCCACCGATTCCAATTAATCCATAAAACAACGTACTTCTTATCCCAATTATATTACCGATTATCAGAACTACCATGAATATGGCACCTGTAAGTAAGGTCATCAGATTTATATCGGAAGTGTAGAAGAATGCGATTACCAATACTGCTCCCAGGTCATCGGCAATTGCTAATGCTGTAAGGAAGACTTTTAAAGATACCGGAACCCTGTCGCCTAGCAGATAGAGTATTCCAAGTGCAAACGCAATATCGGTTGCCATTGGTATTCCCCAACCATTGCCGGTCATAGACATCGGATGGTTGAATGATAAGTAGATTATTGCCGGAAACACCATGCCTCCCAATGCTGCTACAACAGGTAACAGAGCCTTACGCAATGTACTCAATTCACCGGCTATAATCTCACGCTTGAGCTCAAGACCTACAACAAAGAAAAAGATGGCCATCAAGCCATCATTTATCCAATAATGTAAATCTTTGGTATGGGAGAATTCACCTATCTCCAGTCCTATTTCAATCTTCCAGATTGACTTAAACCACTCAGACCATTGTGAATTTGTTAAAACTATTGCTAACAGAGCGGCTACCAGAAGAACAACTCCACTCATGGAGCTGTCACTCATAAATTTCCGCATTGGATCAACTATCCACCTATCGTAAAAAGATCTCTGCACTGACTATATTTGTTGGACTATATATTAACAAATATAATGTACAATGTTTGAATATTAATAATTGTGCTTCTAATTATGTTTCTCTTTCTGAAATTCAGGCACTCAGATTATTTCTTTTGTGTTTCCTGAGCTATCTGGATCTTTATCTTATCGTCCTTTGTCAATCCACTAAGCACTTCAACATTGATTCCATCACTCAACCCGGTTTTAATCACCCTTTTCTCGAAAGTTTCAGGTGCAGTCTCTACTTCAACCCATGCTGTATCTTCACTAAATTTGAGCAGACTCTCCTGAATAGCCAGTACACTGTCGCGTTTATCAAGAACTATGTCGGCATTGGCACTGTAACCTGCCCTGATGAACTGATTTTGTTTCAATTCAACGGCAGCACGTATTTCGAATTGTATTGCTCCATTTTCTTCTTCTCCCTTGGGCGAGATATGTTCAAGCTTAGCGGTGAATTTATCAGTGTCAATTGCCCCAATGGTGAGTATCAAATCCATTCCGTTGTGCAGTTTGCCCACTTCTGATTCATCAACTTTGCCTTTAAAAATCATTTCCCCCATATTGGCAACAGTGGCTATTGTTGTCCCGTCATTGAAAGTGTTACTCTCAATAACCGAATTACCGATTTCAACCGGAACTGTAAGTACCATTCCTTCAATAGTTGAGCGAATAATTGTATTACTAACCTCACCGGCTTTCCTGGTGATACCTTCTCTGATAAGTTGCAGATTATTTTCGGCAGCTTCAACTGCTTCAATAGCTGAGTTAAGCGCAACTTCGTAGGTTTGTAATTCAGCGGCTGCAATTACCTTATCATCAAAAAGTGCCTTTTGCCGGTTGTAATTCTTTTGTGCATCATCCTTCGAAATCTTTGCACGATTCAATCTTGATTCTGCTTCATTCAGGTTGATCATGTTGGGAATGATCCTAACCTTGGCAATCATATCACCCTTCTTTACAATATTTCCGGGTTCAACGTAAAGTTCAGCAATAATACCTGAGACTTGTGGCTTTATCTCAATCTCTTTTCTGGGAACAATCTTTCCTGTTGCCACAGTCTTTTTAATGATATTGGTCACTGCTGCCGATGTGGTCTCATAAACTACAGGCTTAGCAGCCGATTTTTTATAGAGATAGATAATGGTTCCGGCAAAAACAACCAGTATTACTACTCCTATCAGAACTTTAATTGCAGTTTTCATGCTATTTATATTAAAATGTTTATTTTATTCCTCTACTTCTTTTACAGGCCGTTATGAGTTATTCATATCTTAATGCATCAATAGGCTTTATGCTTACAGCTTTTCGTGCAGGTACCCATCCGGCTACTGCACCTGAAACTACCAGAATTGCAAGTGCTATTATTGCCATATTAAAATCAATGCCCGGATTCTTGAATGGCGTATCCTCTGAGGGACTTGCTGACATTGCCTTGTTCAGTAATTCAAGTATAAATACACTTATAACCAGTCCGACATACCCTGCAAAGGTTGTCAGGACTACTGACTCAGTAATTATTTGTGATATTATCTTTGACGGAGGGGCCCCAATTGCTCTTTGAATGCCTATCTCTTTAGTGCGTTCCTTTACAATCACCAGCATAATGTTGCTGATTCCAATTACGCCGGCTAGTAATGTTCCAATACCAACAATCCAGATCAATCCATTAATGCCGGCAAACAGACCTGTCATCTGGTTGAACTCCTTTTCCAAATTAAACGAACCGATAGCCATTGAATCATCCGGTGAAACTGAATGCCTGCGCTTAAGTACTTGTGCAGCTTTTTCTTCAACAACTGATGCAGGAACTCCATCTCGGGAAGTGAAAGCAAACCATCCTATTATATCGCCCCAATTGTATACTCTCTGGAAAGTAGTTAAAGGCATGAAAATCGATTGTTCCTTATCACCTCCGAAGTTGATACCACTCTTTGCTTTAAAAGTTCCAATTACCTGGAAATAGATTCCCTGAATCTGGATGTATTGCCCGATAGGGTTTTCGCCCGGTGAAAAGAGTATCTCAACCACCTTACTTCCAATGACAGCAACTTTTCTCTTTTCCTTTAAATCTGAATGATTCAGGAAACGACCGGAAGTAATATCAACAGGATCAATTTCATTCCATTCAGGATAATCACCCATCACCGAAAAAGCACCTGATTTTATGCCACGAGTAACATTGTTACCTGATTGAAGGCCACCACCCTGTGTTCTGGGAGAAATGATTTCAATCTCAGGCACCTCATTTAGCAAAGCTTTGATGTCATCGGCCTTGAAGTTATAATTACGACCCCGCGGGAAACCTTTGTAAGGAACTGTGGTTGTGCGAGTCCACATGAAAACGCTGTTGGTAGCAAAGTTCCCAAAATCACCGGTCACTCCATTTCGTAAACCATTACCGGCACCCAGCATGATTACAAGCATAAAAATCCCCCAGAACACCCCGAAGGCTGTCAGAAAAGTGCGCAATTTATTCTTCTTCAGAGCACTTATGATTTCTTGCCATCTATCCAGATCAAACATGCTTTCAAGTATTATTTTGATTCTTTACTTTCAATTCACCATTATAAAACCTTGAAACTTAACACTTACTCATCGCGCAGAGCTTCAATTGGTTTAATAGCTGCAGCTTTTCTTGCAGGTATAAATCCGGCAATTGTGCCACTGACTACCAGCAATATAAGCGCATAAACTGCTATTTGCAGATCCACTTGGGGTTGCCTGAAGAAATTGGACTCGACTTTCGGGCCTACTGCTTCAAGCAAAGCAACTCCCAATACCAATCCAATGTATCCTGCAAAAGATGTAATGAGTATAGCCTCCTGCAAAATCAGGCTGATGATGCTCCATGGCGTTGCTCCCATTGCTTTCCGAATACCTATTTCTTTTGTTCTGTCTTTTACCACAATCATCATTATATTGCTTACCCCTACAATCCCTGCTACAATAGTTCCGAAGCCGATAATCCAGATGAACATCCTGATTCCGGCAAATAACTTCTTAAACTTGATAAAATTCTCTACACTATTCCATGTACCTATTGCACGGGGATCGTTAACATCGAATTTGTGAAGTGCGGCTAATTTTGATTTTACTGCCTGCTCAATTTGCTTGCTTTCTTCAGTCGAGGCATCACCAACTGTAATGGCAATTGTATTTATGTTGTTGGTACCCGAGAAAACTCTTTGGGCCGTAGTAAGTGGGATATATACCATTCTCATATTCTCATCCCTTCCGTCATCATCTTTAAAGACGCCGACAACTTTGAAAGGGATACCATTGATATTGATGTATTTCCCTAACGGGGCTTCACCTTTAAACAGAGCATCTACCACCTGCGTGCTGATGGTGGTAACTTTTCTGTATTCTTTAAGGTCAGAATTATTAACGTACCTTCCCTCAACGATAGTGAGTTTTTCAATATAAAGGTAATCAGGATAAACAGTGCGAATGTTAAATGTACCATATTGCTTCTTGTATGAAAGAGTGTTATTTCCCCATTTGTCATATCTTGGGGAACCCATGTCAATTCCTTTTATTGTTCTTACGATTTCTTCATAATCGTCGGTCTTCATCTGGATGTTCCGACCTGGTTTCATTCCCTTATAAGGCAAGCTGGTTTGACCATTCCAAATCCAGATTGCATTTGTGGCTGATGAAGCAAATTCCTTATTGACACCATTTTCCAATCCATTACCTGATCCAAGTAGAATGATCAGCATAAAGATGCCCCAGGCTACACTGAATCCGGTTAAGAACGTACGTAATTTGTTCTTCCTGATTGTACTGAATATCTCACTCCATTTGTCAGCGTCAAACATTTTGCTTCTGTCTTAATTGTCAAATTAATTGATCAACTTTCACATTTATCAGGCCACAATTTCCTGTCCGGTATGCGAATGACCGTTTAGCTGTTCATGCTCAATCAAACCATCCTTAAGTCGAATTATCCTTCTGGTCATGTGAGCTATATCGTTTTCATGAGTTACAATAATGATAGTGATTCCCTCCTGATTAATTTCTTTCAGAATTTTCATCACTTCATAGCTGGTAGCCGTATCCAATGCACCTGTGGGTTCATCAGCAAGAATAACCTTTGGTTTTGAAATAAGAGCCCTGGCTATCGCAATACGCTGTTTTTGTCCTCCCGATAATTCATTAGGCATATGTCCAGCCCATTCAGCCAAGCCCATACGTTCAAGATATTCCATCGCAATCTTGTTTCGCTTCTTACGACTAACATTCTGATAATACAAAGGCAAAGCGACATTTTCGACAGCATTTTTAAAGGAAATAAGATTAAATGACTGGAACACAAATCCAATATACTTATTTCTCAATCCTGCAGCTTTTGTCTCTGATTGGCTTCGAATGAGCTTATTATCAAGGTAATACTCTCCTGAATCATACTCATCCAAGATGCCCACTATGTTTAAGAGAGTTGATTTACCTGAGCCGGATGATCCCATGATAGAGACAAATTCGCCCGGCTCGATTTTAAGATCAATACCTTTTAAAACGTGTAATTTGTTATTACCCGTTACGTATGATTTGTTAAGGTTTTTTAGTTCAATCATTTCAAGACCTATGAAAGTAAGAGTATTACATTTTTTATGCCAAATCCCACAATGCTTTAATTGACAAGGGTTTAAGCAAAAATACCAAACCAGGTGAATCAAAAAGTGTTCAACTTTGGACTATTATTGCACTATATCGATACATCGAAATATAACAAGTTAACGAGCATTAAAGTGCATTCATTAATTTACCTTCACATGAATTCTTGATTATTATTGTGATTTTGAAACGATATTCAGAAATTTTTACATTTGTCCCATAATCTTATAAAAGTGCAGTTTCGGTCTCTCTTCCGCAAAAAGTCTGTCAGCATGATCATGGATCAGGCTCAACAGGGACATCTTGCAGATGGTGAGATGAAGAAAGATCTTGGTGTACGCGATCTTACTTCACTCGGAATAGCGGCAATCATAGGGGCCGGCATATTCAGTACAATAGGGAATGCCGCTGCTGCAGGAGGACCTGCAGTTTCACTTCTTTTTATCTTCTCAGCCATTGCCTGTGGGTTCTCAGCCTTATGCTATGCCCAGTTTGCCTCTTCAATCCCATTGAGCGGAAGTGCCTATACTTATGCATATGCAAGTTTCGGCGAACTGGTAGCCTGGATAATAGGCTGGGATCTAATAATGGAATATGCCGTAGGGAATATTGCCGTTGCAATTTCATGGTCAGGTTATTTTGTCGGATTGCTTTCAGGATTAGGTATCCATATCCCTGACTACCTTGTAATAGACTATCTTAGTGCATCGAGAGGATTTCAGCAGGCAGCCGAAATCCTCGCCGCAGGAATAGTACCTTCTGAATTACCCGGCGAACTGCTTGAAGCATATCGTGCATGGAATAGCGCTCCCATGATTGGAGGTATTAGACTTATTGCCGATATACCTGCATTTGCCATTGTTGTGGCAATTACCTGGCTGGTGTTTGTCGGCATCCATGAATCAAAAGTGGCAGGCAATTTCATGGTAGTGCTTAAAATTGCAATACTGCTTGTTATAATTGCTATAGGAAGTTTTTATGTTGATACCGGCAATTGGACTCCCTTTGCTCCAAACGGAATATCAGGAGTATTAAAAGGAGTATCAGGCGTTTTCTTTGCCTATATCGGATTTGATGCCATTTCAACAACTGCAGAAGAGTGCCGGAATCCTCAGCGGGACCTGCCCCGGTCGATGATTTGGTCGTTATTGATAACTACCCTTCTTTATGTAGCAATCTCACTGGTTCTCACCGGAATGGTTAGTTATCATTTCCTGGGAGTAGCTGATCCTCTGGCTTTTGTATTTGAGAAACTTCACCTTACATGGCTCTCAGGAGTAATCGCACTAAGTGCTGTAATTGCAATGGCCAGTGTACTGCTTGTTTTTCAGGTAGGCCAACCAAGAATCTGGATGAGCATGAGCCGTGATGGCTTACTGCCGCCACTATTTTCAAAACTCCATAAGAAATATCGCACACCCGGCTTTTCAACCATTATCACGGGAATATTGGTTGCCGTTCCTTCACTTTTTATGAATCTTACCGAAGTGACAGATCTGACAAGTATAGGCACTCTCTTTGCATTTGTGCTGGTCTCGGGAGGTATTTTGATTCTTGATGGTGGAAAAGTCCCTACCGGAAGCTTAGGTGGCAAAGGAACAGGCAAGTTCAGAGTGCCTTATTTTGACAGCCGTAAATGGCTTCCCCTGATATGGGCAGGTGTAATTCTGTTACTGCTTAACATTGACCGGAAAGATATTAACACTATCCTAAATTTCACCATACAACCCGATGAAAGCTGGTGGGATATGTTTAAGCACAAAATACCACACCTCGCCTTCTTAATCGTGGCTGTGTCAGTTACTTTAACTGCAATCATAAAAAGGCTCTCCCTGATTCCCGTCATGGGCCTGATCACAAACTTTTACCTCATGTCACAACTTGGTATAACCAATTGGATGCGGTTCCTGATATGGCTGGTTATAGGGTTGGTAATTTATTTTAGTTATGGTGCTAACAGAAGTAAAATAAAGCAAGTGAAAAATTCCTTATGAAAAAGAAAATTAATCTGCGTGCAAATAACGTAACCTTGAGTTATCAGCATAAAGGCACCGGTGACTTTAATATTATTTTAATTCACGGCTGGTGTATAAACAGTTCGTATTGGGATGAACAGGTATCTTTTCTAAGTAATTCATACAATGTGTATACGCTTGACCTTCCCGGCTTTGGAGATTCAAAAGCTAAAAGAGAAAATTGGACTATCGAAGAATATGCACTTGATGTCCTTGACTTTATAAAAACCCTTGGGTTGTCGAATATCATAATCGTAGGTCACTCCATGTCGGGGGATATTATGCTTGAAATGGTTATCAAATCATCAGGCAAAATCATTGGTATAATTGGTATCGACAATCTCAAATCAGCAGGCACTCCTCTTTCGGATGATATTAATTATCAGATAGAACGACTGATTGAACGACTACACATTGACTATAAGACTACTATTCAAGCATATGCTGATAATTTTCTGTTTATGCCTTCAACTTCAGAAGAAGTAAGGAAAAGGATCAAACAAGATTTTGCTGAAGCTGACCCCACAGTCAGCATCAGTACATTCCGTAATCTTATGTCGCATTCTGATAAGCTTGGTGAGTTATTGCAACTGTCACCACTGAAGCTCTTTCTTATAAACAGTGATGCAATTCCGACAGATGAAATGAGCCTTGCTGTAAATTGCAAAAACGGGTATGAGGTTCTTTACATACACGATACAGGTCATTACCCGATGATTGAAAAGACTCAAGAGTTCAACATTTTACTGAGCCAGGCCATCAGTAAAATCATCGCAAGGTAAACTCTCATTTAAACTTGCTTAACAGATCATTCCTGCCAATCTTTCGCAAAGTTGATTGCAACCATCTTTTATTCTCAGGTTTATACCAGAAGAAGAATCTTTGCTGCTCAAGTTTTTCTTCGCGCGTTTTGGCCACATAAACCGGCTTTAACGTATATGGATCCAATCCTGTATGATACATTGTTGTGGCTAAAGTCATCGGCGTTGGAGTAAAATCCTGAACTTGCTCAGGCATAAATCCCTGTTTCATTGTTTCACAGGCCAAATCAGCCATATCGGTTAATCTGCTACCGGGATGACTTGAAATATAATATGGTACCAGTTGTTGCCGGAGTCCTGCCGATTGATTTATTCCTTTGAATTTCTGCGCAAACAAGTTGTAAGAACTATAGTGAGGCTTTCGCATTATCCTTAACACTTCCGAAGAACTGTGCTCAGGAGCTACTTTTAAACGCCCTGAGACATGTTTAGTAACAACCTGATGTAAATATTCATCCAGTCCGTTCGCTTTATTCTCTGCCTCAGTTCGTCCCACCAGCAAATCGTACCTGATTCCGCTGCCAATGGTGATTCTTTTGATATTCCTTATCTTCAGTGCTTCGCGATACAGGGTAGTCATTGGTCGATGGTCAGTATTAAGATTTCGGCAAATTGAAGGGAAGATACACGAAGCACGTTTACATTTCATACATTTTGAAAAATCCTTACCGCTCATTCCGTACATATTGGCCGACGGCCCTCCCATATCAGTAATATGCCCCTTAAAGTCAGCCGATCCGGCAACAGTTTTAACTTCCTTCAGAATAGATTTTTCAGAACGGCTAACTACAAATTTGCCCTGATGAGCCGATATGGCACAAAAAGCACACCCGCCAAAACAACCTCTGTGAAGATTAATTGAGTTTTTTATCATCTCAAAGGCAGGAATCGTCCCACGCTTATGATACCGCGGATGTGGTTCTCTTGTAAAAGGTAAATCGAATGACTTATCGAGTTCTCCCTGTTCCATCGGAGGGAAAGGCGGATTAACAACCGTACGAAATTCTCCTTCCTGTTCAACCAACCGCGCTCCCTGCCAACGGTTTGACTCCTCTTCAAAAATCCTGAAATTACCGGCAAAAGCAACTTTATCTTTTAATGCCTTTTCGTGCGAGGCAAGCTGTATTGTTTTCCATCCGGCTATATCCGGAAGTGGCTTGTTTACAGGGTTTCTGTATGCAGTTTGTTCAACATCATCAATTGAATCAATAGTATGACCTGCCCTGAGACGTTCAATGATTTTGACTATACTGCGCTCACCCATACCATAAACCAGCAAATCGGCACCGCTCCATGCCAAGATCCCCTGCTTTACCGAATCGCTCCAGTAATCATAGTGTGTCAGCCTGCGCATCGAGGCTTCAATGCCGCCCAGGATTACGGGTGTTTCAGGAAATAATCGTTTAAGTATCCCGGAATAAACAACCGAAGCATAATCGGGACGGAAACCAGCGACACCACCTGCAGTATAAGCATCATCCGACCGAAGACGTTTGTTGGCTGTGTAATGGTTAACCATTGAATCCATATTACCGGCTGTTACACCGAAAAACAGCCTTGGCCGGCCTAATTTCTTAAAGTCACGCAAATCATCGCGCCAGTTTGGCTGGGGTAGAATAGCAACCCTAAGACCTTCTTTTTCAATAATACGTGCAATAACGGCAGGACCAAACGATGGGTGGTCAACGTATGCATCCCCTGAAACAATAATAACATCCACTTCATCCCATTGGCGCTTTTCAAGCTCTTCTCTCGATACAGGGAGCCAATCAGTGAGTGGACGCTTATTTTGAATCATGCTGCAATTGTAATTTCATTAACTCGCTGTGTCTGAAGCAATCAACCGAGTGATCATTAATCATACCGGCAGCTTGCATGAAGGCATAACAGATAGTCGTTCCACAAAATGAAAAGCCCCGTTTCTTCATGTCTTTACTCATCAAATCGCTCTCGGCACTCGAAGCCGGTACTTCCGAATTGGTTTTCCATTTATTATGGATAGTCTTATATCCTGTGAATTGCCAGATATACTTATTAAATGAACCAAATTCCTCCACAACTTTCAGGAAAACTGATGCATTTTTAATTGTGCCCCTGATTTTAGCCTTATTGCGTATAATGGATGAATCAATCATCAGCCTGTCAAAATCATCAATTCCGTATTTAGCAATCTTATAAGGATCGAAATTATCAAAAGCACGACGAAAACCTTTACGGCGGTAAAGGATGGTTTTCCAGCTTAACCCTGCCTGAAATGCATCAAGTACCAGGTACTCGAACAGCTTACGATCATCATGAACCGGCACTCCCCATTCTTCATCATGGTAAGTAATCATCAGTAAATCGTTTGACGGCCATTGACAGCGTACTAAGGTTTTATCATCTGTGCTCATCGGTAATTGTATTTTCTGTTTACACTTTGCTAAACGTTTCCTGATTACTCCTGTTTACTGATTTAGTGAATCAGGTATAGGCAGATTTTGTGGCCTGAATATTCCCTTATCGGTAATTATTGCAGTAATTAAACCTGCAGGTGTTACATCAAAAGCAGGATTATAAGCATGTGAACCCGGATTGGCTACAAGTATCGAATGCTCTATGCCATCCTTGTCGGGACCTGTTTGCCATAAGACTTCATCTTCCGAACGTTCCTCAATAATTATATCATTGCCTGTTTTGGTCTTAAAGTCAATGGTTGATGATGGTGCAGCCACATAAAACGGTATATTGTAATGTTTGGCCAGAATAGATTTCTCAAGCGTCCCTATCTTGTTGGCTGCATCACCGTTAGCCGCTATCCTGTCGGCTCCCGTAATTACCATATCAATCTTTCCCTGCGACATTAATATTGCTGCAGCATTATCGGGAATAATGGTATGAGCAACACCCTCATTCAACAGCTCCCAGGCGGTTAGCCGGGCACCCTGACTGCGTGGCCTGGTTTCATCGGCATAAACATGTAATTTCCTGCCTTTATGATGTGCATAATATACAGGAGCAAGAGCACTTCCATAATCAACGAAAGCAAGCCATCCCGCATTACAATGGGTTAGAATACTTGTGTGGTTCTTTACTATCTCATATCCATACACACCTATTTGCCTTCCTGCCTCTTCATTTTCAGCAGCAATATTCTCAGCCTCTCTAATGGCATCATTCAATGAAACCTTTCCTGCAAGGTAAACTTTCTCAACGGCATAAAACAGATCGCGTGCCGTAGGGCGGGTACCCATTATTTTACGCCTTGCTTCATCAGCATCAGCACCACTCATAAGTGCCTGTGCCATGGCATAACCGGCAGCCGCACCAATAGCCCCTGCTCCCCTTACAGTCATTTCAGTAATGGCTTTACACGTAGTCAGGTAATCCCCTGATTTGTAAATTACAAATTCAAAAGGCAGTTTGTTCTGGTCAATCATCCACACCGTTGATGATTCAAGCCAAATTGTTTTATAATGTTTGCCGTTTACCTTCATTACAGAAAAATGAAGTGCAAATTTACATAAAACCAGCGTTCTGAGTTTCAGAGTTCTGAGTTCCATGTTCCATTTGGTCAATGCCTAAATAACGTTGACCGATTTTTTACTAAAATTATTACTTTTTTTTCATTAATGATGATGCTGTTGGAAATGGGAGATAACTCGCAGAGTTATCCTCATTTTCAACAGCTTTTTTTAA
>JAEZNO010000035.1 GCA_023441805.1 Bacteroidota bacterium
AGTCAGAATTGCCACTGGCATCAGTTATGGTAAGAGTTACAATGTTCTCACCAGTCTCAGAACAGTCGAAGCTGCTCTTTGATAATGTTAGGTTGAATGTACAGTTATCATAAGAACCATCATCCACATCAGCAGGAGTAATAGACACACTACCATTTTGATCAAGATAAACCGTGATATTCTTTGTAACAGCAACAGGTAATCCATTGTCAAGCACAGTTACCGTTGCAGTCTCAGAGTCAGAATTGCCTTTAACATCAGTGACAGTGAGGGTCACAGTATTCTCACCAATATTTTCACATGTGAAACTATTAGGTGTAACACTCATTGAAGCGATTTCACAATTATCAAATGAACCATTATCAACATCAGAAGCCTCAATTGTAGCTACGCCTTGTTCATTAAGGTTTATTGTTATATTTTGAGCAATTGGTGTTGGAGGTACATCATCATCTGCACAAGAAATATAATATGCCCAAATGAAATTATTCCCATTTTCGACTTCAGCATAATATGGATAGTATCCACTAGTTGTATATTCAAAATCACCACCTGGAGCCCCGGTTAAGTAATACTTTTGAGAGCTTCCATCAAATGCAAATGAAGCGTATCTAAAATAAATATAAGTGTTTGAATTATTTTCTGCTTCAAGTTGGAAATAAGTAGTTTTAGTAGTTTGAGACTGAACATTAACATTAATAGAATATTCTACTTCAGCCGAAAGTTCGTTGTTATTTCCGTGGCTCCCATCGATCTTAGCTATAAATGTCACTTTTCCATCCGTAAACGTAGTATTAGCAATGCATCCACTCGTTTCACCGGTTGCAGTTAATAAAAATGTTTCACCCAAATCCCATGGGTCTATGATATAACTTATATCATAAATACTCCCATCTGATCCGACTTCTAAATCCCAGGTTTCATCGGGATGGGGGAAAACGAGGTGCTGTATCAGAATGTTTACCGTTTCCCCTGGCATCCACCCGGTACCGGTGATTATCACATTCTCGCCCGGATAGTAATCCTCCTTATCCGTCATTACACTGCATTGGCTGTAGGCACTTGCCACCCAGCCCGCAAGCAGAAAAATAAGAAGCATGCTGATGCCTCTTTTAAGTAAAGATGTTCTCATAATTGATTATTTGTTTGTTAATATTTTATTGTTTTCCGGCATAATCTCTCCCTTGCTATTATGCCTGATTTGTGTGAAGAGCATCACAATTTTGATTACCAATCTTTTACCATTGAGCAGTCCGAGGAATTTATAGTAAAAGTACAGTCCACAAGTTAAATATGTCAATACGTGTTTATACTTAAATTGTTTATCAATATCTTACGTCCTATGGTAGTATTTTCCGAATTCTTTTAATGAGAAATTGTCTCCAACATAAGTCGATTTAAAACCTATAATTGTTTTTAAGGTTCATCCAACACCGAACTGCGTTAGTTGTGGTCACAGGTTTACTTATAACCTACAAATGTGTTTAGGGTTCATCTCTGGAATTTTTATAATTTCGCAGAAAAAAATACCGGCATGCGATCACATCTGATCTGTATATTTGCTTCCATAATGATAGTCTCAGCTTGTAATAATGGTAAAACCACTGTCGATCTGATAGTTAGAAATGCAATCGTCTATACTGCCGATAGTGCTTTTACTCTGCATACCACAATAGCTGTCGATCGTGGTAAAATTGTCGCTGTTGGTGATGATATTACCATCAACGATACTTATCAATCTGATTCTGTTTTCGATGCATCCGGACATGCCATCTATCCGGGATTTATTGATCCTCACAGTCACTTCTATGGTTATGCTTTAAATCATCAGTATGCCGACCTGCGAGAGACAAAATCACTCAAGGATATGATCACAGCTGTCCTCAAACATCAAGAATCTAACCAGTCAGAATGGATTGTAGGCAGGGGATGGGATCAAAACAAGTGGCCTGACCAAAGTTTCCCTGATAATACAGCACTCAACGAGCTTTTCCCGGATAACCCTGTTGTGCTTATCAGAGTTGATGGACATGCTGTATTGGTTAATCAGGCTGCAATAGACAGGGCAGGACTAAAACCTGAACAATTTGTAAGTACCAAAAAGAGTAAAGCCATCGAAGAAACAATGCAGGAGTTAGCCGGCCAGGCACAGATAAATAAAGGTAAGTTTACCGGAATTTTCTTTGAGTCTTTGGCCGATTCTTTTCGCAATTTGATTCCCGAGCCTTCAGGAAAGGTTCTTGCCGATATGTTGATAAAATCAGCTTCCGAATGCCATGAAACCGGGCTTACTATGGTTAGTGAGGCCGGTGCCGATGCTTCGCTGATTGATGTTTATGATAGTCTGCTTTCGGGAGACAATTTTCTGATGTCATTATACATCATGCTGAATCCCACTGATGAAAACGTTGTACGGTTCATTAAACGAGGTCCTGTGCGTAAGGATAAGATGAACATCAGATCAATAAAGTTGTATGCTGATGGGGCTTTGGGATCAAGGGGTGCATGCTTATTAAAGCCTTATAGTGATGATCCCGGCAACTATGGAATGATGACTATTACTCCTGAAGAACTTGGTAAATGGTGTATCCTTGCATACGATAATGGATACCAAATTAATACTCATGCCATAGGCGATTCGGCTAACCGCATGGTGCTTGATGTTTACAGTGATTATCTGCTGCCGGGAAATGATTTAAGGTGGAGAATTGAGCATGCTCAGGTGGTTGATCCAAATGATATCTCAAAATTCGGTGAATTTGCCATTATCCCTTCAGTGCAGGCCACCCATGCTACTTCAGATATGTATTGGGCACGACAAAGATTAGGCAGAAGGATAAGAGATGCATATGCTTACCGTAATCTCATGAAACAGAACGGTTGGCTGCCAAACGGTACTGATTTCCCGATTGAAAATATTAATCCTCTCCATACTTTTTACGCTGCTGTAGTAAGAAAAGATCTGTTTGGAAATCCACCTAAAGGATGGCAACGTGAAAATGCCCTCACACGTCAGCAGGCCCTTCGAAGTATCACAATTTGGGCAGCTAAAGCCTGCTTCGAAGAAGATCGCCGCGGAAGTCTGGAGCCGGGTAAGAATGCCGATTTCGTTATCCTCGACAGGGATATCATGCAGGTTCCTGATGACCAGATACCCCAGGCAAAAGTTCTTAGAACTTACATTGATGGTAAAGCAGTCTACACAAGAAATTAATCTGATCAAACGAGTAACTGCTGATTTCATAACTTCACTCCAAACCATAATTCAAATAGTTCGTTCTGCCAATGGTTCGACTAATCTCCTGTTTCGCTATGTTTTTAAACAATTTCCTTCCTTAATGCGTTATTACGCATTCTATGAGAAAGATATTGAAAATAGTAGCTGCGGTAATTTTCTTCCTTATATCGACGCCCATATTGTTATCAGCTCAGTTGAAAACTGTGGCCGATATTCCGGTTGTTGATTATGAGGGTTTGAAGCCTCTTCTTGAAAAACATAATGACACAATTTATATTGTGAACTTCTGGGCAACCTGGTGTGGTCCATGCATTAAAGAGTTGCCTTATTTTCAGCAAATTCATGATAAATATCGTGATCAGAAAATTAAAGTCATTCTGGTCAGCCTTGACTTTTACAAACAAATTGAATCGCGACTCCTTCCTTTCATAATAAAGAATAAAGTCACACCACAGATTGTTCTATTAAATGATCCTGCATCAAATAAGTGGATCGATAAGATTGATGCTGACTGGTCGGGAGGATTGCCTGCGACTATGTTCTACAATCGCGATAAACGGTTGTTTTATGAGAAGGAATTTACTCTGGAGGAGATTGAAGAAACTATTCGGGTATTACAGTCAGATACTATGTAAGTACTTAAGCTGATGAGTGTAAATAAGTTTAAAATGGATAATTATCTGTCAGAAGGAAGAATTCAACTAATTGTAATTTATAATCAAATTGTTAAACCATTATCAAAATTAACCATGAAAAAATCAATCTTAGCTATAACCATGATGCTTTTCGTCGCAGTGAGAGTAATTGGACAGGGATATAATGTTGGTGACGTTGCATCTGATTTTAAGCTGAAAAATGTAGACGGGAAAATGGTATCCTTAGCCGACTATAAAGATGCCAAGGGATATATCGTTATCTTCACATGTAATCATTGTCCGTATGCAAAATTGTATGAGGACAGAATCAATGCACTTAATAAGAAGTATGCACCGATGGGTTATCCGGTAATAGCAATTAATCCTAATGATCCTGCAGTTCAACCTGAGGACAGTTTTGAGAATATGATAGTACGTGCTAAGGAAAAGAATTTCACATTCCCTTATCTCTTTGACGAAGGTCAAAAAGTCCTTCCAAAGTTTGGTGCTACTAAAACACCTCACGTATATCTGTTACAGAAGACCGGCAACGGCAATAAAGTAGCTTATATTGGAGCAATTGACGATAACCATCAGGACGAATCGGCAGTTACTGAACGCTATGTTGAAAACGCTATCGCATCTCTCGAAAAAGGTAAACAGCCTGAGCCAAGTACTACTAAAGCGATAGGATGTTCAATAAAATTTGCGCAGAAATAAGTGTAAAGAAATCAGGGTTTAGGCAAACCCAACATGCATAAAAAAAACGGCTAGCGTCTGCTAACCGTTTTTTTTTGTGTGACTCCGACAGGATTCAAACCTGTAACCTTCTGATCCGTAGTCAGATGCTCTATTCAGTTGAGCCACGGAGCCGTTTTGCGGGTGCAAATATACAAACTTTTCTTTTAAAAGGTAATGAAATTCCTATTTTTGTTGCCTTAAAAATCGAAAAACTTATGAATATCCCCTGGCTAAATTCTCTCCCAATTGCAATTACTGTTACCGACCGATCAGGCAAGATCATTGAAATGAATGATAAATCAGCTGAAGTATTTGCAAAAAGTGGTGGCTATGATCTTATAGGTAAGGATCTTATGGGATGTCACAACCAGCGTTCCCGCGAAATTATTGAGTTAATGCTCAAGGAAGATAAGACTAATGCCTATACCATCGAGAAAAATGGAGTCAGGAAGTTGATATACCAAAGTCCATGGTACGAAAACGGAGAAGTAGCAGGCCTGGTTGAGATTTCAATTCAGATACCGGCTGAAATGCCACATTTTATCAGGTAAGTCTTTACGATTTTACTGAGCTCTTTATAGTCCGGGCTGAAACGTACCACCCAGATAATAAGCCAATACCATTGGTATCCAAATATGCCTGGTGAATACACTATCTTTAAAGTTCAACGTAAGTATGAACATTCCAAATGCAACCAGAAGGAATGCAAGATCGTAAATTCTGCCTTTTTCCATGATGATTTATAGATTGCAATGATTTGATTGTTGTTTTTCACTATAAAAGTAAAAAATAAGGACACTAACAACCAATTTTTTGAAAAAAATATTGTGTTTATAACTTGAAAGAAATGATGAGTACTAGTTTCAGTAAGTGACAGGAATGACAGCACAAAATACCGATAATTTTAACACCAAACTTTTACTATATTTGTTCTCAAAGAACTAATTTACTATGACAAGCAGAACTTTAATTGCCAAATCAGATAAGGAAATTCATATTGTTCCTCAAATGGCTAACCGCCATGGTCTAATTGCAGGTGCAACCGGAACAGGAAAAACTGTTAGTCTTCAGGTGCTTGCCGAAAGTTTTAGTAAACAGGGTGTACCAGTCTTTTTAACGGATATAAAGGGAGATGTATCAGGCATAAGCAAAGCCGCCATTCCCGGAGAGAAGCTGATGGCACGGGTATCAAAGCTTGAACTTGCCGATTATTCAAATCAGGCATTTCCGGTTTGTTTCTTTGATGTTTTCGGAGAAAAAGGTCATCCGATGCGTACTACCATTAGTGAAATGGGGCCGTTACTCCTCGGCCGAATGCTGAATCTTAATGATACTCAGGAAGGTGTGCTGAATATCGCTTTCAGAATTGCTGATGATAATGACCTTCTACTGATTGATTTGAAAGACCTCACAACTTTGCTCGAATACATTGGCAATAACCGCGCTAAGTTTATAACCTCGTATGGCAACATATCAGCTGCCAGTATAGGGACTATACAGCGCAACCTGTTGGTTCTGGAAGATCAGGGTGGTGATTTCTTTTTTGGTGAACCTGCTTTTGATATCTACGACCTTTTGCAAACTGACTCTAATGGATTGGGCATAGTCAACATTCTCGATGCAACCCGCCTTATGCAGTCACCACGCTTATATTCGACATTCATCTTGTGGTTACTCAGTGAACTCTTCGAAGAGCTTCCTGAAGCAGGCGATCTGGATAAACCTAAATTAGTTTTCTTTTTCGACGAAGCACATCTGCTTTTCGATGAAGCTCCAAGAATATTGCTAGAAAAAATAGAGCAAGTAGTTCGTCTGGTTCGTTCAAAAGGTATTGGTGTTTATTTTGTTACTCAGAACCCGCTTGATGTGCCTGACAGTGTCCTTGGTCAACTTGGTAACCGTGTGCAGCATGCTTTAAGGGCATTTACGCCACGCGATCAGAAAGCCGTAAAAGCAGCTGCAACTACTTTCCGTCAGAACCCTGCTTTTAGTGTTGAAGAAGTTATTACTCAATTGGGAGTAGGGGAGGCTCTGGTGTCTTTCCTCGATGAAAAAGGTATTCCTAATATTGTAGAAAGAGCATTTATTCTGCCACCTGCTTCTCAAATTGGACCGATTACCGATAACGAAAGAACTCAGGTCATCCAGCGATCATCGTTAAACGGAGTTTACGAACGCAAGCTTGACCGTGAATCGGCTTATGAGATACTCACAAAAAGAATTGATCAGGAAAATCAGACTAAATTGGCCAAGGTGGAAGCAGAACGACAAGCCAAAGAGCTAATACAACAGCAAAAAGCTGAAGCTGCCAAACGTAAAGCCGAAAAAGCCAATCGGGGTGGTGATATCTTCAGTGATATAGCCAGTCAGACAGGTAAGGCTATAACTCGTAATATCAGCAATGAATTAGGTAGACAATTGGTCAGAGGCATCCTTGGATCCTTCTTCAAGGGTCGTAGAAAGTAATAACACTGCTTCAACTAACCAATTCGAAACAAAAGGAGCAGAGTTGGTACAGAGTTGGAGCAGACAAAGTAAAGCTGAAAAATTATACTTTTCATTAAAAAACGAAAGAGGCTGTTTAGATAGTAGCAGCCTCTTTTTTGTCATTTAATGGAAATAAGTTTCAATAGTGTGTTTAAAGTATCTCGTAACCTGATTGCAACCTGTTAAACACTTCCTTGCAACCACCGCCGGTGGTACTTGGTAGATCGTTATATGGTTACAATCCGGTTGTTAACAGCAGACAATAAAACACCGTCTCAAGATAATCTTGTTTAATGTTGGTTCTGCCGGAAGCTTCTAAACATTAAACAGTGCACTTGTGCTTGTTTAAAGGTATTATTTTTCAAAGACACTAATATCGAATACCTCGTTTGCGTAAACACCAGCATTAAGCTTTTCTCTAATCTGCTTGTATGCATTGATGGTGTAATTTACATCATCAAGAGTATGTACAGCTGTTGGTATTAAGCGAAGCAAAATCACTCCCTTAGGTACAACAGGATAAGTAACGATTGAACAGAAAATGTTGTGATTAACTCTTAAATCAACGGTGATCTGAGTGGCTTCAGGAATACCGCCTTCAAGGATAACAGGAGTAACCGGTGAACTTGCATTGCCCAGATTGAATCCTGCTTCACGAAGACCTGATTGAAGTGCATTTACAATCTTCCAAAGATTTTGCTTGAGTTCAGGATGTTTTCTGATTAGATCGAGGCGTTTCAGTGAACCGATCACCATTGGCATCGGAAGTGATTTCGCAAATGTCTGTGAGCGCATATTATGCCTCAGGAAATCAACTATATCGTGGCGGGTTGCAACAAATGCACCTATTCCTGCCATTGCCTTTGCAAAGGTTCCGAAATAGATATCAACACCATCCATAACACCCTGTTCTTCGTGAGTTCCGGCTCCATTGGCACCCATTGTGCCAAAGCCGTGAGCATCATCCACTAGCAGACGGAAGTCGTATACCTTCTTTAGATCAACAATCTCTTTAAGCTTACCCTGATCACCTGTCATTCCATAAACTCCCTCGGTAATTACCAATATACCACCACCGGTTTCTTCGGTAATCTTGCGGGCACGCTCCAATTGCACTTTCAGGTTCTCGATATTGTTATGCGGATAAACAAAACGTTTTCCCAGATGCAATCTTACACCATCAATAATGCAGGCATGTGCCTCATAATCATAAACAATAACATCCTTACGATCAACCAGTGAATCGATTATTGAGATCATGCCCTGGTAGCCGTAATTCAAAAGGAATGCATCTTCTTTTCCTACAAAAGAGGCGAGTTCCTGTTCAAGCTGTTCATGATATTTGGTTTGACCCGACATCATTCGGGCACCCATAGGGTAGGCAAGACCCCAATCTTTGGCAGCCTTAGTATCTACCTCACGCACTTCCGGATGATTGGCCAGTCCAAGGTAATTGTTAAGGCTCCAGACAAGCATTTCCTTGCCTTTAAACAACATTCGGTTACCAATTTCGCCCTCGAGTTTTGGAAACATGAAGTAGCCATCGGCCTGCTTTGCATACATCCCCAGTGGTCCAAGATTTGTGACCCTTTTTTCGAAAATATCCACGGTATGTTCGTTTTTAGTTTGCAATTAGAAAATTGTTGCAAAGCTAAACAATTTAGATGTTATTATCCCTTTGGTGCTATTTAAATTCTGACGATAAAGTAAGACATTCGCCACTGGGCTGAACACAGGGTATCTCCTCTTAACTTATCAGTCACGTGAGGAAAAACGCTTATCACGTTCATGGTTATTTTTCACAGACAATCAAATCTGTGTCAGATTTTTGAACCCTTTTACCTGGGGTAAGACTTGGTATAGAGTTAACCAAGACATGGGCAAGAGATGATAGTTTCTCATTTTATGGTGCTTCTGGTAGCAATCGCTACAAAAAGGTGCGGAATTTAACGTCGGCATACTTGGGTTTGCTTAAATCCACAAAATTGCTTGATTGCGCAATTTGGTTCACGCAGAACTCAGAGCGCTGATCGTGTTTGTAATAAATGTTAAATCTATGGTTTATTGGATATTATTTCTGAATGAAAACTGTTTGTTGTAAGCTTTATATGTTTACTTTTGCACCATGATCAGAAAATTGCTTCCAATTCTTATTCTCGCGTTGTTGTTTGCATCATGCAGCAAGTATCAAAAACTGCTTAAAAGCACTGATAATGAGGCAAAATACGAGATGGCCATCAAGCTTTTCGAGGAGAAAGACTACTACAGGGCTATCCAACTTTTTGATCAGCTCCAGCCATTCTACAGAGGAACTGATAAAGCTGAGAAAATTGCATTTTACTATGCCTATGCTCACTATGAAGAGAGGGATTACATTTTAGCCAGTTATTACTTCAAACAGTTTGCGGCTAACTACCCAAACAGCAGGAATGCCGAAGAGGCTGCTTTTCTTAGTGCTTACTGCAATTACCTTGATTCACCTCCGCAAAGTCTCGATCAAACAACAACTCTTGATGCCATTCAGGGGCTTCAGTTGTTTATAAACCGTTATCCGAAAAGTTCAAGAGTTGCCAGGGCCAATGAACTTATCGATGAACTAAGGGTGAAGCTCGAAAGCAAAGCGTACGATATCGCTGATCTGTATCTCAAAATGGAGGATTACAAAGCAGCTATAATTTGCTTTAAGAACCTGATAAAAGAATATCCTGATACTAAATACAGGGAAGTAGCAATGTTCAACATCGCAAAAGCATCGTATTACTACGCACAGAAAAGCTACGAGTCGAAGAAACAGGAGCGTTTTCAGGAGACTGCCGATGCATTGGATAACTTTATTGCTAACTATCCTGACTCAAAGTACCGTAACGAGGTACTAGAGTTAAAGAAAATAACCGATAAAGAATTACAAACACAGCTAACTATTAAATAAATATATGGATTATAAGAAGTTAAAAAGTGAAACGCTTGCAGTAACCCGCAATATCCACGATTTAATGGAGCCAACGGGTAATCTGTATGAAACTGTTGCTATACTCTCAAAGAGGGCAAATCAGATATCAGTTGAAATGAAGGAAGAATTAACTTCGAAGATATCAGAATTTGCCACTCCAAATGATAATCTTGAGGAAGTATTCGAAAACAGAGAGCAGATTGAGATCGCAAGATATTATGAAAATCTGCCAAAGCCTACACTTATTGCCATTCAGGAATACCTGAAGGATCAGATCCATTTCCGTAATCCACTCAAAGAAGGAATGACTGAGCAATTCTAAGCAAATGCTTAAAGGTAAGAATATACTGCTTGGCATTACGGGTAGCATTGCTGCTTTCAAAGCTCCTCTGCTGATAAGATTACTCAAAAAAGAGGGTGCAAATGTTAAGGTTGTCATAACTCCATGTGCAGCCGATTTTATCACCCCGCTCACTCTCTCAACTTTATCGCAACAGCCTGTTCTCATTGAGCCTTACAATAAGGTTGATGGAAGCTGGCACAGTCATGTTGATTGGGGCAGATGGGCCGATCTGTTTATTATTGCACCTGCCTCGGCTAACACTCTTGCCAAAATGGCTAATGGTATTGCCGATAACCTTTTGACAACATGTTATCTGGCTGCAAAATGTCCAGTGTTTTTTGCTCCCGCTATGGACCTGGATATGTTTCACCATCCCACTACCGAGAAGAATATCAGGATTTTGCAATCGTACGGTAATCGCCTGATAGAGCCTCAGACAGGTGAACTGGCCAGCGGACTGACCGGAGCCGGCAGGATGGAAGAGCCGGAAGTCATCTTGCAAATAATCAAGGGTTTTTTTTTGAAAAAGAATGACTTAGCCGGTAAGAGGTTTCTCATCACTGCTGGTCCTACTTTAGAAGCAATCGATCCGGTCAGGTACATTGGAAATCATTCATCAGGTAAAATGGGTTATGCGCTTGCTGAAGAAGCTGCTTCAAGAGGTGCTTTGGTAACTCTTGTATCAGGTCAGGTAAGCGTTAAGGCTGACCTATCGGGTGTGCAAACCATAAAAGTGACATCAGCTAACGAAATGATGGATGAATGCAATAAGGTATTCACTGACAGCGATATCACAATAATGGCAGCTGCTGTTGCTGATTACATGCCTGTAGAAGTCTCGAAAGAAAAGATTAAGAAAAAAGATAATGATCTGAATCTGAAACTGACGAGAACACCGGATATTTTAGCTAATTTAGGCAAACAAAAGCGATCCGGACAATTTTTAGCAGGTTTTGCATTGGAGACTGACCACGAAAAGGAAAATGCCTTAGCAAAACTCAATAATAAAAACCTTAATATGATCGTTCTTAACTCGCTGAATGATAAAGGTGCCGGTTTTGGAACTGATACCAATAAGGTTACCATGCTTTTCGGTGATGGGAGTGAAATTGTAACCGACCTGCTTCCAAAGAGAACCATTGCGAGCCTGATCATTGATGCAATTGCAAAAAGAACCTTAGTCCAAAAATGATGAAACGTTCGGTTATTATTATACTTCTGCTTCTGGTTTATTCTGCAGTATTCTGTCAGGAATTTAATGTTGTTGTTCAGGTAAGTTCGCCTCAGGTTGAAGGAACAGAAAAAAAGATATTCGAAACCTTACAACAGGAACTAAACGACTTTGTAAATAACCGTAAATGGACTAATTACGCTTATAAGCCTGAAGAACGAATTGAAGGTACTATTTTGATTACAGTTAGTCAAAGAGCCTCAAGTGACCAGTTTGTTGCACGAATCAATGTTGCTTTACGCCGCCCGGTGTTTAATGCATCGTACAATACTTCCTTATTGAATTACATTGATAAAGATTTTGAATTCACCTACGTAGAATATCAGCCACTCGATTACAGTGATAATGTATTTACCTCTAATTTAACCTCCACCATTGCATATTACCTTTACATGTTCCTCGGACTGGATGGTGATACTTTTGCAAGGATGGGAGGATCGCAGTATTTTGATAAAGCACAGAATATTGTAAATCTTGCTCAGAATGCTCGTGAAAAAGGGTGGAAAGGTTTTGAGAGCCAGAAAAACAGATATTGGTTAGTAGAAAACCTCACTAACCCGACATACTCATCCATACGCGAGGCCATGTACAGATATCACCGCTTAGGGTTAGATGTGATGTCGAGCGATGTTGAGCAGGGTAGGGCTGCAATTAACGAAAGTCTCGAGTTATTGCGTAAAGCCAACCGTGAACGACCGGGTTTATTCTTACTTCAGTTATTTCTTGAAGCCAAAAGAGATGAGCTGATAAACATCTATTCAGGTGCCTCCCCAATGGACAAAACGCAGGCTGTCAATATACTCAAAGAAATAGATCCCGCCAGTGCAGCCAGGTATCAAAAGATACTCGAAACCAAGCAATAATCTTTTAACAACTTTGAACCACATTGGACAATGCTGAACTAGTTTGAACAACATTGAACCAGTTGAAACCTCTTTTGAACTATTTCATATCTTTGCGTAAACTTTGACCACTATGCTTTGCAGGCTTTCAATCAGCAACTATGCATTGATTCGGGAACTTGATATTGAATTTGAAAAGCCTTTTTCTGTAATCACAGGTGAAACAGGAGCCGGTAAATCTATCATTCTGGGTGCATTATCGTTGATTTTGGGCAACAGGGCAGAGAATCTCTCATTTCCTGACAAAAGTCGCAAATGTTGTATTGAAGGTACTTTCGATATTACCAACTGTGAACTGGAAGCTTTTTTCGAAGAGAACAATCTTGATTTTGAGTCAAGTTGTATTATTCGACGGGAGATCACTCCTCAGGGTAAATCACGTGCTTTTATTAATGATACTCCCGTAAATCTCAATCAATTAAGAGAATTAACTGAACGACTTATTGATGTTCACTCCCAGCACCAGACACTGTTGCTTCGTGAGAATTCATTCCAGTTGTCAGTCATTGATGCTGTCGCCGATAACAGGCAATTGTTGAAAGTTTACGGTGAGAAATTCAGAAACTACACCCGTCTGTTAAAAGATCTTGAGATTACAAAGGTTGAAGATCAAAAGGCCAGGGCAGAGCTGGATTATTTGATGTTCGTAGTCGAAGAATTCAGGAATGCTAATCTTGTATCAGGAGAGCAGGAGCAGCTTGAAGAAGAACTTGATGTACACACTCATGCCGAAGAGATAAAGACTAAGTTATATTCTGCTGCTGCTCAGTTAATAAATGATGACGATAACCTGATTCAGCGACTGCGTGAGGTGTCACATCTGGTTGAGTCAGCATCAAAGCACTATCCTGAAGCAAAATATCAGGCTGAAAGGCTTGAAACCTGTATCATCGAATTAAGGGATATTGCTGAATTTATAAGTGATTCGTCTGAAAAAGTAACTTATAGTCCTGAGAGAATCGACCAGATAAATGAAAGGCTAAATACTATATACAAATTACTTCAGAAGCATCATTCAAAGGATGTTGATGAATTAATAGCTATAGGAAAAGAACTTGAGAACAGAATTTCGGGGATTGAATCACTTGAAAGCAAAATCAAAAGTCTTGAAATTGAGATTGGAAGAACTCGTGAAGAAGTGGACAGACTTGCAGGTGAGATATCAAAGAGAAGAAGAGTAAGTTCGCCGTTGATAACAAAGGAGATTATTAGTACAATAAGTCAATTAGGGATCAAAGATGGTAATTTTCAAATCGAGTGGAAGACACTTGATGCTCCTGTAAGGTCGGGAATTGATAGTGTTAAATTCCTTTTCTCAGCAAATAAAGGAACTACACCTGATAATATTGAAAAGATCGCATCAGGTGGTGAGTTATCGAGGTTAATGTTAGCCGTAAAATCTTTAATTTCAACAAATAACCTGTTGCCAACTATAGTATTCGATGAGATTGATACAGGCATAAGCGGAGATATAGCAGGTAAGGTGGGCAAGATATTAAGGAAGATTTCAGAGAATATGCAGGTTATTACGATTACTCATTTGCCTCAGATAGCTGCATTGAGTGACGAACATTTCAAAGTGCTTAAAATATCTGATAGTACAAGTACCTGGTCGGAGATTAATAAGTTAAATTCGGAGGAGAAAATTGATGAACTGGCAATGATGATCAGTGGGGATGGAAAGTTACAAGGCGCAAGGGAAGCCGCTTACGAATTAATTGAAAAGTACAGGTAATAATTAAATCAGTCAAACATAGTTAAAACATATGCCTGTAAACAATAGATGATTAACTTTGTTTCAGTGCATTTATTATACATTTAATTTATTTCATCATGGCATATAATCTTTTAAAAGGTAAAAAAGGAATAATCTTCGGCGCATTAAACAATCAATCAATAGCATGGAAAGTTGCTTTAAAAGCACATGAAGAGGGAGCACAGTTGGTTTTAACCAATACGCCCATTGCCATCAGGATGGGAGAATTAGATGAACTGGCTGCTGCAACCGGCAGTTTAATGATTGCTGCGGATGCAACAAGTGTTGCCGATCTGGAGAACTTGTTCAGCAAGACTATGGAGCATTTTGATGGTCAGATTGATTTCGTGCTTCATTCAATTGGTATGTCACCTAATGTTAGAAAGAAGTTACCTTATGATGATCTGAACTACGATTTCTTCTCGAAAACGCTTGATATTTCAGCACTATCATTCCACAAGATGATACAGGTGGCAAAGAAATTCGATGCTATCAAAGAGTGGGGGTCAATAGTTGCTTTATCATATATTGCAGCACAAAGAACTCTCTATGAATACAATGACATGGCTGATGCAAAAGCAGTACTTGAGTCAATAGCCCGTAGTTTCGGGTATATTTATGGCAGGGAAAAGCATGTTAGGATCAACACTGTATCACAATCACCAACACCAACAACAGCAGGGCAGGGGGTTAAAGGATTCAATGCTCTTATTGATTTCACCGAAAGGATGTCACCCCTGGGTAATGCGTCAGCAGAAGAATGCGCTGATTATTGTATAACATTGTTTTCTGATCTCACAAAGAAAGTTACAATGCAAAACCTGTTCCATGATGGAGGTTTCAGCAGCATGGGTATGAGTGCCAGGGCAATGTATCAGTACAATAAGAGTTTA
This sequence comes from Bacteroidota bacterium, assembly GCA_023441805.1. Lineage (GTDB taxonomy): Bacteria > Bacteroidota > Bacteroidia > Bacteroidales > Lentimicrobiaceae > Lentimicrobium. The sequence goes on from JAEZNO010000035.1 coordinate 15,177, forward strand.
GAGTGCAAGGAGTGCCAGCAGAATCCGTATAACGTGGAGCCAAAATTCTAAGGTTTCTTTAACAGCCACCTCCTTACGCGTTCAGCGTTTAGTCACTTCACCCCAAACCCCTCTCTTAAAGGCGAGGGGCTTCCGCATTGAATGAAATGATGGTGTAAAGGGTTATAAATTATCAGGATTTGGGTTAAGATTAGCTGTACTCTATTCTTCATTCATCATTCAAAATTCATCATTTGATTCACCACACCCCAAACCCCTCTCTTAAAGGTGAGAGACTTCCGCATTGAATGAAAAGATGGTGCCTGCATAGGTCGATTCATTAACCTCATACAACCCCTTTTTCTTGATTAATTTACTGAGCATAATCTCGTTTCATTTCAAATGAGATTATGCTTAGTGAGCGAATTGAAACATTCGAAATAATTCTTTTGCTGTTTAACGTCAAATCTCTATTTTTGCAGTCAGTGAACACTTATGTAGAAAGTTGCATAAGATAAAGTTCATCAGCCTTTGCAAGAATAAATCAGCCACTAAAATAAACTTTACTTTATGAGTTTTAGAATTATTGTGCTTGCCAAACAGGTGCCCGATACCAGAAACGTTGGGAAGGATGCCATGAAGGCCGACGGCACTGTTAACAGGGCAGCATTACCTGCGATCTTTAATCCTGAAGATCTGAATGCTCTTGAACTTGCACTCAGAATCAAGGACAGGATGGATAATTGTGAAGTAATTGTTCTTACGATGGGTCCATTCAGGGCAGCAGAGATCATCAGGGAAGCAATGTACCGTGGTGCCGACAGAGGGTACCTGATTACTGACCGAAAGTTTGCAGGAAGCGATACTCTTGCTACTTCTTATGCAATTTCACTTGCAGTTAAGAAACTTGAACCTTACCATTTGGTAATTTCAGGCAGGCAGGCTATTGATGGTGATACGGCTCAGGTTGGACCACAAACTGCCGAGAAGCTTCACATTCCTCAGATAACCTATGCTGAAGAGATCGTTAATGTTAACGATAAAGAAATAACAATTAAACGTCGGCTCGAAAGAGGAGTTGAGATCGTTAAGGCCAAATTCCCCGTTGCTGTTACAGTTCACGGCTCAGCACCTGCATGCAGACAAAGAGTGTCAAAACTTCTCATGAAGTACAAGCATGCGAGGACTGTTACCGAACTTCAAAATGAGACTAAGGATTATACCGAGCTATATAATCTTAGACCTTACCTACAGTTGGAAGAGTGGACGGTTGATGATCTTCAGGCTGATGTTTCAATGCTTGGATTATCAGGTTCACCTACAAAGGTCAAGAAAATTGAAAATGTTGTATTCCAGACCAAAGATTCAAAAGTACTCTCATCATCAGATGCCGATATCGACAGTTTGATGAAGGAACTTATTGGTAGTCACGTAATTGGTTAATTGTTAATAATCAAAACAGAAAAACAGTGAATAATATATTTGTATATTGTGAAGTCACAGAAGATAAGACAATTGCTGATGTAAGTCTGGAATTATTGTCGAAAGGCCGCAAACTGGCTGATGAACTGAAGATTAAACTTGAGGCTATCATAATTGGTTGTGAGCTTAAGGGAATCGAGAAACAAGTCTTTCCTTATGGAGTTGACAAAGTGCATATTGCAGATGAACCGCGTTTGTTTCCATATACAACCTTGCCACACGCAAGTTTGATACTCGATCTTTTTAAAAGAGAGAATCCTGAGATAGCATTATTCGGGGCTACATCAATTGGTCGTGACCTTGCACCACGCATTGCTTCGGCTATGAGATGCGGATTGACTGCCGACTGTACTTCACTGGAAATAGGCGATCATTTTGAAAATAAGACTCAAACCGAGTATAAAAATCTTCTTTACCAAATTCGTCCTGCCTTTGGCGGAAACATTATTGCCACAATCATCAATCCTGAAACCAGGCCTCAGATGGCAACCGTCAGAGAAGGTGTGATGAAAAAAGAAATCCATGACCCCTCTCATAAGGGAACCGTTGTTAAAATTGACACATCGATACTAAGTGACAGTGATTTTGCTGTGGAGATCATTGAGCGTCATATGGAACAAAGTAAAGTCAACATCAAGAATTCGCAGGTTATCGTTGCAGGTGGTTACGGTGTGGGTTCAAGAGAGAATTTCCAACTGCTGTATGATCTGGCTGAAGTTCTGGGTGCTCAGGTTGGTGCCTCGAGAGCTGCTGTTGATGCAGGATTCACTGAACATGAACGTCAGATTGGACAAACAGGTGTAACTGTTCGGCCTAAGCTATATATCGCTTGCGGAATTTCAGGCGCAGTGCAACACCGTGCAGGAATGGACCAGTCGGCTCAGATCATCTCAATCAATACTGATATAAATGCACCGATAAACAATATTGCCGATTATACTATCATTGGCAACATTACGGATGTGATTCCAAAGATGATCAAATACTACAAGGCAAATTCAAAATAGTGAGGACATTAAGAAACTAAGCAAATGGCTAATTTTTATACAGATAACGAGAACCTGAAATTCCACCTTACTCACCCATTAATGGAAAAGATTGTAAGGCTGAAGGAAAAAGATTATATTGAGAAAGATAAGTTTGATTATGCTCCCCGTGATTATGAAGATGCCATCGACAGTTATGATAAAGTGTTGGAAATCATAGGCGAAATATCAGGTGATATCATAGCTCCCAATGCTGAAGGTGTTGATCATGAAGGACCTCAGCTTATTGACAATGAGGTCAAATATGCGAGTGGAACTGTTGATAATCTTGAAGCTCTCACTAAAGCGGGCTTGTTTGGAATGTCACTTCCACGTGAGTATGATGGTTTGAACTTTCCGATTGTTCCTTATGTGATGTCGGCTGAAATAGTATCAAGAGCTGATGCAGGTTTTGCCAACATCTGGGGCTTGCAGGACTGTGCTGAGACTATCCATGAATTCGCATCAGAAGAAATTAAAAGGGAATACCTTCCACTAATTAATAAAGGAGCCACTGCTGCTATGGATCTTACTGAACCTGATGCAGGTAGTGACTTGCAGGCTGTACAGCTAAAGGCAACATTTAATCAGGCTGATAATTTATGGTACCTTGATGGCGTAAAAAGATTCATCACCAACGGTGATGCTGATATCTCGCTCGTTTTAGCACGTTCTGAGCCTAATACTACTGATGCCCGCGGGTTGTCATTGTTTGTTTACGACAGGACCTCACAAGCCGTTAAAATACGTCGTATTGAGAATAAACTTGGTATAAAAGGATCACCAACCTGTGAGCTTGTATTTAAGAATGCTCCCGCCAAGTTGATTGGTGATACAAAGATGGGATTGATAAAATATGTAATGTCATTGATGAACTCTGCCCGTCTTGGTGTAGGAGCACAGTCAGTGGGTATTGCTGAAGCAGCTTGGAGGGAAGCATTAAAGTATGCTGAGGAGCGTGAACAGTTTGGAAAACCAATCATTCAATATCCCGCAATTTACGAGTTGCTGACCAATATGAAGGTTAAAACCGATGCCATCAGGTCGTTACTATACGAAACCGCTCGTTTTGTTGATGTTTATAAAGCTTATACTTTTATAAGTCATGAGCGTAAACTTGATGGTGCTGAAAGAGAAGATTATAAGTACTATCTGAAACTGGCAGACGTATTTACTCCATTAGTGAAACTTTTCTCAAGTGAATATTGCAACCAGATAGCTTATGATGCCATTCAGATTCATGGCGGTACGGGTTACATGAAAGATTTCCCTGTTGAACGACTTTATCGTGATGCAAGGATTACTACCATCTATGAAGGAACTTCACAATTGCAGGTAGTTGCTGCAATCAGGGGTGTCGGTAATGGAGTGTTCCTTAAAGCTATTCAAGAGTACCTAAGTCGCCCGGTTAAGCCTGAACTCGAATACCTTAAGTCAGTCTTAGCCAAGATGGCCGATCAGTTTGGCAAGATTATTGAAAAAGTTAATGAACATGAAGAAGCTGAATTCCTTGATTTCCATGCAAGGCGCTTAGTTGAGATGGCCGGTAATGTTATCATAGGATGCTTGCTGTTGCATGATGCTAACAGAAATGAAGCATATACTAAATCGGCAGAGATCTTTATTCGTATGGGACGTGCCGACAATATTTCAAAGGTAAGTATGATAAACCAGTTCCACCCCAAGGATCTGGGTGCTTATAAAGCTTAATAATTTGGGGAATTATTAACCTTTTTTACTACTTGCAAAGAAGAGACTGTCTTTTGAGATGGTCTCTGCTTTTTTTGTGTGCCATGGTAAGCCAGAATCTTTAGTCATTTACCTGACACTGACGAAATATACTTTACAAAGTCATTTATCCATCTGAAGAACATAATAGTGGTATCCTATTTGAATTAGTTACAATGTTATGATATAATTCGTCTGGCTGAAATGTCAATAATCGGCTAATTGCAAATGACTTTCAAATTCATGATCTATATACATGGCTTCACAAGAATTTGTATCTTCACCCTTTAGATTTTAAAAGATGAAGATTTTAACTGTCTTATTATCTCTGCTGATAGCAATAAATGTCGATGCGCAGATAACTAATAATACTTCTTTCGAGCGGGAAGGATGGAAACTGGTATTTAACGATGAATTTGATGGTACTGCCCTTAATGGTGATAAGTGGATTACCTGGTTTCCATACACTGACGACGGTAGTGACCAGTGTGCTTTTTGTCGCACGCATGGTAACGAAAACCAGATATTTCTTGACAGAAATGTTGTATTGGAAGGCGGAGTGCTTCAGATCATTGCAAAACAGGAAGATACGGTGTGGTTTAATGAACGAAGAAATTATACATCAGGAACCGTCCACGCAAGGCAGGCATTTGGGCATGGACGATATGAGATAAGAGCAAAATTACCGGCAGGAGCAGGTTTTTGGCCTGCAATTTGGACTTTTGGTCAGGTAGGAACTGAAGTGGATATTATGGAAGGAGGTATGCAGAAGACCAATCGTTATCATGCTTCTCTCCATGAATGGAACATCAAGGATTTTCTCCATAAAAGGGTAAACGTTGACTTTGACCTGACAGCCGACTTTCACGTATATGGAATTGAATGGGATTCTGAAACAATAAAGTTCTTTATCGACGATAGAGAAGTGTGGCAGGTTTGTAAGTACACCAGAAATGTTAAGCGAAATCCAAAGAAGTGTGATAAGAAAAAGAGAGCCGTACAGCCAATTTTTCCTGCTGATAATGAGAAGCTGTTCCTTATTCTTGGACTTGGAATAGGGAATGAGCTATCACCCTTCACAAAAAGTCCGGATGAGAAAACAGTCTTCCCAAATAAATTTGAAATTGATTTTGTGAGGATTTACCAAAAGGAGTAGGGTAGTGTCTATCTCTATTCCTCTATCCAATTGATGATTTTCTCTGTATCCGGCTGGGTGCGCGGTTCAATAACATCAACCAGCTGACCCTTCTTGTCAATAAGGTACTTCTGGAAATTCCATCTTACTTCTGAATCCATTTTGCCATTCAAAGATGCATTTGTCAGCCAGGCATACAGTGGATGCTGGTCATCACCTTTTACCGAAATCTTTTCCATCATAGGGAATGTGATTCCGTAGTTTGCTTCACAGAACTCAGCTATTTCTTCATTACTGCCAGGCTCCTGACCACCAAAGTTATTAGCCGGGAATCCGATTATCACAAAGTCTTTGTCCTTATACTTTTCATAGAGTGCTTCCAACTTCTTATACTGAGGTGTATTACCGCATTCCGAAGCGGTATTGACTACCATTACTTTCTTTCCTTTCAGGGACGATAAATCGAACTCTTTGCCATCTATAGCTTTAACCTTAAAGTCGTAGAAGCTTTTCTGCGCATTGGTAATAATTATACTTGACATTATTATAAATCCTATTAAGAGCAATCTTTTCATTTCAATACTGTTTCTTGATGCCCTCATTAACAGTTTTGATTTAATAAAGTTTTATTGCTGCCTGTTCGTATATGAAACCTTTGTAAGCTTTGGAGTAACAAGGATTAGACTGAATTGGTTTTGCATACTTTCTTATCTTTGCGCATGAATTTCATTAAGGCATATTTTAAGGATAAAATTGGGTATCAGGCACTTGCCTTAAATGAACAACATACATTTAAACTCCATCTGGGATTTATGATAACGGATGGGTTTGTACAGGGAGTTCTTCTGCTAAATGAATTTGTGTTCCTTAGAAGTCTTAATGGCAGTTCTTTCCAGCTCAGTTTCCTGTTTCAGTTCAGTGTGATAGCTTTTATCTTTCTTATTCTTATTTCAGAGTGGATGAAGCGGGTACATAATAAACAAAGGCTGGTTCGCATTAGCGGTATCCTTACGCGTATGCCACTTGCCTTAGTTCTGCTTTTCCCTGCTGATCCATCAGTTTACGATGCCGATTCGATTTATCACTATATCTATCTTGCGCTTTTCCTGATTTATTACATGGGAAATCTGGTGATCTTCCCAATGATTAATCTCTTTTTGAAAAGCAATTACAGGCACGAGTTGTTTGGGCCACTCTTCAGCTATAATACGTTGGTAAATAAAGTGGTAATGCTCATTATAGCGTTTCTTTACGGCTGGATACTTGATCTCGATCCATCATCATACAGGTGGGTTATCGCAATAGCAGCTTTATCAGGAACGCTGTCGACTTATTATCTTTCAAAGATAAATTACACTGAAGAGTACATTGAAAGGCCAAAGAGCCGCTTATGGAATTCTGTAAAGATGTCGGTTGGTAATCTCAGGAATATCTTAAAGGAGAATTTGCCATTCAGGCATTTCGAGTGGGGTTTTATGTTCTATGGCTTTGCTTTTATGAGCACTACAACAGTTATTACGATATTCTTTGAAAAGAAATTGGGGTTAAATTATTTCAGTGTTGCCACTTATAAAAACCTTTATAATATTGTCGCCCTATTCCTGATACCATATTTTGGTAAAACACTTTCACGAATAGACCCCCGACATTTTGCTGCCATTACATTCTCCTCTATATTGTTTTTCTTGCTTAGTCTTGTCCTGACTAATTACATGCCCGCTCAAACAACCATTTGGGGATTTAAGCTATATTATGGGATGATTCCCTTTATTATCTTCCAGGCGGTATTTGCTGCAACCATGTCGCTATTATGGAGTATTGGGTCAGCTTATTTCTGTAAGCCTGCCGAGGCTGGAGATTACCAGTCAGTTCATCTATTCCTTACAAGTGCCCGTTCATTATTAGCTCCGCTATTAGGAGTGTTGTTTTATGAACTGTACGGTTTTGTATTTACTTTCCTGACAGGTGTGGGATTCCTGGTGATAGCAATAGCTATCATGCTGTGGTCGTATAAGCGGGAAGGAAAGTTATCAGTAAAAACTGCATAAAAAAACCTCCGTTTGTTGAACGGAGGTTTTGGAATATAGTGTGTGTGCACTAATTTAACAGGAATACGGGTTTAATGATCTCTTTACCTTTTTCGATAGCTTTTTCATTCTCAGGGATGAGATTGTGGTGCCTTTTTGGTAATGATTTCTCTAAACCTTTATGAATAAATTCAGGTTGAACAACCGGCTTTATCTTTAAGAATCCACCAAGTACAACCATGTTAAAGACTTTTGTTAATCCTACGCGAGCAGCTTCGTCAGCAGCTTCGATTGAATAGATGTTAATGTCTTTTCTTGAAGGGTGGCGAGTGATACCATTTGGATCATAGATGAGGATTCCGCCTGGTTTAACTGAATTCTCAAATTTGTCCATAGACTGCTGATTAAGAATAATGGCAGTGTCGTATGAACTGAGAATTGGTGAACTAATACGTTCATCGCTGATAATCACTGTAACGTTAGCTGTACCACCACGCATTTCAGGACCGTATGAAGGCATCCAGCTAACTTCCTTATCCCCCATAACACCTGAGTAAGCGAGGATCTTTCCCATTGAAAGGACTCCTTGTCCTCCGAACCCTGCAATTAATATTTCTTCTGTCATTGCTTTAATTCTTTAAATGTTAATCCTCATTTACTTTAATGTCACCCAATGGATAGAATGGGAACATATTTTCAACCATCCATTGATTAGCCTGATTAGGTGTCATTTTCCAACCGGAGTTGCAATTCGAAACAATCTCAACAAAGGATAAACCTTTATTAAGTTTTTGATTTTCGAATGCCTTGCGAACTGCTTTTTTAGCTTTACGCACTGCTGCCGGTGTATGAACAGCCTGACGGGTAACAAAGATAGTACCGGGTAACTGAGCAACTAGTTCAGTTATCTTAATAGGATTACCCATAGTATTTACATCTCTTCCATAAGGAGAAGTTGATGACTTCATGTTAGGAAGGGTAGTGGGTGCCATTTGTCCACCGGTCATTCCGTAGATACCGTTGTTAATAAAAATGATCACGATGTTCTCACCTCTGTTGCATGCATGAATAGTTTCGGCAGTACCGATAGCAGCAAGGTCACCATCTCCCTGGTAAGTAAAAACTGTCTTTTCAGGATTCAATCTTTTAACTGCTGTAGCGAGTGCAGGAGCTCGACCGTGTGCAGCCTGCTGCATATCGATGTTCATGAACTCATAAGCAAGTACAGAACAGCCCACAGGAGCAATTCCGATTGTATTTTCCTGAAGGCCCATCTCTTCAATTACCTCCATGATAATCCTGTGAGCAGTTCCATGACCACATCCGGGGCAGTAACTCAGGGCTTTATCAGTAAGAAGGGGCGTCTTCTTATAAACTATATTTTCCGGTTTACGGATATCTTCTTTTATAACTGTATCCATTTTTTATCCTCCAATAATTTTTGACTCAAGTGCTTCAACAATTTCTGGTGGGGTAGGAATTACACCACCCATACGACCGAAATGTTCAACTTTTACTGCACCATTTACAGCTAATCTTACATCTTCTACCATTTGTCCGGCACTCATTTCGACTGTTAAGAAACCTTTAACTCTCTTAGCAAGTTCAGCTATTTCTTTTGTCGGGAATGGGAATAGGGTGATAGGACGTAACAGTCCAACCTTAATACCTTTTGCGCGTGCAAGGTCGGTAGCTTTTTGGCAAAGACGAGCACTTGTTCCGTAAGCAACGAAGATATAATCAGCATCATCACACTGAATTTTCTCAAATCTTACCTCGTTTTCCTGAATCTCTTTATACTTCTTCTGAAGATGGATATTGTGCTGCTCCTGAACGTTTGAATCAAGATTAAGAGAAGTAATAATGTTGCGTTCTCTATCGGCAGTCTTACCTGTAGTAGCCCAGGGGGTGTTCTTTTTAATTTCTTCAGGAGTAAATCTTGGCCTTTGTTCCGGAAGATAAACTTTTTCCATCATTTGACCTATTGCACCATCCGATAGGATCAATACCGGTGTTCTGTATTTAAAAGCAAGGTCAAAAGCTAATGGAGCGAAATCGGCCATTTCCTGCACTGATGATGGAGCTAGTACAATAAGTCTGTAATCACCATGCCCGCCACCTTTGGTTGATTGGAAATAGTCGCTTTGTGATGGTTGAATTGTTCCTAAACCTGGACCTCCACGAACAGCATTGAGAATAACGCATGGTAATTCAGCACCGGCAATATAAGATATCCCTTCTTGTTTAAGACTAACACCAGGACTGGAGGAAGAAGTAAGTACACGTTTACCAGTTGCGGCCCCGCCATAAACCATATTGATGGCAGCAACTTCACTTTCAGCCTGAAGGACAATCATACCGGTACGTTCATGTGGCTTTTCAGCCATAAGGTACTCCATAACTTCAGACTGAGGTGTAATTGGATAACCAAAGTAGCCATCGGCACCTGCCCTTATAGCTGCTTCGGCGAAGGCTTCATTGCCTTTCATTAATCTAAGTTCTTTCATACTCATTTTAGTAATTAGTTTTCTTACTCCATTTTCTTCCTGTATACAGTGATAACACCATCAGGACATACAATTGCACAATTCATACAACCTGTGCAGTCATCGTTTACTGACTCAACATAGTTGTATCCTTTACCGTTAACATTCTTTGATACTCCAATGACTTCCTGAGGGCAGGCAGGTATGCAAACCTGACACCCTTTGCACTTTTCTGTATCGATAAGAATGTCGCCTTTAATTTTAGCCATGATATTGATTTTTTATTGGTATTCTGGCAACGAAATTAAAGATTATTTCCCACTTGGAGTGGATATTATACCGCCAAAAATGACCAAAAAGGCTTATTTAAAACCATTATAAAGTAGCTTGGTCTAATTTGAATAACAATAAGTATATAGCAGTAAAAAAGCCATAGAAATAGCCCGGCTTTTACCGTCTTGAATTCAAATTTACAGAATATAAATTTTACAACCGATCAGATAGATAAAGTTGGATTAGCCACTATCTCATGATGCTCATGAAATTTCTTTAATCTGATCTCTAAGTCAGGAAATTGGTTTGGATTTACAAGTGATACGCAAGCCCGCAAACCTTCATTTCGGGTACTTCCGGTTATGGTTAATGAAATTGCACTTACACCGTAATATAATAGCTCCTCGATCAATTCTTCGCCTGTTAGCCCCGGATATGATATTGTAAAATAAAATCCATCGGCAATGGGCTTGTCAATATCTTTATCGTAAACAATATTAAAGCCATTGTCGGTGAACAGCTTCTTCATGGTGTGCGCCTTTTCAGCATAAATTTTTACTTCATTAAGGAAGTTATATTTGCCATCATTTGCAGCTTTCAGCATTGCGGCAAGAGCATACTGTGCTGAGTGTGAAGTACCTGAACTTAATGCATATACAGTTCCAAAAATCATTGCTCTGCCAAAGCATTCACTACTATAGTACTTCAGAAGGTTAGGATATTTCTTATCAAACAGGTTATTCGAAATAACCATCATGCCGATACGTTGACCTGCATAGCTGAATGCTTTTGAACTTGAAATAAACAGAATATAATTATCGGTGTATTTCGCAACGGTAGGCTGGAATGGAGGCACACCGGGCTGAGAATAATCCTGTCGGAAATCCATGCCGAAATAGGCTAAGTCCTCACAAATGACCACTCCATACTTATTAGCCAGCTCTCCTATTATCCTTAACTCCTGGTCGGTAAAGCAAATCCATGACGGATTGTTTGGATTGGAATAAAGTACTGAGTGGATTTTACCTGTTTTGAAATATGACTCAAGTTTGTCTCTTAGTTTCTCACCTCTATAGTCATAAACATCAAAGCTCTCAAATTTCTGTCCTAATACTTTATGTTGCTGTTTGTGTACCGGGAATCCGGGATCTATAAACAAAGTGGTATCACGATTTTCATCTGTTCGTGCTAATGTCAGAAAAGCGGCAAAACTGCCCTGCATACTTCCTACTGTTGGAATGCAGGCATAAGGATTTACTTCAATATCCAGAAAGTTCTTTACAAACCTTGAAATCTCAATCTTAAGTTCAGGATAACCGTCAATGTCAGGGTAAATTGCTGCCACACCATTCTTCAGAGCTGCAATTTCTGCTTCAATGCCAATGGATGGTGCCGGTAGTCCCGGTATTCCCATCTCCATACGAATGAATTTCTTACCCGTTTCTTTTTCTATCAAATCAATGATTTTCTTAATCTCGCGGATACTTGCCCTGCCAACACATGGAAGATTAACACTCTCTATGACTGATTTTACGACATCATAATTAATAGGAGTCTCATTTCTGAATTTTTCCTTCATCACTTTAAGCTTTGAATTAGTTATTTACAGTCGCTCCTTTACTTTTTAACAGCAAGTAGAAACGACTGCCTGATTATGGCTGCAATTTAGTAGAAATAGTCCGATTGGGCAATAAAAATTAATTATTGATCATGCAATCGACCCGGTTGCTTTAGCCGGTGTGGATTTAAGAGATGCTATTGCAAGAATTAATCCTAATGCTATTCCCAGTAGTGCTGCGAATAAAACCTGGAATTCATTCGGCAATAGGAATGTAATAGTGTGTGCCGGATACCAGAAAAAGGGAATAGTCTTCTTAAAGACAAAGTTCCATTGCACATCCCAGTTAAGATTTCTCAGAATTCCTGAAACATCCATCCTTGAAAATAAACCCCTTACAGTTCCACCCGTATTCATAATATGTGTATCGGTAATTTTATGAACCATCATCATAACAGGGGCAAAGATTGTATTCATGAACACACTAATACAAAAAGCTATGAAGACTTTATCTAATGTGAACTCACCTGCATAAACAGATGCGGCATCCTGCATACCCATAGCTGTAAGAAACTGAATAGTACCGGTTGTAAAGATGGTGAAAGCAAGTTTAATTGTTATTCCAAGGAACCCCCAGATTATTGCCCGTGGTATTATACCAAACCCTTTCGAATTATACTGCCCTGTTTTAACCCTTAATCCAATCACCTCACCAAGTGTAGCGAGTATTGCAAACTTAATGAAGCTCATTATTAAACCGTGCTCACTGTTAAATTTCTCGTAGAATGTCAACAGGTCGGGACTGATAAAAAACGGCACAAAGATGGCCAGAACTAATAGTACGAATAAGAGATCTTTCTTCATCTATATTTGGTTATGAATAGTTACTTCTCATAATAGAGTAGTTCAGCAGCTGCAATACCGGCTTCTCTTTCCAGTGACAGCATTTGGTTAATGCTCTCATAGTAAAAAGTCAATTCGGTTAGATATTCAATTAGTGATATTTCCCCACTGTCAAATGCTCTTTTCAGAAAATCAGCATTGGTATGTGATTCTACTTCCGAACGGTATTTTTTAGCATTATTCAGCAAAGTTATTACTTTCTCATGATTTGCCTTCAATATGTAATAGTATTGTTGTTGCATGTCAGCTGCAAGACTCTGATTAGCCATGCTTCTCAGCCTGGAGGATTTTACGGTGTTTCTATGCTCCCACAAAGGAATTGTCATTCCAACAGTAATTCCGCTGAATTGCTCATCAGGCAAACTTTCACTCATATAACCTGCAGTAAACTTGGGCAAAGCCAATGAGGTGTTTAGTTTCACCATCCTTGCATTAATCAATGATTCCTCTTCAATCCACCTGATATCCGGATTCGAGTTCATGATAGTTTGGTACCATTTTTCAAAATCAGGCTCTATATTCCGGAGATATGGCTCACTGGAATTTACAGTTATAGCCTTACCTCCGTTCAAAGCTTCCATCTCAGTATTTATTACTCTTCGTCTTGATGTTTGCTCTTCAAGCAATCGCTGCTGGTTGGCATAGTCAAGAATTGCTTTATTGTACTCCAGTATATTAGCTTCACCTTTTTGAAGTCTTAATTCCATTGCCTGAGCCAATATTCTTGAGTTCTCAGTTCTGGAAGTCAACTCAGTTATATACGAATTGAGATATACCATTTCAATATATAGCTGTGTCGCAGAATGCATAACTGAAAGGTATTCTCTCCTGTATTCCAGATCGCTTTGATTATTCCTGAGCTTTGCTATTTGCGAGCGATGACTGTAAGAAGTGGGAAAATCAAACGACTGCACTACTTTCAAATCCTTGCGATTACCCAATTGAGGTTGATCACCCCATAGATAATTAAATTCAATTTCAGGGTTCGCAGGGTTCAACTCTTTTTTATTGCTTAGCTTTTGTGCATCTGTTAATTCGCGTAATGCCTTAAGACGATTGTTATTAGATGAGATTTCAGCCAATAATTTCTCTAAGTCCTGACCTTTAGCAAAAGGATTAAATATGAGCAGGCCTATAATTAAGATAATTACTTTCATTTTTCTTGTTCCTCCATCTTTAGAGAATCATGTTTAGCCAGCAGGCTATATACAATGGGCACTATAAAAACATTGAGTAATGTTGATGTGAGAAGGCCGCCTAATATTACTTTAGCCATAGGACTTTGTATTTCATTTCCTGATAAATCACCCCTGAAAGCTAATGGGATAAGTGCAAGTGCTGCCGTGAGGGCTGTCATAATAATTGGATTTAATCTGTCAACTGAGCCTTCTAAGATAGTGTCGCGCAATGCCAAGCCTCTTTGATGTAAGTGTTGATAATTGGAAACCAATAAAATACCGTTTCTGGTTGCAATTCCAAACAGTGTAATAAACCCGATTATTGCAGGTATACTTAATACACCTGAAGTAAAGAAGATTGTGAATACACCTCCTATAAGTGCCAATGGAAGATTTAGAAGTATGATTCCTGCAAGTTTGAAATTCTTAAATTCATGGAACAAGAGTAGGAGGATAACAAAAACTGCAATAATAGAAGTTATTAATAATGTACGTGATGCTCTTGCTTCACTTTCAAACTGACCTCCATATTCAATCCGGTACCCTTCAGGTAGTTTGATTTCATCATCAATTACCTGCTTAATATTGTTAACCACTCCTCTCAGATCTCTTCCAGCAACATTTGCGGAAATCACAATCTTTCGCTGTACATTCTCTCTGCTTATGGAGCTTGGTCCGGTAACCGAAACAATGTCTGCAACTTCCTCAAGAGGTACTTTCCTTCCATTTTGCGTATCAATAAGTGCTGATTTGATACCATCGATGCTTTGAGTGTATTCGGGTAATAGTTTCAGTACCAGGTCAAAATTGCGCTGTCCTTCATAGATGTCCGATACTTTCTCTCCGCTAAATGCGGTGTTGATGAATTCATTGAATTGTGAGACCGTAATACCATGATAAGCCATTTTATCACGATCAGCTTTAATCTGAATTTGCGGGATTTCAGTCTGTTGCTCAACATTAACATCCACAAGTCCTTCAATTCCGGAAATTGAATTTTTGATACTATTTCCAATTGAATACATTCTGTTCAAATCAGTGCCAAATAACTTGATTGCAATGTTTGCCCTTGTTCCCGACAGCATATGGTCAATCCTGTGACCCAGTGGCTGTCCAACAGTAGCTGCAATTCCTGGAATGTTTGCCAGCCTGGTTCTGACATCCTCCATGAACTCTGTTCTGCTCCTGTCTTCAAGTTGGAAATTGACATCAATTTCAGCACTATTAGTGGTTTGTGAATGTTCATCCAGCTCTCCACGTCCTGTCCTGCGGGCAGTGCTTTTGATTTCCGGTATTGATAACAGTTCATTTTCAACCAGTGTTCCCAGCTTATTGCTCTCCTCAAGAGAAGTACCCGGTTTTGTTATAACCGATAAAGTCAGAGATCCTTCATTGAATTCAGGAAGAAAGCTTCTGCCCATCTTTGAAAACATTACCAATGCGATAATGAAAAGTCCGATAGTTGAGCTGATGATTGCAGTTTTATGTTGCAGACTCCACAATAATGATTTTCTGTACTTATCCTTAAGGAATTTAACCAACTTCTTCTCCTCCTTATTTCTAAATAAGAATTTTTCATCCGAAAGGAGCATTCGTGACAGGATAGGTGTGAGCGTCATCGCAACAATCATTGAAATGAAGAGTGATACGATGAATGATATACCCAACGGTTTAAGCATTCTTCCTTCCATACCGGTCAGGAAGAATAAAGGAATAAAAGCAACAATGATAATAAGCGTGGCATTAAGTATTGATGCCCTGATTTCCATTGAGGCTTTAAATACTACCTGAAATGATGATTCACGTTCACCTGCATCCTTTAATCTGTTCTGTCGCAGATGTTTATAAACATTCTCAACATCAATGATTGCATCATCAACGAGTGATCCGATGGCAATTGCCATACCTCCCAAACTCATTGTATTGATATTTAATCCCAGATATTTTAACACCAGAATAGCTCCAAGAAGTGATAATGGTATTGCAATCAACGAGATAATAGTCGTCCTGAAATTTCCAAGGAATACAAACAAAATAAGCACCACAAACAGTGCTCCTTCAATAAGAGCATTGCTGACATTCCTTACTGAGGTTTCAATAAAATCGGCCTGCCTGAATATTTTAGTATCAAGTTTTACATCCCCTGGAAGACTTTTTGTCAATTCATTGAGGTTGCTTTCAATGCGTTCAGTTACATCAAGGGTATTAGTGTTTGGCTGTTTTGATACCGATATTATTATTGCAGGCTTACCATTCATCGAGCCGTAACCCATGGGAACTGCCCACCCGATCACTATTTGTGCAACATCATCGATTCTAACAGGTTTGCCATCAACCGATTTAATCAATGAATTTCCTAATGCCTTGGTATCAGATGTTCGGGCTATGCCTCTTACCACATATTCATTACCATACTGACGAATAATATTGCCCGTAGAATTTTGGCTTACTCCTGAACACACTTCGGACAATTCGTCCATTGTAACATTGAAATAGCGCATTTTAACCGGATCAGCTAGTACCTGATACTGCTTAAAGTCTCCTCCGATGATTGTTACCTGCGATACTCCTGTAGTTGACAGAAGCATTGGTTTGATGTTCCATTCAGCAATTGTGCGAAGATCCATCATTGTAGTACTATCCGACTGCAACCCGATGAAAAATATCTCACCCATCACACTTGATTGGGGTGCTAAAACCGGCTGACCAACTCCCATTGGCATTTCGGCGACAACACTCACAAGTTTCTCACTTACAATTTGTCGTGCTTTGAGGATATCACTGCCCCAATCAAATTCAACCCAAACAAATGAATAACCATGAGCCGATACTGAGCGAACTCTCCTGACGTCAGTTGCACCATTCATAGCCGATTCAATCGGGAAAGTAACCATTCGCTCGACTTCCTCTGAAGCCATCCCGTGTGCATCAGTCATTACTACAACTGTCGGTGCCGTAAGATCAGGGAAAACATCCACATCCATCTTTAATGTGGTTCTTACACCTACTATCACCAGAATCAGCGAAAGAAGCAGTATAAGATACTTGTTCTCAAGAGAGAATTTTATGATTCTGTTCATAATTACCTCCCTTGATTAGTGTACATGACCGGTGTGTGGATCCAAAGCACCCGAAGCCTGTGAAAGCTTGACCAGCATTGCTCCTTTGGTGACAACCCTGTCGTTTTCTTCCAGACCGGCTAGTATCTGAGTCTTGATCCCGTCAGTTGCCCCGGGTTTTACTTCCTTCTTTTCAAAAAGTTCGGGAGTAACCTGTACCAGTACATAATATAATCCCTGCTCTTCAAGTAATGCTGTAGTAGGTATTGTCATTGTAACATTTGGGCTGCTGCTCTTCAGGAAAAGCTGAACAAACTCACCCGGAATAAACTGGCCATTGTTTTGCACCTGCAATGTAACCGGTATGGTAAAATTAGTGTTGCTTAAACTCTTCCCTACTGATACAATCTTTCCCCCCAGATCTTCAAGAGTATAGGATCTATCGCCCGCTTTAATAGTTGCTGTATGCAGATCCTTTAAATAGCCTGAATACTTGTATTGAACTTCGGTCAGGATATTCAGCTCTTTGTTTTTGATAACAGTCAGTACTGGTTCACCGGCTTCAATATACTCCCCATTTTTCTTGTAGATCTCAGATATAAAACCACTTATCGGACTAACCACAACCTGTCCTGATGAGCTGAAATTCCGATTAAGATTATCATAAATGGCCTTATAATTCTCATAATCTTTCTTGCTATTCAGCAGTTCTTTTTCCGATACAATCTTATCTTTTGCAAGCTCTATTTGCCTTTCATATACAGCTCGTGCATTCTCATAATTGCTCTTTGCCTCAATGAACTCAACCGAACTGTTGTTCTTAGCCATTCCTGAAGCATTTATATTTAAAATTGCCTCACCGGCTGAAATATTCCTGCCTTCCAGTATATTATTACTCTTTAATTCGACAATCCCGCTAGTTTTAGCAGTTATCACAACTTTGTCGGATTGCGCTGGTAAGACTTGTCCGGTACATTTTAATACTTGTCCGAATTTTTCTTTTGTTACTGCTTCAGTGGCAAAGTCAATCTTCCATGATTTCTCTTTCGTGAAAGAAATAGCATTTGGATTGTCAATTTCAAGCGATTCAGCATTGGTGTGTGCATCTTCTTCATCGCTGAATACTTCAACAGGTATTTCAATTGTTGACAGCCTATTGCCTAAATTTACCTCATAGACTAGTGTTGACTTCCCGGCTGTTTTTGGAGTAATCATAAAATGATATATTCCTTTACTTTTCGGATTATCAAGTGTAACCTGGGTCATTTCATTGCCTCTACCCAGTTTTAAGGTTACGGCAGCTGAATCGAGCGGTTTAAAATTGCTGAGGTAAGTTATATGTGATAGTATCTCTGTTTCCTCACCAACAACAAATGGATCAGCTTCAGCAAACAACTCAAAGGTAGTGTTGTAGGCAGTTAAAATTAACTTCGGTTCTTCATGGTCGTGGTGATCATGGCCGGAATGGTCATGACTTTCTTCATTGTGGGCATGATCAGAATGATCATGGTCATTATCATATTCATGGTTGTGTCTGCATCCTGCATATACTAATCCCAAGAGCAGGAATAAATATACCTTATATTTCATTGAGTAAAGATTAATTTAAATGGTTGTCTGTTTAATAATAAGATTAAGCACCACAGTATTATTAGTGCAGTGATGGATTGATTAAACAGAGTAGGGGGGTGCGCGAAGAGTCCCTGTACTTTGATATACAGATTGAAGCAGCGGTAAAGTCTGATGGGATTCATCAAAACCTGAGGTTGCCTGGACAATTACTATTTCATTATCAGGTATGACGACATGATTATGGAATACATTCAGTGGTATTACTGTTGGATGTAAGCTGCTTTTTTCAGATTGACCGGGAGCAAAAAGCGCATGAACAATACCACATAAAGCACAATTATCCTCTGAATTTCCATTTTCCTGATTTTCCTCATTATGATGGTTTGAGCAGCAAGAGCTTTGTTCTTCAAAACATATTTTTGAGTCATGATGGTGATGAGGAATAATCTGGTTGATAAGCATAATGCTTATTGAAACACAGATAAACAGAAGTGCCGCTCCTTTCTTCATCAGCATGGGATAATCAGCACAAAAGTAGACAATAGTCTGAATATCACAAAGCTCATGCAATAAAAAAGAGGCCAATACTGCCTCCCTGATGAATCAAAAAAGGCGAGAATCGAAACTCTCGCCTTTTTATTGCGTTTTTACACTCAACTTAACTATTTAACAGCATCCACTATTGCTTTAAATGTAGTAGGATGATTCATTGCAAGGTCGGCAAGTACCTTACGGTCAAGATTGATATTCTTTTGTTTTAGTTTGCCCATAAACACAGAGTACGACATGTTGTATTCACGTACACCTGCATTAATACGGGTAATCCATAAACTACGGAAATTCCGTCTTCTTTGGCGTCTGTCGCGGTATGCATACACCATGCCTTTTTCGTATGCATTTTTAGCTACCGTCCAAACATTTTTCCTTCTGCCAAATTGTCCTTTGACAGCTTTTAGGATCTTTTTTCTGCGTGCCCTTGAGGCAACTGCGTTTACTGATCTTGGCATTTTTTAATTTGTTTTTCGCTTTGGCGGTTTTACTTTCTTAAGCAAACTCTTTGGTGCTCAAAGCAAGGGTTAATAAATTAGATTAACACAAAATTACTGAAGCATTTCTTTTACAATCTTAGCATCAGCCTTATCAACTATTGTAGAGTAAGTTAAATTACGTTTACGTTTAGTTGACTTCTTAGTCAGAATGTGGCTTTTGTAAGCATGCTTCCTCTTCAGTTTACCGGTGCCGGTTATATCAAACCTTTTCTTGGCAGCGGATTTAGACTTCATTTTTGGCATTACTGGATTTGTTAATTGGGTTTATATTGAGATTAAAAACTTACTTTTTGGGTGCGATGATCATGATCATCCTTTTTCCTTCAAGCAAAGGCAGCTTTTCAACTTTACCGTATTCTTCAAGCAATGATGCAAACTGCAAGAGTTTTATTTCACCCTGATCCTTGTAAACTATGCTTCTTCCGCGAAAGAGTACTTCAACTTTAACCTTAGCACCCTCTTCCAGAAACTTGATGGCATGCTTAAGTTTAAAGTTAAAATCGTGATCATCAGTGTTTGGCCCTAATCTTATCTCTTTAACAACGATCTTAGCTGATTTGGCTTTGATTTCCTTTTGTTTCTTCTTGAGCTCATAAAGAAACTTCTTGTAATCAGTAATCTTGCATACAGGTGGATTTGCTGTCGGTGATATTTCTACAAGGTCAAGCTCTAATCTTTGTGCCATAGCCAGGGCATCCTTAAAATTGTAAATTCCCTGCTCTACGTTTTCACCAACTACCCTTACAACGGGTGCTTTGATTCTTTCGTTGATGAGGTGCGGGTCCTCCTGCTTCTTGTGCATCGGTCTTGGACCTCTGGGGTTTCTAAACGGCGTTGCTATATCTATTCCTCCTTTGGTTTATTAATAAATTGAGCTATTATTGCATAGCTTCGTTAACTTCTTTACTGACTAGTTTTACGAATTCGTCAATTGTATATGATCCCAAGTCACCTACTCCATGACGACGAACAGAGACTGTTCCTTCAGCTTCTTCTTTTTCACCAACAATCAGCATAAATGGAACCTTTCGTACTTCAGCATCCCTGATCTTACGCCCGGTTTTCTCACTTCGCTCATCAATTTGGCTGCGAATTTCGGAATTATTTAGAATATCTGAAAGTTTTTTAGAATATTCCATGTATTTTTCACTAATAGGAAGTATGATAACCTGTTCAGGATTGAGCCATAAAGGAAAATTCCCGGCAGTATGTTCAATTAACACAGCAACAAAACGCTCCATTGAACCAAATGGTGCCCTGTGTATCATTACAGGCCTGTGTTTCTGATTGTCACTACCAATATACTCAAGCTCAAATCGCTCAGGTAAGTTGTAATCCACCTGAATTGTGCCTAATTGCCACTTCCTTCCTAATGCATCCTTTACCATGAAATCAAGCTTAGGACCGTAAAATGCTGCTTCACCATATTCAATAACCGCATCCAGTCCTGCTTCCTTTACTGCTTCAATGATACCATTCTCAGCCTTTTCCCAATTTTCATCAGTACCAATATACTTTTCATGATTGTCGGGATCGCGTAATGAAATCTGAGCTGTATAATCCTTGAAATCAAGTGTTTTGAAGATATGCAGTACAATATTAATAACCGAGATAAACTCACTCTTTATCTGCTCGGGCATGCAGAATAAGTGTGCATCATCCTGTGTAAACCCACGAACCCTGGTTAAACCGTGTAATTCGCCACTTTGCTCATAACGGTAAACTGTACCAAATTCGGCAAAACGCAGAGGTAAATCTTTATAGGAGCGGGGTTTTGATGCAAATATCTCACAGTGATGAGGACAATTCATCGGCTTTAACATGAATTGCTCACCTTCCTCGGGAGTATTTATTGGCTGAAAACTATCCTTACCATACTTCTGGAAGTGTCCCGAAGTCTTATATAGCTCAACATTCCCAATATGAGGAGTAATCACAGGAAGATACCCTGCTTTCTGCTGTACATTCTTCAGGAAGCGTTCTAATCGCTCACGCAATTGAGCACCTTTGGGCAACCATAACGGCAATCCCTGTCCAACCTTCTGCGAAAAAGTAAAGAGTTCAAGTTCCTTACCAAGCTTACGATGATCACGTTTCTTAGCTTCTTCAAGTAATTCAAGAAAATCGGTTAACTCTTTTTGCTTAGGGAAAGTAATGCCATAGATACGAGTTAACTGCTTACGTTTCTCATCACCTCTCCAGTATGCTCCGGCAATATTAAGCAACTTAACGGCTTTTATCCAACTTGTATCGGGCAAATGAGGCCCTCTGCATAAATCAGTGAATGTACCTGATTCATAAAAAGTGATTTGGCCGTCCTCAAGATCCCTGATTAACTCAATCTTATACTCATCGTTCTTCTGACCGAAATAATTCAGTGCATCAGCTTTCGACACTTCACGACGTACAAAAGTTTGCTTTTCACGGGCAAGCTCGAGCATACGGTCTTCAATGGTTTTCAAATCATCGGCCGAAATCTGCCTGTCGCCGAAATCCATGTCATAGTAGAAACCATTCTCAATAGCCGGTCCAATGCCGAATTTCACACCCGGAAATAACTGTTCAACAGCCTCGGCCATAAGGTGAGCTGATGAATGCCACATAGTGTACTTTCCCTCTGTTGAATCCCATGTATTCAATTTGAGTGATGCATCCATATTAATGGGTCGATTGGCATCCCAGATTTCACCATTAACAGTTGCTGAAAGAACATTGCGGGCTAAACCTTCGCTAATGCTCTTAGCTATTTCCATTGAAGTGATTCCTTCAGGAAACTGCCTTACTGTATTATCGGGCAAAGTAATGTTAATCATAGCATTTTTTAAAAGGGTACAAAAATAGTCAAATTTTCGACATCCTTGACAAAATATCGAATGTTGAATGATGAATAGTGAATTGCTTCAACTAAACATTTCCATTTACTGGCTAAGAAAAGCCGTTTGCCCGGTTAACGAACTTTTTAGTCGAAACATTGGAGATGGTTTAGGGGTAAGGTACTACTTTGCAGTATTTAAAGAACCTATCCGTTTACCGTCTGTTTACCCTCCCTTTACCCTCCCTTTACCCTAGGGGTAAGGAGAGGGTAAAGGGAGGGTAAAGGGATGGTAAAGGGAGTAGTTTCTTAATACGACTTCAGCCCATGAATAATCCTCATCTCTGGCTTAACCAAAGCTTTGTGACTTGTTGATACTCATGTAGTTAAAAGGGTAAGACTAATTCTCCGGTTATTTTCAGTTCCCTTCTTCTCTCCGAAGAATGAAACTCTTTATCTGATCAGTCAGGATCCGCTTGGCAATGATCTTTTTTTCGCGGTCCAACAGGTACATCACGGGGGAACTGTGTACATCATATAATGCTCTGAAATCTCCACCCATGCTGTAATAGCCATTTACATTAACCCAATTCATCCTGTTCCTGTTAATGTAATCTTTCATGCGCTTCCATGATGTATCCATACATACGGCATAGACTTCAAGGTCAAGTTTCTTACTCCATTCGCTATAAAAAGAAGTAAGCAACGGAGTCTCTTTTTTACAGTGACTGCATTCGGGATCCCAAAAATATATTATGGTGTACTTATTTGTTAAGGCGTGTAATGACCTGGGGATATCAAGAGTATCCATTAAAATCAGGGTAGGGGCAACTTTGCCAATCAAAATTGGTTCAAGTGTCCTAGCCCTGTTTATGAGATTTTCTTTCACCTTACTGTTCATCCAGCTCATTCGCGGGTCATTATAGTACTTATTCACCAGATGAACGAACACTGCATCGTGTCCCATGATTTCTGAACTCTCGTACTTTATCGTAAGATACCATATCAAATATTTAAACGATTCAAAGTTTGAGCCTGTCATTGAAATCAACTTATCAATTGAAACTATCAATGAATCGGCTGACGGTACTGTGAGTTTATTAAGGTACTGCTCAACTTTACCATGGATTACAGGTGTTCTAATATAACGATCATCCGAAAAATCAATATTATCCCAATAATGCTTCTTATAGTTATTAAAAGCATAGACTGAATCGGGACGGCCATTAGGTAGTAGGGGCGGATCAGGTATTTCAGGTTCTTGCACTGATTTTAGAAACAATGAAAAGTATTTTCCATAATGGGTGTTGATTAATCCCTGAATGTATCTGCTTACCTCTTCGTTCAGCATATTAATCTTATTTCCAACCACTTTTGCTGAATCACTTTCTGCCGGGAATTTCTTTTTCAAAGTTTGCAATTGTGACATTTCCTTGTGTTTAACTGAGAGGAATGCCATATATTCAAACAAAAGTCTGTTTTGATCATTTTCTTTTGATTTTAGACTACCGGGCAAATTGTTTTTATCACCGGTAATTGAAATATTCTGTTTATCGGCAATAATAAAGT
The DNA here is from genome assembly GCA_023441805.1 of Bacteroidota bacterium. Taxonomy (GTDB): domain Bacteria; phylum Bacteroidota; class Bacteroidia; order Bacteroidales; family Lentimicrobiaceae; genus Lentimicrobium. The sequence continues at coordinate 39,012 of JAEZNO010000035.1, forward strand.
CAAATAGTTTGGTTTTATCCGATCCTGCAATCACATACATTCCTTCGGACAAAAGAGAATCACCCTGGAACCTGTAATTAAACTGTTTATCAGGATAAGCCGTATCAACAACAAATTGCTTGTCTCCGGCATAACTTGCCAAAATAATCAGGCTGTCGGTCAGACCAGTGAGTTGGATATTGATTTTAAAAGATTGAGCTACGGTTGCTGATGTTAAGCCTGTAGATAATGACAATGTAAATAGTAGGCTCAATAAGTAATAGCGTAGTTTCATAGAACAAATCATTTGCACAAACTTACAAAATAATGGTATTTTACCCATTTCTTTATTAATTTTGTTCAAAATCATTGATTATGAAGACTATTAGAATCCTGCTTTTTACATGTTCATTGATTTCAGCTTCAGTTTTTGGTTCTGACACCGAATTACGCCGGTTAATACAGGAACGAAACGAACAATCAAATTATCTCACTAAACTCAATGATTCACTTATTCCGGGCAGGATCACTAAGTTGTATCTTTTAAACGACAGGATGCAAAAGATCATTTTAACAGATGATTCAATTATCCGTCATACTGAATCACTTATTGCCTCCGAATCTGCACTTAGTGATTCATTAAGGGCGGAGGAGCAACGGGCAGCAAAGCTATCGATTGAATACGAGCAACTGATTATACGTAGCCAAAACGATGCTAAAATGATATTAATAATGAAAGCAGCAATTGCAGGCTTATTGGTGTGCGTACTTATTTTACTCTATTTTGCTGTATTTCGCCGTAAACCCACAAAAGTAATAAGTAAAGAATACAAGGCTGAATTGGACCTTTTACAGAAAGAAAACAACACACTCCAGAGTCAGATTGCAAATCTTCAGACGAAAGAATACAAGATAAATGAAGAAATAAACCGGGCCGTTGAATTGAAAACTGCATCACTGCAGTCTCAACTCATCGAGGCCAATGAAAGGAATAAGTCTATTTTAAGTAAGATCGATAAGCTGATCAGGGATTTATCATCTGTTAATTGAAATTCTTCTCACCTGCCTTAATTCGTGCATTTATGAAGTTTTCCTGAGGTGGGATCGGACAACTATATTTCTTTTTATTATACACGCAGTATGGATTGTAAGCCCTGTTAAAATCCATCTCTATATAATCGTTATCAGGAATACGTGTATCAATATATCTACCACCACCATAGGATTCTTCACCTGATGTTTCATCCATGAAAGGCACAAACAGGTAATCTTCAAACCCCTCTTTGGTCATCAAACCAACATTTCTGAATATGGTCAGAGTGTCAGTTTGTCGGTCAACAGTAAAAATAGCTCGTCCATAAACGATATATAAAGGCAACCGTTCGGTTGTTGTTTTCATCTTTATTGTATCAGGTGTTGAAAACCTCTCGAGACGGGCTGTTATTTTATACTTTTTATCAGGCTTGAAGTAATTCAGACCTTTAAAAGCTTTGATTTCTTCAACCGGCAAAGGTGAATCGTCGGGATTCAGGAACTCCTTATCCTTTTCAATTCTTTCTTTCCTGATTTCGGCATAATATTCTTTTCTACTTTTCTGGCTGAAGGAAGTCAGAGTAAGAGAAAGAAAAACCACAGTGATAAGACCTCTGAGGTTCATTTTAAAAATTTTCAGTAAAAGTACAAATTGAAACATTGCACAGGTAAAGCTTGTTTATGGAGATTAAATCAGAAAAAACCACTAACAACATGATTAACCTGGCAGAGATCAGAAGAAATTATATGATGCATACATTAGATGAGGAAGATGCGGGAAAAGATCCGATACTATTTTTTGAGAAATGGTTAGAGCAGGCAATTGAAGCACTGACTACCGAACCGACAGCCATGGTTTTAGCCACGGCAGATGAGAAGGGGAGACCCTCATCGAGGGTAGTTTTGTTAAAGGGAATTGAAAATGGATGCTTTAGATTTTTTACAAATTATAATAGTCAGAAAGGGAAACAAATAAGGAAGAACCCGTATGGTTCATTATTATTTTTCTGGCCTGAAATTGAGCGGCAGGTAAGGATACAGGGTAAGATTGAAAAGATAACAGAAGATGAATCGGATGAGTATTTCGGCAGTCGTCCACTTGAAAGCAGGATAAGTGCGGTTATTTCACCACAAAGCGAAGTAATTCCCGGCAGGTCTTATCTTGAAAACCTGCTGAATACAAAAAAAGAAGAGCTATTAAGGAGCAATTCAATCATAAGGCCAAAGCACTGGGGAGGATATGATCTGAAGCCGACATCTATTGAATTCTGGCAAGGAAGGGAATCAAGATTACACGACAGGATACTATTCTTGAAGATACGTACCAATTGGATCAGAGAGCGGCTGGCACCATGAAGTGGTTCAAAATTGTTCCAAGTTGTTCAAGGTTTTCAAAATTATTACTGAAACCCAGGATCCGGAAGTTAATCCACTTCTCCTTCAGGAGAAAAGTTAGGGATGAGATATGTTAGAGATGAGGTAAAGATTTGTTTTGGAAATCCTAATTTGTGGTAAATACCCTTCTCCTCACGGAGAAGGGTTAGAGTTGAAGAGTGCCCAGGACAAGACTCGAACTTGCACATCCTTAAGGACACCAGCCCCTCAAGCTGGCGTGTCTACCAATTTCACCACCTGGGCAATGCGAGCGCAAAGATATAACTTTATTTCTATTATACAACAATGGATTTTCAACAAATTTTACTTGGTTATATTTTGTTATACTACCACTTTATGAAACGTCATAAGTGTCTCAGAATCATCCAGTGTGAAGTCACACACATTGATGAAAAGGCTGATTTGTAAAGTGATTTTGATTGGCTTAATCGTCGGTAAACGGCTGTTGAGTTATACTCCTTATTTGTTTTTTGAAGATGCATTGTCTATCTTTGTGCATGTGGCTCAAAAAAACCAGCCAGAAAAATTAATCCGCTTATGTTTAGTGCCAATGATTTAAAATTGTTCCAATCAAAAGGAATCGAACTCAAAACGATAGAACAGCAGGTTGAGAACTTTAAGAGAGGTTTCCCGTACATTGACCTGGTAGAGCCGGCTACAATAAAAAATGGTATCCATGTTTTCACTGATAGTGAACTGGATAAATTACAAAAGTATTACAACAGGAATTCCGAAGAATATGAAATTCTGAAATTTATCCCTGCATCAGGTGCTGCCAGTCGCATGTTTAAATCTCTGTATGAGTTTCTTGATCTGTCAAAAACTAAGACAGCTGATGAAATATTTACATCGGATAACAGCTTTAATTCTGCCTATAATTTTCTCACAAACCTGTCGAAGTTTCCATTCTATGATGATCTTAAGGCTGTGATGGAAGAAAAGCATATTAATCTGGACAGCAAAATCAAGGAAAAAGATTATAAGCTTATCATCGAATTTTTGCTTGAAGAGCATGGTTTGGGATATGCTACTAAACCCAAAGCATTACTTAAATTCCATACGTATTCTGATGGTTCAAGGATGGCAATGGAAGAGCATCTTGTTGAAAGTGCATATTATGGCAAAAACAGCGAAGACAGGGTTGCCGTTCATTTCACTGTTTCGCCTGAGCATGCCGATAACTTCATTGAAGAGATCAATAAGGTAAAGGACAAGTATGAGGAGCAATTTAATGTAGTTTATGAATTGACTTTTTCAATTCAGAAATCTTCAACCGATACAATTGCTGTTGATAAAGATAACAAGCCTTTCAGGGATGAGGACGATAATATAGTCTTCAGGCCCGGCGGACATGGGGCATTGATTGAAAACCTCAATGATCGACAAGGTGAAGTAATATTTATTAAGAATATTGATAATGTTGTCCCCGACAGGTTAAAAGATATTACAATTAAATATAAGAAAGCGTTAGGTGGGTATTTGATTGAACTCAGGGAAGAAATTGTTGAGTACCTTGATTTACTTGAAGATGGTAATCTGACTGAAAGTGAGCTTAAGAAGATTGTGACTTTCTGTAATGACAAACTCTACATTAAGTTCTCTGACGAGTTCAATGCACTTAGTCCGATTGAGAAAGTAGATTTTCTATATACAAAGCTTAATCGTCCTATCAGGTTATGCGGGATGGTGAGAAATGCGGGTGAGCCGGGTGGCGGACCTTTCTGGGTGAGAAATGCTTCGGGTGAAATCTCCCTCCAGATTGTTGAATCTTCGCAAATTGATTTTGCAAATCCTGAACAAAAAAAGATCTTTGAAAAAGCTACTCATTTCAACCCGGTTGACCTTGTATGTTATGTGAGAGATTTTAATGGTGAGCCTTTCGACCTACGTGATTTTATAGACCCTTCTACCGGATTTATTTCATCAAAATCAAAAGATGGCCGTGAGCTTAAAGCTCAGGAACTTCCGGGCTTATGGAATGGCGCCATGGCCGACTGGATTACTGTTTTTGTTGAAGTACCGATTGTTACATTTAATCCGGTTAAGACAATTAATGATCTCTTACGAAAAGAGCATCAGGGTTAAAACAAACACTTTATCATTCGTTAGAAGAAAAAAGGAATTGCATTTGCAGGAGAGATTATTTTTTTTACCTTTGCGCCGGTTTTGAGCAAATCAGGTGGTTTTACATCAATTTGTTAACCATGAAGTTCTTTACATAAATTATCTGCCCGGATGGCGGAATTGGTAGACGCGCTAGTTTCAGGGACTAGTATACTTACGTATGTGCAAGTTCGAGTCTTGTTCCGGGCACTTAAAAAAGCCTTGTAGTTTTGACCACAAGGCTTTTTTACTATACAAAGGTTATTTTTGTAGTGATTCTCTATTTAATTTGCTTTATTGGGTATTCCCCGGCTTCGGTCAATAATTTTATTCTGTTTATCACATCCGGCTTATCTTCCTTATAAGTAATTCCAAACCATTGACCTGAGTTAGCAAGTACTTTTACGCGAGCCTGTTGAGCTTTAATAAGTTTATCCACCGCCGAAGGAATGTAGAATTCTGCTTTGGGATCATTAATATTTGACTCTATGAATTTATTGAAATCTGTAGCAAGCTGCTTGAAGAATGTTGGCTTAAAACACCAGAAGTTCATTGAAACCAAAGTATCTTCATCAAGTAATGTTTTACTTCCATCAGCCTCAGTATTAAAAATGCCTGATTGCTCACGTGCTATTTTTGTGTGTTCAGTCACACTTTCAAGCCAACCATTTGAATCGGTAGTGCATACTCCGCGCGATACTGAGCCAAACTCTGAAAGTGTATTTTTGAGTCGGTAAGCCACCATGGCATGATCGGTTTCAGTACTATCGTGTGTAAGGAATTCAACTGCCTTTTCGTAAGCATCTTTACCGTAAAAATCATCAGCGTTTATCACCGCAAAGGGCTCGCTTATCTTTTGAGCTGCCATTAATACTGCATGGCCTGTTCCCCATGGTTTAGTTCTATCGGCCGGGCACTTATATCCGTCAGGCAGAGCATCCAGTTCCTGAAACACACGGTCAACAGGTATAGTTTTGCTTATCCTGTCGGCAAAAACAGTATTAAAATCCTTCTCGATATCTTTACGAATAATGAAGATTACTTTTCCGAATCCGGCACGTTTTGCATCAAATATTGAATAATCAAGTATGGTTTGTCCATCCGGGCCTACGGGATCAATCTGTTTTAAGCCACCATAACGGCTTCCCATGCCGGCAGCAAGAATTAAAAGAGTAGGTTTCATTAGTTATATTTAAGAGGTTATTTTTACCTGATTTTATGACCTTTAAGAGCGAAATACATAATATATGCATAGAGTGGTATCATGATAAGGTATGACTCACGGTTACCAAAAATATCAACAAGATACCCATAAAAAAGAGGAATAAGAGCTCCACCTGCAATACCCATAACCAACAAAGCAGAGCCTTGTTTAGTGAACTTTCCGAGATCGGCTATTGATAGTGGCCAGATGCATGGCCACATCATGGCATTGGATAATCCTAAAATTGCAATAAATATCACACTTGTAAATCCATTAGTCAAAAGAGCTCCGATTGTGAAAAGTATTGCTAAAACTGCTGACACAGCCAATGCTTTATCTTGTTTAATATATTTTGGTATGGCTATAATCCCGATTATATAACCGATGACCATTGATATAAGAGTTAAACTGGTAAAATATCGTGATTTGTCGAGTGAGATGCCCAGTGACTTACCATATAATGCAATTGTATCACCTGCCATAACTTCAACACCCACATAAACAAATATCGCGATGAAGCCTAAAATAAGATGTGGATATTGATACCATGCCGATTTTGTTTTAGCATGGTGGTCTATTGATTGCTCTTCATCCGACGGGTCAATTTCAGGCAGGTCAGCAAACCGTATCATTATTGCAAGTAATGCAAGTATAGCAGCCATTATGATGTATGGGACAATTACTTTCTCGGCAAGAGCATCGAGCATAATCTCTTTTTGATCCCCTGTGACAGTGACCAGTTGATCCATGAGCTGGTTTGCACCGGCAAGAATGATGGCTCCCAATATAATCGGACTAATGGTTCCGGCTACTTTATTTGCAATTCCCATCATGGCTATTCGGCGGGCTGCACTTTCACGCGGACCGATAATAGTGATGTAAGGATTTGAAGCTGTTTGCAGTAATGCCAGACCAGCTCCCTGAACAAACAACCCAGTTAAGAAAAGTCCAAATGTTCTGTAAAGAGCTGCAGGTATAAAGATTAGGGATCCAACTGCTATTAAACCAAGACCAACTGCCATTCCATCTTTGAATCCTGTTTTCTTTAACACCAATGACGATGGTGGTGCCATAAAGAGGTAAGAAATATAAAATGCGAAAGTAACCAGGTAAGCCTGTACATTATTAAGCTCGCATGATATCTTCAGAAAAGGAATCAATGTACCATTAAGCCAGGTGACAAATCCAAAAATAAAGAAGAGAACTCCGATGATCATTATTGAAACCATATAGGTTTTCCGGTCACTGGTTACAGTTTGAGTGTTCATGTTTCAGTGTGATTTCTGTAAAAATGAGGTGGTAAAGTTACGGATGACTTTTTGCTTTTACTACATTAACTGGTACTATTTTTGATTGATAGAATACTAAGAGTGTGATTTAGCTGTTTGGGGGAGTGCTTGAATCAAATTATCCCGGTTTATTTGTACTTTGGGATGATTACTTTTATATTGTTTATACATAAATAGTAGAAATAACACGCTTTTTCTACAGCCAAAGCTACTTGAGGGGCATGAACATTAATTTTAAATATACTGATGAACAAGCATATAATGACTTGATTAAATGCACTATATGCCCCCGTATGTGCAAATCCAACCGTGTTAATGGTCCATTAGGTTATTGTAAAATAGATTCAGGATTCAATATTAGTAATATCTGCATCCACACAGGCGAAGAACCTGTTATTAGTGGAAAAACAGGAATTTGTAATGTTTTCTTTTCACATTGTAATTTACAATGCATCTTTTGTCAAAACTATCAGATTAGCCAAAATGGTACAAGGATATCCCAATACGGGACACTTGACCAAATTACAGAGCAAATAATTACTTTACTTGACAAAGGATGTACTTCGGTTGGTTTTGTATCAGCATCACATATGGTACCTCAAATGGTACTCATAATAAATTCACTTCACCGCCGGGGACGTTATCCTGCAATTGTATATAATTCAAATGGTTATGATAGTGTTGAAACCCTTAGACGGTTAGAAGGATTAGTGGACATTTATCTACCTGATTTTAAATATATAAATAATGAGCTTGGTAAAGCTTATTCTGATGTAAAGGACTATTCAAGTGTGGCAGGTGAAGCATTGAAAGAGATGTATCGGCAGATGGGTCCGAAGATAATTACTGATCAGGATGAAACTGCAGTTCGTGGATTAATTATAAGGCATCTTGTCCTACCCGGCGAGGTGAATAACAGCATCAAAGCCCTTAGGTTTATTGCTAAAGAACTATCACCGAAGATTAGTATTTCGCTTATGGCACAATATCATCCTATATATAAAGCCGTCGGTCATAAAACACTTGGGCGAACAATATCAGTAGAAGAATATAATGCAGTTGTGGCAGAAATGGAGAGACTGGGTTTTGAAAATGGGTGGATACAGGAATTAGAGAGTAGTAGTGAGTATTTACCGGATTTTGAAAAATGTGAGCATCCGTTTGAAAGATCATCATAACAAAACAAAAATTTTGTATATTGATTAACTTTTTACGCAATACAATGAAACACACAATTCAGCGGATTGTAATAGCTGGTTGCCTGGCACTTTTTGTGCCTTTCGTTGTTTGTGCCCAGTCGAAAACGGATAGCCTTATTAATCTCCTCAATAGATTACCCGACACTGTTACGCGGACTACTGTTCTTCGTAAGATTTCGCAGAGCGCATTCGAGTCGGGAGATTATGCTACTGCGGTTAGCTTTCTTCTTCGGGAAATTGATGAAACAGCCACGAATAAGGACTCAACGCAATGGGCTAATGCTCAATACCGTTTGGGTATGGTTTATTCTGTAACCTATAATTATGAGGATGCCCGTAAGCATACCCAAAAGGCAATGGAGTACTTTGACAGGAACGGGATGCTTGCCCCGTTGGCTAATGCCTGTATTAATCTTGGATTTATTACAAATGAGTTGAAACTACCCGACAAGGCATTCAATTATTATTCAAGAGCATTGAAGATTCTAACCAAGATCATGAGGCAACAGCAACTAGATGCATCGTATCTTAATCTGGGGGTTTTGGGAAGGAATATATCGCGTATGGAGAAACTGCGTGAGAACTTTGAAGAAACTCAGTCACTTTCAAACAAACTTAATTCCTCATCACTATCACAGGTGTATTCTGCACTCAGTGTACTCTGCATGAAGAAAAACGATATTACCAATGCAGAAAGATACGCATATACCGGATTGGAGATAGCAGTGAAAAACAATGACCTGAGTTCAATTGCAAATGGACAGATACTGTTGGGAAAGGTGTATTTCCTAAAAGGAATGAGACCCGAAGCTTATCGACTGACTGAGAAAGGATTAAACAATGCCAAGCAAATAAGGAATCGTCCACTTACTATGGAAGCTTACTCTGAACTTGCACGCATTTCAATGTCACTCAATCAGCCAGCCCTGGCTTATAAATTCTTAGACAGCTATATTCAATTAAAAGATAGCTTATCTGCAGAACAGATGGCTGTTCAGTTTGCAGGTGTTGGCAGGAGGTTTGAAATAACGGATAACAGTAACGACCCGTCGGTATTACTAAAACAGAATCTTGATCAATCACTCAATATCCGTAACAACTTTAAACTCAAGATAGCGTTGATGGTTGCAATCGGTGTGATCATTATTCTATTATTCTTTTTCTTTAGAAGATATAGCAGTAAATCAAGAGTTGCCGACGAACTGCAGGAGAAAAACAAAGTAATTGAAGATCAGAAGACTCATCTTGAGGAACTGATACAAACAAAAGATCGATTCCTGTCGATTATTGCCCATGACCTGAAGAATCCTTTCAATTCGCTACTTGGTTTTGCTGATCTTGCTTACAATGATTTTGATGAGATATCTGACAATGAAAAGAAGTCGTATCTGAATGTAATCAGACAGTCAGGGCAACACATTTATGCATTGTTGGACAATTTGTTAAGTTGGTCGAGAGCCCAATCAGGAAGGATTGATTTCTATCCGGAGCCGGTAAGTCTGACTGAAACAATAGAGAATGCGGTTGAATTGGTAAGAAGTTCGGCTGATAACAAGCAGATAGCACTGTTTTCGGATTTCTCGCGTGATGTAATTGTTAAGGCAGATAAGAATATGTTATCCACAATATTACGTAATCTGCTTACTAATGCAATAAAGTTCACTCCAAACGGTGGTTCGGTAACTGTAAGCAGCAGGGTTAACAGTAGGAAGGTGACAGTATCGGTATCCGATACAGGTATAGGAATGACACCTGAAGAACTTGACAGGTTATTTAAGCTTGATGGCGGATTAAAGAACTCAGGAACCGCAAATGAGACAGGAACAGGGCTTGGCTTGATTCTCTGTCAGGAGTTTATGAGTCTCCATAAATCGAAAATCATAGCTGAAAGCACTCCTGGTAAAGGAAGTACCTTCAGTTTCTCGCTTGATTTTATTCAACAACTTTAAAATGGAAGACCACCATTAGCATCGTCCTCCTCAGGCTCATAAGAACCATAGTTTGGCAGATCATTATTTATGGGGGCAGATGCATTAACAGGCATCATTTTCCATGCTTCAAGATCAGTGAAATAACTTACCTTTCCATCCTTCTGATATTTACGTCCTCTCAGATTAAATGAAACATTAACATCCTGTCCGGCTTTATACTGACCCAGAATGCTGCATTTATCACCGGTAAATTGAAATTTCAGATATTGAGGGTAATTACTATTAGGCGTCTCTTTAAATTCCACGATAAACTCGCGCTTTTTGAATTTATCTGATATTAGCTGTTCATTAAAGATTTCCAGAATTTTTCCTGTTAATTCAAACGACATTGTTTTATAATTTTTAAAGATTTAATAAGGAGTTTTCTTCTCAAGTTTAAGCCATTTTTCGAAGACTAAAGTAGCTTCTTTTTGCATAAGGTTAGTTGTTGAAATTTTTCTGTTTTCAGCACTTAAGTCTAATTCTTTGTAAATGAAATCATCATCGAAACCTGCATTTGCTGCATCGTATCGGGTTGCTGCAAAGAAAACTCTTCGCGGTCGTGCCCAATAAATAGCACCAAGGCACATAGGGCAAGGTTCACAGCTGCAGTAAATATCACAATCGGTTAATTGAAAACTGTTTAGCATGGTACAGGCTTGTCGTATAGCAACTATTTCAGCGTGAGCCGTTGGATCATTTGATTTAGTTACCTGATTTGATCCCTTTGCAATGATTTGGCCGTCTTTTACAATCACAGCACCAAAGGGTCCGCCTTTATCTCCTTCAAGATTAAGTTCCGACATTCTAATTGCCTCGGCCATAAAATGCCGGTGCATTTCCATTTCTTCTGATAAATTCATCCCAACTACCATTTAAAGTATCATATTTTAATGCAACATCAAGTTTATTAAGGTATTCATCTCTAGTTATCATTTGTGCTCCCAGTGAAATGAGATGGTCAGTATGCATTTGTGCATCTATAAAATGAAAACCTTCACTTTTGAGAAATTCGAACAAGAAATACATTGCAGCTTTTGATGCATCAGTGACAATATGGAACATTGACTCTCCAAAGAAGGCCTTACCAAGTGAAACTCCAAACAAGCCGCCTGCAATTTCTCCATTGTGCCACACCTCAAGACTGTGAGCATAACCTGCTTTATGAAGAGCTGAATAAGCATCAACAGTTTCATTAAAGATCCAGGTTCCTGCTTCTTCTTTCCGTTTAATAAGAGCGCAACATTGCATTATCTGCACAAAATTCTGATCAAATGTGAATGAGAACACTCCCTTCTTTAATTTTTGTTTGAGGCTATGTGAAGTTTTAAAACCGTTGATATCAAATATACATCTTTCGAGGGGTGAATGCCAGAGCACGGGAGAATTAATATCATACCAAGGGAAAATCCCTTTACTGTATGCTTCTAGCAGGCGAGAGATTCCAAGGTCACCTCCAAAGGCAATTATTCCGGAGTCTTTACGATATTTAAGATTAGGGAATTTAACACCTTCAGCAAGGAATATTATCTCTCCTTCTTTCATTGCAGACCGATCATTTAACACGGCAAAATTAAATATAATCAGCACCTGTCCGGATGAATACTAAACCCAAGGCAAAAAAAAACCGGCACGAAGTGCCGGTTCATGATGTAGAATGATGAATTAATTAAGCGTTTTCTTTTTCGAATTGTGCCATGCAATCAACAAGGGCCTGCACACTTTCAATAGGAAGTGCATTATAGGTTGAAGCCCTGAATCCTCCAACTGAACGGTGACCTTTAATTCCAACCATTCCCTGTTTCTTGGCAAATTCCATGAATGCTTCTTCCTTATCCTTGTATTGTTCTTTCATTACAAAGCAGATGTTCATAAGTGAGCGTGAATCTTTCTCAGTTGTACCGACAAACATCTTACTATTGTCAATAGCATTGTAAAGAAGATTAGCTTTTTCAATATTCTGTTTTTCAATTGCTGATAAACCACCCAGGCTCTTGATCCATCTTAAGGTCTCGAGTACTGTATAAATAGGTAATACAGGAGGAGTATTAAACATTGAACCTTCCTTAATATGGGTCCTGTAATCAAGCATTGTAGGTATCTGACGTTCAACCTTGCCAAGTATATCCTCGCGGATAATTACAAATGTTACACCTGCAGGACCGAGGTTCTTCTGTGCGCCACCATATATAAGTGCATATTTTGACACATCAACAGGACGGCTCAAAATGTCGGAAGACATATCAGCTACTAGTGGCACCGGAGAATCCATATCATATCTGATTTCAGTTCCGTAGATTGTATTATTTGTAGTAATGTGGAAATAATCAGCATCAGTAGGGATAGAGAAATTTTTCGGTATGTAAGTAAAGTTCTTATCAGCTGAAGATGCTACAATATTAACTTCACCAAAAAGCTTAGCTTCTTTGTTTGCTTTTTTTGCCCATACTCCTGTTTCAAGATATGCTGCCTTTTTATTTAGTAGATTGTAAGGTACCATGCAGAATTGCATGCTGGCTCCGCCTCCAAGGAAGAGCACCTGGTAGCCTTCGGGGATATTCATGATTTCTTTAAACAGACTTACGGCTTCATCAATAACAGCCTGAAAATCCTTGCTCCTGTGTGAAATTTCAAGGATTGACATACCAATGCCATTAAAATCAAGTATAGCCTTTGCTGTATTTTCAACGGCTGCTTTTGGTAAAATGGAAGGTCCCGCATTGAAATTGTGCTTTTTCATGATCGAATACTTTAGATTTATAGTTGAATTTTTTTTGAAAATATTATCTCTTTTGAAGCCTTTAGAATCTTAACAAAGGTATAAAGTTTTACTGAATGTAGTGGTTTCAGAAATATTTCTTTACTAAATGTTAAGAATGTGTGTTATCCTCTGTAAATCAGATATAAAGCACCATACGATAGATTATTTCCTAGGTATTAAATCAAGGTCAGGTTTCTTGAAGCGTTTTCTGTCCTCTCCTTTAATGGCGGGATTACGTGCATTAATACCTTCAACAAAAGTCCAGTAGTTTTTGAAGTACAAATAACCATCATAGATATTTCCAACCGGCACATATGCCCATCTGATTCCTTCAAGTTCCTTGTTTAATGGTTCAAGCCTGTCAACAATAACCACACTATCGTTCACATTCCTATAGTGCTTCCTTACACCTGTGAGTGTCAGCTTTTGCTTACTGTACTGAAGTGTTAGACTGGCATTTGCTGAATATTCAAAAACAACTCTCTTAGTCTTTCCTTCCTTCGTCTTAAAGACTTCTCTTCCGAAGACAATTGCAGTGTCACCCTGAAAAGTAATTGCTTCTATACATTTTCGGGAAGTTTGCCTGCTAAACCTATCCCATCCAAACAACAAATAATAGTCATCCTGCTTTGTTTTAGGACTAATTACTCTGTAGTAAAGAGCGGGAGGCCAATCATTTATTGCATATATCGAATCATTATCTGATTTCTGGTCCGAAGGCTTGATTGTTAATGGTATAACCTTTTTTGTTGCATTAAAGTAAATGATTCCACAGTAAAGACTACTACCGTCATTTTGCTGTATATTCCAGTTGTAGAATGTGAATTTGCCGTCTTTTGGTGAAGTTTTACCGATATTAATCTTCTTCAAAGAATCAGCAATAAAAGTCGGATCACTTAAATATTCAAGCAGATTATCGTAAAACTGTGTGTTTAAAAGTATTCTAACAGAGTCGGATCGTTCTTTACGGGTGCTATCGAGCAATTGCTTTAAGTCATCAAACCTTGATAATTGACTGTGGCTTTTTGCACTTAAACAGCATAAACAGACTATAATTAGTAATAGGAGGATACGTCTTATGGGAATCATTATTTAGAGTTTTATCCTTAACAAATGTATTACTTTTGCATGAAAGAGAAATGATGCAGCGTGATTTATTAAACGAACCAATTTCCAAATTAGCGTATAGACTCCGCGAAAGTCTTGATCTCTATCAACAGGACATTCAAAGTAAAAATACACTTTTAACCGATTTTATTAACACGGCTTTTAGGTACAATCCCTGGTTTACTGCCGAAAATGTAGTAGCAGGTCTTGATTTGTTTATTGAGGAACTGCATTTATTATCTAAAACGCTACCTGAAGAAACATGGGATTCACCTGGTGTATCAAAAAATATTGGCTTCGTTTATAATAGTAGTCGTCCCTTTGAGTGTCTGAGTGAAATTATTTTTACTGCTTTTTCAAATTTTAATTGCAAGGTGATGACAACTCCTGATGATAAAATGCTTTTCAGGAAGTTCATTATTCTGATTGAAAATGCAGGATTGAAATTATCGAGGGTTGCTGAAGTAGATAACCTTAAACAATGTGATGGCTACGTTATTTTTAAAAAGTTAAATGACACATCGAAACAATATTTCAGCAAATATCCGATACTTGAGCTAAATGCCGGAGATATTAAAGGAAGTTCATTGATCATTACAGGAAAAGAAGATGAAGCTGATTTGATAAAAACTGCTGATTGCTTCTGCCTATTTTTTGGCAGGAGTATTAAAAACGTCAAATTGTTTTTTATTCCGCATGAGTACAACCTCAGTATATTGGAAAATTACCTCCAGAAGTATAACGATCAATTGCTTCACCATCGTTACTTCAACAACTATGAATACAGAAAATCAGTGATGATTATCAATCATATACCGTTTACTGAAGCGGCTCCAATCCTGATTACCGACCAAACAGACCAGGCAGGATACACTTCGGTTCTTGCTTTAGCACGGTATAATAACATAAAAGAGTGTTTTTCCAATGAACTTCAGAAAAGCTTCCCGGCATTGAATTTTCATGGAAACAAGATCAGTGATATCACCCTTTCGGCATTTAAGACCAATTTACTCCTCCTGAAACAATTTCTTAACGAAACAAAAAGTGACAGAAAATAATTTGCCAGGATGTTTTGTTGTTATAGATTAAATGTATATTTTTGCAGTCCCAAAATTTGTCGGGTATAAGCATATCAATAAAATAAGGGCTAACCCCGTCAACAATAGTTAAACAAGGGCATTCATTCAAATTCGCTGATCAATGAAAAAAGAAATCCATCCTAAAGAATATCGTCTGGTCGTCTTTAAAGACATGTCAAATGATGATACATTCATTACAAAGTCAACTGTTGCAACTAAGGATACCATTAAAATGGAAGACGGTAATGAATATCCGCTGGTAAAGCTTGAAATTTCAAATACATCGCATCCATTCTATACCGGTAAGATTAAACTTATTGATACAGCAGGACGTGTAGATAAGTTCAAGACCAAGTACCAGAAACATTTCGAAAACCGCAATAAATCATAATCAAACAGTTGTTTGATTTTTGTTAATAATATTCTAAAAGCCCACATAAATGCCGGGCTTTTTTTTATTATTTTTGGTCAATAGAGTGAAATAAGCAAAAACAGACAATTATGAATTACGTACTCTTTGATGAATCCCGAAGGAAGAATCTTTTACCATTAACATTCATGCGCCCTGTTGCGGATATCCGGTTTGGAATCCTAACTATCAGGGAGAAATGGGAAAAATATCTCAATACTACTACATCTACTCTTACAGAAAAGTATCTGTCTGAAAAATTCCCCCTTATAAAGGAAAAGGCTAATATAATTATCAACGGAGCAATCTGTCCGAATCATAATTTGATAAATGAAATTGAGCAGCTTGAGCCGGGATATGCGCTAATCAAAGATGATACAATTGTCGCAATGTGTTTGAATGAGGAAGACTTTAAGGCTCAATCAAATGTAGTTCAGGAAGTCTTTACTGATGTTGAATGTATGCAGATTACATATACATGGGACATTTACTCACAGAATGCAGCAGCAATAGCTGATGATTTTAAAATCCTCACTTCAGGACGAAAATCAGCACCCATTCCACAGCACACCATAGCCTATGGAGTCGAAAATATCTTTATTGAAGAAGGTGCCACAATCCTTGCCGCTACACTTAATGCTACTGATGGACCAATCTATATCGGTAAAAATGTGACTGTTATGGAAGGTGCTAATCTGAGAGGACCATTGGCTTTATGTGATAACTCAACAGTAAAAATGGGTGCCAAAATATATGGAGGCACAACTGTTGGTCCTTGGTCAAAAGTAGGAGGTGAGATTAATAATTCTGTAATCTTTGGTTATTCGAACAAAGCTCATGACGGTTTCTTAGGCCACTCAGTTATTGCTGAATGGTGTAATCTTGGTGCTGATACAAATACTTCAAATCTGAAAAACACCTATGATAATGTAAAACTATGGAACTATGCTGATGAAACTTTTATCGACACATCTCAGCAGTTTTGCGGTCTAATAATGGGTGATCATACTAAATGCGGCATCAATACCATGTTCAACACAGGAACAGTTGTCGGAGTGAGCTCTAATATCTTTGGGTCAGGATATCAACGCAATTTTATTCCATCGTTCAAGTGGGGAGGCGTTACCGGGTTGCAAACATTCGATCCTAAGAAAGCCATTGCCATTGCTAAGGAAATGTTCAAAAGAAGAAACATGGAGTTTAGTGAAGTTGAGGAGCGACTATTAGAAAATGTCTATAACCTCACTCACAACTACCGCAATATGTAAACCTTTTTCAAAAACTCTTGTTATTCGTGAAATTTCCTCTCTTCCTGCATTGATGGCATAAATTTTGACATACTGTTACCGCAATTAGGGGATCATTAGAAAAACATAAAAAGAGTTTTTAAGTACTAACTTATGAATAACGACAAGCTCGGGTTTACCGACCTGATAGAAAACGATTCTGAATTCATTCCACTACTTTCGGCAGAGGATGAGGAACAAATGAATGCCGAAGAAGTACCTGAAATACTGCCTATTTTACCTCTAAGAAATACAGTCCTGTTTCCTGGAGTTGTAATTCCAATCACCGTTGGCAGGGACAAATCAATAAAACTCATAAAAGATTATTACAAAGGCGACAGAATAATAGGTGCAGCTGCACAAAAGGATTTTGAAATTGAGGACCCTGCATTTAAAGATCTTCATGAAATTGGTACCGTTGCTTATATAATCAAGATTTTGCAGATGCCTGATGGTAGCACTACTGCGATTATCCAGGGAAAGAAACGATTCAGGATAAAAGAGATGGTTCAGGAAGAGCCATACTTTGTTGCTAAAGTCCATAGTTTTGAGACCTCTAAACCAATAGTTAAAGACAGGAAGTTCAACGCTTTGATGTCGGCTATAAAAGACCTGGCTATTCAAATCATTAACCTGTCACCAAATCTACCTTCTGATAGTGTTTTTGCAATAAAGAATATTGAAAGTCCTGTTTTTCTGGTAAATTTTATTTCCTCAAATCTTAATATTTCGCTTGAGGAGAAGCAGATGCTGCTCACCATTGATGATCTGACTGAA
The DNA here is from genome assembly GCA_023441805.1 of Bacteroidota bacterium. Classification (GTDB taxonomy): domain Bacteria; phylum Bacteroidota; class Bacteroidia; order Bacteroidales; family Lentimicrobiaceae; genus Lentimicrobium. The sequence goes on from JAEZNO010000035.1 coordinate 56,602, forward strand.
AGGGCAAATACTGTTCTTGGATTATTGACCAAAGAGCTGCAAATCATTGAATTAAAGAATCAGATACAGAATAAGGTTAAGATTGATCTTGATAAACAGCAACGTGATTATCTTTTAAATCAGCAGCTGAAGACCATTCAGGAGGAGTTGGGTGATAATCCGCATACTCAAGACATATCTGATTTGAAGGAAAGAGCTGCCAAGAAAAAATGGCCTGCAAATGTGGCGGCAGTTTTTGAAAAAGAACTGTCAAAATTGCAGAGAATAAATCCTGCTGCTATGGAATATTCTATGCAGATAAATTATCTTGATGTTCTGATTGATCTGCCATGGTTAGAATATTCAATTGACAACTTCGACCTGAAGCGTGCTAAAAAAGTACTTGATAAAGATCATTTTGGTTTGGAGACAGTAAAGGAAAGGATATTAGAGTACCTTGCTGTTTTGAAGCTAAAGGGAGACATGAAATCACCTATTCTTTGCTTATATGGCCCTCCGGGTGTGGGTAAGACTTCACTTGGAAAATCTATCGCTAAAGCTGTTAATCGACAATATATCAGAATGTCGCTTGGAGGTCTTAGAGATGAGGCTGAGATAAGAGGACATCGTAAAACCTATATCGGTGCCATGCCGGGAAGAATCTTGCAGAGCATTAGGAAGGCAAAAGTTTCGAACCCTGTATTTGTCCTCGATGAGATTGATAAAGTAATCGGAGCTAATATTAACGGTGATCCTTCTGCTGCATTGCTAGAAGTACTTGATCCTGAACAAAACAGCACTTTCTATGATAATTTCGTTGAGTTAGAATACGATCTATCGAAAGTAATGTTTATTGCTACAGCCAATAATATGTCAACTGTACATCCGGCACTACGCGACAGGATGGAAGTTATTGAGATAAATGGTTATCTGCTTGAGGAAAAAGTTGAGATTGCAAGAAGACACCTGATACCGAAACAACTGGAAGAACATGGTGTAAAACCTGATCAGATTGAATTCTCAAAGAAAATAATTGAGACTATAATTGACCAATACACAAGAGAATCGGGTGTTAGAACTCTGGAGCGTAATATAGCAAAGGTTGTTCGTTATCTGGCTAGGTTTATAGTCTCGGGTGATCCATACAATAAGAAAGTTACAGAAGAAGATTTGGCTAAGATTCTTGGAATTTCAAAATTCAGGCATGAAATTGATGAAGACATTCACGCACCGGGTGTTGTAACAGGACTAGCCTGGACACCGGTAGGAGGGGAGATTCTGTTCGTTGAAACAAGCCTTAGTAAGGGTTCAGGAGTATTGAGTATCACAGGAAATCTTGGTGATGTAATGAAAGAGTCGGCAACACTTGCATATGAATATTTGAAATCAAAGAGCGCCGAATTGAACATCAATCCTGAAATGTTTGAGAAAAACAATGTTCATATACATATTCCTGAGGGTGCTACACCTAAAGATGGCCCTTCGGCAGGTATTACAATGTTCACTGCACTGGCATCAGCATACACCAAACGAAAGGTTAAAGCTAAATTGGCTATGACAGGTGAAATTACTCTCAGGGGTAAAGTACTTGCAGTTGGTGGTATCAAGGAGAAAATACTAGCTGCCCGTCGTTCAGGAATTAAGGAAATTATTCTCCCAAAGGATAATAAGAGAGATATTGAAGACATCAATCCTGTATATATTAAAGGATTAAGTTTCCATTATGTAGAACAGATGATTGAAGTAATAAACCTTGCACTTACCAATGGTAAGAATAATGCTAAAAAGAACTTCAAAATCCTTAAAAAGAGTGCTTCCTGATTAGAACAATAAGACTGTTGAAACATCAAGACTTAACAATCGAGTAGGAGGAAAATAAAATAGTTTTCCTCCTATTTTATTTTCCGACCTCTCACACCACCGTACGTACGGTTCACGTATACGGCGGTTCCTTAATAAACAAATCTAACCTTTAAGTAACAG